>NZ_RIBP01000001.1 GCF_007273535.1 Niallia circulans
GTCAATAGAGGAAGGAGTTATATTTACACCAGGCTCTATCCTTGGCACAAAGTCAGACTTTATGCGTCTTACATATGGAAAAGCTAGTGATGAGGAAATTCCTATTGGTATCAAAAGACTGGCGAAGGCGCTGGGGAAAATAACCAGCTAAGCATAATTGGATGTTTAAAATATTAGTAATCGCTGAGTGACTAATTAAGGTCATTCGGCTTTTTTGTGTTCAATAATGCTTAGTATTAGTGAAATGGAACGTTTCAGAAAAGAAACTTTGTTGTAGGAGTAAAACAATAAAATAAAAATAAAAGAATTTGAGGTGAAATGATGCAGATAATGTAACAAGAAGCATTGGATGCATTGAAGAATAATTGGGGAATGGCTGTGTTAGTTTGGTTTATTTTAGCTATAGGTAATGTGTTAGTATTTATTATTTTCTTTTCAATTAATTTATTTATACCCTTTCTATTTGATATACCCGTGAAAGAGACTTCTAATTTACCATTAACAACAGTACTTTCCTTTGCAGGGGGAGTGGTATCTTTGCTGCTGATACCATTATCTATTTCTATCACCTGGTTTTTTTTAGATATTGCAAGGCGGAATTCACCGCGGATTAGCGAAGTATTAAAACCGTACAATAATATAATTTTACTTTTAAAGATGATAAAATTAGCGATTGCTCAAATAGTACTCATAATTCTATGGTCGTTCCTTTTCGTAATACCAGGAATTATAAAAGGAATTCCCTATTCTCAAGCGTTTTATTTGCTTAAAGATCATCCAGAATACACGATATTTGAAGCACTTGCAGAAAGCAGGAGGCGGATGCACGGTTATAAGTGGAGGTACTTCATGTTGAATCTTAGTTTTATTGGATGGGGAATTGTTGTCAGCTTTACTTCAGGGATAGGCAGTCTTTGGCTTAGTCCTTATCTTCTCACAACACAAGGTGTTTTTTATGATAAATATATAGCTTAGGAGAAGGGGAATTAGGTTTATAAGAAGTGTGCTACTTTGAGGATAAGTAACCAAACTTTTTGGCAAGGATTGAATTCTATTCATTAAAAAAGGAAAAACCCATTTCTGCGGCGAAATATTATAGTACTTCAACTATTCAGATAAACACAATTAAAAATCATCAAAAAGACTAGGAGAATTATATATGTATTTCGTACTTGATATCGGTGGAACGTTTGTTAAATATGCTTTGATGGATACTGCTGGGAACATTTCTTCAAAAGGGAAAAGGCCCGCGCCTCGAACGAATTTGGACGATTTTGAAGAGGTCCTGTTTAGTATTTTGGATGATCACGACTTATCAGCCGTTAAAGGGATTGCCGTAAGCTGTCCAGGGACGGTAGATGTTGATACAGGTATGATTTATTATGGAGGGTCTTTCCCATTTCTTCATGAAGTGAATTTGGCAAAAAGAATTGGGGACAGGTACGGAAAAGATGTCTCCATTGAAAATGACGGGAAATGTGCTGCTTTAGCTGAATTGTGGCTTGGCAGTATTAAAGAAGCTAAGGACGCAGTCGTATTAGTGCTCGGAAGCGGTGTAGGCGGTGGTATTGTCGTTGATGGCAAGCTGCATCGTGGAGTGAATCTGTCTGCTGGTGAAATGAGCTTTGTGATGGATAAAATAGACATGACAAGCAGGAAAGCACAATTTTTTGGCTCCGATTGTTCGGCAGTGCGCATGGTGCGTCTTATCGGAGAAGCAAAGAAGCTGGATGATCCAACAGATGGTGAAGCTGTATTTGAATACATAAACAATCAGGATGAAGAAGCTAATGAAATATTCAATGAGTTTTGTTTTTATCTAGCTTCCCAAATATTGAACCTGCAATATATTTTAGATCCGGAGATATTTGCAATTGGCGGCGGAATCAGTGCCCAGCCTATCTTAATTGAAAGAACAAAGTGGGCAATAGAGGAAATAAAGTCAGCTAATTCTCCCCATATGGCAAATCCGAAAATAGATGTTTGCAAGTTCCGAAATGATGCAAACCTATACGGGGCGCTTTATCACTTTTTTGTCAGCAAGGAAAAGGAAATAGTGATTAAACAATAGCTAATTCGAAGACGAAAAAATAATGTTAAAAAATAAAAGGAATAGCCCCATGTGAGGTTATTCCTTTTTATGCTACTTCTATTATTTATATTTGGATATTAAATCAGCTAGTGGCATTGCCTGCATGGAATCAAAGCGGTAATCCACATCACAGAATTGCATGGCATTTGTCACTTCATTTGGGAAAATAACAACATTTAAGCCTGCTGTTTTAGCTGCTTGTGCCCCGTGAGCAGAATCTTCGAATGCTATGCATTCATTTGGCTGCAGCTCAAGGCAACGGGCAGCTTCTATGTATAGAGCTGGATCTGGTTTAACTTTTTCTACATCGTCAGAGGTTTTGATGCAGTCAAAATAATCAAATAAACCTAATCTCTTTAAATGCTTGGAAACCCAATCATAATTTGAGCTTGAAGCGAGACCAATTTTCAAACCTAAAGATTTGGCTGTATCAAGATAATCCTTAACACCAGGTCTTTCTTTTTCTAGTTCGAGCTTGCTAATAAAGTTTTCTTGAAAAGCTGTTTCTAAAATTTTTAAGTCGAGTTTTCTTTTAGACTGTTCTTCCAGGTAAACAAATGGGGAGAAATCTGTGTGTGTGCCTATTTCTTTTTGCCATAATTCTAAAGGCAATTCACAGCTGTGTTCTGTAAATAACTCCTGCAGTAAGTGGTACTGATGTGTTTCTGTGTCAAAAATAAGCCCATCAAAGTCGAAAATGATTCCTTTTATCATATGTTCCTCCTTTAAGATACGTTTGCTGTTTATTAACATGAACAGAGGATTATTAGGAAACAAAAAGTTTCCCATCCACATTAATAATATTAACATAGTTTAATTAAACATAAAGAACCCTGCATAAACAGGGTTCTCAATCATTTATTTAGACAAGGAGTATCCTTGCTCGGCAGCCGGCTGTTCACTGCTGACCATATTGTTAACGGCACTGAACAGGGCTTTAATGGAGGAGGTCATAATGTCTGCATCAATTCCACATCCCCAGTAAACGGAGCCGTTTGCGGCTGTAAAGCCTACGTAAGAAACGGCTTTTGACTCGGAACCTGTTTCAAGGGCATGCTCTGTATAAACTAAATCCTTGTATTGGATACCCAATGAGGATTGCAAGGCATTACTGATAGCGTCAAGCCTTCCGTTCCCTTTACCACTTAATTCATGGACGGTATTGTCCTTTTTCACTGACACTGTTGTGTCATAGCTGTTATTTTGCGTGAATTGATATTCAATGAATTCAACAGGAGCATCTATATTGACGTATTCATTCAGGAAGATGTCATGAATTTCGTCAGGCATAAGCTCCTTATGAAGGTTATCAGATACTCTTTTAACAGCATATCCAAAGCTTTCACGCATTTTAGCAGGAAGATCAAGGCCGTAATTCTGTTTAAGGATATAACCGATGCCACCTTTACCGGATTGGCTGTTAATGCGGATAATGTCTCCTTCATATTGTCTCCCAATATCTTTAGGGTCAATCAAAAGGTAAGGGACTGTCCAATAGTCGCAATTCTTGTCCTCACGCCATTTCATGCCTTTAGCAATGGCATCCTGATGGGAGCCTGAGAATGCTGTAAAGACAAGCTCTCCACCATATGGATGTCTTTCAGGAACCCTCATTCTTGTCAATTTTTCGTATTTTGCTAGGATGCCAGGAATATTATTAAAATTCAAATTCGGCTCTACGCCGTGTGAATACATATTCAATGCAAGTGTGACAATGTCAACATTTCCTGTTCGTTCCCCGTTTCCGAACAATGTTCCTTCCACCCTTTGTGCACCTGCAAGAACTCCAAGCTCGGCATCTGCAACACCTGTACCTCTGTCATTATGTGGATGTAGCGACAGAATGACATTGTCCCGAAAGCTTAAATGCTCACTCATGTATTCAATTTGGCTTGCATAAACATGTGGCATCGACATGGATACAGTTGCTGGCAAGTTAATGATAACCTTGTTATCCTCAGTTGGCTGCCAGATGTCTAGTACACTGTTACAGATGTTAAGTGCGAATTCTATTTCTGTTCCTGTGAAGCTTTCAGGCGAATATTGAAATTTGAAGTTGCCTTCTGTTTCTGCTGCGTATTTTTTCAATAGCTTAGCGCCAGTAACGGCAATATCAATTATTTCTTGTTCAGACTTTTGGAAAACCTGTTCCCGCTGTGCAACAGATGTGGAGTTGTACAGATGGACAACTGCTTTATTAACACCTTTAAGAGATTCAAACGTCTTTTTAATAATATGCTCTCTGGATTGTGTCAGCACTTGGATTGTTACATCCTCTGGAATTAAGTCTTGTTCAATTAATGTCCGTAAAAAGGCATATTCTGTATCAGATGCTGCCGGAAAACCAACTTCAATTTCCTTGAAGCCAACTTCCAATAGCAATTGAAAATATTCCAGTTTTTCTTCAAGGCTCATTGGCACAATTAGCGCTTGGTTGCCATCACGAAGATCCACACTGCACCATGTTGGAGCTGCTTCAATGTACTCTTTCTCTGTCCATTTCAAACTTTTAGCTGGAGGGGTAAAATAACCTCTGGAATATTTTTCGGTATTTTTCATCACTACTGACCACCTTTTCGGATTAATTTAATAGAAAGAAATTTTTGTAAGGAAAATAAAAAAAGCCCGTTGTCTCTATAAGAGACGACAGGCTTTACCTTCGTGGTACCACTCTTTTTGATTCACCTGAAATAGAAATCGGGGGTGAACCCACTTTACGACTTGATTACGGCAGTCAGCCGTTAAGACTTACATTTCAGCCTTACCACTCCTGGGCGAGTTGGGGGAGTTTATTGTCTGTCTTTCACCAGCCGACAGCTCTCTAAGCAATAAATATCCCTTAATACTCCCAATCCTAGCGTTTCGTTTTCTTAATTTTCTCCATTTTATAATTAATTTTGAATTCAGTCAACAGACGATTTTTGTCATTTTGAAACTTTTCTAAATTGTCTAGTAACTTGTTATATTTTCTGACATTGTTTTTCGCTATTGTCGGAAATCTATTGTTAAGTTATGATTAAATCTTATATTCAGTAAGAGAAAGGATTTTAACACAATGCAAAGTAAACAAGAATTTCGTTCTTATAGTTTAATTATTCTTGGAACATTTTTAGTAGGTTTGGCATTTAATATATTTCTATTGCCTGCATCTATTACGGCAGGAGGAGTAGCTGGAATAAGTATCATTTTGAACAAATTGAATGGGTGGAGCCCGGCAGTTGTACAATGGGCAATCAATATTCCAACTTTTGTTGTAGGCTATTTTCTTCTTGGTAAGGATTTCAGCATCCGCACCTTTGTTGGAACAATGTTGCTGCCAACATTTATTTGGCTGACATCGTATTTACCGTTCTCAGTAGAAGATCCATTGCTTGCTTCTATTTACGGAGGAATACTTAGCGGAATCGGGATTGGTCTTGTATTCCGTGGTAAAGGCTCTACTGGTGGGACAACAATTTTTGGACAGCTCATTAAAAAATATACTCGTTTGTCGAGTGGTTATTCACAATTTCTTATTGACGGCTGTATCGTGATAGTAGCCATGTTCGTTTTTGATTTTGAAAGAGCATTATATGGCATGATAGCCATGTTTATCATTGGAAAATCAATAGATGTCGTCCAGCTTCGTTCATCCACTTCAAAGCTAGTCTTAATAGTGACAGAAAACGAACAGAAAATTACAGATTTAATTCGTAATGAAATTGACAGAGGCTTCACAAAGGTTTGGTCTGAAGGAGGATACAGCAATCAGAAGAAGGCATTACTATTCAGTGTTGTAGAACAATCTGAGGCTGTATATTTAAAAGAACTTATCCAAAGAAGCGACAATAGTTCCTTTGTGATTTTCTTAAATGCTTCAGACATTATCGGCAGAGGATTTTCATTGCCGAGAGATTTTCCAAGAAGCTAATGATATGGAGGCTGGGACATAAGTATGTGAACCAGCGTAAAGACCGAACTACTTAATCAACTTTGAAATGCCCCCTGTCAAGTAGACAGTTGAAATAATAAAAAAGATTTAAACAGCTTGAGCTCTATATTCCATAGGGCTTAAGCCGTTTAATCGCTTTTGATATCTTTCATAATTATAAAAATGAATATACTCCTCTATCGCATGTTCAAGTTCCTCAAATGTATTATATTTATGTATATAATACTTCTCACATTTCAGTGTTCCCCAAAAAGATTCCATCGGTCCATTATCAATACACCGACCAACTCTTGACATACTCTGCGTCATTTTCGCCGCATCTATCCTTTGCTTAAATCCTTTGGAGGTATATTGATACCCACGATCACTATGGATAAGTGGATGTTCCTCCTCTAATAATAGTGCAGTTGCTTGGTCTAGCGTCTTAAATACAAGTCTATTATTATTGGAATGTCCTATAACAAAACTTACAATGGAGCCATCATAAAGGTCACGAATCGCACTTAAATAAGCCTTCCTTGATTGGCCATACTTAAATTCCGTTACATCTGTAACCCATTTTTCATTTGGTTTTTCCGCAGTAAATTCTCGATTTAGTCTATTTTCCGCCACCTGTTTAGGAGTAAAGTGTTTATAACGTTTTTTCTTGGTGCGGATAATCGAGCGTAAGCCCGCCACTTTCATTAGTCGATAGATTCTTTTATGATTAAGTTTCTCTTTAAACTGTCTATTCATGTGAAGCGTCATTTGACGATAACCGAAGGTGCTATCCACTTTTTCATGAAGAATCTTCATTTCTTTTATGATTTTTTCATTCAGTAAATCCTGGGAAGTAGGGAGACGATTCAGCCATTTATAATAGGCGGATCGTGCTATTTTGACTATTTCACAAAGTAAAGAAATACTTATGTTTTCTTCCCTGTGAAGCTCCTGGATAGCGATATATTTATCCTCGAATCGGATAGGCTTTATTTTCTCCTCCTTTCTATCTCCTCCAACTTTTTTAAATACAAATTCTCCGCACGTAACCGTTCATTTTCTTTTTCTAGCTTTTTCATTTGAAGCTTGAATTTTTCTTCTGGAGTTAGCTTTGATTCCTCTTTCCTTTTACCACGTCTATCTTTCAACGCTTCTTCTCCGCCATCTTCATACTTCTTTACCCAGTGATAAACTTGTTGATAAGAAACTTGATACGTATCCGCTGCTTCTTGATAATTTTTTCCGTTCCCCAAGCAATCAAGTACAATATGTAATCGTTCTTCCCAAGTTAGTTTGCTTTCATTAGTCATAGAGCCCGTCCTTTCTTGTGACGCATCTTTTAATTCACTATGACTATTATACTTCCTAATCCAACTTCTGAGGACAGAGGGATGGGATATTTCATACATTCTAGAAACCTCACGAATCGAAGAACCACCGGACAAATACTCTTTTATGGCGGATAACTTTAGTTCTTCCGAATATTTTTTCCATGCGGAAGACTCCTTTAATCCTTCTAAGCCAAAGGTATCAAACTTATATTTCCATTCCAAAACGGTGGCATGATGTACTTTATAAATGGATGCCACTTTAAGTGAAGAAAGTGATTCATCAAACGCCTTCACTATTTCATATTTTTCTTCTGCAGAGTAAAACTTTCGAGACATAAAAAATACTCCCCTATAGTATCCAGATTTTATTTTTTAACCTGTCTACCTATAGGGGAGCTTATCACTTTTGATTAAATAGTTCGTTTTTTTTTGTTTTTAGTTTTAATATAATAATTAGAAATCTTAGTGTAGCGTAATAGAAAGAACTTATTTTGAACCCATATTCTATTTAGTCAGAAGCCTCATTTTTTAAAAATTAGATGTAATTTTATTATTCTTGTTTAGAAAGGTTATCTTTTGTTTTGTTCCAGCCTCATTTTTTATTTAAAGATAAAAATCGAGAAAATTTTTCTGAAGGATAAGTTATAGAAGAATAACAAAGCAAAAGATTTCCATGCTTATGATAGTGATTTCCTGCTTAAGAAAAGAATAGATTACTCTTAATAGAATGTGAAATCCTCAACAAGCTACTAGCACTTATTTAAGCTGAACATAAAAAAGGTTAGTAATCTTACGGAAATAATAGGAGAACGGACTAATACTATTGTATTAAAGTATTGTTATGGAGAAAGTAAAAAATACAAGAAAACTTCCATTGACATAATGTATTTATACCTTTTATAATCAGCGGAGTAAAATTCTGAACAATTAATAGAGTAACACTTTTTTAAACTTAATTGTTTGAAAATTTTAATTTTAATTAACATTCTGGGAGGATTACAGCTTTGAGTCAACTTTTTCGTAGAAAATCTGTGAATGTGATGATTTCGCAATCTCAAAATAAAACGCTAAGCCGATCGATGGGGATCATGGATCTCATCTTTTTGGGTGTCGGCTGTGTAATTGGTACAGGTATTTTCGTTGTAACAGGTGTTGTAGCAGCAGAAAGTGCAGGTCCAGCCATTATTTTATCCTTTGTACTTGCAGGAATTGCTTGTGCGCTTGCAGCATTTTGTTATGCAGAATTTTCGTCGGCAGTTCCGCTGTCCGGCAGTGTTTACACATACACTTATGCAACACTAGGTGAGTTATTTGCCTTTTTAATTGGCTGGGACTTGATGATGGAATATGTTCTCGCCATAGCAGCAGTCGCAACAGGCTGGTCAGCTTACTTCCAATCCTTGATTGCAGGCTTTAATCTTAACTTGCCAGCAAGCATAACGTCAGCCCCAGGAGTAGGGAAAGGCGGGCTTGTCGATCTTCCAGCGATGCTTATTATTTTAGCTATTACTGCATTGGTTTCAAAAGGTGTAAAAGAAAGTATTAAATTCAACAATATTATGGTTTTTGTTAAACTAGCAGTTATCTTATTATTCATTATTGTCGGTGTTTGGTATGTGAAGCCAGATAACTGGACTCCATTCATGCCATTTGGCTTCGATGGGATAATTACCGGAGCAGCAACTGTTTTCTTTGCATATATTGGCTTCGATGTTATTGCAACAGCTTCTGAAGAAGTGAAAAACCCAGGTAAAACAATGCCAATCGGAATTATTGGGTCACTGGCAATTTGTACAGTACTATATATCGCTGTTTCAGCGGTCTTAACTGGAATGATTCCATTCACACAACTAGGTGTGGGTGCACCAGTCTCACTTGCATTAGAATCAGTAGGACAAAATTCAGTTGCAGGTATTATCTCAATAGGGGCTGTAATGGGAATTACAACAGTTATCCTTGCATTGATTTATGCACAAGTGCGTTTAAGCTATGCAATGAGCCGTGATGGTCTTCTGCCAAAGATGCTTTCTTCTGTTAACAACAAGACAAAAACACCATTCAAAAATACATGGCTGACAGGAATTATTGCTGCATGTATCGCTGGTTTTGTTGATTTGTCTACACTAGCTCATTTAGTTAATATGGGTACATTGGCAGCCTTTACGCTAATTTCAATTGCGATTATTGTGCTGCGTAAAAAATTCCCTGAATTGAAAGGTTCCTTCCGAGTACCATTCGTACCAGTATTGCCAATTATCAGTGCTCTTCTTTGTATTGGTTTAGCTATCAGCTTGCCAGGAATTACTTGGATTGCCTTTGTTATTTGGCTAGCAGTTGGAACGGTTATTTACTTCGTATTTTCAAAGAAAAATAGTAAATTGAATAATTAATAGGAAGCAGCCTTTGGCTGCTTTTTTTGTTTTCCTTCATTATTGCAGGTATAAATTCAGAGGGCTGGCCATTTAGTAGGATGGCAAAATAAACGACAGCTGCTAGTGTTTGCAGGTGTCGTTTACTTGTTTTAGCTTATTTCAGCTTCTTCATGTACCATGCATCCATTGCTGAGTGCTCTGACCCTTCCAATGGCTTTGCCAATAGTTCAAATTCAAACTTTTCATAGAGCGCACACGCAGCCTTCAATTGTTGGCGTGTCTCCAAATAGCAATAATCAAAATGCTTTGCAGCAAAGTCCAAGGCAGTGTTCATCAAAAGGTTAGCATAGCCTTTGCCTTGGGCTTTAGGGCTTAAGTATAGCTTTTGTAATTCACAAATGCCGCTTTCTTCATTGAAAGGGGCTATTCCTATACCGCCGACTACCTCACCATCAAGCATTGCCACCCAGTAGGCAGCGGATTCTAGCGAATTGTAGTAAGAGGTCAAATTATCTAACGATGGATCAAAATAAGCAGTGCCTTTAATATTTAAACCGACAGACTCAAGTGAGTGCCTGATGATAGTAGCTATTGTTTCATTATCTTGGTGTTCTATCTCTCTAACAATCATGTAATATTCCCCTTTGTTCTTTGTGATAAGTAAATGTTACCTCATTTTTTTGAAAATACAAATATTTTATAATCATTAACTAATGAAAATGTATATAGTAAATTATCTCCATATAATTTTTTATCACTATTAACTGAATAAAAGTTTAGTTGAAGGAAAAAATGGGTAAATTGAACTAAATAATTTTCCTTAGTAAGGAAGATATTTATACTTTTTACAGTGGAAGTAATTGGTAGAGAGAAGAATGAGAAGTTGTATATATACTTCTGTTGATGTTGTTGATTGTCAAACATTAACAAATGCAATTATCTTCCTTTCTTAATCAGTTGCAATATATAATAGGTCTAAAGTAGTGATATGGGTCTTTGGTAGGGGTGTTATTATGGGCTATCCGATTTTGTATTTAGTTTTATGTTGTATTATTTGTGTTACTTTATTGAATACAAATATGTATGTAACCACAACAGTAGCAGGGAAGAAAATGCATGAAGCAATATATACGTTATTTTTAGCTGTTTTATGTGGTTTCATCATTTCTATTATTCCCTACATTGGTCTTCTAAGCTTAAAAGCAGTTGAATTGTCAAAAGAAAGTTTAATGCTTACTTTTAAAAATACTTTATATACTTTTTTGTTCTGTTTTGTGTGCTTTTTTCTCCTGAATACTATTGGAAAAGTAGCGGTCAAGCCATCTAGATATAATACGAACAAAAAGAAAGGAATTATTCCTTATCTTGTTTTGAGTGTTTTCGTTGCTTCGTTTATTTTACTTTACATCGTTTACTTATTAGATAAAGTTTACTCGATTCCTTTATACATAAATAATGTAAATGTGCTTTATTCTGTTACACTTTTAACTACTTCTATTTATAATATAGCGCGAATTATTGAGCATTTCCATTTAGATCGATTAATGATTAACAGGGGAATAACGTATGCGAAGAGCTCTGCTTTCTTTACGGTATTTAGTATTTCTTTCGGTTCAACTATCTATATGTTTATACAAAGTTTATTCCAAGCTGCAGATTTCTCTATCGTTATGGTTTCTATCATCAGTTTACTTGTATTATTTATCATAACGATTAATTATATTGAAAACCAAATGATACATCAGAATGGTACAGTAGAGAATCAGAATATGAAACTTAAAATTAATGAACAGCAATACAGATCATTATTTCAGTATAATCCGGATGCGATTTTTATTTTAGATTTGGAAGGCAATTTCAAAGAAGTTAATCCCTCTGCCTTAACGTTAACTGGTTACAATTTAAAAGAAATACTCCAGCTGAAAATAACAGACCTTGTGTTAAAACAGGAAACGGAAAGCTTAACTGCATCTCTTTATGAGGTTATCAAAGGAAGCAGCATTTGCTTTGAGTCCTTTATTTTCACCAAAAATAATAAAAAAGTAAATCTCAAAATTACAGCGACTCAAATTAAAATAGATGACTCTATCACAGGTATATATGTCATTGCCCAGGACGTAACAGAACAAAATCAAGTGCAAGATAAGGTAAACTTCTTAGCGTATCACGATGAGCTTACAGGACTGTTGAATCGTCGTGGGATTTATGGACAGGTTGATGAGCAAATTAATAAGGGGATTAATTTTGCGACAATATTAATGGATGTAGATATGTTCAAGGATATTAACGATCATCTTGGTCATGCAGCTGGGGATACATTGCTTAAGCTCATTGCAAAAAGGTTCCAAAATACCATTAGGAATAGAGGGTTAATCGGCAGACTCGGCGGTGATGAATTTCTAATCTGTTTTACTGAGATGAAAAACTCAGACGAAGTTAAAAGATTAATAAAAGATATACAAACAGAAATGAAGCGACCCTTTAAAATAGCAGGTGTGCAAAAAGAAATCACATTGAGTATCGGTGTTTCTTATTATCCCAATGATGGTGACAATTGTAATACATTAATAAAACATGCCGATATGGCCATGTATGCTGCCAAAAAAGCTGGACGGAACAACTATTCAGAATATGAATCTTGCTTAGAGCATGATATGCTTTCGAAGATTACGATGTACGAAGAAATCAAAAATGCTATACAAGAAGAACAGTTTGAACTCTATTACCAACCTAAACACGATATAAAAGATGAAAATATTGTTGGTACAGAGGCTCTTATACGATGGCATCATCCTCAAAAGGGCTTTATCAGCCCTGGAGAATTTATTCCTTTAGCAGAGGATACTGATTTAATTATTCCGTTAGGCAACTGGATAATTAGAAGAGCCTTTAGACAGTATAGTGAGTGGAATTCACATTCTCCAATTAACTTTCACTTGTCTATAAACATATCACCAAAACAGTTCATTGACGATAACTTTATCCCATTTTTATTAAGAAGCCTAGAAGAGTTTTCTGTATCTCCAGAAAAAATAGATTTAGAGATAACGGAAAGCCTAGCTATAGAAAATACAGAATTAACATTAGAAAAAATCAATCAACTAAAAAAGCTTGGCTTTAAAATTACCATGGATGATTTCGGTACCGGATATACGTCTTTAACGTACTTATCTAAATTTCCATTAGACAGAATTAAAATAGATCAATCCTTTATCAGAGATCTTACAAGCAATAAGAACCATGCTGCTATTGTTCAATCATTAGTATCAGTTGCTAAGAATCTTGATATCAAAGTAACAGCAGAAGGTGTGGAAACAAAAGAACAATTACAATATCTGCAAGAATGGGATTGTGACGAAATTCAAGGATATTATTATAGTAAACCAATACCTTCTACTTCTTTCGTTGAATATCATCAAATGAAGAGTTACTTAACGACGACTTAATATTTGAAATTATAACTGAAGGCAAAGAAGCTGATGCATTTGCAGCTGGAGCAGGGGGAAATATTCTGCAATATTGGGTTGTGTCATCAGACTCAGTGGTTCCGTAATTTTTCAATAGGTTATTTCTAACATCCGGCAATCTGGGAATGACTATCGGGATAGCTGCAGGTGGTTTATTTATCTCTGGTTTAGGAACAGAATACTTCGTTTTTGTAGGCTTTTTATCGCTGATAATATGTTTAATATTAATAAGATACTACTTGTGCAAACCTGCCAATTAACAATTAGGGCATGGTAATTTTGAAGTGGAAAGAACAAAAAAATGTAAATTTTACTTAAAAAACAAAAAGCATATTTTCCAGCTCAGGAAACTATGCTTCTTTCTATTGCTTATTTTTATCCTTATCAATATATTTCCAAGTATAGTATGTAAACCAAAAAGCTATTATCACTAGAAATGAGTACATCCTCTTTTCATCTGGTAGATAAGCTGCTAATAATAATGCAGTAATCGCAAAGGGAGGCATAAGTATCCAGTATTTTTTCTTATCCAATTTCCTATTCATATTCCACTACCTTTTTACGTAATTACAAACTGACTGTATATACGACTATTTAAATAAATAGTTTCATATTAAATAAAAGCAATACAAATAAAGTTTAAGATAGCTAGGTCAGTTACGTTATTTTGGAGTTAATGGGATTGCTAGACACATGGAATAAAAGCAAAAAAATCCTATGGATACCCATAGGATTTTTTACTGTTTACTTCGAAAACAGCTTCTTAGCTTCTTCCATCGCAAGCTTGTTGCCGAGTGCGGAGTAGTCAAGCCATGGCTGATCGGAAACAACATAAACATGCTTGTTTTTGACAGCCTTTAAACCTTGATAAATTGGGGATTCTTCGAGCTGCTTGAAGGCTGTTTGGGCTTTGTCGTCACTGTTTACGACTACAAAAATAGCATCTGCATCGAAATCAGGTAAAACTTCCTGGGAAATGACTTCATATGGCTGTGTTGAATCTAATTCTTTGATCCCTGTTGCTGGCGTGAATCCTAAATCATCGTATAGTATTGGGCCAAGTGGACGTTTTGTTGTAAATACACGAAGCTCTTTAGCAGTTACACGGATAGCCATCACTTTACTGTTTTTGCCGAGTTCATCTGCAGCCAATGTTTTCACTTCACTTGTCAGGTTTTCATAGTCTGCAATGAAATCTTCCGCTTCCTTGGTGCGGTCGACGAGCTTGCCGATTGCCTTCAAATGATCACGCCAAGTTCCCTCATCAAGGTTAAAGCTTTCTGTTGGAGCAATGTCTTCAAATTTCGAAATATCCTCACCTGAAATTCCTTCATCAATATATATGACAGAGGGATCTAACGCAATGACTGCTTCCATATCAGGGTCTTTTGCAGGACCAAGCTTTGTTGAATTCTTCAATTGATCCTTAACATGTGGAAGAAAATCATTTAGTTCGCCGCCGACAACAGACCCGACAGGAGTAACTCCTAATGCAAGCAGGTCATTTGTAAGATGGATAGAAAGAGAAGCGATTTTTGGTTCGCCTTTGCCTGTTTTCGTGTCACTTTCCTTACTGTCGGTTGAAGCCGTTTGTCCGCAAGCGGAAAGAATTAATAACAGCATTGCTGTAAATAACAAAACTAGTTTCTTTTTCATTGTGTTCTCCTTGGTGGATTATTTTGTTTTTGTTAATAAGTAAAGAAAATAAGGTCCGCCTATCGCTGCTACAACAATACCAGCTGGTATCGCATTTGGTTGAAAGATCGAACGGCCAACAGTATCTGATAAGACAAGTATGACCATACCGAGAAGCCCTGCGACAGGCAGAAAATGCTGATGTCTTGGTCCGACTAAACGGCGGGCAAGGTGGGGTGCCACGAGTCCTATAAAGCCAATCCCACCAACCATCGCTACACTTGCACTGGATAAGGCAACAGCAATAGCGAGCATGCCTAAGCGAGTGCGGAGCACGGAAACACCGAGCCCCACCGCCGTACTGTCTCCAAAAGATAAAGCATCTAGCTTTCGTGACTGCAGAAAGCCAAGAGGTGTCAATACAACAATCCACGGTAAAAGGGCGATAACATGTATCCAATCCCTGCCCCAAACATTGCCGACGAGCCACCTTGATGCAAATGTGTATGTATCCTCGTCAAGACGAAGGGACAGAAACAAGGTGATAGCATTAAAGCAGGCTGCTATCGCAATCCCGACAAGGATGAGTCGAATTGGCAGTATCCCTTTATAACGATCATATGTAAGTAAGATGATAGTCACCGCCGTCAAGCATCCACCAATAAAAGTGAATAATGGAATAAGCAATGCGGCTTTATCGTTTAAGGAATGAAAATAAGTGACGAACATGATCAGCCCAAAAGAAGCACCTGCATGTAATCCGATAATGCCTGGGTCTGCCAATGGATTCCTTGATACGCCCTGCAGAATTGCGCCTGATATACCAAGACCTATGCCTGCCAATATGGTAATGATGATGCGAGGCAGGCGATAGTCAAACAGCACAAGTGAGGATTTAAAATCACCAAATCCAAACAAAGTTCGCACTACTTCAAGTGGTGCAATCCGCAGTGAGCCTGTATTCAAACTGATTAAGATGACAATAACATTTATAAGTATTAACACAAGAGCAACTGTAAGGGTTTTAGAGCTGCGTAAATTTGGTTTCATCTATAAATCCCTCCCAACCTTACGCGCTGTATAAAGAAAGAAAGGAACACCAACTGCAGCGACTATTATTCCGATTGCCAATTCTCGTGGAGGATTTACAGTACGGGCTCCTAAATCGGCAAGCATTAAGAGAATTGCCCCTAGCAAGGCTGACATTGGAATGATAAAACTATAGTCAGAGCCTACAAGCTTGCGAGCAATATGTGGAATAACTAGTCCGATAAATCCGATAGAACCGACTGCCGACACAGATACGCCTGCCAAAATGACTGCTGCAATGATGGATAGGAGTTTAATCAGATTCACTTTTATGCCGAGATTCATGGCGGTTTCTTCACCTATTGCAATAAGGGATATAGAGCGTCCCATGCTAACAGCCCATATAATTGTGAGCACAATCACAGGAACCAGCACCTTCAAGTGGTCCCATTTAATGCCTGCAACTCCTCCTGCATACCAAAAAGCAAGATCTTGGCTCAAATCGAAGTATATCGCGATGCCTGCGCTTAAAGAGTGCAAAAGAGCAGCAATTACTGCTCCTGATACGGTTAATCTCATTGGGGTCAGGCCACCTGGAACAGAAGCACCCATTATAAAGATTAATAGTGTACTAAGGGCAGCCCCTATAAAGGAAAATACCATTAGTAGCGAGTACGAGATGCTTGGAAAAAAGGCAAAGGATAAAGTTACAATGAACATCGCTCCTGCATTAATGCCAAGTACCCCTGCATCTGCCAAAGGATTACGTGTAACACCTTGCATAAGTGCTCCGGCAACAGCAAAAGCAGCACCGACAATTGCAGCACCGATAACTCTCGGTAGTCGCAGTTCATAAATGATTTGCTGCTCAGTCAGAGAGGAATCATAGTTGAAAATCGCTGTCCAAACATTATGAAAGGTGATATCCTTTGCTCCGAAAGAAACTGCTGTTACTAATATAACAATTAATCCAGCTAGGAAGAAAATGAATAATAGTAGCCTCCACATGTTGTGTAAACGATTATTTAAATGTTTTTGATGAGGGGTTTGCAGCATATAAGTCAACCTTTTCCTTTTATTAATTACTAATAATGAAAATCATTATCAATTGCATTTCCCTATTATATGAACAATATTTCCGCAAAGCAATCTTTTTTTAGTTAATTAAATAGGCTAATAGAATTAGATTTAGGTTGGAGAGGAAAAGAAAAAAAGAGCTACTCAGCTCTTTTTTCTGAAACATTAATGATGGTGCTCATGATCTTCCTCTTGCTGTGGAAGATTCTTCTGTAAGTAGTTTAAATCGTCTTCAGAAAGCTCACCAACAATAAATTGCTTTTGCGGCATAATGATAGAGTCATGATAGCTTGCATGAACTTTAACGTAATAAAGACCATCACTACTTAAGGTCTTTTTTATGCTATAGACACCATTTCCTTGTTTATCTGCTTCTTCCATCATTTTTTCAGTAGATCCATCTTGTTTCCATACTTCAAAATGGACATAGTCAGCATTATTAACTTTTTCGCCATTTTGAAGAAGGGTAACTGTTATTTCAGTCACTGCATTTGCTTTTAGAGAAGCAGGCAGCTCTAATACAGCTTCAAGAGGCGTTTCTTTTTTATAAAGGGAAGCCGCATCCTGTTTAAGAAGGGAGCAGGCACTCAACAGCAGACAAATTAAACAAGATAATAATAGGGCTAATAATGTTTTTTTCACGAAATAAGCCACCTTTTATGCATTTAGAAACCTTTTAGCGTTAGGAACTCTTTGAATAATTAACCAGTCAATAAGCCAAACAAAGATAAGTGATAAGCCTACTAAAGGAAATATGATTCCTAAAAAAATAAGCAGGAAGAGCAGCAGTTTCATATTCTTTATATTTGGAGCTTTTGGTGCTCCTAATCCTGTTTTAGGCTTGCGTTTCCACCACATATAAACTCCTGTGAATGCTACTAAAATAGTACCAAGACAAATAAGAAGGCTAACTAATTGATTAAGGAAGCCGAGTTCTGTTCCTTTATGCAAAGTAATCCCAACAGCAACTATCTTGCCGATAAGTCCATAATTGTCATAACGATAATCAGCTAGTACAGCACCTGTATATTGGTCGATATGGATGGTTGCTTCATCCTTTGCTTTAGGTGGAAAAGCAGAGAGCGTGTAAACACCCTCTTTTGTTGATGGGAAAATAACAGAATAGCTTGGATGCATTCCTTCCCGCTCAGCAGTTGTTACGATATCGTCAATGGAAACGGGGATGAAGCCTTCAAGCTCTGATTTCGGTACATCTAAAGTTTCAGCAGCCCATGGGACTTCTGCAATATCCTTTGTTTTAATATTAGATGTAGGCGCTGCCCCCACCCACACTGATGGAGGATAGCCTTCACCTGTATTTGTTACTAACGATTGAAAGTTAGTTCCCCAAAATCCTGACCAAGGCAATCCAGTCAAAATAAGAAATAACAGCCCGCCTGTAATCCAAAAAGCAGGTACGGCATGTAGATCTCTTCTAAGGACGTTATTGCCCTTCGTGAACCGAGGTATAAGGGTACCGGCAAGGCTTTTCTTTTTTTGCGGATACCATAAGTAAAGTCCAGTTACAATTAATACAAAGGCCCAGCAAGCGGCAAGTTCTACTATTCTATCACCAGCAGTACCTGCCATTAACTCACCATGAATTTCTTCTATTAAATCCATGATGCGATTATCGCTGTTTAATTCACCGAGTATAGTACCAGTGTATGGATCAACAAAAACGGTCAATGTCTCGTTTTGGTAGGTGATGTTTACCTCACTTGAACGAGTTGCCTGTTCCCCAGGACGATAGCTCGTAACTTCTGCTCCAGCGTAATGATTTGTCACAATATCAACCTGTTCAGACGGGGGGATTCGTTCTTTCTGCTGTTTAACTTCGTAAAAATCTTGATAAAGCACCTGTTCAATTTGTGGCTTAAATAAGTAAACAGAGCCAGTGAATGCAAGGATAATTAAAAACGGCGCGAAAATTATCCCAGCATAAAAATGCCATCTCCATATTGCTTTATAGAGAGCGGCTTGTTTTTTCTTCTGATTTTGAGTTTGCTTGTCAACAGTTGCAGGCTGCACTCGTATCTTCCTCATTCCTTTAATTAAGTAGTTAGTTTGCTTAAAGCTATCCTTACATATATCGGATTACTTAGTAGTATTGTTAAGAATTCTACTGTGTAGACTCCTATATACTATCCTTCAAGTTAGAAGAATAGTATATAGGAGCAAGACTCATCACCATATTATATACAGAATTTACAAAATCTTAAAACATGAAGAAGTGTTTTTAGCTTATAATGAACTTAATTCCTAATTTCAGCATGTCTTGTTCGACCTTCCATTGAACAAACAACAGTAGAAAACCACCGGACGAATGTTCGGTGGTTTTTTTCTAAGAAGCATTATTCGTTTTTTCAAGCAAGTCATAAATGAATCCATCTCGTACTGATTGAGTGCAGTAGGAAAAATAGGGAGACTTGGTCATTTCCATTAAGGTAGAGATAATTTTGATAGCTGGTATGATAATATCTTTTCTTTTTTTGGATAAGCCCTTAATATTAGAACGCTCCGTCACACTTATAGAGGATAACTCTTTGAATATATTGTCGATATCTACTATTGTCATATTTAATGAGTTTTTCTTATCTTTCGCTTTATGTATGCGAGATAGATTTTTAGCACTGCCACCAATTCCAATAATAGGAAGTCCAGCTGCAGATAACCACGGAAGTGTTTGCAGTTGTTCGGACAGATAAGCTTGAAGTTTTTCAATTTGCTCTGCTGTCACCATCTCACCTTTTGTAAATTTCTCATTTAAGTTAACTGCACCGAATGGGAAGCTGTAATACTCAATTAATTGTCGATTTCGGAATAGCGTGATTTCAGTGCTTCCTCCACCGATATCAATGGTAATACCATCCTGCAAGTCAATTGCTTGAATGATACCAAGATAACCAAAGTAGGCTTCCTCATAGCCGCTTAGAATAGAAAATGGAATAGCTGTTTTCTGCTGAATTTCTGCTAGAACCTCTTCCTGGTTAGCAGCATTCCGAACCACTGCAGTGGCAAATCCAATCATTCTGCTTACACCATTTTCTGCACCGATGTTTTGGAAGTCTTGTAAAATTTGCAAGGTTAAATCTATGCCTTCTCTTGTTATGTTTCCTTGTTCATCTATGTAACTGATCAGCCTTGCAGCCACTTTAACCCGCTTTACTTCCTCTGTATGAACAGTATTGTTTTCAATGTTATAGATAGCAAATTGAATCGAATTAGATCCGAGGTCTATGATAGCAATTGAATTCTCTTTCAATTATCGAATCCTCCTTATGTAAATGATGATATGTATATCTTATAAGAAAATGTTAAGAAAAAATATTAAGCTTTTGTAAAGTCATCTAACCATTGTACCCTATAGCATAAAATCTTAATCTTACTACCTCCATATCTGCATATTTCTACAAAAATTTACAAAAAATTTACAAAGCAATCAGATGTACACATGTTATTCTAATTATAGAATATTAGCAATAATTGTTAAGGGGATGTAATAATGCAAACTCATCAAGAGAATTGGAACACCGTTAATCTAGATAATCCTTCCTATTACAATAATCGAGAGTTAAGCTGGCTCGATTTCAATAGTCGAGTGCTTGAAGAAGCGGTAGATAACCAAAATGCCTTATTGGAAAGGTATAAATTTTTATCGATTTTTAGTTCAAATCTGGATGAGTTTTTCATGGTACGTGTTGCTGGACTCCTGGATCAAGTGAAGGCTGGGTTTAATAAACCTGAGAATAAGGCAGGGCTTACTCCGAAAGAACAGTTGAGTGCTATTTCTGAAAAGGCGCGTTTGCTAGTAAAAAGTCAAGATAAAATATACAGTGATTTAGCCAGCTTATTAGAAGAAGAAGGTGTACGCATCATTTCCATCGACGAGGTTTCCGCGAAGGAAATGTCGATTTTGGAGAAATTTTACGATGAACAAGTTTACCCGGTATTGACTCCTATGGCAATTGACGCTTACCGTCCCTTCCCAATGCTGTTAAATAAATCCTTAAACTTAGCGGTAGTTATTGAAGAAAAATCTGCAGAAAAAAGGAAGGAATTAGACCTTGATGGCAATTTAGTTATTGTACAAGTTCCTGCAGTTATTGGCCGTTTAGTAGAGATTTCACAAAGAGGTCAAGAAAGAAAATTTGTTTTGCTAGAAGAAGTGATTTCTAGTTTTATTGAGAAGTTATTTACAGGATTTAAAGTGAAATCTGTGACATCATTTCGAATTACCCGGAATGCTGACTTAACCATACATGAGGATGAAGCAGAAGATTTGCTGCAGGAAATCGAGGAAGAATTGAAGAAGCGGAAAAGAGGAGCAGCAGTCCGCTTAGAATATCAGCAGCAGCACAGCAGTCAAGAGGTGATTGCTTACCTTAGACAGGTGCTTGAAATTCATTCAAAAGACGTTTTTGATGTCCAAGCTCCTTTAGATTTAACATTTCTGTTTTCGTTTTGCAAAAAAATCGAAGCAACACATGAGCATATTGCAGCAAGAACTTTTATTCCACAGCCGCCAATCGACTTGGAAGGGGAAGGAACTATCTTTGAGAAGATTGCGAAGCAGGACGTTTTGCTGCATCATCCGTATGAGTCATTCGAACCAGTTGTGGAATTCATGTCACAGGCAGCAGATGATGAAAATGTATTGGCAATCAAGCAAACCTTGTACAGAGTGAGCGGTGACTCCCCGATTATTGAAAGCCTTAAACGAGCAGCAGAGAACGGCAAGCAGGTAACGGTTCTAGTTGAGCTAAAGGCGCGGTTTGATGAGGAGAATAATGTTCAATGGGCGAGGGAATTGGAGCAAGCCGGCTGTCATGTAATCTATGGGATGACCCATTTGAAAACACATAGCAAAATTACACTCGTAATCCGCAGAGAAAAAGGCAGGGTTCAAAGTTATGTCCATTTAGGGACAGGCAATTATAATGATGCCACAGCAAGAATTTACACAGACATGGGATTGCTGACATGCAATGACAAAATAGGCACTGACGCGATTAATTTCTTTAATTATTTGAGCGGTTATATGGAAAGACCGTCCTATGAGCATTTATCAGTCTCACCATTTGGAATTCGTGATACGTTTATTGAGTTAATTGATAAGGAAATGGACTATCATAAAGAGTATCAGAATGGTAGAATCATAGCAAAAATGAACTCGTTGACAGACAAAATAATTATTAAGAAATTATATGAAGCATCCATTGCCGGAGTTAAGATTGATCTTATCATCAGAGGAGTTTGCTGCTTAAGACCTGGTATTAAGGGTGTCAGTGAAAACATAAGAGTTCGAAGCATTGTGGGTGCATTCTTAGAACATACGAGAATCTTTTATTTTCATCAAAACGGTGCGGAAGATGTATCTTTATCCTCAGCTGATTGGATGACACGAAACATGGAAAATCGTGTGGAAATACTTTTCCCAATATTAGAAAAACATATAAAAGATAGAATTCATGACTGTTTGCTATTAATGCTGAAGGACAACTGTAAAGCACGTGAACAGGATAGTAATGGCAGATATCGTTATATACAGAGAAACGATAACCAGAAACAGATAAACAGTCAAAAAATACTTTGTGAAGAAGCAATCCAATATAGAACGAAACTCATGACAGCAAACTTGAATTCAGTTAAAAAATCTAAAATCTTTAATTTTACAGAATTGTCTTTGTTTCGTCTTAAAGGATTTGTACCTATATTTAAAAAATAATCTTTTACTGAGCATTCCTTTATATACAAGGAATGCTTTTTTTTTGGTTAAACAATAAAAATAAAATTAAAAACAATATTAATTTATTGTAAAACGATAAATTCTATGGTAAATTGAATACATAATTAATGAGTGAGGTGTATTTTTGTGAACCAGGTTTCCACGCTGTTTTTAAAGATAGCTGTTATTTTTATTGGTCTACCCATTTTGGCATTATGTATCTTTGTTGTTCCAGAAATCGGGAGATATGCAGGAGAGCTGCTTTCAAATATAACTTATATAAAATATCTTGTTATTAGCTTTTTTTATGTTTCTGCCATTCCTTTTTATATTGCGCTTTATCAAGCATTCAAGCTGCTGATTTTTATTGACAAGAATAAAGCCTTTTCGGAGTTATCTGTGAAATCTTTAAAGGTAATTAAATACTGCGCCATTATTATAAGTGGACTGTTTGTGATCGCAATGCCGCTCTTTTATTTCGTGGCTGATGCAGATGATGCGCCTGGAGTTATTATTATTGGTTTGGTCATCATCTTTGCATCTATGATAATTGCGGTATTTGCGGCAGTGCTTCAGAGGCTTTTACAAGAAGCTATTGAAATAAAATCAGAAAATGATCTAACGGTCTGAGGAGAATACAATGGCGATAATAATAAATGTTGATGTAATGCTGGCTAAACGGAAGATGAGCGTAACAGAGCTTTCAGAAAGGGTTGGCATCACAATGGCTAACCTGTCGATATTGAAAAACGGCAAGGCAAAAGCAATTCGCTTATCAACTTTAGATGCGATTTGCAAGGCTCTCGATTGCCAGCCTGGCGATATTTTAGAATACAAAAATGATGATGTGACAGAAGAGTAATAGGTTTAAGAATCATACGAATAGGAGGCTTTGCCATGAATACATCAACAATGGTAAAACGGAGCTATAAATCATCTATAAAACAATTGCTTGTGTTTGGGTGGGAACAGGCTTTGTCTTGCTTGTTTCCAGTCGTTATCTTCGCCTCTTTAGCAATTACACAGTATATCCCGCTTCCGTTATTGCCACGGTATGATTGGCTGCTTCTCATTTGTCTGCTCATGCAATGGATAATGGTAAGGTCTGGATTGGAAACAAGGGATGAGCTTAAGGTTATAACTTTATTTCATATAATCGGACTTGCTCTTGAATTGTTTAAAGTGCATATGGGCTCCTGGTCCTATCCAGAGGAAGGTTTTTCAAAAATCTTTGGTGTTCCATTGTACAGCGGGTTTATGTATGCAAGTGTAGCAAGTTTTCTTTGTCAGGCTTGGAGGAGACTGAAGGTAGAACTAGTTAAATGGCCGCCATTTATTGCTGTTGTTCCACTTGCTGCTGCCATTTACCTGAATTTCTTTACACACCATTATTGGATAGACATGCGCTGGTGGTTAACAGCTCTGGTAATTATCGTCTTTTGGAAATCTTGGGTAATATATGAGGTAGATGGAATAAAGCATAAGATGCCGCTTTCTTTATCGTTTGTGCTGATTGGATTTTTTATATGGGTAGCCGAAAATATCGCTACATTTTTCGGCGCATGGAAATATCCAAATCAAGCCGAAGCTTGGAGTCTTGTACATTTCGGGAAGGTGAGCTCATGGCTGTTATTAGTGATCGTCAGTTTTCTAATTGTCGCGACATTAAAGCAGGTGAAAGGAAAAATAGCTGAATAAGTTGATGGAAAAGCAACAGGTAAATGTTGCTTTTTTTTGTTGGTGGAAAGTTATTTCGTAATTTTTGATGAATTATTGTTTGTTATCATGAATTTTAGCTGGAAGGGCAAGATAAATTTGGATAAATCTTGGGGAAAATCAACTAAATTTTAGAATGTGATGGTGTTTGCAATGGTTTTTCATACATATGCATTTACGGCTGTTATTATCCTCTCTGCTATAGGGTGCGTATCAATTATTCGATTTGACTGGAAGCGTTATGGTCTTATTTACATCATCAGTGCGATTTCAGGTAATTTATTATGTTTTGCGTTAACGTATATAGGGTTCTATACTTTTTACAATTACCTTCTTGAGGATATTTTTATAACCCCAATATTGCTTGTATCGACGTTGTTTCCTTTGATCGCCTTAATCGGGATTAGGTACAGCCCTGAGCAATGGATTTGGAAGATTCCTTTTTATTGGGGAATTGTTCATTTAGGAGTTTTAGGGGAAGTGATTTTAAAGTACTCTGTTTTATTTAAATTTGAACCAGAGTGGGATTTATGGGACAGCTATACGTTATGGTGGATAAACTATTTATTGTTTGAATTGTTAGGAGGAAAAATCATTCCACCTGAAAGAAGAAATCCGCTAAAAGCCTCATCCTTTCGATATGGTGCATGGGCATGGATTGTTTTACACGTTATATTTATTACGACCATTTTTCTCGCAGGTGTATATGTAGGAGTAACTGTCTTTAAATAAATAGATAACTTGTTTCTTTAAAATAATTAAAGTACTCATAAATCTGACTCTATAAGGGTTTATGTAGTAATTGAGCTAACCTAACAAAGTTACGCTTGTAAAAAAAGATTGTCAGAAGTTAATAGAGCATGATACTATTAGTTAAAATTAATTCCCTTTAATCTGGTCCAGAGAGTCCAAAAAGGCGAAAGAGCGGTCATACATAATATTTATGTACAAGTATACCCTTTTGTCCTTTGGATGAAAGGGTATTTTTTATAACTATACTTTAATTAAGTCCTGTGAGGCTTGAAAGGAGAATGACAACATTGGATTATCGCAAAAAAACAGTAGTTGCATCAGTAGCTGGATTAACATTAGAGGGTATGGACATTATGTTTATTTCCTTTGCAATGTCGTTGATTATTGCAGATTTTCATATTGATATGACTGCAGGAGGACTTATTTCGTCTATTACCAATATTGGAATGTTAGCCGGAGGAGTAATTTTCGGGATTTTAGCAGATAAATTTGGGAGAGTAAAAGTTTTCACATACACGATTTTACTGTTTGCAGTTGGAACAGCGTTAACTGGGCTTGCACAAAATATTGAGCAAGTATACATCTTTAGATTTATTGCTGGATTAGGAGCAGGTGGAGAATACGGTATCGGCATGGCGCTTGTGGCAGAAGCATGGCCAAAGAATAAACAAGGACGAGCATCTTCCTATGTTAGTGTCGGTGCACAGTATGGAGTTATTCTAGCAGCATTGCTTAGTGCGATGATCCTTCCTGCTTGGGGATGGAGAGGATTGTTCCTAGTCGGTTTAGCACCGGTAATTTTCGCATTTATTGTTCGTAAAAAACTGGATGAGTCACCAGAATGGGTTGCGTCACAACAGAAAAAGCAGCCTGCACAAAAGAAAGAAGGCAAATTAAAGCAATTGTTTGCAACACCGAGAATTACAGCAACAACACTTGCGTTAGCAGTAATGGCTACAGTTCAAATCGCAGGATATAACGGCTTAATGATCTGGCTTCCATCTATGCTGCAGCAATCTCAAGGATTGTCCGTATCGAGCTCTGCCCTTTGGACAATCAGCACTGCCGCTGGAATGATTGCAGGAATGCTGACATTTGGACAAATTATAGATCGCCTTGGTATGAAACGTTCTTATGGAATCTTCTTATTCGCTTCAGCAATTGCCGTGTACTTATACTCCTTTGCGTCAGGAAGTATCGGTCTGTTAGTAGGGGGAGCAATTGTTGGCTTCTTCTCAAATGGAATGTTTGCAGGCTATGGGGCTTTAATAAGCAAATATTATCCAGTAGAAATACGCAGCACGGCTACAAATACGATTTTCAATTTTGGAAGAGCCTTAGGCGGCTTGTCTCCGATATTAGTAGGATATATTTTACAGCATTCAAATGTAGCAACAGCAATGGGATATTTAGCACTGCTTTATTGCATTTCCTTTGTAGCGATGATCAGCTTACAAAGAGGAAAAGGACATGTTGTCCAGTCTTTATCAAAAGCAGTATAATAATAATGAAAGACGCCATCCTCGGAACAAGAGAATGGCGTCTTTTTTGCGGTTTAGCTATGTCCAACTATTACATGTGGTATATATGGCTCTTCAAGGAAGGCTATTTCATCTGGAGTCAGTTTAAATGACAAGGCACCAGCAGCATCCTCAAGATGAGATAACTTTGTTGCGCCAATGATAGGAGCTGTAACCTGCTCCTTTTGCAGCAACCATGCAAGTGCAATGTTAATGCGAAGGACACCGTGCTTGTCTGCTAATGATGCAACACGCTCTATTACTAAGCGATCTGCGTCTGACGTCGCATCGTATTTTGATTTCTGAATCTGATCTGTTTCAGAGCGATGAGTTGTTATAGATAAGTCACGAGTTAATCGCCCTGATGCAAGGGGACTGTATGGTGTGACAGCGATATTTTCCTCCTTACAAAGCGGGAGCATTTCTCGTTCTTCTTCCCGGTAAATTAAATTTAGATGGTTCTGCATGGACACAAACTTTGTCCAGCCATGTTTGTCTGCAGTATGCAATGCTTTTTGAAATTGCCAAGCAAACATGGCAGAAGCACCAATATACCGGGCTTTCCCTGCTTTAACCACGTCATGTAGTGCTTTCATCGTTTCTTCAATCGGAGTGTTATAATCCCAGCGATGGATAATATAAAGATCAACATAATCCGTTCCTAATCTATTAAGGCTTTTATCGATTTCGTTCATAATGGCCTTGCGGGAAAGACCAGATCCATTAGGACCTGTATGCATTTGTCCATGGACCTTAGTTGCAATGACAACCTCATCACGATTTGCATAGTCCTTTAAAGCACGGCCAAGGTATTCTTCACTTGAACCAAGAGAGTATACATTTGCTGTATCAAAAAAATTAATTCCCATATCAAGAGCTTTTTTGATAACAGGGCGTGAGTTCTCTTCATTCAACACCCATTTATGCAGCCATTTACCTGCATCACCAAAACCCATACATCCAAGACATAACCGTGACACATCTAATCCTGTATTACCAAGCTTTATATACTCCATGTTAGAATCCTCCTTAAATAGGTTAGCCAATAAATTGGGCTGTGTTCATATGTTCATTATGTCATATAGAAGGAAAGAACCTTTAGCTTATTCCTATCAAGTGTTTGCCTAATCCGCTCAATTAAATAATACAACCAGCAGTTTAGCATCTGCTGTTTTCGAATTCCCTTTTCCGGAAAATTAGTCAATGACCGACCTGTAGCTAAAAGCAGTCAGGCAATTTGGCGATGTTTAACTCTTAAACAGGTGAAATCCTCGAAAATACCCATAGTAATAGCTAAATATATACAAGTGAAAAATAGGAAATATATCCCGTATTATTGCAAACTAGTAAACTTGTTATTGAAAGCGTATTCTTTTATAATTCAATATAAAGATATTGGAACTGTATTATTTATACATTTTGGTTACGGAGAGGAGTGATTTTGTGGATTTGACAAAATATCTGTCAGGAAAAATTTCTCTGAATGATTTTGTTCATCGTATAAACCAAAGTGGTGCAAGCTTTCATGTTCACTATTGGGGCGTAATGCCGAAGCATTATGACAATCAACTGCATAAGCATTCTTTTTTCGAGGTTTGTTTTGTTGTCGACGGAGAAGGCACTTATATGGATGAAAAATCCAATTACACTCTTCAAAAAAACTCGATTTTTCTATCAAGACCAGGAGTACTTCATCAGATAAAAAGCGAGCATGGCCTGTCATTGCTTTATGTTGCCTTTGAACTTGTTGATTCAGAGTCAAATGAAAGCTGGGTTCATATTATGAAATCAGCAGAAAAATGCGAGAAGGTTATTTTATATAATAATAGTGAAACAGAAACAGAGCTATTATGGAAGTCCCTGCTTATACAAGCTACAAGGCATAAACAACATTTCTTTGAAGAAATGCTCACTAATATCGCCGGCTCCCTTATTATCTCTATCCTTCAGGACTTCGTTCCTGACTTAAATAGGAATAATAATCAAAGGAATGATCCCGAACAGCATTCGGCATTCCTTACTCAAGCTCGACTCTATATTCACGATAATCTGTCTAACTGCTTAAAGCTGACAGAAGTAGCACGACATCTGCACATTTCAGGCAGACACTTATCGAGGATTTTTATGACAGAATTAGGGATAAGCTACTCTAAATATGTTCAAGATGAGAGGATAAAAAAAGCAAGTATGCTGCTTAAAAGAAGTGACTTATCCTTAAAGGAAATCGCTGAAGAAACAGGCTTCATGAATGTCCAGTACTTCACCAGAGTGTTCACCTCCATGATGCAAACCTCCCCAGGACGGTTTCGAACCATGTTTATTGATATACATACAACAACATATTCTGATACGTAACCTCCAGTTAACTGGGGGTTTTTATATTACCAAAAAAAGATGTCCTTAAAGTATAAAAAGATGTCTCTATAATTTAAATACTAATCTTTCCATTTTTAATATAATTACATACGTAGACAACGTAATAATCTTTTAAAAGCAGCAGATATTTTCTGCTAAATGTAAACGGATTCAATATGGTTTGAGATTAATGAAGGAGGAGAAAAGCAATGAAATTATCTTATGTAACAGACAGTCTAGCACATCTGCCTTTTGAGGAAATGCTTGATCAAGTGTCAGAGCTTGGCATTAATACAATTGAAATGACAACAGGAGGATGGTCTCCTGCACCGCATTTAAGATTAGATGAACTATTACAAAGTGAGCAAAAAAGAGCTGATTTCTTAGATAGTCTCGCAAAGCGCAATATTAGATTATGTGCATTAAACTGCTCTGGAAACCCATTAGATCCAGGAGAACTTGGAAAACAGCACAGAGAAATTACTGATAAAACGATGGAGCTTGCTGAACTGCTAGGAGTGAAAAAGGTTATCATGATGAGCGGCTTGCCTGCAGGAAGTCCTGAAGATAAAATTCCGAACTGGATAACGTATACGGTTAGCTGGCCGCCTGTACTTAAGGAAATCTTGGATTACCAATGGAATGAAGTAGCGATTCCATATTGGAAGGAGCTTGTTAAAAAAGCCGAAGCTTGTGGTGTTGAAAAAATTGCTTTAGAAAATTTCAGTTCCCAATTAGTGTATAACCCGCAAACACTGTTCAGACTGCGTGATGCGGTTGGACCAATGGTAGGGCTGAATCTTGATCCAAGCCATCTTATTTGGATGGGAGCAGATCCAATTTTGGCAGCGAGAGAATTGAAAGAGGCAATCCATCATGTCCATGGCAAGGATGTGAGGATAGAGAGACATTTATCTGCTGTTAATGGCATTTTGGAAACGAAAGAAATTACGGATGTTGCTAATAGAGCGTGGAACTATGTTGCAGTTGGCTGTGGGCAAGACTTGCAATGGTGGAAGGAGTTTTTCTCTGTTGTGAAGATGATGGGATATGACGGAGATGTTTCGTTAGAAATGGAAGACTTAACAATGTCAGTGGAAGCAGGCATAAAAACATCTATTGATGCATTAAAGCAAACACTTAGTTTCTAATTCATTTCCATGTCTTTGTAGTATAAAAAACAATAAGGAGTGTTCCTCATGTTAAATGGAGAGAAAAGAATTGCAAGACCGTTACGCTGGGCAATGGTTGGTGGAGGGCGACTTGGCCAAGTCGGCTACAAGCACAGAATTGGTGCATTGCGTGATAATACTGCCTTTCAATTAATTGCAGGAGCATTTGATATTGAGCCGGAGAGAGGCAAGGATTTCGGCGTGAATATAGGGGTTTCAGAAGGTCGCTGTTACCCTGACTATAAAACAATGTTTGCTAGTGAAGCACTGAGAGAGGACGGAATTGAGGTAGTTTCCATCGCCACGCCAAATGGCACACATTATGAAATATGTAAGGCAGCACTTGAAGCAGGCTTGCATGTTATTTGTGAAAAGCCGTTATTTTTTACTTCAGAGGAAGGCGAAGCAATTAAAGCACTGGCTAAGAAAAAAGATAAAATTGTCGGGGTAACATATGGTTTCTCTGGAAATCAGATGCTTCTGCAAATGCGAGCGATGATTGAACAAGGAAAAATTGGCGATATTCGCGTTGTTGATTTGCAATATACACATGGTTTTAATTCGAATGATAAGACGGACAAAACGAGCGATGCCCAAAAATGGCGGATTGATCCAAAGATTGCAGGAACAAGCTTTGTGTTAGGAGATTTGTCTACACATACTTACTATATGTCCCAATTAATCATGCCAGAAATGAAAATTGAAAGACTGCTTTGTGATCGTCAAAGCTTTATTGAAAGTCGTGCTCCCCTGGAGGATAATGCTTTTGTATTGATGCAGTATGAAAACGGGGCTGTTGGCAGACTTTGGACATCCTCCATTAATGCAGGCTGTATGGACGGCCACCGCATAAGAATAGTTGGAACGAAAGCGAGCCTGGAATGGTGGGACAGCAAGCCTAATGAGCTAAGGTATGAAGTGCAAGGTGAGCCAATTCAAACTCTTATTCGTGCTATGCCCTATTTGGATGAAGCCTGCATGGCGGATGAGCGATTAGGTGCACTCCATCAGGAAGGTCTGTCTGAGTCCTGGGCGAACATTTACCTGAAATTTGCAATCGCGATTGATGCGAAAAACCGCAAGGACGAAGAAACATTAAGCAACTTGGTATACCCAGATATTGATGCTGGAATTGCAGGTATCCGCTGGATTGAAAATTGTGTCCGATCTGCCGACAATGGTGCAGTTTGGGTAGAATTTGAAGCAAATAAACAACTATCCTCCACCAATTAATGAATTTCCTCGGGATCAATAAGGAGCTGATCCTGAGGAAGAGCGTTTATTCATTAGACTTGTAATGAAAGCGCTTTATATATTGATCATCAGGTAATCAGCAGGGATTTTACCAATGGCAATATCCAATATTGTATAAAAGGGGGAGTCAAGTATGGGAAATGTAAATATTTCTGAACAAACAGTTCAAGCGAATCGTCCTGAGCAAAAGGACCCGAAAAAGTTTTTGAAGCTAATAACAATCGTTTCAACCTTTGGCGGACTGTTATTTGGCTATGATACCGGGGTTATCAACGGGGCTCTGCCTTTTATGGCTCATGCAGATCAATTAAATCTTACTCCGTTCACAGAAGGGCTTGTAGCAAGCTCATTAGTATTAGGAGCTGCCTTCGGTTCCATCTTTGGAGGAAGATTGTCAGATACAAAAGGACGCAGGAAGGTCATATTATATCTTGCCGTACTGTTTTTCTTTTCTGCAGCCGGTTGTGTTATCGCACCTAATACATCTGTAATGATTGGCTTCCGCTTTTTGTTAGGTCTTGCTGTCGGCGGCTCTTCAGTCGTCATTCCCTCTTACTTGGCTGAAATGGCTCCTTCAGATAAACGTGGACGGCTTGTTACACAAAATGAATTAATGATTGTAACGGGGCAATTTCTCGCCTATATATTCAATGCATTAATCGGAAATATATTTGGAGATACAGGACATGTTTGGCGTTATATGCTAGTTATTGCTACATTGCCTGCAATTGCCTTGTGGATTGGTGTTCTTATTTTACCAGAAAGTCCAAGATGGCTTGCTTCAAAGGGCAAAATGGGAGAAGCACTGAAAATCCTTTTATCCAGCTTTAGTGCTAAAGAGGTGCGCAAGCTAAGAAGACGGATCGGCATGATTTTTCAAAACTTTAACTTGTTTACATCAAGAACAGTAGCTGGCAACATCGCCTATCCTTTAAAGCTCGCAGGCAAGCCAAAGGGAGAAATCAAGGCAAGAGTCGATGAGTTATTACAGTTTGTTGGACTGACAGATAAAGCGAACGATTATCCGGAACAGCTGTCTGGCGGGCAGAAGCAAAGGGTTGGCATTGCAAGAGCACTTGCTAATTCACCAGATATATTGATATGTGATGAAGCAACTTCGGCTTTAGACCCTGATACGACAAATGAAATATTGCGTCTGCTAAAAAAAGTAAACAAAGATTTAGGAATTACGATATTGCTGATCACACATGAAATGAATGTAATTCAAACGATTTGTGACAGAGTTGCTGTTATGGAGAATGGGGAAGTTATTGAATCAGGAAATGTATTTGAGACTTTTACGGACCCGCAGCATCCAACGACAAAAAGATTCATACAATCCGTACAACAGGATCGTCCGTCAGAATCCTTGCTACACCAATGGAAACAGAGTGGGGGTAAGAATTTGTATCGAGTCATTTTTAAGGGAGAGCTGGCTAATAGGCCATTGCTGTCACAAATTTCACGCAAGAACAATGTTGATGTCAATATAGTGTATGGTTCTGTGCAAGAGCTGCAAGAGAAGTTTTTCGGGAATTTACTTGTCTCCTTTGAAGGGGAAGCATCAGCTATCGATACAGTTATAGCTGAATTAGAACAAGAGGTCTCTATTGAGGAGGTGCTTATCGGATGAAGGTCGATTGGGCAACGTTTTGGCCGCGAATAGTAGATTCGACAGGCGAAACCATTTTAATGGTCATCATGACTTTGATTTTTGGTTCAATTCTGGGTATTTTGATTGGATTACTTTTATTTGTTACAAGAAAAGGAAACATTTTGGAAAACAAACTAGTTTTCCGATTGCTAAATTTACTTATTAATATTATCAGGCCTATTCCATTTATTATTTTCCTTGTTGCAATTAGCCCTCTAACTCGGTCAGTTGTTGGTACAACAATTGGGACATGGGCAGCGATCTTTCCAATGACAATAGCTGCATCGTTTGGAATCGCAAGGGTAGTAGAAAATAATCTTATTAGTATTGATCCAGGTGTGATTGAAGCAGCAAAAGCAATGGGTGCTAGCCCGTTCCAAATCATCTTTACTGTGTTAATACCAGAAGCACTCGGTCCGTTAATTCTCGGATTAACCTTTGTAACAATTAGCTTAATAGATTTTTCTGCAATGGCAGGGACAGTCGGCGGTGGCGGATTAGGCTATGTGGCAATGACATACGGCTATCAACGGTTTGATGGCAGTGTCATGCTCGTGACAGTCATCATTTTAATTTTGCTTGTTCAGGTAGCGCAATGGATTGGCAATACATTATCAAGAAAAATAATGCGCAGATAACAAAAAACAGAAAAAGAAGAGGGGAAAAGAACATGAAAAAATTAGTGAAATTATTTGTTGTATTACTTGCAGTTTGGGCTCTTGCAGCCTGTGGAAATGAATCAGCTTCAGGCGATTCGAAAACAGTGAAAGTAAGAATTGGTGTAACCGGTACAGATGGTGAAGTATGGCCACTTTTAAAAGAAAAAGCGAAAAAAGAGGGAATTGAAGTGGAACTAGTAGAGTTCTCTGATTATACCCTTCCTAACCAAGCACTAGCGAACAAGGAGATTGATATTAACTCATTCCAGCATATTGCCTTCCTTAGCCAGTTTGCCAAAGAAAATAATGCAGATTTAGAACCAATTGGTGCTACAGTTATTGCTCCTATGGGGATTTACTCGGAAAAAATCAAGGATATTAAAGAATTGAAAAAAGGCGATAAAATTGCGATTCCTGATGATCCATCAAACCAAGCGCGTGCATTAAAGCTTCTTGAATCAGCAGGCTTAATCAAACTTGCAGATGACTTTGGACTTTTCGGTGATCCTACTAAAATTGTTGAAAATCCAAAAGATCTTGATATTTATCCAGTTGTTGCACAGCAGACTCCACGTGTTCTTCCAGATGTAGCAGCATCTGTCATTAACAACGGTGTTGCAGGTCAGGCAGGGTTTGACCCAGTTAAGGATCCAATTTACTTAGAGGATGCAGATGATGAAAGTGTTCTTCCATATGTTAATGTTTTTGCAGCACGAGCTGACGATGCAGACAATGAAACATATAAACGTATTGTTGAGCTTTACCATGAGGCAGATGTGATAAAAGCAGTAGAAGCAGATACGAACGGTGGCTCCATTGTCGTTGACACACCGAAGGAAGAGCTAGTTAAACAATTTAAAGGACTATAGGAGGGAATTAGCATGAGCAAAGTGGATACAGGTTTAGACGTTATCAATCATTCCGTTGAAAGCAAAAAGGATCTTTATGTACAAACAAGTCAAGCGATTCATGCCAGACCAGAAATCGGAAATCAAGAGTTTTTTGCAAGTGAAACCTTAGTAAATTTATTGGAGGACGCAGGATTTTCGGTAGAAAAGGCAGTGGCTGGGCATGAAACTTCCTTTTGTGCAGTGAAGGACAGCGGAGTTTCTGGACCGACTATCGCTTTCCTTGCCGAATATGATGCTCTTCCAGGTCTTGGACATGCATGCGGTCATAATATCATTGGTACAACAAGTACAGCTGCAGGCATCGCACTTGCAGAAACACTTGCCGAAACAGGAGGACGTGTGCTTGTATTAGGAACTCCTGCAGAAGAAGGCGGACCGAATGGCAGTGCAAAAGGCAGTTTTGTTAAGCATGGCTATTTAAAAGATGTTGACGTTGCATTAATGCTACATCCTGCTGGGAAAACATCATTGACGAGTGAAACACTTGCTGTTGATCCGTTAGATTTTCATTTTTACGGAAAAGCAGCACATGCAGCAGGCTCACCTGAAAAAGGTATTAATGCATTAGATGCGGTCATCCAGCTTTTCAATGGAATTAACGCATTACGACAGCACCTCACAGATGATGTTAGAATACACGGAATCATCACACACGGAGGAGATGCTCCTAATATCGTCCCTGAATATGCATCAGCACGCTTCTTTATTAGGGCGGAATCTTGGAAAAAAGCAGAAGAAGTGTCATTAAAGGTCCGGGCTATTGCTGATGGTGCAGCACTTGCAACAGGAGCGACTGTTAAAGTAGAAAGATTCCAAAATGAAGTGAAGGATTTTGTGCTAAATTACGTATTGGATGATATTTTAAAAGGGGAACTTGAAGCAGTTGGCGAAATTGTTTCGTTAGAAAAAGCGACTGGAAAAGGATCAACAGATGCTGGCAATATCAGCTATGAAGTTCCGACAGCTCACGGCCATATAAAAATTGGACCAGATGATTTAATTGCACACACAAATGAATTCAGAGAGTCTGCACGCTCACAAGTTGGCGATCAGGCAATCATAAGCGGGGCGAAGGCACTTGCGGCAACAGGCTATCGCCTGTTGAAGGATTCTGTTTTGCTTCGTCAAGTTAATAAGGCATTTGATGCAGCTAAAGCAGCAAAAAACAACTAACAGCTAACAGCTAATAAGCCAATAGCTTTAAGAAAAAGGCACAGAGCTTGGGTATATGCCGTTGCTTAAAAAACAATCAATCATATACTCATAGTGAGGATATCGTCCATTCTCATTTCTATTGGATCCATCATCATATTATTATTTCTTTTAAGCGCACCGTTATAGAAGGTGCGCTTTTTTTGATTCTAGTATTAGTTATCCTCTGCAAAATAATCGAAAATAAAGCCTTTAAACTGTAAGGCAGCAGGGGAAAGATAACGTCCATCAACCCAAGCTAAAGCAATAATTCTTTCGTATTCAGGAGGATTAATGGGTATTTTGACAATGTTATTCATGTCGGTTCCTTTCATATCTGGCAGGATGGAAATGCCTAATCCTGCTGCGACTAAACCTGCAATAGTGTCTGCTTCATCACCTTCAAAAGCTATCTTAGGCTGTATTCCTTTTTCCTGTAACATTTCCTCTGTTAATATCCGCAGTGCATAGCCCTGCTTTAACAGAATGAACGGTTCTTCTGCTAACAGGTGCAAATCAATGCTAGTATGCTCAGCAAGCATATGTGTTTTAGGTACATAAACAAATAGCTGTTCACTAAAGAGCCTCGTCCATTCGATTGGTGTATGTAATTCAATCGGACTTACTAGACAAAAATCTAATTCTCCTTTTTTCATATCATCCAGTAGGGAGTGCGAGGGGCTTTGCTTTAAGGTGATATTAATATTGGGAAATTTGCAGCGGAAAGCTGCAATTACATCTGGGATTAAATTCGTACTTAATGTATGCAAAAAACCAAAGGAAACGGCCCCTCGTCCAGGCTCTAGTAATTCCTGTATTTCCTTTTTACCAAGTTCAAATTCCTTCATCATAATGTCAACACGCTGTAAAAACAGCTTCCCATACTTATTAAGTCTGATTGAACGTCCTTGGCGTTCAAATAATGGAGCACCTATCTCTTCTTCAAAGCGGGCAATCGACCGACTTAAGGCAGGCTGTGTAATGCAAAGTGCTTCGGCTGCTTTTGTCACATGCTCCATTTGGGCAAGCGTTCGGAAGTATTCAAATTGTTGCCATTCCATTTCGGCTTCTCTCCTTATTACATGAATGCATTAATATTATTATTATTATGAATTATACATCATAATTGACAGGTGATAACATTAAGTCGAAAACATTAGAAGGAGATGTACTTTGGTAATGGCCATAAAATACGGTACACAAATATTTCGTAAAACAAGCTTTGCTTTTTTTGCGGCAGGCTTCAACACTTTTGCCATTCTGTATTGTGTTCAACCATTGATGCAGGATCTTGCTTCAGAATTTCAGCTTTCTGCAACAATGGCTAGCTTAGCTTTATCACTATCGACGATTTGCTTAGCGGTTAGTATGCTGCTTTTTGGGTCATTGTCTGAAGTATGGGGACGAAAGCCTACTATGGTTTATTCGATGCTTATAGCTTCCATTCTATGCTTATTGACTGCTACCACTGATAATTTTCATGTTTTGCTTTTCTTGAGGATTTTGACAGGAATTGTTTTGGCAGGAGTGCCGTCTGTTGCAATGGCATATCTGGGAGAAGAAGTGGAATCTGTCAGCCTGGGAAAAGCGATGGGACTTTATATTAGCGGCAATGCTATTGGGGCAATGGGTGGGAGAATTATTTCAGGAATCCTGAGTCATTATTTTGGCTGGCATATTGCGATAGGTGCTGTCGGGGTAATTAGTATTGCAGCTACCGTTATTTTTACTTTAACGCTAAGACCCTCGCAAAATTTTAATGCAAAAAGCTTCGGAATATATAATCTTGGCAAGTCATTAACTGCTCATTTAAAGGACCCAGGCCTGCTATGCTTGTTTGGATTAGGGTTTTTGCTGCTTGGAGGTAATGTAGCACTGTTCAATTATATTGGCTATGTGCTGACAGGTGAACCTTATGCGCTGCAGCAAGGCGTGGTGAGCTGGATTTTTCTATTATTTGTTATCGGGATGTTCAGTTCGATTTGGATTGGCAGACTAGTAGACCGCTATGGACGTCAATATATTCTGCTAATGAATCTTGTGCTTATTATAGCAGGAGCCTTACTTACGATTAATGAAAGTTTACTAGGTAAAATTATCGGCTTAGGCATGACAACATTTGGTTTCTTCGGAGGCCATTCGATTGCAAGTGGCTGGGTCAGTCAAAGAGCAGTAAATAATAAAGCCCAGGCATCCTCGCTGTACTTATTCCTGTATTATGCTGGCTCAAGTGTCGGCGGAACACTTGGTGGAGTGTTTTGGACATATATTGGCTGGAGTGGAGTAGTCTCGATGGTTATTGTCTTTTCCATTTTAGGTATTATTCTGGCTGCAGTGCTTCTTAAGATCACAGGAATCAGACAGCAGACAATTAAGAAAACGAAAACAAAACATCCGCAAATAGATAAGTAAGGAGGCTGAGACAAAACCCTAACTTAAAACACAAAAAGGGATACCTTCTGACATAAGCAGAAATATGTTTGGCACAGCTTCCTTATTAAGAAGCAATCAATATCTTAAAGAAACCGATAATAACATAATCGAAGACTTTTTCACATTATTCACCTCTTCTTTATAATTTAGTTAGTTTAAATTATCTGAATAATGTAAAATAAGGATAAGTTTTACAAAATTAGATAAGGACGTGTTTAAATGAAATTATCTTTAATGGAAAAACTCACTCTTATTATTTTAGGTATTTGTACTTTAATTTTTATTTATGGATATATAGAGAATAAAGACTGGATAAATATTGCATTCTTATTAATTCCTGCTGTGTATGTTATTAGACTTATTATAATAAAAAAAGAGAAAATGACATGTTAGATTAGGATAATAGAATGATAGCTTAGAATTGCTAGGTTTAAATAAAGAAAAAAAATAGTGGGTAGTCATCCGTCGATGACTTTACCCACTATTTTTTGTACATTTTACTTATCTTCAGTCATTTGGTTTCATGTCGATTTGACGTAATACTCTTCCACCTAAAGTAGAGGAGGCATTATAAAAATATTGGAGAACAACACTTCTCGTTTCATCAGAAACCTTTGCGAGGTCATTGGCCAGATTCTCGACTAAATGGTCCTGCTGTATGGAAGGAAGTGTATGAAAGTACTGGCCGGCCTGTGTAAAGTCGTCTTGTTTTGGAATACTGGAGCGTTGGAGGCGACCTTTTACATGCCTTCCTTTACCGCTTGTCACGAGAGCTGATGGATCCCAGTTCTGCTGGTTGTTAATTGGTATTGATCGAAAATTAGGACCAAGACGGTGCCGCTGAGAATCCCAGTATATATTGGAGCGACCCTGCAGCATTTTATCATCGGAGAGTTCTGCACCTTCCAGTAGATTGGAAGGTGAAAAGGCGACTTTTTCAACCTGTTCCAGATAATTGTCTGGGTTGCGATTTAAAATCATCCGACCGACAGGAAGAAGGGGATATTGCTGTTCATCCCAAACCTTCGTGTCATCAAGCGGGTCATATGGCAGGCTAACTTCATCCTCAGTTTCCATCAGCTGAACATAGAGAATATATTCTACCTTTTTTCCTATTGCAATTGCCTCAAATAAATCCTTCCCAGCTATATCAGGATTCGTACCGTTCCAATAAGCAGACTCTTTACTATCAATAAATTTGATGCCAGAGGACGGAAGCCAATGATATTTTACATAACGTCTTACACCTTGGGCATTTCTCCATACATATGTACTTACACTGTGGCCAGGGGTATGCCGGAGACTCTTCACTGTACCTGCATCAGAATATAAGCGGACAACGAAATGGATGGACTCAGGGGCACGGGCAACAAAGCTCCAGAAGCGATTTGGATCAATTAGATTATTCACTGGTGAAGGAAGAAAGGCTTTAATCGACTCAGGAAAACGAATCGCATCACGGACAGAAAAAACGGGAATATGATTGCAAATCAGATCGAAAATACCTTTTTCTGTATAAAACTTTGTAGAAAAACCCCTCACATTCCGCGACGTATCCGGAGTGCCTTTCGTGCTGACAGCAAGCGAAAACCTTACTGTAACAGGCACCTGCTGTCCTGGCTCCTGTAAAAAACATAGCTTCGTATAATCGCTCATAGAATGAATCGTTTGAAAGTACCCAAATGCACCATAGCCTTTTACATGGACGGGTCTTTCTGGAATTTTTTCATGGATAAAATTTTCTAATGTTTCATGCAGAATATTATCCTGTTCCAAAACAGGACCTCTTTCTCCAACTGTCTCTGAATGCAACGCCCCAGGTAAATCATTTTGCCAGTCTGAGAGGTCCGAGTAATTCGCTTTTCTACTGTGAAAATGCTGTTCCTTTTCTTTCAATATAAACCAACCCCTGATTATTTAATGGAAAATAAACCTTTATAAAAAGGAATGCTTGAACTTAATATCGATACAAGTTATTCCGCAGTTTGCTAATTTATGACAGACTTATGCTGCTTTATTAAGAATGGAGTCAAATCCTCGTAAACTATTGAAAAAAATAAACACAAAAGGTTTTTTGTTTCCTTTTGTGTAATTTTATCCTAAATGTGTTAAGGTAATTAAAAAAAGAGGAGGTTTTCTATGAGAAAATATGCTGCTGGACTTTCCATTGTTTTAACATTAATAAGTATCAGTCCCCTTTTTTTTAATGCTATTGATGAATGGCTTGTACAAATATTTATTGTTTCTTTCCTAACATCATTAATTTTAGGATTGTATGCGGAGAAAAGTATTTGGAGAAAGCTTGCTCTTTGGTTTTTAAGCTTAGTATTTCTAGTCCTTGTACTATTTTTTGTTGTGACGACATTGCTGTGGAATAAGCCATAAAACAGGGAAACAAGGGTATTATTTACTTGGTTTATTACTTAGTAGAAACTGGTGCTATTAATACTTATAAGTCTTTATGACAAAGAGGAGGGATCACCTAGTGAATCTTCCTTTTTTATCATGAAGACTTTTTCATTGTTAAAGAAAAGAAGATTTTCATAACCGCATTATCCGATTAATTTCTTTGAACATACTTCAAGTCGTGTTAACTGATTTCTTATTGCCAGATAATAAGAAACTCGCTATAATAGCTTTATAATTTGTATGTACAAATTTAATAAATATCTAACAATATAATAGATGAGTATAAATTAGGGGGATAACAATGAAATTTCCGCATGATTTTTTATTTGGGGCAGCATCTGCTTCTTACCAGGTGGAAGGGGCATGGAACGAAGATGGTAAAGGGGTAACAAACTGGGACGTATTTTCGAAATTACCAGGAAAGACTTTCGAAGGGACGAATGGTGATGTTGCAATTGACCATTATCATCGTTATAAAGAGGATATTAAATTAATGGCTGAAATGGGTCTGGAATCCTATCGTTTCTCTGTATCATGGGCACGAATTCTGCCTACAGGTGATGGAGAAGTTAATCCTAAAGGATTAGAATTTTATAATAATCTTATCGATGAGTGCTTAAAGTACGGAATCGTACCATTTGTGACATTGTATCATTGGGATTTGCCAATTACTTTAGAAGAGGACGGCGGTTGGACAAATAGACGTACAGCAGATGCTTTCGTTAAATATGCAGAAGTTTGTTTCCGTGAATTTGGAGACCGTGTTAAACATTGGATTACTTTCAATGAAACAGTTATGTTTACAGGTTTAGGCTATTTAAAAGGTGCACATCCACCAGGCATTACAAATGATGAGAAGAAATACTTCCAAGCAACACACTATGTGTTTTATGCACATGCAAAAGCAGTAGAAGTGTATAAGAGCTTAAAGCAATTCGGTGAAATTGGAATTACACATGTATTTTTGCCAGCCTACAGTGTGGACGGAAAGAAAGAAAACATCATTGCTGCACAGCATGCGAATGAATATGAAACATTCTGGTATTATGATCCGATTTTAAAAGGAGAATATCCTTCATATGTTGTGAAGCAGCTAGAAGAAAAGGGCTGGACTCCAAGCTGGACAGAGGAAGAACTAGATACATTGAAGAGAAATGCAGAAAGCAATGATTTTATCGGCTTGAATTATTATCAGCCAATTCGGGTTGAAAAGATTGCGGAAGGTTCGCTTGCAGTGGAGCATTCAAGAGAATCCTCCACACTTGCTCCTGGTAACCCATCCTTTGACGGCTACTACCGAACAGTCAAAATGGAAGACAAAACATATACGAAATGGGGCTGGGAAATCTCCCCACAAGGCTTCCTTGACGGCTTGCATATGTTAAAAGACCGCTATGGGGATATTAAAATGTACGTAACTGAAAATGGCCTTGGCGACGAGGATCCTATCATTGATAATGAGATTGTCGATGTTCCTAGAATCAAATATATTGAGGAGCATTTAAAGGTTGTGAAGCGTGCAATAGAAGAAGGCATTAACTTAAAAGGCTATTATGCATGGTCTGTTATTGATTTGTTAAGCTGGCTCAACGGTTATAAGAAGCAATACGGATTCATTTATGTCGACCACGCTGATAATTTGAACAGGAAGAAAAAGCTTTCGTTTCACTGGTACAAGCATATCATTGAAACGAGAGGGGAAGAACTTTAAGATAAAACGAAACCTCCTTATGCAAATAGGAGGTTTTTTTGCTTGTGAATCGTTTTAATCAAGTCATTAATTGTTTACAATAGAAGCAATACACTAACTGATTTTTCTGAAGGAGATTTTTATGGCAGTAAAATATAGAGAGATAGCGGATTTCTTGGAAAGAGAAATTACTGAAGGGAAATTTGACGAGACGAATAAGCTTCCAACAGAGGAGGAGCTTGCCAAACAATTTGAGGTAAGCAGAAGCACTGTCAGAAAAGCCGTCACACAGCTTGTTAATCGTGGCTATATATATCAAGTTCAAGGAAGCGGAATGTTCTTGAGAAAAAAATCGGAAACGGATTACATTAACTTAGGGAGCTTGCGTGGCTTAACGAAGGATTTGCCAGCTAAATTAATTGACACGAAGATTTTAGAATTACATGTCTTGGAGGCAGATGATGAGCTCGCAAGGAGGCTTCAATGTGAACTTGGAGCCAAATTATACTACACAAAGCGACTTCGGATTGTAAATGAAGAGCCTTTTTCCATTGAAATCAGCTACTTTAAAAAGGATATCGTTCCATATTTAAATGAGGAAATAGCTGTCCAATCGATCTATACGTATTTAATTGAAGATTTAAAGCTAAGTATCGGGTTTGCTGATAAGATAGTAAACTGTGAGCTGATGGATGAAGACACAGCCAATTTGCTGCAGTTAAAAAGCGGTGATCCTGGATTGATAATCGAAAACACCGTATCACTGACAAATGGTATCATTTTTGAACTGTCGAAATCGATCTTTCATTTCCAGAAAGCAAAAATATTGAATAGAGTAAGCTTTAAATAAGAAGCGGGTTAGTCGAATATTTAGGTATTCCTGCTCATAAATGATAATAAACCAGTCCCATTTCCTAAAAGGAAATGGGACTGGTTTTTAATAAGTGTTAACGATATTTAATTATTACAATTTAAATTTCTTAACACTATCACGCAGGCTTTCAGCCATTGTAGACATAGTTTGTGCAGAATTTGCGATCTCTTCAAATATTGCAGTTTGCTCTTCAGAGGTAGCAGCAATTTGTTGAACATTGCTTGTTGTTTCAACAGAAATAGCACTTAGCTCTTCCATTGATTTAGATACTTGTTGAACACCATTATTCATGTCTTCAATCGCAGTATTAACCTCTGTGATTTGCGTGTTAACACCGTCAACTGATTTCTTAATATCAGCAAAAGCACCTCTTGCATGCTCAAATGTTGCAACACCTTCTTCTAATTTACTGTAACCAGAGTTCATTGCCTCCACAGCATTCGAAGATTCTACTTTGATTGTTTCTACTTTATTTGTAATATTGTTTGCAGCAGTTCTTGATTCCTCCGCTAATTTACGCACTTCTTCAGCTACTACTGCAAATCCTTTACCATGGTCCCCGGCTCTTGCTGCCTCAATCGAAGCATTAAGTGCTAACAGGTTCGTTTGGTCTGATATCGCAGTAATTAACGAAATAATTTCGCCGATTTCATTCGTTTGTTTGCTTAATCTATTAACAACCTCAGATGTATGTTTCATAGATTGGTGAATTTCATCCATTTGCTCAAGCGCAGAATCTATAACCATTGAACCATTTGTTGCAACCTTAGACGTTTCATTAGAATTTGTAGACACGTCCTTAACATTTGAAGCAATAAGCTGCATACCATTAGAAACATCAAATATCCCTTTGTTCATTTTATCGATATTTTGAGTCTGATTTTCTACTCCACTTGATACTTCCTGAATAGATTCAGTTACTTGAACGACGGAAATATTTGTTTGCTCAGCACTTGAGCTAAGCTCTTCAGCAGTTGTTGAAACCTCTTGGGCGTTATGAGCTATTTTATTGATTAAAGTGTTCAGGTCCAATACCATTTGCTGTGTTCCAGTTGCAAGCTGTCCAATTTCATCTTCTCTATTAATATTTAAGTCTTTTACTTCTAAGTTACCATCAGCAACTTGGTTTACGTAGTCCTTTATAGCAATGATAGGATTTGTGATGCGTTTGCTAATAAAGTACGCAATGATTATACCTAAAATAATAAAGATGACAGTTAGCGCTAATGACGTATAAAGAGCCTGTGATTTCAAAGCATTGATAAATGATGCATCCATATCAATACCAGCAATCATATCTGTTCCTTTTATAGGAGCAAAGATAGATTTATGAACCCCAAATTCATCCTTATAAATATCACTATATTGAATTTTTCCTTCTGAAAGTGTTTGTTTCATATCCTCAGAAAAAGTGTAATCTGACCCTTGCTCATCAGAGTTACTTAATGCGACGATGTACTCGTTATTACCTTTTTTAGCAAGAACATAAGTGTTTTCAACCTTATGTTTTTGCTGGTAATAATTCACTTTGTCTAATAGTTCTTTATATGCACTTGCATTGCCACTATCAGCACTTTTAACAAGAGTAGGATCAATGTTTTCAACCATATCATTAAGAACTGTTTCTAATCGATTCTCAAACTGGTCAATAACATAATTATTGATAATATTCATCGAAAAAGTATAAAGAGTTGCACTAAAGATAACGGAAAAAATTGCAATTGGTATAACAAAATCTAAAATATTTTTAAATAGTATCGACTTTTTTCTAGAGGGTAACTTCAACTTTCAGGCCCTCCATTTTCAATATGGACTTTTCAATAGCTGTTATCATATGGTCTAAATGTTCCACTTCTGTATATGGTGAAATCGAGAATAATTTGGAAACATAAATAGGAAGACGCTCAGCTGAATCACTAACATCTACTAAGCATTGCTTTTTAGTGTCACCGAAAAATACATCTTCACGCTGTTGGCCAAGAATTTCAAATAACTCATAGTTTAATTCGTTCGTAAGATTTATTTGTTCAGCAGTTGCTTGACCGCTTTGTTCAAGATCCCATTGCACAGTGTCTTGGTAAATACGGAATGTTGTGATAGGACCAATATTTTTCTCGTTAGTAATACCCATATTAGGGATTCTTTCTTTTAACATTTTTCTGAAGGCTATATTAACGCGAACATAATTTGCAAGAATCTGTTGATAGCCTTCAACACCAAACGCTAATAATGCTGCATAAATAGCGATTGAGCTTCCCATTCTTGAGCACTCCAACGTATAGCCTGTATGGTAGCTACCATATCCACGATTACCAACATAAGGTGTTTCAAACTCTTCAAGGTCAAGAAGACCAAGGCTCTCACCGTCTTTCACTAAGAAAAGACTTGTTAAATATGGTGTTTGCCCAAGCTTTTGGAAGTCGAAGCATAAGCTGTCTGCGATTGAGATATACTGCATTCTTTCGTTAATTTGCATTAAACCTTCCAATACATCCTTTTCAAAGCTAAGAGGATTGTTAGTGAAATCGTAATTGGCAAATAAAGAATAGAAGCCGCCCAGTGCAGAATCTGCATGGATGTGAATTGGTTTTAACTGATGTTTTTTCTCTAATTCAGTAGTAACTTCTTTAATACTTTTCACATCGTCAATACCAAAGCTGTCAGTCGTTCCAGTTGTAGCTACAACATAAATTGGGATACCGCCTTTTTGAATAACAGCTTCCATTTTTTCTTGAAGATCTGTTATGTCCATAGCAAAGTCGCTGCCAGCTTTAACGCGAATCAAATGGTTGCTGCCTATTCCAGTTGCTTCAACAGATTTTAATAGACTATAATGTGCATTTTCTGAAGCGAAGCAATAAAGGTTATTTGGTACTCCTTCCTCTTTAGCATTTGGGAATTGTTTAGCAATAGCTAGACGCAGTCCACTGAATACGGCACCCTGTCCACCCCAAGTAGTGTATCCCCAGCTTTTTGTGTAATCATATCCAACAAGCTTAGACATCATCGAGATTACTTTTACTTCAGCCTCTGCTGCTGCAGGACCATATACATCCCATAGGTTGTTTCCGTTTAATATCGAAGTCGTAAGTAGTCCGATAATTCCAGGAATACTTGCCATTGGTAATACATTAGTAACGAAATTTCTAGTATGGTAGGGATGTCCATCAGAAAGAGCGATAAGTTTATTTACTATTTCCTCCATATTAATCCCGGAATTTGGAGTAGCTGCATTTTCAACTATTTCTTTGTACAAATTGTCACTTTTCTCTTGAATAGGACCTAATGTAGATTTGTTAGGATCTTTCTTACTGTCAATTCCACTTAATAATTGTTCGATATAACCTAATAATTCTAATTGCTGCTGTTTATTTCCATCTTCACTAGGAAATAACTGCTGTACTTTTTTAAAATCCATAATTTCCTCCAAATTATTTTTTGTTAATAAGATAAATGCTTTATAGGGCTAAAAAAGAGAACCATAAAAAAAGGCCCTCTGTAAATAAGGGCTGCAAACAAAAATACAAAAGTAATATGTATGTTGCAGCTCAGCCATCTTAGCTATCAAAATGCCTTAGACCCGAAGCTTTGCGTCTTCACTTTTCAATGAATTTGCCAAATATATAAAGACTTTATCCTACTAACCTATGTCAAAATTATCGGTCGAATTTCCTATTTTTTTAGTGGAAATTTAAAGTTGTTAAATTCTGAAAGTTCATCATCTTTCAATTTCCTTATTTGTTTTGCAGTTTTTTATTTAATAGAAACATTTCACCATGTTTTCACCAAACATTATTAAACTGCAATTAACGAAAGGAAAGGAGGAATATAACAGGCAGAATTAGGACTAGGAAATAGCTACCATTGATCCTCACTCACTGTTTATTTTGACTAAGGAAATTAGGCAGGAAGGATAAATTCAGGAATCCAAGCTTACTTAAATAAATGGAAAATATAATACAAACAACAAGGAGCGAATAAAAATGGGTATTTTTAAGCGAATTAAAACAATTACAACTTCAGGTATCAATGGATTATTGGATAAAACGGAGGATCCAATTGCTATGCTGAATGAATATTTACGAGAAATGGAACAGGAGCTAAATAAAGCACAATCAGCCATTTCCAAACAGCTGTTTGCTGAAAATAAACAGTCTGCATTAATAGCACAAACGAAGGAGAATATTGGTCAAAGAACGCGACAAGCAACATCTGCTCTCCAGAAGGGAGACGAGGCTGCTGCTAAATTGGCTGTCGGGGAAAAAATCTATCTTGAACAGCAGCTCAGTCTGTATAATCAGCAGCTTGATGCTATTAAGGAGCAAACGGTTGTACTAAAGGACAAGTTTAGTGAGCTGCAGACCACTCTTAATGAACTGGGACAAAAGAAAACGGTGCTTGCATCTCGTGCAAATGTTGCGAAAAACGCTAAACAAATCCAAACCATAACAGTATCCTTTGGTGGAGATAATATTTTAAAAGGTGTTACTAGAATGGAGGAGAAAATCCTCTTCTTGGAAGCGGAAGTCCAAGCTTGTGGGTATACACCAAATCCGTTGAACAGTGCTGACAAAACGGTTAGTGAGGAGGCAATTGCTGTTGAGTTGAATAAACTTATGGGAGAAAAAGAGGCTATATAGGTTGAAGAAAAGCACCGGTTTTGGTGCTTTTTTTTGTGATGTAGAAAGAAAGTCTTTAAAAACTGAAAAAATTCGCAGAACGGTTCTATAACAAAACAAAGTATTGGCGGCAGGCTTGGGTCTTTTTAGTGAAGAGATTTGAATATTGCTTATGGGAATTAAGCCCAGTGTTTTAGACATATTATATTAAGACTTTAATTTATGTCTGTTACGCTCTTTCCTTATTTTTTAAAAAATAGGTGTGTCCATGGGGGAGAAGCGGTTTCTGTTAAGTACTTTCGCTAATATATTATAAGGTATTAAGAAATCAAGTTTGGTAAGGGAGGCTGCAGTTCAATTGGAGGTAATTATGATTAGTAAGGACAAGCAGTAATTACCATGAATTCGGAAAAAATATAATGGTGTAAAAAGCCTGTGATTGGAAGATTCTTTTAGATAGAAATAAAAATATGATGATGTATCTAAGTGCCAACAAGCAGAGCAATGAAAGAAAGAAAAAACCATTGCATGTCGATACAATATACGAAGTAATTAAAATTCTATTATTAGTTGTAAGTAATCTTATTGTGATAACTAATGGCTTGTCTTCACAGGTTAACGCAGGTCCTTTCTTAATTAATATTTTCTTTCAATAAAATAGCTGAGCTCATTACTAAAAAGCACCTCTTAATACAATCCCCTATAATACCATTAAAACCTCCTTCTCACTTACTTGAAAGGTGTACTCATATGAGTGCACCTTTCTCTATTTACAACATAGACTAATATATTTAAGCAAATTCATCATTTTTCATCACTGCATCATAAATGGGTATCTGTATTATAACAGAATAGGACGAGCTGCAATATATTGTTAAGGAAGAAATAATTAACAGATGGAAGGGGAAAAAATTTATGGAGCTTCATTTAGATTTCATGTTATTTCATAAGCATAATAAGAAAAAGGACTGCAAATGCAAGGATAAACACAAGCATGGTCACAAATGTGACGGGAACTGTGTAAATGGCATCAAAGACGAACTTAAAAGACTTCATGGTCGTCTTGTGAAGATTGTTACAAATGGCGGATATTTCATTGGTGTGGTAGGGAAGGTTGATTGTGATACAGTAGCATTAGGACCTGCACCATGGTATTATCCTATCACTGTTTCCCTTTGTGAAATTAACGCAGTAATTGAATTGCCATATTATCCTTATTACGGTAGTTCAGAAGCAATGACTACGGCTGATCAACTTGCAATGAACTATGCTGGAACTCTAGAAGTAGACGCTGAATAATAGGCAGAAATAAGGGGTGTACTCAATAGTGAGTGCACCCCTTTTCTATTATCCGATCAAGTGAAGGCAAAATTCGAGGTCTGCTTGTAAATGGCTTTTCATCAACTGTTCTGCTTTCTGGCCATCTCTTTCTTTAATAGCTTCATAAATTTGCTCATGTTCGTCAATTAGGTGTGGGCGATTATAGAAAACAACTGTTTTTCTAAAAAGATAAATAGTGGACTGCATGCGGTCAATAATATCAATCATGACGTTATTGTTGCTTGATTGCACAATAATTTCATGAAAACGCTCGTTTGCCTTCATTATGTCTTCTATTTTCCCATTCCTTCCGATTTCAACACAGGCCAATAATTCCTCGAGTTCTTTTTCTTTTATGTATGAGGCTGCACATTGGGCAGAATAGCCTTCCAAAAGAATGCGGACTTGGAACATATTACGTAAGTCTTTCTCCGTCGGCTTCACGACTCGTTTGTTGACGATAAGTCCCTCGTACTCCAATTTCCTAATAGACTCCCTGATAGGTGTTCTGCTCACACCAAGCTCTGCTGCAATTTTTTCTTCAACTATTTTAGTGCCACCTTGCAGCTCGCCATTTAGTATTTTGTCCCGTAACATTTCATAGGACTGATGCGATGCAGAACGAGAACGCTCACTTCCATACATAGTTTCACCTCCTATACAATTGCTATTTATCTGTATCTTACCAAAGAAAAGCTAAAAATAATATAAAGAAAAATAGCTGAAATGATATTTTGTATACAAAAAATAAAAAAATGTATACAATTTTTATGTAATCGTGTACAATGAGTTTGTAGAAAGTTGAAAACGATTTCAGTTATTGAAATATTTTAAAAAACAAAAGTGTGCAATTTTGCAAATGCTTACAAGATTGAGGAGGAATATATAGATGGAACAAAAAGTTGGATTTATTGGATTAGGAATTATGGGGAAGCCAATGTCTTTGAACCTTATAAAATCAGGACATTCTTTAACTGTATTGGATCTTAACAAAGAGGCGGTTGCACAGCTAACAGCTGCTGGAGCGGAAGCTGCTTCAACTCCAAAGGAGCTTGCAGCAAATGCGGATATTATTATTACCATGCTACCTGCATCTAAACATGTAAAGGAAGTTATTATTGGCGAGAATGGAATTTTGGAGGGTGCTAAGCCAGGTACTGTGATAATTGACATGAGCTCAATCACACCAAATGTGTCACGTGAGCTTGCAGAAATTGCCGCAAAACGGGGCGTAGCCATGCTAGATGCGCCTGTAAGTGGTGGAGAGCCGAAAGCAATTGATGGAACATTATCGATTATGGTTGGAGGAAAGCCAGAGGTTTTTGAAAGCGCTAAAACAGTTCTAAACGGAATGGGAAAGGACATCGTATTAGTGGGGGATAATGGCTGTGGCGTGACAGCAAAGCTTGCTAATCAAATAATTGTAAACCTTAACATTGCAGCAATGTCAGAGGCATTAGTGCTTGCGGCAAAAGCAGGTATTGATGTTGAGAAGATGTATGAAGCAATTCGTGGTGGACTTGCAGGCAGTACAGTATTAGATGCTAAGGTACCGATGATTCTGGAAAGGAATTTCACTCCTGGAGGAAGTATTGCTATTAATATGAAGGACATAACAAATGTAATGGACACAGCACATGAGATTGGCGTGCCATTGCCTTTATCTAGTCATCTGCTGGAAATATTCCATGCATTAAAAACAGACGGAAAAGTGAATGATGACCATTCAAGTATTGTCAGATATTACGAAAAGCTTGCTAATACTGAAGTAAAGAAGGCGGAGAAATAATGGAAGACATGCGATTAAATGCAGAATACCTTAAGCAACTGCCAGCGATAGATAAGAAGGAAGCAGATAAGTTAGCAGCAGAGGCACTTAAGGAATTAAACAAAAAAATCATTGTGCTTGATGATGATCCGACAGGTGTGCAGACGGTGAATAATATTTCTGTCTTTACGGATTGGTCAGAAGAAGCTATAGAGGCTGGTTTCCAAGAAGCTGCTTCAATGTTCTTCATTTTGACGAACTCAAGAGGGCTGACAGAAAAAGAAACCGAAGCTGTTCATCGTGAAATTGCTGAAAACATCCTTGCAGTCGCAACAAAGCTTGATAAGGAATTTTTGATCATCAGCAGAGGAGACTCCACTCTAAGAGGACATTATCCTCTTGAAACTGCTGTTCTTAGAGATACACTTGAAGAAAATTCTGCACTTAAGATAGACGGAGAAGTAATACTGCCATATTTCAAAGAAGGCGGTCGATTTACTCTAAATAATATCCACTATGTGCAAACAGGTACAAAGCTTGTTCCTGCTGGAGAAACGGAATTTGCAAAAGACCGTACATTCGGCTACTCAAGTTCTCATCTTGGAGAATGGGTCGAAGAAAAGTCAAATGGGGACTATTTAGCAAAAAACACCTTATATATTTCGATTGAACAGCTGCGTGCAATGGAAGTAGAAGCTATTGCTGAACAGCTTACTAATGTTCAGGATTTTAATAAAATAGTTGTCAACGCTGCTGATGAAGCAGATGTGAAGGTCTTTACAGCTGCACTTGTAAAAGCAATTCAGTCAGGCAAAAACTTTTTGTTCCGAACAGCTGCGGCACTGCCGAAGGTTATAGGAGGAGTTCAAGACAAGGGGCTTTTAACAAGGAAAGAGCTAGTGAACGAAGAGACGACAAATGGTGGGTTAATTATTGTTGGCTCTCATGTGAAGAAGACGACAGAGCAATTAGAAAAATTACAAGAGTTATCTACCATTGAATTTATTGAGTTTAATACAAACCTAGTCCTAGAACCTGATAAATTTAAAGAAGAGTGTGAACGGGTTATTGAAACAGTTGAAGACTTCATCACTTCAGGCAGGACAGTAGCTGTTTATACAAGCAGAAAAAGGCTTGACCTTGGAGAAAACAAAAAAGAAGAGGAACTGAAGCTGTCTGTCTCCATTTCAGATGCAGTTACGTCCATTGTAACTAAATTGAAGGTGCGACCGAATTTCCTTGTAGCTAAAGGGGGCATAACGTCAAGTGACGTTGGTACTAAAGGCCTGGCAGTAAAAAGAGCAACAGTAGCTGGACAAATTAGACCAGGAATTCCAGTCTGGATTACAGGGGAAGAAAGTAAATACCCTGGTATGTCCTATGTAATCTTCCCGGGGAATGTTGGATCAGTAGATGATTTAAAAACAGTTGTTGAGCTGTTGAGCAGTAAGGATTAATCAAATATAGACATGGAATGCCTTTATGGCATTCCAAAATTCAAAAGGGAATCGAGGGAGAAATATGCCGATTGTATATATATGTATTGGGGTAGCGCTTTTGCTCTTATTAATGGTGGTCTTTAAGTTAAACGCTTTCATATCGCTTGTGATTGTGTCATTGCTAGTAGGTGTTATGGAAGGCATGGCACCAACTGAAGCAATGGAATCTATAACAACTGGTCTCGGCAGTACATTAGGCCATCTTGTTTTAGTCATCTGTTTTGGTGGAATGCTCGGTAAATTAATGGCCGATTCTGGTGGGGCCCAGCGAATTGCAACAACATTGATTAATTCATTTGGGAAAAAACGGGTTCAGCTTGCTGCTGTTCTAACAGCAGGGATAGTTGGAATTGCATTATTCTTTGAAACAGGTGTAGTCGTATTAATTCCACTTGTGTTTACAATTGCAGCTCAGGCAGGTGTGCCAATTCTTTATATTGGAATGCCAGTTATTTCTGCTTTAATCACAATGCATGGCTTTGTACCACCACATCCAGGACCAACAGCAGTTGCTGCTGTTTATGACGCTAATATTGGTAAAACATTATTATATGGTGTGCTTATTGCGATACCAGCTATTTACTTAAGTGGTCCACTATATGTAAAAACGTTTAAGAAAGCAGATTTAGAAGTTGAAATACCAAAAGGGTTATTTACTCCAAAGCATTTTAAGGAAAGTGAGCTGCCAAGCTTTGGTATCAGTGTATTCACTGCACTTATTCCAGTTATCCTTATTGCCTTCCAAGCAATAGTTGAAATTGCAATGCCTAATTCATCCTTGCTCCCGGTAGCACAGTTTCTAGGTGATCCTGGCTTTGCCTTATTGATAGCGGTTATTGTTGCCATCTTTACATTTGGTTTAAACAGAGGCAAGAAAATGCCTGAAATTATGAATTCCATTTCTGAGTCAGTAAGCAGCATTGCCATGATTCTGTTAGTAATTGCAGGGGGCGGCGCATTTAAGCAAGTTTTGATTGATACACATGTAGATCAATATGTCGCTAACCTTATGGAAGGCTCGACAATGTCACCGTTAATTCTGGCATGGCTTATCGCTGCAATCCTGCGCGTGGTTCTTGGATCAGCAACAGTTGCAGGCTTAACAGCAGCCGGCATTGCAGCACCATTAGTCGGAGCGGCACATGTGAGTCCAGAACTAATGGTATTAGCGACAGGGGCAGGAAGTATGACATTCTCTCATGTTAACGATGCAGGATTTTGGATTTACAAGGAATATTTCAATCTTTCGATTGGAAAAACAATCCGTACATGGTCTGTAATGGTTACAATAGCTTCCTTAGTTGGGCTTGCTGGTGTGCTAATTATTAACTTCTTTATTAGTTAAATAGTTTCTACTATATAAAGGGTGTTAAAGATAAATATTCATATGACTGCATTCTAGGCACATTTAGAATGCAGTTTTTTTTGCGTATGCATATGTGATAGGTTCTAAGCTATGTATGCTCGGGAAAACAATCGGAATAATAAATGTAAATAAATGAAATGTGAGGAGAGTTCTATTGGCAAATTTTAAAGGTCTCCCGGCACTGATGATATTGGATGTACAAAAGGGATTTGATGACCCATATTGGGGAAGCAGGAATAATCCGCAAGCAGAAGAAAATATAGCTCTGCTGTTAAAGGCATGGCGAAACAATAACGGGAAGATTATTTATTCTCAACACCTGTCCGTTCAACCGCAATCCCCACTCCATTATAAGAATAATGTTGGTATACAGTTTAAGGAAATAGTGCAGCCCAAAAGCAATGAAAAAATTATTCAAAAAAATGTAAACAGTGCCTTTATTGGTACAAGTTTAGAAACCTATCTTCAAGAGCAACAAATAGAAGAATTAATAATAACAGGTTTATCAACACAGCATTGTGTTTCAACAACAACGCGGATGTCTGGGAACTTAGGATATAAAACATTCCTCGTAGCTGATGCTACTGCTGCATTTGAAATTACCGACCATAACGGTGTTTCATATAGTGCAGAAGCAATACATAAACATGAGTTGGCGATGCTCCAAAATGAATTTGCAACAATCTTAACGACAGATGAGATTATCGGTGAGTTAAACAGTTTATAGCATAGGAAATTTAGTATAGTAATTATTTATAGTGTCTCATTTAAAGAGGCTGGGACAAAACAAAAGATAACCTTTCTAAACACGAATAATAAAATTACATCTAATTTTAAAACAATGAAGCTTGTGACTAAATAGAAAATGGAGTTAAAATTAGTTCGTTTCATTACGCGCCCGTCCTCGCCTGCGGGGTCTAAAGCGTCCTCTAATTCCCTTATTAGTCGAGTGGCCTCCGCTCCATTCCACTAAGATTTCTAATTATTGTATGAAAACTAAAAACAAAAAAACCGAACCATTTAATCAATAGTGAAATGCCCCCTGTCAAGTAGACAGTTGAAATAATAAAAAAGATTTAAACAGCTTGAGCTCTATATTCCATAGGGCTTAAGCCGTTTAATCGTTTTTGATATCTTTCATAATTATAAAAATGAATATACTCCTCTATCGCATGTTCAAGTTCCTCAAATGTCTTATATTTATGTATATAATACTTCTCACATTTCAGTGTTCCCCAAAAAGATTCCATCGGTCCATTATCAATACATCGACCAACTCTTGACATACTCTGCGTCATTTTCGCCGCATCTATCCTTTGCTTAAATCCTTTGGAGGTATATTGATACCCACGATCACTATGGATAAGTGGATGTTCCTCCTCTAATAATAGTGCAGTTGCTTGGTCTAGCGTCTTAAATACAAGTCTATTATTATTGGAATGTCCTATAACAAAACTTACAATGGAGCCATCATAAAGGTCACGAATTGCACTTAAATAAGCCTTCCTTGATTGGCCATACTTAAATTCCGTTACATCTGTAACCCATTTTTCATTTGGTTTCTCCGCAGTAAATTCTCGATTTAGTCTATTTTCCGCCACCTGTTTAGGAGTAAAGTGTTTATAACGTTTCTTCTTGATGCGGATAATCGAGCGTAAGCCCGCCACTTTCATTAGTCGATAGATTCTTTTATGATTAAGTTTCTCTTTAAACTGTCTATTCATGTGAAGCGTCATTTGACGATAACCGAAGGTACTATCCACTTTTTCATGAAGAATCTTCATTTCTTTTATGATTTTTTCATTCAGTAAATCCTGGGAAGTAGGGAGACGATTCAGCCATTTATAATAGGCGGATCGTGCTATTTTGACTATTTCACAAAGTAAAGAAATACTTATGTTTTCTTCCCTATGAAGCTCCTGGATAGCGATATATTTATCCTCGAATCGGATAGGCTTTATTTTCTCCTCCTTTCTATCTCCTCCAACTTTTTTAAATACAAATTCTCCGCACGCAACCGTTCATTTTCTCTTTCTAGCTTTTTCATTTGAAGCTTGAATTTTTCTTCTGGAGTTAGCTTTGATTCCTCTTTCCTTTTACCACGTCTATCTTTCAACGCTTCTTCTCCGCCATCTTCATACTTCTTTACCCAGTGATAAACTTGTTGATAAGAAACTTGATACGTATCCGCTGCTTCTTGATAATTTTTTCCGTTCCCCAAGCAATCAAGTACAATATGTAATCGTTCTTCCCAAGTTAGTTTGCTTTCATTAGTCATAGAGCCCGTCCTTTCTTGTGACGCATCTTTTAATTCACTATGACTATTATACTTCCTAATCCAACTTCTGAGGACAGAGGGATGGGATATTTCATACATTCTAGAAACCTCACGAATCGAAGAACCACCGGACAAATACTCTTTTATGGCGGATAACTTTAGTTCTTCCGAATATTTTTTCCATGCGGAAGACTCCTTTAATCCTTCTAAGCCAAAGGTATCAAACTTATATTTCCATTCCAAAACGGTGGCATGATGTACTTTATAAATGGATGCCACTTTAAGTGAAGAAAGTGATTCATCAAACGCCTTCACTATTTCATATTTTTCTTCTGCAGAGTAAAACTTTCGAGACATAAAAAATACTCCCCTATAGTATCCAGATTTTATTTTTTAACCTGTCTACCTATAGGGGAGCTTATCATAGTTGATTAAGTAGTTCGGTCTTTACGCTGGTTCACATACTTATGTCCCAGCCTCTTTATCCTTATTATAAATCCTGTAAGTCTTCAATAGAGTCTATATCCATGTACTCCGGAACTACTAGACCATTTTTTAAACCAGTAAAGTTTGGTCCTAAGTCAACAAAGTCACCTTCAAATTTTTCATAGTAAGCAGCATGTGTAGTTGGTAATGCGGCGCCTATCATTGCATCAACACTGCCGTCAGAAACACCTGCCCACATAGCGCCTGGTTCTACTTGTATCAAGTTAACGGAATATTCTAACTTATTTTCAAGTACGTATTTAACGACATTATTACTTGCAATGGAATCCGCCCAAGCAGCATATGTCATACTTATTTCTTCCCCATTACCAGGCTTGACACCTTCTGTCCAGGAATTCACTAAATCAGCATTTTCCGCGACCCATTCTTCAGCTGCTTCCTGTTCCGATTTTCCGCTTTGTATTTTGACCATGACATCCTGCATCTCTTCAGGTCCCCATTCGAATTGATCAAGAAACTTATATGCTTCAGGTAAATCGTCTTGGAATCCATGTCTAACAAGTGTATGTATGTATTCCTCCCCACCGTAAAGTTCTTTTGGATCCTTTAGCATCTTTAAATCGAACTCATTAAATATCCAGTGTGGAACCCATCCTGTCACAATAATCGGATCTTCATTTTTTATGGCTTTTGTTAATTCAGCTGTCATAGCAGTATCTGATCCTTCAATTACTTCCCATTTTTCATCAAGTCCATATCCAGGTAATACTTTATTTTGGGTAGCATTCATAAGACCTGATCCAGGGTCTATACCGACAATTTCATAATCCAACTGTTCTCCAAGTGAGCCACTTGTCTCACTACCTCCACATGCCGTTAATCCAATCGTTAAAGCTATTGCTGATGTCATTCCGCTAAGTTTTTTTAGCACCAAAAAACTCCCCTCTAATCATTTTTTAACTAATTAAAGTGTAACTGTATAACAAATTGAATACAAAGAGCGTATATGCTGTTAATCTCCTGTAAACTATGTACAGATGAAACTGTATGTTTAATATGTACTGTATACGTAGTAATCCTCTTGATTCCTCCTGATTGCTTCTGAGAATTTGAAATAGTCAGTTTATGGATAAAGCTCTTTTTCCGAAAAATTAGCTTTAATTATTTGTATTGTGGTTCTGTTGTTAGCACGATTAAAAACAGCAAAATGTATACAGAAAACAAATAATACTACTCCTAATAAGACAGTTACTCTAACTAACAAATAGTATAGTAGACAGGAAGCTAACGATGTACACCACTTATTAACTAATTTAATAAGTGGTGTTACGGGCTAAATAAATTTAATATTTTGGAGGGATTCAAATGATTAAATTAGTTATTTCTGATATGGATGGTACTTTTTTAAATAATAAAAGCGATTTTAACAGGTTTATTTGAAAAAACCAAAAAAATCATGAAGGATAAAGGAGTCGTGTTTGCACCATGTACACAGAAAGCAATGTGAACGGATAGAAGAACTATTTGGTGAAGTAATCTGGAAGAATCGGCTTTGAGCCTGGTTTTTTAAAATATTGTGATAAAAATGTATTTATGCTATATTAGCACCATGCTTTTTTAAGTAATTTAAAAAGGTTTATTGGTGGTGAAAGAAATGAATGAATTATCTGCTACTCCAAAATCTATGAAAAAAGTTATTCATACTGGAATTCGCAAATCTCTGCTGGAAATGGGGAGTGCTACTAAGGTTGAACTTAGTAATACATTAGATATCAGTTTTCCGACTATAAGCAAATTTTTGTCCCAGATGGAAAGAGACGGAGAGATTTATTTAGTAGGGCTAGATGATTCTAGTGGTGGAAGAAGAGCAAAAAGATATTCATATAACGCAGAATATATGTTAGGTTTATCCATATTTTTAGAACGAAGCGAAACGAATTATACAATATTCAATTGTGCGGGCGAAATAAAAGAAACAGGCACTGTTCAAAGTGTCTTAAAAGAGGACGATTTAACTTCATTGAATAGTTGTATTGAAAGCATTATGGCTAAATACCCGAAAATAAGCTCTATTGCTATTGGGGTACCTGGTTCTGTTGATAATGGCCGGATATTTTATATACCAGGCTATGATTCCCTTCAAAATTTTGACTTAAAGAAGTATTATGAGGATCGTTATTCTATCCCTGTAGTTGTAGAAAATGATATGAACGCAGCTGTACTTGGATATCATTACAATATGGGCATGTCCGAAAAACACTCGCTCGTATATTTGTATTTTGGTCAAAATGGACCAGGAGCGGGCATTATGATTAATGGGGATGTAGTTAGAGGAAGTACGTTTTTCTCTGGGGAAATCTCCTTGATCCCTCAGTATAATGATAATAATTTCCAAGAAGCATTGAAGAATGATGCTATTAAGATTGATGCAATCAGCAGGTTAATAGCCTCATTTGTATCTATTCTTAATCCGCATGCCGTTATATTCAACAAGGCTGAGGTTGAACAGCAGTTGTTAGATAATATTCTAAAGAACAGCTCAGAATATGTACCTTCAGAACATCTGCCGGAGCTTACATGGAGCGATTGGAAACAGGATTATTTATACGGGCTGCAGAGTCTTGCCCTTGAGAAAATTATGAAAGAATAAACATTAAATGGCGGTCCTGCTATTTTTGCTTCTATCCAATTTGAGCAAAATAGCAGGAACACCATTTTTTTGTCTTTTTAGTCGCTTCTGATAATTTTCAAATGTAATGGCAATACAAAACCAAAGGCAATGACAAACGCAATGATGGAAAAATATCCATTCCAGCCTTTAAATTTCATATAGCCAAGATGAACCATACCAAATTCTATTAAAAAGGCAGCTAAAGTGAACCATGAGGTTAAAATCCAGCGGTTTTTTCTTGTGAAATAATTTAAGAAAAGGATAGCAAGAGAAGTTGGAATGAATGTATAGCTTAAAATATCCCCGAGACCAGCTTTTTTAGGATCTCCGATATCAAATAAATCAATTGCCCTTGCAAGGATTCCGTCGCTAAGCCATGTCGCCAACCCAACAATTCCAAATGTAATATAAATTTCTTTCCAGGAAATATTTTTAGGGATGAAAAGTACTGTGAGCGCTAATAACATGCTAACTGAAACAGGAAACCATAATCCCTTCGCATGTAAATCCAGATTAGAAATAAATTCTTGCATTATGTAACCACCCTTGACATTTGCAGTTATTTTTTGCGTAATTTCTAAATATATACAATGATATTATGGATTGAATTAAACGAAGATGGCAAAATAAGAGCACAGTTATCATTTTGATAACTGTGCTCTTATTACAAGTATTTTAATTCTTCTTCGTTTTAGGTAATGAAATGCCTGTAAAACCATAAAATAACGTAATTAATGGTGATAAAAGGCAGAAAAATGCAAAGAGAGCATACTCTGTCACAGAAACACCGAGTACAGTTGACAGAAATACGCCACAGACACCCCAAGGAACAAGAGGATTAACAACTGTTCCTGCATCTTCAAGCACCCGAGACAGATGCTTTGGTTTCAGACCTGCCTTCTTGAAATTCTCTTTAAAAGCATTTCCTGGAAGCAGGATAGATAAGTACTGTTCACCGATAATAAAGTTAACAGCAACTGCCATTCCAGCAGCAGAGCATACTAGTAAGGAAACGCGGTTAAGAATCCGTTGCACGACAGATAAAAGGGCTGGAATGATTCCTAGTTTAAATAACAAGCCCCCCATGCTTAATGCAAGGAGAATAATGGAAATACTGAACATCATGCTTTCAATTCCGCCCCTTGACAGCATGGAGTCCACTTCCTTAATTCCACTAGTAGATTTGTATCCTGAGTAAAGTAATTCTAGTATTCCTTTAAATCCTAAGCTGTTATTCACCCAAAAAGAAATAATCAATGCAGAAATTGTACCAGCAAATAATGTCGCAATAACAGAAACCTTTTTAAGTGCGAGCACACCTAAAATGATAAATGGAATGATAGAATACCAGTGGACAAGGTTCTGATCCAGTAATGTCCCTTTAATCGCATCTATTTTTTGAAAGCTTTCGCTTGTTGTCTTAGGAGATATCATTAAGTAGACAAGAAATGAAATAATAAATGCAGGAACGGTTGTCCATGCCATATCCTTAATATGTTCAAATAAATCCGTATCAGCAACACTTGCTGCTAGTGTTGTAGTATCAGATAATGGTGACATTTTATCCCCAAAGAATGCACCAGAAATTATCGCTCCCGCCGTAATAGCAGGCGAAATGTCAAGTGCAATGCTTGCACCGATAAAGCCAACTCCAATAGTAGCTGCAGTAGTTAGGGAGCTACCGATACAAAGACCGATAATTGCTGTAACAACAAAAACAATTGCATAATAAAACTTTCCAGTAACTAGTTCAACAGATAAATAGATAAATGTTGGGATTGTGCCGCTTGCCATCCAGCTGCTTATCAGCATGCCTATGAAAAAGAAAATCATTACAGCACCTAACCCTGGCTTAATGCCGTCTACCATCGCTTGTTCTAGTTCGCTAAAGCCCACTTTTTTGACTGCGCCATAAATTAATAGAAGTGCAATTCCTGTCATTATCGCAATATGAGGAACAACCTCAACCCCAATGATAAGGTATCCAAGTATTCCCATTAATAGTATCGTAACAATCGCTGCTTCAATCGGACGGACTGATATCGTATTTTTTTCTAACTCCATAATTATTCCTCCAAAACTCTTAAATACTTCGTTCCTACTTAAAAGAGTATGCTTAAATTGTCACTCTTTTCTAAATAAACGCTTTTAAGCGTTAAAGCGAACATGCATTACATTACACGATTTTTTTCCTTATGTCAAAATAATTTATTTTAACTTGGTTTTGAGACATAAATATAAGAAGGGTGTCCCAATTTAGAAGTTAAATAGTTACTGACAAAAAAGAGGTTAGGGACAAAACAAAAGATAACTCTTCTAAACACGAATGATAATATTACATACAACTTTGAAAAATGAAGCTTGTGACTAATTAGAATATAGAGTTAAAGTTAGTTCATTTCATTGCGCGCTCGTCCTCGCTCTTTCCGCGGGGAAAGCTTCCCTGCGGGGTCTCAGCCTTTCCTCTATTTCCCTTAGTAGTCGAGTGGCCTCCGCTCCATTCCACTAAGATTTTTAATCATTGTATTAAAACTAAAAACAAAAAAACCGAACTCATTAATCAATAGTTGATTAATGAGTTCGGTTTTTACGCAGATTCACATACTTATGTCCCAGCCTCTTTCCTATATTAATGGCTGGTGCTGGTGCTCTCTGCCATTATTAAATCGCTATTGTAAGCAGCAAGTGCAAGCTCATATCGCAGCTTTTTACTTGCTTCCACATAATCTGCTTCCTTCACAAGTCCTGATATCGAATATTTATGGCCCATGAAATCAACATTTAGCTCCGTTATTTGGTTAAATTGAAACCTTTCAATGGAAATACCGTTTTCATCCTTTAATAAATATTCACTGTATTTTTCATTACAAATTCGAGCAACTTCCTCCATTACCTTGAAGGCAGCATCTGGATTTTGTCTATAATTAAGAATAAGGCTTTCATTTACCCTGCGTCTGCCTCTTGTTCCATTCTGAAGTTCTGTTATATTGCTGTAGGAAACAGTATACAGATAGCCATCGTATTGACGGATTTTGAGATGACGCATGCTGATTTCTTCAATTTTCCCTTGGCGCTCGCCATTAATAATAATATAATCGCCATAATTAATTTGCCGTTCAAACAGGTATGTTAGCCCCATAATATAATCCCTGATAATATGCTGAAGAATAACAGCCAAGGCACCTGCTACAACAACGGAGCCAGTAACAAGCTTTTCAAGGTTAAAGAAATGGCTAAGTAAATACAGGAGAAAAAAGACTACTCCTATTACCTTTGTGGCCTGATTGGTGAAATGGATAATGGTCTCTTCGCGATTTTCATCTAAAAAGCTTGTTTTATCAAAGAAAATCTTGATAAATTTACGGATTAAATAAACAATTAGTATAATAAGCAGTGCTGCAACAGTAATTTTTATAGGAAACTTTTCAAGCAGCTTCGAAATATCATTCATTTTTTCACCCCAATAATTTATGCAGAGGATTACAGTCTAGAGAAAAACTTCTAATAAAATTTAACAATATCATGATTTCGAAAAAAAAAGAAGTTTTATCTAAGCCGAGTGGAAGGGATTGGCTTTATTCAGGAACGTATCGAAAGTAAACAGAATTAGAGTAAGGAGGACTGCCTTTTTTGGCAGTCTTTTTTTTCCTTGTAATATATTACATTGTGCAATGCATTCATTTTTATAAAAATACACCGATATTAATAGTAAGGTATATCTGTTTGAACAATATTTTAGAAGGAAGGTTACTAATGAAAAGAATGTCTATAAAGGTAAAAACGCTGGTTTTTCTTATGCCATTAATTTTTATAACGCTTGTGGTGATGACGATTGTTTCGTTTAAAACGTCCCATAATTATATTTCTAATGAAACAGACCAAAAGCTGAAATATCAGTTAGATTCCATAACTGGTAACGTACAAGGAGTTATTGATACACATACTGCCTTTTCAAAAGGGATTGCTAATGCATTAGAGAGGAAGGCAACAAGCTTTACACTGCAAGATTTTGACTCTGTGTTTAAATCAGAACTAGATGATAATCATGATGTATACGGAATCGGAATATATTTTGATCCGTATAAATATAAAGAAGATACAAAGTACTTCAGTACGTACAGCTATCGAGAGGGAGACAAGATTACCTCCACTCAAGCATATAATGATCCAGATTATGATTATCCAAATCAAGCTTGGTACAAAGCTGGTGTCGGGTTAGATAACGCTGCGAATATTGCTTATACAAAGCCATTATACGATGAAAGTACTAAGGCAACACTGATTACTGCCGCAATGCCACTCTATAAAGAAGAGAACGGAACTGAATCTTTACAAGCAATTGTAACGAGTGATATCAATCTTGGAGAAATACAAACACTTATTTCTGAAACAAAAGTGGGAGAAAAGGGTTGGGCGTTTCTCTTGGATAAAGACGGGCAATATATTGCAGCAAAAAATGAAGAAAAGGTAATGAAGCTAAATATTAAGGACGAAAAAAGCAAGGAATTAGCGGGGCTATCAACTTCGATGCTTTCTGGTAAAGAAGGTAATGGTTACTTTACTGAAGATGGTGCAGAATACTTTGTGCAATATCAACAAATTCAAGGTACTGGCTGGGTATTGGGTTCTGTTGTGCCTAAGCTTGAGCTTACACAAGCATCTCAATCTATCTTAAAGTATTTAATAATAATTGGCATTGTAGGTGTCGTTATTATCGCTGCTGGAATCATCATTTTCTCTACGTATTTGTCTAAAAATGTGAAGAAGGTCAATGATTTGTCGGTAGATATGTCAAATGGCGATCTGACGAAGGAGCTGCATATAAAAAGCTCTGATGAATTCGGTGTAATGGCTACTAACTTTAACAAAATGATTAGTAATCTTAGAGAGATGCTTTCACAAGTAGCTGTTAGTTCTGAAGCAGTATCCTCAACCTCTTTAGAATTGAGGGAAGGAGCAACTGAAACAACAAAAGCTACTGAACATATCGCAGATGCTATTCAGGAGGTATCTGAAGGTGCACAAGTACAAACAGCAAGCTCTCAGCAAATCGTTTTGGCAATGGAGGAAATGAGTTCTGGTATTCAAAGAATTGCGTCTTCTTCTGTAGAAATGCTGGAGAACTCTGCTGATGTAATGGAAAAAGCTAAAGATGGTCGCCGTTCATTGGAAAACTCGTCAACACAAATGAACTCCATACAGCAAAGTGTGTCTCAATCAGCTGAAGTAGTAAAAAGATTAGGCGAGCATTCGAAGAAAATTGGCGATATTGTCAAGGTAATATCCGATATTGCTGATCAAACAAATCTTTTGGCTCTTAATGCGGCAATTGAAGCAGCACGAGCTGGAGAAGCAGGAAAAGGATTCGCTGTAGTTGCAGATGAAGTTCGCAAGCTCGCAGAAGAATCTAGTCAATCTGGTAAGGAAATAGTAGAGATAATCTCAATAATCCAGCAAGATACAAAGCTAGCTGTTGATGTTATGGATAATGGAACGAAAGAGGTTCAAGCGGGTATTGTTGTAGTAAATGGAGCAAACACGGCATTCTTGACAATATTAGAATCTATTCAATCTGTGGATAGTTTAATTCAGGAAGTGTCCGCTTCTTCTCAACAAATGTCTGCTGCATCACAAGAAATCACAGCATCTGTTGAGCACTTATCCGATATAGCAAGTAATGCGTCTGATAATACGCAAAATGTAGTAGCAAGCACTGAGGAACAACTAGCAACTATGAACAATTTGAAGAATGCAAGCGGCCATTTACAAAGCATGTCACAAAAGCTGAAGGAGCTTATTTCTCAGTTTAAGATATAAATATAGTCAACAAAGGCATGATTCCGATATACAGGAATCATGCCTTTATTTAGTATAGGACACTTGCCGTGCAATTTTTATTGTTGCTTTCCTCACAGTCGTTATAACTGTTTTTTATAGCCACTAATTACTTTTATCCGTTACAACTGTTCTTTATAACCACTGATTACTTTTATCCGTTACACTATAGCTCGTTAAACATGATAAGCTACAAACAACGTTAGAGATAAGAAAAAAAGGAGGCAGACTAGATTAAAAATTAGCGTTTTTAATATTGGAAATATAGAAACCACTCAATGTTAGCTGCAGTCCTGCTTTTACTGCCATTTTGCTTCCTGTTCTTAAACAAATGAAAGTGAGGCTCTTGAAGGAGGGGAATTGATGAATTTCAGAGAAGAATTACAAAAGCGCATTTTAATCGGTGATGGGGCGATGGGAACTCTTCTTTATTCAAATGGAATTGATAATTGTTATGAAGAGCTGAATATTACTCATCCAACCCGAATCGAAACAATCCACTCAGCATATTTGGAGGCTGGTGCTGATATTCTCCAATCCAATACATATGGAGCGAACTATTATAAACTTAAGCGCTATGGTTTGGAGGAAGAGGTTAGCACTATTAATAGAAAAGGCATAGCGATTGCCAGAAAAGCAGCGAATGGAAAAGCCTTCGTTTTCGGAACAATTGGTGCTTCTAGAAGCTTTCGGAAATCTGATCTCGATTTGGATGAGATTAAAAGATGCTTTCGCGAGCAATTATACAGCCAGCTTATTGAAAATCCAGATGGGTTGATATTAGAAACTTATTATGATTTAGAAGAGCTAGAAATGGTGTTAAATATTGCTAGAAATGAAACGGATCTGCCGATTATTGCGAATGTTTCCTTACATGAAACGAGTTATTTGCAGGAAGGCATTCATTTAAATGAAGCCTTACTCAGACTAGAAGCATTAGGTGCAGATGCGGTTGGCGTGAACTGTCATTTAGGTCCGCACCATATGATACGCTCACTTGAAGAGGTTCCGTTGCCAAAAAAAGCATTCCTGTCTGTTTACCCAAATGCAAGCAGTCTTCCAGAATATGTTGACGGGCGCTTCGTATATGAAGCTGTTCCAGAGTATTTCGGATATAGCGCAGTTAATTTGCGAAACCAAGGAGCGCGAATAATCGGAGGCTGTTGTGGTACAACGCCAAACCACATTGCTGAAGTTAAAAAGGCGCTTGGAAATATTGCTCCAATTACGGAAAAGAAAATAATCAAACGCAAAGTGGAAATGATAGAAGCCGCAGCAAAAGAAACAAAAAAAGGTCTTTATGAAAAAGCAAAAATGGAGCGAACTATTTTAGTTGAATTAGACCCACCGAAGAAATTGGGCATTAAGGAGTTTATGAAAGGTGCAAAAGCACTCCATAAGGCAGGGGTCGATTCAATCACACTTGCTGATAATTCCTTAGCAAGCCCAAGAATAAGCAATGTTGCGCTTGGAACAATCTTAAAAAAGGAAATTGGCTCAGAGCCACTGATGCATATAACCTGTCGTGACCGAAACATGATTGGCCTGCAGTCTCACTTAATGGGCTTGCAGACACTTGGCTTAAATGAGGTGTTAGTCGTGACCGGAGACCCTTCCAAAATTGGTGATTTCCCGGGAGCGACAAGTGTTTATGATCTTTCGTCATTTGATTTAATCAGCCTTGTGAAGCAATTCAATGAAGGGTTATCCTACTCTGGACAAAGTCTTGGTCAGCGCACTAATTTCAAGATTGCCGCCGCCTTTAATCCTAATATCCGTCATTTGCATAAAGCGGTAGAGAGGATGGAAAAGAAAATTGCTTGCGGGGCACAGTCATTTTTGACACAGCCAGTTTTCTCCACAAACCAAATAGAAGAAGTTTACGAAGCCACAAAGCATCTTGACACACCGATATTTATGGGGATAATGCCACTAACAAGCACACGAAATGCCGAATTTATTCATAATGAGGTTCCCGGAATCAAGCTGCCTGATACTGTCAGAAAGGCAATGGCTTCGGCAGGTAATAATCCGATAAAGGCTAGAGCAGAAGGCTTAGCAATTGCTAAAGAGTTAGTGGATGCAGCAGCAGAGAGGTTTAAAGGGATATATTTAATAACACCTTTCCTGCGGTTTGAGCTGACAGAGGAGCTTTCGAAATATATTAGAGCAGTGGATAATAAACATGTTGTTGAACTGACAGCAAACGAGCAATAAGAAGAAAAGTATGTAGAGGACAGATAGTATTTTAATGACGACTAATTATATGGGAAAACTTTTGATATTTCTAAGGAGGAACAAATAATGAATTTAGTTAGTACAGTAATTGGCTATCCTTATATTGGTGAAAATCGTGAATGGAAACGTTGTGTGGAATCTTTTTGGAATAAGAAAATATCGGAGGAACAATTTACAACAGAGATGAAAACAATCCGGTTGAATAACTTAAAGCACCAGCAAACGCTTGGCCTGGATTTACTCACTGTTGGGGATTTTACCTTTTATGATCGTATGCTTGATGTTGCGACAATGTTTGGATTGGTTCCAAACCGTTATAAATGGACAGGAAATGAAGTAAACCTAACAACATACTACACAATGGCTCGCGGCGGTAAAGATGCAGTGGCTTGTGAAATGACTAAGTGGTTTAACACAAACTACCACTATATTGTCCCTGAATATGAGGGCAAGCAGCCGCAGCTAACGAATAACTATATTTTAGATTATTTTAATGAAGCGAAGGAAGAACTTGGTGTTATTACTAAACCTACTATTATCGGGCCCTTTACTTTTGTACAATTAGCAAAAGGATATGATGTTAAATCGAAGAATTCGTTTTTAGTTAAATTATTGCCTCTATATGCACAGGTCTTTCAAGAGCTGCTTGAAGCTGGAGCTGAATGGATTCAAGTAGAAGAACCTGCACTATGCCTTTCCCTGAATGAGGATGAAATAAAACTTGTACAGGAAGCATACACATACTTAGCGTCCGAATTACCTAAAGCAAAATTGATGCTGCAAACATACTTCGAAGCACTTTCAGCGTACAGTGAACTGACACAGCTCCCTGTTGCAGGCTTTGGCCTTGATTTTGTCCATGGGGCAGAGGAAAACATCCAATCAATTCGGAAATTCGGATTTCCGCAAGATAAAGTATTAGGAATAGGTCTTATAAATGGAAGAGATATATGGAAGGCTGACTTAGTTGAAAAAGCTGCGGCAACACAATCACTATTATTATTAAGTGGTGTTAAAGAGGCTTGGATTCAGTCATCATGCAGTCTGCAGCATGTACCTGTTACAACGAAAACGGAAAAAGAGCTTGATGTAACATTAAAAGCTGCACTGTCATTTGCTGATGAGAAGATAGAGGAGCTGACACAAGTAACAGCTTATTGTGTCGGTGTGAGAACATCTGACAAAAATAGCCTTAAGGCAAGCAAACAAGCAATTGAAGCACTTGCACAGCATAAAACGCGAAATAATTCTAATGTAAAACAGCTTGTAGCTACAGTGAAGGCAGCGGATTTCTCACGCCCGCTTTCATTCAAGGAGCGTCAGTCACTTCAGCAAACAGCATTAAATTTACCGGACTTTCCAACAACAACAATCGGAAGTTTTCCTCAATCCGACCAGGTTAAGCGTACACGAACTGCTTGGCGTAAAAAGGAAATTACAGATGCTGCTTACGCAGAATTTGTAAAAAACGAAACAGCTCGCTGGATTGAAATTCAAGAGGATATAGGCTTGGATGTGTTAGTTACTGGTGAGTTTGAGCGTACAGATATGGTAGAGTATTTTGGTGAGAAGCTGAGTGGCATCGCATTTACAAAATTCGCTTGGGTTGTTTCCTACGGTTCACGCTGTGTTAAACCACCAATTATTTATGGAGATGTAGAATGGACAACTCCAATGACACTGAAGGAAATAGTGGATGCTCAAGAATTAACGGAAAAATACGTGAAAGGAATGCTGACAGGTCCTATAACAATCTTAAATTGGTCTTTCGTTCGTGATGATATTTCGAGAGAACAAGTTGCAAACCAGTTAGCATTAGCATTAAGAGAAGAGATTCAAGCATTGGAGGATGCAGGTATAGCAATTATTCAAGTAGATGAACCGGCACTGCGTGAAGGGCTGCCATTACGAAAAGAAAAATGGAATCAATATCTGCGTTGGGCTGTTAATGCCTTTAAGCTTGCGACATCAAGTGTACAAAATGAAACGCAGGTGCATACTCATATGTGTTATTGTGAGTTTAATGATTTCATTGATACGATCCGAGCACTGGATGCTGATGTTATATCAATTGAAACATCAAGAAGTCATGGTGAGTTGATTCATTCACTTAGACAAAATTCCTATGAGCTTGGCATAGGTTTAGGTGTTTATGACATTCACAGTCCACGTGTACCGAGTGTAGCGGAAATGGAAACAATTCTTAATGATAGTCTTGAAGTTATTTCAAAAGAACAGTTTTGGGTTAATCCAGACTGTGGCTTAAAAACACGCCGTGAGGAAGAAACAGTTAAATCCTTAAAAAACATGGTGGCCGCAACGCAGAAACTGCGCGAGCAGCTGTCACAAACAGTATAAGGTAAAAGGAGCAGACCAGACTGGTTTGCTCCTTTTATGGTGGTTATTGGGTAAAACGATTCATTTATAATTACTCTATAGAATATGAAATAAGGCTAATATAGATAGCCAGACAAAAAGCCTACTATGTACCAACTGCATAGTAGGCTCCCTGTTTGGGTTGGTTATTATATTGCTAAACCATTTTATCAGAACACTATTATATCAATAAAAACGTAAAAAAAAGGATTTGCGAAGAAAAGTAACGATATAGTAACCGTACTGTAATTCATTGCAGTATAAATAGTTTATAAAATGGATGAATATAGCAGTTGAAGAAGTAAATCGAATGATACAGACAATTGTTGGTAATATTAAGTAGAGAGTTAGCCAGAGGAGAAGGATAATTTATGCCACATCAAAGGTTCCAGTCAGCTAATATAAAACCTCGCTATACAAAGGGCTTAATTTCAGCATTAGGAGTAAACTCGGCATATCCTCGAATCCCTTGGATTGCCGCATGGTGGTCTGCAGCCTTCCCGGGTTTTGGTCATATGTTTTTAGGGAAATATCTACAAGGATTTATTTTGATCATGTGGGAGCTTGTTGTTAATAGTCAAGCTAATTTAAATAAGGGTATTGCTTTATCGATGCTTGGCAGGTTTGAAGAAGCCAAAATACAGATAAACGAAGACTGGTTTTTACTATATATGGCAGTGTATGTATATAGTATTTGGGACAGTTATCGCAGTGCTGTTGAGGTCGCTAAAAGTCATGTTTTAGCAGAAGTGGAGGATGCGCCAGTAACACCCTCGGAAGTAACTTTTTTCGATGTTGTTATTCTTGATAAAAAGAACCCTTGGGTAGGTGCTGTTTGGTCCATTTTGTCTCCAGGTCTTGGGCAATTATATGCTGGTAGTACTGTTGTTGGAACACTTGTTTTAGCCTGGTGGATATATGTTGCATATAAAGCAGAGGCTGTTCGAATGTGGCTTTATTCTTTCCTCGGTGATTTTAATACAGTAGTAGAAATAGTTGATTGGCAATGGTTTCTGTTTATGCCTTCCATGTACGCCTTTGCTATTTACCAGGCATATACAGCTGTCATTGAAAGTAATACACTTTACGATATTGAGCAAATGCGTTACTTAAGAGTGAGGGATGAGAACTTGTCACAGCAAAAAACATTTGCGACCAACAAAGTCCAAATAATAGCAACGTTTGAACACTCGCCATTTGTAGAAATCGTTATTCACGAAATGGCGAAGATAGGGGTGCCACAGGAGAATATAGTGGCAATGCCATTAGAAAATCTTAAAGCACCAACTCATATTCTTGATTCCCTTCATAGTGTTGATGGCAGAAGTCTACTGGACGGAGCAATGCTTGGAGGAACAATTGGAATGGTTTTAGGATCAATATACGGATTTGTTTTATACTTAGGACCAATAATTTGGGGACTGCTTGGGCTTGTCGGCGGTTTTTTACTTGGTCTGTTAATTGAAATAGCCCTTAATAAAGGGAAATTAAAACTCTTCGCCCCCAAAAAAAGCGAGGTCATCATACAGGTAACATGCAATGACACGCTTCAGGAACAACTGATTAAAATCCTTAAATCACGGAAAGCGATGGGGTATTTAATTGTTCCGCAACGGATAGATATTTAGATTAAGTAACTTTAAAATTGGTTTAATGACTGCAGGTGTCTGCAGTTTTTTTATGTTAGTGCATTGTTTGGCAGCAGATTATTGGCTGCCTTTTACCATTTCTGTCAGCAGATAAATTTGGCTATAAGAATTATTTAGTAAGCATGGAGCATATAATGATTAATTTGAAATTAAGTAACATTCAAAAATAAATTTATTGAAACAATATTACACGAGTGTTATACTCGTTTTTAGAAAGCGCTAACAAAAATATTAGAGGTGATAAATGAAGAATAAACTAAATAGCATAAATTCGGCTAAATCAAGCAGACGGTTTTTTAAAGAATCACAACTTTAAAAGGGGGAGTAAACATGAAGGTTTTATTTGTTTGTTCAGGTGGAATGTCAAGTGCGATTTTGGTTAACACATTAAAAAAGGAAGCAGAGAAGAAAGGATTGACGCTTGAGGTTTTAGCAGTTGGGGCACAGGAGTTTGCTGAGGAGGTTCATAATGGCTGGGATGTTGCAATGGTTGCACCTCAAGTGAGACATCGTATTGATAGTTTCAAAGAATCAGCTGAAAAAGCAGGTGTACCGTGTGGTGTTATTCCATCACAAGCATATAGCCCGCTTGGTGGTCCAGCGATGTTAAAGCTGTTAAACGAACTAACGAACTAAAAAAATAGCTCGATTTAAGGAGAGAATATCATATGGATAAGTTTGTGGATTTTTTAGACAAAAACCTTTCTACTCCAATGGCAAAGCTATCTGAGCAAAAGCATTTACAAGCAATTCGTGATGGAGTGGTTTCTGCATTGCCATTTATTATTTTCGGCAGTTTATTTCTCATTATTGCGTTTCCTCCGGTAAGTGCTGACTCTGTTCTTGGTGTTTGGGCCAGTACACATGCGGCAGAAATATTAATTCCATACAGATTAACAATGTTCATTATGACTTTGTACATAACCTTTGGGATTGGTTTCAGTTTATCTCAAAGCTATAAAATTGATCCCTTATCTGGTGCATTACTTTCTACTGCGTCCTTTTTATTTACTATCGGTGTTCAAATGGTAGAGGAGGTAGGCTTCGTTTTACCGATGACTAGTCTTGGGGGACATGGTCTGTTTGTCGGCATGATTGTATCGATATTTTCTGTTGAAGTGCTGCGGTTATGCAAAACAAAGAAAATAATGATAAAAATGCCGAGCTCTGTACCAACATCTGTTGCAAGATCGTTTGAGGCATTAATCCCAGTAACAATCGTTCTGACCGTTATGGCAATGATTACCGTTGTATTTGGAATTGATACACATTCCCTTGTCGATAAGCTGGTCTCCCCATTAATTAAAGCAGGAGATACATATCTCGGGGTGATAATACCAACGTTTTTAATTACCTTCTTTTGGTCTTTTGGGATTCATGGGGTGTCTGTAGTTGGAGCAGTAGCCCGTCCTGTATGGGAAGTATATTTAGCCAATAATTCAGCAGCCGTAGCTGCTGGAGAAGTAATACCACATATTGCTCCAGAGACATTTTTTCAATGGTTTATCTGGATTGGAGGCTCAGGGGCAACATTAGGTTTAGTTATTGCTATGCTATTGGCTGCGAAATCAAAATACAGTAAAGCGATTGCCAGAACGACCATTATTCCCGTGTTGTTTAATATTAACGAACCAGTTATTTTCGGTATGCCAATTGTATTAAACCCAGTCTTGATTATTCCGTTCATTATTACGCCGCTAGTTGGCGCAACAATTGCCTATATTGCAACTGCCATTGGAATGGTTAATCCAACATATGTAATGGTGCCATGGACCTTACCAGCCCCAATTGGAGCTTATTTAGCAACAGGTGGAGACTGGAGAGCAATAGTAATAGTAATTATTAATATTGTACTATCTATTTTAATTTACTTACCATTCTTTAAAATGTATGACAACAAGTTGGTGATTCAAGAAAAAGAAGAGCAACTAGCTTCCTAATGATATTTATACCAAGATAGCACCTGCCATTAATGCAATAGAAAGGAGAGAAAATGAATAAATCTCCTAATCTGCTTTTTTTCAGCTATAAAAGTGCCTGGATATTTTTTAGCTGTATACTCATTCTGAATCTTTTTGTTGTTCCTTTTTTAACCTACATTGGCGTTAATCAGCAAGTAGCTTTGTTTTTAATAAACACATTAGGCATTAGCGCTAGTCTGACATATGTGGTAGTGAGGGTTGAAGGTAAATTAATTAAACATAAACATAAACATAGCTTTTCGTTATTTATGTCCTTATTAATAGTCAGTTCAATAGTTTGTTCTATACTAGTATTTCAATAAATTGAGGTGGTCTTAATGCCATACGCTGTTGGGTTAATGTCCGGTACATCACTAGACGGTGTTGATGCCGCATTGGTTAAAATAGCTGGATGCGGCATGAATACATCGGTTGAACTTGTTGAGTTTATATCGATTCCTTTTTCGCAAGAATTGAAAAAAGAAATTCATGATTCTTTATCTGTAGAAACGTCTAACAGCGAGCTTATTTGTTCTTTGAATTTTAAGTTAGGAGCAATTTTTTCAGATGCTGTTATAGCAGTTTGTGAGAAAGCTGGATTTATGTTGCAAGACCTTGACTATATAGGCTCACATGGACAAACAATTTATCATCAGCCCAACAAAACGAAAACACTCTTTCCATCAACCCTGCAAATTGGCGAACCGGCTGTTATTGCTTACAGAACAAAAACAACCGTCATATCAAATTTTAGAACAATGGATATGGCGGCAGGAGGTCAAGGGGCTCCACTTGTTCCCTACACTGAACTTATACTTTATGGCAGCAGTGAGAAAGCGCGGATTTTACAAAATATTGGCGGAGTTGGCAATGCAACTGTACTTCCTAAAAATGCTAGTGTAAAAGAAGTTCAGGCATTTGATACTGGCCCTGGAAACATGATCATCGATTATCTTTGCCAAAAATTTTTTGGAGTTCCGTATGATAAACATGGTGAGATAGCTAAATCAGGTAACGTTAATCAAATATTACTTGAAGAATGTATGAGAATATCGTTTATATTAGCCTCGCCTCCAAAAACAACTGGAAGGGAATTATTTGGCACGGCATTTGTGGAGAAGTTGTTGCTTGATTATCCTCAAGTATCTGCAAAGGACTTCATTGCGACGATGACAATGTTTACTGCGAAATCTATAGCAGAAAATTATCGGAAATTTATTTTTCCTGCAACAAACATCGACGAAGTTATTGTGGGTGGCGGTGGAGCATTTAATAATCATCTGGTCCATTTGCTTCAACACGAACTAATTGGTTACAGCCGAGTTATCAGGCAAGAGGATTTAGGGTTTTCGTCTGAAGCTAAAGAAGCGATTGCATTTGCGATATTAGCAAATGAAACGATAAATAACCTGCCAAGTAATGTTCCTAAAGCAACTGGTGCTAACCAGCCAGTTATCCTAGGCAACATAACACCAGTGCCATATTAGGTTAAAGGAGTGTCATGATGACAGCAAAATCTTTGAATAACGAACTGGAAATCTTTCAAATTATCTCTAATGGTGGAAATGCGAAAAGCATAGCCTATGACGCATTAAAAGCAGCAGAGGAATTTGAATTTGATAAAGCAGAACAATTAATTCAACAAGCGGAGGAAGAACTTCATCTTGCACATAAAACACAAACAAAATTAATACAAGCGGAAATCAATGGAGCTCCGGTTGAGAAATCATTATTGATGATTCATGCTCAGGATCATTTAATGACAGCAATTAGTGAACAAAATCTCATTAAACATATGATTAAGATAATCAAAAAGTTAGCTCCGTCCCCAAAAAATTGAGAGGATGCTTTGATGAAAAAGTTAGGAATATCCATCTATCCAGAACATTCTACAATTGAAAAAGATAAAGAATATATTGCCTCAGCCCATAAATACGGCTTTAAAAAGGTTTTCACTTGTTTGCTTTCCGTCAATGGTGATAAAGACAGCATAATGAGGAATTTTAAAGAGATTATTACCTTTGCAAATGAGCTAGATATGGAGGTAATGGTTGATATTGCACCACGAGTCTTTGCGGAATTGGGAATTTCCTACAATGACCTATCATTTTTTGCAGAACTAGGGGCATATGGAATTCGCTTAGATGTTGGTTTTACCGGTAATGAAGAAGCTATTATGACACATAATCCGTTTGGGCTTAAAATTGAAATTAATATGAGTAATGCAACGAACTACTTAGATAATATTATCGCCTATCAGCCTAATAGAGAAAACCTAGTAGGTTCACATAATTACTATCCGCATCGTTATGCAGGATTAAGTTATCCGCATTTTATAAAATGCTGTGAACTTTTTAAGAAGCATAATATTAGCACAGCTGCGTTTATCAATTCTGATTCAGCAACATTTGGGCCATGGGCTGTTACAGAAGGATTGTGTACACTTGAAATACACCGGGATCTTCCCATATCAACCCAAGCTAAACATTTACTTGCTATAGGCCTTATAGATGAAATTGTTATCGGTAATGCCTATGCATCAGAATTAGAACTAAAACAATTAAGTGGACTTAATCATAGCAAGCTACACTTTAAGGCAGAATTATACAAAACGGTAACAGAACTTGAGAAGAAAATTGTTTTGGATGAACCACATTTTTATCGTGGTGATGTGTCTGACTATTTAATAAGGTCAACGCAGTCACGAGTGAAATACAAACAGGAAGACTTTCAATCAACATATACGCCAGACATTCATCGTGGAGATATTCTGATTGAAAATGAACGATACGGACAATACAAGGGCGAGTTACAAATTGCGTTGCAGGATATGCGAAACTCTGGGAAAACAAATGTAGTTGGTCGAATTGTTCCTGAAGAATTGTTTTTATTAGAATGCTTGCAACCTTGGGGCAAATTTAGTTTTACATTAGAATAGCTCAAAGCGGTTTTGAAGACCAGCCTCAAGCTACCCTGTGAAAGCTTGAGGCTTTACTGTCTTTTTAGGAGGGATTCTTTGAAATATATTATTGGTGTTGACGGAGGCGGAACAAAAACAGAAGCAATAGCGTATGATTTTCAAGGAAATATAGTAAGTAAAGGGATATCAGGAGCAGGGAACCCGTTAATAAATGAAAAATTAGCAATTGCAAATTTAAATTCAGCGATTAATCAATGCACTGCTTACTTAAGAAAAGAGGATTTTGCCTATCTTTACATCGGCCTTGCAGGATATGGGGGGTTGAGTAATAAGGAGGATTTTGAAAAAAAGCTAAGTGATATTTATAATGTACCTTGTACGGTAGATAATGATGCAGTTATTGCACATGCTGCCTTGCTCAGTGGAAAAGATGGTGTCTTAACAATTTCAGGTACAGGTTCTGTTAGTTTGGCAAAATATAAAGAGACGACGGCGATGGCAGGAGGCTGGGGTCATCTGCTTGGTGATGAAGGCAGCGGGATGTGGATTGCTCTTGAAGCCTTTAAAAGAATGACGGTTGAGGTTGATACGCAGGTAGAAACTAGCAGGCTGACAAGAAATATATTGTCGTATCTTAAATGTACAGAGGTTTCCGAAATGAAGAAGCATATTTATACTTCTTCAAAAGGAGAAATCGCATCGATTGTGCCAATAATTGTCGAGCAAGCTAATGCAGGTGAAAGGGAGGCATACTCCATTTTACAGGAAGCAGGAAGCCAATTAGCTAAAACCACCTTAAATGCGTATTATAAACTACCCTTTACCCAACCCGTTGTAATTGCAGTAAAAGGCAGTGTTTTAACAAAAATTTCTATTGTTCAGTCAGTATTTATTGATAAAATAAAAGAAAAACTTCCTAAAACAACATTCATTACAGATGATGTATCATCAACATTAGGGGGTTATTATTTAGCCTTGAAGAAGTTAAAAGAGTACTAGGAAGGAAGTAGAATAATGGTTTCCGTTAATATATTAGTGAGAATTGAGAGTGTTATTGACGACCTGCCTAATTCAGAAAGAAAAGTTGCTCAATACATATTAGAAAATGCCGAACATATTGTTAGAATGTCTGTTCACGAATTAGCGACGCAAGCAAATGCAAGTAGTGCTGCTGTTATCCGTTTATGCCGTTCTATTGGGGTCGAAGGGTACTCGGAATTAAAGCTCTCCTTATCATCGCAATTATCACATTCTTTAAAAAGCGGCTTCTACGATATAGAACATAATGAAACAATCCAATCTATAAAAGGGAAGATTGTTTCCAATTCTGTACAGGTGATCAAGGAAACAGCAATAGAATTAGATGAGGAAATTATTGATCGAACCATTGAAAGTATTAAAAATGCTGATGTTGTTTATGTGTATGGATTAGGAGCCTCATCTCTAGTAGCCGACGACATTATGCAAAAATGGTCTCGCCTTGGGAAAGTAGTTGTTGCTATTCAAGACGCACATATATATGCTTCTATTCTTTCTGGCGTGACAAAGAACTGTATCTTTTTCTGTGTTTCCAACACGGGAGAAACATCTGAGGTTTTACGCTTAGTTGATATTGCAAAAGAGGCAGGCTGTCAAACAATTGGATTATCAAGATTTGGACAAAATAGCCTTTCACAGAAGGTCGGATTGTCGCTCCAGTACGTTCGAGCACCAGAAGCACAATTCCGCAGTGCTGCCACTAGCTCAATCCTTGCACAATTTATAACTGTAGACATTATCTTTTATGCCTATGTTTCTAAGTATTATGAAGATAGCATGGAAAAAATTGTTAATTCACGAAACGCCGTCTTAAAATTTTCGCAAAAAAAGTAAAGCATGACACACTGATATTACAAATAGGTTTAGGTGGGAAGAATGGCAATTTCAAAGATTAAATCAAAGCTAATCATTCTGCGTGGAAATTCAGGCAGCGGGAAAACTACGATAGCGAAAAGTCTACAACACCATTTTGGGGCAGGTACTCTGTTGGTTTCTCAGGATACAATTCGTCGCGATATGTTAAAGGTTAAAGATAGGGATGGGAATCTTTCCATTGATTTAATCCGTCAAGTTGCAGAATATGGTAATGGTAGATGCGGATATGTAATAGTAGAGGGTATTCTATCTAAAAAGCGTTATGGCGACATGCTTGCTGAGTTGATTGATTTCTTCGAAGGAAGGGCAGTTAGTTATTATTTTGACTTAACGTATGAAGAGACATTCAAACGTCACAATTCTCGTCCAAAAAAGACAGAGTTTGGTGAAGCTGCACTACGCTCCTGGTGGATTCCAGCGGATTATCTAGGTATTGATGGAGAATACAAAATTCCTAATGATATGACACATACTGAAATAATGGAGCTAATATTAACTCAATTAAAAGAATAGCAAATTTTATTATCAAGAAGCAGGTAAATAATTCCTCATAAAGGAAAATTACATAATAATGTTAAGGTCGTCCTTGCCGGACGACCTTTTGTTTAACTTTTAATGATGCTTATACAATCTAGGAAAACAAACGGTTACATGGTTACCAATCAATTTGTGTTCTGCCCCGGAAAAACTTGCCGTTTGGACCATCACTTCCAATTGATGCTAACCAAATGAACGATTCAGCAGCTTGTTGAGGAGTTGTTGGAGCAGTTGGGCCACCCATGTCTGTACTTACCCAGCCTGGATCGACAGCGTTTATTTTAATATTACCTTTGACTTCACTTGCGAGTAATTGTGTTAATCCGTTCAAAGCGAATTTAGATAACTTATAAGCACCTATTCCAGGATAAGACATTTGACTCATCTCGCCATACTCAGAGGATACATTAATAATTCTGCCATAACCTTGTTTTTCCATAAGAGGTAGAAATGAACGAATTACATGGTAAACTCCGAAGAAATTGGTTTCAAGGGTTTTCTCTAGTGTTAATGGCTCCATATCCACTAGTCTTTTATTATCATCCAAATAAATACCGGCATTATTAATTAATACATCTAATCTTCCATATTGCTCCTTAACAGTTATCGCGGCCTGATGTATGCTATCTTGATTGTTAAGGTCCAATACTAGGTAGGTTGCATTTAAGTCAGATTTGTTAAGACTCTCGGTAATTTCGTGGCCTGTTTTATGATCTCTACATGTAAAGATGACTTTAAAATTCTTCGAAGCCAATTGTTTTACAAGCTCATAGCCTATTCCGCGGTTACCGCCAGTGACTAGAGCCAGTTTAGTATTTGTTGCCATTATTATTTCCTCCTTTTTTCGACTACTTGAATGTAAAGTAAGAAGATGTTCCTATCTTGAAAGTTCTTGTGTAGGGGTAGTCATATAGTTTCTAACTACAATGGTTGCTAAACTTAATACTAATGATAAAATCCCTACTAATATAACGTATTGAGTACCCATTGTTGATATAAATAGGCCTCCTGCTGCTGAACCTACAGTTGTACCAATATTACAGGATGAAATGAAAAGACCGTTCGCAAATTCAGGTGCTTCGGGAGCTGACGATGTAATCAAATATTGATTAATATTTGCCATTATGCCTCCTGCTAAAATGCCCCAAATAACAGTTAACATTGCCATTGGCAGAGAAAACTGTCCAGTGAAGAATAGAATGATATAAACAGCACCCAATATTAAAGGGAAATATAATATTGATTTAACCGGATTACTTGTAAGTAATTTACCAGCAAGAATGTTACCAATAATATTGGCCCCACCAAAAAGGAATAGCGTTAAAGTAATACTATTAGGAGACATATTCGTAACTGATTCTAAATATTCAGCAAAATAACTGTAGACTCCAAACACAGATGCATTTAATAATATGACGGTTACGATGGAAATCCATATTATTGCTTTTTTCAATATAGAAAATTGTTCACTGTATGTTTGTCTTTCTTCGACAGGCATGGATGGTACAAAAATTACTGTCGCAATGAATACAAGTGCAGTAACAATAGCAAAGAAAGCCATCGCCATCTCAAAGGAAACAGTATTATTAATAAAACTTGCAATTGGCACTCCTGCTACCATACCGGCAGACACTCCGATAAATACTTTAGAGACAGCTTTAGGAGCTTCTTCTTTGCTGACAGAGGAAGCCGCTACAGTGAATGCCATAGAACAATAAATAGGATGAAAGAATCCTAGGAATATTCGAATAATTAATAAAAGGGTAAAATTAGTTGTGAAGACAGATATTATATTCCCAACAACAAAGACTCCTAATACAATTAACATAACCTTCTTACGATTTATACCAGAAAATAACAGCGGCATAATTGGTCCCGAAATGGCAATTGCGAGGGCAAACATACTTACGAGCAATCCCGCTTTGGAAACACTAACATTAAATTGTTCAGCGATAGAAGGTAATAATCCGATTACCCCCATTTCCGTATTTAAAATTCCAAAAACTCCTATAGTCAAAATAAATAGCATTAAATTACTGCTTTTAGTCAAAAATAGCCCTCCTAATAAGTTAGTTAACTTTCTACAAACCGCCACCATAGAAATTAACTTGTATTTTCACATCGTTAAGTATAATGGTTAGAGTTAACTGTAAATCAAGTGGGTTTTTTTTATATAACAAAACTTTTTTACAATTGGAATTATCCTGTACTTATTATCAGAGCCTGTTGAAAAGAGGGCTAATGGGAAAAAAAGTGCAGTAAAAAATAATAAAGCCACCAAGCCTGCAAAAAGATTTACAGGATTGATGGCTCGAATTAATTTAAATTTCCAATTTTATCTTCTTTATGAATATCTTCCGTTCCTGCTTCTAAAGCAGTTTTATAATAATCACATTTATGATTAATGATCTCCATTGTCTTGTTCAGTTCTGCCAACTGCGCTTCAACAGCAGCTTTTCGTTCTAAAAACATATCGAATCTTTGCTGCAGGGTGGAGTCTCCATCCTGACACCAATCAATGAAGCTTTTAATCTCTTTAATAGGCATTCCAGTCGATTTAAGACATTCAATAATTCTTAAAGCACCAATATCAGATTCTTTAAACAGTCTTGTTCCGTTAGGTGTCCGTTCAACAAAAGGCAAAAGCCCTTCCTTGTCATAGTAGCGTAATGTATAGGTTGTTAAGTTCAATTCCTTTGCCACTTCACTAATAGAATAAGTACTCATCTTTTCTCTCCTATTCTCCTAAAAGATAAATTTCGAGTTAACTCTAACATATGCAAAAATGGTATCACGGGTTTTGGTATATGTCAAAATTTCGAAAACTAACTTTAGATATAGTCATATTGTTAATTTATACAAAAAATAATTATAAATTAATCACTTGACTTAGAGTTAACTATAAGGGTTAACATTGCTTTTGCAAGAGAAGGAATGTTGAAAACTGAAGATTTTTCAATCGCATTAGCGTCTCTTGTTTGTAAAGTATCATTCTTGAAAAATTATTAAGTTTAACATTAGGAAGGTGAATATGGTGTTTGTAGCAAAGGAAACAGTTAGGCTCCATCGTGGACTTCAAGCAAGAAATACTACCATATTTGTTGCTAAGGCTCGTACATTTCGTAGTGATGTAATTCTAACTAAAGAAGGTAAGTCCTCTGATGGGAAAGAGATTATGAAGGTAATGGATTTAAATGTAAAAAGCGGAAATGATATTACCTTGCTAGTAAGTGGGACAGATGAACTGGCTGCCATTCATACATTAAAAGATTTTTTGTTAAATAAATAAATAAATAAATAAATAAATATAGCTGCTATTATTCCTTTGAAATAGCAGAAGAGAAGGAGAAAAATGAAATGTCAGATAACTATATTTTTGAGTTAAGCAGTTATGTTACAAGAAAGTCTGTTTTATACAAAAACAGGTTTGGAATTAACATCTCAGCAGATCTTTATATTCCAAAGAATTTTGATGAGACAAAAACATATGCAGGACTTATTATTGGTGCGCCATACGGTGGTGTTAAAGAGCAGGGTCCTGGAATTTATGCTCAAAATATGGCGGAACGAGGATTTATAGCACTCACATTTGATCCTTCCTACAACGGTTACAGCGGTGGAGAACCACGACATATTTCTTCACCTGATTTATTTGTAGAAGATTTTAGTGCAGCTGTTGATTATCTTGGTACTCGTACATTCATAGATAGAAATAAAATTGGCGTAATCGGAATTTGTGGAAGCGGTGGTTTTGGAATTAGTGCTGCGCAAGTGGACAGACGAATTAAGGCTGTTGCAACGGTAAGTATGTATGATATATCTCGTGTAGCAGCTAACGGCTGGAAGGATTCATTTACGGAAGACGAAAGAAACAATATCCTCGATTCAGTTGCAGAGCAACGTTACGTAGATTTCGAGGCAGCACAGCCAACGCTTGCTCAGCGTGGAGCACCAATTGGATTTGACGAAAATACAGACCCTATTGGTCGTGAGTTTGGTGAGTTCTATTCTACTCCTCGTGGTTATCACCCTAATTCGATTACTCAATTTACAATCACAAGCAGTATGTCATTTATGAATCTGCCTCTGCTGACACATATTAAATCGATTTCACCACGCCCGCTGTTATTTATCATTGGCGAACATGCACATTCACGATACTTTAGTGAAGATGCTTTTGAAATGGCTGCAGAACCAAAAGAACTATTTATTGTTCCAAATGCAGGACACGTTGATTTATATGATAAAACAGATGTAATTCCTTTTGATAAGTTAGAATCATTTTTTACTGAAAATCTATAATAGTCAAGAACCAACTAGAGAATGATCTCCAGTTGGTTCTTGTGTTAAACAGACTAAGTAATGAGTTAGATTTTGAAGTATAGCTGTTTTCTAAAAAATTATGCAACAAGCTTCAAGCCTACCGCAGAAAATAAAATAACACCGATGCATACTAATCTTTTCCAATCCTTTGGTTCACTAAATAAAAGCATACCTAATAGTGCTGATCCGATTGTGCCAATTCCAGTCCAAATAGCATAGGCCATCCCCATCGGAATTTCTGTCATGGCATATGATAATAATAGAAAACTCAATCCAAAACAAAATATCATGTAATAAAGTGCATTTTTCTGTTTTTCACCAAGTCTTTTGACATTTAAGACACCAACAACCTCAAAACCGCCTGCTGCTATTAATGCTAACCAAGTCATTTGTCAGCCTCCTTTTACTTCGACTTTTGCTGTTTCTTGTGAGCTACTTAATATTTTCAAGCCGACGACACCGCAGAGAAGTGTCGCAATAAAGATAATTTTGTACATATTAAAGGGTTCTCCGAACACGACCATTTCAGCTAAAACAGTACCTGCAGTACCAATCCCCGTAAAGACTGCATATAACGTGCCTACTGGTAAGCTCTTTGAAGCATATGTTAACAAACAAAAGCTAGTTGCAATTGCTGCGATGGTTATTATCCATTCAAAGTAATTATCTGCGTGTTTAAGACCAGATACCCAAAATATTTCTAAAATTCCTGCTATCAGGACGAATAGCCAATTTCGATTCATCATCATCACCCTTTAGTGAGTATTTACCTTACGAACATTCGTAAGGTTTAGCTTGCAATGACTGTCTTAATGTCATTGCTAACTGACCATAAAATATAATGTAAAGGCAGGTCACTTATCTATCTATCATTTGAAATTCCTCTCCAGTATATCTTCCAAGAGATGTTCAGCCTATTCTCCACATTATTTGCATAAATTAATTCCACAAGAATTCCATCAAGAAAATTCAAGAAGGATACAGTACCTTCTTCGGCAGTTACACGGATATTTGTTGCTTTTATAAACACGTCGAGCAAATGCTGTTCTAAATTTTTGTTATAAAAGTTAAATTGATCTATGACAAAATCACGCAAATGAAATGGTGGAATAAATGCCATCCGCAGCAAAAATTGAATATTCTTGTCTTCTTGATACAAATACCTTTCCTTATACTTTATTAACAGTTGAAATAAAACCTCTTCAAGTTCAGCCTGCTTACGTTCTTGAAAAAAGCCTTTCAAAAAGGAAATTTCTTCATCAACAACATCCTTCATCACTTGAAGAAAGATATCTTCCTTATGCTTGAAATGTGAATAAACAGATTGTTTTTTAATACCAATTTCAGAAACAATATCGTCTAAAGATGTTGCTTCATACCCTTTGTTAACAAATTGTGCTAAAGCACTTTTTTTAATTTCCATTGCTTTCATGATAAACCTCCCTGACGAACGTTCGTAAGTTAGTATATGTGAGAAATCCGAACATGTCAATCGTCTTTTGTACAATAGACAGCAAACTATATTTCCTCTTTATATTGTGAAAAGTTATTTCTGTTTATAACAACCTCATTTAAATCAGCTAAACCAGTGATAAATTTCTTGTAGAAGGTCCATGTAAATGGGAAGCAACCAGACGGGGGAAATATTAGTTAGATTAATTATGTTAATTTTGGAAATCTTTGTTATAATGATTTGAAATGGTTTTTAACATACAAGGAGTGTTTTAGTTGGATGAATGGTTAAGTCTGATTTTGGGACTATTTTTCAATGTGATATTAATAGTAGTTTTATTGAATATCAAAAAAATGAATATACAAAAGGTAAAGTTCGCAATTTTAAGTAGTATAGCAACTGTTATCGTTGCAATAATTCCTATTATTGGATATAGAGTTGATAATAACAATGTCTTTACTTTGGGATTTCCAGCTGATGCTTTTTATTACGAAGGTGATTGGATGTTTTCTATTGCATCATTTGGCTTGGTTTTTAACTTTTTCTTTTTTTATTGGATTTTTAAACTTATAAATAAAGCATGGAGATTTAGTATTTCTACTATTAAAAGAGTATGTTAGTTATATATTGATGTATTAAAGAAGGAGTTTTATGTTTATATTCATATTTCTAATTAGATATATTTCAGAACAGCCGCTTTTAAATGTGGGAACATTATTGGTTTCCATATGCGGTATAATATTATCTTGCAATGGATTAAATTATAATAAATCAGGCATTGTCCAATTAAGCCGCATTGTGCTTTGTTTTATGATTCCGATCGAAAACTTTCTTATGTATCTAAATAACTTTGTTGGAAATGCATCTGATGGATTTGAGTTTATCCCATTTAGTATTGGTGAGAAATTAAGAATAGCTTGTCAAATCCTGTTTATTTTTTTACCTGAAATTGCATGGATTGTTTCAAAGAATATAAATATACAACCTGCTAGGTGGCTGCCTTTTCTGTATCCATTTGGAATAATAGTTTTTCATAAATTTCTCCCTTTTTAAAGTAATTTCCTGCTGTGGTTGGCTAAACAAGTAGCCGATAATTTATAGAATCTATAAGCCTTTCACCAATCTAGAGCTCTGTTTGTGATTGAAAGGCTTTTTACTATGTGAATTTATTTACTACAAAAATTTGCTTTCCACATACTTAAGTTAGTTTGATAAATTGTCTAAAAATTTGTAAAATATTTGCGGGGTTTCAAGTGTTTTGATTCCAACATGGAGTTAAGGTTTTTATGTTCTTTTCAAACATTCTGGTCTGTTTATCCTATTGACAGTCAATTGACATAAACAAATCCATCGTGTAAGATGTTTTTTAATTAATATATCTTATGCGATGTATCGTAACCGATGTTAATGAGAGGAATGGACAAATGTTAGAAAGAGCTGATTATCTTCGCGAATCGATAGATTTTTTACAACGCTTTATCGCTAAAAGCATGCAGACAGAAGCTGAGGGATATGGATTAACAGTACCGCAAATTAGGGTTATTGCTGAAGTAGTGACAAATAAAATCACAAGTATTAAATTGTTAACGTATAATTTGAAAATGACACAAAGTACTGTTTCAGATATTGTTGATAGACTTGTAGGAAAAGGCATACTTGAGAAAAGTCCTAATCCTAAAGATAAGCGCTCGGTCGTTATTACATTGACGAAGGCTGCGGAAGAAGGCATAAACAAAAAAGATTACACGTACTTAAATAAAATGATAGATGGCGCTCTAGATCAATTAGAAGCAGAAGAGCAAGAGATTGTTATGAAGGGAATGCAGCTTCTCGTTGGAGCGGTAAAAGAAAAAATGACAGCAGAAGGTATAAACTACAACGAATCCTTCGATGTAATGCTTTTTCCCGAAAATGATAATAAACAATAAAAAGTATGGAGAAGCGTATAAACCCGATTAGACTATTGTTATGTTATTAAAGATACTTTTATTGATTATTTTTTGAGCAAACTTATTTAAGTAGTCGAGAAGCAAGCTAAATAGAATCACATTTGTACTCTGAAGGAATTGAATTCCATATATAATTTGATTTAGAAACGGAAACTAGATGTTTTCGTTTTTTTTTTAGAATTTAAAACCATTTATTTAAAATTGACAAGGTAAAATATATCGTATAAGATGCATATTATACGATATATCCTGTACGATGTAGTTTGCGATTTGTAACTATGCCTCTCCATAATTAGTGAGACGTGCACGGATAATTATATAATAAATAGTTTTTTACACTTAAATTATACGAACCTAAAGAAGCGGTTTTTGCAAAAAAGGAGGACATTCGATGTTAAAAATATTTAGCCATTTTCAAAGGAAGGATTGGCTATTAGTATTCTGTGCATTAGTATTTATTGTTTTACAAGTATGGCTTGATTTAAAGCTTCCTGATTATATGGCTGAAATTACCAAGCTTGTGCAAACGGAGGGAAGTGAGACTAGTGATGTTCTTACCCAAGGCGGATTTATGCTGTTGTGTGCGGTTGGAAGTATGGCAGCATCAATCATCACTGTCTATTTCGCTGCAAAGGTAGCGGCGAAATTCTCAAACCGTTTAAGAGGAAAGGTGTTTGATAAAACACTTTCGTTTTCGATGGAGGAACTCACTGGTTTTTCGACAGCCAGTTTAATTACTCGTTCTACTAATGATATTATGCAAGTTCAAATGCTTATTATTCTTGGTTTGCAGGTTGTTTTGAAAGCACCTATACTGGCAGTTTGGGCTGTTTTGAAAATTATGGGAAAAAGCTGGCAGTGGACAGCTGCAACAGGAGTCGCAGTATTTGTGCTGTTAGTATTAATTGCTATCATCGTTTTAGTAGCATTGCCTAAATTTAAAGTTATCCAAACATTAACAGATAATCTTAATATGGTTACAAGAGAGAATTTGACTGGAATTCGTGTCGTCCATGCCTACAATTCTACTAAGTTTCATCAGAATAAATTTGAAAAGGCAAACAGTGAGTTGACAGATACTAACCTATTTACAACGAGAACAATGGCCATCTTAATGCCGACTATTTCTCTGATTATGTCTGGAATCAGTCTTGCTATCTATTGGATTGGTGCTGGTTTAATAAATGCTGCACCTTTAACAGATAAGCTGACTATTTTCTCTGATATGGTCGTATTTTCATCTTATGCGATGCAAGTAATTATGGCCTTTATGATGGTTTCGATAACCTTTGTTTTGCTGCCCCGTGCAGCTGTTTCTGCAAAACGAATTAACGAGGTTCTTGATACAGAAGTAAGCATTAAGGATGGAAGTGCAACAGAAGGCATATCTGAAGCCGAAATCGAATTTCGAAATGTCAGTTTTAAATATCCTGGAGCAGCAGAATATGTTTTGCAAGATATCAATTTCAAAGCATCTAAGGGAGAAACGCTTGCCATCATTGGTTCAACTGGCAGTGGAAAAAGCACGTTAGTTAATCTAATCCCTCGTTTTATGGAAGCAACAGAAGGAGAGATTTTAGTGGATGGTCTTAATGTAAAAGATTATAAGCTAGAATCACTCAGAGACAAACTTGGTTACGTCTCCCAAAAAGCCGTTATGTTCAGTGGGTCCGTTTCTTCTAATATTGCTTTTGGGGAAGCTGACAAAAAGTCAGCAGAAGAAAACGATATTAAAAGAGCAGTAGAAATTGCTCAAGGAAAAGACTTTATTGAAAATATGGATCAGCAATACGAGTCCATTATATCTCAAGGAGGAACCAATCTTTCTGGTGGACAGAAGCAAAGATTATCCATTGCGCGTGCCATCTATAAATTGCCTGAAATTTATTTGTTTGATGACTCCTTTTCTGCCTTAGATTATAAAACAGACCGTGTTCTGCGCTCAAAATTAAAGCAAGAAATAAAAGATGCAACATCTATTATTGTTGCACAACGAATAGGTACAATTAAAGACGCTGATCGGATTCTAGTATTAGATGAAGGGAAAATAGTCGGAATAGGAACACATGCTGAATTAATGGAGACATGTGATGTTTACCAAGAAATTGCGTATTCACAATTGTCAAAGGAGGAGCTCGAAATTGGATGAAAAAGGTCATGCTAACCAAGAGCATATTAACAAAAAACCTGATGAAAATCTAAAAGATGCTAACATGAAAGCCGCTAAAAAAGGCATGAATGTTAAAAGCCTAAGAGAACTGGCTCTCTATTCCAAGGCGTTCTTTCCAGCAATTATTGTTGCCTTAATTCTTGCTATGGCTGCAGCAATCTTTAGTATTGTTGGCCCGAATCAGCTAAGCAAGATGACGGATCTTATCACAGAAGGATTAATGGGAAGCATTGATTTAGATGCTGTTTTTGATGTTGCCATTTTACTTGTTTTTTTGTACGGGTTAGGTTTTATCTTTAACTACATTCAAGGCTTTATTATGGCGACCGTTACCCAAAGAGTTTCTAAGCAATTACGGCAAGATATTTCCGTGAAAATAAACCGTCTGCCTTTAAAATACTTCGACTCTACTACTACAGGGGATGTTCTTAGCAGAGTAACTAATGATGTGGATATGGTCGGACAGACAATGAACCAAAGTATCAGTGGGTTAATCTCAGCAATCACTATGTTTGTGGGCTCATTAATTATGATGTTCTATACAAACTGGATTATGGCCATATCAGCAGTGCTTTCAACCTTTATTGGATTTGTATTAATGGTTTTTATCATCTCAAAATCACAGCGTTATTTTGCACAGCAGCAAGCAGAACTTGGAAAGCTGAATGGTCATATTGAGGAGACATATTCAGGGCATAATGTGGTGAAAGCCTATAATGGAGAGAAGCAGGCAAAACATGATTTCTCTTTAATCAATACAAGATTATATGATAGTGCATGGAAATCGCAATTTTTGTCAGGTCTCATGATGCCATTAATGATGTTTATTGGCAACTTCGGTTATGTAGTCGTCTGTATCGTTGGTGCTGCCCTTGTAGTAAATGGAACGATTTCGTTTGGTGTAATCGTTGCTTTTATGCTTTATATCCGCTTGTTTACACAACCACTTCAGCAGCTCGCCCAAGCAGCGACTAATCTGCAATCAACAGCAGCAGCTAGTGGAAGGGTCTTTGAATTTTTAAATGAAGCTGAGCTTGTTAAGGAAAGCGACAAGTTAGAGAAATTGGAAAATGTAAAAGGCGATGTGGAATTTAAGCATGTTCAATTTGGATATGACGAAAGCAAATTAATTATCAAGGATTTCTCTGTAAAGGTCGAAGCAGGACAAAAAGTAGCAATTGTTGGTCCAACAGGAGCAGGAAAAACAACCTTGATCAACCTGTTGATGCGTTTTTATGAATTAAATGGAGGCGAAATTACCATTGACGGTATTTCGACAAATCAAATGACAAGAGAATGTTTACATGATCTCTTCTGTATGGTGCTTCAAGATACCTGGGTTTTTGAAGGATCTATTCGTGACAATATCGTCTACGCAAGAACTGATGTATCAGAACAAGAGGTTGTGGCAGCCTGTAAAGCAGTTGGACTGGATCACTTCATTAATACGCTGCCAGATAAATACGATACGATCTTAAATGACAAATCAAGTTTATCCGCAGGACAAAGACAGCTGATAACAATCGCTCGGGCTATGGTGAAAATGGCACCATTACTTATTCTAGATGAAGCAACTAGTTCGGTTGATACACGCACAGAAGTCCTTATTCAGCAAGCGATGGATAAACTTACAGAAGGAAAAACATCCTTTGTTATCGCCCACAGGCTTTCTACCATAAAAAATGCAGACTTAATTTTAGTGATGAAAGATGGAGATATTATCGAAGCAGGCAACCATCAAGAATTAATCAGCAAGGATGGTTTCTACGCGGAACTTTATAATAGCCAGTTTGAAGAAGCTTCTTAAGCATGAATTTTGAAATTAATAAAGTATGGCTTTAAAATTAGTTCGTTTCATTACGCTTCACCCACTCGCTTACAGCGGGGAGGTTATGGAGCCTCCTCGTCTTCGCCTGCGGGGTTTCATCCTTTCCTCTATTTCCTTTAGTAGTCGAGTGGCTTCCGCTCCATTCCACTAAGATTTTTAATTATTGGTTATAAAACGTAAAACACAAAAAAACCAAACTATTAATCATAATGATAAAATAGTTTGGTTTTGAAATAGACTTAAATCCTTATGTCTCCGCTTTCTTTCACCCAATTTATTGTCAATTAGAATGGCTCTCTTTGTCACAATCTTCTCTTGTTAACGATGTTGGTCAACAAGAATTTGATTTCCGTCTGGATCTTCAATGAAAAAATGAGCTGGTCCTTCTTTTGTTTCAACGGCATCAGAAAGTATATTTATACCCTCAGACTTAAGTTGTTTATAAATTTCTCGGACGTCTGTAAACGATTCGAGATTTTCTGCGTTTTGATCCCAGCCTGGATTAAAGGTTAGAATATTCTTTTCAAACATTCCTTGGAATAAGCCAATAATGCTATTTTCATTTTTCATAATCAGCCAATTATTAGCTATGTCACCACCTAAAGCTTCAAATCCTAATTTTTCGTAGAAAGCTTTGGAAACATGGATGTCTTTTACGTTTAAGCTTACAGAAAAAGCACCTAATTTCATTTGTTTATCTCCCTTTTTTGTGAATTTTCGGAAAAACTTTATTTCATTTTACTATAAATGAGTAAGTGAATACTAGCATGGTTAAATAGTTTTCAGTAGAGCCTTACTTTTTGTGAATAGTTCCATAAAAATGAGCAATTCTGCTATATTTTGCCCTTTTCAGGGTAAAGTAAAAGGAATCATTCCAACTAAAAGGGGAGTTTCATTTGACTAATATTTATAATCTCTATAGCTCAGACGAAAACCATTTAGGCATAAGTAAGTCCTATCATATTCAATGTGACTTACCTCCGCATAAATTCCGGCAAATTTTGATGGAATTCCGTCAAAATAATACGGTAGGCAATGACATTCAGGCGTTTGTTGATTATTTAAAGGAAACATTTCCTGAGAGTTTCCACACCTTTGATTATGATGATGTTGTCCAGTTTGACGCAGATCAAGAGAATAGTGCAATTTTAACTAATTTGACTGATCAAATGAACAAGCCAGTTTAATCGACCGGTTGATTCTAGTAACATGAATTAACCCATCGTCTGCACAAAACACCAACCCGCGCTTAAGAAGTGGGTTGGTGTTTTTTGTTTGTGCAAAGCTGTATTCGTTTTTGTTTGCATTAGTGTATTTATTAACGCATAAAGTTAATAACGATACTTTGCTCTGTTTGTTATCTTTCCATATAGCCAAATTAAGAAGTGAGGATAATCTATGTTAGAAACAATTAAGAGAATTAAATGGAAAACAGCAGTGAATATGGGGATATTGTTCTACACATTAACAGTACTGCTGCATGTTCTTATTCTATGCGGTGTTATTCCATTCACGATTGTTAATGGCGGACACTCTCAGGACTTCGGAACTCAAGTGCCAATCTCTATAATGAATCTCACAATTAGTATAATTGGCGGAGTTTTTACGCTAGTTATTGGAAGGATTGTGACTAAACGTAAAAGGGGAATAACCATGGTCTGCTGGTTTTTTGTTGCACTATGGTCCTTCGGATTCGCTCAGCAGCTTGTTGGAACAACATTTGAAAGACTGTTTTGTTCGATAATTTTGCTTCTTGGAGTTATAGCAAACTTGCGTATGGCAGTGGGAAAATAGCAGTGAACAGGTGTCCTGTAACACTATTTGCTAATAAACGAAGGTAGCATTACACCGAGTCACATTATCGAACAGCAACAGATTTGCCAGGGAAGATACTTTACAAAAACTATTTTATTTTAAATAATAAATTTAACAGACAGTTTTTTAGAAAAGGTGATCGCAGTGTTATTACAAGAAAAAATGAAAACTTTAAAGTTTTCACCTAATGAAAGGATCGTTTTGGACTTTATTCTAGAAAAGCAAGAACTAATTGATGAATACTCGACAACAATGATTGCAGAAGAGACATATACTTCTCCATCCATTTTGGTAAGGATTTCAAAAAAACTAGGCTTTAATGGTTGGAATGAATGGAAAAAAGCCTTTCTTAAAGAAGTGAACTACTTAAAAACAAATTTCACAGATTTAGACGCAAATGCTCCTTTCACAGAACAAGACTCTATTATGAATATTTCCAGTAAAATTACACAAATACATATTGAAAGTGCTAAAGACACATTATCTCTTATTAACCAAAATTCCTTGCAAAAGGCAGTAAGATTATTAAGTAACAGTAGTGAAGTAAAGGTTTTTACGATATCTAATTTAACTTTTTTAGGGCAGGAATTCGTGTATAAATTGAGGCATATTGGTAAAAAAGCAGACACAAATCCGACAGAAAGCATGATGTATCAAGAAGCAGTCATGACATCAGCGATGGATTGTGCTGTCTGTATTTCTTATTCAGGTGAATCTGCATCGCTTTTGGAAACAGCTAATCACTTAAAAACAAATAAGGTTCCGATCATTGCTATTACAAGCATTGGAGAAAACAGCTTGTCCAGACTAGCAGATGTAACATTGCATATTACAACAAGAGAAAAATCGTATACAAAAATTGCTGGATTTGCCTCACTTGAATCGATTTCTCTTATTTTAGATATTCTATACTCCTGCTTATTTTCTGTTTCATATGATAAAAACTATGACTTTAAAGTGAAATTAGCTCAAAGAACGGAAACACGAGAAATTAATAATCAGATTATTAAAGAGGAAGAGCAATAAGATTAAGAGAAATTGAAAAGCTTTTTACGTTTTCTTGCTATTAACACAGAAAAAAATAGAAAACACTTCGAAGTTGATTGAAAGCCGTTTCATTTTTAGTTAATCTCTGTTAAATTCGATTTCAAGGGAGGAATGATTGATGAAGGTCGTTGTTATCGGTGGTTGTGGGCATATAGGATCTTATTTAGTTCCAAAGTTAGTGAAAGCAGGCTTTAATGTTTCTAATATAAGCAGAGGGAAAAGCAAGCCATATACGCTTGATTATGCATGGAATGAAGTTACTAATATTATTTTAGATAGAAATAATGATGAAGCATTTGCTGAAAAAATCGCAGCAATGGAAGCTGATATTGTCATCGATTTAATTAATTTCACTTTAGAAGATACGAAGAAAATGGTGGAGGCTCTTAAAAATACAAGATTGTCTCATTATTTATTTTGTTCCTCTATTTGGGCACATGGCCGGGCTGAAATGTTACCTGTAATAGAGGATTGTGTTAAAGAGCCGATTTGTGAGTATGGCAGCGAAAAGTACAAATGTGAACAATACTTGCAGGAGCAATTTCGTGTAAATGGCTTCCCTGCAACTACTATTATGCCAGGACAAATTTCTGGTCCAGGCTGGAATATCATTAGTCCGTTAGGAAATGTTAATCCTGACGTTTTTCAAACAATTGCTGACGGAAAAGAAATCTTTCTTCCTAATTTGGGGATGGAAACATTACATCATGTTCATGCAGACGATGTTGCACAAGTATTTATCAATGCTATTACGCATAGAAACCAAGCTTTAGGTGAAAGCTTCCATGCAGTTGCTGCAGATTCCATGACCTTATATGGATATGCAAAAGCAATGTATCGTTTCTTTAGCCAAGAACCGAAAATCAGTTTTCTTCCATGGGATAAGTGGTGTGAGTATGTCGAAAAGGAAGCTGATATTAGCTCTTCCTATTATCATCTTGCACGCAGTGGTCAATTTAGTGTCGAAAAGGGAAAAAGGCTTCTTGAATATCAACCACGTTATACTACATTAGAAACAGTTGAAGAAAGTGTTAAAAATTATTTGGAGAGAAATCTGGTTAATATATAGAGTGGTGAGCTAATTCAATAAAGTTCTGATTATTACTAAATGAAAATACAGATTATATTTTTTTAATGGCTGCCTTACATTAGGCAGCTTTTTTTGTACTTGTAGAGTGAGTGAGTTGGTTGGTTTCGAATACAGTTCAGGAGTAAAAGAAATCAAGTTTACTTCTGAAGAATTAATACATCTTAAGGCTGACAAAGATATATTTCTTAAGGTTGATTACTGTATTGGCGATGTAAAGTAATATGGACTAAGAGTTACATAGAAAATAATGTAAAAAGCGTTGGTCAAACCAAGAAAAGGGAGTGAGAAATTGAGTGTAAGAAGGAAAAGAAAGTTTATAGCTGTAATGAAAATCATTTTGTTAGTGATATTGTCGGCTCTCGTTATTTGGTTTGTATGCAGTAATTTACTAACTATTTACGAAAAGAAGAAATATCCGGCAATAGGAGAGCTAGTAGAAGTAGACGGAAAGAATATGCATGTCTATAAAAAGGGGGAAGGAAAAAACACAATTGTTTTATTAAGCGGGCTTGGAACGACCGCACCAGTTCTTGACTTCGAGCCGTTAGTTAATGAATTAGCAAAGAAAAATAATGTCGTTGTAGCAGAAGCCTTTGGATATGGTTGGAGCGATATAACCGAGAAAGAACGAACCGTTGAAAACATAATTGAGGAGCTGAGAGCAGCTTTACAGGCAGCTAATATCAGTGGTCCATATGTATTAATGCCCCACTCTATATCAGGAATTTATAGTATGTACTATGCCAATACATATCCAGAGGAAGTCAAAGCAATTATCGGAATAGATCCCACATTGCCTCAGGCGTTAAATTATTTCGATGAATCAGCTCCTTCCATGCCAAAGTATATGAGTTATTTAGCCCCAACAGGTGTGGCGAGGTTAGCTACATATATAACTCCAGACAGCTTACTGCCGATTGCTGAAGAAGACACATACTCTAATATAAACTTAAAAACTACAAAAGCTGTCACTGCCTGGAAAGGCTACAATAAGAATATAGTGAGTGAAGCAAACGAGATTAAAGATAACATCAACAAAACAAAAAAAATGACTTTTTCGGCTGATTTACCAGTTCTGATTTTCACTAAGGAGGAGGAATTGAATAATCAAGGTAAGTCAAATATCACCTTTTATGAAGACCAACTAACCAATGTAGATCATAAAAAAATAGTTAGCCTAGATGGACATCATTATTTACATTGGACTTATTTCAAGGAAATGAGTAAAACAGTTAACGATTTTTTAAAGATTCAATGACATGAATTTAATGATTATCTGACTCTGCGAAACTGTGATACAAATTAACAATAATAAGGGATATTATCCTCGTTCATTGGATACTATCCCTTAAGTTAGTAGCTTATTAATGCAATTATAAAGGCAGTTCCTCTGTATAATAGTCTAATACCATACAGCCTGCGCCTTGTGCGACAATATTGTATGCATCAGCTGATTTTACCATTGTAATATTGGCATTTGCATAGTGTGTCAGTCGGTTGCTTGCTGCTTTAGCAGCTGCTTCAAAGAAAAGCGGTTTCGGGACTAAAGTTCCCCCGAAGATAACAACTTCGGGACGTAACAGGAAAATGAGATTACTTAAGCCGACGCCAAAATAATAAGCAGCTTCTTCCACAACTTCTAAACAAAGTGGATCGTTTTGTTCTAGCGCGTTTAAAATATGGTGGAAGTTAATATCCTCCAGGTTACTTAGCTTTTCTTGCAGAAGAGAAGCTTTCCCACGTTTTAAGAGACGTAATACTTCATCACGGATGGCTGGCAAACTACTATAAGCTTGCAGACATCCATATGCTCCACATGAGCAACGGCGCCCATGAATATCAATGATGATATGCCCAAAAGCGTCCTCCATTTCAAACTTGTTCGTAACCAATCTGCCTTGAGAAATAGTTCCACAACGAATGCCGATATCACTTGATACAAAAACTAGATTTTCGGTATCCTGCCAGTAATTCAACCTATATTCCGCTAGTGCTGCTAAATCTGTTCCATTATCGAGGAAAACAGGGACATTATTCGTTTGTTTTAAACAGTCTACTAAATTTATATCCCATCCACCTGCAGGGAAGGAATGGGTAGAGGTAATCATTCCTTTTGCTGCATCAAAACGGTCAAGCACCCCAACGCCTATTCCTAATAATTTATCCTTTGGAATGTTATTTTTTATCAGCAATTGATCAACGCAGGCTGTTATATAGTTTAATGTAAATTCCCCCGTACATTCAGCAGTCATTTTTAGCTTTTCAACACTTACAATATTCAGTTTTATATCAAGTAGTAGTACTGTTGTGTAAAAACTGGTGATTTCGATACCAATTAAGTAATAAGCATCTGGCCTGATTACGTACATTAACGGTTTCCGACCGCCACTTGATTTCCCTTCGCCACTATCATAGATAAGCCCTTCATCCACAAGCTCCTCCAGTAAACGAGCACAAGTGACATGCTTAAAGCCTGTGAGCTCCGTTAATCTATTTATTTTAACTGGTCCCAATTTACGAACCAAGCTATATAAAAGCTTAAGGTTTCTTGCTTTTGGCGATGAAACTTCGGTAAATTTTTTTAGCATGTGTTTCCCCCATAATTGGCCTATAAGGCTATCGCTTATGTCCATTTTATCTAAAATTAACATAAAGCAAAAGGTCATATGTAAAATACTTTTTTTATAAAATAATAAAAGTGTTGGGAAAATGGTCATATTACTATAATAAACCAATTTGATTATTTGGCTTTTTATATAAATGATAAAAAGTTATTTACATATTAAGATTAACCTATTAAACTGACGATAGCAGAAGTATTTTAAACTATAAGAAATTTTTATATTCATTCAAGGAGGAGTTAGTAATGCACAAAACAACCGAAATTTTCGAGGCAAGAGATTTTATCATGACTAAGACAGCGTATCGCCCGACGATTGGTTTAATTCTCGGGTCTGGCTTAGGGGATCTGGCAGACGAAATAGAAAACCCTCTTATCATTCCGTATAGTGAAATTCCTCACTTTGCAAAATCTGCGGCAGTAGGGCATGCAAATGAATTGGTTATTGGAAACTTAAATGGGAAAACAGTTCTGGCGATGAAGGGACGTTTTCATTATTATGAAGGATTCACCTTGGATGAGGTAACATTTCCTGTACGTGTTATGAAGGCTCTTGGTGTAGAAGAATTAATCATCACAAATGCTTGCGGTGCAATAAACACAAGCTTTAATCCAGGCGATTTAATGCTAATTACAGACCACCTTAATCTGGTAGGTACAAATCCATTAATCGGGCCAAATAATGCTGAGTTAGGCACTCGTTTTCCAGACGTTTCGGAAGTATATAATCGCAATTTGCGAGCTATTGCTACTGAGGTTGCTAAAGAACAAAATACGACTTTGCAAAATGGAGTTTATGCATGGTGGAGCGGGCCTGCTTATGAAACACCAGCAGAAATCCGCATGATTCGAACATTAGGAGCAGATGCAGTTGGAATGTCAACCGTTCCAGAAGCGATAGTAGCTGTTCATGGACAAATGAAGGTACTTGGTATTTCCTGCTTAACAAATATGGCATGTGGAATTCTCGATCAACCGCTAAGCCATGACGAGGTAATTGAAACAGCAGCGATGGTGAGGGAGAAGTTTATTCAATTAGTTAAAGGAATCATCGAGAAAATGTAAGTACGATTAATCTAGTTATTGGAATGGAGCTACTATTTAATGACAAATAAAGATGAATTGTTTATGAGAAAGGCAATTGACATTGCTAAACAAGCTCGAACGGAAGGTAATGAACCTTTTGGAGCTATTTTAGTCAAAGCCGACAAAATTGTAATGGTCGGTGAAAACAAAATAAATACTTTCTGTGACCCAACACATCATGCCGAAATTGGGCTAATCAGAAGGTTTTGCTCTGAGAACAATATCTTTGATTTAAACGAATACACCCTATACACAAGCTGTGAGCCCTGTGTAATGTGTTCTGGCTCAATGGTTTGGGCGAATTTAGGTAGATTAGTATTCAGTGTCTCACACGATCAATTAGCAGAGATAGCTGGCAGTAATATTATGATTTCCTGCAGCGAAGTGTTCGAAAAAAGCCCGAATAAACCAATTGTAGTAGAAGAAATCCTTAATGAAGAGGGTTTGAATGTTTTTGAAGAATATACATTTTAACGTTTAAGGGCATCATGCAATGACCTTATAATATTAGTTTTTCAAAAGTCCAATGAGTTATTATTGGATTTTTTTTGTTGTGTAAAAAGGTATGGGATATCCATTTGGGTAAATATGGCTAATTAACTGAAACAATTTTCAGTGGTAAGAAGAGATGTATGAAAATACTTGAAACCACTTAAAACTCCATTGAACCAGTCTGTAAGCGGATATATGATAACCATATAAGAAATAAAAATAACAAGATAAAGGAGGGGAATAGCAATGAAAAAAGCTTTTGAAAAAGCTCAGCAATTTGGTAAATCGTTTATGCTGCCGATTGCTGTTTTACCAGCAGCAGGTTTGTTATTAGGTATAGGTGGTGCGCTGTCAAATCCAAATACTGTTTCAGCTTATCCATTTTTAGATATTAGTTGGTTACAAGCTATTTTTACAATTATGAGTGCTGCAGGTTCCATTGTCTTTGGTAACTTGCCTATTATATTCGCAGTAGGTGTGGCGATTGGTTTAGCTCGTTCTGATAAAGCAACAGCCGGTTTAGCCGCAATGATTGGTTATTTTGTCATGAACAGTACCATTAATGCCTTACTTTTTTTAACTGGTGACATAGTACAAGAAAATTTGACTGCAGCTGGGCAAGGAATGTCGGTTGGGATTCAAACGTTAGAAACTGGGGTATTCGGAGGAATTATTGTTGGTATTGTGGCAGCTGCTTTGCACAATAAATACAATAAAATTCAACTACCTCAAGTGTTGGGATTCTTTGGGGGGTCTCGTTTTATTCCTATCGTTGTTTCGTTTGCTTCCATTTTTGTAGGAGCCATTCTTTTTCTAATTTGGCCTTATTTCCAAGCGTTTATTAACCAACTCGGATCGCTTGTAACAAGTACCGGAGAAATTGGAACCCTTTTCTATGGATTTCTTTTACGGATGCTTGGCCCTCTTGGATTGCACCATATTTTCTATCTTCCTTTCTGGCAAACTGCCCTTGGCGGAACACTAGAGATTGGCGGGAAAATGGTAAGTGGTACTCAAAATATCTTCTTTGCCCAATTAGGTGACCCTTCGACTGAACAATATTATGAAGGGGTATCAAGATTTATGTCAGGCCGTTTTATTACGATGATGTTTGGTTTACCAGGAGCAGCATTAGCAATCTATCATTGCTCTAAAAAGAAAAATAGAAAGGTAGTAGCGGGAATACTACTATCAGCCGCATTAACTTCATTCTTAACAGGAATCACAGAACCGTTAGAATTTAGCTTTTTATTTGTGGCGCCGCTTCTGTATTTAGTCCATGCAATTTTTGATGGTTTTGCTTTTATGATGGCAGATATTTTCAATATTACTGTCGGTCAAACCTTCTCAGGCGGATTCATTGATTTTATTTTATTTGGAGTATTGCAAGGTGTGGATAAAACAAATTGGCCATATGTGTTATTGGTAGGTGTTCCATGGTTCTTCTTATATTACTTTACATTCAAGTTTTTGATAAGAAAAAGGAATTTTAAAGTCCTTGGACGCGAAGACGAGGAGCAGGCTACTAAGCAAGTTGCAGCTACAGAGCGTGCTAAAACAATTGTTGAAGGATTAGGCGGAGAACAAAATATTGATGTTGTTGATTGCTGTGCGACTCGTTTACGCATAACCATTAAGGACGAATCCTTGGTGAATGATGATATCATTAAACAGACTGGTTCAAAAGCAATTGTGAAAAAGGGAACAGGTGTGCAAATCATTTATGGACCGCAAGTTACTATTGTCAAAAACGAAGTAGAGGAGTATTTAGGTCAGTAATAAATAAAGGAAGTGGTTTGAATGTATCAGGTACTCGAACAAATTAATAAAGGATTAGTCGTTTCTTGTCAAGCTTTAGAAGGAGAACCGTTGCATAGTTCGTTTATTATGGGGCGTATGGCAATAGCCGCAAAGGAAGGCGGTGCAGTTGGTATTCGGGCAAACTCTGTCTCTGACATTATAGAGATAAAAAAACAAGTATCTCTTCCTGTTATTGGAATTATCAAAAAAGTATATGGAGACCATCCTGTCTTTATCACTCCAACCATGCAAGAGATCGCTGCATTAGCAAAGACAGGAGCCGAAATTATTGCGACTGATGCAACGAATCGAATCCGCCCCGATGGTAGTGATTTACAATCATTTTATCAAGAAGTTAGAAGGGCATATCCTCATATTCTGCTGATGGCTGATGTTTCAACAGTTAAAGAAGCGATTTTCGCTGATGAGTTAGGGTTTGATATTGTGGCACCAACATTATATGGATATACGGAAGAGACCAAGGGTTTAAAAATTGATGATTATGATTATGCTGTTATTAAACAAATTATCAAAGAAGTAAAGAATGCAAAAGTTATCGCAGAAGGTAATGTATTAACCCCGGAAATTGCCTGCTCCTTGTTAGAAATGAATGTGGATGCAGTAGTTGTGGGTGGTGCAATTACAAGACCACAGATTATTACGAAAAGATTTGTGGATGCTATGCAAAAAAAATTAAACTAAAGCACGGATATTATAATAAACTAGGCAGTAGAAGGTTCATTTAAATTAAACTTTCTACTGCTTTTTTATTTATTCTACGATTATCTTTTTGTATATTTAGATTTAGAAACAGAAGATATTACTATAAGTAAGAAACAATATAGATAAAACAGTAATAGTGAATGCCACACATACAGTAAGTTATAACGAAAATTATTTCTATCAGAGGAGAAATCATTATGGAATATCTCGGTGAGAACCTTCTTAATGGTATAGCCTCTACCATGGAGAAATTTACAAGCTCTGAGGCCGATTTGGCAACTTACATTATTGAAAATCCTGATGAAATCAGTCAATTAACAATCAGTCAAATTGCAAAAAAAATCCACATATCTCCTGCTACTATTACTCGTTTTTGTCAAAAAATATCTTTTTCTGGATTTAATGAATTTAAACATGAGCTAAAACGATATATTGACTTAAGAAACAAACCTACAAGGAATACTGATATTAAAGAGATTGATTACTTTTCTAATCTCTATCAAAACCATTTAGAGATTATTGAAACAACCTTCCGTAAAATGAATGTTTTGGATATTCAAGAAGCAGTATCACTTATAAATAATGCAAATAAGGTTCATGTTTACGGTATAGGAAATTCAGGGATTGCTGCTCAAGAGTTTAAATGGAAATTTTTTCGAATCGGAATACATGTTGAATCGATTACAGATCCACATCAAGCTGTAATGGATGCTGCATTATGCACAAACAAAAGTCTCGTCATTGGCATTTCTGTTTCTGGAAAAACGAGAGAAGTTACCGATGCTATTAATATTGCTAAGAAGCAGGGTGCGTCTATTCTTGCTATAACAAGTGATAAAAAATCCCAACTGTCTCAGTTAGCAGATTTAACACTATTAGTCACAAATAAAAGTAATATGCATATGGGTCAAAATATTTCTCCAACCTTACCTTTATTTTTACTTTTTGATTTAATATACACAGAACTAGTGGCAAAAGACTATATGAACCGTATTCAGTTTCGCAATAAGACATTGAGTGCTTTACAAGATATTTGACTAATCTTACATACATAAATATTAATTTGTGTATCTAAAACGAATTTCGGTAAACATAGTGAAGGTAGTGAGGTGTTAATCAAAACAGATTAACACCTTTTGGAGAAGAAGGAATTTAAATTTATTTCTTGAACTTCTAATAGAAGTTGAAAATGAAGTACATGAGAGAAGGGAGATAGTTTTTTATGATGATAAAAGGGTTTGGCGGGATATTTTGGAGGACCAATAATATAGATGTCGTGAAAAAATGGTACAACGAAGCGTTAAAATTGGATATAGGAGATTGGAATGGGACGATGATAAAACCGCAATCAGGAAATGAAACGATTTTTTCATTGTTTGCTGAAGGTGACCAATATTTTCCAACAGAACAGCAAGTAATGTTAAATTTTCAAGTATTTAACCTAGACGAGACGATTAAGCATCTTGAGGAAGTTGGTGTTCCTCTTGAAAAGGATAAAGAGACTAGTGAATTTGGTGAGTTTATCTGGATTAAAGATCCTGAAGGTAGGCTTATTGAGCTATGGGAGAAAAGTGAGTTGTAAGTATACAAACTAGTCTGCATTCCTTTTAAAAGCTGTGACAGCATGTTAAGAAAGAAATGAATATAAAAAACGAACGAAGACTTTCTTTAAATGATAGATGTCCCTTTCTAATTGTAACCATCATGGCCATGTGAAGCGAGGAAAATTATTGGAGATTTTAGAATGGTAGAATGGCTGTCTTATGGTGATCTAAAATGATTAGCATATGTTAAGCAGTACTTTTAGCAATCTCGTCATTATCTTGACATTCCTACGATTGGAAACTATAATTCTAAACATAACGTTAACGTTGTGTTTAGAGAGGTGAGGTTTTTTATGGATAATCGCATGCGTATCGGAGAGCTTGCCAGACGGGCTGGAGTCACACAGCGTACTATTCGCCATTATGAGAGCAAAGGGATTTTGCCTCCAGGTGAGCGTGAAGGCAGCGGCCAGCACTATTATACAGAGGAATCGCTTGAGCGTCTTCGAAAGATTGACCAATTGAAGAAGCTTGGTTTAAGTTTGGATGAAATGCGTGAAGTTGTTCAGTTATATTTTATTGATCCTAGCGGAGTTCAATCTAAAAGGAAAGCTCATTCTATTCTTCAGCAGCATCTTGCGGAAACGGATCAGAAAATCGGAGAATTGACGCAATTCCGAGGGGAAATTAAGTCTCTCATGAATCATTTTGAACGCTGGTTTGAACTAAAAGAGGGTGAATAACCTTTTTTTGCACTAAACATGACGTTAACGTAAAAGGTGATGTTTTATTGTTTTAACTCTGTGTCATAAGGATACTCTATACGTTTTGATAGGGAAATCGGGAAGGAAAGCTGGTTTAATAGGAGGTTCAAAATGAGTTTAAATTCGGCACAACGACAACAAACTAGTATGGAATTAAAAGCAAATTTTGATATATCAGGTTTAACTTGTAAAGAAGTTCAAACAGATTTAGGTTTTTCAGGCGAACTATTAGAGGAAACATTAAATGTAGGATCAGGTACACATGGTGAAGCAGTTTGGAGACTGCGTGATTACTTAGAGGAAAAGATACAAGAACAAGGAAAAGAGCCACATCCTTATTCCATTTTAAAAACAAATATATGGTATAAATACAAATAACGATTCAGGAGGGAATTTTTGTGGAAAACCAACAATATTTAAGATTTGGTTTAGGCTGCAGCAGAATGTCTAATGTTTCATCAGACAGAAAGGAAAGTATTTCCACAATCCATGCTGCCCTTGAAAGTGGAATTACACATATTAATACGGCAGATTTTTATTCAAGCGGTCATAATGAAATGCTGATTGGTGATGCACTTAAAGGCTATAAAAGAGAAAAGGTCTTTTTATCTCTTAAGTTTGGGGCATTAGTCGCTCCTAATGGTGCCATGTACGGTTTGGATGTGAGACCACAGCATATTAAAAACTATTTAACCTATTCATTGAAGCGTTTAGGTGTCGACTATATTGATTTGTATCAACCAGCAAGAATAGACATGGCAATTCCTGTTGAGGAAACGATTGGCGCTATTTCCGATATGGTTAAGGCTGGATATGTCAGACAAATTGGAATGACACAAGTTGATGCTGAGACTTTAAGAAAAGCGAGTTCAACCCATCCGATTAGTTTAGTTGAATACCAGTATTCTTTATTTAACCGCAGTATTGAAAAGGAGATTTTGCCTGCAGCAAGAGAATTAGGCATTGATGTAGTAGCATTTGGGACATTATCACATGGCTTGCTTAGCGGCTCTTTTTCCAAAGAAAAAGCAGATCACAGTAATGCACATATTCCGTTATTTGCTAAAGAAAACATCGACAAAAATCTTTCACTAATTGAAGCATTACGCGTCATTGCTGATGAAAAACAAGTGACTGTCGCACAGTTAGCTGTTGCCTGGATTTTAGCAAAAGGGAAAGAGATTTTGCCGTTAATTGGTGCAAGAAAAGTATCGCAGCTTAAAGAATCAATTAGGTCCTTTGATCTTCAGCTAACAGAAGCTGATGTTAAAAGAATAGAAGAGGCTGTACCGGTCCAAGAAATTGCCGGAGGAAGCTTTCCACAAATGAAATTTAAAAATGGTGTAGTAGTTCGTCCATAAACTGTTGAAAAAATCTTCTATTAGCAATCAGAGCACTTCGTTTTGAAGTGCTCTTTATTCATGGCCAATATGTTTCCCCAATAAGAAGTTTTTTTAATTGCGAGTCATCTAAATTTAGTCTTTGCCATTCTGCATCTAATCTTGCTAAAGCCTCTGGACCGGTATCATCTGCTAAATGATAGGTTCCATAGTGCATCGGGATAAACGTTCTTCCCTTCAACTCTAAAAAGGCTCGAACTGCATCCTCCGGGTTTATGTGACTTACTTTCATAAACCACTCTGGTTCATATGCACCAATAGGCATTAAGACTGTTTGAATGTTAAATTTCGCAGCTACTTCTTGAAATCCTCTAAAATACCCTGTGTCACCGACAAAGTAAACGGAATGCTCCATACCTTCAATAATCCAGCCGCCCCAATGAGATGTATTTGTGTCAGTTAGGGTTCTTTTTGTCCAATGCTGTGCCGGAACAAAGGAGAAGGTCAGATCATGCTGCTGGAACGAATCATACCAACTGCTCTCAATGACTTTAGTTAAACCACGTTTTTTTAAAGCTTTGCCTAAACCGATGGGAACATAATAAGTAGGATTGCCCTTCAGCTTTTTTAATGTTGCATAATCAAGATGATCATAGTGTCCATGGGAGATAAATACAACATCAATTGCAGGTAATTCAGTTAGGGGAATTCCCGGCACAGTTAGTCTTTTTTGAAACCCCATTCGATTAGCCCAGACAGGATCTGTAATCATATTCAGACCATTCATTTGAATCAAAAAGGTAGAATGTCCAATCCATGTTATCGAAGCATTCGTTTCATTATTATGTAATTTTTCTACTTCCTTATGTGTTGCCTGTTCAATTTTAAGCGTCAAATCCTTTTTATTACTTCTGCGTTCCTTTTGCCAGCGTCGGAAATCATTAAATGTTTTTTTCGTATCTATATTATCTAAATTTGCATAACGTTGTTTTTGTTTCATGTTTATGTTAACCTCCGCATTTTTAGTTCTTGAGCTTATTTCTTTAAACCAGCAGCATAAAAGGGACCATTAACATTAATCATAGTTAAAATACGAGCCATTTCTTGAGGAGATTCTTTTCTGCCGCTATTAAGCCATTGCTGAATAACTCCTATTAAGGCAGTACCCATGTAAGAGAACAAGTATTGGCTTGGTACAAGGAAGTTTTCTTCCTTAATAAGGGGAATAGGATTGTTACCGTAAAGTGTATCACGCATAAATTCCTTCAGTCTTGTTTGAAAAGATAAATCTCCCTTTGGACCTAATAAAGCGGTCATAATATCACTGTTTTCATTTAAATATTCAAATAATGAAACGGTGAGCGGGAATGGTGGTACATCAGAAGAGGCCATTTCGAGTGAAGCAATAACTGTTGGGAAGTTCTGCTTTGCAATACTTGAAATTTCTAGCATTACTTTTTCTTCACATTTCGCCATTAAATCGAATTTATCTTGGTAATGTGCGTAAAAGGTTCCTCTATTTATATTTGCTCGTGTGGTTATATCTTTTACAGTGATTGTTTCAAAGCCTTTTTCCTCCATTAATTCAATTAGAGCTGTAAGAATGGATTCTTTAGTACGAATTATTCTTAAATCTGTTTTACTATCAGCCATTTTTTTCCTCCTATCCATTTATCCCACACATTTATGGAATGTGTTCTGTAACCAACACATTTAACATTTTTGCTTATTGAAGGGAATGTAATTCACACTTATAATTTAGAACGTAATAAAACAACACGGTGTTCTTTTATTATAACTTATTATCTTGGAGGAGCTCAAATATGTTAAAAAACAAATTATTGTTGCTAACACCAATCATTGCATTGGCTATTATATTTATCTTTTCATTAACACTGATTCCATCTGTTCAACCAGAGCCTAAAAACTTACCGATTGCTATCGTTAATGAGGATGAAGGGGTAGAACTTCCTAATCAGGCAAAAATGAATGTTGGTAAACAGCTCGTGAAAATGATTAAAGAAAACTCAAAAGCAACATCAGATCAAAAAGACCCGACAGTGAAGTGGGTTGAAGTGAAAAACACAGAAGAAGTGCAAAAAGGCTTAGATAAACAGGAATATTATGCAGCATTAGTTATTCCGAAGGATTTAAGTGCGAAGCAAGCTTCCTTACAAACTGCAGCACCATCTGCAGCAGAACTTGAAATATACGTAAACCAAGGTATGAATACAATGGCTTCAACTTTGGCAGGACAAATATTAAATGGAATTGTTGATAATATAAATAACAATGTGCGTACACAGCTTCTGCAAGGATTAGAACAACAAGGAGCAACAATAACATCAAAGCAAGCTGAAATCCTAGCAGCTCCGATTACAAGTAAGGTCACTAATGTTAACGAAACAGGTTCTAATAGTGCAAACGGAAATGCTCCGGTTTCATTATTCCAGCCACTTTGGATGGCGAGCTTAGCAAGTGCTGCTATTATCTTTATCTCTCTTCGAAAAATAGCTAATACTGCTGATAGAAAAAGGAATTTTGCAGTTAAATTGGTGCAAATTCTAATAGGCGCGATTGCCACGCTTGTCGTTGGATTTGGATTAACCTGGATAGCAAGCGACTTGGTAGGACTTCATATTCCAGATTTCACAAATACAGCTCTGTTTTTAGCTATTACATCCTTTAGCTTCTTCCTTATGATTTCAGCAGTTCTGTCTTTAATAGGACTTCGAGGGATGCCATTATTTATCTTAATGCTTTTCTTTGGTGCTCCATTACTGGCGATGGCTCCGGAAATGATGTCATCATTCTATCATGATTGGGTGTATTCTTGGTTGCCAATGCGCTTTATGGTAAGTGGATTACGTGAACTTCTCTTCTTTGGAAAAGGATTAACTTGGGATTCTGTATCACATCTTGTTTGGATTGGCGCAGGCGGATTAATTGTTATGCTTGCATCTGCATTAAGAGTTAATGCAACGAATAAAAACCCACAAAATGAAAAATTAGAAGGATAATCTTCACAGGCTGTTTTCTTTAAATGAAAACGGCCTGTTTTCGTTTTTCCCTTAATTCTGTCTTAAACCAGCAAATAAAAAAATTACTTGTTCATTTTTCGAAAGTATTTCACTTTTATGGTCTCTATAATAAATAATATAAGCTAAGGCAAGAAGGGAAACCGAAAATTCCCCTTGAATTATGGGAGCGTGAAAGTGCCATAGCTTTATAACAAGCGGCGACTGTTATGACAAGCAATTGTAAAGTTGATTGAAAGTATGGGCATAAATGAATAATGAAAATTTGTATTTTAAACAGTTGTAGAAACTATTAAGATATGGAAGGAATCTTCTATCACTTGATATAGCATCTTTTTAGAAATGAATGTAAGAATGAGGTGAGTTTACTTTGATTATGTCGGAAAAGAAAAAACAAGAATTCTATAAAGCATTAGTAGAAAAAAACCCTCAATACGATGGCATTTTTTTTGCAGGGATTAAAACAACAGGGATTTTTTGTCATGCAACATGTACTGCGAAAAAGCCGAAATATGAAAATTGTGTGTTTTATTTAACCGCAGAAGAAGCACTGTTATCAGGATTTCGTCCTTGTAAACGCTGTAACCCGCTTCATTATCCACACAGTATCCCAGAGGAAGTGGAGATATTGGTTGCTGCAATTGAAAGCAGCCCAGAGAAAAGATGGAAGGAAGCAGATTTTCATGAATTAGGAATTCATTCTGCAACAGCTAGAAGAAAGTTTAAAGAAGTTTATGGAATGACATTTGTCCAATATGCCCGCTCTCGTCGCATGGGAATGGCATTCAAAAAGATCATGACCGGTAAAAAGGTAATTGATCAGCAAGTATCTGTTGGCTATGATTCTTCGAGTGGATTTAATGATGCATTTACAAAAATTATGGGGAATCCACCAAAGAAGACAGCTATTTCGATTATAAATGCGAATATCTTTTCCACACCACTTGGAAATATGATTAGCTTGACTGATGCAAATTATTTGTATTTGCTAGAGTTTACAGATAGAAGAGGACTAGAAAGAGAAATTGAAAAATTGCGGGTAAAGCATAATGCAAGAATTTTACCTGGAAATACGGATATTCATACAAGCTTAATAAACCAGATGAATTTATATTTTTCCAAGGAGCTAGTTCAATTTTCCATTCCAATTATAAAAAGCGGTACTCCTTTTCAAATAAAGGTATGGGATATTCTGTCTGCAATTCCTGCAGGTCAAACGATTTCCTATCAAGATATTGCCCATAAATTAGGTGATAAAAATCTTGTTAGAGCTGTTGGCAATGCGAACGGTGCAAACCAAATTTCCATCATTATTCCTTGTCATAGAGTAATAAATACAAACGGGGAACTAGGCGGATATGGTGGTGGCATAGAACGGAAAAAGTATTTACTTGAGTTAGAAAAACCAATTGGACATTAAAAAGTGGCTGGGATACTACAAAATATAACCTATTTATACACGAATTATAAAACATGGTTTTAGTATAAGTTCGTTTCATTTCGCTCCGCCCACTAACTTTCCGCGGGGAGGAATGGAGCCTCCTCGCCTTCGCTAAATTCCCCTAAGATTTCTAATTATTGTTTTTAAATGAAAACATAAAAAAACTATTAATTAATAAACGTCTAAGTAATGTGCTTTCAATTAGACTTAAATACTTTTGTCCCAGCCTCTTTTAATTAGCACTAATACATAACACCTTTAACTTTGTACAAACTAAAAAGAAATTTTGGAGGTGATTCTATGGAAGGTAAGGACTTTCAAAAAACATATGATGAATATATGCAACAAGGAATGGATCAGGCTCGATTAGAAGCCGTTGGAGAAGTAGAGTCAGGAACAGAACAAATTATTGCAGTTCGCAAAAACGATGATGAAGATATTATCGCCTTTAAAACAAGCAGTGGAAGAGAGTTAGATTATCTTACTGCACTGGAGGAAGCGAAAGCAGGGAAGTTAGCACATATAGATGTATTTCATAAGTATGGCAGGGATATTATTCGGAGTGAGCCTGATGGTATTACTGAAAATAACTTAGATAATTTACCTTCTTTTTAGGAAGATATTAAGTAAGGACGCCTTTCTCTCGAAGGACGTCTTTTTTTCTAGTATTTACGGTATCTCTGCAGAATAAAATCAATAAAATGCCTGCAGGCGATTGGGAGCACTCTTTTGTCTTTGTATGCAAGGCTGATTGAGCGGACAAAGGGCGGGTCTATTAGCTTCGTTACAATTTGATAGGGGCATCTTTGCAGGATGAGCTTTGGCAGGATAGAAATGCCAAGTCCTTGTTCTATCATCGACATAATAGTGTAATCATCATGTACATGATAGTGAATGCTTGGTTCAAAATGATAATGGTCGAAGATGGTTAATGCCTCGCTAATTTCCCCATCTTTTAAAAGAATAAACGGATCATTTGTCAGCTGCTGAAGCGGTACTTTATCAAGACTTGCCAATGGATGATCTAATGGTAATACAGCAAGCATGTCATCTTCCTGCAGCTTTATTGTTGTCAGGTTATTGATGCCGTATGGATTTACGAATCCAAAATCAACACTTCCCTCTTTAATCCAATTGGAAATATCTGTGTAATCGCCTTGGTGTAATTCAAAGTGAACAGCAGGATGCTTTTCCTTAAAATCCTTCATTAATTTTGGTAGCCAATGGCTGGAGACACTGGAAAAGGCACCAATCCGGATGAGCCCGCTCTCAAGACCCTCCATCTCCTTCCGTCTTTCAAGCAGTTCTCGATGTGAGTTGCATATTTTCCGAATGAATGGTAATAATTCTACTCCATCAGGTGTTAAAGTTATCCCTGTTCTGGAACGGATTATTAACGTTGCGGAAAGATCCTTTTCGAGCGTATGGATCATTTGGCTAATGGCGGATTGTGTATAGCCAAGCTCTTCTGCAGCTTTTGTGAAGCTGCCTGTTTCAATCGCTTTTATAAAGGCGTAATATTGATTCATTTGCATTCTCCCTTTAGATTAGGAATTCTAATGGTTAAATTATAAATATTCGTTTTACTAATGTAAATGCTGTTGATAATATTAAGCCGAAAGAATATTCAAGTAGAGGGAAGGGCTTAGGCACTATGACACAGAAACAAGCAAACTTAATTTTGGCGACAGTCTCAATGGGATGGGGAACTTCCTATATTTTTATGAAGATTTGTGCTGATTCCATGTCACCGATGACAATGGTGGCATTTCGATTCGGTATCGCATTTTTCGTCATGATTGCTTTATTTTCAAAAAGAATTTTTCCGATTGATGTTAAAACATTAAAATACAGTATGGTAACAGGTTTGCTTTTATTAGGGATATTCATCTCCCTTTCTTACGGAATGAAAACCACAACTGCCTCCACTGCAGGCTTCCTCACAAGTACGACTGTAATACTTGTACCAATACTGCAAGCACTTATATATAGAAAATGGCCGAGTATCATGATTTCTGTTGGTGTAATTATTGTTGCTATTGGCTTGGCACTTCTGACAATTGGCGATGACTTCGCACTTGCATCGGGCTCTCTCTATTGCCTGGCCGCAGCTGTGTTTTATGCATTGCATATTATCGTGACAAACCTCTTTATAAAAAATGTTGATCCGTTAAAGCTTGGTGTATATCAGCTGGGGTTTGCAGCCTTATTTGCGGCAATTATCGGTATATTCGTGTTTGGTGATCTTTCACTGCCAAATAACGGTTTAGATTGGTTTGCTATCATTGGTCTTGCACTCATCTGCTCAGCATATGGATTTGTGATGCAGCCTATTGCCCAAAAGCATACAACACCTGAGGTGACAGGCTTTATATTTGCGTTGGAGCCAATTTTTGCGGCAATATTTGCAGCCGTTTTTCTCCATGAAAATATTGGCTTGCAGGGATATGCAGGAGCATTACTTGTATTAGCTGGTGTGTTAGCGGCAAGCCTCAAGTCTGAGAAGAAAGTTGATGACACAAGCAGTCAGCCTGTGATAAAGATAAAGAAACAAACGATTTAAAAAATCTGAAAATAAAGGGAAGACGTTTTGTTTCTGGTTATGAGATAATCTTTTCATGGAGACTTTGAGTCAGAGGAAGGTAAAGGAGAGAGGTCATGAAATGAAAAAATTATCGCAAACAAAGACGATATTGCTTTTGACTTTTCTCGTTATAGTATGGGGAGTCAACTGGCCGTTATCAAAAATGGCCCTTGAATATACACCACCACTGCTTTTTGCCGGGATACGAACTGTCCTTGGCGGATTGATATTGCTTGTGTTTGCATTGCCGCGAATCAAGCAACTAAGATTTAAGGAAACATGGCATTTATATGTTATTTCTGCTGTATTAAACATTATTATATTTTACGGATTGCAAACAGTCGGGTTAGGTTTTATGCCGGCAGGCTTATTTTCTGCCATTGTATTTATAGAGCCAGTTTTACTTGGCATTTTTTCATGGCTTTGGCTTGGGGAATTAATGTATGGATTGAAAATTGTTGGCTTGATACTAGGGTTTGTTGGCGTTGCTATTATAAGTACTGGCGGTATAACTGGCGATATCTCTGTTCTTGGAATATTCCTTGCACTTGGTTCTGCAATTGGATGGGGCTTAGGCACGGTTTTTGTGAAAAGAACAGGCAACCGAGTTGACTCGATATGGATGGTTACCATGCAGCTTCTGATTGGCGGGATTTTCTTATTATCGATTGGGTCTGGAACAGAAAGCTGGTCCAGTATTAATTGGCAGCTTCCTTTCGTTGCTAACCTGTTGTTCATATCCATATTTGTTATTGCTTTTGGCTGGCTCGTATACTTTACACTTGTCGGCGCTGGTGAGGCAAGTAAAGTTGGTTCGTATACCTTTCTTATACCGCTAATTGCTATTATCTGCAGTTCTATCGTTTTAAATGAATCGATTACCTTTAAGCTAGTATTAGGATTAATATGTATTGTTGTCAGCATATGCTTTGTTAATATTAAGTTAAAACCTAAGGTGATGAAGACACAAATAAACGGAAGATTATAGTGTTTTTTAGAAAAGAGTCTTTTGCTTGCAGAAGACTCTTTTCTTTTGAAAATTTGTCAATAAAATGCAATTTGATGAGGTAGATATGTTGAAATTTATATAAATTAACAAAATGTGGAGTATTATATGAAAAATCCTCAACAAATTCCAGTAAGATGCTTGCATCCTACTGAAGAAAATAATAAGGTGTATGTAGCAATTTTATAAGTATTTATTTCGGGGGTAACAAATGTCACATGTAAAACAACATGAAGTGAGCATACTAGATTATGAAAAAACAGGCCATCAAACCATTTTTGTGCAGTTTTCAGGGATGGATGCCATTACAGGCAAAAATTTTGCAGGAGAAGTCAAGTTTGTCGGCTCTATGCCATATGGTGATTTAATTCATCCAAAAAGAACGTTTTTATCAATAGAATGCAGAGAACATGTACAAGCGTGGCTTATAGATAAGTATTGTTCAGGTGCATTTAACTAAATCATTTAAGGGAGTGGGAAGTATCGACAGTATAAAAGTGAAAAGTCCAAAAGACTGCGGTAACTCACCTAAAAAAAGATTTATTAACGAACATATTATTGCTTTAGCAAGGCAAGACATCGGTTTATTAGAGACCACCTTTTCAAATAATAGTCATTGGAATATTGTCGGAAAAGTTCAGGCTGCTGGAAAACAAGAGGTACTGGAGGCGGTACTTGACCGCTTTAATGGAGAAATAAAGGAAATTGAAATTCAGCAAATCATTACACATGGCAGCACGGCTGCTGCTAACGGCAGCTTTAAAACAGCAGAAGGTCGTGAGTTCTCCTTCTGTCATTTATATCAATTCGTCAGTGCAGGAAAAAATGTAATCAAGGAAATGACTACATATTTAATCATGACAAGTGAATTGGGGGAGTATAATGATGGAGCCTGAATGGCTGAAATGGGCGAAGGAACTGCAAGCAATTGCCCAAACAGGATTGGCTTATTCAAAGGATGTATATGATAAGGAAAGATTTGAATCAATCCGAAGAATAAGTGTCGAGATATTGGCTAAATATACTAACGTGGATTCTTCCATCATCAAGGACTTATTTGCAAACGAAACTGGCTATGCAACACCAAAGGTCGATATCAGAGCGGCAGTATTTTTCGATAAGAAGATTTTGTTAGTAAAAGAAAAAACGGACGGCAAATGGGCATTGCCTGGCGGTTGGGGAGACATCGGCTTATCTCCAAGTGAGGTTGCTGTTAAAGAAGTGCAGGAGGAATCTGGATTTGACGTGAAAGCATTGAAATTAATGGCTGTGTTTGACAAGAAATTTCATGACCATCCTCCGTCTCCAATCCATGTTTATAAGCTGTTGATTCAATGTGAAATTATTGGAGGTCTTGCAGCAGAAGGTATAGAAACAAGCGCTGTACAGTTCTTTGCAGAAAACAACCTCCCGCCGCTGTCATTGCCAAGAAATACAGAGGCACAGATCCATCTTGCCTTTAAGCATTTATATAATCCAAATGAGCCAGTATATTTTGATTAATATTTTTAATAATTTTTTAAAAGCTGTTGACAACTAACGATAATTATTTTATTATTATCTCATATTCAAGATATATTAAATCGAGATATTAAAGCAGCTTCGTTTTTATTTTTTTAAATAAATATCTCGAATTCAAAATAAATTCATTAAATGAGTGGAGGAAAATGAAATGAGCAAAAAAACAATGGGAATTCACCATATTACAGCAATTGTCGGGCATCCACAGGAAAACGTTGATTTTTATGCAGGTGTATTGGGATTAAGATTAGTGAAACAAACGGTTAATTTCGATGACCCTGGAACATATCACCTTTATTTCGGTAATGAAGGCGGCAAGCCTGGGACAATTATTACGTTTTTCCCTTGGGCAGGAGCAAGGCAAGGAGTGGTTGGAGATGGTCAAGTAGGTGTCACTTCCTATGCTGTGCCAGTGGGAGCATTAAGTTTCTGGGAAGAAAGATTAGAAAAGTTCAATATTCCTTATGAAAAAGCAGAGCGCTTCGGAGAAGTTTATCTTGAATTTAGTGACCCGCATGGCCTTCAGCTTCAGTTAGTTGAAAGAGCAAGCGGAGAAGTAAATACTTGGACATTCGGCAATGTGACTTCAGATGTGGCAATTAAAGGTTTCGGTGGTGCAACGTTGTTGTCTGCACAACCAGAAAAAACGGCTGAATTGTTAGAGCATGTGATGGGACTTGAAGTAGTCGGACAAGAAGACAATATTATCCGATTCCGTTCAACAGCTGATATCGGTAATATTATTGATCTAAAAACAACAACTATTGGCAGAGGTGAAATGGGAGTCGGGACTGTTCATCATATTGCTTGGCGTGCTACTGATGATGCAGATCAATTAGATTGGCAGGAATATATCGCAGACAAAGGATATGGTGTAACAGCAGTTCGTGACAGAAACTACTTTAATGCTATCTACTTTAGAGAGCATGGAGAGATATTATTTGAAATTGCTACAGATCCTCCAGGTTTTGCTCATGATGAAACGCTTGAAACAATGGGAACAAACTTGAAGCTGCCAGCGCAATATGAGCAGCATCGTGCACAGCTTGAAAAAGTCCTTATCCCAATTGAAGTAAAACAGCTAGATTAACTGTGTGAAGCCATAATAATATGGCTTCACCGGAAGATTTATTTAAATCATAAAAAAAAATGAAGAAATAATAGAGGAGAAGATGAAAATGGAAGATTTAGGTTTATTGTTAATTCGAGTAATGGTTGGGATTGTGTTTATGTTTTATGGATCACAGAAGCTGTTCGGAATATTTGGTGGACACGGCATAAAAGGAACAGGCGGCTGGTTTGAGTCTATTGGTGTGAAACCAGGGGTACCTGCAGCAGTATTGAGCGGTCTTGGCGAGTTTATAAGTGGGATTTTGTTTATTATCGGTTTATTTTTACCTTTGGCAGCAGCAATCATAACGATCATTATGGCTGGAGCAATTGTAAAGGTTCATGGTTCGAAGGGATTTGCCAATGGTGCAGGCGGTTATGAATATAATTTAATGCTTATTGTTGTGGCAATGGGAATGGCATTAGTTGGACCAGGAGCATTTGCATTAGGCCTATAAGAAAATAAGTAGAGACACGGATATTGACCTTTATCTAGGTAGATGTTATAATTATCACGAATTAAAGATATCTTAATTAAAAATAAAAAAAATATATTTTTTCGCTCATATCTCGAAATCGAGATAATAATAGGAGGACTCTTCCATGAATGAATTAAAAGGACTTCATCACATTACAGCAATTACAAGCAGCGCTGAAAAAATTTATGAATTTTTCACTAATGTTTTAGGATTAAGACTAGTGAAAAAAACAGTTAATCAAGATGACATCCAAACATATCATTTATACTTCACAGATGATGTTGGCAGTCCTGGTACAGACATGACGTTTTTCGATTTTCCAGGTATCCCAAAAGGAGTGCACGGCACGAATGAAATTTCGAAAACCTCCTTCCGTGTGCCGACAGACGCAGCTCTGGCATATTGGGTAAAACGCTTTGACAAATACGATGTAAAGCATAAAGGCATTCAAGAGCAATTTGGTAAAAAGACGTTATCATTTGTCGATTTTGACGATCAGCAGTACCAGTTAATATCAGATGAAAAAAATGAAGGAGTTGCAGCGGGTACGCCGTGGCAAAATGGTCCAGTACCATTAGAGTTTGCGATAACTGGTTTAGGACCGATTTTCGTGCGAACATCTTATTTTGATTACTTTAAAGAAGTATTAGAGAAAGTGTTCCTTATGAAGGAGTTAGGTCAAGAAGATTCCTTCCATCTATTTGAAATGGGTGAAGGTGGTAATGGGGCACAAGTAATCGTGGAATTCAATAACATTCTTCCACAAGCTCGCCAAGGTTTCGGTACAGTTCACCATGCTGCATTCCGCGTGGCAGATCGCGCTGAACTGGATGAGTGGACAAATCGCTTATCAAGCTTCCAATTACCAAATTCAGGTTTTGTGGAGCGCTACTATTTCGGCTCCTTATACTCTAATGTGGCACCACAAGTATTATTTGAATTGGCAACAGATGGACCAGGATTCATGGGTGATGAGCCTTATGAAACCCTTGGAGAAAAATTAGCACTACCGCCATTCTTTGAATCAAAACGGGAGGAGATTGAGCAGCTTGTCCGCCCGATCAACACTGTTCGCAGCACTCTAAAAATAGACAAAGAATATTTGTAATAAAAGGGGATTATGTTAATGGGTTTTTTCAGTAAACTATTTGGAACAAAACAAGAGGAGGAACAAACAATGGAAAAATTAAATATCGGTATTATACTTGGATCAACTAGAGAAGGACGTGTAAGTCCACAGGTTGGCGCATGGGTGAAGGAATTAGCAGACAAACGCGGTGATGCAAACTATACAGTTATTGATATCGCTGATTATAAATTGCCATTTTTAGGTGAGCCGGGAGCGGATGCTTCAGGAGCTGCTGCTTGGTCTGAAATTATCGCCAAACAGGACGGTTTCGTATTTATCGTGCAAGAATACAACCACTCTATAACAGCAGCGCTGAAAAATGCTTTAGATTTCCTTCGTGATGAATGGAATAACAAAGCTGCAGGAATCGTATCCTACGGTTCAGTTGGAGGAGCTCGTGCAGCAGAGCATTTGCGCGGAATACTTGGAGAATTGCTAGTGGCTGACGTTCGAGTACACCCAGCATTGTCTTTATTCACTGATTTTGAAAATGGTACAGAATTCAAGCCGAAAGAAGTCCAAGCAGAGTCAGTTAACCAAATGCTAGACCAAGTAATCCCATGGTCAACAGCATTGAAAACTATCCGTAAATAATTGAAAGAAAATAAGCCTGTGCATGCTGCACAGGCTTATTAGTCGTTCCAGGGGAGTTAAATAGTTACAGAGAATCAAACTAAGTCAAAACGCATCTTGCTTTGCAATGTTCGTGTTTGGCTTTACTTTTATTAAAATCGAGAATGAACTCTTTCCCCTTGTACCCAAACTTCTTTAATGTTTTCTGGACGAACAAGGTAAATTATTTTTTGAAAAATGTCATCTAAAGCTTCATGAGCATCAAAAATAGGAAGCTTAGCTGATGGCATTTTTGTATCAATAATTTGGACGTCCCACGTATAATTTTCTTCTAATTTTCCAATAGGCAGGCTTAAGCTTTCACCACCGCCAGCAGTAGCTAAGTAAAAGGCTTCATGAATAGAAATGCGAGAATCTGCCACTCCTCGTTCTTCAGCGGCAAGAGCAGTACTGACACCATCCTCGAGCATCCTTGACGAAACCACTGCTTGTTTGGCATTGTCGTAAATACTTGGAGTTGCTCCTGCTGAAATATCTGTTCCAAGGCCAATGTCGATTCCCATCGCTTGCAATCTTTTTAACGGTAATACACTGTTGGCAAAGTAGGCGTTTGAAAGTGGACAATGGCTTATGGCTGTTCCAGTGCTAGCGAATAATTCAGCATCCTTGTCATCGAGGAAATTACTATGAGCCATAACAGATTTATCGCCTAACAATCCGAAATCATGAAGTGCGAAAGCATCATTTTTCTTAAATCTATCCTTCACATATTGATGAGCCCAATCACTTTCACTGCAATGGGACTGGATATGAGTATCGTATTTAGCAGCAAGCTCACCAAGCCCTTGCAATGCTTCATCTGAACAGCTCGGAATAAAACGCGGCGTAACAACAGGGTAGACACCTTGCTTTACTTCTCTAGCTAAGTCCTTCATTGCAAGGATAAATTCCTCCGTATCTTTTATAGCTGTTATTGGATTTGCATCTCGGTAGTAGTCTGGATTTTGGTCTGGATCATCCATTACTACTTTACCAACAAGGCCACGTTGTCCTTTTTTAGCGCAAATTTCTGCTAATAATAAGCTTGCTTCCTTGTGGACTGTCGCAAAATAGAGGACAGTGGTGGTCCCGTTGGCGAGTAAGGTACTAACTAAATCCTCATACACCGTTTTGGCGAATGCCAAATCTGCATATTTTGCTTCAAGCGGGAATGTATAGGTATGCAGCCAATCATACAGCGGAAGATCAAGAGCAGTACCTGATTGGGCCCATTGCGGGGCGTGAACATGTAAGTCGACAAAACCAGGTAAGAAATATTGTCCTTCTTCTAATTGACGAAAGTTCGCATCCTCTTTATGTTTGGCAATAAGAGAAGTGTATTCCTCCTGTTCAGGGCTAACAACCTTTTCAATCATCCCGTTGCTATTTACAAAGAACAAATGATTTTCCATAATAGTTACTTTTTTAGGAGAGTAACTGCTAAATGCAGTACCATGAAAAATATACGTATAATTAATAATAAACACCTTCCTATAGTTCGTGTTTTGTGGTAATATAAATATTGTAATAGATGATTAGTAGCTAGTCTACATGAAATCAGATAGTTTTACTAGATTTTAAAAATTTAGAAAAAACTATTTTCGAAAAATATCTTGCACTAAAAAAAAATCGTGGTATTGTAGTAAAAAACAAAACTAAATAGTGTTTTTCATATAATCGTGGGGATATGGCCTACAAGTTTCTACCTGTTTACCGTAAATAAACTGACTATGAAAAGCAAAAAGAATGGCTTACTGATATAGGTCTATTCTTTTTGATACTTTGAATCTATAAAGCTCGAAGTACATGCTTTTCTGTTGGTGGGAAAAGTATGTACTTCGAGCTTTTTTAAGTTGGTAGAAACTATTGATTATATGAATGTCTAGTAACCTACAGGGGGAATGGGAGAATGGCAAAAGGTATGAAAGAGAATAGGACGACGGAAGAAAAAGAAAATATTTCCGTTGGCAAGTCGATATTTCTAGGTTTACAGCAGGTTTTAGCAATGGATTTATTTATACCGCCGATCATCTTGGCAGGTTTACTTTCGTTTTCTGTAGCAGATAGTGCTTTGTTGATTCAAATGACATTTATTGCTTGTGGTATTGCCACAATTATTCAAGCAGGATTTGCAATGAGGCTTCCTGTCATGCAAGGGCCGTCATTTGTGCCATTGAGTGCATTGGCAGCAATTGGCACAACATCAGGTATTGGGGCGATGATTGGCAGCTTAATACCAGGTGCGTTAATCGTTGCTTTATTAGGTTATCCACTTAAGGTTTATAGTAAGGTTGTTAGAAAAATCATTCCACCAATCGTTGCAGGAACTGTGATTGTGGTTGTTGGCCTTTCATTAATGCCAAGTGCGATTAATTCTATTTATTCAGCAGAAGGTAGCTTTGGAGAGAACATCCTTATTGCTACAATTACAGCTGCTATTCTTATATTTTGTATGTATGTTGGCGAAAAAGCGAAATCCAAATGGAAATATATTAAAGTTGTGTCCGTTGTATTAGCACTTATTATCGGTTCCATTATTGCTTCTTTCTTTGGTTTAGTACATTTTGATTCGCTTAAGACAGCTGCATGGTTCCAAATGCCAGGTCTATTTTCTTTCGGTATGCCTGAGTTTAATCTCCATGCCATTATCGTAATGATCGTTGTTTACCTTATTGTCACTATAGAAACTACCGGAACTTGGTTTACTGTAAGTAAAGTAACTGGCGAAGAGCTAGATGACAAGCGTTTAAATGGTGGAGCACTTGGTGAAGGGTTAGGCTGTTTTGTTGGTTCCTTCTTTGGAGGAACACCGGTAACAGGTTATTCTTCTAATGCTGGAATTATCGCAATAACTGGAGTGAAAAGCCGTAAACCAATTATTGTAGGTGGAGTTATATTAGTTTTACTTGGTATGATGCCAAAGCTTACAAGCTTAATCGCATGTATTCCTAGTGTGGTTGTGAATAGCGTTTTTGCAATTTTATGTGTAGTTATCATGATGAATGGCTTTAAAGTTATTAAAGATGAAGCATTCACTGAAAGAAATATGCTTGTTATTGGTGTGCCAATTATGCTTGCATTATTCGCTGTATTAATGCCTGCAGACGTTTTAGCAGGATTGCCAGAAATCGTTACTTATTTTGTATCATCTGGAACAGCTATTGGTGCGATTGCTGCATTGGTTCTGAACTTAGTGTTACCACAGAAAAAAGACGATAAAGTCAAAGTTAATGATGTTTCCATGAACGTAAACTAAGAAGAAAAGAGGAGAGTCAACACTATGCAACAGGATAGACTATGGAATGAATGGCATCCAGTATGTAAAGCAGAGGAGTTATTGGAAGATCCAAAACAGGTATTCGTGCTTGGCGAAAGAGTCGCTATTTTCCGCAATGAAAAGGGAGTTCATGCTTTTAAGGATTTATGTATCCACCGTGGCGCCGCCCTTTCCCTAGGAAAGGTGAAAAACGGGAAGTTAGTGTGTGCCTATCATGCATGGGAATATGATTGTGTTGGCGCATGTGTGAAGATACCTGCCCTTCCAAATGGCAGAGCGATTCCAAAAAAGGCTAAAGCAACTGTTTATCATTGTGAAGAACATCTTGGATTGATCTGGGTGAACTTAGGCGATAATCCTGCTCCCCTTATTTCTTATCCAGAATACAATATGGAAAATCATCGGACTGTTATTTGTGGTCCTTATGATGTAAATGCAAATGCACCAAGAATAATTGAGAACTTTCTGGATGTGTCACATCTTATGTTCGTACATGAAGGCCTGCTTGGTGACGAGGATCATGCGGAAATAGTTGATTATAAGGTGGATTTTATCGATAATCGCTATATTACAAGCAAGATTCCTGTTTACCAGCCAAATCCAGATGGTCGTTCAAAAGGCGGATATGCAGACTATGTATACGAAATCTTAAACCCAACAACAGCTCGTTTTACGAAAACATCTGAAGGCTCTGATGATGCATTAACGATTTTGCTAGTTGTTAATCAAGCGGGTAACGAACAATCACAGGCTTATATGCTGTTATCAAGAAACTATGACTTGGATATGCCTGACGAACCATTTGTTGAATTCCAAGATACGATTTTCTATCAGGATCTTGATATTGTACAAAGTCAAAAACCAGAACTGCTTCCGTTAGATTTACAAGCAGAATTACATCTTAAATCAGATGCGCTAACAATTGCATATCGCAGATGGTTAAATCAATTGGGTGTTGAGAATGGAACTACACCAGTATTAGAGAGAGTGTGAGCACGGGGTTACCCGTGCTTTTTTTTGTTGTTCGGGGTGGGTGGAAAGCGAGTGTTCATAATCGAAATGAAATGAACTATTTTTAAAAACAAACTCTAATTTTAATCCCAAGCTTCATTGTTTCAAAGTTAGGGAATCATTTAAATTTCTTGTTTAGTTAGGTTATATCTTGTTTTGTCCCAACCTGTTTACGACACAACAGATAAAAATGTACAAGCACTCATTTTAATACTGAATACCATATATGAAGTTGATGGAAAAAGAGTGTGATGAAAATGAATAAACGAACAAGGACTAATTCTGCCTCAAACCCTAGTACAACAACCCAGCCTGGCTTACAGGCAACGTCAAGCTACACTGTCAACATAGCAGTTATTGGAGACAGTCATGTAGGCTACTTGAACAGCCAAAGTATTTTTAATAACTTTCTTCCAAGGGCGATAAATAGTGGGACGAAAAGATATGTTATTTTTGGCGGGGACAATGCCCATGCATTAGGAGCTTTTACAACAGCAGAGGCGCGAAGCTATTATCAGCAGTTTAAAAATATTGTTGATCATAATTTGGGACCGAAAAATATCTATTACCGCACATCTATAGGGAACTGGGAGGATACGAGCAGAAATGATAGCAGAAGTTTATTTCTGCAATATTTTAACCCATTAACAGGCAGAGTAAGTATTCCAAGAACAAGAGGGTTAGTGCAGCATGTTTGGCTTGATAATGGGACTGGAACATTCAGCCAAGACAGTATTAATCTATTAAATAGTTTAGATCCTAATCATTACTATATTATTGATACGCATTGGCCCCTTTATGTACCGGGGATATATAATACGGTAAGCTCAGATCATGTTGTGAGCAGACAAGAAACAGACCGGTTTTTTAATGCAATCCCAGCCAACGTGAGAAGCAGAATCCTTGGTATCTTCACACATCATGCCCATGTTTTTTATTCAAAGCTAACAAATATTCATGCTAACTTTCCGAATACGCCATTTTTTGTGACTGGTTGTTCTGGTGATTACAAATGCTCGTCGTTTGAAAGTGGCTACTATGATGCAGATATAAGCATCCAGAGTAATAATCAAGCATCATTACAGGTGAGAAAAGTGATACTGTAATTCTGTTAAATAATGGGCTGAAGTACCCTTGATAAAAATATTCTTGCTATTTTTTATTTTATTTGATAAGATATAGGAAGCGTATACAGAACGGATTGTAACTGTTAAATCAGGCAAAACCGATTACCTTATTTTTAAAGGGTGGGTTTTGCCTTTTTCTCTATATATCGGAGGGTAACAAAGTGAAAATCGAAAAAATATTAAACAACAATGCGGTTATCTCAATAAAAGATAATCAAGAAATTATTATCATTGGTCGTGGGATAGCTTTTCAAAAGCGAGCTGGTGATCAGATTGCCGAGGACCAAATTGATAAAATTTTCACTTTAGAAAACGAAGATATGAGGACGAATTTCAAAACCTTGATAGCTGATATGCCGATTGAATATATGCAATTATCAGAGAAGATTATTGCTTATGCAAAGATGAAGCTTGGTAAGAAATTAAACGAAAGCATTTATATTCATTTAACAGACCATATTTATTATGCGGTGGATCGCTTTAGGAACCATCTTCCAATAAAAAATGGATTGCTTTGGGAAATAAGACAACTGTATCGAGATGAGTATGAGGTAGGTCTTGAAGCATTGAATATGATTTGTGATCAATTTGGTGTAATCTTGCCAGAGGATGAAGCAGGATTTTTGGCACTTCACTTCATCAATGCAGAATTGAATGAAGAGATGCCAGTTGTACATGATATGACAAAAATCATGCAGGAAATCTTAACACTTGTCAGGTATCACTTTAAGATTGATTTTAATGAAAATTCTCTGCATTTCTATCGCTTTATTACCCATCTTAAGTTTTTTGCGCAGCGTTTAGTGAAAGGTAATCACTATAACAGCTCAACAGATGACGATTTATATCAAGTAATTCAAATGAAATACCCTGATGCACATACATGTGCGCTGAAAATAAAGAAATTTATTGAAAGCATGTATACGTATGTGTTAACAGACGAAGAAATGATCTATTTAACCATTCATATAGAACGAGTTGTTAAAAGCAATAATGACAAATAGGGTTGTAACCTAACGGGCAAAACCTAAATCAAACAGAAATGTTTTGATTTAGGTTTTTTTGTTGGAAATTTTTACGTCAATAGGGAATGAATATAAGTGTTATAAAGAAAAGGAGAAGAGAACATGAGTAATACTAAACTTGCTAATGACATTGTCGATTTAGTCGGCAAAGAAGAAAATATCTCAAGCCTTGTGCACTGTGCAACACGCTTGCGTTTCAAATTAAACGATAGCAGTAAAGCAAACAAAGAAGCATTGCAAAACCTAGACGGGGTGCTAAGTGTTGTCGAAAGCGGCGGACAATTCCAAGTTGTAATTGGCAGCCATGTTCCAGAAGTTTATAAAGAAATAAATAAAATTGCTAATATTGGCAGTGTAGAGCAAGCTCCATCGAATGCCCCAAAGCAAAGCGTTGGTGCACAGATTTTTGAAGTTATATCACGCAGTTTCTCCCCATTAATCGGAGCACTTGCTGGTGCAGGTATGTTAAAAGCAATCTTAACAGTATTAACAATGAGTGGATTGTTATCAACGACAAGTGGTACGTACTCTATCCTGTCTGCAGCTGGAAATGCTGTATTCTATTTCCTGCCGATTCTGTTAGGGATAACGATTTCGACTAAACTTGGCGCAAATCCGTATGTTGGTGGAACAATCGGTGCCGCGTTACTTGAGCCTAATTTCACAGGGTTAATGACAGATACAAGCAATGTGTCTAGCTTCATTGGAATACCAGTCGTACTGATGGATTATTCCTCCACTGTATTCCCTGTGTTTATTGCAATTTGTATTTATGCACTTTTAGATAAGTTCTTAAAGAAAATCATTCATAAAGACTTGCAGTTATTCTTAGTTCCAATGCTTTCATTAATGATTATTGTTCCATTAACAGTGTTGGCATTCGGTCCATTTGGAGTGTATGTAGGAAACTGGATTGGTGATGGAATCAGCTTCTTAAGTTCGAAGAGTGGTTGGTTAGCAGGTGCCGTTATGGGTGCAGGCTGGACGTTCTTAACAATACTTGGACTTCACTGGGGTCTTGTCCCACTTATCCTTCAGAATTTGGCAGAAGGCTATGATCCTTTAATGGCAATGCTGTCAGCAGCTGTATTTGCCCAAATGGGATTAGCAGTTGGTATTTTCTTAAAAGCAAAAGACAAAAAGGTAAAAACAGTTGCTGGTTCAACTTTCTTACCAGCAGCATTAGCAGGTGTAACAGAGCCAATTATCTATGGTTTGTTGCTTCGTAATAAACGAACAATTCCGTTTGTGGCGATTGCTGGAGCAATCGGAGGGGGAATAAGCGGGGCGCTTGGAAATAAAGCAATGTCATTTGCTTTCCCAGCTTTCCTAACAATCCCAGCCTACACACCAATTGTTTCCTTTATCATTCCAATGCTTATCGCATTTGTGATTGCTCTAGTACTAGTATTAGTACTTGGCTTTGAAGATAAGAAGAAAAAAGACGAAGTTCAAGCAGAAGAAGTTGCTAAAGAAACAGAAAAAGTAGAAGTACCAGCAGAACCACTTTTAAAGCAAGAAGTTATTCTTAGTCCATTAACAGGGACTGTTCTTCCACTATCAGAAGTAGATGATGCAGTATTTGCTTCAGAAGCAATGGGGAAAGGAATAGCAATCGAGCCAACTGTTGGAAAAGCGATTTCTCCAGTGAATGGAACGATTACAACTATTTTCCCAACTGGTCATGCGATTGGTATTACGTCAACAGATGGAGCAGAAATCTTAATTCATATAGGTATTAATACTGTTCAATTGAACGGTCAACACTATACACCGCTTGTAAAGCAAGATGACGTAGTAAAACAAGGCGATGTGTTAGTAGAGTTTGATATTGAAAAAATCAAAGAAGCTGGCTATCCAGTAACAACACCAGTGATTATCACAAACACAGGTAAGTATACAGAAATCATTGGAACAAGCGAAGAAAGCATTGTCCAATCAAAAAAATTATTAACAGTTATTGTTTAAACCAATGTGAATAAGGAGAGAGTGGTACACTATTCTCTCCTTAAATATAAAGGAGGAAACAACCATGACAGCAACATTTAAATTCCCAGAAGGTTTTCTTTGGGGCGGCGCAACTGCAGCAAACCAATTAGAAGGAGCTTCTAATGAAGGCGGAAAAGGACTAAACACACCAGACGTATTGCCAGGTGGAAAAGTTCGGTTGAAAGTACTTTCAGATCCAGGCTTTGACTTTGAATTAGATACAGAGAAATATACATATCCAAACCATGAGGCAATCGACTTCTATCACCGTTATAAAGAGGATATCGCACTTTTTGCGGAAATGGGGTTTAAGACGTTCCGTATGTCTATTGCTTGGTCAAGAATTTTCCCAAATGGTAACGAGCTAACTCCTAACGAAGAAGGCTTAGCATTCTATGACCGTGTGTTTGATGAGCTATTAAAATATAATATTGAACCAGTTGTAACGATTTCACACTATGAATTGCCGATTCATTTAGTAAAAGAATATGGTGGCTGGAGAAGTCGTGAATTAGTAACATTCTTTGAACGTTATGTAACGGTTTTATTCAACCGTTATAAAGATAAAGTAAAATACTGGATGACATTTAATGAAATCAACAGTAGTCTTCATATGCCAATCCTTGGTTTAGGGTTTGCAATCCAAAACGAAGAAGACCGTTATCAGCCAACATTCCAAGCATATCATCATCAGTTTGTAGCAAGTGCAAGAGCGGTTCAGCTTTGCCATGAAATTATTCCTGGTGCACAAATTGGCTGTATGCTTGTATATCTGCCAACATATTCTGTTGATTCCAATCCAGAAAACGTGCTTTTCGCATTGCAAGAAGAACAAATCTTTAACTATTTCTGTGGTGATGTGCAAGTGCGTGGACATTATCCTGCATTCATTAAGCGCTATTTCAAAGAACATAATATTGAGCTAGATATTCAAGACGGCGATTTAGAGCTTATTAAAGAAAATACAGTTGATTATGTTGCACTTAGCTACTATATGTCACGTACAGAAAAGAAAGACAAAAAACCAGAAGAAGTCGGCCAAGGTAATATTTTGGGCGGAATAAAAAATTCCTTCTTGAAAGCAAGTGACTGGGGCTGGGAAATTGATCCAACTGGTTTAAGAATTTCACTAAACCAATTATATGATCGCTATGAAAAACCACTATTCGTTGTCGAAAACGGCTTAGGTGCTTATGATAAAGTAGAAGAAGACGGAACTATTAACGATGATTACCGGATTGATTACTTACGTGAGCATATTAAAGCAATGGGAGAAGCAGTACAAGATGGTGTCGAGCTTATGGGCTATACACCGTGGGGCTGTATCGACCTAGTAAGTGCATCAACAGGTGAAATGTCAAAACGCTACGGTTTCATCTATGTCGACAAGCATGATGATGGCAGCGGAACATTAGAGCGCAGCAAGAAAAAATCATTTGACTGGTTCAAAAAGGTCATTTCAACTAATGGTGAAGAGCTTTAATAGTAAGAAGCATGGGACTTGGTCTCATGCTTTTTTGTGTATTCAATAAGTAAACATAAGAAACGAAAAATGGAGGAAAAATAAAAAAAAGGAGGTTGTTATATGTTGAAATATTCGGCAGTTATATGGATGCTTATGTTACTTTTTTTTCCTTCTCAGGCTGGGGCGCAGCAACAGGTGCCAATCCTTATATATCACTCTATTGATGAATTTAAAGGCCAAGGCTCTAAAGAGCTTTACGTAACACCGGAAAACTTTGAAAAACAAATGCTATATTTACGAGACAATGGTTTTACTTTATTAACATTCGAACGATGGCAGGATATTTCAAAGGTAAAAAAGCCAATCTTTCTTACATTTGATGATGGATACAAAAATAATATGAATGTATATTCTATCTTTGAAAAGTTGAAAACAGAACAATTTCATCCGAGAGCTACTTTTTTCGTTATTTCAGACTTTATCGGCCGTTCCAACCGTTTATCGAAGGCTGAATTGAAAAAGCTTGCTGATAGTGGAATGGTCTCTGTCCAATCACATACTGCGACACATCCCGATTTAACGAAGATAACAAATTATACGGAAGAGCTGAAGGGTGCAAAAGATACTATTCAGAGCATAACAGGAAAACCAGTTATTTCTGTAGCTTATCCTTATGGCAGCTTTAACAGCAAAGTTATCGAGGAAGCGAAAAAATATTACTCATTCGGATTAAGTACAACACCACAATATTATTTCGAAAATGGTCTTAACAATGAGTTATTTCTGCTGCCGCGTATATATATTAAGTACTCCACTTCGATGAGTGATTTTGAAAAAATAGTAAACGGTCGACAGATATTATCAAAAAAGCAGATTACGAAAAAACCACTAATGAGTTATTGGAAAATAACGTGAGATAATTTATGAAAGTTATATGTCATTTTTCCAGATTTTGAGACGCTCCTTCACTATTAGGATATGATAGTAAAAACATGGAATGGGAGAGAGGGTAACACAATGAGTATAACTGTTAATATACCTAAACAGGACGACAAGCGTAAAACGCTACGGTTTTTGACAGGGATCATCATTATTGCTTTAGCTGTATTATACATAGTTGCCTACTTCAATTTAAAGCATGATGTAGCGAAAGAAAATATGCTCTTAAATACTGTGAAAGGCGCAAATACACAATGGAAAAGCTCAGGTAAGGAAGTTCATTTGTGGAGTGCGATTTCCTATTTCCAAGCAGAAAAAACGATTGGTGGACAGAAGATTGTTACAAATTCAATGAAGGAGAAGGTTAGTGTTCTTGGCAACATGGAATCGGTATCAGAAGCTTCAATCCTAGCAAGCAGCAGTTATGAGGATGAGGGAAGCAAAGAGTTGCTTTTTTATGATCCGAAAACAGACTATAAGAACCTGCCGCAGGAGCTGAAGATGCTGGCTAACATGGACAGTAATACAATGGCAGAGCTTGCTCTTTCGTTCGATAAAGCATATTCTTTAGCAGAATTAGAGGAGAAACTTGGCTCCACACATGTTAATTGGCTTTGGGTAGACACAGCAACAGATGCAGAATTAAGTAAAATGAATATATCGCTAAAAGAAGATAAAGCTTACGTTGGGGATTCAACAATCGGTTTTCAAGTGAAAGGTGCTGGCTTTGTGAGTCAAGGACAAGTATTTCTTGATAAATTAAAGAAGCTCAGTGATGATAAAGAATATCAAAAGGAAGCTGAACTTGTTTTAACTGGAATAAACAAGAGTGCTTTTCCGTCCGTAAAAGATATCAAAGTGAGAGGTGCTGTCGTTTCAGGAACACCAGAACAGTTAGCTGCATTTATGAAAGTTAAAATAATTAAAGCATCGACTATAGGAACAAAAATACACCAGTTATAAAGGAAGGCGGGAGGCTTTGAAACATGAATGGAGAAAGCATGAAAAGAGCTTGTATTTGCCTAAAGCAGCACCAGAGCTTGTCGAGGTACCAGGACACAAGTTTTTAATGATAGATGGACAAGGCAATCCCAATGAAGAAGAGTTTGCCGAAAGGGTTAAAGTCTTATATTCAATGGCATATGCTGTTCGTATGATGCCTAAAGGAGGATTTACTCCTCCTGGTTATGTAGAATATACAGTTTATCCGCTCGAAGGAATATGGAGTTTAACAGAGAAAGGCAGGAAGCTCACAGAACTGAATAAAAATGAATTCCTATATACAATCATGATAAGACAGCCGGAGTTTGTGACAAAGGAAGTTGTACTAATGGCTTTAGATAAAGTAACGAAAAAGAATTCTCACCCTTTTTTAGAGCAAGTGTATTTCCAAACCTCGGATAAAAGCCTTAATGTCCAAATGCTGCATATCGGCCCATATGATGACGAACCGAAAAGCTTTGCCATTATGGACGAGTTTGCTAAGGATAATAACCTCCTAAGAATAGAAAAGGAGCACAGAGAAATATACTTGTCTGATGCAAGGAAAGTGGTTCCAGAAAAATTAAAAACCGTATTAAGATATAAAGTTCAACAAAAATAAAGCTATAAAAAAGGGAACTTGCTTGAGTTCCCTTTTTCGGCTGCTATTGTGGGATAAAGTCATAAATAATTAAAGCAATGGAAAGTAAAGAAATGGTGAAAAAGAGTATAGTATTACCGAAAATCGAGATAATTTTAATCTTTGATTTTTCCCCTTTAAATCCGAAAACAACCCCTAATATAGGTGTGATAATCAGAGGTGCGAAAAACAAATATCCTAACCATTCATATCCATTGAAATATGTATTGCCTGTTGGAGTAAATAGACTGCCAACCATGTATGCCAGTAATGTCCAACCAATTGTTCCTAGGAAGCAATAAAAAGAGAAGGAAGTATAAATATTTTTCATTAGTAAATAACCTCTTCCAATAATTGTCTTGTTGATTCATAATATACAATTAATGGTATCAATAAAAGTGCAATATTACCCGATTGAAGGACAACAAACTAAAAAGGCTATAAGCAAGTTAGCCTATATCAACACTAAAATGGAGTGATGAAAATGAATGAAACAATATGCCCTCAATGCAACAGCGACAATATAAACAAGGGAGTTATTGCATCTGGAGTTAACGACTTGCATATGTATGCTTATGATAACAGAAGACGCGGGTCCTCCCCAATTTTGTCTTATTACTGTGGGAAATGTGGCTTTATTATCGGCTCATTTGTAGAAAATCCGGCTAGACTTACAGACTAGTAGGGTCATTGTGATAGATGGAACTCTATCAGCAGAAGCCATCACGAAAAAATTAATAAACAGGATAAGGAGCAAAACGTAAATGAACGTTAGAATCTCAGCAAAAGCAATTATTATCGACAATGATAGGCTATTGTTAACAAAAAATAAAGACGACGAAGGGTATTTTTATTTATTCCCAGGAGGCGGACAGGAGCATGGGGAGACATTACATCATGCGGTGAAAAGGGAGTGCTTAGAAGAAATTGGCGAAGAAGTCGAGATTGGTGAGCTGTTATTCGCCCGAGATTACATCGGGAAAAATCATGAGCACGCATCCTTTGATTTTAACTTTCATCAAGTCGAGCATTATTTTATATGCCGCTTGATAAGCGACAATAATATTCTACCAGTAAATCCTGACAGTCACCAAGTTGGGATAGAATGGCTGCCCATTCAACAATTACAAAACTATAGGGTTTATCCGAAAGAATTGCTTTCGTATCTTATCAAATATATAGAAAAAAGCTCAACTCCAGTATATTTAGGGGATATAAATTAAGCCTGCTAGTCTTTCAGCTTTAGACAAGTTTAGGAGTTTTCCTTACTTAATCTCTCTTAATGGCTTCCCTTCATGAAGTTCCTGAATTCCTTCTTCACATACCCCATAGGAACGCCAGGAGCATGTTTCACAAATGATGGGAATATCAGACGGCACAGCATGTGTTAGAATAGCAGCTTCAACCTCCCGCCAATGGATAATATCACCAACATGAAGTCCCAGTTTTTTTAAAAAAGCAGCATCTCTATCATATATATGACTGTCTAAACAGTGGTACTTTCCTGAGTTAGGATATTTCTCGCATAATTGATCTGGACCGTCTACAATTTGAACAAATGTTTCAGGATTCTTCCGCAAAGTTTGATGCAGCTTAGTCATGTTTTTTACATACTCTGCCGAATAGCCCATTCCCCGGTATCCTAACAAGCAGAAAAGATGATGACCCCGAATTTTAAACATGAAACCCCTCCTGTACTGTTAATATGTAAACTATAATTATCATTTGGTTAACTTATTATTAATATAGCATTTATTTCATGCAAGCGTAAATAATTTTCTAGTAGCTAATATTTGGGGAATTGCCACAGGAAATTCTCAAGGATTATATAGTGAATTGTAGAAAAGGCGCCATAATCTTAAAGTTAAGTTAGGTGGCGGACTGTTTAACAAAGCTTCCTATTTTCATCTATGTTTTTTATGGATGACTTCCAGAGGTTTAGATGCGAATTATAAGGGGCTAGCAACTATGCTAGCCCCGATTTCATATTTTAAATGTTTACGATATTCTCATCGGTATTTTTAGCGGCTAATGCTCGTCTGCGACCGAGTTCAATATCCATATCTGTCCGCTTCTCATCCAGTTTATAAAAAAACATGGTAATCCCTATCAATACACAAATAACTAATGGAACCCAGATAAAGCTGATCTCAATATAATGTAAGGCAGTTGTCGATTGGGTGGCATTTGGCACATAACCGCCCAATTTCAAGAACACCCCTACAAGCGCACTGCCGAGACCTAAGCTAACTTTAACAAAAAAGCCTTGGAAAGCAGCGATCATGCCGGAAATACTGCGATGGTTTTTGTACTCTGAATAATCAATAACGTCTGGCTGAATGGAGAAGGTAGTGCCGAATATTCCATAAATCCCAAGTCCTGTTATTGTTAAGCCGGCAATCAACAGGGAAGGGGAGGTTTTTCCGAAATAAATAACTAAATCGCCGATAATATAAATGACAGTACTTAAAAGCAATACGGTTTTTTTCGGCATTTTCTTTTGCAGCCATGGTAATAGAAGCAGCATTGGCAGACCAGATAATATCCCGAATAGTCCTACAAATGTAAGCCAATCTGTCCTTCCTAGATTATAAGTGAAATAGTAAATGACGGTTGTATTGCGAATAACAAAAAGGCCAAAGTATAGAAAATTTAAAATAAAGAAAATAACAGCCGGCCCGGTTAATCCTTTAAAATCCTCTTTAAAGGAAGATTTGCCTGGCTGGACGGTTGGTGGCACAACTTCCTTTGTATTGAAGAAGGTAAACACAAATACAAACACAGCTGCGATACCATATATACTCATTGTCACTAAATAACCTTTTTGGTCATCTCCCTGACCGAAGTAATGAACCATAGGTGTAGTTATCGTCATAACTAAAGCGCTTCCAATCAACGCGCAAATCATCCTCGTCGAAACTAACCAGTTACGCTCATGATTATCAGAAGTTAATCTTGGCACAATGGTATTTAAAGGGATATTAACGACTGTATAAGCAATGTTTAATAAGCAGTATGTGACATATGCCCAGAGAATTTTACCTGACATGCCGACATCAGGAACAATAAAAGTCATAATCGTAAAGACGGCGAATGGTATTGCTCCAATGATGAAATAAGGTCTACCTTGTCCCCATCTTGTTTTTGTCCTGTCTACTAATAATCCCATGCCAGTATCTGCAAATGCATCGATGATTTTGGTTACTAACATTAAAGTACCAGCAACCGCTGCACTAATGCCGAACACATCAGTGTAGAAAAAAAGAAGATAAGACGCCATTGTACTAAATACGAGGTTGCAGGCGAAATCGCCTGCCCCGTATCCAATTCTTTTTTTCCATTTATCCATTTTGTCACAACTCCCTTTGCAAATAGTTACTTAGTCAGCGTGCTGAAATGTTAGTCAGTGTTTTCATATCTGTTTTTAAGTTTTGATAGATTGATTTATACACCTTGTAATAGTCATTATATTTACGATGATTTTCTTGATTAGGCATAATTTTATCATCTAACACCTGCCACTTTTTCACATCGTCATAAGTAAGTAGACCTGTGCCAATACCAGCAAGCATGACATCACCCATATTTGCTTCTACATCATGAATCGGACATACGATTGGATAGCCTGTAACATCTGCGAAAATTTGTCTCCAAAGCTTCGACTTCGTAACACCGCCGGCAAGGAGAATGTATTCACCTAAATATTCTCCAGTTGCTTCAATTGCATCTCTTAAGCTAAAGGCAACCGCTTCCAAAAAGGCTCGATACATATGTGCTTTCGTATGTGCCAGCGAAAGGCCGACAATGGTGCCTTTTGCATCAGAATCCCAAATCGGACTTCTTTCCCCCATAAAGTAGGGGAGTACAACTATGCCATCACTTCCTGCTGGAATGTTAGCGGCCTGTTCATTTAATACATCATAGGCATTTTTGCCACCTGCTTTTTCTGCTTCCAATTCAAATTGACTTAAAGTTTGCCGAAACCATTTTACAATCGCACCTGCAGTCGCTCCTCCTGCGAAATGGTAGGAAAGACGTTTAGCATCATATAAATACGGCCAGACAATTAAGTCTTTTCCTTGCACTGGTTTATCGGAAATCAATGCTGCACACATCGACGTACCAATTGCTGCTGCATATATCCCTGAATCGAATACACCAAGCCCAATAGTTGCTGCACCGCAGTCAATCCCACTTGCAATAACAGGCATTCCTGCAGTCAGTCCTAGTTCGGCTGCAGCTTCCTTCGTTAATCCACCGACAATATCTGTTGATTCGACAATCTTTTCAGGCATCATGGAGACAGGAATATCCATTGCCGCCATCATTTCCTTTGACCATGTTCGATTATTCATATCGAATATTCCACCAATATTTCCTGCAGAGGAATAATCAATAACAACCTCACCAGTTAATTTATAGATGACATAATCATTTGGCGGTAAGAAGAGTTTCGTTTTGCTCCAGTTTTCAGGCTCATTATTTTTCATCCACAATATTTTCGTATACCCATAATAAGGATCTGCTCCATTATGAGTAACCTCAAGCAGTTTCTCTTTTCCCATAGCTTCAAGGGCCCAGTTTGCTTCTTGTTCTGCTCTGCGGTCCATCCAAATCATACAAGGCCTTACAGGCTCCATATTCTCATCCAATGGGATACCGGAGCCGCCGTAAAGGCCGCTGACAGCAATTCCACGTATATTCTCAGGGGGGATTCCCGATTTTAATACAGTGTTTTTAATAGATGCTTTCGCCGCATCAAGCCAAACAGATGGCCATTGCTCTGCCCACAAAGGCTTTGGTGTTAACACATCGTATTCCTGCAGATCTTGAGCAATTAGATTGCCATCTGTGTCCATTAGTATTGTTTTTGTACCAGATGTGCCAATGTCTGTGCCGAGTAAGTAGTTCATCGTTCAAAACCTCCTAGGAATCTATTAAATTGCAGTAAATGCTCCATCAATGACAAAGTCTGATCCAGTCGTAAAGCTGCTTGTGTCTCCTGCGAGATATACACAAATGGATTGAAGCTCCTCAGGTCTGCCCATACGCTTAAGCGGTGCCATTTCATTCCATTGTTCGATAAGCGGCTTTAGGCTTGGTGAGTTTAAAGTAAGCTCTGTTCCGATGTAGCCTGGGCTGATGCAGTTAACGCGCACATTTCTTGTTGCCCATTCAACTGCAAGTGATTTCGTCAGCTGTATGACACCTGCTTTAGAAGCATTATAGGAGGCCTGTGGCTGCGGTACATTTACAATATGTCCTGACATGGAGGCTGTATTAATAATGGAGCCGCCGCCTTGTTTTAACATAACCTTTCCAGCAGCTTGAGCTGTCAGGAAAACACCTGTGAGATTAATATCAATGACTTTCTTCCATTGATCAAAAGTCATTTCCTCTGCAGGTATATTCATGCAGATTCCCGCATTACAAAAAGCAACATCCAAACGGCCGAAATTTTCCAATACAGTATCAATCATAGCGCTTACATCTTTAGGGTTAGTAACATCTGCTTTAATAGCGATCGCCTTAATCCCATTATTCTCTGCTAATTCCTGCGCCGTTTTTGTAGCTTCGTCAATATCTAAATCAACAATGGCGATATCTGCTCCAGCTTCAGCGAAGGCAGTCGCAACGCTTTTGCCAATTCCTCTTGCACCACCAGTTACAAAGATTTTTTTTCCGTCTAAACGCATTTTTTCAATAATACCCATTGTTATCATTCCTTTTTGTTAATGTATTTTGTAAAACAATTTTATAAAATATATTTACATAATAAGTCCTGTTAAGCAAATAGTCAATCATTAGAAAAGAAAAAGTTGGCAGAAGGTTTTTGACAAAGCTGTGATTGTATACACATATATGATATATTTAATGTGCTAACATAAAGGTTTTTTATAAAATTAGTTTGTAAAATGGGGTCTTATCATGGAAAATAACATCACATTTAAAGATATAAAAAAAAGTAATTACTCCTCGATCTATCATCTAATCTATCAGTATGAGAAGCTTTCCAAGCAAGAAGTAGCGAATCAGCTTAATCTAAGCTTGCCAACAGTTACCCAAAACCTTGTTCGTTTAGAAAATGAAGGACTAATAGAAAAGAGCGGGCAATTTGAATCCTCTGTTGGAAGGCGGGCTGCTGCATATGCGATTTGCCCGCAAGCAAGAGTCAGCATAGGTGTGGAGATTGAAAAAAAATCGGTGCAAATAGTGGCGATTGATTTGCGTGGACATGCTTTTCAGCAAGAGAAAATAGTGATGGAATATGCAGAAGAGGAGCATTATTATAAAAGCTTAAGTCAAGCAGTACAGGCCTTTATTTCGAATCTTCAAGTACAGACAGAACAGGTTCTGGGAATTGGCTTTGCTGTTCAGGGGTTAACATCGACCAATGGACAAAATATTACGTATGGAAAAATATTAATTTCGACAGGATTAAAAATCGACGTATTTGCCCAATATCTTCCTTATTCATGTAGTTTTTTGCATGATGCTAAATGTGCTGCAACGACAGAGCTCTGGGTAAGAGACGATATTGGCGATGCTGTCTATCTTTCAATTGGTCCCCATCTTGGTGGAGCAATAATTATTAATGGACAAATCTATATGGGAAAAGAAGGCCATAGTGGCACTGTTGAGCATATGACAGTAAATGCTGAGGGTCCCGCCTGCTACTGCGGGAAAAGGGGATGTATGGAAACATATAGCTCTGTTAATGCATTGCTGAAAGAGGAGGAGTCATTACCATTCTTCTTCGAAAAAGTCCGTTCAAAGGTCCCTGCCTATACAAATAGGTGGGATGCCTTTTTAGAGTATTTAGCCATTTCTATTAACAATATCCACCTTGTCCTTAATAGAGATTTTATATTAGGAGGACATTTATCAGCTTACTTAACGGAAGAGGATATAAATACTCTACATGAAAAAGCAAATGAAAAAACAGCGTTCCCAAGCAATGAAGCATTTATATTTATAAGTCGTTCTGCCGCAAACGGTGTACCTGTGGGTGCTGCTATTCCATTCATACAGACATTTTTGAACACAATTTAGAAAAAAACAAGACAGCAAGCCAGATACTTCACTGTGTCTAGCCTTCCTGTCTTTTTTTTTGCATAATGTGCTTGGAAACGCTCTGTTTTAATTCTGCTTCCTTTAATTTTGGTGTTACCCTTATTATTCTCTTTTAAATTTAACTGATTCCGATTGTCTTGATATTTTTAAAATGTTTATAGGCCTGTTCTCGCAGCATTTCTCCATACGAATATCTAAATATTCTTCCTTCAATTTTTTGAGCAATTTAAGAATATCAGTCTCAATATTTTTTTGATTGTTTCCTCATAATCCTCGAATGCATTTGCTTGTCCACAACTTTTTTTTTGCCCTCCGTTTCTCGAGATTTCCGTAATATAAATGTCAAAGGATGGGACTTTTCTTGCTTGCGCTTTTGCTAATTAGTATTAGCGTTTGAGGGTGTTTTGGTAAGATATATGAAAAATTAGAAAACTTTCCAATCCCTAGTTGACAGATGGGTGAAATAAGTATAAATTACGAATTAGAAAACTTAATTTTAAAAATTTTATAATAATGACGCTGATCAGATAACTGAAAGCTGCTACCTTTTTCTTAAAAAGTTGGCAGCTTTTTTTTATAAAAAAAGGGGGAGCTCTAACTATGAAAAGAAAAAAGATATCATTTTTTAAGACAACTGCACTAATATTGGCCGTTTTCGTAACCCTTGCTGGGTGCAGCAGTTCGGAAAGCAGCGGGGAAAGCTTTGATTCCAAAAAAGTAGAATTATTGAATGTTTCCTATGATCCAACGAGAGAGCTGTATGAAGAATATAACAAAGCGTTTGCAGACTATTGGAATGAAAAAACAGGGCAGGATGTAACCGTTCAACAGTCACATGGCGGATCAGGCAAACAAGCACGAGCTGTCATTGATGGGATTGAAGCAGATGTCGTGACATTGGCTCTAGCTGGAGATATTGATGCGATTGTGAAGGAAAGAGGAATTATCTCAGAGGATTGGCAATCGAAGCTGGAGAATAACTCGACTCCATATACTTCGACTATCGTGTTTTTAGTAAGAAAGGGTAATCCAAAGAATATTCAAGATTGGGATGACTTAATTAAGGACGATGTTTCTGTTATTACTCCAAATCCAAAAACATCAGGCGGTGCCCGTTGGAATTATCTTGCAGCATGGGCGTATGCTGACAAACAATTTAATGGAGACGAAACGAAAATTAAAGATTTTGTGAAAAAGCTTTTTTCAAATGTCGCAGTTCTTGATTCAGGAGCACGCGATTCAACTAACACATTTGTACAACGGGAGATTGGTGATGTGTTAATTGCTTGGGAGAACGAAGCGTACTTAGCTATTAATGAATTAGGGAAGGAAAACTTTGAAATTGTTAGCCCATCCTTGAGTATACTAGCAGAGCCGCCAGTTGCTGTAGTTGATGATATTGCTAAGAAAAAAGGAACAACCGAAGTTGCTACAGAGTACTTAAAATATTTATACAGTGAAACAGGCCAAGAAATTGCAGCGAAAAACTACTATCGTCCTCGTGATAAGGATGTACTGGCAAAATATGCTGACCAATTTGAAGATATTGATTTAGTGACAATTGATGATGATTTTGGCGGTTGGACAAAAGCTCAGGAAACACATTTTGCTGATGGAGGCACATTCGACGAAATTTACGTTCCATCAAACTAATCAATTATCATCATTACCTGTTTCACAAGCGTGGAAAGGTAATGATGATTTACGATTCTTTACAATAAAAGAGGTGAGTAAATGAGGAAAGAAACGAAGCAAAGAAAAGTGAAAAGAAGTAATGTTCTTCCTGGCTTTGGCCTTTCGTTAGGATATACGATGCTATATATAAGCATCCTTGTTATATTGCCATTGTTTATGATATTTTTTAACACCACTAAAATGGGCTGGAGTGAGTTTTGGGATACTGTCCTTGATCCTCGAGTTGTTGCTTCTTATAAATTAAGCTTCGGAGCATCATTTACAGCTGCATTAATCAATGTTGTATTCGGTGTTCTCCTTGCATGGGTGCTTGTCCGGTATCCATTTCCGGGGAAAAGAATTGTGGACGGTCTTGTGGATTTACCTTTTGCACTGCCAACAGCAGTTGCTGGGATTGCTTTGACTACTTTATACGCACCAAATGGATGGATTGGAAGTCTGCTTGGCTTTAAAGTGGCCTTTACGCCTATCGGTGTAACGATTGCACTGACTTTCATTGGCTTGCCGTTTGTTGTGAGAATGGTTCAGCCAGTTTTGCAAAATCTTGAGCGGGAAGTAGAGGAAGCATCAGCGAGTCTTGGAGCTTCTAGACTTCAAACCTTTACAAGGGTCATCTTTCCAGAGCTGCTTCCCTCCATTCTGGCAGGTTTCACGTTAGCATTTGCCAGATCTTTAGGAGAATATGGATCAGTTGTTTTTATCGCAGGCAATATGCCGATGAAAACGGAAATAACCCCATTACTGATAATTACAAAGCTGGAACAATACGATTATACAGGGGCGACAGCAATTGCTTCTGTAATGTTGTTTGTGTCCTTCCTTTTGCTTTTCTTTATAAACCTTTTACAGTGGTGGACAAACAGGAATATGACAGCAAATTAAGAAAGGAGGAGAAACATTGGCAGGAAATGTACCATTACAACCAAACACAGCACCAGCCTATCAAAAGAAAGCGGCTGCATCAGAGCCAGCTTGGGTGCGAACTATTTTAATCACCATATCACTTGTTTTTTTAGGATTGTTTCTAGTTCTTCCATTAATCACTATTTTCATTCAAGCATTTGATCAGGGTGTGCAGGTCTATCTTGCTGCAATCACGGATCCTGAAGCAATGTCAGCAATTAAGCTGACATTATTAGTTGTTGTTATTGCAGTCCCTTTGAATGCCATTTTTGGTGTGGCTGCAGCTTGGGCTGTTTCCAAGTTCCAGTTTAGAGGTAAGAATTTGCTGATTACCATTATCGACTTACCGTTTGCAGTGTCGCCAGTTATTGCTGGTTTAGTATTTGTCCTGTTATTCAGTACACACGGCTTGTTTGGAGAATGGCTCTATGCTCATGACATTAAAATAATCTTTGCTGTGCCGGGAATTGTTCTTGCTACCATTTTTGTAACATTACCATTTGTAGCACGGGAATTGATTCCATTAATGCAAGCTCAAGGGACATCAGAAGAAGAGGCTTCTCTGACACTGGGTGCAAATGGCTGGAAAACCTTTTGGTATGTGACCATTCCAAATATAAAATGGGGCTTGCTATATGGAATTATCCTGTGTAACGCAAGGGCGATTGGCGAGTTTGGCGCAGTATCCGTAGTGTCAGGACATATCAGGGGCTTAACAAATACAATGCCTCTTCATATTGAAATTTTATATGGGGAGTATCAGTTTGCAGCCGCCTTTGCAGTTGCCACATTAATGTCTATTTTAGCAATTATTACATTGATTATAAAAAGTGTGCTGGAGTGGAAAACAAAAAAACAATTCAGCAATTTGTAAAGAAGCAAAGGGGTGGTTGGATATGAGTATTGTCATTGATAATGTTTCAAAATCATTTGGCTCTTTTCAAGCATTACAGGATATAGATTTGGAAATCCAAACAGGAGAGCTTGTCGCATTATTAGGTCCGTCCGGATCTGGGAAGACGTCACTGTTAAGAATTATTGCTGGTTTAGAATATGCCGATGAAGGCTCGATCTATTTTGGCAGTGATGAAATAACCGATATAAATACTAAAGACAGAAAGGTAGGCTTTGTTTTTCAACATTATGCACTGTTTCGTCATATGAATGTGTTTGATAACATTGCCTACGGTTTGAAGGTCAGGCCGAAAAACACAAGACCAGCTAAGAAGGAAATAGAAAAAAAAGTGAATGAACTGCTGCAGCTAGTTAAATTGGAAGAACTGGCAAAGCGTTATCCTGCCCAGCTGTCAGGTGGACAGAAGCAGCGTGTTGCTCTTGCACGTGCTTTGGCTGTCGAACCGAAAGTATTGCTTTTGGATGAACCATTTGGAGCTTTAGATGCAAAGGTCAGAAAGGATTTAAGACGCTGGTTAAGAAATCTTCATAATGAATTCAATATCACCAGTATTTTCGTTACACATGATCAAGAGGAAGCGCTTGATGTAGCGGACAGAATTGTCGTGATGAATAACGGGAAGGTGGAACAAATCGGCTCACCTGAGGAAGTGTATGAGCATCCGAAAAACCCATTTGTATATGATTTCCTTGGAAATGTTAATTTGTTTCATGGCAGACTTGATAACGGAAAGCTAAGTCAAGGTAATGCTCAGTTTCCAGTTCCAGGAGTTCAGCATGAACAGGACCAGCAAGCAATTGGGTATGTCCGACCACATGATATAAATATAACAAAAGATGAAAGTGGTCAGGATTCTATCAAAGCAACGATTACACATATTCACGTTGTTGGTCCTATTGTCCATATTGAGTTGAAAAGAACCGACAATGACGAGTTTTTAGAAGCAGAAATAACAAAGGAGCTATATCGTACACTTGGCTTGCAAACAAAGGAAAATGTATATGTTAGACCAAGTCAGCTGAAGGTGTTTTTTCCTGACGATTACTCTATATGATAGGATGAGGCTGCATTTTGCAGCTTTTTTGTTGTGTTAGCTATACTCTTCCTCGATAAAATTGCTCGTTGCTTGTCTGCGTTTTTCCATTAGTCTATTCTTAAAGGAAGGGGTTGTGATTATGGATAATAATACGAAGTTCAATGGAAAGGCGAAGGTGTATGCAGCATACCGACCAGACTATCCAAAGCAGCTGTTGAATGATTTAATCTCCGAGTGTGAGCTAAGTATAAATTCAACAGTAGCTGATATTGGCGCAGGAACCGGGATTCTAACAAAACAGCTTTTAGATTTAGAGCTAACGGTATTTGCTGTTGAACCAAACGAAGATATGCGGCAAGCTGCGATAGAATTGCTAAAAGACTACAAATGCAATACTTTAGTTAATGGAGCGGCAGAAAACACGACATTACCTCCAAATAGTGTTGATCTAGTTACAGCGGCTCAAAGTTTTCATTGGTTTAATAAAGAAGAATTTCATAAAGAATGTCAAAGAATACTTAAGAAGGGTGGAAAAGTCGCTATAATCGCAAATGAACGGATAGATGAAGCATCAGTGAACTTGGAAATTGCCGATGTATTTAGACGTTATTGTCCAAAATTTAACGGCTTTTCGAATGGGTTGAATGGTTCACAGGAGGTTTATGACTCTTTCTTTAATAGAAATTACCAGGAAATAATATATGAATATCCGTTAAAGTATAATAAATCAACTTTTATTGGCAGACATTTATCCTCATCATTTGCCTTAAAGGAAGGGGATAAGCAATTCTCTATGCTTGTTGAAGCATTAGCCGCTATATTTGACAAGTATGGCGAAAACGGACTGTTATATATGCCTAATGTAACAAAATGCAGATACGGCGCAATTCTGGCAAAATAGCAAAAAAGTCAAGAAATTCTCCAAGTATCTATGAGGGCTTTTTCAATTGCCTGTATTGCTTGCTGCTCATCCGCACCATCTGCCCAAATCTTAAAGGTTGTGCCAGGTTTTATTTCCAAAGACATGACGTCCATAATTGCTGCGGGCGAATTTTTGAGACAAACAGATCGACCTTTATATTCTAAATAGATACTGGATTGGAACAAGGACGCTGTGTTAATTAATAAGCATGTAGGCCGGGCAAATCCCGTGATGGCAATAATGTTAAATCGCATTTCGGTCAATTTCTAGTTCCTCCTGTTATTATGTTAATTATTATTTTCATTATCGTATAGGATAAAAGGAAAGTGATAACCCATTTATCGCAAAAGGTTGCCTATTACTATCACAGCTATTATCGAATCGTAGTAAATCCTTTATAATGCAAGTAGTTAAATGAAAAGGAGACAGTTATGACAGTGCAAACGACAAATCAATTGAGTGAATTAGGCAAGCTTGTTGAGCGTTTTACAAAGGAAGAAGGTTTAAATAATACTGCTGTGCCGTCTTTGTTTTTTATTCGCGAGTCTCAAGTTACAGAGCCAATACATGCAGTCTTTAAGCCATCGATTTGTATTATTCTTCAAGGCGAAAAAGAGGTCCTGCTTGCTCAGGAACGCTTTCAGTACGGACCACAGGATTATATTGTTTCATCTGTTCATTTACCTGTTGTTGGGCAAGTAATCAAGGCTGCTAAAGATGCTCCGTATTTAGCCTTCAAGCTTGAGTTCACAGCGAGAGATATATTTGGCTTGATAAGCGATCCTAACAGCCAATTGGAAAGAAAGAAGAATATGAATAGAGCCATGTATATTAGCAAGGCAGACCATTCATTGTTAGATGCAGCAACAAGGCTTGGCCAATTGTTGGAAAAACCAGAGCATATACCAGTGCTTGCGCCATTATACAAAAAAGAAATATTGTATCTGGTCTTACAAGGTCCACATGGAGCCACCCTGCGGCAAATGGCGATAGAAGGCAGCCAAACGTATCGAATCAGCGAAGTGATTGACCATATTAAGCTAAATTATGTCAGTGCCTTTCGCATAGAAGATCTTGCAGATAAGGCAAACATGAGTGTGGCAACACTTCATCGTTACTTTAAACAGGTGACAGCAATGAGTCCGATACAATTTCAAAAGAACCTAAGGCTGCAGGAAGCAAGGCGAAGATTACTGGCAGAATCTACCGACGCAGCCGAAGTAGCATTTCAAGTTGGCTATGAAAGCCCGTCCCAATTCAGTCGTGAATATTCGAGGATGTTTGGACTTCCGCCAAAAGAAGATATAAAACAGTTAAGAGCGAATCCTGTCCAAAGTAAAAATGCATAAGTCATACAAAAAATGTGGAGAATATTCATTCAACCACATTTTTTTTGTATTTGCTTCCCTTTATAGGTAATAATAATTGCCGAAAACACTATAATTTGGTATGATAACTAACGACCGTTCGTTAAGGTGGGTCGCGACAAAAATAATGATTTCATCATTTTAGGGAAGTGAGTTCACATGCAAAAACCAATTAAGGAACAAAAAATGGTATTAATCATTTTATTAAGTAATCTTTTCATCGTATTTTTAGGAATTGGTTTAATCATTCCAGTAATGCCTTCATTCATGAACATGATGCATATAACAGGAAGTACGATGGGCTATCTTGTTGCTGTATTTGCTTTTGCCCAGTTGATTGTGTCTCCGTTTGCAGGCAGATGGGTAGATAGTATTGGCAGAAAGAAGATGATTGTTTTTGGTTTAGTGATATTTGGAATCTCAGAGTTGATTTTCGGACTGGGAACCAATGTTTCCGTGTTATATATATCAAGAATACTAGGCGGAATCAGTGCTGCCTTCATCATGCCTGCTGTAACAGCATATGTAGCCGATATTACGACAATACAAGATAGGTCAAAAGCGATGGGCTATGTTTCTGCCGCCATCAGCACTGGGTTTATCATAGGACCAGGTGCAGGGGGCTTTATCGCTGATTTTGGAATCCGCGTGCCGTTTTTCTTCGCAGCAGTGATTGCCTTTTTAGCAGCGTTCACCTCTGTCTTTATCTTAAAAGAACCATTGTCTAAGAGTGAGCTTGCAGAACTTGCCGCAAATACGCAGAAGTCTAATTTCTTTAAAGACTTAAAGAAATCGACTCAACCGATTTATTTAATTGCTTTTATTATTGTCTTTGTCCTAGCCTTTGGTTTATCAGCCTATGAAACAGTGTTTAGCCTGTTTTCTGATCATAAGTTTGGATTTACACCGAAGGATATTGCCACAATTATTACAATCAGTTCAATATTTGCTGTTATTGTGCAGATTCTTTGGTTCGGAAAATTGGTAAATAAGCTTGGAGAGAAAGCAGTCATCCAGCTTTGCTTAATCATCGGTGCTGTTTTAGCGTTTGCATCAACGATTATGTCTGGATTTATTGCTGTTTTGCTTGTTACCTGCTTTATCTTCCTGGCCTTTGATTTGCTGCGGCCAGCTCTGACGACTTTTCTGTCAAAAACAGCGGGTAAACAACAAGGCTTTGTGGCAGGAATGAACTCAACCTACACAAGTTTAGGAACAATTTTCGGTCCAGCACTTGGTGGAATATTATTTGATATCAATATCAATTTTCCATTCCTGTTTGCAGGTGTTGTAATGATTGTTGGCTTGGGTCTTACGATGATTTGGAAAGAGAAAGCCGATGGTGTAGTTTACGATGTTTCGAATAATACTGATTAAACCTCCGCTTTTGTAGTGGAGGTTTTTTTTATAATTAGAGAATGTAAAAGAGAGTGGTTAATAGCCTTTTTAAGCTGAAATTGCCAGAAATAAATTAGAAAATATAAATATTATTGCTCATCTATTTACAAATATATACTGAATCAAGAAAAGGATAGGAGCAGGTTTCATTGCTAAAAATGTGACCTGCTCTTTTTTCATGGATTAATATTAGATACACTGTAAAATCCATAGAACTTACTTCCAAGCTATTGCCCTTAAATCCAGGAGGATTAAAATGAAAGAAAAGCAAATATAATAAAATGGCAGCGTTTTCTTTATGCTGGTATATAGAAAGGCGGGTAAGATTAAATGAAAAAAACGGCGCATATTATCTCCCACACCCATTGGGACAGGGAATGGTACCTGCCTTTTGAACAGCATCGTTATTATTTCATAAATTTGATGAATAATTTGTTAGAGCAGTTTAAACAAGAGGGAAATGCATTTCAGTCATTCCATCTTGATGGCCAAACTGTTCTGTTGGAGGATTATTTTGCTGTTCATCCGGAAAATCGGGAGTCTGTTACACAATTAATTAACGAAGGAAAGCTGCATATTGGGCCATGGTATGTTCTGCAGGATGCGTTTTTAACAAGCTCAGAAGCAAATGTGCGAAACCTGCAAATCGGGTTACATGATGCGAAACAGTACGGGCATGTATCAAAAATCGGCTATTTCCCTGACACCTTTGGCATATACGGGCAAGCACCACAGCTTTTAAAGCAAGCGGGGATTGATACGGCTGCCTTTGGAAGAGGAGTAAAACCAACTGGCTTTGATAATATGGTGTCAGATTCTCCAAACTTTGAATCACCTTATTCAGAGATGATTTGGAAATCACCAGATGGCTCCAATGTCTTGGGGATTTTATTTGCTAATTGGTATTCAAACGGAAATGAAATACCTGTTGTTGAAGAGGAAGCGAAAATATACTGGAACCGAAAATTACAGGATGCCGAAAAGTATGCTTCCACCAATCAGTTATTGTTTATGAACGGATGTGATCACCAGCCGCTCCAACATACAATTCCGCAGGCCATTAATGCTGCCGAGTCTCTTTTTCCTGATTATACCTTTAAGCATTCAAGCTTTGATGAATATATAACAGCTTTAAAAGAAAACCTGCCTGAGCAGCTGCAGGTCATAGAAGGTGAATTGCGCAATCAAAGGACAGATGGATGGTCCACTCTTGTTAATACGGCGTCCAGCCGAATTTACTTAAAACAGTGGAATAATCGCTGCCAAACACTTTTAGAAAAGATTGCCGAACCACTTGCTGTGATGGACTTTTTAGCAGGGGGGAAATACCCAAGGGAATATTTGCGCTTTATGTGGAAATCATTGATGAAAAATCATCCGCATGACAGTATCTGCGGCTGCAGTATTGATGAAGTGCACCGTGAGATGGTGACTAGATTTGAAACAGTAGCGCAAATGGGAGAGATATTTGTACAGAAGCATGCAGCACAGCTTGCTGATAAAGTTGATACCTCAGGCGGTCCAGAGGGCGGAATTCCCCTTATCGTTTTGAATACAACAGGCTGGGATAAAAACGAAGTTGTTACGAAAACAGTCGATTTGAAAGTAGTGTATTTCTCGGAAATGCATTTTGAACAAATTCCAGCCTATCTTAAAGAGGAAGAGATGTCAGCTTACAGACTTGTTGATGAAGCTGGCGATAATATCGATTGTTTTATGGAGGAACCAATTGTCGAGTTCGGGTACGACTTACCGGATGATAAATTCCGCCAGCCGTATTTTGCCAAACGAGCAAAGCTGTCTTTTTTTGCGGAGGAAATACCTGCATTCGGATACAAAACATTCTATCTTGTTCCGCATGAGCAGTCTGTTGGGGTGATGCAAGCACATTCCGTTAATAACGAAATGGATATGGAGAATGAATATGTTCACATCTTATTTCACGAAGATGGTACATATGATTTAACAGACAAAGCAACAGGAAAGACCTTAACTAAGCTTGGTATTTACGAAAATACTGGTGATGTTGGCAATGAATATATGTTTAAGGAAGCAAATAACCATCCTCCGATAACGACAAAGGGTGTTCGAGCCGAGTTCCAACTCATTGAACGATCAGCTCTTAGAACAGTGCTTGAATTTACACATACTTTAACAATCCCTGCTGCAGCAGATGAGCAACTTGAGATAGAGAGGAACAGCTTGATTTGGCATAAGGAAAGGCAAGCAGGCAGATCTTCCGAAACAAAAACCATCACATTAAGGACAACAGCAACGCTCGAAAAAGGAATGAAGGGCCCAATATTTAAGCTGATAATTGATAATCAAGCAGCAGATCATCGTTTACGTGTTCTTTTTTCAACAAATTTGAAAACGGATACACACTATGCGGATAGTATTTTTGAAATTGCATCACGCCCAAATACACCGGATTCAGAATGGGAAAATCCAAGCTTTTGTCATCATCAGCAGCGTTTTGCCAGCATAGCAGATAACGAGGTCGGTTTAACCGTGGCAACGGATGGACTTCAAGAATATGAAATCTTACAAGCAGATGGAACGCTTGCGGTCACAGTCTTACGTTCGGTTGCAGAATTGGGTGACTGGGGTCATTTTCCGACACCTGAGGCGCAATGTTTAGGTATTCAAGCAGCTGAGTGGCAAGTACTCTTGCATGAAAAGGATGTAATAACCGCGAAGGCATATGTTGATGCGTATCAATATAAGGTTCCCCTTCAGGTTATTCAAACAAATGCACATAAAGGAGCATTGCCAAGGAAATACAGATTTGTGAAGTGGGAGTCAGAGGGACTTGCATGGACGTCAATGAAAGTGGCAGAAGATAGTGATGATGTGATGGTGCGTTGGTATAACCCCGCCTCGTCAAGTGTACATCTGAAAGCATCCTTAGATTCAGCTGCCAATTCCTATCAGAGTACGATTATCGAAGAACAAAGCAATCATACTAGCAATCAGTATGATGTTGCTGGCTATGAAATTATAACAATTGGCTTTCAAAAAGGAGAGAGACTATGACAAGCGCAATTCCAGAATCATTACAAAAATTAATCCAACATGTAAAGGACTATTTTCCTGAGGATGAGAAGCTTCACAAGATGTTTGAACAATGCTTTGTTAATACGTATACAACGACTTTAAAAAAGCAGGCAGACGGAAAAACCTTTGTTGTAACAGGAGATATTCCGGCAATGTGGTTAAGAGATTCGGCTGCGCAAGTGCGTCCATACTTGCTTGCAGCTGAAGATGATGAAGAGCTAGCTGATTTACTCGAAGGTGTCATCCGTCAGCAATTTGCCTTTATTCTGCATGATCCATATGCAAATGCGTTTAATGAAAGCGCAAACGGCAGGGGGCACCAAACAGACCATACCGATATGACACCACATATTTGGGAACGAAAGTACGAAATTGATTCCTTATGTTATCCAATCCAGCTTGCTTATTTATTTTGGAAGTCGACTGGACGTACGGTATTTTTAAAGGAAAGTCTTCAGGAAGTGCTCGAAACTGTTATCCGTGTCTGGCGAACGGAGCAGGATCATGAGAATAACTCTGCCTATTTGTTTGAAAGGGCAGATGTACGTCAATCCGATACATTAGTTCGCCAAGGAAAAGGAGGCCTTGTCGTTCCCACTGGCATGACTTGGAGTGCTTTCCGTCCAAGTGATGATGCCTGCACATACGGCTACCTTGTGCCTGCCAATATGTTCGCTGTTGTTGTGCTTGGATATGCTGCAGAGATTTGTGAAGAGGTGCTGCAGAACGCTTCCTTGAAAGAAGAATCCTTAAAACTGCAGGAGGAAATCAAGAAGGGCATCGAGCAATATGCAAAATTGGAGCATCCCATTTATGGAGAAATGTATGTGTATGAAACAGATGGAAAAGGCGGTGTCCATTTAATGGATGATGCCAATGTGCCAAGCTTGCTGGCAGCACCGTATTTAGGATTCCAACCATTTAATGACCCAACGTATCTCAACACAAGAGATTTTCTGTTAAGCAGGGATAATCCCTATTATTATGAAGGGAAATTCGCGAATGGTATTGGCAGTCCGCATACACCAGACCACTATATTTGGCATATAGCTTTGGCGATTCAAGGAATGACTGCGGTTAGTGAAGAAGAGAAACAGCAAATTTTAACAGCATTCAAAAATACAGACGGCGGTACGCACTTTATGCATGAAGGCTTTAATGCAGATTGTCCTGAGGAATTTACGAGAGATTGGTTTGCGTGGGCTAACACGATGTTCAGCGAATTTGTCCTCAGTTTAACAGGCAAAGCCGTGAAAGGAAGTCCCCTGTATCAACAATTGCAACAAAATACTAGTAAACAATCATAAGCTGTTCTTAAGAAAGGGTGGTGCCGAATGAAAAAAGAACCATGGATGATTGTTGGTTGTGAATGGTTATGGCGGGGCATCTTTGTCAATTTATGCTGGATAGCCTTTACTGCTTTAGGATTAGGAGTTTTTGGGTTTTTTCCTGCTTCTGTTGCCCTGTTTACAATAGTCCGGAAATGGCTGAGAAAAGAATCAGATTTCTCTGTATGGAAAACGTTTAAGGAAGTGTATATGAAAGAGTGGAAGCGAACGAATGGAATAGGCCTTGTGTTTTATAGCATTGGCCTGTTTCTTTATTTGGATCTGAGAATTATTGATAGCTTTATGTCCGGCATGCTTGCAAGCTTTCTCTCTACCATAATATCAATAATGATGCTGTTTTTGTTATTAGTTGTGTGCTATTTCTTCGCCGTCTATGTTCATTATGAGTTATCCAATAAAGAATATATTAAACAATCGCTTCTGTTCACGCTAACAAGTTTACCATCAACAATAGGAATTGCTGCCGGCCTTTTTGTTATTGGCAGCATGATAAATCAGATGCCTGGACTGATCCCGTTTATTTCTGCGGTGGCACCGGCTTTTTGGATGATGAAGGTTTGCCTCAGCAGATTTACCTTTTTAGAAAAAAGGCTGCAACAGCAGTATTAACCAAATTATCTTTTGAAAGAAGGAGGGAACTTTTGTGGAACTGTTCTTAAAAGGCGACACAGCAAATGTCGCTGCAGGTTTAGAATGTATGGCAAAACGATTAAAGGTGGAGCTGACTGCTAATGGTTATCCGATTGACGTGAAGCAGCAGAGGGGACCATTAAGGGTTGTCAATAAAAGTGGTGTTGGTGTAATTACGTTTGAAAAGCCTATCCATTTTTTTCGGGCATTAGGATTATGGCTGGAAAACTATCAAAAAAGCAAGGAGTTCGACAAACAGGAGACGCCACAATTTAAGATGAGCGGTGTCATGCTTGATGCATCGAGAAACGCGGTGCCAACAGTTAACGAAGTGAAAAAGCTGCTAGAACATATGGCGCTCATTGGTCTTGATACGTTAATGCTTTATACAGAGGATACATATGAGGTAAAGGAGTATCCTTATTTTGGATATATGCGGGGAAGATACACTCGTAATGAGCTCAAGGAGTGTGATCTATATGCGGAGATGCTTGGAATTGACATGATACCTTGTATTCAAACATTAGGCCATATGCGGGAGGCCATCAAATGGAATTATGCTTCCACGATCAAAGATACAGACGATATCCTCCTTGTTGATGAACCGAGCACCTATCAGTTTTTAGAAAACTGTCTTAAGGCTGTATCAGAGCCATTTCGCACAAACCGGATTCATATCGGCATGGACGAGACATTTCAGCTCGGCTTAGGGAAATTTTTAGAGAAGCATGGCTATGAACATCATATTGATTTAATGACCCGTCATCTCAAACAGGTTGTTGCGATAACAAACAAGCTTGGGTTAAAACCAATGATCTGGAGCGATATGTATTATCCCTTGTTTGCTGACAACAGCCCGTATATGGATGAGGATGGCAACATTCGGAAAGATATTCTAAGGGATATTCCTGACGTGGAGTATGTTTATTGGAATTATTACCGCAAAGAACAGGAAGTGTATGAAGAGGATATTTACAAGCATAAGCTGCTTGGCGCAAAGCCAATTTTTGCGGGAGGGGCATGGACTTGGAACGGACTTGCGCCAAACTACGGCAAGGCGATTGTTACAACAAATGCAGCACTTCCTGCCTGTAAAAAGGAAGGGATTGATGAAATCTTTGTGACATTATGGGGTGATAACGGAGCAGAAACACCAATTTCAACCGCTTATCCAATGCTGCAACTATTTGCCGAGCACACTTACTGCAAGGATGTGACGATGGATGAAGTAGCAGAGCGTTTCGCCTTTTGCGGTGCAGGAGATTTTGAGGATTTTATGAATTTGAAATTATTAGATGAAACACCTGGTGTTATGGAAGATAACTTGAATTGCTCGATGACATCAAAAGTGCTGCTTTATCAAGATATTTTAATAGGTTTATACGATGAGAATATTCGTAGTCTATCTCTTGGAAAGCACTATCAGCGCGTTATGGAAATGCTCAATAAAGGCAAACAGAAGAACCCGAACTGGGAAGCTTTATTTGATTTTTATGAACAGCTTGCTGCGGTTTTAGCGGACAAAGCCGAAATCGGTATTCAAGTGAAGGCTGCATATGAACATAAAGATTATGAAGAGATGAAGGCACTTCTGCTTATCTTGGATAAAATAAGTGCGAATGTTGACCTGTTAAGACAAAAGCATCGCAGTCTTTGGTTTCAGGCAAACAAGCCATTTGGCTGGGAAGTAATAGATGTTCGTTATGGCGGTGTTTTGGCTCGAATCGCTTCCGCTAAATTCCGATTGCAGGAGTGGATTAATGGGCGGATTTCTTTCATAGAGGAGTTAGAGGAAGTAAGAATGACTCATGAAGGGCCATGGGAAATGGCTGATGGGATAGTCGGCGGCAATGTTTATCATCGTATCGTCACTGCCGGCAGCTTTTCCATTTAATCTTGTTATGTAGGGGTGAAAAATATGTTTTTAGTAGAAAGAAAGTTTGAAGAGCGCATAAAAGAACTGGCAGGTTACCGCTATCGAGACTTTACAGAAATCTCTTCATTTCACATACAGGAGGATGATGGGGAAATCGGTGCTTATCCGCCAACAAGCTATAATAGTCAAAAAAAGATGAATATCGGTGACTATTGGCAAGGACGCGATCGTTATCTTTGGCTTCATGCAGAGATTGATACTCATCTGCCATTTGCCGATCAACAGGTCGCAGGTCTGTTTTCATTTGGAAAAACTGGCGGCGGAAATAACTCCGGCTTTGAATCTTTGTTATTTGTTAATGGCAAGCCTTATCAAGGTGTTGATTCCAATCATGAAGAGGTTCTTTTCGATGAAGAGACAGCAAAAGAACCGATTATGTTAGATTTCCGGCTTTGGTCAGGGCTTGAAGGTGGAGGCGTTCCTGTTCAAAATGAATTTAAGCTCGAAAATGCTGCGATTGGCTGGCTAGATCGCCGTGTAGATAACTTATATTACACACTTCTAGCGGCATTTGAGGTGCTAACAGAAACAAGTGAATCAGATTCGGCTTATACTATCTTAAAAAAATTGATTTCTGATGCACTTAAGCAAATTGATTGGACAGAGCCAGGCAGCAATGAGTTTTACCAGTCTTGTTATGCGGCAGACGAAAGTGTTACTGAGGCGCTGCAATCTATAGATAAAACTTCTGATATCACCATTCATACTGTCGGTCATACCCATATTGATGTAGCATGGCTTTGGCGTTTAAAGAATACGAGGGAGAAATCTGCTCGTTCGTTTTCAACGGTATTGCATTTGATGAAGCAGTTTCCTGATTACTTATTCCTGCAAACACAGCCACAGCTCTATGACTATCTAAAATGCGATTATCCTGATATTTACGCTCAAATTAAAGAAAGAGTTACAGATGGCAAATGGGAAGCAGGCGGGGCGATGTGGCTGGAGGCGGATTGTAATATTCCGAGCGGAGAATCGCTTGTCCGCCAAATCCTCCACGGCAAAAATTATTTCAAAGAAGAGTTTGGTGTTGACTGTGAATACTTATGGCTGCCAGATGTGTTTGGCTATAGCTGGGCATTGCCGCAGATTTTGATAAAATCGGGCATCAAAACAATGATGACGACGAAAATCAGCTGGAACCAATATAACCGCATGCCTCATGATACCTTTTATTGGAAAGGCATGGATGGCACGGAAATCTTAACCCATTTCATTACTACACCAGAGCCGTGGAATTCTGCCGATTCATGGTTCTATACCTATAATGGCTTTATAACAGCGAAAACAGTAAGTGGTGCTTGGAAAGGGTACCGAGACAAGGAGTTATCAAAGGATTTGCTGCTTTCCTATGGCTATGGTGATGGCGGTGGCGGCGTTAATCGTCATATGCTTGAAATGCGCCGGCGTTTTGATAAGCTGCCAGGTATGCCGAACGTGAAAACATCCACAGCAGGAGAATTTTTTGAAAAGCTGCACCAAAATGTAGCGGAAGCGGATGGCTATATTCATAAATGGGATGGTGAGCTATACCTGGAATATCATCGCGGTACCTATACGAGCCAGGCATTTATGAAGCAGATGAATCGGAAATTAGAGCTGTCATACAGACGAGCCGAATTCCTGACAGCTTGGCTTTCGGAAAGTGGTCAGTGGTACGGAAGGGAAGAGCTTAACGATGGCTGGAAAATCATCCTGCGTAATCAATTCCATGATATTATTCCTGGCTCCTCCATTCATGAAGTATATGAGGATGCTAGAGAAGAATACAAGGAAGCACAAGAGATAGTTCAGAATGTAGAAGCCAATATAATGGATCGGAGCATGGAGAGAAATGACCATTCTGTTGTGTTAGTTAATGCAGCCGGAAGCATTGGAAAAAGAAATGTAAAGATCCCTTCTATTACTGGTGTTAAAGAAGGTGTTTGGAAAAACAGCAAAGGCGACATCGTACCGCAGCAAAAACAAAATAATGGCTGGATGATTGAGGTTAATAACCTGCCATCCTTTGGTGCAATGAACTTATATTTTGAGGAAAATACAGTTCCGGAGAAAAAATCGAACTTCTTCTATCAAAATCGAAAACTAGAAACACAGTATTATACAGTGGAGTGGAATGAGTATGGTCAAATAACGTCCTTGTTTGATAAGCAGGCAAATCGCCAAGTGCTTAGCAGTGGTCAAAAGGGAAATGTGCTGCAAATATTTGAGGATAAGCCACTCGCCCATGACGCTTGGGATATTGATATTTTTTATCAAGAAAAAATGGAAGAAATCCGTCATTTAGATGAGTTTGAGGTAGTCGAAAATGATGAACTGTCGTTTGCTATTAATGCGAAGTGGTCCTATCATCATTCTGACATTTCCCAGCGCATCGTCTTTTATCACAATGATCGCCGAATTGATTTTGAAACAACAGTTAATTGGCATGAAAAGCGAAAATTACTGAAAAGTGCCTTCCCTGTTGATATTCGGGCAACAGAGGCAACCTATGATATACAATTTGGCAATGTGAAGCGACCAACCCATTGGAATACTAGCTGGGATATGGCTAAATTTGAGACGGTCGGTCATCAGTGGGCAGACCTGTCAGAGCCGGATTATGGGGTCAGTCTGCTGAACGATTCTAAATATGGCTATGACATTAAAGAAAATACGATGCGAATTACGTTACTAAAAGCAGCCATACATCCAGATCCCCATGCAGATCAAGGGACACATTCGTTTGTGTATTCACTTTACCCTCATATTGGTGATTGGCGCGAAGCAAGGACCGTGGAGAAAGCATATGATTTGAACGACCCTGTAAAGGTATTTGCAGGTACGGAGACGAAAGAAGCGTCCTTTTTAGAAATGGATGCCAATCATGTTTGGATAGATGCGATTAAACCAGCATACGATGGCAACGGAATGATTATTCGTCTGCATGAATACGAAGGGCGAAGAGGCAATGTGACACTAAATGTCTTAAAGAACCATTTGTCTTGGGTTGAAACGGATTTGATGGAGGAACCGATTGGAGAATATGCTGTCACTCCTATTAAGTTTGACATCAAGCCATATGAGATTAAAACCTTTAGAATTTTATAAATGCATAGAAATGGCCGGCATGAGTACAAAAGCCGGCCATTTTTGTGTTATATTGTCTAATTATTGAATAATTTTTTAAAAATTCTTAGATTTTTGCACTTAATCCTAAATTAGTCAACTATCCTTGAAACAATTTTCCCTATAAAATAAGATTATGTAAGTGCTTACATTAATAGAGGGAGGAGGGGAAATATGAAAAGTGTATTAAAAGACCTTTATAAAAATCGAATCTGGCTGCTTATGGTTTTACCAGGAACAATTTGGCTGCTGTTATTTTCCTATCTTCCGATGTTCGGGCAAGTGCTGGCTTTTAAAAAGTTCCGAATAGATCCTGATGGCTTTTTTGCAAGCGTCATAAACAGTGAATGGGTCGGCTTTGACAACTTTACCTATCTATTCAGTACGAATGACGCTTGGATTATCACAAGAAATACTATACTCTATAACCTTGTCTTTATTGTATTGGGGCTAGTGACTGCAGTTGCAACAGCGGTCCTGCTCAATGAGTTAATTAATAAACGGCTATCAAAGGTCTACCAGACGTCTATTCTGTTTCCTCATTTTATTTCATGGGTTATCGGCAGTTACTTTGTTTTCACGTTTTTGAGTACAGAGCATGGCTTGTTAAATATGATTCTCGGCTGGTTTAATGCTGACCCTGTTTCTTGGTATAACGAGTCGAAATATTGGCCGTTTATTCTGGTCATCATGAGCATTTGGAAGGGCGTGGGGTACGGAAGTATCGTTTACTTAGCCTCCATTGTCGGGATTGACAAAACATATTATGAGGCAGCAATGATAGACGGTGCTTCGAAATGGAAGCAGATAAAACATGTTACTTTACCAATGCTTAAGCCGTTGATGATTATCTTAACAATCATGAATATTGGCCGCATTTTCAACTCCGATTTTGGATTGTTTTATCAAGTTCCAAGAGATTCAGGTTCCTTGTATGGGGTAACAAACGTTATTGATACATTTGTTTATCGAGGACTCATGAATTTAGGGGATATCGGGATGAGTACGGCAGCGGGTCTTTATCAATCGGCAGTTGGATTTATCCTCGTTATGATTACTAACTACATTGTGCGTAAAGTAGATGAGGAAAGTGCACTGTTTTAACATTCATTTCTTTATGAAGGGAGGAAAAGTCGCCCTGCGGCTAAATATATGCCAAAACTAGACCAAACAGAATCAACGCTTGAAATAGCCTCGACACAAGGAATAAAAAAGGGAAAGACTAACTTCTCCAAAAAGTTTCGGGATCCTCATGCCATACATCCGGCAGCTAATGCCGTAATTAGTGTACTGCTTGGAATCCTCGCGTTTTCATGTGTCTTTCCTTTTATATATGTCATCATCATTTCCTTTACAGGAGAGGAAAGCATTGTAAGAAATGGGTTTGAGCTTATTCCAAAGGAATGGAGTATCGATGCCTATAGGTATTTATGGGGTATGAAGGAAGCATTATTCCGCTCATATGGTGTTACAATCCTTGTAACCATTTTGGGGACTGTCATCAGTGTATTTATGATAACCTTTTATGCCTATGCAATCTCAAGACCTCAATTTAAATATCGAAGATTCTTCACATTTCTTGCGTTTTTCACGATGCTGTTCAGCGGCGGGCTCGTGCCGACATATATCGTTGTCACACAATTTTTGCATCTAAAGAATTCGATATGGGCTTTGATTTTACCGCTTGCTATGAACGCTTTTTACATTATCATCATGAGAACTTTCTTTCTGAAGTCTGTTTCTGAATCCATTTTAGAATCTGCAAGAATGGATGGGGCAAGTGAATGGAGAATATTCTTTCAAATCATCTTCCCGCTTTCCTTGCCGGGAATTGCCACAATAGCCCTGTTTAGTACACTAGGCTATTGGAATGATTGGTTTACAGCCTTGCTGTATATAGATAACCCCAATCTCGTTCCGCTCCAGGCTTTACTCATGAAAATAGAGGCAAACCTTGAATTTATGAGAAAAAATATGGATGTTGCCATCCTGCAGAAAAGTTTATTCGATACGATACCGCAAGAATCAGCCAAAATGGCAATGGTAGTAATCGCCACATTGCCAATTGCAGTCTCCTATCCATTTTTCCAAAAGTACTTTATTAGTGGACTGACAATTGGTGGCGTTAAAGAATAATCAAAGAAAGAGGGAAAAGCGATGAAGAAGAAGAAATTAGGTCTTATGCTAGCATCCGTTTTGGCAGCTGGAGCAATTCTGTCTGCCTGTAGTAAGGACAGTTCTACAGATGGTAGCGGTGCTGATGGTGACAAGCCATATGAAATCAAATGGTACACGATTGGAACACCACAAAAGGATACAGATAAAGTTTTTGAAGAGGTGAATAAATATACAAAAGAAAAAATCAACGCTACAGTCAAAATGACGCAAATTGACTGGGGTGATTGGGACCAAAAATCACAGGTGATGATTAATTCTGGTGAATCGTTTGATATAATCTTTACAAATGGTACCGCTTACGTTCAAAATGCCCAAAAGGGTGCATTCCTAGCTGTTGATGATCTGTTAGAAAAAGAAGGTAAAGCACTTAAAGACGTAATCAATCCTGATTTGCTTGAAGGAAATAAGGTCGACGGAAAACTTTATGGTATACCTTCAAACAAAGAGGTTGCCAGACAGGATGTTTATACATTTAACAAACGTCTTGCAGACGAATATGGTTTTGATCTTTCAAAGGTTAAAACATTGCAAGACCTTGAACCAATGCTGAAAACAATTAAAGAAAATGAACCTGGAATCACACCGATGGCAACATTTAAAGCACCTTTACGTTACGACTATGTTGTTAATAATGAAATGCCTTTTGCGTTCCCGTTTGAAGGAGACACAGACAAGGTTATTAATCCATTTGATACGGATGATGCGATGCAGCAATATAAAACAATGCGGAAATACTATCAAGCAGGCTACTTAAAAGAAGATGCAGCAACAAGCAAAGACAGCTGGCCGATGGATGTGGAAAACTGGTTTGTCCGTATGGGCGGTTCCCAGCCGTATGCTGATTTACTATGGTCACGTTCTGCTAAGTATGAAGTAGTGTCTGTTCCTTCTGAAGAGCCGACAATTATTAATGATTCTGTATCTGGTTCGATTCAGGCAATTTCTGCAACATCAAAAAATCCGGAAAAAGCGATGGAGTTTTTAACACTGCTTAATACAGACCCATATCTTCGCAACCTTGTCGATAAAGGAATTGAAGGAACTCATTACAAAAAGAATGATGACGGCACGATTGAAGATTTACCAGCACGTATCGACGGATATAACATGCCATCGTATTCTTTAGGCAATCACTTTATTTTAGATTTGTATAAAGATGATCCAAAAGATAAATGGGAGAAATTCAAGGAATTTAACGCTTCTGCTGTAAAAGCTCCGTCACTAGGATTTAAGTTTAATAGTGATCCAGTGCGGTCAGAGCTTGCGGCGATTACTAACATTTCACAAGAATTTTATCCAGCCTTGGCAACAGGCTCTGTGGACCCAGAAGAATACTTGCCGAAATTCAATGGAAAATTGAAGGAAGCAGGCTTGGAGAAGGTGCTAACAGAAATTCAAAAGCAATATGATGACTGGAAAAGCTCACAGCAATAAGAAAATATTCAAGCTGGATTAATACTTCCAGCTTGTCCTGTTTTCATCTATATAGTTATATGACTTCGATCCTTCCTATTGTATAAACCATGAACTGTTACCTTAAAATAGCGGGGGGATTGGAACTAAAAACACCACAATCATCTGACTCAATTAGCATAGTTGATTGCTGGCAATACAAATAATCAATAGGAAGAGGAGAAGTGAAGTGAAGAAAAAACGTTTAGGCCTTATTTTATCTGCTGTTCTGGCAGTCGGAACCCTTTTATCTGCCTGCAGTAAAGATAATGGCGCACAAAGTAGCAGCGGTAGCGAAAATCAACCCTATGAAATTAAATGGTACACACTTGGAACACCGCAAAAAGATACCGAAAAAGTATTCGAAGAGGTTAACAAGTATACGAAGGAAAAAATAAATGCCACAGTCAAAATGACGCAAATTGATTGGGGAGACTGGGATCAAAAATCGCAAGTAATGATTAATTCCGGTGAAGAATTTGATATAATTTTTACATTTGGTAATAATTATGTTCAAAATGCGCAAAAAGGTGCATTCTTAGCAATTGATGATTTGTTGGAAAAGGAAGGGAAGGCACTTAAAGACCTAATTAATCCTGTTCTGCTGGAAGGGAATATGGTGGACGGAAAATTATATGGTATTCCTGCTAATAAAGAGGTTGCTAAACAAAATGTTTATACGTTTAACAAACGGCTTGTTGACAAATACAAGTTTGACCTTTCCAAGGTAAAAACCTTGCAGGATCTTGAACCAATGCTGAAAATAATGAAAGAAAATGAATCTAGCATAACGCCAATAGCGACATTTATGGCACCAGTGCGCTATGACATTGTGTTCAATGGTGAAATGCCTTTTGCCTTCCCATTTGAAGGAGAAACAGACAAAGTTATTAATCATTTTGAAACAGATGATGCAATGAAGCAATTTAAAACAATGCATGAGTACTATAAAGCAGGCTATTTAAAGGAAGATGCAGCAGTAAGCAAAGAAAATTGGCCAATGGATGTCGAAAACTGGTTTGTTCGTATGGGCTATTACCAGCCTTATGCCGAGTTATTATGGTCACGTGAAGCAGAGTATGAAGTAGTGTCCATTCCTGCCGAACCAGCAGCGATTGTCAATGATTCTGTATCTGGTTCGATTCAAGCAATTTCTGCAACATCAAAAAACCCGCAGAAAGCTATGGAATTTTTAACACTGCTTAACACAGATCCGTATGTTCGCAACCTTATTGATAAAGGAATCGAAGGAACTCATTACACAAAAAATGAAGACGGTACCATTGAAGATTTGCCTGCACGTATTGAAGGCTATAACATCCCATCCTATACTTTAGGAAACAACTATATACTAGATCTATATAAAGGTGATCCAAAGGATAAATGGGATAAGTTTGTGGAATTTAATGATTCTGCAGTCAGAGGACCGTCACTTGGCTTCAAATTTACCAGTGATCCTGTACGCTCAGAGCTTGCCGCAATTACAAACATTACAAAAGAATTCTACCCAGCCATAGCAACAGGTTCTGTAGACCCTGAAAACTACTTGCCGAAATTTAATAAAAAATTAAAAGAAGCAGGAGTGGACAAGGTGTTAACAGAAATTCAGAAGCAATTTGATGAGTGGAAAAGCACTCAGAATTAAAGGAGCAACTTTCAGGCTGAGTAATGGATATTCTGTTTCCAAGCGAATTTATTTGTATCAGCAGAGAAAATATTCTCGTCTTCGATCCTTAACCATTTAATAACTAAAACTGAAAACTTAACATAATTGAGGGATTGAAAATGAAGTTGAAGCAGAATAGCCGCTTTCATGAAAAAATATTTAATAAATTGTTTTTAACGTCATCTATCACTATTGTTGTAACCGTTATCATATTGATTGTAACAATTACTAACTATTATTCTGAAATAATTATTCAAAAGGAAGTCAATGTTACTACAAGAACGATTGAAAGGGTAGAGGATTACTTCTCTACTAAAGATTCAGTTATTAATAAAGCAATAAGTGATATTTATGTGCAAGGCGATTTAATCGATGATATCTCTTTTGCACTTCATAATGGCTATGGAAAATATTTAGAATACCGCCTTGATCGATTTACAGAGGAACAATCTTATTTTCCTAGTAATCTTGATACGTATTTTAATGGCTTTTTTAGTCAGGATAGTGATATTAATGCCATTAGTTTGCGCTCATTAGATAGTGCCGGAGTTGAATATTTGCTCATTAATAATTACCTGCGCTGGAATAATAGTATTAATGAAGAAAAAGCAACAGATACCTTGCAGGAAGGGGACACTAACTTAAGTGAGGCAGGTCTTCCAAAAGGACGGATATTAAAAGATACAATCACAAAAAGGGTTGTCATTAATAACCCCGTCACATTGGAGAAAATAGGTGAAATTTCCATCTATTATTCTACGGACCATTTAAATAAGATGGTTAAAAAGAATGAAGGAGCACCTGCCTCTTTCTTTTTAATTGATGCAGAAGGACAAATTATTTATTCTCATAATGAAGGAGTGCCTCCCGCAATAGTTGATCAATTGCGGCAAGAAACAAATGAAACAAAAACGAGTTATAAATCTAAAAAATTTTATATAAATACTGTTGCGAATAAGGGTGACTATACGTTTGTCAGCGTCATAACAGATGAAGGCTGGCAAAAGCTATCTATTGTTAGAGGAACAATGTGGGTCGTTATCATCCTGCTTATAGTAGCAGCGATTTTAATGTCTTATACGTTTATGCGCAATTATTCGCAGCGGATTAATAAGATTGTTTCAACGATTCGTCAAGTAGAAAAGGGCAATCTTGCTGCACGTGTTCCAGAATCCAAAGATGAAGATGAGTTAGCTCAGATTGCCTTAAATATGAACACGATGCTAGATGAATTGAATACTTACATTGAACAATTTTATCTACTGACTATGAAGCAGCAGCAGGCGGAACTAAAAGCACTTCAAGCACAGATTAATCCCCACTTTTTATTTAATACGCTCGAAGCAATCCGCATGGTTGCAGTTTTGGAGGGCTCCAAAACCTCCAGCAAAATGATCGTCCATTTAGCAAAGCTATTCCGCTATTCATTGGAATCGAAAGATATTGTACCGTTCTACACCGAAATTGAATATGTCAAACAATATTTAACCTTAATGCAGTTTAAACATCCTGATAAGCTGAAGATACAGTTCCATATTCCAGATGAATTAGAACAGACACCTGTTCAAAAGCTAATCCTTCAGCCGATTATTGAGAATTATTTTGTCCATGGCTTTAAAAAGGATCGTTCCGACAATGAGTTAATTATTCATGCGGAGAATCACCGAGGAAAAATCGAAATATGTATTGAGGATAACGGCAAGGGAATGTCTGAGGAAGAACTGGCCAACATTGTTCAACATATTAATTGTGAAGAGGGCGATGGAATGAAGTCAATTGGATTGAGGAATATTCATCAGCGTTTGAAGCTTAAATACGGGGAGCAGTATGGACTCTCAGTAGAGAGTAACAAAATTACAGGAACAAAGGTTACCTTGTCTATTCCTGTTCAGGGGATTTCCCATGTATAAGGTGTTACTTGCGGACGATGAACCGATCATCACTAAAGGACTGTCAGCCATACTCGATTGGGAAGATTACGGATTTGAAATTGTGCATACCGCTGAAAGCGGTGAGGAAGCACTTGCCTATATTAAACAACATTCAATCGACATTTTAATATCAGATATATTAATGGGCGAAATGTCTGGTCTTGACTTAATACAAGAGGTGAAAGCCCTTCGGTCCGAGATAAAAAGCATTGTTTTAACTGGGTACCAAGAGTTTGATTATCTTAAACGAGGGCTGTTATTAGGGATTGAAAACTATTTGGTTAAACCTGTTGATGAAGAAGAATTATTGAAAACGCTTCAAGCAGTGGGGATGAAGTTAAAGATTGCTACGGCAAATAGCAGGACAAAGGAATCAACCACAATGCTGGATAATACAATGTGGAGCTATTTGACTGGAGAAATAGATAAACATGATTGTCTAGAGCGTTTAGCATTATACAATATTCACTTAAACCAGCCATTTTACAATGTGTCTATCTTAAATATTGAACATTTTCAACAACAAGATGTTGTTAACGACGTTCGTCACTTCATTGAAGCGAAGTACTCTACTTTATGTGTTAAAAATCCTAGTGAGGAATTAGTGATTATTTTTGGCGGTGCAAGTGAGGAAGAACTAATCATTCATAATCAGCGCTTAGTGGAGGATCTTCGGCAAGATGATAGAGAGATTGGCTCCTTTTATTTAACAATGGGAAAGCCAGTACGTGTGATAGATGAATTGGAAGATAGTTTTACATTAGCAAGAGATTACAGCACAATGCAGTTATATATAGAGCCGAATATACTTATTTCCAATAAACTGACTATTGATCGACAAGAAGAGCAAAAAAAGCAGCAGCAATTAAAAGAATGTATTGTAAAAAAGCTCATAAACGCAGAGGAAGAATCATTAGAACTGATTGACTTATATTTTAAGAATTTAACAGCGAAGAACAATATCATTTCACCGCAAGTGGCGAAAAAATATACATTTGATTTGATTTCCTATATTCATCACTCCCTGCAAACAGAGGAGCTTTGTTTATATTCAGCTGTTGTGGAACGGATTGTATACAGTTCAGATATTAGGCAGATGAGAGATATATTGATGGAATATTGTTATGAGTTAATCCTTACCATTCATGACCATGTTCATTTACGAAGTCCAATTGTGCAAAATGTCCTAACATTTATCCATACTCACTTTGACCAAGGATTGTCCTTAAAGACACTAGGGCAGCAATTTCATGTTAATGCCATTTACTTAGGACAATTATTTCAAAAAGAGGTTGGAGTCGTCTTCTCCGAATATATAAATCGATACCGCTTAGAGAAAGCGAAGGAACTGTTAAAAACAACTCATTATCGAGCAGGAGATATCGGCAAAAAAGTAGGGTATTCTGACACAACTTATTTCTATAAGCAATTTAAAAAAATCGTAGGTACAACACCGAGTGAGTGGCGGAAAATTTAAGAAAGAAGTGATGATGATGAAAATAGATTATCCTTTTCCTGAGAAATTTTGGTGGGGCAGTGCAGCATCAGGTCCACAAACGGAAGGTGCAGCGCTTATTGATGGCAGAAAGCAAAGTATATGGGATTATTGGTACAGCATTGAGCCTGAAAGCTTTCATAATGGTGTCGGTCCAGAGCAGACATCGGATTTTTACAACAGGTTTAAAGAAGATATCCAATTAATGAAACAAACAGGACACAACTCCTTTCGAACCTCTATTCAGTGGTCACGATTAATTCCAGACGGCACTGGACAAGTAAATGAGAAAGCGATTCACTTCTACAACCAAGTTATTGATGAGCTGCTGGCAAATAATATTGAACCATTTATCAATCTTTACCACTTTGATATGCCAATGTGTATGCAGGAAAAAGGCGGCTGGGAATCTCGCGAAGTAATCGATGCTTATGTCCAATATGCGAAAGTCTGCTTTCGTTTATTTGGCGATCGCGTCAAGTATTGGTTCACATTTAATGAACCAATTGTTCCTGTTGAAGCCAGTTATTTATACAATTTGCATTATCCACATATCGTAGATTTCAAACGGGCTGCCACTGTTGCGCATCATACGATCGTTGCACACGCAAGAGCTGTTGAGGCATTTAAGGAATCGAATGCCCTTGGCCAAATCGGTATCATCCTCAACTTAACGCCTTCTTATCCAAGAAGCGAGGATAAAGAGGATTTTGCTGCAGCCCATATTGCGGATTTATTTTTCAACCGCAGCTTTCTTGATCCTGTTACAAAGGGGGAATACCCTACTGAATTGGTTGATATTTTAGCAGAAAAAGAGCTGCTTCCAAGTGTCGAAGCAGGTGATTTGGAAGTAATTCGTAATAACCCGATTGACCTGTTAGGTGTGAACTATTATCAGCCCCGCCGTGTCAAAGCAAAAGAGAATCCTGAGCCGGAAAATGCACCGTTTATGCCAGAACATTTATTTGATCCTTATATTATGCCAGGAAGGAAAATAAACCCCCATCGCGGCTGGGAAATTGCAGAGGAGGCTGTCTATGATATTATGGTCGACCTTCGTGACCATTATCATAATATCCCCTTTTTTATTTCGGAAAACGGCATGGGGGTGGAAGGAGAAGAGAAGTTCCGCAACGTAGAGGGCTTTATTGAAGATGATTACAGAATTGAATTTGTGAAGGAGCACTTAAAATGGGTGCATAAAGGCATACAGGAAGGTGCCAATTGTCTTGGGTACCATATATGGACATTCATGGACAATTGGTCTTGGGCAAACGCTTATAAGAATCGCTACGGATTAGTGGAAGTAGATTTAAAGAATGACAGGAAACGAACTGTAAAGAAATCGGGGCAATGGTATAAGCAGCTCGCAGAGAATAATGGATTTTAAACAGACTGGAGAGTGAGAAGCAGATGGAAGCCTTTATGGTAATAGATATTGGCGGCACCTTTATCAAGTATGCTGTTATGGATGAAACGGCAAACAAACTGAGAAGCGGCAAACTAGCAACACCTAAGGACGGATTGGACAGTTTCTTGCTGACTGTCCAAAAAGTCGTCGAGGAAAACGCCGCTGACTTTAATCTTCAAGGATTAGCGGTAAGCTCTCCAGGCGCCGTTGATGTTAAAACAGGTTATATAGGTGGAGCAAGTGCAATTCCCTACATACATGGAGTTAACATGACTGGACTCATCAAGGAGATGACGGGACTCGAGACAACGATTGAAAATGACGCAAATTGCGCAGCCTTAGCAGAAGGATGGCTAGGAGCAGCAAAAGACATTGATTATTATATTTGTATAGTGATAGGAACAGGCATTGGCGGCAGCATCGTCCTTAACAAAACAATCCTCCGCGGTGCTTCCCTTCATGGCGGAGAATTCGGCTGCATGATTATGGGCACCTCCTTTAACGAACCACTTCAAGCAACATGGAGCCTTAACGCTTCAACCAATGCACTTGTGCAAGCGGTGAAAAATAACCATTCATTCAGGGAAGAACCACTTAATGGAGAAGACGTATTCAAAATGGCTGAAGAAGGCGACCCAATTGCCCAACAAGCTTTCACCAACTTTTATAAAAGGCTTGCAATCGGAATTTACAATTTACAATACGCAATCGACCCAGCGAAAATCCTGATTGGCGGCGGTATCAGTTCCCGTAAGGATGTCATAGCCGGAATTAACCAAGAATTACAGAAATTACGAAATGATGTTTCTTCTTTAAAGATAGAGGTAGAAGCATGTCAATTTGGTAATGATGCTAATTTAGTTGGAGCTTTGTTTCATTTTTTGAATTCTAAGTATTGATTAGATTTGGGTAAAACATTCCCTCATAAATGTGCAAGCGAAAATCCACCTTTTATAGGTGGGTTTTCTTTTTTATAGATATGATATTAGAAAATCCAAAAACATAGGAAACAAACAATGAAAAGAGGCATTCTAAAACATGATAGACTTAAATCCTCATCATTCGTGATAGGTTATATTCAATAAAACGATGCTCACAATATAGAGTAGAGATTAGTAGGGGTTATTATGGAAGAACATACATTTAACCATTTAACAGATGAAGAGAAAGTACTCTTTTTTATTTTGCTATCAAAAGAAATTTTAAACGACTTTTCACAACTTGAAGATAGACAGCTAGCACAAAATGCTATTTCAAAAAGTTTGGAATGGGTTAAAAACGAAGAAGAAATTGGTTACGAACTTTATGATCTATTGGATGATGAAGAGAATGGAATCACAATTATTCAAGAGATGTCCGATAATGAGAAAGATATCGCTGCATGGAATTGTATTATTGACACAGTTGCTTATACAAGTCGAAAAGCAATGGAAAAGGAGGGTGTAGAGTACTTTCCAGAACCAATTGCTCTAGTGGATGATTCATTAGTGGAACATTTTATTAGTTCTATGGAACAAGTTAAAGATAATTCTACTCTCCTAATAGAGAAGACATACGAGCAACTTTTATCAAATTTAGACTAAGTATAAAAACAATAATATTATTTCTTTCTTTTTAAGGATGCCGATACATTGTATGTTGGCATTTTTTTAATTACTTCCCTAAAGAAAGAGAATATGAGGAATGAAGAAAAGACTTGGAGTTATAAAATAATCCTGTTGTTTTTTTCATTAACTAATTAATGAATTTGAATCTTCCTCAAAAGTATGTAGCATCTTTATAGAAATCACAGAATTGAAGTGGCTTTTTAATGAAGACCAATAATCTGGATAAATGTAAATAAAGTCATTCATAACTTCTTGGGAGTAATATAGCAGATAATCTACTTTCGTTATTTCGAATTTTTCCAAATCGTATAAAAGTGCGTGGTGGATGGTGTAATAATCATTAATTTGATAGAGATTTGGTTTAACAATATTAAGGTTATTTGTTTGGATATAATTTAACAAATGCTCTTTTTGAAGGCTTACACTATCTTCTTTCGATAACCCCTCTATGGATATCCGTTCATTTATAAAATAAATAGCATTCATACATTTCCTCCGTAATGGTTGTTATAACAAGGATTGACAGAGTTTGTATGAAATATTCTTTTATTAGAAGGGAAAGGAATTTTTATTAAACAAATCCGAAGAAGACCAATTAATACATAATGGTTCGATGATAGCAACTGCTTTATGTAGGTGACCAGGATAATAAATTTGAAATTGAGATTCCTGTTGTTTTCCAGGGGGGAATTGGTGATGATGTAATTGATATTGTAAATGATACAGGCGTAGAAACTAATAATGAATACAAGTTGGAATTAAATGACCTTTCTGAAGAAGAATTCAACACAGATTTGACTAACCTTAGTTAGTACCAATGCTAGTAAAGATAATGAATATTTCACTGATTATTTCTTGGGAGGCTCGTCAAGAATACGATTACCCAATTTAAAAAGGATATAAATACAGTCGGAAATATGGGATGTTTAAGGTGCTATTAGAAGAAGGTGTATAAAAGTATTAAACTAAAAGAACTTTGGTAGAAAGAAGTCTTTGTACCAAAGTTCTTAAACTAGAGATGTAAATAGACGCAAGTTCATCGGCGTAAACGCAATAGTTTGAGCTTTAAAAACGTTATCTCCAATTAATACAATTGTTTCGAGTATTCTAATTTGTCCATCAGTCCTGCTCTCTTGATTATTAGCTATAGGTATGCAAAAGGGAAAATCAAAAAAGAGTAGGTGGTATCTACTTAAATATCATTATTTTAGTTACATATCAGTTTGTAAAGTTAATCATTAGAGTGGAGTATACACAAAAAAAGAACGATTGTTCGTATGATTTTGATTATATGATTTATCATCATCTTACTCTAAATTCTCATCTCTAGTTTTCTTAAGTCCTAATGTTATAGTTGCTAACTAGATATTGTCCCTACTGCTTAAGTCGTCTAACATTTCAAACGGGTACACAATATAAAGTAGAAAGTATAATTTATGCATTACGCCTATTGTTAAACAAATAACCTATCTCAGTGTCAGAGTCAGCGGGCACTTTTTTTTGTGATTCCGTTTCAAGTAAAACTGTTCTTTATTTTAACCAATGAATCTATGCTTTTACCAATAGGATGCGAAGATTATGCCTGATAAAATAATGGAAGGGCTTACATTTTGCCTGTTTTATAGCTGGTGTAAACAATATGTGTGAATGGAGGTGAAGCGATCACTCATTCAATCTTAATGGGCAGCTATTGATTAATGCAGAAAGCAATCCTTAACTTCTTTTGTTATTACATACATTCGTTACAAATAAGGGAGGCATATGGATGTTTTCGAAATGGAGAAAAACGAAAAAGACACTAATCGTCACGGTTATAATGCTGTTTATGCTGCAGGCAGGCTTGTCTCCGGCATTGGCGGGGGATACATTTCCATTTACTGGTGAAAGTGCAACTGGTTTGAATCAGCCGACACAGCATGGATATACGGTGAATCACATTTTAGATTGGACACCAGAAACAGATAAAAATGCTGACATGCTTAGGTCGAGAGTGCCGTTACAAGAGCGAAATCAAGCATTTGCTGCTACACAGGCAAACCCGGAGATAAGCGCGGATACGCAAATGTTTAATCTTGCTGGTGACTATGGGAATGCTTTTTTGGACAGTACGGCATATACGAATAAGTTTGGTCAATATACGTTTCCGTACTGGCAGTATGTCGATTATTATTCGTATTGGCATGGAACAGCGTCAGCAGATGTTCCAGATTATTTATATAATCCGAGCCTTCCATGGTATGAAAGATGGTTTGAATTTGGGGCATTAAATATTCCAAATCCTGCTTATACGAATGCAGCCCATAAAAACGGGGTTAAATCACTCGCGGTTATTTTCTTCTCAGATAATGATAGGGGACCACAGACATATTCACAAATGTTTGTTAAAGACAAGGACGGCAAATTCCCTGTTGCTGAAAAGCTCGTTGAAATGGCGGAATACTATGGGTATGATGGTTATTTCTTTAATCAGGAGGAAGCAAGTGCAGGGGTTGCTGTTAAGGATATTCCTGTATATAAAGAGTTTTTAAAGGCAATTAAACAAAGCGGCCTATATGTGCAGTGGTACGATTCAGTTGATAATACAACAGGCAAAACAAGATATGAGAACGAATTCACGGCTGTCAATAGTCCGTTTGTCAAGGATTCAAAATACGGCACTTTGACTGACTCAATTTTCTTAAACTATCTTTGGAATAAACAAAAGCTGGAGAAGTCTAAAGCCCATGCAGAAAGCTTAGGATTAGATCCTTTACAAACTGTGTTTGCAGGTGTTGAAGCAGGTGGAGACAGATTTAATAAACAGCGCAATGATTTACGAAATAATTTGGACAGCAACAAAAAGCCGATGAATAGTATTGCTATGCTCGGATCTGACTTTACTCATCATGCCTTGGATGAGGATCTGGGCGGAGAAGATACGAATCGACGTAATAACAGTGACTACCAATGGATGTCTTTTATTCGTGACAGAGCATGGTGGAGCGGTCCTAATCTTGACCCAACAAACCCAGGCAGAAACGCAGATGCTAAGCTTACAGATGTTGCAGCAAAAGGAGATAACTGGGACGGTGTTGCTTCCTATATAGCTGAGCGCAGTGTCATTCAAGGCTCTAACTTTGTGTCCAACTTTAACATGGGCCGAGGCTTAGATTACTATGTAAATGGCAAGCTAAGCAATAAAGATGAATGGTCAAATATTAATATTCAAGACATTCCGGTCACATGGCAATGGTGGATGGATACAACTGGAACACCGCTGCAGGCAGATTTTGATTTTGGTCCTGATTACAATACAGGGGCAAGATACAGCTATCAAAAGGTTGGTGCCTTTAATGGCGGAAGCTCGCTTGTTGTGAATGGTTCATTGGATGCCGAAAACCTATTGCATCTTTATAAAACCGATTTACAAGTGAAAAAGAGCTCGAAGTTTTCAATTACCTATAACAAACCATCTGAAGATGATTCATCAGTTATGAGTATCGGCTTATTCTTTAAAGATAATCCTGAAAAGGCAGTGAAAGTGGAAGTGCCTAATTCCGGTAAAAAAACGAATGGCTGGGTAACAGCAAATCTTGACCTGTCCAAATATGCAGGCAAAGAGCTTGCTGCATTTGGGATTGTGTTTGCGAATGGAGAACAAGAACAGATAGCTGATTATCAGATGAATATCGGGCAAGTGAAAATAAGTGATGGCTCGATAAAAAAACCGAAGGCTCCGACTGAGCTTAAAATAACAGAAGCATTAAGTGACTCGAATGAAATGTATATCGCTTGGAAGCTGGAAAACTATGAGAATGTGAAGCAATACAATGTCTATAACAATGGAGTTTTTGTTGGCGGCGTTTATGACGAAGTATTTTACATCAAAAACTTGCAGAATTTATCTGGTGATATTTCTCTGACAGCTGTTAGCCAAGACGGTCAAGAAAGTGCACCTGCTGTTGTGAAATATGATTTAACAAAGGGTGTACAAAACATTAAAGCAACTCAAGCAGATAATGGTGATATGGTCGTTTCATGGCAAAATCCCAAAAATGTGGATGGGAAAATTACCGTGAATATTGCAACAGAGTTCGACTATGCAAAGAAAGTGAATAAAACGGTCACCGTAAAAAACGGCAAAACAGAGGTGACGCTCCCTAATATGCCGCTAAATGGAGATAAATATCAGCTTAAAATAAGAATCGGCAGCCAAAACTGGATTAGCTATCGCAGTACGTTTTTTGACAAAACGATAGAAGCGTATCCAGCAGAAAAGGTCACTATTGATGGGAATTCTGTTAAGTGGAATTTACCTAATACGAGAGATTGGCACCATATATATGTATATGAAAATGGCGAAGCCAAAACATTTGATACGACCTACAGTCAAGGCAAAAGGCCTTATATTGTGCGAGGGCGCACGCATTTAAAGGAGCTCACCTTCCAAACGAAAGCAACAGACAGCATCCTTGAATTTGTGATAGAGGATTATTCAGGTAATAAAGCGACAACAGTAATCAGAATGAACTTAGACGATCTTTATAGTAAAATCAATGATTTTGTTGCTAGTGGTGAATTGACTGAGTCAGCTGGAAAGCAATTAACAAAAGTCTTGAACGCTGCCAAGAAGCATTATGAAGAAGATCGTTTAAAGCAAGCAGCAACCCAAATGAAGAAATTTAAGGATGAAATAAACAGTAAGCAAATGAAGGATATGGCAGACGGCGCAAAAACTACATTAATAGCGAGTGCCGATTATTTCCTAAGAAATATGTCGAAGTAAACCACTAACTAGCAATTAGGAGGATGGCAGATAGATTGCTGTTTGCCATCTTTTTTATAATTTTTAAGAATACTAACTTAGGAGGGAAAGACATTGTCACTGGAAAGAATACAGCGATTTATTCAGCACTTAGGGAAGTTTGAAGTTTTAGAATCGATTCAAATGAAGGATTGGCAGGCAAAACGTGGAGTTTATGTGGAGCCGGGTAAATATGAATTTAACTCAAATGAAACAGTTCTAATTAATGAAGGTGATTGGCTGATTGATGCTGGTGCCACGATGTTTTTGGAAAAGGAAGTTTCGATTCCAGCCAACTGGAGAAATCGTCCATTCGGTCTGACGTTCCATTCCAGTGCAGAGGGGCGCCGAACTCTTCATGAGGGGCTCGTTTCTATTAATGGCATGCCACATCATGGAATTGACCGTAACCGCAATTACGTCCCTTTCCCAGAAGATTCGCGAAATTTAGAAAAAATTACCATTATAATCGAATTATATAATTATGCCGGCCAAACCCTTGATGAGTTAAATTATCAAAATGAACCAGCAGAATTTGATCCGCCACCGTTAACCCTTTTACAAAGCAGTCTTGATTTAGTTAATAGCGCTGTGCAAAGTTTGCTTGCAACAGTGAAGTGTTACTTTGAAACAGCGAAACTACTGCCTGAAGGTAATATAGACAAATCCACTATCATCACGGCTTTGACAGAGGTGGAACGGAAAATATTGTCCGCAAAGCCAGCAGCGTTAACAGATATTTCGTTGGTTGCAGAAATAGAAGAAACTTTAATGGAAAGGCTTGCAGATTTGTCTGACAGCACGAACGGACAAATGCTGATGGTAGGTCAGTCTCATATTGATTTGGCTTGGCTTTGGCCTGTTAAGGAAGCAATCCGTAAGTGCAGCAGAACCTTCTCAACAATGAGCACACTACTCGAGGAGAATCCGAATTTTACTTATGCACAAAGCCAGCCCCAAGCGTATGCCTTTGTTAAAGAGCATTACCCTGACATCTATGAAAGGGTGAAAAAGCATATTGCCGATGGACGCTGGGAGGTTGTCGGTGGAATGTGGGTGGAGCCTGATTTAAATATGCCGTCAGGTGAAGCTTTGGTTCGTCAGCTGCTGTATGGCATGAAGTTTTATAAGGAGGAATTCGGCGTTCAGCCAAGAATTGAATGGCTTCCAGATACATTCGGCTATTGTGCGTCACTGCCACAATTGTTAAAGGGAGCTGGAATTGATTACTTTATGACATCAAAAATGAATTGGAATGATACGAACCCTTTTCCGTTTGATTTATTTTATTGGGAAGGAATCGACGGCACGAGAATCCTGTCCTTTTTGAATCATGGCTTAAATGAATATACACATCCACAAGAAATTCAAAGCCATTGGGATAGTTATAAGCAAAAAAACATCCATCCGCACCAAATGCTGCTTTACGGCCATGGAGATGGCGGCGGCGGAGTTACGCAGGAAATGATTGATTATGTTGATCGGTCTGCTTCCTTGCCTGGCTTACCTTCTGTCGTCAACAGTACCGCACATGAATTTTTTGATGGAATCACAGCGAAAAATCCGCCCTTGCCAGCATGGGTTGGTGATATGTACTTAGAGCTTCACCGCGGAACATATACAACACATGCCCGCAACAAAAGATGGAATCGGAAAGCAGAGGTTCTTTACCGAGATGCGGAAATTTGGGAAAGCGTCGCTGCAAACTTTGCAGGTGCAAACCATGATTCTTCATTGGAGCATGGCTGGAAGCTGCTTCTGCTCAATCAATTTCATGATATTATTCCTGGATCATCCATTCCAGAGGTATATATTGATTCGGAGTCTGATTATAAAGAGATTTTTGTATGCGGGGAAAAGGTAAGAAATGCTGCATTACAGGAGCTGGAACAGCAAATTAACACAGAAGGCGACGGGATACCTTTTGTGATCTTTAACAGCCTGTCATGGGAGAGGGCTGAAACAGTTAGCATCACTGGAGGGTTAGAATTGGCAGGCAAAGGTGCCGTCAATCAAGATGGCGAAGTGTTGCCAACAGAGATAATTCAAAAGGAAGATGGTCAATTGGAGCTATCTGTTTATGTTCCAGCCATCCCAGAAATGGGCTATAAGGTCATTTGGCTGCAGGATTTGGAGAATATCCAAAGTAATAAACAAGAGCAAGCTGCACGCGATTGGGAAACAGATTATTATCTTGTGGAATGGAACGAACTCGGAGAAATTACTCGTTTATATGACAAAAACTTACGACGAGAGGTATTGAATGATGGAGCTTGCGGAAATCAGTTCCAGCTTTTCCATGACAGACCGATGCTGTGGGATGCATGGGATATCGATCCGAACTTTGCAGAACAGCAAGCAGAAACGATTAGCCTTTTAGAGCAGAGCAGCACTAAGGGTGCAACGAAGGATATCATTTGCTTTAAATGGCAGCTTGGTCAATCAGTTATTGAACAAGATATGATTTTATATCACCACAATAAACGAATTGATTTTCAAACGAAAGTCGATTGGCACGAACAGCATAAATTATTAAAGGTTGCTTTTCCAGTTGATGTGATGAGCAGCAAAGCAACATATGAAATTCCGTTTGGAACGGTAGAGAGAGCGACACATTCAAACACAAGCTGGGAGCAAGCACAGTTTGAAGTATGTGGACACAGATTCGCTGACCTGTCTGAAGCAGGGTACGGTGTCAGCTTGCTGAATGACTGCAAATATGGCTATGATGTGAAACAAAATGTATTGCGTTTATCCTTATTGCGGGCACCAAAATGGCCTGACAAGGGAGCAGATATTGGCCTTCATGAATTCACCTATTCCCTTTTCCCGCATGAAGGGGAATGGAGAGAAGCTGAAGTAGTGAAGCAAGGCTATGAACTGAACCACCCTGTTGTCGTTTTAAAGTCGACAGCACATCTTGGAAGTCTTCCAAATTCGTATTCCTTCATAAAAACTGAAGCTAAACAAGTTATTCTTGATACGGTGAAACAATCTGAGAATGGCAATGGTCTTACGCTAAGAATGTACGAAACGAGTGGTGGCAGAGAGCAAATTCAGCTTTCTTTGGCTGAGCAGGTTCATTCTGCATATGAAACAAATTTGTTGGAAGAGAAACAAGCAGATATTTCTCTGGAAGGCAATAAGCTGTCGGCAGCATTAAAGCCATATGAAGTAAAAACAATTGTCGTAAACCTGTAGTTTATGCAACCAATAAAATGATAAGAGTCAGGTGGGAAAATGGTTCATTTTAATCAAGCGCACGAAACGGAAAAAAGCCAAGTTGAAGCATTATTAGCTAAAATGACATTAAAGGAAAAGGTTGGCCAGGTTAATCAAAAGCTGTATGGCTGGGAGGTCTACGAAAAAACAGACACTGGCTATGTTCTAACGGAAAAGTTTAAAGAACATGTACAGCGATGGGATGGAATTGGTGTTCTTTATGGTTTATTCCGTTCTGATCCATGGTCTGCCATTCATTTTGACAATGGCATAACAGAGGATGCGAGTGCTGAAGTAGCCAATATGATCCAGCAATATGTCAAGGATAATACAAGACTAGGCATACCAGTTCTGTTATCAGAAGAATGCTCCCACGGTCATCAAGGCTTAGATAGTATGATAACACCTGTCAATTTAGGAGTTGGTGCAACGTGGAATCCAGAGCTGCATCAGAAACTAATGGCAGCTGTTGCAGAGGAAGTCCGTGCAAAAGGGGCTCATCTTGCACTCGTCTCGACATTGGATATTTTGCGTGATCCGCGCTGGGGTAGATCAGAGGAATGCTTTAGTGAGGATCCTTTTCTTGCCTCAGAGCTAACAAAGGCTGTCGTTAAAGGGATGCAAGGGAAGCAAGCTGAGTTTATTGAAGAGGGGAAAATGATTGCAGTATTAAAGCATTTCGCGGCACAGGGAAACGGTACGGGTGGCAAAAATGCCGCACCGGCTTCCATTGGCGAAAGAGAATTGAGGGAAATTCATTTGCCGCCGATGAAAACGGCTATCCAATCAGGTGCCCTTGCCTGCATGGCCGCCTATAATGAAATTGATGGCATTCCCTGCCATGCTAACGGTTATCTCCTTCAGCAAATTTTGAGAGAGGAATTGGGGTTTAATGGTGCAGTTATGGCTGACGGCTGCGCACTCGATAATTTAGTTGCCTTAACGGAAAGCACGGAAAAGGCAGCAGCTTTAGCACTTGAAAGTGGTGTAGACATAAGCCTGTGGGATGATGTGTATATTGCTTTAGATTCTGCAGTTGAATTAGGGCTTGTTAGTGAGGAAAAGCTGAATGATGCTGTAAGAAGAGTGCTGACACTTAAATACAAAATGGGGTTGTTTGCAAATCCTTTCGTGGAAGAGAAACCACAGAGAGATGAGGAACAGGCAGACAAAATTAATCTGGAATCAGCTCGACAATCGATTGTGCTGTTAAAAAACAATGGTATTCTCCCATTGAAAAAGGAGTTAAAAAGAATTGCGGTCATTGGACCGAATGCAGATGCCAGTTATAATCAGCTTGGTGATTATACACCGTTTCAAAGGGAAAGCAGAGTCAGCACCGTCTTCAAGGGGATTGCTTCATTGGTAAAAGACGCAGAGGTGGTGTATGAACAGGGTTGCGGCATTCGTTCTGGCAACGAGGAAGGACTGGAAAAAGCGGTTCGTCTTGCCAGAAGCTCAGATGTTGCTGTTGTTGTTTTAGGCGGTTCAAGTGCAAGGGATTTTACTGCCCAGTTTGATTTGAACGGTGCTGTTATTAATACAACTGGTGAGGAAGAGATGGATTGCGGCGAAAATGTCGATACTGCCGATTTGGAGCTTGGTGGTCTGCAGCTAAAGCTTTTGCAAAGGGTAATGGAAACAGGGACACCTGTTGTCGTGGTACTGATTTCTGGCAGACCTCATGCGATTCCGTGGATTGCAGAACATGCTCCAGCAATCTTAAGCGCATGGTACCCAGGGCAAATGGGCGGTCAGGCCATTGCGGAAATTTTATTTGGAAAAGTAAACCCGAGCGGAAGATTGCCTGTCTCCATCCCAAGGTCTGCCATGCAGCTGCCTGTTTTTTATAATTACAAGGATGGAGGATACAAGAAGGACTATTTTGATATGTCTGGTAATGCTTTATATCCGTTTGGTTTTGGACTTTCTTATACAGATTTCGTATATGATAATCTCCAGATTACAAGACCAGCAATTACAGCAGAAAGGCTAGCGGCTGGGGAAAAGTTCTGTATCTCTGTTAAGGTTACAAATGTTGGAAATAATGACGGTTATGACGTGCTTCAGCTTTATATAAAAGGGAAGGCTGGTAGTATTATCAGGAGAGTTAAGGAATTAAAAGGCTTTAAGAAGGTATGGCTTGCGGCAGGAGAAACAAAAGAAGTTTGCTTTGAGCTTGGAGCAGAGGAGTTACAAGTGTTCAGCAGCCAAAACACTTATAAGGTGGAACAGGGGGAGATTGAAATAGAGGTTGGTAATCCTCGCAGCTGCTTAAATGCTGTCTTAAATGTCAGTTGATTTTAGGTGTATAAATTTTATTACATGTAATGAGCGGACTAAACTTAAGGCTGTTTAGTCCGCTTTTTATTTTTTGGTTCAGAGGATATAGATTGAGGTCTTCTGCAATTGAATTTCACCTCATGTAAAGAAACTTGCAGATAAACACGTACTTTATAAAGTTTCCGCTTTTGTTCCTGAAAGCGGTTGAATTTGGGTGGTGTTTTTGTTATGCTAAAAGCAACTTTACAGGAAATGGAGGTTTTCCTTTTGACGGCATCCATGAGATTAAGATTCTCACCATTCATTCGTTAATTGAATACGTATGAAGCTCTGCCTATGTTTTAGAGTAGGGGAATGGTCTGTCTATTATTAAGGGAGCCTTTATTTGACGGGTAGTTTTAAAGAGGGAATAGTCTGCCCTCTTTTTTGCTGTCTTTTATAGTAAGGACAGAGGCCTTTCTAAGGTTGTAGGTGAAGCACCATTTCTAAAAATATAAGATGAAATGAGTGGGGAAATATGAACTTAGTTAATAACCAGCAAAATGAATCTTGGCTAAGAAACATCGTACTGTTTTTAAGCAGCCAGACGATTTCGCTTTTTGGATCATCTCTTGTTCAGTATGCGATCATGTGGCATATCACATTAACAACAGAATCAGGAATGATGATGACATTGTATATCATCTGTGGGTTTATTCCGACATTTATTCTGTCTCCAATCGCAGGAGTTTGGGCAGACAGGTATAATCGAAAGATATTGATTGTATTATCTGATGGGCTCATCGCCTTTGCTACATTAATCCTGGCCATTCTGTTTATAATGGGGTTTGATTCCATTTGGCTCTTATTTGTTATGGCGGCGATTCGTGCTTTTGGGGCGGGAATTCAAACACCTGCTGTTGGTGCCATCTTGCCACAAGTTGTTCCAAAGGAAAAGTTGACAAAGGTTAATGGAGTGAATGGCAGCATTCAGGCTATCATCATGTTCGTATCACCGATGGTAAGTGCTGCATTATTGGCAACTACAGCCATTGAAATCATCTTCTTTATAGATGTCATTACCGCAGCAATTGCGATTGTTACAATGCTTTCCTTTGTGAAAATTTCTGTACATGAAAAGGCAGCGGAAAAACAGACAACAAGCTATTTTGCCGATTTTAAAGAGGGCTTGAGCTATGTGAACAGCCACAGTTTTCTTAAGTCGTTTTTCGTGTTCTTTGCGATTTTCTTTGTATTAATGGCACCGGCGGCATTTCTGACACCGCTCCAGGTTACCCGCAGCTTTGGCAGTGACGTATGGCGGTTGACAGCAGTCGAACTTGCCTTTTCTATTGGGATGATTGCAGGAGGCGGTATCATTGCAGCATGGGGCGGCTTCCGTAATAAGATTAGCACGATGACGCTTGCGAGTGTCATTATGGGGGTATGTACATTAACACTCGGAATTGCGCCGTCATTTTGGCTCTATTTAATCTTCATGGGAGTTTTCGGCATTGCCATGCCGATTTTTAACACACCAACTACTGTACTTTTGCAGGAGAAAATCTCTGAGGAATATTTAGGAAGAGTTTTTGGCGTGTTAGGAATGATTTCTACCTCGATGATGCCAATCGGCATGCTTATTTTCGGTCCACTCGCAGATATTATTAGAATCGAATGGCTGCTAATAGGTACTGGATTATTCATGCTTGTGCTAACGGTTTTCTTAAGCCGCAATAAGGCGTTAATTGAAGCAGGGGAGCCTGCTGTGGTTACTGAATCATAATGTATCTATTTAAGTAACAGCTAATTAATGAACGCCTGAAGTATCCAGCTAAAAAATCTGTTGTCGAGGAGACAGCAGGTTTTTCAGCTTGTTAATATAGGACAATGTTTGCGATAGGGGAAGGGACATGACAGTATCTATTGTTGAATTACATCCATACAATCCTGACTGGGAATCTAAATTTGAATGGGAGAAAACAAGGATTTTAAAGGCACTAAGAGATATAACATTAGCAATTGAACATATAGGCAGCACATCCATAAAAGGATTAGCGGCTAAGCCAATTATCGATATAATGATTGGAGTTCAAAATCTTAACCAAGTAGCTGACTGGATACCCTCCTTACTCGATATTGAGTACGAATATGTACCTAAACCAGAATTTACAGATAGAAGATTTTTTAGGAAAGGTCCATGGGGGCAGGGAATTTGTCATCTGCATATTTTTGAATACGATAGTGTTGAATGGCAAGATAAAATACTCTTTCGCGACTATCTCCGATTACATCCTGAAGCTTTAGGAGAATACGCTTGTCTAAAAGAAGAACTTGCCCTAATACATAAATTAGATCGATATGCATACACGGAGAGAAAAGGACCTTTCATTAGGAGAATAATAGAAACTGCTAGAATAGAGAAAGAGAACATATTATCAGAAGAAAAATAAGCATTTAACGCTCACCTTTGTTAATAAACCAAAAAATGCTCCCAGAATTCAGGAGCATTTAATTATCTCAGCTTATTTACCTTTTTTCACGATATTAACAGCTTCCTGTGACACATAAAACTTGCCATTGCTTTGAACGGTTACGGTTTTTAACTCTTTATCCTTGCCTTTAATAGTGACAATATTTTTATTTACTGGAATTTCTGCTGTAGTTTTGCCTTTTTTGACTACTAGGACAGGGTTCGTTTTGTCAGATGAATCAATGCTGACTTTTGCTCCAATTTTTTTGAATGCACTTTCTGCTTCCACGAATACCTCTTTATCCACTTTGCCTAAGCTGAAGCCTAATGCAGTCGCAGTAGATTTAGCAACATCGGTATTTTCGATTAAACCAGTCGGCTTGCCTGGTCCATATGAATACATGAAAAGGTCTTCTCCAGTATGTCCACCTGTTGTAAAGCCAAGATTTGCGCGGTTTGCAAGGAGCTGGACAAGTGTTTTACTTAAGTTTGTAGATGAGTTTAATGCTTTTGTTTCGTCTGCAGTAGGATTAGTAATTCCGTATAATGCTGCTACTTCCAAAACATTTGAATTGTCTTTCTTGAGCTGCTTTAATGCACCCTCTAATGTCATTTCCGCTTCTTTCAATGGGTCAATATAAGCGGAAACTGGCGTAGCAGGGTAAGAAGAATTTGTATTTTGGTTACCGATCGAAATTCCGCTGTTTCCATGATCCGATACGGCAATAACTAATGTATTTTTATCTCTTTTCGCAAAAGCGACAGCTTCTTTGACAGCTTCATCAAAAGCTAGTGTATCACTGATCATTCCGATTGGATCATTGGCATGTGCTGCCCAGTCTGGCTTGCTTCCTTCAACAAATAAGAAGAATCCGTCCTTATCCTTTGAAAGTGTGGAGATTCCTTTTTTTGTCATTTCCGCAAGTGTTGGTTCATCTGGATTTGTTTGCGAACGGTCCATATCATATGCTAATGCTGCTGGTGCGAAAGTACCCCATAGCTTGTTTGATTTTGACTTCAATAATTCATCACGTGTTTCAATTATGTCATAGCCTTTATCCTCAATAACATCAACAAGGTTTTCACCGTCTTTACGGTTCTTAGCTTCCAGTGAGTTTTTTCCACCGCCTAACACAACATCTATATTTTGATAGACTTGTTGCTCAGCGATACTATCATAATCAGTACGGTGTGTTGCGTGTGAAGAAAAAGCTGCCGGTGTTGCGTGCTGTATTTCTGATGTAGCAATAATCCCAGTTGCTTTCCCTTTAAGCTTGGCCCCCTCCAATACGTTCGCAACAGGTTTTAGCGGATCATCTGCAAGGGAGGCATCAACTCCAGGTGATGCTATCTTTTCTGGTAGTACTCCGACGAATTTGTCGTTTGATTTATTACCTGTTGCCATCGCTGTTCCAGCTGGAGCAGAGTCAGTGACAGCCGATTCAGCAGAATATGTACGCACACCGCCAGACATGATTTCGTCCATCGCAAGCGGCTCCCCTTTATACCATCTTGCAAGTGTAGTAGTTGTTGAACTGACTCCATCCTTGACAAGGACAATAACATTTTTAGCTTGCTGTGATTCTTTTTTCGCTTCAACTTTCTCATTTGCTGATGTATATGCAAGTGATCCAATTGCTAAAGAGCTTGCTAGAGTGATTCCCATAACCTTTTTATTTATTTTCATGTTAACCGTTTCCCCTTTCATTTCTAAAAGTTAGCTATGATTTCTGCTATGTTGACTAGGACTATCAGAATTAGTACATCACTCCTTTAATCATCAATTGCCTCTTAGTATAAAGTGACTAAGTTAATAGATTGTAAAGAATGTGTAAACATTTGCGAGGAAAGGGGAAAATAGGAATAATTACTCAAATGTATGAACGCGCTCTCATTTTAAGGAAGGTGTTATTTCCTGGAGGATTATTTCTTTAGTAAGTTGCTCCTCGCTGGAAATGGTTATGTTCCCAGATAATATATAGATATCATCCATTTTCTTAATTTGTAAATCACAAGTGCCGCTGGAAAAAGTAGAATCTGTGCAGAATAAATTCATAATTACATGTAGAATCCCCGTCTTGTTAACTAAACCCACGAGCTCCCCATAACAAATGCTTTTACTATAAAAGGTTGCAGACACAATGTCATTGTCCTGCGTAAAGTGAAAGATGGTATTGTTTAATAATTCCTGTGCATTATCATGGTGTATAGACAAAAAAACTTTTCCGTTTATATTTTCCATGTAGGGGACCCAGCCTTCCTGTTTTTGTCTTAAGAATAAATTATGGAACGCATTTCAAGTCAATAAGACTTTTATACTTTAAATTTGTGTTTGACCTGGTACTCGTTTCATAAATTACAATTTAAGCAAATGATAAGAAGGTGAGGGAATGATATGTTGGCACTCATTTTACTTTGTTTCATTATTTTTTGCGGCACATATGCTTGTATAAAAACATCAGGAGGAACAACAGAAGTTACTCCAATTGAATCATTTGATGATTATTTTATGGATTCAAATACAAAACCTAACAAACGATAAAATTCTTTTTAGCAAAAGGCCTGTTCGGGGTCTTTTTTTAATGAATTGACCTGGTACCCGTTTCATACGTTAGTATCGTAATAAAGTATATTGAAGTAAATAAGGTGAGGAAATGACAAACATTAAGGATTTGGCAAAAATGTCAGGAGTATCTGTCTCGACGGTATCTCGTGTTTTAAATAACCACCCATATGTAAGCGCTGAAAAAAGAACAGCAGTTTTGAAAGCGGTTGAATTTACCAACTATAACAGAAATATCAATGCAGTTCATTTAAGCAGGGGAAAGACACAACTTATGGGTGTCGTGCTGCCTGTCACTGACACGCCCTATTTTGCATTGCTGCTTAAAGGGATTGCTAAAAGGGCTTTAGAAAACGATTATAAGCTCGTATTGTTTCAAACAGATTATGCAGAAGATAAGGAAATTGAGGCATTACAGATGCTAAAGCAAAAGCAAATAGATTCCTTGATTATTTGTTCAAGAAAACTTGATTTAGCTCTTATTCAAGAACATATGCAATATGGAACGATTGTTCTTTGTGAAAAGACTGCCGAAAAAAGCCTTCCCTCAGTGTTTATCAATCATTATGAAATTTTCTTTCAAGCACTAGAGTATTTGTATAGAAAGGGTCATAAAAGTATCGGCTATAGTGTTGGAAGAAAAACTGGTTCGAATAGTTCTTTGCGTGAGCAAGCATACAGGGCCTTTTTGAAAAAAAATAAGCTTCCGTTCTATTCTGATTACATTATGGATGAATGCTTGTATTTCGAGGACGGAGAAAAGGTGATGCAGAGACTGAAAAGCATGGATATCCAACCAACCGCACTAATTATTACAAGTGACCAAGTGGCTGCAGGCATTATGATAGCGTGCCAAAAGGAGGGGATATCAATCCCAGAACAACTTGCAATTATTGGATTCAATAATGAGCCTATTGCTAAAATGATGAATATTACTACTATTGATATACCGCTTGTTGAATTAGGAGGAGATTTATTTTTACAGGCATTTTACGGATATAATTCAAATAAGCAAATCTCTGTTAAATTAATAGAAAGAGAAACTGTTTAGAACTTAAGGATCTGCACATCCTTAAGTTCTTTTCTTTATGTACAGCTTGCAGAGAAACGAAACTTATTGGCCAAGTAACCGTACATTACATAAAAGGATCAATTGAGGTGATATAGATGAGTGACGACAAACCATTTAAGCAAGAGACGCTTCGAACAAAAGTAATGATTATCGCTATAATCTCCGTTATTATAATTACTGTGCTAGGGGTGATAACCGCTGGTTACTTCTTTGGCATCATAGGCCTATTCCGGCTGTTGGGTGTTCAATACGATTCCTTTGGTTCCTTACTATGGTTTATTGTTGGATATTTACTAATAGGAGGAATTGGTGAGCTCTTCACTAATGTCATACGGATATTAATGCCAAAAGCGCAAAAATGGCGCGAGTCGCAAATCAAAGCAGCCTTTGTTTTATTATCCTTTCTAGTAAATCTTATTATTATCTCATTTTTAGACAATGTGATGAATTCAATTGAAATGCAGGCAATCACTAGGGTAATAGTTTCATTCATTCTAGCGTTAGCAGATTATGTAATGGATGCAAATATCAGCAGCAATCAGGAAGAAAAACAAATGTGACGGCAGTTCAAATATTAATTGCCAACATCAGTCATAATGAACTACAATTAAATTAAATGGAATTATATTATAATTTTGGAGGTTATTATGTCAATTAAACAAGTAACTCTCGCTTCTGAATGGAATTTGATTTTTCATGAAAAATATTCATTATTTGTTGAAATCGAATCTAAGCATAAATACAACATCATTGACGTTGATAATGATTTAATTGCCATTTTCACACTAGATGATGCATCAGTAGCCTTCCAGCACAGTGTTTATAATTTGCAGCATACAATAGATTTTGCCACTAAAACAATTGAAATTAAACATAAACCGTATGAGGAGGAGGGAGAATAAGATTCCCTGGCCTTCTATGATTTGTGTTAGATCCTTTACTAATTGAAAGGAGCTATTTTTATTAGGTAAAGGTGTGGAATCCTTAGCCAATAAAATGAACTTGCAGGAAGAAAAATTTTTATTACATAAACAAGAATTATTGAAATCAAGGTATTTAGGTAAGAACTTAGAACAAAAAAATCGGAGGTATACATGGCATTAGAGCACGACTTTTATCTTATTTCTAAACCAACAGATGTAAGATGCTTTTGGCAGCATACAAGTGATAACAGTAAATAGCATGTTATCCTTAATGATGATTTTATACAATATATAACAGACACCTTAAAATGGATACCAACAAAAAAAACTGGAATACATGCAATCACTGCTGAAATTGGAATTAATTATCATGGTGTCACACTGTTGGATAAACAATCAGCAGTACCATTTGATACTGTCACTGCTTTCCAAACACATTATTTCTGGCAAAATATAAAGCATAGTGTAAAGAAATCAATAGAGTATTAAAACAAGAGGGACGCTGCTTAATTGTTGAGGGGTTTATAAAATGAACTATCATATGACTGCTTATAAAACAAATGAATAAGCTGCTAAGAGAAGCTGGTTTCACAGTTGTTGAGTTTTTTTGAAATGAGCAAAAAAAATGGATTGGAATAATGGGTACGAAATAATATTAAACATGTTTTTTAGACCGAATAAGTTACACCATAATATAGTTTTACATGATTCTCAACCCATTTTGCAAACACAAAAAGCTTCTACAATTCACCCATTTTTCTAATATTATTCTGCATTCTCTTAGTTAACTTCCCAAATATCAATTCATAGGAACAGCCAATAAGCTTTTGAATAAATTCCACAGATAAATCCGATTCATAATAAACAGTAATCCAATGCGTTTTATTCATGTGGTAACCTGGAATAATACTTCCTTTATATACCTCTTGTAATTCTTCAGATTCAACTGGATCACATTTTAATGTGATGTATTTTTGGCTGTTTTGATTGGAGCTTAACATCGCAAAAATTTTCCCGCCAACGTGAAAACGGTCTGCGTTCCAGTCTACTTGAAAATCATATGTTGCTCCCAATAAACTTTTACAATATTCCTTTAAGATGTCTTCCATATTAAACCTTCCCATCAATTTTATTATCCGAGAAAGGGAACTTTATTACAACAAATTAACCTGAAAATGCATCTATAGGTAGGATTTCAGCTGCTTTTAGCCAAGTAATATTTTGGATTTGTGGTATTAGAGTTATTATAGGATTAGTGGAGATAACCTAATATTCGTGCGTGCAGAATTTTTTAAATGTACAAATAAAGGAATTTTAGTAAACTTATTATTGAAGAAGTGAACTTGGAAGGTACTTGTAAACAGAGTTACTATAAGGCTTTTTAAATATGCTTTTTTAACAATTTAATGAATAAATAAGTGATGCAAAATGAGAGGAGAGAACGATGAAACGAGGGATAATATTTGAAATTCCCAATGCACATGGGAAATTTCTTGGTGATATATTAAAGCCTTTAGATATTGCTTCCTTCAATTGGAAGATAGAAGGGGAATCTTATATAGTTGAAAATGGAGAACTGGCAGATACACTTTTTCCAGAAGAGGTAATGAATGGTTCTACCCTTGCTAAAAGGATACAAGACAATGTGTATTATTGTATTTGTGCGGATTTAAAAGCTTTTTTGAAAGACCAAGTGGTACATGACATTGAAACATATGAACAATTTATAGAAAGTAATTGTCTATTTGTACTTTTAGTAGTTGATTGCACTTATGCTACCATTTATTGCAAGGATCTTGATAAGCTTGAATGTTTATATGAGCATGCGAAAACGCAAGGCTTTACTAGTTTAGATTATGTTAGCGATGAAACGGATGAAAGAACTAGTTTGTCTTTTTGAAAAGTGCTAAATTTTTCTGTTAAGTATTATTTCATAACAACCTCTTTTTAAGGAACACTAAGCCATGGAGGTGAAGACAGTGTCAAACAGAAAAGCTGATCCATCAACAATTGGTTTAGGTGCAACAGAGGTGCAAGGACAAGGTACGACGATGAAAGAAACGGGGAACAGAAAGTCTGATTCCTCAAACAAAAAGCAAAAAAAATCCTGATAAAGTGTTAGTAAGGTAAAAACAGGCGGATCAATATGCCGCCTGTTTTTATTAGATTTTAGCTAGCTTGATTGAATTCGCAAGAGAGGAATTCACTTCTATGTTATCGAACTTCAAACCGAGTTGAATCGCGGTTTGAGCTACCTCTGGGCGGATGCCAGAAAGATTTGTTTTTACACCAATTAATGATAATGCTTCAATTAGCTGAAATATTTGGTGTGCAACCATTGTATCGATGATTACTACACCAGAAAGGTCAAGCAAAAGTCTATTTACACCAAGTCGATTGCATTGTTCTAATGTTTTTTCGAGTAAGATTTTTGCGCGGGCTGTGTCTATTTCTCCGACTAATGGTAATAAAGCTGTCTTTTTATTTAAAGCGATAACAGGTGTGCTTAATTCAAGTATTAATTCCTGTTGGGCATGAAGTCTTTTTTCGGAGCTTTTATTATACTCCTTTGTAAACCATTCGATTACATAACCCATCGTATCTGTGATTGTTTGATATATCGTATGTACTTCTTCGACAGTGATGCTGTCTTTATTTTGGTCCAAAAAAGCAGTCATTAATTGAAGGTACTGATGCTGAGTTCTGTGAAATTCCCGGATAATGAAGTGTATCGGTGTTTGTGCATGTTCCTGATCTTGGGCCACCTTTAAAATCCATTGTTCAAAATCGGCTAAAAAGCTTTCCTTTTCTTTCGTAAAAACCTCTGCGAAATTTTCATGAAACTCATAGTTCTGTTGCTTCACTGCTTGAATTACTTCCGGGTCATTTGAAGCATACACTCCGCTTGTAGTTGTTTTATCTAAATTTTTATACCAGTTTTCTGTTAGCTGCCATGTCTGTTCAACAAAAAAATGATAAAGTTCTTTATTCGAGTACACTCTCAATCCTCCTGTTGATGCATAAGTATTATTTGTCCATACAAATTTTACACTAAAAAATGTAATTCGTCTAAGATTCATTCATTCTAAGTGCATAAGCTTCTTTTTTAATGTAAAAATACCTCCAAATAAAGTAACTACCACAAATTAGATGTCGTTACTCTCTTTGGAGGAAAAAATTTTATAAAAATGCCTTTAATGTATCTTGAAGTGTGCCTCTAGTTTCAGCATCTTTTTCAAAACGAATTCCAGCATGAACCATTTTTTTGACAAGCTCAGGTCTAAGACCAGTCAGTATCGCTTTACATCCCATCATGGAGATTCCAGCTAATATCTTCTCAAAATAATCAATAACATCCATTTCCATTACCGCAATGCCTGAAAGGTCGATAATTAATGTTTGTATTCTTGATTCTGCAATATCATTTAATACTTTTTCCTCAATGACTCTAATCCGATAGGAGTCGATTGCGCCAATTAATGGCAAAACGGAAACAGATTGCTTCACAGGGATTATCGGAACAGATAAATGCTCGACCATTTCTCTTTGCTGAAAGATCATTTCGTCCTTGTAGTTTGAATAGTTAAGGAAAAAGCTGTTTAAAAACCGATCCATTTTTTCGTTGATTGCTTTTTCTAAAATATAATAATTTTTTCGGTCATTAATAATATCTTTTTGGTCATCAAGTATATGGATAAAATGCCAAATAGTTCTCCGAATTGCCTGAACCCATTCCAATTTTAGCTCAAGTGTCAAAGAATGCTTCGCCCATGCAATTCCTTCTTTTTTTGCGAAAGAAACCAATTCTTCCTCTTTATTATCAATAATATAAAAAACCATTAATTTTGCATTTTTTAATAAATCAATATTGCCCTTATTTAAAATATCAGAAATTTTTGTTGAGACGTTTACTGCTTCAGATAGTAATTTATTTTCGAATTGCTGCTCATTTTCGTTAATAAACTGCTTAATTTCTTCCCTAATGCTCTCGATTGGATTCATGTCATATACCCCTTTGGCAAGTAATAAATATGTATCTGTGTTTAACCTATATTATATAAGTAATGAATATATAAGGGAAATTTAAAATTTATCATTTGATGTGTATTAAGGGAAAGGGTTGGAGGATAAGTTCACTATTGTTGTAGCACAATAGTGTGGAGATACAACAATATTGGAAAGTAGGTGTGTATGGTGAAATATGAACAGTTGGCAAAGGATATTATTGCAAATGTTGGAGGTAAAGAAAATGTCAACAGTGTAGTTCATTGCATCACGCGGTTGCGTTTTAAGTTAAAAGATGAAGGTAAGGCAAATACAGATGTTATTAAGAACATGGAAGGTGTAGTTACCGTTATGAAAAGCGGTGGCCAATATCAAGTGGTCATCGGAAATCATGTCCCTGACGTGTACAAGGCGGTCGTGGAGGTAGGCGGGTTTAATAACCAAACCTCTGAAGAAAATCAAGATGAGAAGTCTCAAGGTCTTTTCAATCAATTCATTGATATTATTTCCAGCATCTTTACACCTGTATTAGGGGTTTTGGCAGCAACTGGGATGATCAAAGGGTTTAATGCGTTATTTTTAGCATTAGGCTGGCTGGAAACAACGTCTGGAACGTATCAAATATTAAATGCGCTTGGTGATTCATTATTTTATTTCTTCCCGATATTTTTAGGATATACAGCCAGTAAAAAATTTGGCGGGACTACCTTTATTGGAATGGTAATTGGTGCTTCACTTGTCTATCCGACATTAACAACCTTGTCGGCAGGAACAGCCATTACCACATTATTTTCAGGAACCGTTTTTCAATCGCCAGTATATATTACTTTCTTAGGCATCCCAGTCATATTAATGAGCTATTCATCATCCGTTATTCCCATTATATTGGCTGCTTACTTTGGGGCGAAGCTTGAGAAGTTTTTCCGCAAGGTAATTCCAGATGTGGTAAAAGCCTTTTTAGTCCCGTTTTTCACCCTTTTAATTGCAGTGCCAATAACGTTTCTAGTGATTGGACCTATTGCAACATGGGCAGGTGTGCTAATTGGACAAGCAACACTGTGGCTATATAATCTGAGCCCGATTATTGCAGGTGTTTTCGTTGGGGGTCTATGGCAGGTATTTGTCATATTCGGGCTTCATTGGGGTCTTGTACCAATTGCGATCAATAACCTGACAGTAAGTGGATCAGATCCAATCCTTGGTACGATGTTTGCTGCATCCTTTGCGCAAATCGGTGCTGTGCTTGGGGTTTGGGTTAGAACAAAGCAGCAAAAATACAAAACATTAAGCATACCGGCATTTATTTCAGGTATCTTTGGTGTAACAGAACCGGCTATCTATGGAATTACGCTCCCGTTAAAAAAACCATTTATTATCAGCTGTATTGCCGCAGCTGTCGGCGGTGGAATCCTCGGGTTTGCCAATTCACAAATTTTTATGGTAGGTGGACTTGGGATATTCGGAATTCCTACTTATATTGATCCAAAGGCAGGAATTACATTTGGGTTCTGGGGAGCAATCATCGCCATTATTGTCGGCTTTATTCTGGCATTCATTCTAACTTACTTATTTGGAAACAGTAAAACAGAATCAACAGCTGCCACTAATGTTAACAACCAGGTAACCAAAGAGGAACAGGTTCCTGTTCAGTTAGGTGATGAGACAATTTATAGCCCGATAAATGGTGCAATACTATCCTTATCAGAACTGAAAGATGAGGCATTTGCTTCAGGTGCACTGGGTCAAGGTGTAGCAATTGAACCAGCCGAAGGAAAAGTGTTCTCTCCTGTTGATGGTACAATAACAGCCCTTTTTCCGACAAATCATGCAATAGGTATTACATCTGATAAAGGCTCAGAAATTTTAATCCACGTTGGTATGGATACAGTCGAACTGAATGGCAAGCATTTTCAAGCACATGTTGGCCACGGGTCAAGAGTTAAGAAGGGGCAACTGCTGATTGAGTTTGACATAAATGAAATAAAAACAGCAGGATATGTTGTTTCTACACCTGTCATTGTCACAAATCAAGGGGATTTTATAAGCATAACATCAACTGAGCAAAAGCAAACAAAGGTTGGAGAGCAGTTAATTGAAACAAAAGTAAAGGCTTAATAAATGAATGAGGTGAAGAAAATGAGCAGGTCAGTGCAATTTCCAGATGGATTTCTCTGGGGAGGTGCCGTTGCAGCAAATCAGTTAGAAGGAGCATATCAAGCCGATGGTAAGGGTTTATCAACTGCAGATGTTTCTCCAAACGGTATTATGAGTCCTCCTGATTTTTCAATGAAGAACTTTAATTTGTATCATGAAGGCATCGACTTTTATCACAAGTATAAAGAAGATATTGCCTTATTTGCGGAAATGGGCTTTAAAGCTTTTCGTTTTTCCATCGCATGGACACGGATATTTCCGAATGGAGATGACCAGCAGCCGAACGAAAAAGGTCTGCAATTTTATGATGACATGATTGATGAATTGCGAAAACACAATATTGAACCTGTTGTGACTATTTCTCACTATGAGATGCCGTTAAATTTAGTCGAAACATACGGTGGCTGGAAAAACAGGCAAGTAGTTCATTATTATGAAACCTTTGCGAAGACTATTTTTAAACGATACCGCAGCAAGGTAAAGTATTGGATGACTTTTAATGAAATTAATGTGCTTTTGCATGCACCATTCACTGGCGGTGGTCTTCTTTTTAAGGATGGCGTTAAGAATGAACAGGATATTTATCAAGCAGCACATCATCAGTTTGTTGCAAGTGCACTCGCTGTTAAAGCAGGGCATGAAGAGATACCTGAATCACAAATAGGCTGTATGATTGCTTCGATGATAACCTATCCCTTCAGCTCTAAACCTGAAGACATGTTTACAGCATTATCACAGGACAGGAAGACACTGTTTTTCTCAGATGTGCAATCAAGGGGCTACTATCCAACATATATGACCAATTATTTTTCTGATAATGGTATTAATATTGAAATGCAAACAGGGGATTTGGAATTATTGCAGGATTATACTGTCGACTATATAGGCTTCAGCTACTATATGTCATTTGTCGCAAGTACTGACCCAGAACATCAAGCAGGCAAGGCTTCCGGTAATCTATTTGAAGGTGTCAAGAATCCTTACTTAAAGTCATCAGAATGGGGCTGGCAAATAGATCCTGTTGGATTGAGAACGGTCTGTAATCAACTGTATGACAGATATCAAAAGCCGTTATTCATTGTCGAAAATGGACTTGGTGCGGTTGATAAGCTTGAGGAGGATGGCACAATTCAGGATACTTATCGAATAGATTATCTGCAGCAGCATATTAATGAGATGAAAAACGCCATTGGCGATGGTGTAGAAATAATGGGCTATACGTCATGGGGACCAATCGATTTGGTTAGTGCCTCAACCGCTGAATTAAAGAAACGATATGGATTTATATATGTGGACAGAGACAGTGAAGGAAAAGGGTCAAATGAGCGGTTAAGGAAGAAAAGCTTCTATTGGTACAAGCAAGTAATTGAGACTAATGGTGAAGTTCTTTAGTTAGAAAAGCAGGACCTTATATTTAAGGTCCTGCTTTTCATTTTAAACAGAAGTAAGAATAGGCAGCTCGTTGACTTCATAATTCCTACACACTCGGTTTCGTCCAGATCTTTTTGCATGATATAATGCTTTATCTGCCTCTTCGATAAGGACACTAACGTCATTAGTTGTTTCAGGATAACTTGCAACACCTATGGAAACGGTAATATTTATTTCTTTTCCTGAGCTTAAGGTAAAAGGAAATTGTTCTACATTTTTTCTGATTCTTTCACTGATCTCATTTGCTCTATCAAGAGAACAGTCTAATAAAATGACAGAAAACTCCTCACCGCCATTCCTGCTGACAATATCAAATGAACGGGTCGAGGAGGAAAGCAGGGCACCTAAATCTTTTAAAACAATATCTCCATCGCCATGACCATATGTGTCATTTATATGCTTGAAGAAATCAATGTCAATATAAAGGAAGGAAAGCTTCTCTTCCTTCTGTCCAACATTATTAGCGAGCGTATTAAAAACCTCATCGAATTTCCTAACATTATTTAATCCAGTTAGACTATCAATTGTCGATTCCAGCTTGTACTTATCAAAAAGCAGCTTCGTTTTTCTGAGATATACGAGCATATAAAAGGCTAATACACCAGCAGAATAGGATGCTACCCAATAAGTCGGAAGCAGCAAATACAGTGTCTGCTTATTATCAACAAGCAAAACAGCGATTACAGAAAGCAAAACATTGTTTGCGGTTAATATGATAGCTATCTTCATCTGTAAGCTTAACTTTACTTTAGAAGAAAGTAAAAGAGTGATAATAGAAACAGTAAGGATATAGCATATTGCGATGTAAGAAGCAAAACTAAACCCTATCATTAAACGCCCGACAATAAAAAACAGTAATGCAATAGTAATGGGAGTTATGCCACCATAGAATGCAACTAATATAAGTGGAATATGCCTTAAATCAAAAATAGTATCACCTATATGGATGCTGTAAAACATTAATATATCAGAAGAGATACCGGCAACAATTCCAGCGTGAATTTTGTATTTTAATTTGGAGCTGCGGTTTAATGGTGCTTTAATTAACTGTGTGTATAAAAAGATTAATGATGTTAATATCGCAAAATTTGCAAACAATTCTTTTAATATCATAAATATATATCACCATTGATAATTTACCATAATAGTATCACCGTGTAACTAGAACTTTTCACCAGTTAAAAGCAAGGCAGGGCAATAGTCAAAAAGTCGGAATAAGTTAGGTCTCTTGGGATAACGTACTCGATTTAATTAAAGATACTCATCTGGTTGATCACTAAGGAAAAGCCCCTCACTCAAAAGCTTAATATCATTATGTATTTGTTCCTTGATTACTGCGTCATCACATTTATAGTAATCATCCATCAAGCGCTTCAGTTCTTGACATAGTAGTTCAATTTGAATCATATAATTTTCCTTTCAAAGTAGTAGCTAGCTATTATTATGCATGAACAGTATTTTGGATGGAAGGGATTCGACAAAAGAAGTGTTGAAATGTAATCATTCCATCGTGTTTAATTTTGTAATTTTAAAATATATTCTTTGCTAAAGGGAACTTTTCACGAAGTTATTCGTAAAAAGTATTAGTTGAAAAGGAGAGGTGAAATGAATAAAGGGCGAATTTTATTGATCATTGGTTGCTTAATGTTTTTGGTGGGTATTTATATTTCCTCAGATTGGACTGTTTTCGGTTCGATATTAGGAATTACTGGTGGGCTATTACTGGGATTAAGCACACATTTCTTTATTAAAGCTAGACAAAAATGACATCAGAACTCTGTTGCTGCCGCTTGGCAGTTTTTTTTATGTCTTTTTCTTATTTTTTCAAAAATGGATGAACCTATGGGGTAAAGCGGTTTCTTGAAGAGAAGAACATTAATATACTGTAATGTAAAAAGAATTCATGAACAAAGAGAGATTCATCGTTATTTGATTTAAGGAAGTATTTCTTTCATGCAGGCACTTTCTATCTTTTTGAATATTAATTCGAGAATTGGACAAGCCAGCGAACGAGCTACTTATGGTCAATGCCTGCAGCAAAATAATTTAATATAAAGGGAGAAGATATAATGGTTAAAAGAAAATTACCTGGATTTCCTGAACTTCCTGAAGTACCGGAAGAGCCAGAAACACCGGAAGAAGAAGTATTGCTAAATGCGGAGTACCTGCCAATTGGTAAACTTGGCCGCTTTGCTGGTATTTCAGTAGGAACAACATTAAGTGTGTACACTGATAATAAGCTTCACCCATGTATCCACGGTTTATTCCAAGGGTTAGTTAAAGATGAAAAAGAAGTGATTGCGTTAATCCTATCTTACGGTGTTCTGTTCCGAATTCCAGTGAAAGAAGCTAAATTTATAACAATCGGTATTTAATATCAGCTAACAAAATAGGATTATCCTCATGTGCTAAACAAAGATAGTACAAACTCTCCTCGCTAATGTTTTCTTTTTACACCTTCAGAAGTCTACCAAATGCTATATATGGAAAAGGCGCGCTTCAATTTTGAAGCGCGCCTTTTTATTGTCTGTCATACTATAAAAAATACTATCAATCCTTCTCTTTATTATGCCAAGAAAAAGTAACGGCACTCTTGTCAGGAATGGAATAGGTAAAGAATTTGCCTTCAAAATTAACATGGAAGCTCTTCTTTTTGTCGCTTTGATTCAGTGCAATGAGAACAATTGATTTGTCAGGGTTTTGGTAGGCGACAGTTTCTAATGCTCCTGGGAAATTGGTGGAATAAATGCGTGCAGCGGTTGATTGAACAAATTTGCTAGCGTGACCTAATGCATAATACTCGGCGTTTTTTTCTATATTGCCAGTTGCTTGATCAATCGTCAACAAGCCTGTGCAGTTGCTGCACCCACCGTTTGTTGGACCATTATTTTCATCTAAAGCAATATTCCACATCAGGACTGACTTTGCCCAGTTGCGAGGACCTCCAATAATAAGATTGGACATTTGCCAGCTGAAATTATCCGCAAAATCTTCACTCCATTTACCTGAGCTGCATTCTGTTAAATAGATTTGCTTTGTTGGGAAGTTCTCATGTACCTGTGACATAGCTGCGGGCTCGCCTTCATAGCAATGAAAGGCAAAACCGTCTAAATATTCGCTGGCAGGATCAGTTTGAGAAAGTTTGTTAATATAGTCTCCTGCGCCATGCCAGTTATGATCATATCCAATGATTTTAGTTTTAATATTATGCGCTTGAAAAGCAGGTCCTAAATACTTTCCAATAAATTCTGCCTGCTCCTCTGCACCCATGCTCATAGATGGATAACTCTCTGAAGTGAATTCTGGTTCATTTTGCATGGTTATAGCTGAAATGTTAACACCGTTGCTTTGATATGCCTGAATATATCGGACAAAGTAGTCTGCATATGCTTCATACACCTTGTCATTTGTATAATCTAAATACCAGCCGTTGAGTGTTTTTTCGCCAAATTTCATCCAAGCAGGCGCGGTCCAAGGTGTACCGATAATCATCATATCCTGTTTGACGGCAAGTATTTCCTGCAGGCTTTTAATGACATTCCTGTCTTGCTCAATAGAAAAATCCTTCAGGTTATAATCGGTTTCTTCTTTTGTATCATTGTACGTATAGCTGCTTGGGTACCCATTTTCATCTACAGAGAAATCAGATGCACCAATGCTATGTCTGACAGCTGAAAGATTAATACCTTTACTTGTAAATAAGTCCTCATACATAGAGGTTCTATCTGCAGTATCCATGTTTTGAAACAAATACGCAGAAGAGCCTGTTACAGCTGCTCCAAAGCCATCCATTTCTTGATAAGCTGTATTTGGGTCAATCGTTATAGATAAGGGAGGGGAGGAATCACTGTTTGAAAGGTATAAGGACTCTTTTTTCTCCAGTAAATCCTTTTTATCTCCAGTTGTTTGCCAAACGGAAACCTCAACGTCTTGTTCTGCATAGTTTTCGTCCTGCTTCTTTAATTGGACTGTCGTATAAAGTGCAAGGAGAAGCAATAATAAAAGAAGGAAGATTATCATTTTGAGTTTAATTTTCATTGTTACTTATCCTCCTAAAAAAAATCCCCACAAAAAAGGCTTGTGGGGAAAAGGATGCAATAAATTTATTGTCTTGATTGATTGTCCTTTTTGTTTTCCTTGTTAAAATAGTTGCTTGTATTTTTTGAGATATGAATTTTTCCCTTTAAACGGATATCAGATGAAGAGCTTCCAACATAAATTGGTACATTACCAGAAGGTGTTACCCATTCGTTTTTCGCTTCATCATAATAAGAAAATGCTTTAGGGTCAAGCTTAATGGTCACTTTTTTTGTTTTTCCAGGCTTTAATTCCACTTTTTCAAAGCCTGCCAATTGCTTAGGAGCTGTTTCTGTATTTGTCGGCAGTTTACCTGTGTATACTTGTACGACTTCAGAACCAGTAACATCACCAGTGTTTTTAAGGTTTAATGTAACTTCAACTGCTTGCTTTTTGCCTTTATTAGAACGAGTCACTTTTGTTTTTAGTTTCTTATAACCAAATTCAGTGTAAGATAAGCCATGTCCAAAGGAGAAGGCTGGTTTAATGCCATCTTGTTCAAATCCACGGTATCCAACAAAGATGTCTTCTGTGTATTTTGTCACTTCGTCAACACCAGGATATTGTTCTTCAGAATTAACTGGAGTTGAATCCTCATCAACAGGGAAAGTAACAGGCAGTTTACCTGATGGATTCACATCACCGAACAATACATCAGCTATCGCGTTTCCTTGCTCCTGTCCTGGGTACCAAGCCTGTACAATGGAATCTACTTTATCCTTCCAGTCTCCCATTTTAACTGCAATGCCGCTTTCATTTATAACTACTACATTTTTATTAACTTTTGATACTTCCTTTATTAGCTGTTCCTGGTTATTAGGAAGCTCCATATCAGAACGGTCCACATAACCTTCACTATCATATGTTCTTGTAACTATTACGGCAGCATCTGACTTTTTCGCCAATTCAACTGCATCTGCAATGTTTTTGTCGACAACATTGTCGCTGGCTTCCCAACCGAAGCGCAATTGACCGCCGTTGTCATTACCAGTTGCATCTTTATAGTCTGTTTTATACTCAATTTTGACATCATAGTTTTTGCCTGCATCTAAAGAAACTGTTTTTTCAACCGTATCCAATTTCTCTCCAGCATTATCAATCACTAGATTGCTATCTATATACACTTTGCTTGATCCATAGCTTGTAGTCGAAAGTGTATACTCTCCAGATTTTGGTACATTTATTACGCCAGTATATTTTGCAGACATCATGCCATTTAAGCTTGTTGGCAGGCTGTCCAATTTAGATGATTGAGCATTAAAGCCTTCATAGTTATAAAAACCAAGATTTAAGTTAACTTGTTTCGCAGTATGCTCAAATACTGGATCACCTTCCATATTTTTGTTAGACCAGTATGAAGCCTGTAGTCCATTTTCATTAGAGCCAGCTTGAGGCAATAAGAAAGAAGAAGGGACTGCATTTGGTCCTGGAAGAATATCACCAGCACTGATTGAGTCTGTTCCAGCTGCATAGTTTACTTGAATATCTGTTCCTGCACGTTTTTTAATGCCTTCAAGAGGACTTACAGTATAAGTTGGGTTAACTAGAGAGCTTCCGCCACCAGCTGCTGAAGCAGTATCTGCATCAGGTCCAATAACTGCAATTGAATCTAGTTTGTCTGTATTTAATGGCAAAGTCTTATTGTCATTTTGCAGCAATACCATTGTTTCAGCAGCAATTTGACGAGCGATTTCCCCATGTGCTGCTACATCAATCGGATTATTTTGTGCAGGGTTATCAAATAATCCTTTGTCAAACATTTGGAAAAGAATACGATAGGCGCTTTGATTAATTGTTTCTTCCTTAACTTGTCCATCAGTTACTGCCTGTTGTAATTCATCGCCCCATAATCCATAAGGCTCTCCAGGCGTTTCTAGGTCTAAGCCTGCATTAATTGAGTCAGCAGTACTAACATTAGCGCCATAATCACTCATGACAAAACCTTCAAAGTTAAGGCTATCTCTTAACAAATCTGTTAAAAGGTCTGGATTTTCACATGCATATGTACTGTTAACCTGATTAAACGAGCACATTACACTTCCAAGGTCAGCATTTTCAATAACACTTGCAAAAGGTCTAGCATAAATTTCATTAATTGCACGTTCACTTGCTTGAGAGTCGCTTGTGAAGCGGTCCTTCTCTTGGTTATTTAACAGATAATGCTTGGCTGTCACCAAAACATTATTGCCTTGCAGGGCATTCACATAGCTTGTAGCCATCTGACCTTGCAAATATGGATCCTCACCTAAAGATTCAAAGTTTCTAGCACCAAAGGCGTTTCTGGCAATATCTAATCCAGGACCAAGCATAACATTATGGGTAGTGTTATGAGCTTCGTTCCCGATTAAGTCACCATATTTCTCTGCTGTTTCTGTGTTCCAAGTCGCCGCAAGTCCGAGTGCGGAAGGTAATGCGGTAGATTGTTTATTTTGTACTTCAGGATTAGCTATCCGAACACCAACAGGTCCATCCGCCATCTGCAACGCAGGAATACCATATTTGTCTAATCCTTCATTATAAAAACCATAATAGTTGTTGACATTACCGGTGATAAAGTCAATTTTATCCTCCAATGTCATTGCTTCCACTAATAATTGAGCTCTTTCCTCTGCAGAAAGATCCTTGTCCATCCACGGAAAAGCTTCCGCAGATGTGCTCAATGGAGCAACTGCCAAACTAAGCACCAACATAAATAAGATGCCAAGTATCGCAAGCTTTTGTTTCCCCTCTGATAATACAGCCATTTCTCCAACTCCTTTTTAGTATTGAATATGTCCTGTAATATTTGTCTCTAACTCTTAGGACCTATCCCTTGAACACCTAACATCATAGCGAAATGAGTTGGAAAGACCATAGATGGATTGTTGTATTTTTGAATAGCAAAAAAAGAGAGAAATTAGCTACCAAAAGGAAATATATTGAAAGAACATCCTCTAATCTTCATTACAAAATTGTAAATAAAGGAATGCCCTACGTTTACATAGAAAATGACCAAATAACCATTGTAATTATTTATTTGTTAAAATTTCACAAACTATTCAGATATATAAGTAATACAACAGAAAATGAATTGTAATAGGAAGAATATAGCGTAATGAAGTGAAATAAAGAGTGGGGAGTTTGTAATATTGTTACGCTTTATGAGAGTAGGATTTAGAATGTTAGTCTACTCCTAGCTAGATAACCTTATAACAGAAAGGGAGTAAGTATATTTTTATTAAATTTGAGTTTATGATTACCAATGCTATTGCTGATGTGGAAAACAAAGTTAGGAAGTTCCTCCTTTCTTAGAGGTATATTCACCTTATTATAGGGAAAATTAACTCGGATATTTATTGCATTGGAGGTTACTTAATGAAAATAAAAAAGTATAAAAAATCAATGGCATTATTAATTTTGCTTGCACCTTGGTTATCAGCTCCTTTGTTAGGAAAAGCTTCTATAAAACGTTTTTTACCTGCCGGAATATTTATCTCTTTTATTGTCCATATGTTTAATATAATCGCCAAAAAGCGTAAATGGTGGTTCTGGTATCAAGTGCTATCTAAACAGATAACCTGGGTATTTCCGTTTACATGGGGACCATTCCTAGTCGGATCTTTATGGATTCTAAAGTATACCTATGGTAAGTTTTTCAGTTATTTAGTGCTGAATTTACTGGTAGATAGTGCATTTACTTATCTATTTGTATCCTTTTTTAAAAAAATAAATATATTTGCATTATCAAAATTCAAGAAAATCCAACTATTAAGTATATTTATGATTGATACCCTGTTATTGTATTTGTTTCAATTTTTCTTGGAGAAAGCGAAAGGGGAAATGGAGAAATAATGTTGGGGAAAAACTAGTTTTTGTAGCTGGTCATAAATACCATCTAAGTCGGAATATAAATTTTAGATTTTTTTTATAAAATACCTGTAGATAAATACCTATCTACGGGTCCCACTTTAAAGTAAAACATCGTCCTCTCTTAGTACTACAAATTAAGGCACTATCGAAATGAATATTCCACATAATCATGAGGCGGTCATAAAGCAAAAGGTTGCTGCTAATAGCTATTGTTTCTTAAGTCTTTATAATGAAGGGCATATGCAAAACTGGTGATATAATAAAATTAATACAGAGTGTACAAATTATTCGGAGGTAAAACGGAAAGTGAGTAAAACTCAAGTAATGGTTTACTTCAGCTTATTTGGAGACAAATTTCCGATAGATGAAATAACAGAAAGATTAGAAATAACACCTACTGAAACCTATAAAAAAGGCGATTTAATTCCTAATCGTTCAAGTGCTCGTTATAGAAAAGAGACAAGCTGGGATTTAGGAACGGGTTACGAAGCTTCACTTGATGTAAATAATCAACTGCAAAAGCTTGTTAAAAGGTTACGTAATAAGGTATTAATAATTAACAAAATAAAAGAGGATTACTCTGCGGAGTGTAAATTCTTTATTGTCATTAAAATGGAAGAGGGAAATACACCTGCTCTTTATTTAGATAAAAGCATGATAAAATTTGCTTCAAGCATTGAAGCGGAAATTGATATAGATTTGTACTATTAAATAAACAAATGCAAAAGAAGCTTAGATTCATATAGAGTATAAGCTTCTTTGCATTTAAGTTAATTTGGAGCTAAATTAGAATAAATTTAGGAGTATTCGTACTCAGATACAGTACAACAGGAGTTTAAGTAAATAATATTCAGGTTGTCTGTTCAAGTAATTAATATACAAATACAGCAAGCTAAAGGACTCATAATCGAGTCCTTTTTGTTATCAATGGGGTTTTTTATAAAATAATATATGATCTTTGCTTATTCCTTATTTATATCATTTAGAGAATCTGCTAATTTTCTATTTTGGTATTTGGAATAGAAGTAAAACGCGATAATGTGTCCTACTAGTGTCAAAAGTACAAAGAATACGGTATATTCTTTTATTAGATTAAACATATCTGTTGAAAATAAATATACGACTAATAATCCCCCAAATGAGTTTATTATTGTGCTTAATAAAATATTAATGGATGCCTTAAACGTTGAGAAATTCCAGATAAAGGGGTAGATTATTCCGAAAATCACTCCGAAAATCACGCCAATGCCTATTAAATTCCAAACATAATTAAACGGAATATTCAGGCCCCGATAAACTAATGTACTTAAAAGAAAAATCCATATAATACTCCCTAAGGTAGCTTGTGTAAAACTGTGTCTTAAATGGTTAATCATGATAATTTCTCCTTTATCAATTTTGCATAATGTCTACTTACTAAATATTTATTGTCATTTTTGGTGAATACCTCTAATCTGGCATACTCACTTGAACGAAAAGAAGCAACTTGAGATAAATTTAAAATGGTTGAATTATTTATTCTGAAGAACCCATTTGCCTCCAGTGTTTGCAATTCTTTTAGTCTCTTCTGTAATAAATATTCTTCTTTGCTCGCTAAAAGTATTTTAGATAAATGCCCTAATGAAACTATAACTTCAATTTGGTGAATATCGATGCGTAGTTTTCTATTGTTCTTTAGGTTTTGTACATTTAAAGTCACATCAGTACAAAAACCTTGCTTCAGTGTTTCTAATTTGTCTTTATTAACCGGATGTGCCTTAATATCGACTTTATCTATTTCCTGCTTTTTATCCCAAATAAAGTTTAATTTCATATTAACCTCCTTTCTTATCTCAAGAATATCAATCCAATCGATAAATGGATATATTTTCTTGTTTTGTTACAAAAAAAGTATCCTTTATTGCATTCGGTATCTAACAACAAAAAATTTTGTTATACAATAAGTCGATTAATTTACAAACGAACATCAAACTTCGCTCGGTTCTTTTGTAACAATTAAAGGTAAATATCTTTCCGGATTATTAATGGGAGTAAAGAGGAAAAATAAAGAATTGTATAAAAAGTGGTGAGTCTTAAGAATAAACAGTTCCAGCGGTTACAAGATAAAATTCAGTCCTCATTTATTGTAAAAAAGTAAGAATCTGAGTGGGCAAGCACTGCTTTAGCAGAAAGGGAAAAAGCTGAAAATATACTCCTTTATAGCTTAGGAGAATGCTAAACAAGTACTTAAAAGTTTCTCAAATTCTCTCTAAAATTGGCGACAGTCGATTTGTCTTTAGGGGTTAATGCTGCTTTATTGCAATGGAGCAAACAAGGCAGTATTGTTTAAGTGTACTTATTAATAAACCAGTATCGTTAGATGTTTGTTAAAAGATTAGTAGAATGTTTTATACATAAAAGTATATAAGGGGGATTGTAATGAGTTTGGCTACTTATATAGGGTGTAATATAGAAATACCAATTAATGACGATGAACCTTCAGATGAATTTTTTTATATTGGGAGCTGCTTTGCGGATGAGGTGAATCTTTTAAATGTTAAAAATCATCAGTTTTCTACTCCGTATGTCTATGAAGTATCAAGTCATTGGGGAATTGAAATTAGTAAATATATGAACCCGAAAACGTGTGCACAATCAAAAAAGAAGCTAATAAGATTATGTGAAATTATGGATAATTATATAAAAAAGGACGATTTTTTTGAACTTTATAGCTGTTGGGTAGGAGAAGAATATAGAAAGCGTGAGGGTGACATAACCCTCACGATCAATGATTTTGATATTAATCAAATTGAAATACCCGAACAAACGCTAGTTAGATTTGTAAAGTGAATAATTTTAGTTGAATTAGCAGGGTTTTCTTAGTTAACTAGGAAAGTCCTTTTTTATGTTTTCATCGTGGCAGCATTCTTGTAATAAATAAAATCTAGGTTATGAAAGAAACGAGACAGTTTAGTGAAAGAAGGTATTGGTACATAAATGGTTGAATTGTTTAGAAAGGAGTTATTACAAAGAGGTTTACTCTTAACTAAAGGAGTGGTGAACTTTATGTATTTGAATAACTATGCAAAAGTGATTGTAAGTGTTGGAGTGACAGTTGAAAAGGGAGATTTAATTAAGATAAATTTTTCTTTCGAACATTTACCTTTAGTCCGTGAAATCTCAAAGGAAGCCTACAAAAACGGAGCGCAATTTGTTTCGCTATGCCTTAGGGATTCAGAAGTAGAAAAAAGTCGTGTGCGTTATCTAGAGGATGAATTTTTAGAGGTATACCCGGAATCCGTAATTAAGAATGAATTAATTTATGCAAAGTCAGGCTATTCAACAATTACCATAATTTCACCATCATTTTCAGAGGAAGATTCTAATTGGGTAGAAAGAGTTTCTAAAATCAATAGAGCAAAATCAATTGCGATGAGACCTTGCCGTACTTTTGGAATGGAAAATCATAATAAATGGGTAGTTGTTAATGCACCTACAAAGGAATGGGCACTGCAAGTTTTTCCGAGTCATCAGGACGATAAAGCCATTGAACTTTTATGGAAATATATACTCGATGCAACTAAATCAAATGATTCTAACCCTATTTTAGTCTGGGAAAAACAAGATTGTATGCTGAAGAACAAAGCTAAAAGATTAAATGATTATCGATTTTCTGCACTACGTTTTGTTAGCGAAAAAACAGATTTAACAGTTGCTTTAGTAAAAAATCATGTTTGGTTAGGTGGATCAGAAACAACTAAAGACGGTAAAGTATTTATGTCTAATATTCCTGTGGAAGAGGTTTGGACAATGCCAAACAAATATCATGTGAATGGCTATGTTACAACCACAAAACCTTTTATTTTAGCTGGGAAGATCATTCGGAACCTAAAGCTGTTTTTCAAAAATGGAAAAGTTATTAGAATGGAACCTAAACAACAAGTCCTCCTTGATTTTCTTCAAACGGATGAAGGGGCTAGTATGGTAGGGGAAGTTGCTCTTGTTTCAGCAAATTCAAGTATTGCTAAAATGGGGATAACATTTCAAAGTACTCTATTAGATGAAAATGCTGCTTGCCATATTGCACTTGGACAAGCATACATTGATAACCTATTGGATGGGTATTTAAAAAACGAAGAAGAACTAACAGAGTTAGGTATGAATAAATCAGCTGTTCACGAAGATATTATGATTGGTGATAGCTCTATGAGTGTTTATGGAATATTAGAAAAGGATGAAATTTTAATCATGGAAAATGGTGAATGGAGTATCTAGGTAAGTGCTCTCCATTTTCGGATTATATCCAAATATTGATTATGTAACAAACGTGGCAGGATAGCGGTGCGAAATGTTCCTAGTTAAATGGAGGATGGTTACATTACTCCGGTAAAGGGTTAGGGATTCATGAATGGCATTGTCATCACATAAACCCTTATCATCTTTCAAAAGATGATAGTTATTCAAACTTAGTTGTTATTCATAAAACAATTCATCAATTGGTACACCTAAAAGATAAAGTGAAAATAGAAGCTCTTTTACAATCTCTAAAGCTTACAAGTAGGCAAAAAGAAAAAGTAAATAAACTACGATTAAGATGTCAAAATGAAATAATCTAACTTTGGAAAACAGCACTCGATTGCTTAATACATAGAAAGAATAGATTGGATTAGTTGGAACGCCGTATGATTCGAAAGTTTCACGTACGGTGTGAACAGGGGGAAAAGGGAGCGATAACTTCAAACTCTTACCTATCTGTATGAATAAGAAATTCAATGAAATTATGTATTCAAAGAAGAAGATTAGAGCTATAATACCAAGCAAAGAGAAGATACTCAACATAGTTAGGTGAAAGACAAATGATGTTACCAGATCTATACTCAAAGTTAGCAATAGCACCTTTATGTATTTTTGTATTGATAATGGCTATTCTTTATTTGTTATTAAAGTTTAAAGACAAAGGTTTCTTTGCATTTATGCTTAAAATCTATGCAGTATTTATTATTGTCAATTATGTAATAGCACTGTATTTTCGTTTCATAGGTTTAAATAAACTGTTTTAATGACCACCTGGAGGTGGTTTTTTCTTTTTATAAAAGTTTAATAATTCGATAAGAGGTTGGGCCTTTTTCTATTTATACCTTAGATTATAGAAGGTCATAAAAATCGAATATTTTTAAAACCCAATGAAGGTTAGCTACGTCTATTATATGTGAGAGGGTGATAACAAGATGAATGGACTAAAACAACTGGCGGTGACAGATGAAAGTATGTTGCTTGAGAGAGAGGAAATAATTGATCAATTAATGCAAGAATATAGCGATGATATCCTGCATCTCGTATATACATATGTTAAAAATCGAACGACAGCAGAAGATTTAACTCAGGAGATATTTTTAAAATGTTATGAAAAGTTAAATCAGTTAAATCAGCAGGCAACACTAAAAACCTGGGTATATCGTATTGCTAGTAATCATTGTAAGGACTACTTAAGAAGCTGGCATTATCGCAAAATAACGCTTAGCGATAAAATTTTGGATTATCTACCTTCGAAATCAAAACAGGTTGAAGAAGAGATTATCGCGAATAGTGAAGGAAACATCTTAACAAATGCTGTCATGAATTTACCTCTAAAGTACAGAGAAGTAGTATTTCTGCATTATTATGAAGAACTATCTTTAGCCGAAATAAGTAAGATTACGAAAGTAAATATAAATACAATAAAAACTAGGTTAAAGCGTGCAAAAGAATTATTAAAAGACAAGATGATCGAGGAGGTTTAGGAGATGAATGATCCATTTACTAACCTGAAGAGTTCGATGAAAAAATCAATTTTTAAGGATTTTTCTTTTTCCAATGAAAGAAAAAAAGAGGTGAAAGAATCCATTCGTATGAGACAATCTTGGAAAATAGAAACCATCATAGCTATATTAGAATCGGTTCAGCATGAATCAAAGGATGGCTACAATATTTCTACCCAACTTTTTCAAAAAAGTGAACATACTTTCCAAAATAATGAAGGGCAGCTTTATTCACTTTTACATCTACTAGAAAATAAAGAAATTCTAAATTCAAAATGGATAAACAAAAAGAAATATTACTCCTTAAATTCCAAAGGGGAAAAATACTTAGCTACCTATAAACAAGATAAATCAAAACAAGAGTTATCCCTTAAACACTTACTAGAGGAGGCGTCCTTATGAGTTCTCCGAAATTTGAAGAATTTTTAAGTAAAGTAACTTCCAAAGTGAAATCTAAGGAAGCCCACAACAAGATAAAAAAAGAGCTTATTCATCATCTGCAAGAGTTAAGTCAATCTTACAAAAAGAGAGGGTTTACTAAAGAGGATGCAGAGGAAAAGGCGATTCAAGAAATGGGAAATCCATTTACTATTGGGGAGAGATTAAATCCCCTACATAAGCCGAAAATGGATTGGGTTCTAATCGTTTTATTTGTTCTTTTTGCTGGTATTAGTTTTCTCCCGTTAGTTGCTGGGATTCCTGAATTTTCTCTATCAGGTACCTATTTTATGGGGAGACAGACAATTTGGTACACTCTGGCTATTCTTGTAATCATTGGATTCCTTTTCTTTGATTACCAAAAATTAAAGAACGGATGGATATACTTTTATGCGATAGGCCTATTAATCCATATATATCTTCATCTTTTTGGAATTATGACTAACGGAGCAAAGAAGTGGGTTTCCCTCCCAGGTCTGACGGTCGATGGAACCATGATGAGCTTATTTTTCTTTTTTCTTGCTTGGGCTGGTATTTTTAACAAAATAAATGAGTTTCGTAGTTGGAAAAAACAAGGTTTACTTTTTGGTTTATTTTGGATTCCCATCTCGCTCTACATGATGGTGCCAGACTTTATGGTTAGTGTTATTTACTTCTTCTGCATACTTGGGATGTTTGCTTTCGCTCGAATCCATAAGAAATTAGCTGTAAATCTGATCCTAACAAATCTATTGGCTGGTATTATTTTTATTATTATGTTCTACATGACCTCACGTCAAAGTTATTTGTTAACTAGATTATCTGCATTTAAAAACCCTACTGCCGATTCAAATGGAGCAGGATATATGTATAAGGCGGTGAGGAATGTCCTTTCAGAAGCGGGATGGTTCGGTAACGGACTTTCCAACGAGTTGAATTTTAAATTGTTACCAGAATCACATACAGATTTTGCTTTTCCCTTCCTCGTCTATTCTCTTGGTTGGGCTTTCGGATTCGTCCTATGTTTAATCCTACTGATATTTATTTCAAGGATCTCAAAAAATGCGTTTAAAACACAGGACCTCTACGGGAGATTGATCGTAATAGGTGGTGCTACATTGTTTGCGGTTCCTACTACCTGGAACATCTTAATGAGCTTTGGAGTCGTGCCTATAATGGGGATTTCTCTGCCTTTTATTAGTTATGGAGGCAGTGCAATACTCTTTTACGCTGCTGTTTTAGGACTCATTTTTAATGTTTATCGAAGAAAAGATCTTGTAGAACCCACGATTGCAGATGAAATTAAAAGTTAAAGTCGAACATGTAATTGCTTAAAAAGGGTGACAGCTAAACTAATAGCTGTCGCCCTTCCCTTATTGAACAACTATTGGGGGCTTTTCTAAAATATAAGGTGCCTTTTTTTTATGTCGCTAAAGGGGCAGTATTCCTGTAATAAATGAAGAAGTAGGTTATGGCACAAACGTGGCAGGAAAGTTTAATTGAATTTTATCAAATAATATTAAGTTATTAGGTGTCTAAAAAGAAACAATTCTTTATCTATTTTTAATATTTCCCTTTCATTTGAATTTAAAAAAACAAAAAAAATGTTGCTAAAAGAATAAAAACTATGTATTCTTTTATCTATTGTGACAAAAATAAAATAGAATTTAATAGTTTATCTTCTTATAAAGAGAGATGGAGGGACTGGCCTGATGATATCTCGGCAGCGGAACTTAATTATTAAGTTGCTGTGCCAAATCCAGCAAGCATAAGCTTGATAGATAAGAAGAGTGTTTTATATATAAATATAAGACCTCTTCTTGTTGTTTTTCAAGATAAGGTCTTTTTTTGTTGCAAAGAGGACAACCGAGTTGTCTTGTTAAATATTTATTTGGAGGTAGTTCATATGAAAAAAGGAAATCCGTGGGCACTAATTCCATTTGTTGTCTTTTTAATTTTATTTATTGGTTCAGGAATTATTACGGGTGATTTTTATACTTTCCCTGTACTTGTTGCCATTGTTATCTCGGGTGCTGTGGCACTGGCGATGAATAGAAAAGAAAGTTTTGAACGAAAAGTTGATGTATTTTGCAAAGGAGCAGGAAATTCAAATGTAATGCTGATGGTTGTTATTTTTCTTTTAGCCGGAGCATTTTCAGAAGTAGCAAAAGGTATGGGCGCAGTTGACTCCACTGTTAACCTTACTCTATCTTTAATTCCTCAAAACTTGCTCGTAGTTGGTTTATTTATCATTGCTTGCTTTATCTCTCTATCTATGGGGACATCCATGGGAACTATTGTTGCTTTAGCACCAATTGGTGTAGGGATAAGCAATCATACCGATATTTCCATGGCTTTAGTAATGGCTGGTATTGTTGGGGGTTCAATGTTTGGAGATAATTTATCTTTTATTTCAGATACAACAATTACAGCAGTTCGTTCTCAAGGTGCTGAAATGAAGGATAAATTTAAAGTTAATTTTTGGATTGTACTTCCAGCAGCTATAATAACGAGCATTATTTTAGGCGTAATTACAATCGGGGGAACTTCGCAGGTTGAGCATTTAAGCTATAATTGGATAAAAATTGTCCCTTACGTTTTAGTTATTGTTTTCGCATTAGCAGGTATGAATGTTTTCCTTGTTCTAGCATTAGGGACTGTTTTCGCAGGAACAGTTGGCATAGTAGATGGTAGCTATCAAATAATGAGCCTATTGCAAAAGATTGGAGAAGGAATGGCAGGAATGTATGAAATAGCCTTTCTTGCAATAATGATAGCTGGAATGGTAGAAGTTATTAAGTTTAATGGCGGTATTGATTTTCTACTTCATTTAGTGACAAAAAGAATTAAAACAAAAAAAGGTGCTGAATTTGGTATTGCTAGTTTAGTGAGCTTAGCGGATATATCTACGGCTAATAATACAATTGCTATTTTAATTACAGGTCCACTTGCAAAAAATATCGCTGATAAGTACGGAATCGAGCCAAGAAAGTCAGCAAGTATTTTGGATCTTTTCTCATGTACATTCCAAGGGATTCTCCCGTATGGAGCACAATTACTGGCTGCGGCAAGCGTAGCAAATATTTCACCAGTGAGTATCCTACAGTATTCATTCTATCCAATTCTAATAGGAATTTGCGGCATTATAGCAATCTTTATCGGATATCCGAAAAAAAAGAATACTTAAATATTCATGTTGGTATGCTCATTTTGAAGCTATACTATAAAAAAATTATCCAGTAAGAAAGCTGCCGTTAGGCAGCTTTCTTACTGGGCATTAGTTCAAATAATAGGTAAAAAACACTTACATAACATCAATTTTGCTTAACACAACCTACTTATTAATAAAAAAAGAAAGGGGGTTATTGTTGCAGATTTTATGGGCAGGAGAGGCAATAGGCATACGAGTAGATATCACCTTTAATGCATTAGATTAACTCTTAAATTAAAAAGAAAAATCCTCTTTCAAATAAGACTAATTGTGAAAAAATCCACTTAAACCAACGGTGGCTTTGATCAAATAAGGATTAATGACCTTTTGTTAAACATCTTATGGCACTATAGGGGCAGGATAGTTTAAGTGTATATAATCACAAACTAGTATGGTTAAGCATGTATTTTTATTGGAAATTAAAAGTAAACAGTAGAATATTCTCATATATAAGAACAGAAAATTAGAAGTGAGGAATATAGAAATTGTAATCTTGAAAGAATAAGGCAAATATTATTTTGATAAGGTTTTACGTGGAGAAGGTATTAAATTAGTAAAAGAACCCTCCTAAATTTAATTGGAAGGGTTTTAGATACTTATATACTCATTTTTGTTTAATTTACTTTTACAGCATTAGGGCTTGTTTCTTTAGTAGTCTGTTTATTGCCTTTGTAAATGAAATAAAGTGCCGTTAACATAAACAATAAAGCTAAGAAACGTTTAAAGTCTAGTGGAATGACTTTACTATTAAACCAGCCATAATTATCAATAACTATTCCACCTAACAGTTGTCCAGCAATAACTGCTATATTGGAAGCAATAACACCAATTTTTGAAACAGCAACTATAGTAAAAAGTCCGTAAAAAGTTCCTAGAAAAACAGCAGCTAACTGCCACTTAGGAGCTTCCAATATTTTTAATATATTACCTTCACTAAAAAAAAGTATCATTATAAATAAGAACAATGTTCCTGTTATACAAGTTAAAAGAGTAGTTTCGATTGTGCCTGCTTTTCTGCTTAATGTACCATTTATGGATAACTGAGCACTTAACATAATACCACCTAATAAGGTGAAGAAAACCATGAATATACCCATTGATAGACCTCCTAGTTAATAAGTATGAGTGCGATACCCATTGAAAGAAGGGCAAGTACTTTTTCTTTATTTACTTTGTTTTTTTGGCTTCCTAACCAGCCGAATTGTTCTATGACTATGCTCATTAATAGTTGCCCAATTATGACGGAAATCATTGTAATTCCTACCCCAACAAACGGTACGCTTATAACAATGGATGTTAAATAGAGGCCTCCTAAAAATCCTCCGGTCAAAGACCATTTAGGTGCTTTTACAGTATACGAGAGATTTCCTTTCCCAAAAAATAACCATATTAACCCTATAATGATAGTTCCTACAAAAAAAATTATAGAAGCCCGTTTCTAACTTCCCTATACTTTCCCCAAGTTTTGCATAAATACCACCCTCAAAGCTTAGTGCTGCACCAGCTAATAAAGCTAACACATAGGCAATTAAACGCATAAGTAACACTCTCCTTTTTAGTAACGATAATTGTTTTTTTATACGAGAAGTATAAACTCGATAGTAAGAATAGGGTCAACAGTTGAACACCTGATTGGAATAAAGTTAGTAGTTACACGTACACTAAGGAAAGTCGTCTCCTACTCGGAGGAAAGGTAAGTATGAAAGGTAAGTATAAAACAGACTATTTTAAAACAGCTGATACTAATGAGTACCAACTGTTGAACGTTTGAACTTTAAAAGCTGTTACCTACATTTCATACTAAAGTAAAGTTTTAGAACAATCTTTTTTAATCTTCTTTATCATAGAATGCATGGTGGTGTTCTTCAGCTTTTCCATTTAATACTCGGTAATTAGATCTGCCAATATATAAAGGAATTTCTAGTTTATCTAGGTCAGGTAATCCATTGCCTAAGAAAAGTTCTTCGTCTTTATATCTCTGTAAAACTTTTCCTATTATCCAATCATGATCAGCTACTGGAGTAATACTTTCGACTTTACATTCGTAAGCATAATAGGCGTCTGTTAAAATTGGTACATTCGTCTTTAATCCATCTTCATAAGAGATGTTAAATTCTTTAAACTTATCCATATTATTTCCACTGTGAGTACCTAATGCTTGTATTAGTTCTGAATATTTTGCAGGAAGAAAATTCACCCCAAAAACTCCACTTTTTTCAATCAATGTATGAGTATGTTTTCCTTTGCTTACGGAAACTCCATACATACCAGGGGAAGATCCAACATAGGTATGCCAACCAGAAGCCATAGCATTTCTTTTCCCTTCGTATTGAGTCGTAATAACGGCAATCATCCCTGGATAAGCGTACCAACCTGAACCTTCTATCGGTTTTCTCATAATAATTCTCCTTACTTAAATAAAATTTATTTTTTACTTACTTATTAAGAAATTTTTTAATACGTTAACAGCTTTACATTCATCGTCTCCATGTACCAAAAGAGTAATGTTGTCACCATCTTTTATGCCTAACTCCATAAGTTTCATAATTTCTTTCCCACAAGAGGATCTCCCATTTTTAATAAGAAATATTTCACTATTATAAGAACATGCTTTGTGAACGAACCTTGTAGTATTAATAGCTGAAAAACCAAATTGGAGACAAACTGTTAAGTCCTTTAGAAACATAATTAATCACCCTTTCCTAAAGAGTATGTCTATACGCTTATCCTGTTTGTATATTTAAAAAGGATGAGTGATAGGATGGTATGTTTTTAAGATGACGTATTTTTTTAATGGCTTCCTTGTGTTAAAATATAAACCTTATTGTAAGAATAAGGTCAATACTTTTTGTTTTTATTTTCTGATTTTTTTTTATCTTATGCTGTAAATAAAATAGAATTGTAGTAAAAGAAATGTTCTGTATTTGCATGTGAAGGAAGGGAAAGTATGATGAAGGAGTATTATACAGTAGGTGAAACAGCACGTTTAAACAATATTACTAATCAAACATTGCGTTATTATGATAAAATTGGGATTTTTAAACCAGAATATACAGATTCAAAAAACGGTTATCGTTACTATCACATCAGACAGTTTTTTTACCTAGACATAATTAAATACCTTAAACAAATTCGAACACCATTAGAAGAAATAAAAAGTATTATTAAGTGTGATCCTGAACACATGCAAGCATTTATAGAAGAGCAAGAAAATGTTATTACACAAGAAATAAGGAATCTTGAGAAAGCTAGGCGTCTACTTTATAGAAGAAAAAATCAGCTAAAAGAGCAATTAGATATTTGCAGTAAAAAAATCGAGTCAGTATATTTCCGATATATAGAAGAACAACCGATTATAAAAGTAGAGACTCCTCAACTAAATGGTTTTGAACAATCTGATATCTACTTTAGAAGATTAGCCGATGTATTGGAGGAAAGGGGAGATATAGTAGATAGTTATTATGGTTACATTTATGATTTCGCATCCTATAATAATCCTAGTGAAATACTCACCAAAAGTATCTATACGGCTATCTGCATAGAAGAAGAAATAGAACTAGGAGCAATGGATATTAGTTCTGATATGATTCCCCAAGGTGAATATGTTTGTATATCTTTTGATTGGTCTACTGATAATTTTTATTCTTATTACTGTAAACTTTTTAGTTTTATTGAACTGAATGGAATTCAGACGGATGGACATGTATATCAAGTTTCACTACCCACCAACTATAGTTCTTTAAGAAAAGAGCAATTTCTAACGGAAATAAGAGTGAGAAAAGTATAGTGGGAAATTGTCTGTATTATTAGGTTTTTAAGAGCCTTATTACGCACTTTTCGAGACAATTAAAAAAATACGAAATTACGAAATATAAATGAATATAAAGCAGAGTTACACTCTGCTTTATATTTTTAGTTCATTTAGAATGTAATAACTCAAGGGTATTAATATTGTTTATGATACTAACATGGCAGCATTCCTGTAATAAATGAAAACTGCTTATGGAAGTAAAGTGGCAGGTTAGTGAAAGAAGGATTAAGTAAAACCATCAATGCTAAACTATTGATGGTTTTACTTAATCCTATAAATGAGCAATTTTTGTCTAACTAAAAAAATGGAGTTTGTAGCAGGATCTATTATTTCTAATAATCCATTATCATGGTTAAAGAAACAAAAGTGTATTTTACTGTTGTATATAACTTTTTGACCGAACGTGATATTAGTAAAATGTTCTAGATTTTTGGCTGTTGACATGACTATATCTTCTTAGCCTCCTTCACTGTATAAAGGGAAGGTGACTAAGAAAAGTCTAATAGGACCCAATATATAATGTGATGTATTAAAACGGTAACATAATACTTGCCCATAAGTAAATCCTGTTATCCTTATCAACTGATCAGAATTAAACTAACAAATAGCCTTGCATTTAGAATTATTTTTATCTTACTAAAGTGGCAGTTTAGTTTAATAAACCTATATGATATGGTAAAAGAAATATTAGCAATATGTGGTTGATTGATTACGATTTATATGTAACGAATAATTTGCTTTTTCTTGATATGCTCTATTTTTCTATTAGTATAGTTAGGAGTTAATCACGTCATCAATTTTCTCTTGTTTTTGCAAGCGTTGACATATCATTATAACTAAAATATAATAACGATAGAAAAAAAACCAAGGGGTAGCGCCGTAGTTACCTTATAGAGTATGTTACTGATATGCAGGCAGAACTCAAATTACCTAGAATTAGCAATTCTTTCTAGGTAATTTGAGTTTTTTTTCTGGAAAGGAGGAAATTTGAAAATGAAAGTAAGTCAAATATTAAATAATAACATTGCTATTGTAAAAAGAGGTGGTAATGATATTATCATTTATTCTAAAGGAATTGCCTTTAAGAAGAAGGTTGGACAAACAATAACGGAAAGTGAGATAGAAAAAACTTATGTTTTGGATTCAAATGATATATTGGAACACTTTAGTTATTTGTTAAGTAAATCTGATGCTAATGTTATTACCCTTGTTAACAAGCTCATTAGCTATGGAGAAGTAAAATTGGGCCAAAAAGCGAATGATTATTTAAATTTGACCTTACTGGATCATTTCGACTTTGCATTAAAACGAGCAGAAAAAGGACAGTTTGTTCGTAGCCCTTTAACATGGGAGGTTAGAAGGTTTTATCCTAAGCATTTTGAGATAGGATTATATGGTTTGTCACTAATGCATGAGATGTTCAATATTAATTTTCCAGAAGATGAAGCCGTATCAATTGCTCTGCATTTTGTTAATTTACAAGAAATGAAGAATGGGTTAGATGACGCACTAGAAGTAATGGAAACAATACGTGACATAGTTTCTATTATTAAATACCATTTTCAAACAGAAATAGATGAGAAATCCTTAAATTATATGCGTTTAGTAACTCATCTTCAATATTTTATAGAAAGAATAGTAAGTAAACGAAAATATAATGACAATGATTTAATATTAAATACACAGATACGGAAGATGTATAAAGAAGCATATGGTTGTGTACAAAAAATAAAGGTTTTTATTAGAGAAAGATATAAAACAGAAATTACTATAGATGAAGAGACTTACTTAATTTTGCATATTAATCGAGTAACTAATAGGAATGAAGGAAAGGGAATAATAGAATGAAATACAAAGAGTTAAACGAGCAAATTATTCAATATGTTGGCGGAAAGCAGAATGTTGAAGCCGTCGTCCACTGTATGACTAGATTACGTTTCACACTAAAAGACAGATCATTAGTTAAAACAGAGGAAATAAAAGAACTAGATAAAGTAATAGATGTAGTATCAAATAATATCTCCTATCAAATAGTAATAGGTACTGAGGTGGCAGAGATTTACCCTGAACTAGTGAGTATGTTAGGAGTAGAAAATGATACTAAACTTGATAAGCCGAGACAAAACATTGTAAAAAGAATTTTAGATTTATTGTCAGAAACAATTACACCTATTCTGCCTGCAATGATGGCTGTTGGTTTAATATCTGCAGTATTATCTATTTTTACTGTATCAGGTCTACTTTCAACAGAAAGCTCGACATTTTTAATTTTCGACTCTATAAGAACTTCTTTATTTTATTTTCTGTCAGTTTTCATTGCTGTATCTGCTGCAAAAAGGCTAGATGCTCCATTATACTTAGCAATTTTATTAGCTGCAACTGTTCTATCCCCTTCAATAAATGGAGTTGAAGGATTGAGTTTATTTGGGATACCACTGCCTAAGATTGAGTATGCTAATACTTTTATTCCTATTTTAATAGGTGTTTGGTTTATGGGGTTGGTTGGTAAAACAACTAAAAAATATATACCAAAATCATTGGAGTACTTCTTTTCTCCATTAATCATAATGTTAATCACTGTACCTGTTACATTGTTTTTATTTGGTCCGATTGGGTCATTAATCAACGATGGTATTTCTATCCTAGTTCAATTTTTGATGGATACTATTGGAAGCTGGATCGTTGTTGCTTTGTATGCGGCTGGATTGCCATTTTTAATTATGCTTGGTGCTGGGAATTTCGCCATTCCACTTTCAGTTAGTTTTTTCTCATCGCTCGGTTACGATCCTGTGTTTGTACATGCTTATATTATTGCGGATATAGCAGTTTGTGGTGCAATGTTAGGATATATGTTAAAGGCTAAAGACAAAAAGCAAAAACAATTTTTTGGAACCGTATCATTTAGTGCACTAATGGGGGTAACAGAGCCAGCTGTGTTCGGAGCTTTCGTTAAATATCGTAGACCATTTATTGCAGTGTTGATTGGTGCGGGTATTGGAGGATTATTCGCTGGTTTAATGAATGTAAAGGCTTACACATTTACTACATTATTTGGAGTTATGTCCTTTATCGGAGAGAGTGATTATAGCAACTTCTATTATTTGGTAATAGCGATAGTTATCAGTTTTGTAGGATCCTCAATAGCTGGATATTTACTTTGGATTCCACGTTCTATACTAGTGGATAATGTAGAAAAGACAGAAAATCAACCAAAAAAAATAGAAAAGGTAGTAAATAAAGCTGTAATGGTAAGTCCTATTCATGGAAACAGAGTTTCACTTGAGAACGTAAAAGATAATGCCTTTTCGACTGGAGCATTAGGAAAAGGAATGGGGATTAATCCATTAGAATCAATTGTAAAATCTCCAATTGAAGGAGAAATAGTAACTATCTTCCCTACCAAGCATGCAATTGGACTTAGAAGTACCGAAGGAATTGAAGTCCTTATCCATGTTGGGATAGATACGGTTTCACTCAATGGATTAGGGTTTGAAAGCTTAATAGAACCAGGGAAATATGTAAAAATGGGAGATCCTTTACTTAAAGTAGATTTTGAGTTAATCAAGGAAAAAGGATTTGATCCTACAGTTATTATAGTTATTACTAATTCTCAGGATTACTTGGAGATTATTCCAAACTTGGATGAAGAACAAGATATAGATAAAGGATTTATAACGGTTATTTTATAGGAGGAGTTTTATTATGGATAAGAAAAATAGAAGTACTTTCCCCCACGACTTTTTGTGGGGAGGAAGTATCTCCGCACACCAAACAGAGGGTGGATGGGAAGAGGATGGAAAAGGACCTGGTATTATGGATTTTGTAACTACGGGTTCTTATCAAGTACCAAGACAAATTACAAAAGAAATTGACACTACTAAAAGTTATCCTTCCCATAATGCAATTGATTTTTATCATCGTTATAAAGAGGATATAGCTTTATTTGCAGAAATGGGATTTACAGCGTTAAGAATCTCCATAGATTGGTCAAGAATATACCCGACGGGTGAGGAAAGGGAGCCAAATCAAAAGGGAATTAAATTTTATAAAGATGTTATTGATACAATTAAATCTTATGGAATTGAGCCCATTGTTACTTTATATCATTTTGAAATGCCAATTCACTTAGTAAAGAAGTATGGTGCTTGGGAGAACAGAAAAGTAATAGAATTATACTTAAGATTTTGTGAAACTATGTTTAAAGCTTTAAAAGGGAAGGTCTATTATTGGGTTACTTCCAATGAAATGAATCATTTAGATCCACAAACTGAAATGTCAGATATCTTCACATATATGCTAACAGGACATAAGTACAGTGAGTTAAAAGATAAAAAACAATCTTTAGCAACTATGGGGTATAACTTAGCTCTTTCTGGAGTTATGGCAGCTGCTTTGGGTAGAAAAATAGACTCCCGTAATAAAATTGGTTGTGTATTTGGGCTAACTCCTATGTATCCTTACGATTGTAACCCAACCAATGTTATGGATAACTTTAAAGAAATGGAACGTGATTTTTATCAAATTGATGCTATGTGTAACGGTAAATTTCCTGAATATAAATTACATGAATACACTTTAGCAGGTATAAACATTGATATGTTAGAGGAGGATAAGTTAGCTTTCAAAGAAGGTATTCTGGACTTTATTGGAATTAATTACTATTCTTCAAGTGTAACTAAAAGCAATGCTAATGCTGATGATGATAAAGCAATGTTTGGTGGGATACAAAATCCTTTCTTAGAGAAAAGTAAATGGGGCTGGTCAATTGATCCTATTGGATTAAGGTATTTATTAAATTATGTGTATAGAAGATATGGTTTGCCGTTAATGGTGACTGAAAATGGTTTGGGAGCAGTTGATCAATTGGAGGAAAATAATAAAATAAACGATGATTACAGAATAAATTACTTTGAGCAACATTTAAAGACATTAAAAAAAGCTATTTTGGAGGATGGAATTAAATGCTTAGGCTATTTAACTTGGGCACCAATAGATCTAGTTAGTGCTTCTACAGGTGAAATGAATAAACGTTATGGTTTTATTCATGTAAATAGAGATGATGATGGTAGTGGTGATTTTTCTAGAATAAAAAAAGAATCGTTTTATTGGTATAAAGAAGTAATTGAAACTAATGGAATCGATATTTAAATGGTATCTATATTGGCTAAATGGCGTGACTAAAAGGAAGTCTTAATGGTTTCCTTTTAGTTTTATATAAAATAACATACGTTTAGCGTGGGAAACTTTCTAACTTATTATTGTAATTATCATATCAGGTGTAATTAAAAACTAATTAGCTTGTAGAAGGTTGATATTGAAGTAAATTTATGCCCTCAATCTCAATAAACTAATATTCACGATAGTTCGGAAGGTGGTTTATATGACTTCTGATAAAATAAAACAAATTGCAATATGTCATTTTGCAAGAAACGGATATGAAGGAGCATCATTAGGTCAAATAGCTGCTGAAGTAGGAATAAAAAAACAGTCAATATATAACCATTTCAAAGGGAAAGACGAACTATTTCTTCAGATATGTAGAGATTCGAATGTATACGTGATATATACTGTTAAAAAGTACATGGAAATAAACAGAAATCTACCATTTAAGCAATTCCTATATAATCTACTTCTAGTGTTGAAAGACCAATTTGAAAAAAATGAATTTACAAGGTTTTGTCTTCGATTTTCTTTGTTTCCACCTTCTCATTTATATGAACAGGTTAAAGAAATTGTGTATCATTATTTATATATGTTTGAAGCTTTGCTCATTTCTGTTTTTGAAGTTTCAAAATTAGAAGGCCAAATACATACAGAAGTATATTTGGAAGAAGCAACATCTGCTTATTTAGGATTATTGGATGGTATATTTATTGAAATGTTATATGGTGAACCGTCTCGCATTCAAAAAAGATTAAATCACTCTTGGACGATTTATTGGCGAGGAATAACCAAATAGTATGTAATATTTTTATATAATCTGGAACATACGTAGTTCTAAGATAAAGAAGCAGTGAAATGCTAAATCATCAGAATCTATTTGGAGAATTCATTTGGGGCATTGTAAATATAATAATAAATTGAAAACAGATCCGAAATGATAGTGAAGGGTCTGTTTTTTTGTAATGCACTAATTTTATTATTTTAAAACAAAAACCAATTTTGGGTATCAAAGGAACTGAAAATTTTTTCAAATAATAAATTTAAAAAATTATAATTTGACAATAGTCCCGTTTAGGACTATAGTAAAGTTAACAGTCCTAAATGGGACTATATTTATAATGGAAGGAGGAAAAAAAATTAATATTCGTTATCGTGATGAAATAGATAAAATTACTTCATCCATTAATCAAACAAATAAGCTATACGAACATTGGGCTAGTACAAAAGGGATCAATTATTATGTTTTCTTGGTTTGCTATGCCTTATACGAAGATGGAAAGGCAACTCAAAAAGAATTACGTGAAATGTTTGAAGTGCCTAAACAAACAGTGCATAATGCAATACTTCAATTAAAAGCAAACGGCTATATTGAGATGGAAGTATCACCAACAAATAAAAAAGAGAAAAATATAAAATTGTCAAAAGAAGGATTTATTTACGCAGAAAATTTAGTCGTTCCACTTATGAAAATAGAGGAAAGAGTAATTCAAAAAATGGGGCCAACTCATACAGAACAACTAATTCAGCTATTAGATGAATATAGAAAATTGTTAAATGGAGAAATACAGGAATCGCTCAAAGAAGAAGCTGATTAAAAGTAATTTAGTTGGCTCGTATAAACTGCTATTAAAAAAGATAAATAGAGGAGAATGAAAATGACTAACAATATTAAAGGAAAAGTAGTAATTATTACTGGAGCATCGAGTGGTATAGGAGAAGCAACAGCTAAAGGGTTGGCAGAGAAAGGAGCTAAAGTTGTACTTGCAGCACGCAGAGAAGAGCGATTAAAGAACTTAGTAAAAAATATTGAACAGCTAGGCGGTGAGGCCAAGTACAAAGTTACTGACGTTACATCATCAGAACAAGTACAAAGCCTAGCTAACTTTGCAATTAAAGAATATGGTCAGATTGATGTATTGATCAATAATGCAGGAATTATGCCAGGTTCCTTCCTACATCAAAACAATGTTTCTGAATGGGATGAAACAATCGATATAAATGTAAAGGGTGTACTGTATGGTATCGGCGCAGTATTACCACATATGCGAGAAAGAAGTTCTGGTCATATAGTAAATATTTCTTCAGTTGCTGGTCATGAAAACCCGTATCCATCTGGAGTGGTCTATTACTTAACAAAACATGCTGTTCGCTTGATTAGTGAAGGGCTACGAGCAGAAGAAGCAATGTTTGATTCAAATGTAAGGGTAACAAATATATCCCCAGGAGCAATAGACACGGACTTGAAATATACAGTAAAAGATCCAGAAGTTAGAGAACAGGTTGTAAAGATGTATGAGCAAAAAACACTTTCTTCAGAAGATATGGCAAAAGGGATTATTTATGCGATTAACCAGGATGAGCAGATTGCCATCAATGAGATGATTGTTAGACCAATCAATTCTTAAAAAAAGGGTGATTTTATGAAGAAACAGACTGCTGGTAGAGAATATTTAGGAAACCTTGCACCTCAATTCGCTGCTTTAAATGATGATGTTTTATTTGGCGAAGTATGGTCAAGAGAAGAGCAACTTTCTCCAAGAGACAGAAGTATGATAACAATAGCAGCACTCATGGGTAGTGGCATCTTTGATAGGTCATTTAATGATCATATCGTAAAAGGTCTGGAAAATGGGATTACTAAGGAGGAAATAGTTGAACTCATTACCCACCTAGCTTTTTATACCGGTTGGCCAAAAGCATGGAGTGCTTTTGCAATAACTAAAGAAATTGTTGAAAAAGAGTCTAACAATAAAGAAGCAAATTAACCTTAGTAATTTTTTAAAGCTTCTTCCAAAAATAACATCTTTAATATTACTTATTCAAGGACGCTATTAGTTTTATTTGTAATACTTTTTAAAACCGAATGAAGGGTGCGAAGTATATGAAAACAAGAGTAATAGGTAAAGATTTAGAAGTTTCATCATTAGGTTATGGTTGTATGGGATTATCACACGGTTATGGTCCTGCCACTAATAAAGAGGAAGCTATAAATACAGTAAGAGCTGCTTTTGAATCTGGCTATACAATGTTTGATACCGCAGAAATTTATGGTCCTTTTATTAATGAAGAAATTGTAGGAGAAGCTTTAAAACCGTATAGAAATCAGGTTGCTATCGCCACAAAATTCGGTATTGCTAGTATGAACGATAAAACTGGGGAAATGGTGTTGGATAGTTCACCAGAAACAGTTAGAAAATCAGTGGAAGCTTCCCTAAGTAGATTAAAAATCGATACCATTGATCTATATTATCAACATCGCCAAGACCCTAATACGCCAATCGAAGTGGTAGCTCAAACAATGAAGGAATTGATTGAGGAAGGAAAGATTAAGAATTGGGGTTTATCTGTAGTCGATGAAGATACTATAAGAAGAGCTCACAAGGTTTGCCCTATAGCTGCTGTTGAAAGTGAGTATTCTATTATGTACAGACATATTGAAAAAGATGTGTTGCCTGTTTTAGAGGAATTAGACATTGCATTAGTTGCTTACAGTCCACTCGGAAAAGGATTTTTAACTGGAAAATATTCTAAGGAAACAACGTATCCTGCGGGAGATTTACGAAACATAATGGCCAGATACAAACCAGAAGTAATGGAGGCTAACCAAGCATTATTAAGATTTATGCAGAATATAGCGACAGAGAAACAAGTTACACTATCGCAAGTTGCATTGGCATGGTTACTAGCAAGAAATCCTAATGTTGTTCCAATACCCGGTTCACGAAATATAGAGCGAATTAAGGAGAATGCTGGAGCAGATAAGATAGTACTCTCGTTAGATGAATATGCTCAAATAAATAAGTTGCTAAATGAAATTGATGTGGTTCAAGTCGCATTTTAACTTTCCTTTAAAACAGGTAAAGTTTTATACTGAAAGTCATAAGTCGTTATGTCCATATATTCCTCATCTAGAGATAAAGAGGAGCGAACTAGATTGATCTTTAAGGAGTTTCGAATAAATAAATCTACTGGATTTGCTAGAGCAGCTGTAGAATTAGTTAGAGTTTCCTGTAAGTTTAATTCAGTAATCTCACTGGGGTATCATGGTAAAACCGTTAACCTTAATAGTCACGATTCACCAGATACTATATTAAAGGTTATGATATTAGAGATTGAGTCAGAATCACCATTTTTAATAAGCGTTCATGGAATGGATGAACAGAATGCATTAAATGATATAACCTTCCGTCTTAGGAAGTTTTCCTAACCAAAAGAAGAGAGGTCTTTTTCTCTCTTCTTTTGGTTTTTTTAGTTGTACAAACTATAAAAGGAAAAGACAAGTTTGTGAATTGGTACACTTAAACTAACGGGGGCTATAGCACAATAAGAGAGGAGTGAATCTAATCTTGCTTCAGAGGAAGCAGGAGTGACTCAAAATATCATAAGAATAGTGAACTATCAAGAAAAAACTTTGTATTAATGAACGCGTGAAAATTTAGTTAAATGGAAGATTAAAAAAGCAGTCATAATCGTAAATTCATTAGTAAGAATTATCGTTAATTTCTGCATGAAACTGAGTATTAGAGGAAAAGGGTTGTTTTATTTTATTAGGAGTGACAGTAGAAAAGAAGTCTAAGGTATACCGACTAAAGGCATCTTATACAGTGGTAGTTCAAATTAAACACTTGCCCTAATACTTAACTTTTTGTTTTTCAATATTGACAAAACTACTAAATAGAATGATTTCTATTACAATTATAATTATAAATTTAAAGATTTTATAAACAACCAGCCTGTGGGCAAGGAAAATATAACTTAAAGTGCTAGCTGGGTTTCATTGTTTACTCATAATATAATTAAAGATTTTAGATATAATTATAGTTTTATTAAGTAAATATGGACAATAAAAAATTTGCGACCGTCGAACCCACCACTGGTATATATTATGGTGTTAGATGTTTTTTTTTTAGGGAAAAACCTATATCAAATGCATGCTGAAAAGAATGTTGTTATAAATTTTACATTAAAAACAAGAAGTAGTGGGATTCATTAAAAATAAGAAGTAGTGTAATATATTTAAGATAGTTTTTTAACAAGGAGGCAACATCTTTTGATTAAACACAAAAATCTTGCAAAAAAGGAACAAAAGGATGAAAATACATCCTATTTAATGAAAATGAAAGGGGCTGGAGAGAAGAGCCCACTGAAAGTAAATATAAATGATATTATAACAGGGTTTATGGGTGGAGCAATAACCATTTTCATTCTCGGTTTATTAACACGATTTACCTATACTCCTTTGCTAATAGCTTCATTTGGTGCAAGTTGTGTATTAGCATTCGGACTCTGGAATTCACCATTATCACAGCCAAGAAATATTATAGGCGGCCATTTCATTTCCACTTTAATAGGATTAATTATTAATCATTTATTTGGTAATGAGCCATGGTCTTTGGCTTTGGGAGTTGGGTTAGCTATCGGTTTAATGATGTTAACTAAAACAACCCATCCTCCCGCTGGTGCAGATCCAATAATAATAATAATCGGCTCTTACTCATGGGAGTATCTATTTACGCCAGTATTATCAGGTTCTATAGTAATTGTACTGTTGGCATTATTTATTAATAATTTAAGAACCAATAGGAAATATCCAGTTTTTTGGGTGTAAATTTTCGGTTGAAAAGTAGAGAATACGTTAATGTAAAGGTAATTGGATGTATGATTATGTAAACTCTGATTATTCGATTATTCCCATTCACTCAAGTTCCAAAGGGCTAACTAGTCTCCATTAAAAGTGAGGAAGAGACTTGAAAACAAGGAATAAAATAAATGGTAATACGATAAAAATAATCATAAAGTGGAGCGATAACAACATTGAACATGAATCGTATATTACCTTAAAAAAAGAATAAATAGAAAACAGGCATTAAAAGTTTCAAATCTTGACTTCTAATGCCTGTTTTGTATGTTTAAAATATAGTGTTTTTTAGGATGGACATATTAACTGCAGCTTAATTACTTTATGATTAAAAGGCACAAATACTGTAATAAATGAAAAACTGGGTATGAAAGAAACAGGTGCAGGTAGTGACATAAGAAAATTATTATAGATAACAACTAACAAAAAAGTTAACTTTCAGTAACCTTAAGATATTAAGCTCTTATTATTAATTAATTAATAATTAGTAATCCATTCAATCAAGTGATCATAGTCGCTTGAAAATCTTATGTTTTTTTTATTATTAGATTGGTTGAGGTGGTCTAAAATATCCCCTTCATCTAATAAAAATGCAATTGCAATGGTATTTTCTAATATGACATTAGAGAAAAACTTGTCTTTCCACAATTTTTGAACTGTGAAGTGTTCGGGTGTATATCCTTTTCTATTTACTAATAATTTAAATTTTTTGCCTTGGCTAATAAACACATTACATTTTTGCTCAAAAGAATCAAACCACATACTTACATCTGCAATGGAGATATATCCTGTTAAATTAGTAATAATCATATCTTTCGAAATGGATGTACACGTATTATTCACATTCAACTAAAGAACAACTCCTTTTTTAGTATTATAAACCGAATATGGTTAAGGGCATAGGTTATTGCGCACAGTTTGTAACTATTGTGCACTACTATCAGAAATTTGGCGGGTAAAGGAATAACATAAATAATCGGGGGCAATAGTCCAAGAAGGATTATTGCTTTAACTTTAAGGAAGCTGAAAAACTCCGTAAAACATCTACACATTCATAAAGTATAGTACTCCAATAATAAATATAAATATAACCATAATATATAAGATTGAGATGGTAGGCTTTTTAATTTTCACATTTGGCAGATGAGGAGGAATTTATTATGGGAACTGTTTATTCATCAATACTTCCAAAACACGAAGAATTTATAAGGAAACAACGAATTTTTTTCGTTGGATCAGCACCTCTAACATCGGACGGTCATGTTAACATTTCACCAAAAGGTTATGATGTATTAAGAATCTTTTCCTCAAATGAGGTAGCTTATTTAGATTTAACTGGCAGTGGAAATGAAACAAGTGCACATTTAAAAGAAAACGGCAGAATTACGTTTATGTTCTTAGCTTTTGACGGACCTCCTATGATTTTAAGGCTTTATGGTAGCGGTAATGTGATATTACCTAGCACACCAGAATGGACTGATATGGCGAAACATTTTGACATACTTCCTGGTGCTCGACAAATAATTCATGCAAAGATTGAAACAGTAAAAACATCATGTGGATTTAGTGTACCGTTCTACTCATATGATGGTGAACGAGATACTCTTCAAAAATGGACTAACAACAAAAGTGAACAAGACTTAGAGGAATATCGTAAAAAGAAAAATTCTATAAGTATGGATGGGATAGTTACACCGATTGGAGAAAGTTTAGCTAACTTTAATAATTTAAAATAACCGTGCCGTCTAAGGGGGCTTTTCTCTTATGTAGAACGTCAGGGGCAGCATTCCTGTAATATGTAAAAATAGCTTATGGAAGAAAACTGGCAGGTTGGTGGGGATTTTCTAACTTGCTCCATAAACGTCCCATATTGCTGTAAAACACAACTATGGTTTCATTAACCAAGGAGGAAGATAAATGAAACAAAATATGTACGACAATCCAAATTTTTTCAAAATCTATACAACCTTGCGTGAAAGTGAAATCACTGCTAACGACTTTATAGAGCAGCCAGCGATCAAATCATTAATTCCGTGTTTGAAAGGAAAAGCAGTCTTAGACTTGGGTTGCGGTGATGGTCATTTTTCGAAATACTGTATAGAAAACGGGGCGAAGAATGTAATAGGTGTAGACATCTCAAAGAATATGATTGAACGAGCTAAAAAATTATACCAAGCTAATAACATTGAATTCATGTGTTTACCTATGGAGGATTTGGGATTGACCAATCAAAAATTCGATCTAATCATTAGTTCTCTCTCTATACATTACGTTGAAGATTACCCATCATTGATTCAAAAAATTAATTGTCTTTTAAATAACAGTGGGGAATTTATCTTTTCAACCCTACATCCGATAGCAACAGCTCGGAAAGGAACCGATCACTGGATTAAGAATGAAGATGGTCATACATTACACTGGGCAATAGATAATTATCAAGAAGTAGGAATCAGAAAACATGACTGGTTTGGTGAATATAGTGTGGTTATTTATCACAGAACCATTTCTACCTTAGTAAATACTTTGATTGAACACGGGTTTTCGTTGGATAGGATGATCGAACCTGAATCAACTTTGACAGGAATAGAGAAAATGCCGGAATTAATAAATGAAAAGCGTAGACCATCTTTTATTATTATTAAGTCAAGAAAACAAAATAATATCTATTAACATTTATCACAAATGGGCGCTTTTCTTGAATAAGTAGCGTCTTATTTGTCCCTACGATGGTTAACTAAATTTTGTTGAATTGTGAATGTTTTTACTTAAACTAACGGGAGGTTTAGTTGAAAAAAAAGGATTATTCTATATGGTCAAAATTAATCAGCACCCCCCTTAAGTTTTTACTTTATCTAGTATCTAAGGGTTACATGGAAAAAGTTAAAGTATAAACCGTAGCTCAAAATGCTTAATTGCTACCAGATGCATCTAGCAGTAAGAACGAGTTATATTTCCCCCAAAAAGGGAAATATAATTTACTTACAAGATAAAACAGTTTCATTAACAAATAGAAGAAAGAATAAACGAGAAATATATATAACTATAAGTCTATGAGACCGTCGAAACCACTGATATATATAGGGTTAGACGGTTTTCTTTGTGAATAGGCAGGGTGCCCCCGCTCCAAATATAAAAAGTAACTTCAGAAACGCCATATTCGTTACATAGGTACTTTCACTGAAGTATCGGAATGATATAATCCACTACTGTTATTTGAAATCGTCATTGTATTTTATGATAATATTATTACTCTCATCCTTCCATGAATTACTGTAAGGAGTTAACTAAGTGGTGTCCATAAAACGATACTAATTCCATCTACTAAAAATAAACTAGTAGAAAGTAATTTCACTCAAATAATATACGATTTTAATAAGATTACATTCAATATTGATGGAATCTATAAGTGGGAAGATATAGAATTTTAATATATTCGAGATAATTTTGGTACAGCAGGTGTGCCTGTTACATTCAGCAAATTTTATCGTGAATAAGAGTTTTTTGTGAAAAATATTAAATTGACAGCAAGAAATTACCTATGCTAGACTTGTTTCAAGGATTGTTACCGCTTTATTGCGAGCTATACCTTTGTTTTTTTTATATTAATGAAATTTAATTAAAGATGAATAGGGACTATCGATGAATGTTTATAAAGTAATTAATAATAATATCGTATTGTCTAAAAATCAAGATAATCAGGAAATTGTCGTAATGGGAAGTGGTATCGGCTTTAAGAAAAAAGTCGGTGATGGTATTGATGAAACCCGAATTGAGAATATTTATCTCAGTTCAAAGGAATGGAGTGTCAATAAATTAACCCAGATGCTTTCCGCTATCCCAATAGAACATATTCAGGTAGCAAATGAAATCATTAGCTTTGCAAAAATTTCACTTGGAAAAAAATTAAGTGAAAACATCTTCTTGACCCTGACTGATCATATTAGTTATGCAATTGAGCGCTATGAGAATGGTATGGAAATTAAAAATGCTCTTCTTTGGGAAATTAAGAGGTTTTATAACCATGAGTTCCTAATTGGCAAGGAAGCGTTATCAATTGTAAAAAACCGACTTGGGGTTGATTTACCTGAAGATGAAGCTGGTTTTATTGCCTTACATATCGTCAATGCAGAACTTGATATGGGACAAGTAAGTCGAGTTTCAGAAATAGCAAAGGTTATTCAAAATATCTTAAGTATAATAAAATTCCACTTCAAAATTGAATTGGATGAGTATTCACTGTATTATGAGCGGTTTATAACTCACTTGAAGTTTTTCTTCCAACGTTTGTATAGTGATGTTAAATTAAACGATGCAGGAACGACGAGTTTTATATGGATATTGAAAGAAAAATATAAAAACGAGTACGCTTGTGCATTGAAAATTAAGGAATATATAAAAAAAGAACTTGGTAAAGAACTAGAAGAAGATGAGTTAATTTACTTAGTAATACACATTAAAAGAATAACGAATGCTTAGGATTGTTACTGATTACAGCAGGCTATACCTAAATGAACACTCTATTTAGAGGATTCATTTAGGTATTTTTTTATTCATTTTTTATTTTATCAATTGGAGGAGACAGAATGAACTATCAAGAGTTAGGGAAATTAATCATTGACAAAGTTGGTGGTGAAGAAAATATTAAGAGTTTGAATCACTGTGCTACACGTTTGCGTTTTAATTTAAAAGATGACCAAAAAACAGATGAAGAAGCGTTAAAAAATACTTCGGGTATTATGGGGGTAGTTAACAAAGGTGGCCAGTATCAAGTCATTATTGGTAGTGATGTGGGCAATGTTTATAAAGAAATAACAAGACAAACCAATATTTTGAATGAAGAGGAAAAGACTAAGGAGGAAGATAAGCGCTCCACTTTTTCCAAGGTCATTGATACAATTACAGGGATATTTACACCGATTCTTCCAGCAATAACAGCAGCAGGAATGCTAAAAGCCGTTTTATCTGTTTTAGTTGTCTTTAATGTTTTAACAACAGAAAGTCAAAGTTATCAGGTTATAAATTTCATGGCTGATGCTGCCTTTTACTTTTTACCTATTTTGCTAGCAGCGTCTACTGCACAAAAATTTAAGGCAAATATGTATTTAGCTATAATGGTAGGAGGAATATTACTGCATCCAACTTTCGTTACAATGGTAAATACAGTTAAAGAAACTGGAGGAAGTATTAATCTTTTAGGGCTTCCAATTTCAGCAGTATCTTATTCTTCTTCTGTCATACCAATTATTCTTTCTGTATGGTTTATGTCTTATGTTGAACCGATAGCAGATAAAATTTCACCAAAGGCAATTAAGTTCTTTAGTAAACCGTTGATTACGATTTTTGTCGTAGGAACAGTCAGCCTTGTCGTTATAGGACCTATTGGTTATTTGATTAGTGATGCAATATCAAAGGGGATAACGACTTTAGAATCTGTTAGTCCATGGATCGTTCCATTGTTGGTTGGTACATTCTCTCCATTACTTGTAGCAACAGGTACTCACTACGGTCTAGTTCCAATTGGAATTAACAATCGGATGACAACTGGTTTTGATACAGTGATTTATCCTGGAATGCTTGCTTCTAATGTTAGCCAAGGTGCTGCTGCAATTGGAGTTGGTATTAAATCAAAGGATACTAAGATAAAACAATTAGCATATTCTGCTGGATTGACTGGCCTTTTCGGTATTACTGAACCTGCTCTTTATGGAGTAAATTTACGCTTTAAAACACCACTTTACGCTGCAATGATTGGTGGTGGAGTTGGTGGACTATTCATGGGGATATTTAGAGTTCGAAACTTTTCTGGTGGATCACCAGGCCTTCTTACTTTACCTAGTTATATTGGAGACAACACTTTAAGCTTTTTCTATTACGCATGTATTGGCGCTGTTATTAGTATTATCGTAACCTTTATCGCAACACTAATACTTTATAAAGATCCAGGCGTTGAAGAAGCATCTGAATTAAAAGAACCAGCAAAAAAAGAAAACCTGCTTTTAAATGGTGCAACATTATTATCACCAATGCAAGGTACTTTACACAGTTTAAAATACGTGGATGATGGCATGTTTTCAGAGGAAATATTAGGTCAAGGAGTTGCCATTGAACCATCGGAAGGTAAGGTTGTTTCGCCAATAAATGGTACTGTAAGCGCAGTCTTTGATTCGAAACATGCAATTGGACTTACGAGTGAAGACGGTATAGAAATTCTAATTCATATTGGAATTGATACAGTTCAACTAAATGGTGAAGGATATGAGTACTTTATTCAGAAAGGCCAAAAGGTACGTAAAGGAGATAAGTTAATTCAGTTTGACATGGAGGGGATTAGATCTAAAGGTTACAAAGTCGTAACACCAATTGTGATTACAAACTCAACGGAGGTTGGAGAAATACTAACAGCAAATGAAAAGCCAATAAAATTCGGAGAAGAAATTATTAAAGTAATGAAATAGGAGGAAGTACGATGGGATTTAGAAAAGATTTTTTATGGGGCGGTGCGACCGCAGCAAATCAATGTGAAGGCGGATTCGATAAAGGTGGAAGAGGGTTAGCAAATGTAGATGTTATTCCTACAGGCAGTGACCGCAGAAGTATTATTACAGGTAAAAAGAAAATGTATAATTTTGAAGAAGGATATTATTATCCTGCTAAAGAAGCGATTGATATGTATAATCATTTCAAAGAAGACATTCGCTTATTTGGTGAAATGGGCTTTAAAACGTATCGTTTATCGATTGCATGGACTCGTATTTTCCCTAAGGGAGATGAATTAGAGCCAAATGAAGAGGGCTTGAAATTTTACGAAGATCTATTTAAAGAATGTCATAAATATGGAATTCAGCCTCTAGTTACAATCACTCACTTCGATTGTCCAATGCATTTGATTGAACAGTATGGTGGTTGGCGGAATCGAGTAGTAATTGATTTTTATAAACGACTATGTAGAGTTTTATTTACTCGATATAAGGGACTAGTTAAATACTGGCTGACTTTCAATGAAATTAATATGATTCTTCATGCACCATTTCTTGGAGCTGGTATTTGTTTTGAAGAAGGAGAAAATGAAGAGCAGGTAAAATATCAAGCAGCACATCATGAACTTGTTGCAAGTGCAGAAGCAACTAAAATTGCTCACGAAATAGACCCGGAAAATAAAGTTGGATGCATGCTTGCAGCTGCTAGTTACTACCCTTACAGTTGTCGGCCAGAAGATGTCTGGGAAGCTAAGAAAAAAGATAGAGGGAATTATTTCTTCATTGATGTACAATCTAAAGGAGCCTATCCAGCATATGCTCTTAAAGAATTAGCTAGAAATAATATCTCCATTGATATGGTACCTGAGGACCTTGAAGTTCTAAAGCAGCACACTGTTGATTTTATTTCTTTTTCTTATTATGCTTCCCGTGTAGCAGCAGCTGAAGATTCTAATGTTGAAAAAACGGCTGGTAATTTATTTCCGACTATAAAAAACCCGTACCTCCAAGCAAGTGAATGGGGATGGCAGATTGATCCATTAGGTTTACGTATAACAATGAATGACTTATATGATCGTTATGAAAAACCTTTGTTTATCGTTGAAAACGGACTTGGGGCTGTAGATATACCGGATGAACATGGCTATGTGGAAGATGATTATCGAATTGATTATTTAGCTGCACATATTCAAGCAATGAAAGAAGCAGTTGACGAGGATGGTGTTGATATTCTCGGGTATACAAGCTGGGGTTGTATCGATCTAGTTTCAGCAGGTACTGGTGAGATGAAGAAGCGCTATGGTTTTATCTATGTAGACCGTGATAATAATGGTGAGGGTACTTTAAAAAGAACGAAGAAAAAGTCGTTTAATTGGTATAAGAAAGTAATTGAATCAAATGGGGAAGATTTAACGAATCAATAATGGGATTGATACTAATAGACTTATTTATCTAAATGGCCAAGTAATTTTAATATATTACAAAGGATGTACTGAAAAGTACGTCCTTTTTCGGAATAATTAATAGAGGCTGAATATCTATTGCGTTATTGGGGGGAATTAACTGACATTTCTCTTATGCTAATAAAATTTACCTATTACGGTGAGGGAATTGATATTATTACAACTAATATTAATAACAAATAAAGAGCCATATTATAGAAATAATATGGCTCTTACTATTGTAATTCTCTTGTTAACTAAGATTATTTAAAGTATTTACGTAAAGTAAAAGCAATTCCGTCTTCTTCATTTGAGCGAGTAACTTCATCAGCTACAGCCTTCAAATCGTCTACTGCGTTAGCCATAGCTACTCCAATGCCAGCATATTCAACCATGGTAGCATCATTGTGGCCGTCTCCGAAAGCAATCATTTCTTCCTTTTTGTATCCTCTAGGAATTAGTACTGTATCTAACGCTTTTGCTTTATCTATACCCTGAGCAGTAAATTCAAAGTAAAAGGGAGCTGTAAACACACAATTCAAAGTATCTTTGAAAGGCTCCATCATTTCTTTATAGTGTTTTTGAAGATAATCATCTGATCCGGCAGTTAGAATTTTATTTAGTCGATAATCAGCAAAAGCTGCCAAGTCATCTACTTCAGATAGTTTATATTTACCACCACGGGATTCGTACTTCATTATGTTAATTAAATTACCATTATACGTTATTTCATTATTGAAGACATCATTAACATACATATAGTTATCTTTATCAATCATAGGAATGACTTCAAATTTTTTCATATGCTCAAGCACGGCTTGACCTTGTTCGACAGTCATCGTTTCATTAAATAAAACTTCATCTGTTTCACAATCCACGACTTTTGATCCATTAAAAGAAACTAAGAGTCCATGATGCTTTTCCATTTCTAACTCTTTCGCCAAATCTCTTAATCCAGATGTTGGTCTACCGGAAGCAAGAACTAAGATAGCACCAGCTTTTTGTGCTTTTAGTAAGATTTCTTTTGTTTTTGCAGAAATTACTTTTTCATTATTAGTTAATGTACCATCAACATCCATAATAATTACTTTAATATCATTCAAAATTGAATCCTCCCTTGATTAAACCGATTATAAGTATATTATATATAATATCTTATATTTATTTTTACTTTAAATTGCTCTTACAATATCAATATTATATTATTTGTGTACACGTTTTCTATCGAAATTGGGTTTAATAATATCAAAATCGTATATTTTTTGGAGGTAATTATGAATTCAGCATTGGAGATATTTTCGGATTCATCAGAACGAATAAACTATAATTTACCTGATTTCCCTTTGTATGTGCGGAAAGGAAGATTACTTCACTTTGATAAATATGTTGCACCAAGTCATTGGCATTCCGATTTAGAATTCATTTTAGTACTTGATGGCAGGATGGAATATTATGTTAATGGTCAAACGGTCAGTATTGAAAAGGGTAATGGAATTTTTGTTAATAGTAAACGTATGCATTATGGATATTCTAACAATATGAATGATTGCCACTTTATTGTTGTAGTTATTCATCCCATATTGCTTGGTGAGCACACTCAATTAGGAAAAGTTTACCTAGAGGAAAAATTCGGATTATCTACGGAAGACTATATATTATTGAATAAACAAGTTCAATGGCAAGAAGAAGCACTCACAAAATTAATAGAAATATTCGAAGAAATGCATCAAAACGCAAATCCACTTCGTTTAAATGCCCAAGTTATGTCTCTTTGTGCAAATATAGGAGATCATATACAAAAAGTCCCTAGGAACCATGTTGATGATAATTCTTGGGAGACAGTCTGGAAAATGACAACCTTTATTCATGAACATTATGAAGAAAAAGTAACACTTGATGACATTGCCTTTGCAGGAAATGTTTGTAGGAGTATCTGTTGTAATTTATTTAGTAAATACATTGAACAAACCCCCAATAATTATCTAATAGGCTATCGAATTCAAAAAAGTTGCGAAATGCTAAAAGAAACAAATAGGTCAATTAGTGAGATAGCAATTGCATGTGGTTTTCAAAGTGGAAGTTATTTTTCCTATACTTTCCGTAAGAAAATGGGGTATGGGCCACAAGATTATCGAAAGCGAATTACAATAGCCAGTCCTCGTTCTACTTACTAAAGTTATAATTTAAAAAGTTCTAATGTATTTTGTCACATCTAATTAAGTAGTATGAATGAGGCTGAGTTATAATCATATAAACTAGCATAAAAGTCGAACTATTTTATCATTTATTGATTAGTAGTTCGACTTTTTGTATTTTCGGTTTTAATACAATAATTAAAAATCTTAGTGATTGGAGCGGAGTACATTTGATTCCTGCAGGAAATAGAGGATAGGATGAGACCCTGCAGGCTAAGGGAAGGAGGCTCGAAATTTGCTCGTGTGGAAAGCGAGTGAACGTACTTGCAATGAAAATGAACTGATTTTAATGCGTGTTCTATTTAGTCATAAGCTTCAGTTAAAAAATTTAGATGAAATTTCATTATTCGTGTTTAGATAGGTTATCTAGATTGTTGTCTCTGTTGTCTCAACCTTTATTTTTATTGATTTTATGTACGAGTCCTAAGTAGAAATATAAAGGATGATTCTTATGAAATATACGATTTCGAAAGAATGATATTTGATTTTGATGGACGCGATTTATGTAAACATATACAATTTATTTATATTTAGGATAAGAAAGAGGGGGTGTGAAGTGTCAAAACAATTAAAGAAATCACAAAGTGAATTTAATCGTACCCTTAATACTTCTTTGTTTTCGTTAGTATTACCAATAGCCTTTCAAAATTTAATTTCAGCAGCTGCCATTGGGGTAGATGTTATAATGCTTGGTGTAATTAATCAATCTGTAATGTCAGCCGTATCACTTGCGGGACAAGTAACATTTGTATTGTCGCTATTTTATATGGGTATTTCAACTGGAGCAGGGATACTAACGGCTCAATATTGGGGAAGGAATGACGTAAATGTAATTCAACGGGTATTTAGTATTACTAGTATATTTTCACTGAGTATATCGATAATATTTTTTGTTTTTTCATTTTGCTTTCCCGAAGTGTTAATGCGATTACTTACAAATGATACAGAGTTAATTTACTATGGAAAGATCTTTTTGCGAACTGTATCGTTCTCGTATATAGCAATGGGACTATCTCAGGTTTATTTTAGCGTGATAAAAAGTATGGAGAACGCACAATTCAGTGCATGGATTAGTTCCATTTGTCTTTTTCTTAATATTGGATTAAATGCACTTTGTGTTTATGTATTCTTTCCAGGCATGCCAGAAAAGGCCATTACAGGGGTAGCAGCGGCAACGGTTTGTGCTAAGTTCGTAGAGCTAGGATGTTGTATCATTCATTCAATCAGATACAGCCAAGTTAAATTTCACCTACCATTAAAAGATAAAATTAATCGTCAGTTACGCAAAGACTTCCTAAAATATACAATTCCTATACAGGCTAATTATTTTGTATGGGGCGGTGGCTTAACAGTTGCTACTTCCATAATCGGACATGTAAGCGCCGATATGGTTGCGGCAAACTCTATCGCAACCGTAGTCAGAAACTTAGCAGTAGTGTTTTGTGCAGGCATTTCTAGTGGAGGTGCTGTGCTGATAGGAAAATATTTAGGAAGTAATGACACAGTGATGGCAATAAAAGCATCTAAAAGAATTAATTTATATGCATTGCTTTTAGGTATTGTAGCAGGTGTGACTATATTGATGATAAAGCCGTTGGTGTTCCTTATAGTAGATCTAAACGTTAATGCCCAATCATACTTAGATGGTATGTTGTATGTATGCGCTTACTATTGTATTGGTAAGTCCATTAATTCAACAATCATTGGTGGATTTTTTCCAGCTGGAGGAGATGCGAAATTTGGGCTTTGGTGTGATATTGTTGTAATGTGGATTATAGTATTGCCAATAGGCTATATGAGTGCATTTGTGTGGAATTTACACCCTATATTACTGTATGCAGTACTCAATTTAGATGAAATTCTCAAGTTGCCGTTGGCTGTATATCGTTACAGTCAATATAGATGGGTTAAAAATATTACAAGAGAAGTGGCATCAAATGAATAATGTTTTTTATATCCCATGTGAAAAATAGAATGATTAGGAGAGATGACATATGACAATGAGAGAAAGAATCCATTCTGGAAAGCTATTTACTGATTATTGTGAAGGATTACCAGAGGATAGAATGCAAGCTAAAAGAAGAATGATGGAATTTAATGCTACAAGCCCAGATGCATTAGCAGACAGAGTTCAAATAATGGCAGAAATATTCGGTAAAGAAACAAAAGCCTGGATAGAACCACCATTTTACTTCTGCTATGGCACAAATATTGAAATTGGAGAAGGTACTTACATTAATTTTAATTGTAATTTTGTTGATGACACGAAAATTATCATTGGAAAAAAAGTATTGTTTGGTCCGGCCGTAACGATTGCTACTGTTGGCCATCCAATTAATCCTAATTACAGAGAGTATATGTATGCTGAACCAGTAAAAATCAAAGATAACTGTTGGATTGGAGCTGGAAGTATAATATGTCCAGGGGTAACCATTGGTGAAAACAGTGTTATAGGGGCTGGAAGCGTAGTGACAAAAGATGTTCCAGCTAACTCAGTTGCTGTTGGTAATCCTTGCAGAGTATTGCGAACAATAAATGAACATGATATGGAGCACTACTATAAGGACAGAAAAATAACACAACAAGATTTAGATGAAGAAGCAAGTTTAAGGTAGTGTAAGATAAGCTAGGTAAAAAATAAAGGTGTGAGTGGCGAAAATATTTCCCCACTCACATAAAAAGTCTGAATTTTAAAATAACATCTTGTTGTAAAGGCGAGGCTCATAATGTTGAAATATCAGTATATTGCTATTGAAATGGAAAGGTATATTACAGAAAATTCATTACAACAAGGAGACAAGTTACCTATAATTGAGACGTTAATAAGTCACTATAAGGTTAGCAAAAGTACTATTATAAAAGCACTTAAACTTATGGAGGACAAAGGAATTGTTTTTTTGGTGAGAGGAAGTGGTATTTTTGTAAGAGGCCAAAGCAGACAAGGTTATGTTAATCTTTTGCCATCCCAGAAATTTGAACAAGTTGATCATAATACTTCTCCTGCTTGGCGAAAAGTAGTCGGCATGGATATAGTAGGTGCATTACCAGAGGTTGCAAAAGCTCTTGGTCTAGAAAACTGCTCAAAAGTATATACCGTAAAGTTTGTTCATTATCTGGAAAAGCAAGTGTTATGCATGGAACAAGTGTTTTATAATAAAGATATTATTTCTTATCTGGACAAAGAAATAATATCTAATTCAATTAATAATTATTTGAAAGACGTCTTAGGATTAAAAATAGGTTTTTCGGATATTTATTTGAATTTGGATAAACTGAACACTGAAGAAGCACGTTTTTTTGGATTGAAATTAGGGGATCCAATGCTGTGTAAAGAAATCATTTACCATCTTACAAGTGGGCAGCCATTCTGTTACTCAAAAGCAATATATCACTATAAACAGGCTAAATTCGTTATTAAAGGAAATAGTGTTAATTCTTTATGAATTAACTTTAATCACTATACATAAAATTGTTTTTTTAATTATAAATTTTACTTTTTTAAGTTGTTTAAGAAGTAATAGATATATAAGAAATTAATGGGGGATAGCCCAAAAAAGCACTAAAATAATCGCTGGAAAAGTATAAGTAAATATAGTTCTTATGATTACGATTATTAAGAAAACTACTCGGAATTAATTTGTATTTGAGGTGAAGATTGTGTTGAGAAGCGAGGTTATTGTTAATCTTCCAAGAGGTCTTCAGGCAAGAAACACTTGTTATTTTGTTTCAATTGCTTCTAGGTATGATTGTAAAATATATATTATTTATAAGGGAGTTACTAGTGGGGTTGATTTAATGGATATTATGAATCTAAATGTTTTAGAGAAAGACGAAGTAATACTAGTTGCTAATGGAAAAGATGAAAAGGAAGCTATTTCCACTTTGGAGGAATTTCTAAGCGAGGGAAAGTTGGATAATAACTACTCAAGATAACAGAAATTGAAACTGCGTATTTAAGAGATAAGTGGTTGTTTATTATGGGATGTTTATTGATGAATGCTATGGAAATGAATCTAAAGCTGCTGATCAGGCAGCCTTCTTTAGTTATTGTGCGCTCTAATCGTGACTCCTTTCTTTTATCTAAATGCTACATATTGCTTGATAACAAGAACCTCCCGTTGAAAATCATATAAAACATGATACTTACAGAAAAAGAAAGGATAAATTGAAATAAAATATCCCCTCTATTTAATTAGTATATTGCTAACCATTTCAATAAATAAGTTTGTTTCTCTGGCAAGCTTATTGTCGTGTTTTTTAATCCAACCAAAGGTGAATGATGTGTCAAAGAAATCTTCCGTTTCTAAAGCAATGATTTCTTCTTTATATGGAAAGTTTTGATTGAATTCGGCCGAAATATCATGACCGATAGTTATAGCATCGAGTTTTATAATAGTATTGGTGATTATTTGGGTATCAGTTGTTTTAAGAAAAATATTAATAGGCCCATATAAGCGGTTGAAGTTTGATATAAAGCTTTGTACATATTCATCTTTATACAATACAAATAATTGCTCTTTAAGTACATTGGGTTTAATGATTTCCTTTGTTTTCGCTACAACGGAATCTTTTGAAGTGAAGACTAACAGTTTCCCTTTTCTAACAGGAGTGAATTGAAATCCGGTAACTGCATCCATATTTTTTTTGTTGATGGCGATAAAGCCGATATCAATTTTGTCATTTTTTAAATCTGCAAGGATATCCATACTTGATTTTTCATTAATCTCAATCTTTAAGTTTGAGTCATTTTTTTTGAAATCTAAATAAGTATCAACTATTGGTCCAATCAAACCAGGTATGACGGTTATACGTAGTAAATCATTTAAATGTTTAATTTGTTTTACTTCGTCTTCAATCTGATAAATCGCTTTTAATGCATTTTGAGCTTTTTCTATTAGGAGATCTCCTTCTTTTGTTGGCACAGTACCGGATCTAGTACGATTAAATATTTTGATATCTAGTTCAGACTCCAATTTAGTAATTGCTTGACTTAAAGCAGATTGACTAATATTTAATGTTTTTGCTGCACCTGCTAATGATTTTACTTTTGCAACTTCCACTATATAGGTTAACTGTTCTATGTTCATGTAATCATTCCTTAAGTAATACTTATAACATCATTAATTATATTAACTTTTGCGTAAGTATTCAAATTGCTATAATTATTTTTGTAGGCACTTACATTTATAAAATGATAAAAAGGGGACGTTAAAATGAAAGCAGCTAGATTATATGGAAGTCAAGATCTGCGAATAGAAATGGTGCAAGAACCAACTGTTTCATCCGGTCAAGTAAAAGTGAAGGTTGAATGGGGCGGAATATGTGGGAGTGACCTTCATGCGTATTCACACGGGCAATCTCCAGAGCCACATCCTATTTCTAAACAGTCACCTCCAATTACACTCGGACATGAATTCTCAGGTACAATTGTTGAGGTTTCTGGTGATGTAACGAGCCATAAAGTTGGTGAAAGAGTTGCGATTGAACCACTTATTTATTGTGGTGAATGCTATGCATGTAAGAGAGGTTATTACAACCAATGCAGCATGGTGGGGTTTGTAGGGTTAAATCAGGATGGAGGTTTTGCTGAGTATGTGGTAGTTGATGAATATATGGTTCATGAACTGCCTGGTAATGTATCTTTTGAAGAGGGTGCATTAGTTGAACCAACTGCTGTTTCATTTTATGCAGTTAGAGAAAGTGACTTGAAACCAGGGGACTCTGTAGCTATTTTTGGTGCTGGTCCAATCGGTTTGTTAACATTATTGTCTGTAAAAGCAGCAGGAGCAACAAAGATTATTGTTGTGGACATATCTGAGGAACGTTTAGAAAAAGCTGTAGAATTAGGAGCTACTACCGTTATTAATGGTATGCGTGATGATATAGTTGAAAGTATCCTTGAATTGACAAATGGCGGAGTTAGTGTTGCTTATGAATGTGCTGGGGTACAGCCGACAATGACCAATGCAGTAGCTTCGGTGAAACAAGGTGGACAAGTAATGGCAATAGCTGTATTTGGAAAACCAGTTGCGATTGATATGGGACAACTATTGTATAAAGGTGCAAATGTAACTTCAAGACTTGCATATAAACATGTTTTCCCTGAGGTAATTGATATGATTTCAACAGGCCGTTTAGATGTTAAAGGAGTTATCACAAAAAAAATTGAGTTAGAAGATATAGTCGAAAGTGGTTTTGAAGCATTAATTAATGATAAAAAACAAGCGAAAATATTAGTACGTACAACAAAGTAAAGTATAGGGAAGTCTGTTTAGGAAAGCCGTTGTTATGTAGAAGTCCTTAGAGTTTAGTAGGATAATAGAATTGTAGCAAAAATTGAGTAAGTCCTTTTCTATGGAAGAAAGGGACTTATTTAATGTTTGTTATAATTTCTTTGCTTATTCAGGCATTATTCCATTGATGTTCTAATTCATTTATATAGTTAAATGATCTTACTTACAATTTGTAGCTTTTTTTTACAGAACCCTATTATTAATTACTCAATAAAATCAATCCTCAAACTAAATATTAAATAACCAATAATTGAGATCAGCAGCGTCTAAATTACGGTGATTTATTGGTTGTTCGGTTATTTCAACCAATATATATTTATCGTTATTTTTAAGATATGTTTGGATATATTTATCCAAGATACTTAAATCATCTTCTGTTTTAATAAGGTAAATAGTCTTGTTAAAGATATTTAATACATCATATAAATCATCCATAATGGCTTCGATGCTTGCTTTAGTAACAGCATTTTCAGTGTCGTATGAAAAGAGATAAATTTTACTTGCCAAGGAGATGACCACCTTCGCTTATAATGTTAAACAGCTTTTTTCTTAATTTACCAACTAACTTGCCTTCTGTATTAAATATTTCAATAATGGCGGGGCAAACAAAGTGGTTGCGATTATAACGATTACAATAGCAGTGAAATATTCAGGTAACAGGAGATATTCTTGTAAACCTGTTGCAGCGATAATAAGTGCAACTTCTCCGCGTGAAACCATTCCAGCACCAATGATCAAGGAAGAGTGGTTATTAAATCCAGTTAACTTTGCTCCGATAGTGCCACCTATGAGTTTTGTTATGATGGCACTAGCTGTTAGTGCTGCAATGAAACCAATTTGACTTCCGATACCACTGAAGGAAACATTTAGACCTATACTTACAAAGAAAACAGGAACAAACACTGCATATGCGATAGGATTAATTTTCCCTTCTATAGTATGCTTAAACTCTGTTTGAGAGATAGCTAAACCGGCTGCAAATGCGCCAATAATACCTGCCATTCCAAGGACATCAGCAAAATAAACAAAAGCAAAACAAATAACTAGTGCCATAGAAATTACAGGTTCTGTGACCTTTAATTTAGACAGCGTTTTAAGAAATATGGGAACTATAAAGGCTCCTGCAAGGATAACACCGATAAAGAAGAGTACTTTTTTGCCAACTAGTAAACCAATGGAGACTTCCTCTCCGGTTCCAAGAAAACTAGTCATGAGTGCTAAAAGGACAACAACAAGCACATCGTCAACCACCGAAGCACCTAAAATGGTGCTTCCCTCAGGTGAATTAAGTTTATTCATATCCTTTAAGACCTGGACAGTAATACTCACAGAGGTCGCACTTAACAGCACACCAATAAAAAGGGAGTAGGTTGTATGTAATCCAAATAATTCACCTATACCGAATCCGCCGATAAAAGGAAAAATGATGCCGAGTATGGCAACAGCAAAAGCTGCTTTCCAATTTTTTTTGAGTTGATCTAAGTCCGTCTCTAAACCTGCTAAAAACATAAGCATAATAACTCCAATTTCAGAGAAATAATGAATAAAATCACTGTTATTTATCCAACCAAGAACTGCAGGCCCTAATACAATTCCTATAATCAGTTTCCCAAGTACAGATGGTTGACCTAACCTGACTGATAACTCACCTGCAAGTTTAGTAGCTAGTAGAATTAATAACAAATATAAAATAAACTCCATCTATCTATATTCCTCCAGTTATTAAGGTGAATTACAGTTTAATGTCATGGAAAACGGTTGTCAACATGCTGTTTAAAGGCTTATTAACATCGTTTAATTGAATGAGGAAAATGAATTAATATAGCTACTCTTGTTTATAGTAACAATCTCGAATTTGGCGTTTTAGCGTTTCTGACGAGGTGCTGTTTCGTGAGTTTTATTCGGTGCGATAAAGGTCCAAAAACAGCTATTTCAAGACGATGAAATTTGGATATGGCATATTATATGGAAAGGCAATAAAAAAATTGAACTTAAGTGGAGCAGTTAATCATTGTTTTTTTGCCGGCTGTTTATTTACATATAAGTACTTTCCCATAAAATTTTCATAAGATAATTTGAATAAATCTGAGAAGGGATTGAAATAAGATGTACTATCCTCCAAGGATACAGCCATACCCGTATGTTCATCTCCCAGTGAATAATTATTTAAGATATCCTAATTACTGGAATGATTATGATAATACAAGAAATATAGTAAAGGATTTTGGAAGCAAACCATTTGTAGTTAATATCAATGAGGCTGCGAAGCAAAATAATACTTATCGTACTGCTTTGTGGACAGGAAATCATCTGCAAGTAACATTAATGAGTATTAATGTTGGTGAAGACATTGGATTAGAAGTTCACCCTCATGTTGACCAATTTTTAAGGATTGAACAAGGTCAAGGGATTGTTCAAATGGGTAAAAGAAAAGAAAATCTTAACTTTGTTCAAAGGGTTTATGATGATTTTGCTATTATGATCCCTGCTAATACGTGGCATAATGTAACCAATACAGGCAATATGCCATTAAAGCTTTATTCTATATATGCTCCACCTCAACATCCATTTGGTACAGTGCACTTAACAAAAGAGCAGGCTTTAGCAGCGGAGTAATCGCATTCAAATTTAATAGTATCTTGTACAATGAAAAAATCTAACCATAGAATAATCATTATGATTATATGGAGGAAGCCAGCCAATTTCTTAATATGTTAGGAATATCCATTAAGAGAACCGCTTAATAGCTTAGGTTGAAGTTTAGTCATTACCCCATAATATAGTAGCAGAAAGAGAAAATTCTTGTTTTAGGAATGAACGTATTACTATGTTTAGCTTGAATTGTTAGAACTTCATAACAACGAACGTAGTCTAGAGATAGGGATAATCTCTAGACTTTTTCATTTGTTTTATTAAACATGTAAGACAAAAAAACAAGTATTAATTGACACACATATTAGTTTTGACTAATATGATGGTAACAAACATATTAGAAATGACTAATACGAGGTGGTTTATATGACAAATAATACTTTAGACATGAAGGTTAAACTCATTCATGGCTTTTCAAACAAAACGCGAATCCAAATTCTAGAATGCTTAAAAGATGGAGAGAAACCGGTATCGCAGATTGTCGAGGAAGTGAAAGGGAATCAATCGAATATCTCCCAGCACTTAGCCTGCTTAAAGGGCTGCGGCATTATTGTTGGCAGAAATGAAGGGAAGTTTTGTTTCTATAGTTTAAGAAATCAGCATATTCGTGATTTATTAGATATGTTTGATGTTGTTCTATCAGATGTTCAGAGTGATGTTGCTTGCTGCGAAAATCATATGGAGTGAGGTGGAAAGAGTGTCTGATAAATGCTGTGGTTCAAATAAGGAAAGCAAGGATGAAAGCAACATAGTTTCAGCCTCTGCTTGTTGTTCTAGCCATTCGGAAAAAACAAACAATGTTGTATCGAAGGAAAGTAGCTGTTGTAGCAGTAGTAAAGATGCAGAGGAAAGTTCATGCTGCAGTTCGGGATCTTCAAGTAAAGAAACGAAAGAAGTCGCCTCTGCTTGTTGTTCCACAAACGAGGATACATCGGAGTTATTTAATATACTTCCGGCAGAAAGCAGCTGCTGCAATAGTCCAAAAGTATCGGAGAAGGACTCATGCTGCAGCAATGAGTCAGCGGCAGACGCAAGTGCGTGCTGTGATTATTCCGTTAAGAAGTCAGAAGAAATGGCTAGCTCTTGTTGTAGTACTGCAGATTTAAATAATGGTGAAGAAATTGTCATTGAAAATAATCCAGGAGAAAAGCAAGACTTTCTTGTTAGCGGGATGGATTGCCCTGCTTGTGCGAAAACGATTGAAAAGGGATTAGGATCACTACCGGGCATTGATACGGTGAAAGTAAATTATAGTACGGCAAAAATGCAAGTGTATGCCTCTAATGCAGATGCTTTCGTTCTCATAGAAAAAGAAATAAAGAAACTTGGTTACTCGGCAGAGGTGCTGCAACAAAACAAGAATCTACGAACGTATGATATCGTGGGAATGGACTGTGGCAGCTGTGCGAAAAGCATTGAAAATCACCTTCATAAAAACCCTTCTGTTAAAGAAGTAACTGTTAATTTCTCAACAGGGAAAATGAAAATAGAACATTCCAATAGTGTAGATGAAATTATCTCAGAAGTAAGTAAAATTGGGTATAGTGCTGCATTAAAATCAAATAAAAAAACATCTGTGGAAAAACCAAAAAGTAAAAAAGAAAATGGGATTATTATTTCTTCTGGTCTTCTTATCGTATTAGGATTTCTACTATCTTATTTAACTGTTCCTGCGATTGTGTCGACTCTTTTTTATGCGGCCGCTATCGTAATAAGTGGGTATAAACCAGTAAAAAGTGCTTTTTATGCTATTAAGAGTCGATCTCTCGATATGAACGTGCTTATGTCAGCGGCCGCCATAGGAGCTGCCTTAATCGGAGAATGGTTGGAAGGGGCGACAGTGGTTTGGTTGTTCGCCATCGGAAATTATCTGCAAACAAAATCTATTGAAAGAACTAGGAACTCTATTCGCAGTTTAATGGATTTATCTCCATCAGAGGCTTGGGTCAAGGTTGGAAATGATTTAGTTAAAAAGCCAGTGGAGGAAATTTCAGTCGGTACAATAATTGTTATTAAACCTGGTGAGCGCATTGCTTTGGATGGAGATGTGATTCAAGGTGAATCAAGTGTAAACCAAGCACCTATCACTGGTGAATCCATTCCTGTAGATAAGGGATTAGGGGATGCGGTATATGCTGGTACCATAAATGAACATGGTTTATTAGAAATAAAAGTTACAAAGCTTGTTGAAGATACGACTATATCGAAAATCATTCATTTAGTGGAAGAAGCACAAGAACAAAAAGCACCAACAGAAGCTTTTGTTGATAAATTTGCCAGCATCTATACACCGATTGTATTTATAGCAGCACTTGTGATTATTATTTTTCCGCCAATGCTTGGATTTGGCACATGGGGCGAATGGTTCTATAAAGGGCTTGAGTTACTTGTGGTTGCTTGTCCATGTGCGTTAGTAATCTCAACACCTGTAGCAATTGTTTCTGCCATTGGCAATGCAGCTAGAAATGGTGTCCTGATAAAAGGAGGTACCTTCTTAGAAGCTGCTGGTGCTATCAGTGCCATTGCATTTGATAAAACAGGTACGCTCACAGAAGGAAAGCCGACGGTATCAGACATTAAAACCTTTATCGGTTCAGAAGAAGAACTGCTGTCAATTGCTCTTACATTGGAAGAGTACTCCACACATCCGATTGCTAAAGCGATTGTCAATCATGTAAGGGAACTAGAAAGGTCTGCTAAAGACGGATTAGAATTTAAAAACATAGTTGGAAAAGGTGTTCAAGCTACTATTAACGAAGAAGTATACTATGCAGGAAACCTGAAATTGTTTAAAGAGTTGAGTATCCCACTAGATATAGTGGAAGCTTATGTGAATGAGTTGCAAAATAATGGGAAGACAGTAGTTATCATAGGCACAAAAACTGAAGTTATTGGCGTAATATCAGTGGCAGATACGATACGTGAAAACTCTGCTGTTGCACTAAAATCATTATTATCAAGTGGCATAAAGCAGACGGTTATGTTAACAGGAGATAATGAAGGAACAGCTAAATTGATTGCTTCTAAGGCAAATGTTAACAGGTACTTTGCTAATTTATTGCCTGAAGATAAGGTGGCTGCAGTCAAGAAATTGCAGGAAGAAGGCTACAAAGTAGCGATGGTTGGTGATGGTATAAATGATGCGCCAGCTTTGGCAACAGCTGATTTAGGTATCGCTATGGGTGGGGCTGGAACAGACACTGCAATGGAAACAGCAGATATTGTGTTAATGGCTGATAATCTTGAGAAGCTGCCACACACCATCACATTAAGTAAAAAAGCATTAAGCATTATAAAACAAAATATTTGGTTTTCAATCTTAATTAAAGTCATCGCATTAGTTATGATTTTTCCTGGATGGTTAACACTTTGGATGGCTGTGTTAAGTGATACAGGGGCAGCGTTAATTGTTATTTTAAATGCTTTACGATTACTGCGCATAAATAGTTAAATATAAAATGAGATGACTATAGAAAACATCTTCTTGAGTGGAGGAAGAAAGAAAATGAATAAAAAAGATATTGAATATAGCATTTTGGAATTAAAGAACGAATATTTACAGGTTCAAGACAATCTAGAAAAATTAGAATATGTAAAAGGAAACTTGGCCCCCTTAGAAAATAGGCTTTCTGAAATTGAGAAAGAATTACAATCTCTTAATCAGATGTTAAATGAAATTTAGAAGAATACGCTGGTGTAATGAAGGAGTTAATCCACAAACAGATTAACTCCTTTTATTTTTAAATAATATTTATGCTTAGAGGGGATTTCTACAAAATAAAAGATGTCACTTTTTTGGAGTATACGCTGGGATTGTCGAATATAATTTGGGATGGATAGAGAATTATATTTAACTATAAAAATGAAAGGAATAAGCCATATGAAATCCGCTGGTCATATCTTTCTAATTGTTAAAGCCGATGAGGTTGATTTAGATGTAAGAACGCAAATGTCTGAAATTTTTGCAGAAGGCTTTACACAATGGCTGATTTTTTTTTCTAAAGATAAGAATATTATTGCAAAAGCCTTTGCTCATATGTTTATTTTAGATCAGTTTTATGTAGCTATAGCAAATGGGGAAATTGCTGGAGTAACTGCATGTACAGATGGAACAAAAAAATCAGTGAAATTAAATAATAAAGAGTTGAGAAAGCACTTGGGTTTCTTTAAAGGAAGCATGGCAGGAATCTTTTTGAAAAAGGAATTTGAAGCACCCTATAAAAACTTCCCGCTTAATACTGGATCAATTGAGTTTGTTGGCACAGCTCCTGAATTTAGAGGGCAGGGCGTAGCATCTCAAATCATCCAGCATATTCTTGAAAATACACCGTACAATCATTATGTTATTGAAGAAGTTGCTGATACGAATACGCCGGCAATGAATTTATATAAAAAAATAGGCTTTGAAGAATATAAACGGAAGGCTGTTCCACAAAAGGTAGCAAAAAAAATTGGAATAAATAATTTTTTGGCATTGAAGTATGTGAAAAATAGAAGGAACTCCAGTTGAATGTTCCTTTATATATCCAGCCTTTAACTGGGCATCTAGAAAGGGAAGGGATGTTTCACATTTAGCTATTTGATTAATTCCTATACGATTGTTTTAATACTAACTAACAAAAGGGCAAAGAGTGGATATTAATAACACCTTTACCCTTTTTCCTTCTTATTCCGGTATTGTTTGCTTTATGCCATCTAAGCCTAAGTGTGAACGCAATGTGTTCCCCTCATATAGCTCACGGAATAAACCTTGTTCTACTAGCATTGGGATAACATCACTAAAAAATAAATCTAAAGATTTTGCAGGTCCTCCAGGTACAGCAATAAAGCCATCCAATGCTCCCTTTTCATAAAAAGTAATAATTTGATTTACAATATCAAGCGGTGTGCCAATTGCTACAAGATGCGCAGAGCCAATGACTTCCGGGCGTGTTAACAGCTCCTCAACAGTCGGCTCATTCTCGATAATATAACGTCGTACAAGTTGAGCATGCGTCTTACTGCGTACTTGCTGCTTTTCAGGCGGCAACATATTTGCCGTTACAAAATCATTAAGCTTTAAATGACGAAGATTCAAGCCAATTATAGCTTCAAGGGCGTTGTGACGGCGTTCAATGGTTAAATGCTCATGTGCTTTACGATGCATTTCTAATGCTTCTTCATATGTATCACCAATAAAGAAATACAGTCCAGGCAATAACCGAATATCATCTGCCGAACGACCTGCCTCAACTGCCCGTTTAGCAAATCATTGCGTAATTCAATGCCTACTTCTATATCTGGTGTGGCTGCAAAAATTGCATTCGATACTTTAGCAGCAAATTGTCTCCCTGTGTCAGATGCTCCTGCTTGGAATAAAGGAATATCTCCAGCTGGATGCATAGGAATATTCAACGGTCCGTTAACATGAAAGAACTCTCCCTTATAATTAATTGGCTGCACCAGCTCCTTAATTTTCTCTAAATCACCATCTGTTTCAAGTGTTTCATAAGGATTACTATGCAAAAGCTGCTGAACAACTTCCTTACATTCTGCGGCTTTTGCATAGCGTTCCTCAGAGGAAGGCATCTCCTCATTACTAAAATTATTTGCTCCGTCAATGGACGTTACCAGGTTCCAGCCTGCACGACCCTCGCTAATCCAGTTTAAGGATTGTAATTGGCGTGCAATAATATAGGGTGGATTAAATGAGGTAGAAATGGTAGTTACTAAGCCGATATTTTTCGTTTCTCTTGCAACTGTGGCCATTAAAAAGCTGGGATCTAAACCAACAGCTCCTTTTGTTTTAGCCATTAACTCAGGATGCGCTACTAAATAATCAGCCTTAAATACAAAATCTAATTTAGCTGCCTCAGCCCTCTGAGCAAATGCGATTTGCTCATCAATCAATGGCCCTTTCTGACCTTGTTTACTGTGCGCTGATAAATGAATGCCAATTACAAGATGTCTTTTCATTGTCAAACTACTTCCCTTCTTCTATATAATGATAATGATTCTCATTATCATTATATAGTTTGATTTCTAATAACACAATTGGAAAGAAATACAAGGAGGGTGTTTCGGATAGGGGAGAGGAACTTGGTTCTTAAGTTTTTTTGATTGATTAGTTGTATGACGGAATTTCCTAATCGAAATGATAACCAAATAGATTCAGCAGGGCAGGGTCTATTATTTTGTGACCTTGTTTGTATGATTTAAACCATAAACAGATAGAGCCACTATTGTAAGGGCCTAAGAGGAGCTTAGCGAAATAATTGTGGAATATTAAAAGAAATACTTCTTTGTAAAAACCAGTAATATCAACAGTTTATTTATAGTGTCTATATATAGTCACTATAATGAAAATACTAATAGAATTTTTATCTTAATTTACTAAAAAACATCAGCTTTAAGCAAGTTTATTTAAGGGTGGTCGCTATGTTAAGACCCCATTACTCACTCTTTACAACATGTAATTATTTGGTAATATAGTTGAAGAGAGAAGAGGATACCTTGTCTCACTCTATAACCAAAATCTTTTTTTAGGGGTGGAACTTATTTGGAACAACTTACGTTATTGTTATGGGTATGAAAGTAATAGTGAGTAGTTTGTGGTTTAAGAACAAATGAATGTTAGGAGAAAAGCCGGAGCGATTCACCTTGCTAGAGAAATAAGTTATTAATTACATAACCAATAAGGAGTTTATACATGATAGCTATTCTAATTATTATGCCTGTATTATTAAATATATGGATAGTTTTATTCCAGTTAGATTCGGTTATTCCCCCTTTACTAGCCGCCGCAGCAGTTGGATTATACAAGGGCAATCAAATTGGTCCTGATATCAAAAGTATCTTTAATATTGGGAAAGTGAATTACTCTTTAAGAAATCCGTTAAGAATGGTTGAGCTAATTTCTGCCATGTTGTTATCCCTCAGCACAGATATCTTATCCATAGTTGATTATTTAAAGGATGGTTTGTCTTCAGACGATTTCCTTTTTTTTAGAAATCGTAATCACGTATTCAGGTATTTTTGGCTTCCTTTTATTTAGATTTTTATTTTTATATATTCTTCAAGATGAAGGTAAAGAGTCATTAAAGAGTTCGGGAAAAAAGAGGAACTCAAATGCAATGGAACACATTTGAATTAACTAAAGCCTAAAATCTATGAAAAATGTCTAAACCCATTATATAGAAGGGATTAGACATTTTCTTTTCTGCGTATTTAAAAGAATAGTAATTATCACTCTTTTCATGCCTGTTTACTCAAAAGATGTTACTTTGATTTAAGGAGTCAATCCTTCGATTACCTTATCTATATTCCATTTAATCATGGAGATATACGTATCTCCAGGTTCACCTTTTTTAGCGAGCGAGTCTGTGAAAATTTTTGAGTAAATTGGTACATTTGTTTCTTTAGATACGGTCTCCATTGTTTTTGGATTGACACTTGTTTCAACAAATAATGCTGGCACTTTTTCTGTATTAATTATGTCTATAATTCTATTCATTTGTTCTGGGGTACCTTGGCTGTCAGTATTAATTTCCCAGATAAATGCAGATTCAAAGCCATATGCTTTGGCGAAGTATTTAAAAGCACCTTCACTTGTTACAAGAATGCGTTTTTCCTCGGGAATTTTAGCTATTTGTGTTCGTGCATATTGATCAATCTCTTCAAGCTCGGCGACATACTTTGTTTTATTTTGTAAATAGTATTCTTCATTGTCGGGATCAGCTTGAATGACTTGGTTGGTTATAACATCCACATACTTAATGGCATTTTGAATATCTAACCATGCATGGGGATCTTCTTGCGATTCTTTTCCTTTTTCACTTAGATAGATTGGTGTGACCTCTTCTGTGACAGGAAAAGCTACGTCCGTTTTATCGGTAACCTTCAGAAGATCTTGAAACCAGCCTTTCCCAGTTTCCAGGTTTAATCCATTATAAAAAACCAAATCTGCTTCAGATACCTTTTTAGTATCATCTGGCAACGGATCATACATGTGCGGATCTGTTCCAATTGGAACCAAACTGTTAACTTCTGCTTTATCACCAGTAATATTTTTGACCATATCCGCAATAATAGAATATGTCGCAACAATTTTAATGGTTTTATCATCCGTTGAGGTAGTTTGTTCTCCGTTAGAACAAGCCGAAAGTACAAGAATCATAGTAGCGATTATTCCAAGCATCATTTTTTTCAATTTAATAACCTACCCTTCGTAAAAAAGTTGTTTTTTGGAGAAAGAATAAACGAAATCGCAAAGCCTGTTACACCGACCAACACAATCGTGGCACTCGTTGGCAAATTAAATCTGAAGCTAATCCAAACACCTACAACACCAGAAAGTGCGCCATAGAGAGAGGCGAAAACAATCATATGAAATAGCTTTTTGGTCCATAAATAAGATGTTGCGGCTGGAATGACGAGCATGGCAATGACCAAAACTATTCCGACTTGTGATAAAAAGGAAACAGTCACAAAGGAGAGTAGTGTCATAAGCAAATAGTGATAGAAAGTGGTGTTGAGACCAGCTCCTTTTGAAACAATCGGATCAAAAGAGCTGATGAGTAGTTCTTTGTAAAATAAAGTAACTATTCCGATAACGACTAGCATAATGATGAAAGCTTGAGTTATTTCAGAGTTTGGAACTGCTAAAATATTTCCAAATAAAATATGGGTTAAATCAAGTCCGCTTCGTGCGAATGTAATGAGCACAATGCCTAGCGCAAAAAACGAACTTAAGATAATACCGATAGAGGTATCACTTTTAATTGTGCTTCGATTCGTTATGAATTGAATTAAAATAGCCGCAAGTAAACCAAACACGGAAGCACCAAATAAAATGTTAATCCCCAATATATAAGAAATGGCGACACCTGGTAATACCGCATGAGAAAGTGCATCCCCCATTAAGGACATCTTCCTAAGTACAATGAAACTTCCTAAAACGCCTGAAACAATCCCAAGAATAATGGAGGACAAGCCTGCATTCAATGCATAAGTAGGAATATTCAGTGCATTACTTAAAAATTCAATCATGATGACTGTTGTCTCCTATCCCTTTAATTTGGATGCTTCCTAATGAAGAGCCATATGCAGCTTTGATGTTTTCCGTTGTGAAGGTTGTTGTTATATCGCCAAAAGCAATCAGCTTCTTGTTAAAAATCATTATTTTATCAAAGTATTCCTCCACTTCATGTAAATCATGGTGTACCACAAGTATAGTTTTTCCTTGCTTTTTCAACTTTTTAAGAAGCTGTACGATAATTTTTTCGCTCACTAAATCGATACCAACAAACGGTTCATCTAGGAAAAATATGTCTGCTTTTTGAGCCAATGCCCGAGCTATAAATACTCTTTGCAGTTGACCACCAGACAAATTACCGATTTGTTTGTCAGCAAGATCGCTAATTTCCACCATGTCCATACAGCGCTCCACTTGCTCTTTTTCCTTTTTTCCGGGACGACGGAACAGTTTAAGTTTGGGATAGGTTCCAGTTAAAATCGTTTCCCTAACAGTAATAGGAAAAGTTAGATCCACTTCACTTTTTTGTGGAACATAGGCGATATCTTTTTTTGACAGAGAAATAGGCGAATCATTCACTAGAATAGTCCCACTGCTTTTTTTTATGATTCCCAATAAAGCTTTAAGAAAGGTGGATTTACCTGCACCGTTAGGTCCAATAATTCCGATGGAGTACCCTAAGGGAATATCAATATGAACGTCTTGAAGTGCGTGATTGCCGAAATAGTCAACATTCAGTTCCTTTACACTTAACATTTTTCCATACATCCTCCTTTTGATTTGAATTAATTTCAATTAATTATATTGCTTAGAGTCAAAATATATGCAAAAGTGACAAAAAGTTTCCCCTGTGCAAAAATAATTCCTGTAACCAATATAAATTTTGTTGAATATTATTGTCAAGAATTATGGGTGTTTATTCTGATAATTTTTTATTTTATGGGTTTATTGGTCTGTTAGTCATATTTAATAGAAGCGTTGCATGGGTGATAGGGTACCCTCTTATTTTCTAAGGATTTTAAGAGCGCAAGTGACGATTAATTTTTAAACAAACGTCAAACCAAAGAGTTTTTATGTTTATAAGATAAATTTTTTATCGAATATAGATTTAAAAAAAGGTTCCTCAACTTGAAAAAGATGGTTACTATATGAAGTGGGTTCTATGTGGACACACAAAAAACATACATGTCACTTAAGTTATTAATAAACTGTGGAATGATATAAAGGAGTAAAACATGAGAAAACGCGGTATCACTGTAAAATTATTCGCAATAACAGCAATATTTTTTTTGGCGTTTTACGCCATGATTATGATATTTCAGCTATTATTCTTTGATCGTTTTTATCAGCATCATAAAACGAAAGAAGCAGCTGAGCACCTGCATCAATTAGCAGAAGGTTATGTGAAAGAATCTTGGAGCGAAGCAGAATTTATAAAACAGACATTTTCTTACATGAGAGTAACAAAAAGTCCGGTAACAGTTGTTGATGCAGAAGGTTTTCAGTTAGTTCAGGATCCGTTTAATATCATGGTTGAAACAGAAGATGGAGCTGTAATAGAAGTATCGCTTTCCTTGCTTGTCGCAAATTATGGAAAACAGGTGCAAGCATTGAATTTCAGAAATGGAGATACATTGATTGTCGAAGGAGAAATAGATGACGGAGATTCTTCTGTCATTTATCCATCAGTTATCCATAAGGATAAATTTAGTGTTGGTGAAGACCCTGACGATGATGAGGTGAGAATCGAAGGCAAAATAAAAAGCGTTTCGCTGCCTAAGGATGGAATGATCAATAGAGGACTCGGTATTCTTTATGATGCACTTTTGGAATGGTTTCCGCTAAAGGAAGAGCAGATAAAGCAGCTTTCTGATGGAGAAAGCTTGCAGTTGAACTGGGTAGAGTCATGGAGTGGAAAACATAATTTAGTACTCATTGAGCCAATAAAAAAAGACGGGGAAATGCAATTTATGTTCTCTGTCACATCTATACAGGAAATCAAAGATACGAATGAAGCACTTCGAATGTTTTATGTGTATATTGGGGTTGCAGGCTTCATTCTCATTATTTTACTGTCATTGTTTTTCTCGCGTATTGTTAGCAGACCACTGATAAAGCTTAATGAAATGGCAAAAAAAATGGTTAATCTTGACTTCTCGTTAGTGAAACCAATTCAGCAGAAGGATGAGCTGGGGAGTCTTTCGAACAATATGCTTGTTATGGCAAAAAATCTGGATGTTGCCTTAAACGACTTGAAGCAAGCCAATAAAAAGCTGAAAGAGGATATGAAAAAACGGGAGCAGATGGAAAAGGAGCAGCGCGAGTTTTTCGAGCATGCATCACATGAATTGAAGACGCCGCTGAGTATTGTCAAAAGCTTTGCAGAAGGATTGCAGGATGGTGTCAGTCCTGATAAACATGACCATTATGTGGAAGTAATCATTGAGGAATCAGAAAAGATGGAAGTGCTGATAAAGGATATGCTGGATTTGGCTAAGTTGGAGAATGGTGCGATTAAACTAAGAAAAACATCCTTTTTGCTCAGTGAAATGATTGAGGTTTTGGCATATAAACTATATTGCATCGCGCAAGAGAAAAACGTTGTGATTGAAATCATGCCAAAGAACGAACAGCATATTTTGGCGGATTATGAGTGGATGGAGCGAGTTATGCAAAATCTTCTTATAAATGCGGTACGACACAGCGAGCCTAATTCAGTTATTGTGATTCGCATCGGTTTGGATCAGAAAAATGGCGGCAGTATTTTTGAAATTGAAAACAAAGGCACACAAATACCGAAAGAGCATTTAGAGAATATTTGGAAACGGTTCTATCGAACTGAATCTTCACGAAGCCGAATGACTGGTGGTACAGGATTAGGGCTGGCGATTGTTCAGCAGATTCTTAATCTGCATGGCTTTCATTACGGAGCAGAAAATATGCCTGACGGTATGCGTTTCTTCGTTCGATTCAAATAATGGGAAATATTTCTTAATGGACACATGAAAGACATATGACTTTGTTAATATTTACAAATTGGAAGGAAGGTTCGCGATGGGGAAGAAGGTATTGCTTGTCGAGGATGAAGTGAGAATCCGCGAAGTTGTAGCCGATTATTTCAAGAAGGACGGCTGGGAAGTATATGAAACGGATAATGGAAGCAGTGCAATGGACTGGTTTGATGCCGTTTTTCCGGATCTAATCATTCTTGATATTATGATGCCGCAAATGGATGGATTTGCTGTCACAAAACAGGTGCGAATGAGGTCTGGTGTACCGATTATTCTTCTGACAGCGAAGTCCAGTGACGATGATAAAATTCAGGGATTTGAACTTGGGGCAGATGAGTATGTTACAAAGCCATTCAGTCCCAAAGTATTGGTAGCACGAGCTAATTCATTAATGAAGCGGGCAATTGAACAGTACCGGCCGACTGGACATATGGTTAGGTTTGGCGAAGCTGTCATTAATATGAAGTCCCATCAGCTTCAGCTTGAGGGCCAACAAGTCGAATTAGCGCCAAAGGAATATGACTTATTAGTGTTTCTACTTCAGCATAAAAATATTGTCCTTGCACGCGAAACAATTTTGAATCACGTATGGGGTTTAGACTTCGACGGTGATAGTCGAGTTGTTGATACACATATTAAGAAGCTAAGAGCTAAATTAAGCGGCGAATCACATCATATTCGGACTGTTATAGGAACAGGCTATAAATTTGAATGAAATGGATGGAGGGAGAGAAGATGAATAAGCTAAAACAGCTGTATACGCACACGAGTATCCGATTCGTATTACATACATGCTTTTATTTAGCAATTCTTGTTACCTTGTTCTTAATGTACGGCTTCCATACGGCCAATACAGGCAACTATATTTATAATGATTTCTAAATGGAGAAGATAAAAAATGAAACTTTTAACGCGTATTGCGCAGCATGCGGCAACAAAACCGGAACATACAGCATATCGGACAAATGACCAGGTTCTTAACTATAAATTGCTTTGGGACAAATCGGGCAGACTAGCTAGCTTAATCCATGCCATGCAGTTCGACCGACAGACTCCAGTTGTAGTATATGGTCACATGGGAATTAATATGCCGATAGCATTCCTAGCATGTGTACAGGCAGGCTATTCTTATATACCGGTTGATACATCCATTCCATTGGAACGGGTGCGTCTTATCGTCGAAAAGTCTGGTGCAGCATTAGTAATTAATACAACAGATAGCAAGCTGGATGTTGTTAGTGTTCCAGTTTTACAAATATCTGAACTGAAGATGGAACAACAAGAGCCTATAAGTCGTGAGTATTGGGTTAAGAATGATGAAGTTTTTTACATTATTTATACATCTGGCAGTACTGGAAATCCAAAAGGTGTGCAAATAACTGCAGCAAATTTGCAATCCTTTACCGATTGGATGACAAATGACTTTCCTTTAGATGAAGGCAAAGTATTTTTAAATCAGGCACCTTTCTCCTTTGATTTATCTGTAATGGACTTTTATCCTGCTCTTCAAAGCGGCGGTTCCATTCATACATTGGAGAAAGAGGTAATCAATAAGCCGAAGGTATTATTCGAAAACTTGAGTCGGTCTAGTTTGCAAATCTGGACTTCGACACCATCCTTCGTGCAAATGTGCTTTCCAAATCCGGACTTTAATCAAACGATGCTTCCTGAGCTTGAGGTATTCCTTTTCTGTGGGGAAGTACTACCATTAGCTGTAGCCAAAGAACTGAAAGCACGTTTTCCACAAGCAAGGATTTTTAATACTTATGGGCCAACCGAAGCAACTGTTGCTATAACGTCTATTGAAATTACCGAAGAATTACTTAAAAAAGAGAAGGCACTGCCAGTAGGCTACCCAAAAGCTGATATGCGAATTATAGTTGTAGACGAATTCGATAATATCTTGCCAGAAGGACAAAAGGGAGAGCTTATTCTTGCCGGGCCAAGCGTATCAAAAGGCTATTTAGGTGAGCCGCTGCTGACAGAAAAGGCATTTGGCAAGATAAACGAAATGAATGCTTATCGTACTGGTGATGCCGGCTTGATTGAGGATGGAATGGTGTACTGCCAAGGCAGACTTGATTTTCAAATAAAGCTGCATGGCTATCGGATGGAGCTTGAAGAAATTGAGTTCCACCTTAACCAGTCAGATTATATTCAGGCAGCCATTATTATCCCTCATGCACCAAATGAAGAAATTGAATATTTGATTGCAGCAGTCGTACCTGCAGCTCATGAATTTGACAAGGAATACAAACTGACAGCCGCTATTCGGAAAGATCTTGCTTTGCGCTTGCCGGCATATATGATACCACGTAAATTCACGTATCATACTGCTATGCCAATGACAATGAACGGAAAAGCAGACCGGAAGAAATTGAAGGAAGAGGTATTCGCATGACCCCATATAGCTCTTTCCTTTTCTTTATTATTCTAGGTATCTTGCTGCTGCCGACGATGATACTCGGAATAATGGGCAGGCGCCTGCGCTATTACAACGTGTTTGTATCGATTGTTGTATTGGCTATTATATTTTCAGGCGGAAACAACGGCTTCTTTTCATTAGTAGCATTTACTGTTCTGCAGCTTGTACTTATTAAAGGCTACATAACGTATCGAAAGACGAAAAATAGTAGTCTTGTATTCTATTTAATAAGTTTACTTTCGATCCTGCCTTTAATTTTATCGAAGCTTTTGCCGATTTTAGCTGTAGATAATTTAGTGAGCTTTCTTGGTATTTCTTATCTGACATTTCGTGCAGTCCAAATTATTATTGAAACAAGAGATGGATTAATAAAGAATCAGCTCTCGATTTACCAGCTTGTTAATTTTATGCTGTTTTATCCGACCATTTCATCCGGACCAATTGATCGCTTCCGCCGATTCCAAAAGGATGAAGAGAAACGATGGACACCGGAGGAATACAAGGATCTGCTTTATAAAGGGATTAACAAAATTTTTCTTGGTTTTTTGTATAAATTTATTATCGGCTATTGCATTAATACGTACTTCATAATGAATTTAGATACTATAGCAGATGGCAAGTTTACCTATCATTTGCTCTATATGTACAGTTATAGTTTATACCTGTTCTTCGACTTTGCCGGCTATACGGCGTTTGCAGTCGGAGTCAGTTATATGATGGGAATCAGGTCACCAGAGAACTTTAATAAGCCATTCATCAGCCGTAACATTAAGGATTTCTGGAATAGATGGCATATGTCATTGTCGTTCTGGTTCCGTGATTATGTGTTCATGCGCTTCGTGTTCTTAATGAAGAAAAAAAGATGGATTCAGAACAAAATGCTTGTTTCAAATCTAGGTTATATCCTGTTATTCCTGCTGATGGGAGTTTGGCATGGATTAGAAATTCAATACATCATTTATGGAGCTTATCATGCTTTGATGATGACCGGATTTAATTTCTTCGAAACCTGGAATAAAAAACATAAACGCTGGCCAACAGGAAAAGCGATGACAATCGTGTCGATTATCATTACTTTCCATGTCGTTTGTTTCGGCTTTTATCTGTTTTCCGGCAGACCATTTCAATAAAAGGGGATTATAAATATGGATTTTAAAGAAAAAGTACTACAAGTTATTGCAGAAGTTTGTCAAGATGATGTTGTTAAAGAAGAACTAGATTTAGATTTATTCGACTCAGGGATTATTGATTCATTCGGGACAGTAGAGTTACTGTTTCAATTCGATGATCAACTCAATATCACTGTTCCAATTACAGAATTTGATCGAGATACCTGGAATACACCTAATGCTATCGTTGATCGACTGAATGAGCTGAAGTAATGAAGAAGAAGTATATGTTTGGACCAATCATTGTCGCATTGGTCCTGTTTGCCGGGGTTGTATTCGTACCAGTATCATGGCTGGCAAAGCTAGTCCCTGCGGAGCGTTTGCAGGAATCGGCCATCAGCTTGCAGCCAAATATGTTTCAAGGAACATATCTGCAAGCTGAAATGCTCGAAAGTTCGACGTATGTTCCAATCTATGGTTCTTCTGAATTGTCGCGCTGGGATCCATACCATCCATCGAATTATTTCGAGGCAAATGATGCTGCTTTCACACCTTATCTAATAGGAAAAGGCGGAACAACCTCTATTATCCATGATTTAAACTTTGCAACACATGCCAAACAATTAAAGAACAAGCAGATGGTTGTTATCGTATCACCGCAATGGTTTGTTAAGCATGGTACAGACGAGCAGCACTTTGCACCAAACTATTCCTCCCTGCAAGCGTACCAACTTCCCTTCAATAAGGAAGTGGACGAGCAGGTGAAGCGAAAATTGATGCAACGCCTGATGACGTATAATGCAGTCAAAAATGATACGATTCTTAATCAGCTATACGATGCTTATTTGCATGACAAAAAAAGTACGTTTAATATGCTGTCAGTTCCTGCAAAGGCTTATATTTCGGTCTTGAAGAAAAAGGATTTGTATTTTACACTTCAGAATGATTCCACACCAAATCGACATCAGTCAGATAAAGTGAAGGACAAAACATGGGAAGAACTGCAGGCTCAAGCAGAGACTTACGGGGCGAAACGGACACAGCAATCAGACTTCTATATTGACGACAAAGTCTATAAGCATAAGAAGGATCGCATTAAGGGGATGAAAGGAAAGAATAAAGGACATTCCTATGCAGAATCACTTGAGTATGATGATTTCCAACTGATGCTTGATATTCTGAAGGAAGCAGATGCAGTACCGCTTTTTGTTATTATTCCTGTGAATGGGGAGTACTATGATTATACTGGCTTTCCCGAAAAAGGCCGGCAAGACTACTATACTCGTATAAAAAAACAAATTAATGATAGCGGCTTTCCCTACGCCGATTATTCTGGCCATGAATACGACCCGCACTTTTTACGTGATACGATTCATATTGGCTGGAAAGGCTGGGTTTATTTAGATGAGGATATACAGAAGTTCCTTCAATAACAATAGAACGATTCACCTGAGTGGTGGGTCGTTTTTCTGTTAAAGGCAGCATCATTTTTGTATAGACTGCATGTTACTTGTTTTGGTTGTTGGTTAAATCACTGAAGTTGTCATTGGTTTAGAGTAGCCACTTGAATTTTATCTCGTTATTGATGCCCGCATGGCGCATTTTCCTATTCTTAAAATAAAATAAGTGGGATCGAAACATTCATAATGTAAAATAGCATGGAGAGTATGAGGGAAGCAAATATCTTTTTTTTCTGTTTATGTAAAAGTATAAATATAATTGTTACGCTAAGTAAAATTAGCGGATACAAATAGAAAAATAGCGCTGAATTTCCATTAATCATTTCTTGGATTACCCCTTGAAAGGCAGTAATGATAAGATTAATAGAAACTAAATAATAGACGAAATTTGAAGTCAACTGTAAGTTCAAAATTTTATTGGTTATTATTGAATAAAATTTAATAGATAAATAAACAAAAAGTAGCATACCTGCTATTAAAAATAGGATTAGCAGAAACAAAACAAGTTTATAAATAGTTTGTGATTGGAATAAGTCAATAATATGATAATATTTATTTTCGTTAACTCGTTTATACTGATAGCCTAACATTAATAATTGACATGCTGTTAATAAGATAAATAGTAAAATATTTGCTGATTTTTACATGTTTTCACCTTCATTTCTCTTCGTTTTAATACCGCATTGAGACCCATCTAATTTACTGAAGTTTCGAATGTCTTAATTCTTCATAAATATATATCTTAACGAATAAGATATTTTCAGTACTTAAATCTTCCTATAAAAAAGAAAAAGTAACGGTATAATTATCCCTCTCCTTGTAAATTTAAATATTAACCTAATCTATTTAATGATAATAAATTAGTGCTCTTATTTATTTGTATTCTTATCGAACTTTTTCTCTGTAAATGTTATTTAAATCACTTTGGGGAGGCTTGGGAATTATTAATGCCTATAAAGAAAATAATAGATACTTACTATTTTTGAATAGTAATTTAATGAAATTAGAATACAGAAATACATGTTGAATTATTGAAATATAGGAAGTCATTTGGCTGGTTTCCTAATCTGCTTTTGTTGTAAATATTAAAGAATTCCTTGACAGATAATAAAGTTCTTGTTAACTTATAAATCGTAATGGTTGCGATTTATACATAGGAATTAGGAGGGGAAAAAATGAAAAGATCACTTTTCATCTTATTTAACATCATGCTGCTTTCAGTATTCTTAGTAGCATGTGCAGGAACAAAAAGTCAGGATCAAGCAACAGGAGCTGGGGAAACAGATTCAGAAGTACAAGAAAAAAACCAAGATACCAGCGCTGAAGTGGATATAAATAACCTGGATGCTCCAGAAGATATCAAAATAGAAGGGTTAGCAGATCACTATCATACCGGTGACAAAGTAAAGTTAACTGCTGTTTTAGTTGAAGAGACAGAACAAGACCATTGGCACTGGTATAGTAGAGAAAATGCCGATGAGGAATGGAAAGCAGTAGAAGGACAGGAAACACAAGAATTTACAGGGGAAGCAGCGGTTAATGGACTAGAATTAAAAGTTGTTTTGTTCAGTAATGACGACAAACCTAGTGCTCAATCAGAGCCTGTTAAAATACTGATTAATGATCATGGACAAGATGAAGTTAGCAAACTAATATATAAAGGGATTTTTGAAGATAGCCAAGTTGAAGAACGACCATTGTCTGATTGGGAAGGTGACTGGCAGTCCATTTATCCATATCTAGTATCTGGAGACTTAGACGAAGTGTTTGAGCATAAAGCAGAAAATGGAGATATGACAGCAGAAGAATACAAAGACTACTATACAGTAGGGTATAAAACAGACCTTGAACGCATAGTGATTAAAGATAATTCTGTAACATTTTTCGAGAATGGACAGGAGTATACCGGCAAGTATGAGTCAGACGGGTACGAAATTCTTACCTATGAAAAAGGCAATAGAGGTGTGCGCTTTATTTTTAAATTAGTAAATGGAACTGAGAACATGCCTAAATACATTCAGTTTAGTGATCATGGTATATTCCCAGCTGATTCGTATCATTTCCACTTGTACTGGGGTGATGATAATGAGAAACTGTTAGAGGAAGTTACGCATTGGCCAACATACTATCCTAGTAATCTTGATGCAAATGGCATCGTAAATGAACTGTTAGCTCATTAATAGTGATTAGTTTAACAACAGTGAAACTTCATATTTGTAATGTATATAAAATTAGTTAGTTTTAAAAAGAATGCTAGGAAATAAATCGTAATTATTACGCTTTGGTGGAATTTTTTGGAGGGCAAAAAAACATGAAAAAAGGCTGGTTGGTTTCCATTTTAATGATATCCACGATTCTATTCGGGTGTCAAAATGGAGAAAAACAAAACGCATCAGAAAAGATATCTGTAGTAACATCGTTTTATCCAATGTACGAATTTACTCGACAGGTTGCAGGTGATCAGGCAGATGTCACTTTAATGTTATCATCTGGAGAAGATGCACACCATTATGAACCAAGTGCTAAAGATGTCGCTCGAGTTAATAAAGCAGACGTATTTGTCTATAGTAGTGAAGAAATGGAATATTGGGTGGATAGCTTATTAGAAACGATTAACAACGATAAATTAATTGTAGCCCGTGCAGCAGATGGCATTGAACCAGACCATCATCATAAACAAAATACGGTCGATAATGATGCAACTAATACAGTTGCTGAAAATGTTAGTGAAGAAGAACGAGAACACAGCCATGAAGATGGGGAGCAAACTTCACAAACAAAACAAGTAGAACTGAAGGGATTATCAGATCATTATCATACAGGTGATGTTGTGACTCTTGCTGCAGAGCTTCAAGGAGAAACTAATTATGATCATTGGCATTGGTATTCACGAGATGATCATAATGACGAATGGGAATTGGTAACTGGACAAGAGACAGACCTTTTTGAATACAAAACAACTGGAAAAAGCTTTGAGGTAAAAGCCGTATTATTGGACGATGAAGATAATACTTATGCCGAATCAGAGTCAGTATCGGTTTTAATAGACAATCACGAAAATCAAGATCCGCATAGTTGGTTAGATCCGGTATTAGCACAGGAGCAAGTTAATATAATCCGTGACTCTCTCATTGAAGCGGATCCAAATGGAAAAGATATCTATGAACAAAATGCTGAATCCTTTAAAAAAGAACTGCAAAAATTGGATGAAGAATATCAAGAGACCCTAAAAAATGCGAAGAAGCGTATATTTGTAGTGCAGCACCAAGCCTTCGGATATCTTGCAGAACGATATAATTTAGAGCAAATTTCAATTGGTGGCATATCTACAGAGGTAGAACCAAGTGCATCACGCATTGCTGAGATTGGAAACTTGGTGAAGGTGTATAATGTACCAGTTATCTATTATCAACAAGGTGCCAATTCAGCAATTGCCGAAACAGTTGCTGCAGAAACAGGAACAAAAACAGCTAAACTCTATGACTTAGAGGTTTTGTCTAAAGAATTTGAAGATGAAAAATTAGGTTACATTGCTGCGATGCGTGAAAACCTGAAATCCCTGCAGCTAAGTATTCAGTAAAAGAGATATGTTTTAGTTTAAAAATGTTGAATAACGAGAGCATTAATTCTATTTAGGTTAATGCTCTTTTCAAATGGTCTTGGTTCTAATCTTTGGCAATAAAGGGTAATGGAAAATTATATTTAGATAAAAGCACACTTATAAAGAGGTGTGTGGAAGTTAGCAACTGGTTGTTAAACCTTCATTAAATAATGATGATTTAAATTATCAGGCAGTTAATTTGAATTATTATAGTAGTTATGGTTAAATAATAATAGTTCAAACAAAACGTAATGATTACTATTATCAAATAGAAACATTATCATTACTGTTTTTTGTTCAGTAATTAAAACACACAATAAAGGAGAATTAATGATGAAAAAAGGCATACATCCCGAATATCAGAAAGTTGTTTTTATGGATACAGTTAGTGGTTTTAAATTTTTATCAGCTTCAACAAAGAAAAGTAAAGAGACGATTGAATGGGAAGACGGAAATGTATATCCATTATTAAAGGTGGAGACAAGTTCAGATACACATCCATTTTATACTGGAGTACAAAAGTTTGGCGAAAGAGGAGGAAGAGCAGAAAGATTCAATAAAAAGTATAACATTAAGTAATTTATACTTTAAAAGCTAAATAAAGTGATAAAAAAACCACCTAAACCCTGTTGAATAGAGGATTAGGTGGTTTTTATCATTTAATAGTTCATCGTCAATGAGTTGAACTTAAACCATCAAACTCGATTAATGGAAACTAATTTAGGATTGAAGCCAAAACGAGTAAATGTAGCAAAAAGCACAGAATCTGTGAGACTTCAAAAGATATCCCCTCTTAACAAAAAAACCCCGATTGACTTACACATCAATCGACTAAGTTGAAAGATATTAACCTGTTAGTGTAATGTATATGTCTATTATTTGCCCATACGAATATTTTTAACTGTTTTTCTTTCAATGCTTAAGTTTTCATAAATCCTCTTTCCACCACTTCCCAAAGGTGCTTGTGCAAGTAATCCTACTTTAACAATTTCCTCAACTGGCAAATTGAAAAATCTCATCATATAATAATTTTCACCATCTGTAGAATAGTGGAATGCAAAAGAACTACCACTTCTGCAAATTTGAAGCCAAACAGAATTATTATCAATGTTGCATCCATTCGCATCATCAGATTCTTCCTTTGTAACAACACTCACTACTGCATGTGTATTAAAATCGGTTAATTCAAAACACGCTTTTGCCCAATAAGCCATATCCTTCATAACCATTATCGAGGCAGAATCGTAAGTATCCTTGAAGTCATGAGAAACTTTTACTCTCATAACAAAATCTCCTGCCACCTCCGTATAATAAAAGGGTGCATTACATAATGATTCTGGAGTAATACCTTCTTCTCCGATTGCACCGTTGTTACAGAAAAAATCAGTTTCTTTAGGCGCATATAATTCTATTCTTCCATCATCCTCGGAGACAACGCTTTCATTAATCCAATTGAAGTTTAACATGTTATATACCTCCCTAATTTTTAAATTTATTTATTATGTACAAATAACCACCAATCTCGACTGTTGCTATCTCTTATTTTAAATAAGTACATATATTGAAACAAGTAAAATAACAGACATATATTTGTATTTTTTCTATATTTTGAAAAAATATTGCATCTTTGGTGGACTAGGAAAGTTAAGGGGGAGTTTTAAATATTGTTGAGAGTGGACTCCATCTGAAGATGGTAACGACACTTATAGTGACCAATGTAAACAGAGAGATAGAGAATTTGTTGTGGCACTCCGCAATAAACTGAAACTACTCCTCTAAAGTGTACAAACGCACACGCCCAATTTCTACAGTACATATAAAAATGTACAATTCAGCCTTTTCAATCAGTTTCTAAATACAGTTTCACCTGACCCGACACTAACATATGGTGATCGATTGGGCTTCAATTAGAAGAAGCGAAGATCTAAAGCTTGCTAATCAACAGGACTTGTGCAAATTAGTGTGGTTGCTGATAACTATGTAAAAGATGTTAATGATCATCTTAAAATGAATATATGGTTAAAGTTATGGTTTTAAGTGGGATTAACACTTATACATGGAGTTAACGCTCACGTACTTTGTGAAACTGAATTGTTTGTTTTTGATGGAGGTCATTTCTGTAATAAAAAATGGATTATCAGAGATTAAAAATTATACGTTAATTTTTAATCTCATTTCTATTTATTCCTTTGTTTTTTATTCATTTTGAATAAAAAACAAAGGAACATAGTTAAGAAGATGAAAGAAAGTATTATGAAATAAATTTAAAATAAGATTATAAGTTGTTTTCAATAATATACATATTCTCAAGGAAAGAGGCGTCTGCATGAAACTTGGTATTATTGCAAAACCAATTGAAAAGAGTTTTCAAGAAGCGAAAATGATGGGATTAGAATTTATAGAATTATGTGTAAATGAAGGAGACGATGTAGAAGAATTCTATGAAGGCAGACAGAATTTATTTAGATGGATAGAGGAATACGGAATTGATATAGGTTCCATTGGCAGATGGAAATCACATCGTATTAATCAATCAGGAGAAGTGATTCAAGAGGAGTTAGACAGATGTTTCAGGCTAATAGATATTGCCAGAGAGTCAGGCTGCAAGAATTTTGTAGCTGGTTGTAATTATGTAGGAGAGTTATCTTACTACGCAAATTGTAGTGCAGCTATTGAGTTTTATTCACGCCTTATAGAGTATGCGAAGCCTAAAGGTGTTAAGGTTTCTTCTGTTAATTGCAGAAAAGAAAACTTTGTAAATAATCCTAAATCTTGGGGAATAATTCATGGTCATTTAGCTGACTTAGGAATCAAATATGATCCTTCCCATAGTTACTATGACGGTGGAGATTACTTAAAAGAAACACTTGATTGGGGGCATAGATTTGAACATGTTCACTTAAAAGGCTCTTTAATGGTGAATGGTATAAGAGTAGATGATCCACCTGCTGGACTCGATCAAACAGACTGGGGATCCTTTATTTCTTTACTTCGAGCTAGAGGATATACTGGCGGACTTAGTATTGAACCGCATTCGTCTTTTTATACAGAAGAAGATGCATATAAAGGTACATTGTACACTATCAAGTATATGAATAAGATACTGTTTAAAGATTAAGAGGTGAGAATAAAATGCGAAAACTAAGATATGGATTAATAGGTGTAGGAAATAATGCAGTGAAAAAACATCTTACTAATTACGCGATGTTAGGTAATGTGGAACTTGTAGCAATTAGCGACATTAACATGGAACATGCTGAGAAGGTAGCAGAAAGATTTGAGATTAGTAAAGTTTACAAGAACTATCAAGATATGATAAATGAAGAGAACCTCGATATTGTTAGTGTTACGACACCAAACTCACTGCATGCAGATATGACAATTTATGCCCTCCAGCATGGGGTAAATGTTCATTGCGAAAAACCACTGGCTATTAATGCTTCAGAAGCGCAGAGAATTGTTGATGCCAAAAATACTTCAGGTAAGTTAGTAATGGTCGGATTGAACAATCGATTCACTAATGCAGCTATCTATTTAAAAACATTAATTGATACTGGTTACTTTGGTCACATTTACAAAATCAATACTGGATGGGTTAGACGCAGCGGTATTCCTGGAAGAGGTACTTGGTTTACAAACAAATCGATTGCTGGCGGCGGCGTATTAATTGACCTTGGTGCACATTATCTTGATTTAGCTCTTTATTTCATGGGCATGCCGGAACCAAAGTATATAACAGGTGCAGCATATCAGAATTTCGCTCATACAACTTCGAGAAATCGTAATGGTTATAAAGGTGATCCAAATGGAATTTTCAATGTGGAGGATAGTGCAACTGGTTTTCTTGGTCTTGAAAATGGTTCTACAGTCCATTTTGAATTTAGTTGGGCTTCAAATATTGAAGAAGAACGTACTTTCGTTGAGATTTTAGGGACAAAAGGTGGAGCAAGCATTGTGAATGGAAAGCTCAAAATTCAATCTGAGTTACTAGGCACTTGTATAGATGTGATGCCAGTGTTAAATGACAATATTAAATTTTTAAGTGAGTTCGAACATTTCACAAATGCTATTTTAACAAATGAAGACTTAATAGCCCCTGCTGAACATGGTGTGTATTTAATGAATATTATTGATCATTTCTATCAGTCAGCTGATACTCCAGAACCAGTATTTTTCGATAAAAGCACATTAAAACTATTCTCTTAAAAACTCTAGTTGTTGTTATTGAATGAAGCATTTCGGTGAATATAAAAGTAGGCTTAAGCAAGGAGTGAAAACATATGAAAATCAAATTAGGTGTAATTGGCTTTGGTGGTATGGGGAAATGGCATGCGCAGAATGCTCCAAGAGCAGGAGTCGAGATTGTAGCCGTTTGTGATATAGAGGAAATGAAACAAGCGGAAGCAATTAAAATGGGATTTAAATTGTACAACACAGCTGAAGAATTAGTGGCTGATAAAGAAATTAATACGGTTATTTTAACAGTACCGAATCACTTACATAAAGACATGTGCCTATTATCAGCTAGAGCAGGTAAGCACGTGATTACTGAAAAACCAGCTGCACTAAATGTAGAAGAGTTAGATGAAATGGATCATGCATGTAAAGAAGCAGGCGTATTCTTTACTTGTCATCAAAACAGAAGATGGGATAAGGACATGTTGACAGTGAAGAAAGCATATGAAGAAGGTTTGCTTGGTAATATCTTTACAATTGAATCCAAATTGCATTCAGGGAATGGCTATATGCATGAGTGGCATATTTATAAAAATTATGGAGGCGGAATGATTTATGATTGGGGAGTACACCTAGTTGACCAAATTCTATTTATGATGCCTAATGCAAAAGTTAACTCCCTTTATGCGGACGTTAAAAATGTATTACATGAAGAAGTAGATGATTACTTCAAAGTAATTATGAAAATGGATAATGGAATCACAGCACATATTGAATTATCAACTTATATTTTGGACTATCAACCACGATGGCTAGTTGGTGCTGATAAAGGAACAATGATTGTCAAAACCTTCGCTTGTGACGGGAATATTTATAGAACAGGAAAAATGTTAGAAAAACTTCCACCACAGATAACGGAAACGGAAGCAGGACCGACAAGACAATTCGCACCTGTTCCTCCTGGAGGGATTGTGACAGAACCACTTCCCGTAATTCATTCTGATTGGACAGATTTCTATAAGAATATTGATGACGTTATTAATGGGAGAGCTGAGCCATTAATAAAAATTCCGGAGGTAAGACGGGTCTTATCATTGATGGAATCCATAAGAAAATCATCAGAACTTGGCGAAGCAATTTTGTTTGAGTAGTTGGATTAAAAATTAATATGCAATTTGTAATCTGAATAATTAAAGGAAATATAACATTCAATAAATGGAGAAAATCCTACTAATACTAGAACAAATATGAAAAAGGCAACAGATAGAATTAGCTGTACACTATAAATGTAAGCGATTTAAATACGTAGGTTAAGAAGGGAGATACTCAATGAAGCTGGGTTTTAACAGTGCTATTTTAGATGGATGTACATTTGAAGAAGTTATTGATTTTGCATCAGAGAACGGCTTTAAATGTGTAGAATTATGTGCATGGCCGAAAGGAAAGGCTCTTAGAAAATATGCCGGTGTAACTCATATTGATGTAGAACAATTAGATGTTAATTATATAAAAAATTATACAGCAGAAAAAGGCGTTAAAATTTCTGCTATTGCTTATTATCCGAATGCATTAGATCCAGATGCAGAAAAAAGTAATTATTATGTAGAGCATATTAAAAAATGTGTAGAAGCTGCAAAAAAATTAGATGTAAATATGGTTAACACCTTTATTGGAAGGGACCAAAATAAAACAATTGATGAAAATCTACAAATAATGATTGGTGTATGGAAACCTATTGTTGATTTTGCAGACCAATTAGGTGTGAAAATTGCAATTGAAAACTGTCCAATGTTGTTTACAAGTGATGAATGGCCAGGTGGACAGAATTTAATGACAACTCCAGCTATTTTTCGCAGGGTGTTTGAATTAATCCCTAATAAAAATTTCGGTTTGAATTATGATCCATCACACTTTGTATGGCAACAGATTGATTATATTAAACCTATTTATGAATTTAAAGAAAGAATCTTTCATATTCATTTTAAAGATATAAAATTATACAAAGATCGTTTAAATGATGTTGGAATCATGGCAACTCCACTTCAGTTCCTATCACCTAAACTACCAGGGCTTGGTGATGTAGATTGGGGAAAATATATTTCTGCTTTAACGGATATTAGTTATTTCGGATATGCAGTAATTGAAGTGGAAGATAAAGCGTTTGAAGAGTCATTAAAATCTAGAAAAGATTCTATAAAAATAAGCAAAAACTATTTAAGTCAATTTTTAGTTTAAAAATTTTTTTGTGAATTTAATATAAAAATAGGAGTGAATTACTTTGTCTAAATTACGAATTGGTATTATCGGTTGTGGTGGAATCGCAAATAACAAACATTTTCCGGCGTTATCTCATTTCAACGAGGAATGTGAAATAGTGGCATTTTGTGATGTTATCGAAGAGAGAGCTTTAAAAGCAGCCAAGGAATTCGGATCAGCTGATGCGCAAGTGTACACGGACTACAAGGAATTATTAAAGGATCAATCGATTGATATCGTCCATGTGTGTACACCAAACGTATCGCATAGTCCCATAACAGTAGCTGCGTTTGAGGCTGGAAAGCATGTTTTATGTGAAAAGCCAATGGCACACAATACAGAAGCAGCGCAAAAGATGATGGATGCTTGGAAAAAATCAGGGAAAAAGTTCACTGTTGCTTATCAAAACCGCTTCAGAGAGGAAGTTCAAGCATTACACCAATCATGTGAAAGAGAAGAATTAGGCGAAATCTACTTTGCAAAAGCACATGCAGTACGTCGCCGTGCTGTGCCAACATGGGGCGTATTCCCAGATAAAGCACAACAAGGTGGTGGTCCGCTAATTGATATCGGCACACACGCCCTCGATATTACCTTATGGATGATGAACAACTACAAACCAGTATCCGTATCAGGCTCCGTATTCCATAAGTTAGGCAGATTACCAGAAGGACCAGAAGGAAATTTATTTGGACCATGGGATCCAGAAACATTTGAAGTTGAAGACTCAGCATTTGGTTATATCAAAATGGAAGATGGCTCCACGATATTCTTAGAATCCTCATGGGCATTAAACACATTGGATGCGAAGGAAGCAGCAACAACCCTTTGCGGAACAAAAGGGGGAGCCCAAATTATCTCTGGCATGGGCCAAAAGGAAAAAGAGCTTATTTTCAACCGAGCACACAATAATATGTTAGTCGAACAGAAAAAGTCACCAGTCGGAAATATTGCATATTTTGAAGGTGGAGCGAATTCACCAGAGGTATTAGAAGCAAAGCAATGGTTAGCGGCAGTGAAGGAAGATACAGAGCCATTAGTTAAGCCAGAACAAGCATATATCGTCACAAAAATCTTAGATGCCATCTATCAATCTGCGGAAACTGGTAAAGAAGTTGTTTTTAAAAAAGATTTAAATATAGTATAAGCTAAACCATTTAATTAGTAACAAGAAGTAACTTAGTTGTTCTTCTGAAAAATATAGAGTAAATCACGAAAAGGAGAAAAACGGTGTTTCTCCTTTTTTATTATAAAATAAAACTTCCATTAATTTCATCGGCTTAACAAAACGTTTATTACCTATTACAATTTACATGTAAAAACTATAAAGATAATACTTACTTAATAGTCAGTTCCGATATTTTATTTGAAATGAAGAATTGTTTAATGTTCGATAGAATGATAATATTTTTATAATAAGAATATTAACCGCTTACACATTCGTTATAACGAATATTTTAGGTGATTTGTGTGTTAATTAGATGGTGCATATTTTGAAATCTAAAAAATATGTTTGCAGCTAATATCGATTAAAGCAAATGTAAGTATATTAATTTGAAGATTCGGTGGAGGGTATAGAATGCTTAATACTCAAACAACTCAACCTTTAATAGATGCTCAATTAATAACGATTTCAGTTATGAATGGTAAAGATGTGCTGGATCATGCACATAAAGACATCGAATTAATTTATGTGATTGAAGGAGATTTAGAAGTAAAGGTAAAGAGTAATATATTCACATTAAATAATTCGGATTTTATTATGATTAATTCAAATGAGCTTCATTCATTTCATTCAGGAGACAATAGTTTAATAGTTATAATTCACTTTAACTATTTACAAATGCGTTCTATTCTTCAACAGGAGAATCTATTTTTTCAATGTATTTCATTAGAAAATACAGTTTCAGCTAATCAACAGATGAAAGCTGTTATAGAGGAAGTACTGTCTGTCTATTTAAAGGAATCTAACTTTTCGATAGCGGAATACTGGGGAAGAGTATTGAAGTTAATTTCTATTATTCAATTGAATTACTTAAGGGATAGAAAGCACCAAAAAGTTAAACCACTGCAATCTGAGGAAATGGCGAACGAAAGAGTGGTGGAAATACTTGAATATGTCGAAAATAATTTCCGAGAGCCATTAACACTCGAAGAAGTTGCGAGTACTCAATATATTACAGTACCTTATTTATCTAAGTTTTTTAAAAAACAGACTGGTAAAACATTCTTACAATATTTAAATAAAGTACGTCTTGCTCATGCTGTAAATGAACTAATTAATACCAAAAAATCCATTACTAGAATTGCACTCGACAATGGTTTTCCAAATCTAGTAGCTTTTAATAGAGTTTTCAATGATAAATTTAAGGTGAAGCCTGCTGACTATAGAAAAAGTAAATTAGAGAAAATTACAGATGAGGTAAAGACAGTAAGTAATGTTAAAGTGGAAAAGGAAGAAGCTTTGTTTGAGCTGCGTCATTATATGGAAGCTTATTCACCAGTAGAAAAGAAAAACGAATTAATTGCGGTGGATATAGATATTAGGAAAATATCCAAATTAGAGGCTTATACTAAGTATTGGAATAAAGTTATTAACGTTGGATATGCAACTGACTTATTAAATTCAGATATGCAAGAACAGATAGCACTTTTACAGAATGATATAGGTTTTACTTATGCACGATTTTGGGGGATGTTTAGTGATGAAATGCATGTTGAAGACAACTCATATGGACAGGTAGTTTATAATTTTTCAAATATTAATAAATTATTAGATTTTCTAATAAAAAATAGATTGAAACCATTTATTGAGCTAGGACCGAAACCAAAACTTGTTTTGAAATCATTTCATCAAACACTCATATATCAGACAAACAAGGAAAAGACGTTTGATGAATGGAAAAGTTTATTAAGGGCCTTCTTGTTACACTGTATCGAACGGTACGGAATTGAGGAAGTAGAAACATGGTACTTTGAAATATGGAGTAATAACATTGACCCTATTGTTAACTTAGAGAATATAGAGGGCTTATCTAAAAATAGCCGACATGATCCAAGTCAATTCGCGGAATATTTCAAAATATTCACATTTCTTAAGGGGATCTTAAATGAGCTTGTACCTGGTGCAAAGGTAGGTGGCTGTGGATTAACAATGGATTTAGAAATAGAAAAGTTAGATTTATTTTTGAAACAATGGAGATTGCAAGAGATGCAACCGGATTTTCTTTCTATTTACCTCTATCCCATAGAAACGGAGAGTGATAGAAATGCTAAAAAGAATGTAATCTCCACAAATCCAAACTACATAAAAACCAAAATAAGACAGGTTCGAGATGCAATGAATAGATATGATTTTGATGATTTAGAATTAAATGTTACAGAGTGGAATATTTCCATATCAAATCGGGACTATTTAAATGATACTTGCTTTAAGGCCTCTTATATAGCTAAGAATATTATCGACAATTTAACTCTAAATAATATTAATATGTTAGGGTATTGGATGTGTTCGGATATATTTAGTGACTTTAAAGACTCTAAAAACTTACTGCATGGTGGGGTAGGGCTCATAACCAAAAGTGGTATAAGAAAACCAAGTTACCATTCCTTTTCTTTATTAAAAAGATTGGGGGAAATATTAGTTTCAAAAGGTGATAACTATATTATTACCAAAAAATCTGGGGATCGCTACCAGATTATTTGCTATAATTATAAACACTTTGACTATTCTTATTATCTTCAGCCGGAAGGCAGTATTGAGATAAGTGAACAATATGATATCTTTGAAAATAATAACCCACTAACACTTTCATTAAAAATGAAAGGCATTAAAAATGGGAGGTATCGTCTGAAAGAACAACGTATTAATCGTAAATATGGCAGTGTTTTAGATGAATGGCTAAATTTTGGTTCTATTTATGATATGAAACCAGATGAAGTAGAATATTTGAAACAAAAAAGTGTTCCCTATATGAAGGTGAGCCACACTATTGTTGAAGAAAATAATATTTTGATTAAAGGTGAGTTGCAACCACATGAAGTAAGACTATATGAACTTAACCTAATCATTAGTGATTCATAATATATAAAGAGAAAAGATGAAAAATTACCTCGTAATTTTTCATCTTTTTTTATATTTATATTTAGAATTCTTGTATACATCCAATATGTTATTGAGATTAAAAATAACACCTTATTTTTTAACCTTCTGATTATTTGTTGGCAATATTCCTAAAGAAATTAGGTTAAAATTCCATGTTCAAATGTTAAGAAAGAAAAGGGAAAGAAATGGGATAAAAGTTAAACTTAATTTGTAAGCGAAACCAATAAAAAGGAGTTATACAAATGAGTAAACTAAAAATAGCTATTATCGGTTGTGGTGGAATCGCAAATAACAAACATTTTCCGGCGTTATCTCATTTCAACGAGGAATGTGAAATAGTGGCATTTTGTGATGTTATCGAAGAGAGAGCTTTAAAAGCAGCCAAGGAATTCGGATCAGCTGATGCGCAAGTGTACACGGACTACAAGGAATTATTAAAGGATCAATCGATTGATATCGTCCATGTGTGTACACCAAACGTATCGCATAGTCCCATAACAGTAGCTGCGTTTGAGGCTGGAAAGCATGTTTTATGTGAAAAGCCAATGGCACACAATACAGAAGCAGCGCAAAAGATGATGGATGCTTGGAAAAAATCAGGGAAAAAGTTCACTGTTGCTTATCAAAACCGCTTCAGAGAGGAAGTTCAAGCATTACACCAATCATGTGAAAGAGAAGAATTAGGCGAAATCTACTTTGCAAAAGCACATGCAGTACGTCGCCGTGCTGTGCCAACATGGGGCGTATTCCCAGATAAAGCACAACAAGGTGGTGGTCCGCTAATTGATATCGGCACACACGCCCTCGATATTACCTTATGGATGATGAACAACTACAAACCAGTATCCGTATCAGGCTCCGTATTCCATAAGTTAGGCAGATTACCAGAAGGACCAGAAGGAAATTTATTTGGACCATGGGATCCAGAAACATTTGAAGTTGAAGACTCAGCATTTGGTTATATCAAAATGGAAGATGGCTCCACGATATTCTTAGAATCCTCATGGGCATTAAACACATTGGATGCGAAGGAAGCAGCAACAACCCTTTGCGGAACAAAAGGGGGAGCCCAAATTATCTCTGGCATGGGCCAAAAGGAAAAAGAGCTTATTTTCAACCGAGCACACAATAATATGTTAGTCGAACAGAAAAAGTCACCAGTCGGAAATATTGCATATTTTGAAGGTGGAGCGAATTCACCAGAGGTATTAGAAGCAAAGCAGTGGTTAGCGGCAGTGAAAGAAGATACAGAGCCATTAGTTAAACCAGAACAAGCATATATCGTCACAAAAATTTTAGATGCCATCTATCAATCTGCGGAAACTGGTAAGGAAGTTGTTTTTACTAAATGAAGCGAAAAAATACTGTTGTAAGTAGGAGGAGAAAAAATGACATTTGTAATGAAATTACCCTTTGTTGATACTGTAGTCGACAATAGTCTTGTAAATACATTAGTAAATGGAAAAAGGCTTGGATATGAGTTCCAAATTCGTTTAAGTTATTATCGAGGTCATTATTTGTCTTGTATCGAGGATTTAACCATCGTGGTAGATGGGGAAAAAGTGAAAGCGAATGATATTAATTTCTGTCTAAACGGTAAAGAGTTTACAATGGGGCAAATTCAATATCTCATTTCGGAATTTTGGAATTGTAATGAAGCAGCTACAATTAAAGTTTATTTACCAGGTGGTTTAGAAGATGGGGAACACACCATTGATGTTACTTTATTGCTTCGTAATGCCTATATGTACATTCCAGGAAATACAGAAAACCATAATTATGCAGTATTAGATTCCTGTGGTAGCAAAACAGTAACTTTAAGAAATGAAGAGAGGAGATAGCAATCATGAGTAATATAAAACTAGGTGTTTCTTTATTTAGTTTTTCAACAGATTTTGTTAAAGGAATTCTTACATTAGAAGATTGTATTCGTTCTGCTGCTGAAATTGGCGGTGAAGGATTCGAGCTTGTTGGCGCATCAATGTTGTCTACATATCCATATGCTAATGAAAAAGCAGTCAAAGAGTTTAAAGCGATGAGTGATCATTATGGAATTAAATTTGTATCCTACGGTGCGAGTGCAGATCGAGGGGTTACTTCAGACCGAGATTTAACAGATGAAGAGCTAATTCAATCTGCAATTCTTGATATTAAAACGGCGAATAAATTAGGATGTGAAATGATGAGAGTACAATATCATCTATCACCAGCAGCAATTGAACAATTAGTTTCTTATGCGGAAAACTATGGAGTTAAGTTAGGCGTAGAAATTCATAATCCTGATAATCCATCGTCTCCTAAAATTCAGAAATATGTAGAATTATTTGAGAAACTAGGCAGTGATTATGCTGGGTTTGTGCAAGATTTTGGATGTTTTGCAACAAAACCTAACAAAGTATATTGGGATGAAGCACTTGAGAATGGGGCGCCACTTGAATTATTAGAAATGGCTGCAAACTTCCGTTATGATAATGTACCGAAAGAGGAAGCGATGAAGAAATTAATAGAAGCAGGGGCAAATGGGGCTGTTATTGGTGCTCTACAAGGTATGTACGGTTTTGTACAATTTAGCCATAAACCAGATTTAGAGGGATTAAAACAAATTATCCCACATATTCAATACTGTCATGGTAAATTCCACTACATGCATGAACACCTTGAGGAAGCTAGTATTCCATATGCCGATATTCTAAAAGTTCTTCATGAGTCTAACTTTAATGGATACATTATGTCTGAATACGAAGCCTCCATTGATGCAGTTGAGATGACAAGAAGACATTTACAAATGGAACGTAATATTCTGGAAAATTTAAGATAGTAATGCTAAAAAATTTTAACTTTAAAGAAGAGCTCTGTACAAATTACAGGCTCTTCTTTTTTGTTTTTTACAATAAACAGGTGGTTGTGGTACTAAAAATAAATAAGGGAAAAAACTTATATGGTTTCTAACAAATAGATATTAAAGAAAAATATAGATTATTAACCAATCACTTATTACTCATTAAAGTAGATTAAATATCTAAAGCATTCAGAGTAAAAAAACAATATCTAATGTAAGTGGTTACATTTACAATTTAAATCAGAAAGAGTGTTTTTTAAAGATAAAGTACTGCTTTTTTAATTTATTTTCAACGACAAAAAAGGGGGAAAGTTCATGAGTAAAGTGAGTGTTGCAACTGAAAATCCAGTAACTGTTATTGAGAAACAAGAAAAGCTGCGTATAGGAACTAAAGTTAGCTATGGATTAGGAGATTTTGCGAGCCAATTATTTTGGAGTTTCAGTGGTTCCTATTTAGCTATTTATTATACGGATGTCATGGGAATTGCACCAGCTGTTATTGCAATGATTATGTTATTTTCTAGAATCGCGGACGGTATGTTTGATCCAGTCCTTGGTGCAATAGCAGATCGTACGAAATCAAAGCATGGCAGATTTAGACCTTATATCTTATATGGTACACCGTTCTTAGCGCTATTTAGTGTATTAGCCTTTACATCACCAGCCTTCCTTGGATCTATGGATGCAAAGATTGCATGGGCTTGGTTTACATATCTTGGGTTAAGTGCCTTATACACAGTTGTTAATATTCCGTATGGTTCATTAGCATCAGTGATAACACCAAATCCAGGCGAAAGAACAGCATTATTTTCATTTAGAATGACATTTACTAATCTAGGAAGTGTATTACTCAGTATCGCTTCTATGCCATTAATCATATTCTTTAGTGGTGGCAATGAAAATTCTTTAACTGGTAATGGATATACGATGACAGCTGTAACATTAGCAGTAATTGCAGTCCCACTATTCTATGTGCTTTTCTTTAATTCAAAAGAAGTTGTTCTTCCTATAAATAAAGCAAAAGTATCTTTTAAGGAATCTTTTGTAAGCGTTTTATCTAGTAAATCACTTATTTTGATATTCTTTATGCTATTGACTTCATTAACGGCCTTTTTTGGTAGAATGGGTGTTCAAATCTACTATTATATGTATGTTATCAAAAGAATGGATTTAGTAGCTGTATTTATGCCCCTACCTGCGGTTGGAGCAGTAATCGGAATCTTATTATTTACTCGCTTTGGAACCAAAATTGGCAAAAAGAATTTGTTGTATATTTCATACTTCTTCTCAAGTATTTTTCTAATCGTGCTTTACTTTATAGATTTTAGCAATATCACAATGCTATTAGTTGTAACATTCTTATTCGGATTAGCTCAATTTGGAACACCGATTGTTATGGCGATGATCCCTGATGCAATTGATGAATTGGAGTACAAAAAGGGTGTTCGTGTAGATGGTACTGCTTTTGCAGCAACAAGTTTAGCAACTAAATTTGCTAGTGCGCTTGGTGGCGCTGTAACAGTAGCATTATTAGGTTCTTTTGGATATGTAGCGAATGCAGATCAAACACGTGAAGCAATTGCTGGTATAAATTTGGTAGTAAACATATTACCAGCAATCTGTTTCTTACTAGCCATGATTCCTGTTTTTCTATACAAATTAGATGATAATAAAACTAGAGTGATTAGAGAAGAGTTGGATGCTCAACGTGTGACTGAAAAATAATATTAAAAAATAGATGCACATAACTTTTCCTAGTTATGTGCATTTTAGTTTTCTTAACAAAAGAATAAAAATAACATATAAATTCTTAATCTATATAAAAAGGATTTGTAGTGTGGATAAAAATGTAAAGGAAATAGTCAAAAGATTAGAAAGCCCTTTTTTTAGTGAAAAGTTAAAATTAGATACAGATAATGTTGAATAATAAAAATTCAACTTAAGGAGAGAGATAAAGAATGGAAAATGAAATTCTACAAACGAAATATAAAAAAAACGTACTATTGGTATTAATTTTAGTGACACTTTTTGTCGCTGTACTAAATCAAACTTTTTTGATTACAGCCCTTCCACAAATAATGGTCGATTACCATGTTGATGCTAACATAGCTCAGTGGGTAACTACCATTTTTATGTTAACAAGCGGAATAATTGTCCCAATATCCGCATTTTTTATTGCTAGATTTACAACTAGGCAATTATTCTTTGCAGCCGTTATTTCATTATTAATAGGAACGATGTTAGCAGGAATTGCAACTAACTTTACCATCCTGATAATAGGTCGCTTAATTCAAGCAATTGGGGCTGGATTAATAATGCCGCTTGTCTCAAATATTATCTTACAAATTACAACAAATGAAAATCGTGGCAGTGCAATGGGATTATTAATACTAGTCATTTGTTTTGGACCGGCAATTGGCCCTGCGCTTGCTGGTGCAATCATTGATTACTTTTCATGGAGATACTTATTTTTTGGCACATTTCCAGTTGTATTATGTATATTAATCGCTTCCTTCTTTATTTTACAGAATGTAACCGAGACGGATAAACATACAAAAATTGATGTTATATCAGTAGTTTTATCTACAGTGGCTTTTACTGGAATCTTATATGGTTTAAGTCTAATAGGTACATTAGGTTGGGGAGATATTATAACAATTAGTTCGATTGTGATAGGAGCTATTTCATTATATTTTTTAGTAAGAAGACAATTGAAACTACCAGATCCAATGATTGAATTTAGAGTTTTCAAATATAAAATATTTTCGGTTTCAGCTGTTTTAGTTAGTATTGCCTTTGCAACGATGTTTGGAGTAGAAACAATCATTCCGTTATACACACAAAATGTCGAAGGGACTTCAGCATTGGTATCTGGTCTTATTTTATTACCAGGAGCAGTATTAATGGGGACAATGTCTCCATTTGTAGGGAAATTAACAGATAAAATGGGAATTAAAGTATTGATTTTAATTGGTTTCTTGATTGTTACTCTTTCAACAATCCCGCTTGCGATAATTGGATTTGAAAAAACACTTTGGATGATTGTTATTTTCTATTCGCTGCGAATGATTGGGACAGGATTTCTAATGACGCCAGTACAAACAGGAGCAATGAATGCTATACCTAAGCATTTATACAGACATGGTGTAGCGGTATATAGCACTTTAACTAATATTGCAGGTTCCATCGGTATTTCACTTATTGTAGGTTTATATACAGCTTTAGCTAAGAACTCAAGTCTAGCCGGATTAGAAACAGAAAAATATGCCTTATCTGTCACATTCGTATTTGTCACAATTATTAGTGGGCTTGGCCTTCTATTAGCCTTTAAATTAAAAGATACGACAGTTAAAGAAGAAGTAAAGCATACAAAAGAATTAAGCTCATTAAACAAGTAATAAAAATAGGAGGGAACTACATGTTTGAAAAATATCTTATCTCAGAAAGAACTTTCCACAATGTTGAGAAAAATGACGGAATAATAGGATACGCTGTAGGGTTAAGAATCCCCTATTATCGCGGCATTACCTTATCGTGTATTAATGATATTAACTTAACAATAAATGGGGAGAGTGTTCCCCATGATGCTATGACAATTGTTGTTGAAACAGGTTCGTTTCCATATCGTGAAATTTCAACTGTTATAAATAATAGATGGGAAATGACTGAGGAAGCTGTTGTTTTTGTGAATGCGCCTGGAGGATTGGCAGATAAAGAACATACGATTGAAGCATTTGTAAGTCTGCGAATTTCGTATCAACCACATCCAAATACAGGTGCAGACAAAAAAATATTAAAACTTGGAACAACTAGAAATGTAGATGAGGAGGTTATGAAAAATGGCAGAAACAATTAAAACGGGAGTTTCATTATACAGTTATCAAGAAGAATTCTATACAGGAAAGTTAGATTTAGAAAGATGTATTCAAGAGGTGGCTAAGTCAGGTGCAAAAGGAGTAGAGATATTACCTGAACAAATGATTAAAGGATTCCCGCATATTCCTGACTCTTTTTATGAAACTTGGCATGGCTGGATGGAAAAATATGATCTTACACCGATAGCATATGATGCGTTTTTAGAACTTAAATTATTTCCTAATCGTATCACAACGCTTGATGAATCAGTTGAGATGATGAAAAGAGATATCTCGATTGCTAATAAACTAGGATGTAAGGTATTAAGAACTCTTGTTGCTACACCAATTGAGGTAATAGACGCATCGCTAGAATATGCAGAAGAAAAAGACATAAAAATAGCTTTAGAGGTTCATGCCCCATTCACTTTCGGTACTCCTTGGTTTGAAGAGAGGATGGAATTTATTCAAAAAACGGGAACAAAGTGGTTTGGAATTATGCCTGATTTAGGTGTTTTTGTGAAGCGCATGCCGAGTGTGATGGAAGATTGGCATATTCGACACGGTGCAAATCCTAAAATCGTTGAATATGTAAGCGGTAACTATATGAATAGAGCAGATATGAAAGCAGTTGAGAAAGAAGTACAAAATATGGTTAGTGCAAATGAATATGATAAATTGTTCGCACGATTAGGTACCCATATGGTGTACACAGATCCCCTAATTTTAGAAGACTACATTCCTTATATCATGCATGTGCATGGAAAGTTTTATGAGATTAATAGCCAGATTGAAGAGCCCAGCATTCCTTACAATGAAATTATTTCCGTCCTGAAAAACAATGGATACACAGGGTATGTAAATAGTGAATATGAAGGAAATCGTCATATTCAGGATTATAAAGAGGTAGATAGTATCGAACAAGTTCAGAGACATCAAAAATTATTGCATAAGATTATTCATAATTAGAATAAATATAAGCTGCTTTTTTCTTAAGCACTTGTTTAATTGGTTGTAAAAATATAATTAGATTAAAATCCAATCTTATTATATTTTTACACAGGAGGTTAATATGAAAAAATTAATCGGAATAGATTTAGGTGGGACTACAATTAAATTTGCCATTCTAACTGAAAATGGAGAAGTGCAACAGAAATGGAGTATGGAAACGGATATCAGCAACGATGGAAAAAACATTGTTCCAAATATCGTTGAATCTATAAAGGATCATTTAGGGACATATGGCTTATCAAATGAAGATATTATTGGCATTGGAATGGGGTCTCCTGGTTCTGTGGATGTAGAAAGCGGAACTGTTATTGGAGCATATAACTTAAATTGGGGAGCATTACAACCGGTAAAAGAGCAGATAGAAAGCGGGACAGGAATTCCTTTTTTTATTGATAACGATGCAAACGTTGCTGCGCTTGGCGAACAATGGCTTGGTGCAGGAAAGGGGAGTGAAAATGTTGTATTTGTGACACTTGGCACAGGTGTTGGTGGTGGAATTATAGCGGAAGGGAAATTAGTTCATGGTGTTGGTGCAGCTGGTGAAATTGGTCATATTAATGTGGATCCAAATGGTTACACATGTACTTGTGGAAATATAGGTTGTTTAGAGACAGTCGCTAGTGCTACAGGAATTATACGCCTTGCAAGAGATATGTCAGACCAATATGCTGGAGATTCAAATTTGAAATTTTTGATTGATGATGGTCAGCAATTGACAGCTAAGATAGTAATGGATCAGGCAAAGGAAAATGATCCTTTAGCAGTGAAAGTATTGGATAGATTTAATTTCTATTTAGGTCTAGCTTGTGGAAACATCGCCAATGTTCTCCATCCTGAAACGATTGTTCTTGGTGGTGGGGTTTCTGCAGCTGGGCAAATATTAATTAATGGCATAAATCACTATTTTCAAAAGTATACATTTCCACAAATAAGAAATACCACTAAAATAAAATTTGCAGAACTAGGAAATGATGCAGGTGTAATTGGCGCAGCATCTTTGGTGAGAACGCGATAATAATTATATAAACGCTGAAAGTTAGTTCTGTACCCCAAAAGTTAGAGTTGAAATCTAACTTTTGGGGTTTTTTTTATGGCTAAATATAGTGAGAATTTCAAACAGAAAATTGCTCAAGATTATTTCAATAGTCCTTTATAAAAGATGATACTGGTTATTTATTACTTTTATGGACTTTTTTAAAATCACTGTTAAAATTTTTAAAAGAAAATTGTATACTTTTTTCTTCTTCATTCGTCTTATAAGAACAGGGGGGAGAGATGAATAATTCAGATGATTTAAGAAGTTTAAATTCGGAACTGAATGTTGTTTATCGATATTTAAGAAAATTGAAGATATCACATGAAGATGCAGAAGATATTGTACAGGAAACGGCATACAAATTTCTTCAGTATTATGATTCAATAAGAAATAAAAAAATACGAAGTTGGCTAATACGTGTGGCACTCAATTTTCATTATGATCAAACTCGAAAAAATAGTAGAGTCAAGCTTGACCTAAGGGAGGATCAAGTGAAAACACTCTCGAAGGATTTACCGGAAGAGATTCTTTTGAGTCACGAAAAATGGTCTGAAATTGAATATATTTTATCTAAACTAAAGCCGACATACAGAGAATTATTACTTCTTAAATACATATGGGAATTAAAATACGATGAGATAGCTGAAATTCTTGATTTAAAGGCAAATAACATAAAAACATCCTTATTTCGAGCAAGAAAGGAATTTGCGAAACTGTACAAGGAGGTTTACAGATGAGTTCTAATGATAGTAATCGCGTATCAGAAGAAAATAATAAAGAATTGGATTTTGTTACGAGTCCAACCTTTCAAAAGGCAATCCAAAAAGCAAAGTGGAAACAAACAATTAAATTTTTCATTATCGGTTTACTAAGTACTTGCATCTTATTTTTTGGAATATTTTCCATTGGCCAATATCTACTTCAAAACCGACTTGTGAATGAAGACGAAAGGCTATTTAGTCAAATAAATGGTTCTAACGTTTATATGGAAAGCGAGATGATTGTATACGGATTTTTAAATTTAAGTGCTGTAAGACATATCACCTTTAAGAAGACAATAGATGATCGCGATATCGTTTGGAACAAACAAGAAGTAGAAGTCCCTTTCTTCGGAAGAGAAAATGTAATAGATGATGAGCGGTTTACTGAGAGTACTGAGTTTAGTAAGAGGTTAAATCGTCAGGTTCATTATAATAATTTTACTGGTGAAAGAGAAGTAGAGTTTTTTTATCCCCAATTAGATTATGATATCTTACCAAATGAACTAGATATTGCTACGGAATTAGATGAAAACACATTAGCTGAAGTTGCATTGTCCTTTGATAAAACATACAAGCTTAAAGAAATTCAAAAAATACTGAGAGAAGAAGATATCAATTGGGTATGGGTGAATACGACTTCAAAAGAAAGGTTTCAAAATTTAAAAGCTGATCCAACTCTTCAAGTATTGGATGGTCCGTCTGCCGATGGTTTTCAAGTAGACGATAACTTAATTTTTGCTGCTGAAACCTTTCTTAGTAATGTTAAACAATTAAGTAAGGAAGGAAAATACAAGTCAGCTGCACAAGAAATGGCAATCGGAATTACCTCAAAGTCCTTTCCGAAGATAGAAGACCTTCAAATATCGGGAGTGGTTGTTTCTGGCACACCAAGTGAATTAGGAAAACTTCAAGATTTAGAGATAGTTCGAGCATCAACAATTGGAGCGACAATAGATGTTTATTAAGAATAGGGAAATTTATAATACTACTTAAATTTATGAAAATTATGGGAGGTTAAAGAAAAAGTGAATAAGAAAAAACTTTTAAATATGTTACTATTAATTAGTATGTTAATTTCATTAGGATTTAATTATTCATTATCAAATAAATTGAAAATGAGTGAAAACAGGGTAAATGCTTTATTATCTTCTGGAATGTTTGATGAGGAAAAGGAAAAAGAAAAAGAATAATTATCTCTTTTACTAAAATATAGATTGTTTAGGCTGCTATTAAGGTAGCCTGTTTCTTGTGTGACTTAGGGATTGAGTTAGCGTAAGAACAAAAATGAGCATTGCTATGTACTAAAAGGAGTAATGTAATATGGAAAACTACTATCGTGTACGACACATACCTTCTATATTAGATAAAAAAGGGGCGAATTTAAATGTTAAATCGAGTCATACAACAATTTGGATTGCAGATATTATCGATTAAAGAGGTTGAAGACTCCTTTAGTTCAACTGTTTATAAATGTACGTTGACTAATAATGAAAATGTATATTTGAAAATTCCTTTTTCAAGATTGAAGTATCAGAGAGAGCTAGAAGCCTATGAGATCTTAAAAGGGAGAGTTTCCATTCCTGTAATGTTAGATTATTGGTCTGGTGACGCGGAGTGTGGTGGAGCATTTTTATTATCTGAATTAAAAGGAAACCCGTTAACATTTAAAGCTAACCCAACAGTTGCTTATCAAGTTGGAGTTCTTCATGCTGAAATGCATTCGACTCATCCTCCTGCAAATAAAGTGTTAACAAGTATAAAAAATGAATTTACCAACTGGTCAGAATTTGTAGAAAAACAATTTTATAGTTTTGCTGAAGATGTAAAGGACATTTTGGATGAGAATTTATATAAAAAATCCATTGAAACTTTTGAACAAATGAAACGACAACTTCCGTCTTCAGATGGACCGAGCTTTGTACATATGGATTTTCGTCCTGCAAATATAATTGTAGATAAGGACAATGTATCAGGAATAATAGATTTTGAAAGCGTAAGATTTGGTTCAACAGAAATCGATTTCACCAAACTGTATCGTGATTTCTTAAGTGTTGATGTTAACTTGTATTATGCATATCAAGAAGGCTATAAAAGTATTAGACCATTAATTGACTTAGAAAATGTATTACCTTTTTATCGATTTACTGATGCTTTTAATAGTATAGGTTGGTGTAAACGTCGTGGAATTGAAAAAAATGCGATATTTTTAGAAGAAAACTTAGCGAGAGTAAAAAACTGGTTATTATAAATATCGGTTTTTTTCAACTAACTATGAAGTTGTCCTTAAAGGACTGGGGTAATTAAAAAGAAAATGCTCTTATTTATTATGTTTCTTCTGAAACGATTGAGTCAGGTTAGCACAAATAAGATGATTATAAAGAGGCAGGTGTGTTTTACTTAAACACACCAATAGAGTAATAATACATTCTAATAAGTCATATTTAATACACCATTATCTTTAATTGAATTAATCTCAACATTTACTTTCCCATCATATCCACGGATAAAATAACCAACAATGAATTCCTCTTGTTTTTTTCCATCTTTGTTAAAATAATATAAAACCAGATTACTTTCACTTACATCAGGCTCAAAATTTAGTGAGACGTTTCCTTTAGGCAATACTTTAGGAAGTTTTATATCTTCTTTAAGGTTGCTATAGGTAATAAAGATATCGTCCATAGCTTGTTCAGTGTTATTAGTAACCTTTACTGTTATGCCATCATTCTTAAAGCTTACAAATAAAAGGATAGATATTACTCCTAAGACAATAATAGAACTACCAAGAATAATAAACTTCTTCATGTAATGCTCCTTCCATCTTTTTTTACAATTATTTCATATTTTAAATAAAAATTACATTGTTAAGCATAAATAGAAAAAGATTAGAAATAATTAATGTTATTTGGATGAATACAGAGTTCAAAAAAGTAGAAAAACAATTTTATGCGTCAATTTGGTAGTGTTTTAAAAAAAAATAACTGGTGCAGGTAAAAAGAAAATCTCTAAAGAGTTAATAATAGTGTAAGTTTATGCTTTTTTATGTAATAATTATGTTGTAGAAATGTATTATTTCAATTCATACATAATGAAGGTGGGGATCATAATGGCAACGGGAACGCATTCTGTAGTAGTTCCAGTAGATGTACAAGCAGTTTGGGATTATGTTAGTGATCTCGAAAAATGGGCAACAACAGTACCAGCCTATAAAGAGCATGAAATCATAAATGATAAGCAATCTATTTGGACATTTGAAGGTAATGTGAAAGGTATTAAAAAAACAATACGAGCACAGGTAGATATTACCGAATGGAATGAGCCTTCAAATATTAAATTTGAACTAAAAGGTTTATCAGATAATTTTACAGGCAGCGGTCAGTTTACTGCAGAAGATGCTAATGGTGAAACAGTAATGACTTGTACGGTAGAAATCAATGCAGGCGGATTATCTGGTGTGGTGTTAACACCAATTATTAAATTGGCTGTTCCAAAAGTAGCATCTCGTTTAACAGAATCTATCGCACATAAAATAGCTGTATTCTCATAGTTTAAAAGATGGATAGCAACTATTTTTGGTGATACCTTCTCTGAAGTAAAAATGATAATATGAAGTAACCAATATAATGGTATTAAGCTTAACTAGAAGCTTTATAATTTGTAAAAAAGGGGTTGTCCAGAAAAGGATTGCCTCTTTTTTTAATCAGTTTTTTTATATACGGAATAGGCTGGTTTATTCAATAAGTTATCACAAAAGGAAAGAGCCTTTAATATAAAATAATTATTATAACTACTAAATCAAAAGTTGAAAGGTGTAATTGTCATGATTAAAACAGAAAGATTAATAATGCGACCGTTTAATGAAAACGACTTGGATATTATTATGAATCTTTACTCTAATGAAGAAATAATGAAACATATGCCCAATGATGTCATGAATGTAGAGAAAGCTCAAAAGCATTTATATAAAGTTGTAGGTGGTTGGAAAGAAAAACCGCAAGTGAATTTTGAAATGGCAGTAATTTCAAAAGACGATCAGAAAAAAATTGGCCGTTCCAGAATCCACGTAAATTATGAAACTGATACAGCAATGATAGGTTGGCTATTATTAAAAGAGGGCTGGGGCAAAGGCTATGCAACAGAAATGACAAGGGCATTAATGGATTACAGTTTTGACGTATTGAATGTGCATAGAGTTTGTGCATTATGTCATCCTAAAAACATCGGTTCATGGAAGGTTTTAGAAAAATGCAATATGCGCAGGGAAGCACATTTTATACAAAAGTGTAAATATGTTAAGGGTGACAAAATAATGTGGGAAGATGAATTAGAATATGCCATATTAGAGTCAGAAAGGTAAATTTTTATTTAAGTATTGGCAATTAAGATGTGAACTTTAAAAGTTTTTAAAGAACTGTAGAGAAAGAAGTCCAGTTCTTTTTTTGTGTGGGTAAATATAACATTTGAAAAAATTGGTAACTTGTTTCGGAGATAAGCGTCTAACCAATAGAGAAGAAATAAATACGAGTGTTTGTATTTAAGAATGGGGGATTGGGACGTGAAAAAAGTAATTACAGTTTTTTCTATACTAATATTTTTAATTACAATGGGCTGTACTAAGAGTAATGAAAAGTTAATTAACGGAGATAAACAAATGAACAAAGTGATGGATGATGCCATTTCTAATTATATAATCAAAAAATATTCTACTTCATTTTCCGATACAGAAAAACAATTTGAGGTTCATAAGGTATATGGTACCAATGAATTAAACGGTGTAATTACCGTTTATATGTGGTCTTATTATGCAGGCTATAATAAAAGTACTGGAGTCCAAGAACAATCAGGACAGTCTTTAGCAGCAGTGATAAGATTAAAGGAAAAAGAAGGAGCTTATTCTGTTATAGACTATACAGAACCACAAGATGGAAGTCTGTATCAGTCTTCCTTAAAAAAAATGTTTCCTAAGAGGTATATAAGAAAAGTACATAATGATAGTGGAAATATAGATGAATTACGAAAAGAGATGGATAATAAAGTGGAAAAATGGCTGAATGATCAATCAGTATAAGTATTCTTGTTTAAAAAACTTCATCTATTTTCCCCTAGATTAAAAATAATTATTTAACATCATAGGGGACCATACCGTCACTTATTAAATCTAAACCATGGCTAATAGTGCTCTGGATTATCGAATCAAAGTTTGTTATGTTTGCTTTTTGAGCTGTAGCAAAGAAGCCAGTCATACGAGCTTGGTACATAAGATAATTAAAATTATGAAATGTATTAATTAATTTTTGGGAATAGGTTAGCTTCATGTATTTCTCCTGTCCTAGTATTTATGTGAATAGTACTCTTTTTATTGTAGTGCTTATACAGCAGAAAGTGGAATGTTAATTGTAACCGATCTTTGTTATCTAGCGGATGAAGAAGACTTCTAGATAACACTTTCAAATGTGACAAATGGGAAATGATTCTGAACTTGAATGGAATACATAAGCTTATTTAAACACTAAGCATTTAGATACCATTAAAAATACATATTAAGGGACTTTCTCTATTATAAGGAAAGTCCTTGTAATTTCCCTTCAATAGAAAGGGGGCAGCATTTCAGTAATATATGTAGAAACTTTCTTATGGAAGCAACAGGGCAGGATTATAGCAGAAGGAATTTAAACCAACGACTACAATAGTTATGCTAGTTTTTTACATATGGTTGATTGTATTAGGTTTGATTGGTGGAGAGTGAAGTAATGAAAAGGTTTTTAACGGCAACATTATCCGTTATTTTATTTGCAATAGTATATTCTTCTATTTTTTATACACCTGATTTTGGTTTCTTTTGGTCAATTGTATTTGCTTCTATTTTTGGAGGCCCTGTTTATTACTTTATAGGAATCCAGATATCACTTCTTATTGATATTGGCTTGGATAACATAATAATAGAATCAAAAAAGGCAAGATTAATACTTATTAAAAGAAGATACCAACTTTTAGATTAGTACCTTTTTTAATCCTTGCTATTTCTTTTTTCTATTGACTCAAGGCCAATATTTTTCTTCCGGTTCTTCTTTACCGTCCATAACTGTGGGAATTGAGTTCTTTAATTTCTTATTAATGCTGTTTAATACAAATAATATCCTTATGAAAACAATAATTATAGTTGGTCCTTCACCTTGACCTAAAAAATTAATTATGTATAAACTTATTGTTGATATTACAATGGACAATAATAGATACAATACCAAATACCTCCTGAAATTAAATATTATTCCATAATTTTAATATAACTTAATATTAACTTATCATCTATACATATAATTTATGGCTAAGTACTAAAGAGGACAGTATCCCTTTGAAATAAATGGACTGTAATGCTTTCCTAATTAAATCCTCAGGATAATAGATTTTACAAGTTAGTAGTAATTACGGAAGTTGAAGAAGGTATTCGGGTTTTAATAAAGAATTTATTAATGGTGTCACTTTAAGATAGAAAAAGACAGTTTGATTTGGAGTTATCTGTAATAAAAAAAGACAGCATAGTACTCAATCATAATCCTTCTTTATTTTATTATTTTTTACTTTTGAAAGCGTTTTATATAAGGTTGCTTTTTCTTAGCAGATATAAATAAGATGTATTCTATGAAAAGAAGAATGAATTGAGAACAGTAAAATAAACTAGAGGTGGAAATATGAGCAAAATGCATGATAATGAATTGGATGTTAATCTAAGTTTTATCAGAGATCTAATCAATGAACAGTTCCCTCAATTTTCTACGTTACCCATAAAACCAGTGAATTCAGTTGGTACGGTAAATCATGTTTACAGGCTTGGGGAAGAGCTTTATATTCGCCTACCCAGGGTTGAGGAATGGGCAGATATAGAAAAAGAGTGGAAATGGATTCCTTATCTTGCTTCCCGCTTGTCACTTAAAATCCCTGAACCGATTTTCTTAGGTAAACCAACTGCTTCCTACCCTGTGAACTGGGCAATATACAAATGGATAGAGGGCAGTAATTATTCTGATGAGTTAATTCAAGACGAAAGAGAATCCGCTAAGGATTTGGCGAACTTTGTCAATGAGCTGCACTCACTTGATGTGCCAGCAGATGCGCCTAAAGCAGGGAGATTACCTTTGCTTGAGTTACATCAAAAAACATTAGAAGGTATTGAAGAAGCTGGCGATTTGCTGGATAGAGACAGAGTATTGGCAGCATGGGAAGAAGCGTGTAAAGCCTCTGCTTGGAATGGTAATCCAGTCTGGATTCATGCTGATTTGCTTAGAACAAATCTTTTGGTTCATTCCGGTCGGTTAGCTGCGGTCATCGACTTTGGCGGTGTTGGTAAGGGAGATCCGGCGTTTGACCTCATACCAGCTTGGAGTATATTCAACTCCCAAGGACGGAAAGTCTTTCAAAATTCCATTCATGCTGACAAAGATACGTGGCTTCGTGCCAGAGGGTATGCACTTCATCAGGCAGTGCTTATCATTCCATACTACCGAGAAACCAACCCTCAATTTGTTACGCAAGCAAAAAGAACACTGGGTGAGATTTTAGCAGATATGGACTCAGGAGAATAATTAAAAAAGATGGATATTTCGGCTTGTTAAAGATGAGAAATATTCTTTGTGCTTACATGTCCCATAGTTATTCCGTCTTTCTATAAATTTCTAGTATGAGTGATTCTATTGAAATAATTCCCTGTCATGTTCTGTCTTGGCAGGGATTTTGTGTTGTTTTAGAGCAGAATTAAATGAAAGTCCAACAATAATAACTATCATGAGGAGAAGAATATAAATAATCTTAAGGTAATGTAGAGTTCACTATAAAAAAGTTTAACGTAGTTAAAACAATTACTTTTTGAAAAGGTTAACTTTGGCTTGAAAAAGGGCTTTTTATTAATTTTTTAGTGCGAATTCCTCGTTTTTCTACAAAAAGTGACAAAAATCCGTCTTTTTTTTAGTGATTTGCTTCACATTTGGTACATATTACCGATATAAAGGAAAAGTACATATGGAGGAGATCGTTTTTATGAATTCTACGATTCAGGCAGTAGTCAATATTGCCCCGATTATAAAAGATACACTTGGACCGACAGCCGCAATGGGTGTGCTGGATACGGAGAAGTTTGTATTTTTCGCCCCATCAACTCTATTAAATTTGGACATTCAAGTCGGAAGGTCAAGGCTTGATGAACACGATGTCTATGTGCAGGCACTTAGGGGTGAACATATTGTTTCTAAAACAGAAGATGACAAAATATTCGGTGCGCCAGTCGTAACATCCATCACGCCAATTAGGGATATTGAAACAAACGAAATCGTTGGACTGTTATCTTTATCACGAACATTAGAGCACCAAGATAAGCTAGATAAAGAGCTTAACAAAATTAATGAGGTAATTGATGCATTGCAAGGTAAGGTGCAGTATGTAGCTGCTCAAGCTGAAGAGCTTTCTGCAACAAGCAGTGACATTAACGATCAAGCAAAAAGTGCAAACCAAAACTCCCGCCAAATAGGTGAAGTAGTTCAATTGATTGAACAAATTTCTACGCAGACAAATCTGCTTGGATTAAATGCAGCCATCGAAGCGGCTCGTTCTGGTGAAGCAGGAAGAGGATTCGGTGTTGTAGCAGATGAAATTAGAAAACTATCTAACAATACAAAGGACGCGGTGAAGACTATCGGTAAGTCCTTAACTGAAATTCGGGCTAGTATTGAAAATCTAACCCTCAGCATCAATGAAGTGTCCACTTCATCAGATGAGCAGTCAGTCATTATGGTTGAATTCATGGATGATATTCAAGCCTTGGATGCAAAAAGTAAACAAATAATTGAAAATATGAAGAAGGTAACTAACCAGGAATAGGAGAGTAAATTATGCATTTAACACTACAAGCGTTGGTTAAACTTGCGCCTGAAATTAAAAAAAACCTTGGCGAAAATTGTGCTGTGGTTGTTACAGATACAGAAAATTTCATTTTTTCTTCTCAGTCAAAAGATTTAGACTATAGTGTTAAGGTCGGTGACTTTGCCTTTACTGACGATAATGATATACTGCGACAAGCACTTAATGGCGAAAAAATAAAGATACATATTCCAAAAGAACGCTATGGCGTTGGCATGCACTATTCTGCCAATCCAATTCGTGATGAAAACGGTGAGATTGTCGGTGTTTTTCAAATCACGAAAACATTGAAAGACGAAGAAATTTTAGATAAAGATCTGGATGAATTACGCGCTATTGTCAGCAGTCTGCAAGGAAAAGTACAGCAGGTTGCTGCTCAAGCGGAAGAACTTTCCGCAACAAGCACAGATATAGATGGCCAAGCAGCACATGCTAATGCAAATTCTCAGGAAATTAGCAAGGTTGTTAAATTGATTGAAGACATTTCAGCACAGACGAATTTGCTTGGCTTAAATGCTGCAATTGAAGCAGCACGTTCAGGTGATGCCGGCAGAGGCTTCGGTGTCGTGGCAGATGAAATACGCAAGCTTTCCATCGGTACGAAGGATGCAGTTGGCACAATCGGTAAATCACTGCAAGAAATACAGAAAAACATGGAGAATTTGACATTGAGTATCGGTGAAGTCTCAACTGCATCAGCAGAGCAATCCCGTGTAATGGTAGAGTTTATGGAGGATATCCAAAACCTAAACGACCAAAGCAATGAGATCGGCCAATACATCAAAACTATCACTTCTTAAAAAGAATTTTTATTAGTAGGGATACTTCTATATAACTACTTTTTAATAAATTTCGATTAACAACTAATCAGTCGAAATGAAGGTAAAAGCACACATACCTTCTGGAATTACTGATTGAGTTATAGATAAACAAGTTTTTTTAAGAGCATGTTAATTGTATTGAGTAACATGGTTACATATAAAAAGTGAGTATGGGTTTAGTTTATTGAGGTAGTCATGGATAAGTACGAGGAAGTATCCACGATTAATGGAGTGGATAGCATACTCTACTATTTATTATGACAACTAGTTACTGAGAATGGGGGATAAATATATGAAGTCTTTAGTATATTACGGTTCAAAGGATGTAAGAATAGAGGAAGTCTCTGCACCAGCAGTTACAGAAGGAACTGTCAAAGTCAAAGTTAAATTCGCAGGTATATGTGGCACAGATTTACATGAATATTTACATAAGACATTTGTAACAGAGGATAAAATGATTTTAGGTCATGAATTTACGGGAGAAATTGTCGAAGTCGGAAGTAATGTAACTAAACTTAAAGCTGGCGACAGAGTTGCCATTGAACCAATTTGGGGCTGTGGCGAGTGTGATACATGTAAAACAGGGAATTATAATATTTGTCCTGATATGAAATCATATGGCATTCACGAAAATGGCGGATTCGCTGAATATGTTGTAGTAAAAGAGGCTAATGTATTTGTGTTACCTGATACACTTAGCTATGAATACGCAGCTTTAGTTGAACCACTTGCCGTTGTATTGCAGGCAATTAGGAAAAGCAAGTTCAAAATTGGCGATAGTGTCGCTCTGTTTGGGGCAGGACCAATCGGACTACTGTTATCTGAAAGCTTAAGAGCAGCAGGAGCTAGTAAGATTTTCGTAGCGGAGGTTAGTGAGGAACGCAGAAATTTAGCACTGAAAATGGGAGCAGATGTTGTAATCAATCCGCTGGAAGAGGATGCCGTTCAAATTATTAAAGAACATACAAATGGCGGAGTGGATGTTTCCTTTGACGTTGCTGGTGTGGAAGCTACCTTCAACCAATCACTTGATTGCATCAAACCTAATGGTGAGTTCATGATTGTAAGTGTGTTCGCTAATCCAATTACGTATCACCCGACAACTCAAGTAGTCAGTGAGAAAAAAATCAATTCCTCTCTAGGTTATAATAATATCTTTGCCCAAGCGATCGATCTGTTATCGAAGGGTTCATTGAATGTTGAACCAGTCATCACAAGTATTATAGAGTTAGATAATATTGTGGAAGACGGTTTTGAGAAACTGATAAGTGATAAAAAAGAATGTAAAATTTTAGTTCGTCCGAGCTAATGAACATAAGTATATAAATCTAGGTTAAAACTGAACTATTTTCTCGAATATCGAATAATAGTTCAGTTTTTTTTGATATTTTTAATCTCGAATTCATAATTTATTAAAGTTAGAAAAAATAATTTATTATTCATGTTTAGATAGGGATAGGCTGTATTTTAGTTTTGTCCCAGCTTCTTTTCTATGTTGTTTTTATACAAAAATAAGTGTAATAAGTATATTGACTATGTAAAATAGCATAGAAAGTAAGAGGGAATTTAATACCCTTTTCGTTTTGTAAATCAGAAGTATAAAAATAATTGTTATGCTAAGTAAAACTAGGGGATTTAAATATAAAGAAAGCAGTAAATTTTTGCTGATCATTTCTTGTATTAACACTTGAAATGCAGTAATGATAAGATTTATAGAAACTAAATAGTACACAAAATGGGCATTCAACTGTAAATTTAAAACTTTATTGGCTATTATTAAATAAAATGTAATAGATACGTAAACAAAAAATAGAATAGTTGCTATTATGAATAGGATTAGCATTAACAAGACAAGTTTATAGTTAATATCTGTTTGGAACAATTTTATGAAATGATAATATTCATCTTCATCAACTAGCTTATATCCATAACCTAACATAAATAATTGACATCCGATTAATAGGACAAATATTAAAACAGTAGACACCTTTTTCATTTTTCACCTACTTGAATTTTTCGAAATAATTTCCTTTAATTTTTTGATATCGGAATGAGATTTATCTAATCTGCTAAGCTTGCCCTCACTAAGGATAAGGATTTCATCTGCCATTACGTTTATAATATCGATAGAGTGAGTGGATAATATGACAGAATGTTCGCCACTGCTAACAAATTCCTTAGCCATATTCGCGAAAAAAATAACCGATACAGAGCTTACCGATTTTATGGAGGTACACAATAAACATTACTCGGTTCAAATGATGTGTGATGTATTGGCTGTTCCGAGAAGTACCTATTACCATTCTTTACAGAAAATAGAGTCCACCCGTGAACGTGAAAATCAGGCGATAACCAAGAAAATAATACAAATCCATCAAGAGAGTAAAGAACGATATGGCGCCTCAAAAATACATCGAACACTTCTAGAAAGTGGGCTCTCTGTGAGTTTAAAACGTGTACAGCGACTCATGACAAAAGCAAAAATCCGTTCGATAACCAAGAAAAAATACCGTCCATACTCCACCCGAGAAAAAGTGATGGAACGCAAGAACCTGTTAAATAGAGACTTCTCTACCACCACAATCAACGAGAAATGGGTCGCAGATATCACCTACATTTACACGGTAAGATACGGATGGTGTTACCTGGCTTCTGTAATGGATTTACATTCCAAGAAAATTGTCGGTTATTCGTTTTCACGTTCCATGACAACAGACTTAGTAATGACCGCTTTAGGAAACGCTTACTCTACTCAAAAACCAGCCAAAGGTTTACTTCTACACACAGATCTAGGTTCACAATACACAAGCTCTGAGTTTATGCAATACGTTGAATCTCATGGCATTATTCAATCATTTAGCCAAAAAGGTTGTCCTTATGATAATGCCTGTATCGAGTCCTTTCACGCTATTTTAAAGAAAGAAGAAGTAAATCATGTACAATATCAAGACTACCACAAAGCCAAACTAGCGATGTTTCAATTTATTGAAGGTTGGTACAACAGAAAAAGAATACATAGTAGTTTGGATTACAATACTCCTCAGACAGTGGAAGATCAAATGAAACAATCAGCGTAGTTCTTAACTTTTTTGTGTCTAAAATATTGACTCAAATCCAGACTCTATTCGATACTTTCTCTTGTACTAACAATTTTGACACCTCCTAAAATAATCTCCTTGTGCAGCTTTTAAATCAAACATCTCTAAATTAGAATGCTCAATTCAATTCCCATTATAGGGATAAATAAAAAAAGATAAATACTTCACTTAGATTGTTATGAATATTGTCAATCTTTAAAGGACTTTTAATCTAATGTTTAATATTTTTAATGATATTTTAAGACTACTTTTTAGAAAGAGTAGCTTTTTCCTTTTAGTTGACTACGCTATTAAAAGGGTATTAACCTAGATTATTTGATTGTATGATAAGGGTTTATTTGCTATGTAGGCAGATAGGGATTTATTGGATTCATAGATTATTTAGGATATGAATGTATTGTTTATTAAAAGTACTCTTAAAATTGATAATAAATATATTATCTGAAAATGTTTTTGTGGAGAATTTGTGAAGAAATGTATTAATAAAATGATAAATTACAAAAAGAGAAAAGAAAAAACACTGTTTCTTTTACAGAAAGGAAAAAGTATAAATGAATCTATAAATTAGCATGTAATTTTGGTGATTTGGACATTTTAAATAACAATAAAAAGCCTTGAAAATCAAGGCTTGTGCATGTTTAAAAAAAGGAGAATAACCTCTAACCTACAGTCTTTGGAATAGTTACCTTAAGAAGACGTGATTGAAATCAAAGATATAAAAATACGAAAGCTGTTTCCGCTTAAATGCCTTTAAGTAATTAAACATAAAAATACGTAAGCTATCTCTTTAATTATCTTGCTATTCCCCAGCATTGCATCAATTGGTGTATGCCTTCCTCGATTTTGTCAAATGGGATGCCGCCAAATCCTAACAAAAACGTTGGATACTTATATTCAATTGGCTTTAACAGATAATCAGTTACAGGGTAAATGGCAATAGAGCTTTCTGCTGCAATTGTTTGTAGCTCCTTTTCACTTTTTTGGAGGGGAAGGGAAATTAAAATATGCATCCCGGCCTGATCTCCAGTAATCATAACTTCAGGATAATCTGTATGAAAGATATGGGTCAATTTATCGAGCTTCTTACGATAAATTTTCCGCATTCGGTTTAAGTGTTTGGAAAAATGACCGTCTCTCATAAAGCTTGCTACTATATGCTGATCGAATCTTGGTACTGTTGCTGAATAATAATTGAATGTTTCCTTATATTTTTTCAGCAATGGTGAAGGCAAAACAAAATAGGCCACTCGTAATGAAGGCATTAATGACTTGGTGAACGTGCTCAGATAAATCACCTTATCGTTTTGATCCATTCCTTGCAGGGCGGGAATGGGTTTTCCGGTGTATCGAAATTCACTGTCATAATCGTCTTCAATGATGTAGCGATTTTCGAGCTTTGCTGCCCAATGCATTAGCTGTGTTCTTCTTGTGGCGGACAGGACAGCACCAGTTGGAAACTGGTGGGATGGCGTGATGTAAACCACATTTGCATTTGTTTTTTCCAGTTCATCGACAATCAATCCATCTTCATCAACTGATATCGGAATTGCTTTATTTTGCAGTTGAATTCTAGGGATGGCCGAATAGCCAGGATTTTCAAGGGCAAAGTTTGAATCATTTTCAAGCAGTCTTAAAATCATCGGGAGGAGCTGTTCTGTTCCCGAGCCAATGACAATTTGCTCTGGTTTACACACAATTCCTCGTGATTGATACAGGTATTTTGCTATTTCAGTCCTTAATGTGTATTCCCCTTGAGGTTCTCCATTCTGTAACAATTCCTTAGAAGGAAGATCATATAAATTTTTTGCGTATTTTCTCCACAGTGGAAAAGGAAAGGAGTCTGTATCGACTTCTCCTGGATGAAAGTCAAATTGAATATTTTGATTTTCTGCATGCTCCACAGGCAACTCAACCTGTTCTGTTTCAATATAAGGTAATTCATTAATATCCTCTACAAAATAACCTATCCGCGGTTTTGACATAATAAAGCCCTCTGCAATCAGCTGAGCATACGACACCTCAATGGTTGTTTGGCTGATGTTCAAAAATTCGGCCAACTTTTTTTTGGAGGGAAGTTTTGTGCCAACTTCAATTTGTTGCCGCAAAATAGCAGTTTTGATACCAATATAAAGCTGTTCATACAAGGGTTTTGTTGTGTTTTTATTCAGTTCAAACATAAGCATATCCATTTGGAACCCTCCGTTCTGACCATGTTGTTTTTTGGAAAAGTGGCACTTTTTATATTGTCAGATTTCATTATACTAGTAATCATTAAAGAAGTGGAAATTCTTTTTATAAATTGGTATACAACCACGTGGAAATAACAAGGGGGATTTACATGTTCACGACAGAACAAAACAAAACAAGAATTCTGGTTCTCAATGCACTATTTATTACTTTAACGTTTCTGGCTACAATGTTTATCAATATCAGGCTGCCGCTGATGGGTAATGGGGGACTTATTCATTTGGGTAACGTACCGCTTTTGATTGCTGCCTTTGTTTTTGGCAAAAAATCAGGCGCAATAGTAGGCGCCTTCGGAATGGCTCTGTTCGATATTGTTTCAGGCTGGACATTATGGGCTCCATTTACATTTGTTATCGTTGGAGCAATGGGCTATGTAGCAGGCCTTATTGCTGAAAGGATGCCAGGCAAAAAGGTTTACGTACATGTACTGGCAGTAGTTGTCGCCCTAATTATCAAAGTTGTCGGCTACTATTTCACAGAAGTTGTCCTTTACGGAAACTGGATTCAGCCATTCGGCTCCATCCCAGGTAATATCATGCAGCTCGTCCTTGCTGGAGTTATTGTTGTGCCACTTGCAAATGGATTTATGAAAAGGGTTGGGCGTTCTAATTCCATATAATTAACAGGAATTTGCAAAAGTTGTTTTTGGCTTAATTTATACAGGTTTATTTGTAAATCTTCTATAAAAACAATATGGTAATCGAGGGCATTAATCCGACAAGGATTAATGCCCTTTTGCAACCATCCACTCGATTTAACAGTAATCATTTTGTATTCAATCTGATAATGGAATAGATGTTTACTAAAAACAAACAAGAGAAAAGTACGCGTATCGAGTACTTTTCTCTTGTTTTTATTTGATTTTATGATTATACTTACATTCTTGTTTGCGAAATGCGACCATGTACATAAAATTCATCTAGGAGGTATTTCAAACTTTTATGGAAAATTTTACTTATCGTAATCCCACAAAATTAATCTTTGGAAAAAATCAGCTTGAAGCATTAGCAGAGGAAATTCCTAAATACGGAAAAAATATTTTACTCGTTTACGGTGGAGGAAGCATCAAACGAAACGGATTATATAATCAAGTTGTTACGTTATTAAAAGATTTAAATGTAAATGTGCTAGAGTTAGCTGGAGTAGAACCGAATCCTAGATTATCTACGGTGCAAAAAGGAATTGCTATCTGTCAAAATGAAAATATTGATTTCTTGTTAGCTGTTGGCGGAGGAAGTGTTATTGATTGTACAAAAGCTATCGCTGCTGGAGCACTGTATGACGGTGATGTTTGGGATATCATCAACAAAAAAGTTACAGCTACAAAAGCGCTACCGTACGGAACAGTCTTAACACTAGCAGCAACCGGCTCTGAAATGAACCCGGATTCTGTTATTACTAATTGGGAAACAAATGAAAAATATGTGTGGGGGAGTGATGTAACACACTCTTCCTTTTCAATTTTAGACCCTGTTAATACTATGTCTGTTCCAAGAGATCAAACAGTTTATGGTATGGTCGATATGATGAGTCACGTATTTGAACAATATTTCCACAATGTGAAAAACACACCTTTACAAGACCGTATGTGCTACTCCGTATTACAAACAGTGATTGAAACAGCACCGAAATTGCTGGAGGATTTACAAAGCTACGAACACCGAGAAACGATTCTATATTCAGGAACAATTGCATTAAATGGCACACTTCAAATGGGGTACTTCGGCGACTGGGCTTCTCATACAATTGAGCATGCTGTATCAGCAGTTTATGATATTCCCCATGCAGGCGGATTAGCAATTTTATTCCCAAATTGGATGAGACACGTTCTAGATAAAGATGTAGTTCGTATGAAGCGTCTAATGTTGAGTATGTTTGATATTGATACAACAGGAAAGAGTGACAGAGAAATTGCTTTAGAGGGAATTGATAAGCTAAGTGCTTTCTGGTCAAGCCTTGGAGCACCATCAAGATTATCTGATTACGATATCGGAGAAGAGAGACTTGACGAAATAGCAGAAATAGCTGCCCTTGAGATGGAGCATGGAGGCTTTGGCAACTTTAAAAATTTAAATAAGACAGATATTTTATCAATCCTGAAGGCTTCCTTGTAAAATAAGCAATAGAAAAGTAGTAGATGTATATCTGCTGCTTTTTTTGTGGATATGCAATAGAATTTAAGCGGGAAAATAGTGCATGGAAAGTCCAAGGGAAATTGAAATAACTTGTATTTAATAGGCTTTTAAAAAATGAAGGGTAGGTGAATATATGAAACGAATAGGTATAAGCTTTCTTTTCGTAATTATTATAGTTACTGTAATATTTCTTCTTCTACATAATTCTGCTGATACTTTTTCAGTTTGGGGGTTCTTATAATGGGATAACCATGACAGTATTTATTAATTTAATTACATAAGAATGAAACTTTAACAGTAGAAATCCCAAAGTTATTATAGGTTACTTAATTTTAAAGGATATTTAGTCTGTAACAGGGGCTGAGTATCCTTTTTATTTACAGAAAGAAAATCTATGTTTTTTCATCAATCTCAAATTTCCTGAAACCAGAACTTTCTCACTTGCGTCTTAATACTGGTATTAAAGAATGAAGAAATTATTTTTTTTAAAAAAAGAGACAGCGATTTGGAAAGGAGAATTGGATTGACTAGCCGAGATAGAAACAACTTTGATTATCCCTTATTGTTCATCATTATATTATTAATGGCTATAAGTATTATTAACATTCACAGTGCACAGAAGTACCTGCCATACCATAAAGACTTTGCGAGCATGCAATTATTTTGGTATGCAGTGGGATTAATTGTTACATCTGTTATTTATTATTTTGACATGGAGCAGATTAAGAAATTGTCTTTATATATATATTTATTTGGAGTATTTTTGTTGATAGTTTTGTTTCTTGCTCCAGAATCAATAGCTCCGGCCACTAAAGGAATTAAGGCATGGTTTAGCATAAAAGGAGTTGGTTCTGTCCAACCTTCGGAGTTTATGAAAATCTTTTTAATTCTGTTTTTAGCTAAAATAACAGTTGACCATAATGAAAAAAACATTCATCGTACAATTTCAACAGATATGGTGTTGATTGGAAAGATAGTAGGGATAACGCTAGTTCCTCTGTTGTTTATCTTATTGCAACCAGATGCAGGGACGGGTATGGTCATATTTATCATCATGTTTGGGATCATTTTTTTATCGGGAGTAAACTGGAAAATACTTACGGTGTTTTTCTCAACTGTATTGTCCGTTATAGGTGCTTTGGTGTTTATTTATATTTATTACCCGGATACATTGTTGCTGGTACTAGACCAGTATCAATTAAATAGAATACATTCTTGGTTAGATCCTTTCGAATATAGTGGAGGAATTGGCTATCAGTTAAGTCAATCGATTTTAGCGATTGGGTCAGGCACTAACTATGGGAAAGGATACATGAAAGGAGAAGTAAACATACCAGAGGCACACTCAGATTTCATTTTTTCTGTAGTAGGGGAAGAATACGGATTCCTTGGTGCAAGTGTTGTCGTAACTTTATATTTTCTTCTTATCTATCGAATAATTGTAATTGCCATAAAAAGTAAAGGAGAATATGAAAGCTTAATAGCTGCAGGTGTTGTTTCTATGCTGACATTTCATATTTTTGAAAATGTGGGAATGGTAATTGGATTAGTTCCCATCACCGGTATACCGTTACCTCTATTAAGCTACGGAGGCAGCTCCATCCTAGCCAATATGTTATCTTTAACCTTAATTTTAAACATCTCTGCCAAAACGAAGAACCATATGTTTGAGGGGAATAAATATGCGTGACGGTTTAAGATTAAGAGTGAAGATACTTGCCTCTATATGTCTAGGAGCTATTATTTTTGTTGGTGTTATGGCTATTATTGCTATTGTGAATGGATAGATTAATATGCATAACTTTATATGGAATGAATGAAAGCTGCAGGTTTTCTAATCTAAAAATGTTAATTCTGATTCATGTACAAGTATAAACTGAAAGTAATCTAAGGTTTTTAACTCACAAAATCCAGTATCATATTTGTGAACTACTATATATTCTTTCTCTTGATATAAGACTCTTTTTCCGTTCACGAAAAACACTCCCTTTGTACATTTTTTTGATAAAGAATAAACATTCTAAATAAGGCAGGGAAAGTAAGAAGCTTATATAATTGTTTTAAGCTTGTGTTTAAAGGTAAAAAAAGAGTTTTAGAGTTTGGGGTGAAATACTTTTATTTATCTGCACACATAATTGATAATTATTCGATAAGGCCAAAGTAAATCATAAAAGGGTAAAGAATTAAACTGGGTAGGCATTGAATCTTTAAGTTGAAAGTAAGTTCAATCATTTATTATATTTTTATAAGAATTAAAGAAAACTAGGAAAGCTTTTGTCTGTTAGAGCAGAATTATTTATACTCCGAGTACTTTCGCTTCGTCAATCCTAATAAGCTATTCTAGTTATTCCACTAACTCAATAATTTGAAACCAAACCCAAAATTTTCAAGACAGTACTTGTTCTTAGATAGTTAAAATGGCAGCATTTCTGTTAAATTCAACAGAAATAATCGAATACATGCCTTATTAGGGTAAAGGATCAAAGTACAATGGAATAGTAATTATTTTACGATTCTTTTTACTTGCCAAGTCAGTTTTCGAGTCGCTAAACTGATACTTAACAATTATTATGCATTTATTAAATAAAAGGAGCATACAAGCTATGATCGTTATGACAGCAAATTATCAATGTAAGGCTGGAATGGGTGATACGGTAGAACAAGCATTAAGAGAAATGATCTTGTTAGTTAAAGAAGAGAAGGGCTGTATTAACTATCTAGTGAACCGCTCAAAAGATGACGGTGACACTTTTTTATTGTTTGAACAATATGAAGACGAAGAAGCACTTGCCCGCCACTCAGAAACACCGTACTTTAAGCGAATTGTTTTAGATACTATCGTTCCACTACTCGAAAAACGGGAGCGTACTTTTTATACGCCTGTTACGAGTCTTCCTTAACTTTAGGCAGCTGTAGTGTTATAAAGGGGAAAGTAACTAACTATGGTTTCTGTTTACAGATATGGTGAAAAGTAGAAGCAATAAATATACCAAAAACACGCCTGATTCCTGTTTAAGGGTTAGGCGTGTTTTTGGTATGTTTAATTTCAATCTAAGAAGGATTAACGCTCATTTCAGGAGTTAACGCTCTGTTTCTTGTGAAATTGGCTAATTGAGAGATAAAGTACGTAGGTGAAGGAGTTTTTCTATAAAAAGGTATGGCATTCTGTTTATGCAACTATAATGGCAGCATTCCTGTAATAAGTGAAAATGCGATTTGAATGAAAAAAGACCTCTTGATAAGATAAATATGTCCAAAGCTGGCGCGCTAAAAGGACAAAACATCTAATCGGAGGTCTCACTATGAATTATAACCAAAATCATAAAATAGCTCAAATCACACCTAAAACCTTAGTAATTGGTATTGATATTGCCAAACATCATCATGTAGCTAGAGCTTAGGATTATCGTGGAATGGAGCTAGGTTCTACTTGTTTTTTTGATAATACTCAAGAAGGATTTAGGACATTTATTGATTGGATTAATAAAATAAAAGAGTCATGCGAAATGGAGTCTGTCATTACTGGAATGGATCCTACGGGCCATTATTGGCTTAATTTAGCTCATATTCTAAAGGAGGAACAGATTAAGTTCGTAACGGTCAACCCTTTACACGTCAAGTACAGTAAGGAGTTAGACGATAACTCTCCAACAAAAAATGATGTAAAAGACGCAAAAGTCATTGCACAACTAGTCAAGGATGGTAGATACGCCGAACCAACGATACCACAAGGAGTTTTTGCGGAACTGCGTGTGGGTAAGAAATTACGTGATCTATTAAATGTAGACTTACAAATTGTGCAAGGACAGGTACACAACTGGATTGATCGATACTTTCCAGAGTTCTTTACCGTTTTTAAAAGTTGGGAAGGGAAGGCAGCTCTTCATTTATTAAAACTCGATGCTTTACCTTACGAAATAGGCGAATATACAGATGAAGAATTACTGGATTATCTAAGGCAAGCAGTGAAAAGAAGTATAGGAATAAAGAAGATTCGTGCCTTAAAAGAAGCCGCCAATCGCTCGATTGGCATTCGTCAGGGCGCCATGATGGCTAAAATGGAATTAAGAACGTTAATTCATAAGTATGAACTCATTCAAGCCAAGTTCGAAGAGCTTGACCAAACTCTGGATACACTGCTTCAAGATATTCCAGGCGTTGATCAAATGTTAGAAATAACAGGAATTGGACGCGATACAGTGGCGGGTTTTTTCGCTGAAGTAGGCGATTTGAGTGAATACAATCATCCCCGTCAGATAACCAAACTGGCAGGACTCAGCTTAAAAGAAAATACATCAGGAAAGCATAAAGGGAGGACCAGAATAACCAAACGTGGTCGAAAGAAATTACGAGCATTGTTATTCCGGGCATCTATGATTCTAGTAGCCAAGAACATGGCCTTTAAAGCCCTACATCTTTACTACACAACGAGACCTGACAATCCGTTGAAAAAGATGCAGTCTTTAATTGCTTTGTGTAACAAGCTCATCCGTATACTCTTCTCTATTGTTCCAAGAGGAGAAGATGTTGAAGGACATCCCTCATATGCATGCATTTATCCAGGAACCAGTAGCAGCTTAATCACTATAAAACTAACTATTAACAATTAGATTTGGAAAGATGAACGGACAAAATCAGCATGGGATTAGTCGGCAATAGACTTAGATCCTGTGTAGCAGCGTGACCGACATCTACCTTTTGGAAAGGTTGAACGAAGGAATATAGGAGCGTAGACTTTGTGACTTGGGAGGCTAGACCCCAGAAAGAGATGGGGACATCCATTGGTGCGTAAATTCTTATTTATAAAACTTTTTGAAATTAACCAAAGATTGGGCTAGTTTTTTTGCGCTCATTTTCTTTTTAAACTGTTTATTTTTCATACAAACTAAGTGAGTTGATAGAAATATGGAGAAAAACTGCGTATTTAAGTGAAAAATGTTTGTTTATTGAGGGAGTTAGGGGGAACAGCAACTTTCTCTAAGTTTCACATAAAATAATGAGGATGGATATATACTAATATACAGCTTAGAACTATATAGCCCTATTCATTAGTAGTAGGGCATTTGGTGCTAAAGTTCTTTTCACAAATATCTAGTCATGCTTTTTATACGTACACCACTATGGGTTATGTATCTGTAATACAAAAACGCAAAAAGACGGAATAGGCCCGGATGATTTGGCTATATTCCGTCTTTTGTTTACATAATGATTTATATTAGATACATTATATTACGCTAATTGAAAAAAATAACTCTAAAATCGTGGCTTGAATCTCCTACAGTTGATAAGCTCTTATGAAGGTGAGCATCACTATGGGCAGAATAACGGATCGTATCCTTTTCACCATTTCTGTCATAGACTACGACTGTATGATACCACGTTCCTGTTGAGTTTTTATAAAATTGGATTACGTCACCTGTATTTGCATATTTAGAAGCACTTTTAGCAGTACTATATTTAGAGACAGTGTGCTTCTTAGTCCCAACCCAGTAACTATAAAAATCGGTTACTCTCATCCAAGAAGTAGTGTTATAGATATAACCCCACTTATTCAGTTTGCTATACCAGTATTTAGTGGTAGGCCTTTTATTCGGATATCCCCCCTCAAAACTTCCTGTCATACCCATCCCCCCAGCATAAAGCACTTGAGAAACATAGTTAGTACAGTCTCCTCCAGATCCACCGTAATAATTATATCTTTCAGAAGTGGTAGTATCCCAATGTGTCTTCATATAATTCTTTGCAGCTGTTGGAGAAAAACTTGAACTACCAGTTACTGCTTTAGCTTGCATTTTTGGCAAGGAATTATCTATAGGTAGTTCATTATTAATTTTATCCTCAATTTCTTGATTCTTTTTTATATTTTCATTTCTTATTTCTTCTATAGTCATGTTCTCTAGAGAATTATCAAGGGAGAAGAATGATTTGGTCTCATTATTTTGACTCATAACTAAGTTTTTTTCAAATTCGCTGCTATATATACTAGCATAAGCTGATAATAAATCGTAATTATAACCTTCAAATTCCGTACTATTTTCAGCTAATCTATTAACTGTATTAATAAAATCTTCAGAGCCCACCTGATATTCCAAGTTCTTATCTTTTAGATAGTTTATTAAAGCTTCTTCCCCTTGCTTTACTGTAAAACTATCAATTGAGAACGTCTGTTCACTTGCATGGGCTTTATAGCCTATACCAAATAATAAAAACAAAATTAAAAATCCTAATGCTTTTCTAATCAACCTAAATCCTCCAAAAAAATTCATATTTTTCTATATTATTACATATTATTGTATATTTTGGATAATTTCAATGTAATCTGTTAGAATATAATAAAACTGTTTTAAATTTATTGAAGAGGTGTACTGAGTGAACAATAATAAAGTAACTGTTCCAATCATAGTTTTTCTTACTATCTGCATTATATTTGTACTTATATTACTTAGCATTAAGTTTATCCCTATTAGCGATAAATGGAGTGGGACAAGTAATGACAAGAAGTGGAGTTTCACTATACAAGAAACAGATAGAAAAGATTATCATATAGGAAAACTATATTGGAAAGGTTCGAAAAAGGAAGAACAACATATTAATATAGTTAGTTTTACATCTAAGATTGATAATAAAGTATATGATGTAATTGAGAGGGAAAGTAATGATGAGGGTGGCAATATAACGGACAAAGATGAAATGACTTATATGGAAGGAATTCAAAAAGAGGAAATAAATGGTAAATCGATAAAAATAATCATAAAGTGGAGCGATAACAACATTGAGCATGAATCGCATATTACCTTAAAAAAAGAATAAATAGAAAACGGGCATTAAAAGTTTCAAATCTTGACTTCTAATGCCTGTTTTCTATGTTTAAAAGATAGTGTCTTTTAAGATGAGTAAATTAACTGCAGCTTAATTACTTTATGATTAAAAAGGCACAATTCCTATAATAAATGAAAACTAGCTTGTGGAAGAAACGTGGCAGCATAGTTGAAGGAGGATATTTATAAAGTTTATTGAATATCTTTTAATTAAGTTAGATGAGTTTAGAGTAGCTAAGGAAGGATGAATTGAGAATGGCACAAATTAGAGTGTTTGGTCTCAAAGAAAGTTTAAACCCAATAAAAAAACAATTATCTGAGGTAATACATTCTTGTGTTATGGATGCATTTCAGTATCCATCAGAAAAGAGGTTTCATCGCTTCTTTCCTATGGATAAAGATGATTTTTTATTTGCGGACGGAAGAACAGAGGATTATACCATAATTGAAATAAGTATATTTGAAGGTAGGACAGTAGAAAGTAAGAAGAAGTTGATTAATTTACTGTTCAAACGAATTAAAAACGAGTTAAAAATAACTTCTCAGGATGTGGAAATCACCATATTTGAAACCCCTAAACATAATTGGGGAATTAGGGGATTACCAGGTGATGAACTTACACTAAATTATAATGTTAATATTTGAAAATAAGGTGGTCAGCTGATTGTTCAACTAACGAGTGCTGAGCACAAGAGGATTCGCTGCGGCGTTCCTTTTTTGTTATGGGGCTAACATGGCAGTTTAGCGGTGCGAAATGTTCCTAGTTAAATGGAGGATGGTTACATTACTCCGGTAAAGGTTAGGCAGTTCCTTTCGGAACTGAAGGGTTATATCGAAGAATCAAATGATGAGGTAACGCTCGGAAGGGTTCTCTCTTAGTCGAATAGCACTTGATTTAGTAAGGTTGATAGTGTTATAAGCTCGGTGAAAAGGCGTGAGAAATTACCGTATCAGTTCGGCTGACGAAAGCCTACTCGATGGAGTGGTGTAATTCATGGTGCTTGAGTTGAATGAATATGGTGAGAATGCGAATAAACCTAAAATAAATGGTTAAGCTGACAAACTTCTGAATGTACGGGTCTATACCTGCTATACATAGAAATGTGTTCCATGAGATGACTAAAACCTTACAGAAAAGATACAAGGGATATCAGACAAAACTGTATAGAATACAAAAAATGGTGTTTGTCCCCATCCATGCGCAACGGTGGAAAAAGACACTTGGATTCTCGCAAGTGATATGTAACTTTACTGCCGAAGGTAGAGAGAAAATTCACAATAGCCTAAAGGCTATTGATAAAAATATGCTTTCTTACATCATGAGAAATTACATTCCGAGTAGATCTATTGAATATAACGACAATCGAATTAGTAAGTTTATTGCCCAATATGGCAAATGTGCAATTCTAGGTGAAGGGTTAGGGATTCATGAATGGCATTGTCATCACATAAACCCTTATCATCTTTCAAAAGATGATAGTTATTCAAACTTAGTTGTTATTCATAAAACAATTCATCAATTGGTACACCTAAAAGATAAAGTGAAAATAGAAGCTCTTTTACAATCTCTAAAGCTTACAAGTAGGCAAAAAGAAAAAGTAAATAAACTACGATTAAGATGTCAAAATGAAATAATCTAACTTTGGAAAACAGCACTCGATTGCTTAATACATAGAAAGAATAGATTGGATTAGTTGGAACGCCGTATGATTCGAAAGTTTCACGTACGGTGTGAACAGGGGGAAAAGGGAGCGATAACTTCAAACTCTTACCTATCTGTATAAATAAGAAAATCAAAATATTTTAAAGGGAGTTGTATATCTAAGATGAAATCCATTATGAAATTAGTCGGTAAATTGGCAAGGAAGGGTATTTGTAAGAATAGCACGTAATAACGAAGCATATTGTGCCAAAAAGGTTCAACCGCATATAGATTTTGTTGCTTAATTATTTATAGTGTTCTCGAAGAGATAATATAATCATCGAGTGTTAGCTACCTCCTTTATTTATCCATGCCTTCACGAAGCCAAAAATAATCTGAACTCATTAACATCGTATATTATCCGATTAAAAGGGTTATGAAATCCTGCGAATAAGTGAGCATTCGAGAGATATCCGTATAAATCTGAGGGAGCAGAACAAGGATTATGGGTAATCGGAGAGGTTTTTCGCAATTTTTCAACAAATAAAAGCATTAATCCCAGATTGGATTAATGCTTTTATTTGTTAATACATTTTTTCGAAGCTACCTTTTAGATGTTAGGAAAAGCTTTTGTAATAAATTAATTTACTTTTAATGGTGGAACTGCATCCATAGGATTTATGCCACTTGCTGCCCAAGCTATTGCTTTATTCTGGTCTAATTGATTCAAACGCTCCATTTCTTTTTCTGGAATTTTAAAATCAAATAGATTTAAATTTTCACGAATTCGCTCTGGTTTGCTACTTCTTGTAAGTACACCATAGCCATGTTGCAATCCCCAACGCAATAGTAATTTTGCTTCTGGTACATTAAGTTTTGTAGCAATTTCTTTAGTTACCAATTGAGATTCTGCTTTTATCTCCGCAAGAACTTCTCCACCTTGTCCTTCTGCAACTCTCCAAGTTGAAAGAGGAGCAAGAGAACTATAAGCAATAGGTGCAATTGAATTTTCTTTCATGTACTTAGTCAATTCCACTTGTGCAGAAATTGGATGAAACTCCACTTGGTTTGCTTCAGGTTTAGGTAATCCCGCATCCAATATTTCTTGGATTGTCCCTTTATTGTAATTTGAAACACCAATATGCTTGGCAAGTCCTAATTTTTTAAGCTCTATAAAGGCATTCCACTGTTCTAGTCTAAGTTCGGATAGCGGAGCATGTATTAGGTAAAGGTCTACATAATCTAACTGAAGCTCTTTCAGCTGATTTTTAAGCGTTTCGATAGTTTGTTTGTAGTTTTTATCGGGTGTTCCTAAGAAAGTGGATCCTGGAAAAAGTTTAGTAGTTACAAAAATTTCATCCCTTGATATACCAGATGTTTTAATCCCGTTACCAGTGCCATCTTCATTACCGTACGCCTCAGATGAATCAATGTGTCTAAAACCTGCTTTAAGTGCTTCTTTTACTCCGTATTCAGCTTGGTCTTTTGATAATTGAAAAGTGCCGAATCCTACAAGGGGCATGCCCATTCCATTACGAGTTGATTGTAATAATTCCATTATTATTAACCTCCAATTTATGAGAAAAAATTTTTTTTGTATATTTATTAACACGGTGTAGAACTTTATTTTTAGTATTATCGCTAGGACTTAATCCTAATACCTAGTTTATAGAGTAGATTGTTTGGTGCAGTATTTTCTAATGGTGAAATAGAATTATTCTCTTATATATATTAACGCTCCTTTTTGTAAAATTTCTAATCTGTACTTGCAAAATCAATAGTACAATAGCTAGTATATAAATGTAAGTAGGCACATTTTTGTTGTATAGGATACAATTTGTTGTATAGTATACTTTTTTATACTTAAAATGAACTTATTGGAGTGACATTATGAAAGATTTAGATAATGAAATTAGTCAAGAAGACTTTGCTTGTCCTGTCGGGGTTACAGTAGATGTAGTAGGTGGAAAGTGGAAAGGTCTCATCTTATATCACTTAATTTCCGGTCCAAAGCGTTTTAATGAAATACGAAGAATAATGCCTAAAATTACTCAACGAATGCTAACATTGCAACTTCGTGAGTTAGAACAAGATGGTATTGTAAATCGTGAAATATACCAGCAAATTCCTCCCAAAGTAGAATATTCTCTAACAGAATTTGGAGAAACGTTGAAGCCTATTATCTTTCTTATGAGGGATTGGGGAGAGACATATGAGAATGAAATTCTAACGAAGCGAACAAACAAGATTTAACTAATTTTGATAAAGAAAAGCCGATTTCTATTTTAAGAAATCGGCTTTTTATCATTTAACAACAAAGGACAGGATGAATTAACATCTCTATTTTTTTGCCAATTGGAAGGATTTGTGTCATCTGGAATTATGCCATTTATAATGTCACGGTAGTGTTTCTCTTTATTAGTAATATATTCTGCCATTACTTTTATTTCTTCCAATTGAGCTAGAACTAATTCTTTTTGCTTTGCTATCATTTCATATCGGTCCTGCATAGTATAGCCGCCTTCCAAACACAGGTCTACATATTTTTTGATATCTTCTACTGACATACCACATTTTTTTAATTTTTTTGCACCTGAAAGCCATTGTATAGAGTCGTCATTAAAGATTCGATTATTATTTTTATCACGTTGTAAACTTGGAACTAAGCCCTTATCAGTATAAAAGCGAACAGTATGTTGAGTTAAATCAAGTAGTTTGGCAACTTCTTTTACAGTGTACATGTAAGCCCTCCTTATATTTCATGGGAAATTTAATATTTAATTCTTGACTTCGTGTAACGCGAAGGTAGTAAGGTGATAGTACTTTAACTTCTTAAGATTGTAAACCCCATAGGTTGTTAAAAAGTTGACTTCGTGTAACCCGAAGGGTATATAGTTACAAATGTTAAAGGTTCTAAGCTCATAATTCAAGTAAGTTAATGGGAACTTTCAATAGAACTTGAATAGAGAATTAAAAAGGAGGGCAATAAAAAGTGATTGAGGCTATTGACTTCGTGTAACACGAATGCATTAAAGTAACACTTGCTTAAGGCTTTAAGAAATATTTAAAAAGTAAATAAATCGTTACTTCAGTATTTTAACAGGGCTAGCATAATTGTTAGATTATTAGGAGGTTTCATCATGTCTAAAATACCTACCAATTCCGACCAACGGATGACACCGACGAAAACAGTCATCTTCGCGATTGCTGCGGGGCTCGCCGTAGGGAATCTTTATTTGTCTCAACCGCTGTTCCAGATTATCGCCTCGTCTCTCGGCGTCTCATCATCGACTGCTGCGATGCTAGTAACTGTCACCCAGTTTGGATATGCGCTCGGTATATTTCTTCTCGTGCCATTAGGTGATGTACTTAATTTACGTCGGTTAATTCCGCTGATTTTGAGTCTATCCGCAGTGCTGCTTATTGTCTCTGCCTTAGCACCGACTTTTTCTGTCCTACTAGCAGCGCTCGGCGGCTTGGGATTGACTACTGTCTCTGCCCAACTTCTGACACCACTAGCCAGTGAACTGGCTGAGCCTGATCGACGTGGAAGAGTAGTCAGCACGGTCGCTTCGGGTGCTTTAATCGGTATTCTGCTTTCTCGTACTGTTAGCGGCTTAGTTGCCGATTTTCTTGGATGGAGGGCGATTTATGGATTAGCAGCAGGTGTCGCAATTATTCTTGCAATCATTCTGTACAAAATTATTCCACAACTTGAACCACGCAAACGTATTTCCTACCCACGTCTTTTGGGATCGGTGTTCACAACCGTGGCACGTCATCGTGCCGTGCCTCCGACGTTAGTTATTTCGGCAGCGAACTTTGCTGTGTTTTCGCTGTTTTGGACATCATTAACTTATTTGCTAACAGCTGAGCCATTCTCTTACTCGGCAGGACAGATAGGCCTCATGGGACTTGCTGGATTGGCTGGTGCACTTGCTGCAAGGCGTGCAGGTGTCTTGCATGACCGCGGATGGTCTGTTCTTGCTACAGGAAGCGCCTTAGTATTACTTGCATTCTCACTGTTAGCGGCTTGGATTTTGAAAAGTTCAATTATCGGACTGATTTTCGCTGTTATTGTCTTAGACATTGCTACACAGACCAACCTGATTTTGGGACAAACACGTCTCCTCGCTCTACCTGGTTCTGCCAGAAGCCGTCTTAACACGGCTATCGTAGTGTGTAACTTTCTTGGAGGTACAATAGGTTCGGTTATTGCTGGTCCACTCTGGTCATTTGGAGGATGGTCTGCAATTATGATTGCTGCCCTAGTCATTACCCTCGTTGGACTAATAATCTGGTCGGCTTTACGTTCCCGCTTGTCTGACGCGACTTGATTAATTGGATATTGTGAGAAGCAGAGACTTAAAGGGAGGTGGGGGCTTCAAATTTTTGCCGGATTTGTAAAAAAATAAGTTTGGTGGTGAATGAAGAATGACAAAAATTTTCATTACAGGGTCATCAACAGGTCTCGGTGCATTAACTGCAAAAGAGCTAATTGCGCAAGGGAATGAAGTAGTTTACATGCACGCAATGAAGCCCGTGCAAAAGAAGCATTAAAGGGAAATCCTGGTGTTACTCATGTGGTCATTGGAGACCTTGGAAAGAAAGAAGATATTCTCTCGGTAGCTAAACAAGTTAATCAATCTGGTCATTTTGATGTCATTATTCATAATGCAGGAGTTTACACGCAAGACGCTCGTTTAACCTATACAGTAAATATTGAAGCACCTTATCTTTTAACTAGCCTTATTGAGAAACCTAAACGGATTATTTATGTCTCTTCTGACATGCATCGTGGATCTATATTGAACATTAATCAATTAGTACAAAAAACAGATTATTCAAGTTCCAAACTAGCCTTGTTATTACTGATGAAAGCAGTCAGTCGTTTATGACCAGATGTCCTTGTTAATGCAGTTGATCCTGGCTGGGTCCCAACTCGTATGGGTGGTGCCGGCGCAAATGACTCTCTTGAAGGTGGCTATTCCTCACAGGTTTGGCTTGCTAGTGGTGAGGACAAAAGTGCCTTGAGCTCAGGGAATTATTACTACCATAAGAAGCTTTCTCGATATGATGAAAGAGTAGAGAATATAGACTTGCAAAGTCAACTGCTAGCTAAATTAGAAGAATTAACACAAATAAAATTTTTAAAAAAATAAATGGATATTAGAAAGGAAGAAAAACAATGAAGATTATCGTACTTGGAGCATATGGGAAATCAGGACGTTCAATTATTACAGAGGCTGAAAAACGTGGTCATGAGGTATTAGCAGTTGCACACAGAAAACATGATGATGTCGACTATAAAAACATACTAATCAAAGATATCATGGATTTAACAAAAGAAGAAATAGCAGGCTATGATGCTATTGTAGACGGAGTAAGTGCTTGGGTACCTGAAACTTTCTATGTGCATACTGATGGTGTTTCTCATATTGCAAATTTGCTTGAAGGCAGCAACACTCGATACATCAAAATTGGTGGAACAGGTACATTGTTTATTAATAAAGAGCATACAAAATATTTCAAAGACTGGGAAAACTATATGGAAGAGTACAAACCATTAGCAGAAGTTTTGGTTCAAAGTTTGGAACGATTGCGCTCATACTCAAACATTGCTTGGACTTATGCCACACCAGCATTTAATTATGATGTTGAAGGTGAAGCGACTGGTAAATATCATTTTGATGGCGAAGAATTCAGCATTGATGATATTTCAACAAGCCATATTAGCTATGCTGATTTTGCTAGTGCGTTAATTGATATTTTGGAGAATGGTTCCTATATACGTCAAAGAATGACAATTGTTAGTAATTAAAAGTAGAAATAAAAAAGGAGAGAACTAAAGTAGATAATCTTTGCTAAATTCGTCTACTTTGAGTCCTTTTTATATTTGAAAAAAAGTTCATTTTTATTGTTGACTTCGTGCTACCCGAAGGTTGTATGTTTATAAGTATTCAAGGGTTTGAAATGAAATCCCTATAAAAAGTCATGCTATGAATAAGATATTTATTTTGTAAAAAATAGTTTATAAACGGGGAGGACTTCATTATGCAAAAAGTCATTTTAAATAATGGTGTTGAAATGCCTATACTTGGCTTCGGTGTTTGGCAGATTCCAGATGCCGATGAATGTGAACAAGCAGTATACGATGCCCTTATGGCAGGCTATCGTCTGATTGACACAGCAGCTGCTTATGAAAATGAAGAAGCTGTCGGCAGAGCAATTAAACGTAGTGGCGTGCCAAGAGGGGAGATCTTTATTACAACAAAACTTTGGATACAGGATGCTGGTTATGAGAGTACAAAAAAAGCATTCGCAAAATCACTGGAAAGACTGCAATTAGATTATTTGGATTTGTATTTAATTCATCAGCCTTTCGGTGATGTTTATAGTTCTTGGCGTGCGATGGAGGAATTATATCGTGAGAGTAAAATCAAGGCAATCGGAGTAAGTAATTTCGAACCAGATCGCCTTGTAGATTTGATACTTCATAATGAAATAACTCCTGCTGTAAACCAGGTAGAAACACATCCTTTCTTTCAACAGGTAGAGGCTGCTCAGGTTATGAAAGAGTTTAATATTCGCCATGAAGCATGGGGGCCTTTGGCACAAGGGAAAAATAATATTTTTCAGAATGATATTCTAGTGTCTATAGCTGAAAAACACCATAAATCTGTTGCTCAGGTGATTATACGCTGGTTTGCGCAAAGAGGAGTTGTGGCAATTCCTAAGTCTACTCACAAGGAGAGAATCAATGAAAACTTCAATATCTTTGATTTTGAATTGAGCCAAGAGGATATGAATGCCATTGCCACAATGGATACGAAAAAGAGTTTAATTCCTTCAAAAAGAAATCCTGAAGTCGTGAAACGATTTGTGAGCTGGAAATTCGATATTTAATTCATTGTTAAAAATCAACTTAATAAAGCTGTACCATATAAGACCGTAAATAATAACAAAAAATCTCAAGAAAACTTATTTCATCCGTATAATACCTTGAGCTGAATACGAAAGGAACGGATAGATTATGAAGGCATTGATGTTAAGAGATACAGGTGTTTCAGACCAATGAAGCACATCTAGCTTTTAGAACAATTTGAAAGTTTCTTTGGTAAGTAGTAAAAGACAGTAAGCTCATCTGAGTATTTGTTACTTAAATATTTTTAAGTGTAAGGAGAAAGAATAATGGATTTGACGATGAAAAGTAATTACACATTGCATAATGGAATTGAAATTCCGATTTTAGGATTTGGAACAATTAATACAACCAAGGATAATGTCAAGAATGCAATAAAAGTAGGTTATAGAAACATAGATACTGCAGAAATCTATGGTAATGAAGAGTTAGTCTCTCAAGGAATAAGAGAAGCGATGCAGGAGTATAACATTGCAAGAGAAGAAATTTTCATCAGCACAAAAGTTTGGCATACGAATAGAGGATATGACAAAACAATGAAAGCATTTGAAGGGTCAATGGAACGATTAAATCTAGATTACCTAGATTTGTATTTAATTCATTGGCCAGCAAATGCTAAGTGGCATGATGACTGGAGAGAAATCAATAGCGATACATGGCGTGCACTTGAAGAACTATACAAAAGTGGTCGAGTAAAATCAATTGGTGTTAGTAATTATTTAGCACATCACATGGAGGCCTTAATTGAAGATACTGAAATTAAGCCAATGGTCAATCAGATTGAATACCATCCAGGATTTGCTCAGGTTGAAAGTGCAAAATACTGTCAGGAAAATGGAATTATTGTAGAAGCATGGAGTCCATTTGGTGGTGCCGGAGCAGATGTCCTTAAAAATGAAGATCTGAATCAAATTGCTAGTAAATATAAAAAGACACCTGCCCAAGTAACTCTTCGATGGCTGGTCCAGAAAGGCATTGTACCTGTGGCTAAGTCCGGACATGAGGACAGGATGGTCACAAATATGCAGATTTTTGATTTCTCATTATCAAATGAGGATATGACTTTAATAGACAATTTGCCATACTGTGGCGGATTCATGTTTGATCCAGATACAGCCAAGTCATAAAATACAATAAGCATTAGGTAACTGATAATTGTTTTTTCTTTAAATGTGGATAACTATTCCATATATAAGGAGCGAAAAATTATGACTTGAGCTGAAGGTGAAAGGAATGGGTTTAATTATATGAAAGCAATGATATTAAGAGAAACGGGTGAACCAAACAACCTAAAACTAGAAGATATAGAAACACCTATGCCTGGTTCGAAAGAGGTCGTGGTCCGACTACAAGCGGCAGCTCTTAATCGACGGGATTTGATGGTCGTACAAGGGCGGTATCCTGGTATGCAGTTGCCTGCTATTCCCGGCTCCGACGGTGCAGGGATAGTTGTTGCGGTTGGGGATGAAGTCGACAATGGTTTAACCGGCGATGAAGTGATCATTAATCCTGGTTTGAATTGGGGCAGTGATATGAACAAGAAAAGTGCTGACTACAACGCACTCGGTAATCCCACTAACGGAACTTACGCTCAATATGTAAAGGTACCTGCAGAAAATGTCTATTCAAAACCGTCCCATTTATCTTGGGAAGAAGCGGCAGCGCTCCCGCTTGCTGGTTTGACCGCCTACCGTGCTCTCGTAACAAAGGGGGGAGTGAAGAAAGGTGAAAACGTTCTAATTCCTGGAGTTGGCGGAGGAGTAGCCACCTATCTGGTTCAATTTGCAGCCGCACTAGGTGCTAAAGTGTATGTGACATCAAGTAAAGATGAAAAAATAGAAAAAGCAAAAAGTTTCGGTGCAATGGGAGGTGTCAATTACACATCAGAAGATTGGTCGGAGGAATTGGAGAAATTAACAGGCGGGATTGATCTATCCATCGATAGTATTGGCGGGGAAGTATTCAAAACATTGGTGTCACTTGGTAAGATTGGAAGCCGAATTGTCAGCTTTGGTGCGACAAGAGGACCAGTTCCGAATCTCCTCCTGCCAAGTATGACTGTAAAAGAAATTTCCATAATAGGATCAACGATGGGAAGTCCGATAGATTTTGCTGATATGGTCAAGCTTGTGGAGGAACACAAGATTCACCCTGTTTTGGACAAAACTTTTTCGCTGGAGAAAGCAGCAGAGGCACTTCTGAGAATGGAAAAGGGAGAAAACCTAGGGAAAATCGTTTTGTCTATTCCACAAGATTAATGAATATTTAACCCTAAAGCCAATTAGAAAAGACTTTAAATGTAAAAAAAGGAGAATGAATTATGCCAGTAATAACAATTGAAGCAGTTAAATTAACGAAAGAACAAAAAAGAAATTTAGTAAAAGAAATGACTACAGCAGCTGCAAAAATCATTAATGTACCTGAACAAATAGTCACTGTTTATGTAAAGGAAAATGAATTAGACAATATTGGTGTTGGAGGGGAGCTTTTATCAGATAAATAATACAGATTAAGCAAAAAAGGTCTTGATTAGGTATGAAAACCTTAACCTTTTGGATTAAAGTTGATAATTAAAAAAATAAATGATTCTTTGAGGAGAAATAATAAAATGAAAACTTTAGTTCTTGTATTTCACCCAGACTTAACTGCTTCTCGTGCAAATAGACGTTTTACGGAGGAAATGGAGAAGCAAGCTAATGTTACGGTTCACCGTGTTTATGAGGCTTACCCCGATGAGAACATTGATGTTGCAGCCGAGCAAAAGCAATTAGAAAATCATGAGCGCATCGTATTACAATTTCCGTTTTATTGGTACAGCTCGCCTTCATTGTTGAAAAAATGGCAGGATGCTGTTCTGACTTATGGATGGGCTTTTGGAAGCAATGGAGACAAGCTAAACGATAAAGAACTGCTGATTGCTGTTACTACTGGCGTTGATGAAGTAGGTTACTCACCAAACGGGAGTGTAAAATACACCATTCCAGAGTTACTACGACCTTTTCAGGCGACTAGTAATTTGATTGGCACACGCTATTTGACACCTTATGTAGTGGATGGTGTGATGCAATTATCCGACGAGGAACTTGAGCAAAGAGCGAAGGATTATGCCGAGTATGCATTAAGCGATAAACTGGATCTGCTTGCCATCCGCTAACATACAGTTTGTATAAAGGGTTTATTAAGAGTCCTACGTAGCAGCATTAGAATTTTTTATATGATCATCACAAAACCACCTTCATGTTAAACGAAGGTGGTTTTATTAACACAAAATTGCTAATCTGTAAATCCCGAACCTAACACGACAATGAGATAAATGATTTGAAACTTAATGTTAAAAATGAGGGGATTTTCTATGTGAAAAGTAATTTTGAACAATGGTGTAGAGATGCCTATTCTAGAATTTAGTATAGGGATCCTGAAACAGTTAAAATGATCAGTAACCTGAAATTTTAATATTTAATAAACTGAATGGTGCTTTCCTTATATAAAGGAAAAGCATTTTTTATGTTGCTATATGGACAGCGTTGTATTAAATGAACTGTAAAAAAAGTATAACTTTGTGAATAAATGTACTTAAAGTAACGGGGACTATAGTCCTATAAGGTGACTTCCTAAATGGTGAATATTGTGTCACGTTTGTCACTATTTTTTGATAAGGTTCTAAGAGAATTAGCTTATAATTGCGAATTGAAAACGTTTATGAAATACTAATAGTGGCCTGTTTGGGGACTGATTTCTAGGAGAGACATATATGAACAAAACAGAACTTATTAATGCAGTAGCTGAAGGCTCTGAATTATCGAAAAAGGACTCAACTAGAGTAGTTGACTCCGTAATGGAAAGAATCACAACAGCATTGAAAAATGGTGAAAAAGTAGAACTCTTAGGATTTGGTGCTTTCTCTGTTAGTGAACGTGCAGCTAGAAAGGGTCGTAACCCGCAAACTGGTGAAGAAATAGAAATTGCAGCAAGTAAAGTACCTACTTTTAAAGCCGGAAAAAACTTAAAAGATGCTGTGAAAGAATAAGAACTTTAGTATGGTAGGGGATCAATCCTCTACCACTTTTTATAAGCCTTATAATTATTAATTTTTAGACAGTAAGCTCCAAGCAGCGAACCTAAATATTTGTATACAAGGTATTATGTTATAGATGGGTTTCCAAGAACAGAAGAATGTGAAACCAAAGGGTAATATAAATAATGAAATGAGTTTAGAAGAGGAGAGGAAGTTTCATCAATGAAATTATAATTAGTAGAGTGTCTCATTAATATATCAAAGTACGATTATTGAGGTATTAGTAATAATATTTGATATATGGGTTATTAACTATCAATAATTTATTATAAGATAAAAAGAATTATGATTATTGACAACGTTTTCTTTTCGTGTTAAGCTTATATCAAAATTTAGGATTGTTACTGATTCGATCAGGCATAACCAATTATAATTGTAATGGAAATAGGGTAACCTATGTTTTCATGCGATTATAATTGGTTTTTTTTTATTTTATTCAAAAGTAAGAGGGATTATCATGAAATTAAAACAGGCATTTAATAACAATGTTGCTCTAGCTTTAGATAATAGTGGAAACGAAATCATTGTGATGGGAAAGGGGGTTGGATTTAATAAGAAAAGATATGAAGAGATTGATCCTAATTTAGTTGATAAAGTTTATTCGTTAGATTCACCTGAATCCAATCAGTTAACAAGTATTCTAAATAGTATTCCAGCTGATTATATCTTTCTAACAAACCAGATTATTCGTATGGGAGAAGATATACTGCAAATAAAATTAAGTGATGCATTTATTATTACATTGGCAGATCATTTAAACTTTGCCTTAGAAAGACATCAAGATAACCTATTAATAAAGAATCCGCTTCATTGGGAAGTAAAGAACCTTTATAAAGATGAATATGAAATAGGAATGAAAGCCCTTAATCTTATAAAGAGATTCACCAATCTTTCTCTACCTGAGTATGAAGCGACCTCTATAGCCTTGCATTTTGTTAATGCACAGCATAAGAGTGAAGAAATGAAAGTAACTCTACAAATCGCAGAAATCACGAATAAAATTCTTGAAGTTATTAGCTATCATTATCATATGAAAATACAAGAAGACACTATTAATTATTCAAGGTTACTGACACATTTACGTTACTTTATTTTAAGACAATTAAATCATGATGAAAAAACAATGGAAGAAGTTACGTCACTGTATAACATCATAAAAGAAAGATATCAAAACGCTTATATCTGCGTGAAGAAGATTGAAAAGTATTTAAACATAGAGTACAACTGGCATCTCTCCAATGATGAACTGGCTTATTTAGCAATTCATATACATCGAATGACATCAAGAAATGAAAAACAAAATTAGGGTGTTACTGTTAAATCAGGCATAACCTAAATATACTTCAAAACAAAATTGTGTTTTGGACTATATTTAGGTTTTTTATTTTGTCTAGAAAAAGAATAGGAGTAAACGAATGAGTCAGGAAAAATTAGCAAAAGATATTGTAATTAAAATTGGTGGCAAAGAAAACATAACAAGATCTTGGCACTGTGTAACCAGACTGCGCTTCCATGTCAAAGATGAAAGTAAAGTAGATGTGGAAGGAATTAGAAAGTTAAATGGAGCAATGGGAGCACAGTTTCAAAACGGCCAATTTCAAGTGATTGTCGGAAATAAAGTAATGGAAGTATTCAAAGAGGTAGAATCTTTAGTTGGAATTAATAATGAAAGTAGTATTGGTGAATCAAGCGCTAGCAAGAAAAAGCTTTTAAGTAGATTCTTTGACATGATCTCTGGTGTATTCTCCCCTGTCATTCCTGCAATTGCTGGGGCTGGGATGATGAAAGGGATACTTACCTTATTGCAAGTATTAGGATGGATATCAGTCGAAAGCGATGCGTATCAAGTTCTTACCATTATTTCTGATGCAGCATTTTATTTCCTTCCTTTCTTATTAGCAATATCAGCTGCTAAAAGATTTAAAGTAAGTGAATATTTAGCGGTAGCATTAGCCGGTGCGTTGCTGTATCCAACAATTACAGCAGGGGTTGCTAGTGGAGAAGCTGGATTAAAGTTCTTAGGTATGTCTGTGCCTTTCATTGGCTATAGCGCTACTGTTATTCCGATTATTATTGCTGTATGGATTTTAAGCTATGTTTATAAATTAATAAATCGTATAGTTCCTAGTACAGTGAGAGTGGTTTTAACACCAACGCTTGTTTTCCTTATTATGATTCCTTTCACGTTAATTGTCGCTGGACCAATCGGATTTGTTGTTGGTGATTATGTAGGGATTGCAGTTGCATGGATTTATGAGCATGGAGGAGTATTTGCTGGGATTCTAATCGGGGGATTAATGCCTGTGTTTGTTGTTACCGGTATGCATTATGGCTTTGCTCCTATTATACTTCAGAATATGGGTAAATATGGGTATGATAATGCTATTTTGCCATTAAATATTGTAAATAGTTTAGCACAAGCAGGTGCAGCTTTTGCAGTTTCATTTAGAACCAAGAATAAAAAGTTAAAATCTTTAGCAGTATCTACTGGTGTATCTGCATTATTAGGTGTTACAGAACCTGCTGTTTTTGGAGTGAATTTGAAACTAAAACGTCCATTATATGCAACCATGATAGCTGGTGCAATTAGTGGGGGAATGGTTGTTTATTTTGGAGTAAAATGTTTCGGATTTATTTTACAAGGTCTAGAGGCTTTTCCAGTTTATATTGATCCTGCTAGTCCTATGAATTTAGTATATACCATCATTTCTATGATTGTTTCCTTCATTATTGCATTTGTTATGACGCTTATTTTAGGGTTTGAAGATGTTCCAGCAGATGACGAAGATAGTACAAAAGAAAATAAAACAACTAGTTTATCTCACGAAGGGGAAGAAGTAGGCAGTCCATTAACAGGTAAAGTTTTGCCTCTTCAAGGTGTACCTGATAAGACTTTTTCAGGTGAAATTCTGGGGAAAAGTATTGCTATTGAACCGTCAGAAAATACATTAGTTTCTCCCTTTACTGGTACAGTTGCAATGATTTATCCGACAAAGCATGCAATTGGTTTACGTTCTGAAAATGGTTTAGAAGTACTTATTCACATTGGCCTTGAAACAGTAAATTTAGAAGGTAAGTTCTTTAATGTAAAAGTAGAACAAGGTCAATATGTACAAAAGGGTCAAGAGCTTATTACCTTTGACCGAGAAGCAATCAGTAACGAAGGATACAATATGGTTACTTTAGTGATACTGACAAATAGTGATCAATATAGTTCCGTAGAGAAGTTGGATTTAGATTATCAAGTAATAAAGACAGAAGAACAACTATTTAATATTCAAAAATAAGAAGGAGTGTTTATTGTGGCTAAAAGATTTCCAGAAGGGTTTTTATGGGGTGGAGCAACAGCTGCCAATCAATTAGAAGGCGGATATAACTTAGGTGGAAAAGGTTTGTCAACAGCTGATATGATACCATTTATACCTAAGGAAGAGCGTGCTGGTGACAATGCAGTACATATTACATCTGAGCAGTTTGAGGAAGCATTTAAGGAAGACTCTAAAAAGCTATACCCAAAAAGATGGGGAGTGGATTTTTACCATCGCTATAAAGAAGATATTGCTTTGTTTGGCGAGATGGGTTTTAAAACATTCCGATTATCTATTTCTTGGGCACGTATTTTTCCAAACGGTGATGACTTACAGCCGAATGAAGAGGGACTTCAATTTTATGATAATGTCTTTGATGAATTAGCAAAATATAATATTGAACCACTTGTAACGTTATCACATTATGAAATGCCTGCTGCTCTTGTTAAGAAATATAATGGATGGATAGATAGAAAAGTAGTTAATATGTTTACAAAATACGCAGAAACAGTATTTAAGAGATATCGTAATAAAGTGAAATACTGGTTAACATTTAATGAAATCAATGCTATTGCTTTAGCTCCATATAATGGTGGAGGTTTAATAACAGACCGTTTTGAAAATATAAATCAAGCAATCTATCAAGCCCTACACCATCAATTTATTGCTAGTGCAATGGCTGTAAAGCTATGTAGGGAGATTAACCCCGATGCGAAAATCGGCTGTATGCTTGCGAGACTGGAAACATATCCAGAAACATGTAATCCACAAGATGTGTTAAAAACGCTAAAACAAGAGCAGATGAATTTCTTTTATACAGATGTTCAAGTTCGTGGTTATTATCCAAACTTTATTAAAGAATATTTTAAAGAGAACAATATTAATATAAATATGGAAGAAACGGATGAAGATCTTTTATTACAAAATAAAGTAGATTATATTTCCTTCAGTTACTATATGTCTTTAGTGGAAAGTGCCGGACCACATGGGGAAAGAGCTCCAGGTAATTTATTCTCTGGTTTAAAAAATCCATATCTTGAATCATCTGACTGGGGATGGCAAATTGATGCTGTAGGACTTCGTGTTACTTTAAATAAACTGTATGATAGATATCAAGTTCCACTATTTGTTGTAGAGAATGGACTCGGTGCAATTGATACACCAGATGAAAATGGTTTGATTCAAGATGATTATCGCATTAACTATCTAAGAGAGCATATTGTGCAAATGAGAGAAGCTATCTCAGATGGTGTAGAACTTATGGGTTATACTAGTTGGGGACCAATTGATATTATTAGTGTTTCAACTTCTGAGGTAAGCAAACGATATGGTTTTATTCATGTCGATATAGATGATTACGGAAATGGAAGCTTCAAGAGAACAAAAAAGAAAAGTTTTGAATGGTATAAAGAAGTAATTAACTCGAATGGTCAAGTGTTGTAAAGTAATAACAAGTTTATAACTAAAGTTTTGTTTCTTTAAGGAGGAACTTCTATGAGTCAAAATAAAGTAGCTATTGTAACTGGTGGCGGTAGCGGGTTAGGTCAAGCGGTAGCATTAAAATAAGCCGATTCTGGTGTCTCCATAACAGTTGTGGACATTTCCGAAAAAGCCGGAAATGATACAGTAAGCCTAATTAAAGAAAAAGGGGCAAAAGCAATCTTTGTTCATGCAGACGTTAGTAAGGCGGAGGACGTGAAGAATTACGTAGATAAAACCGTCGAAGAATTCGGTACGATTGATATGTTCTACAATAATGCCGGAATTTCTGGCCCAGGCTTAAAATTTTTGGATAATACAATTGAACAAATTCAACAAGTAGTTGGAATAAATTTATTAGGTGCATTATACGGTATTAAATATGTAACAGAAGTAATGCTACAAAACGGTGGTGGTTCGATTGTTAATACTTCGTCTACTGCAGGAGTTGTAGGACAAGCTACTGTTGGTACTTATTCTGCAACAAAGCACGGCGTTGTCGGCATTACTAAAACAATTGCCGCGGAATATGCAGAACAAGGAATTCGCTGTAACGCTATAGCACCCGGTACGATTGAAACACCTATGGTAAAAGAATACAGAGAAAAGAATCCTGAAAATGTTAAAGCGGTTGTGGAAGCCATTCCCCAAAAACGTCTTGGAAATCCTGAAGAGGTAGCAGAATTAGTTACTTTTTTATTGGGAGATACAGCTAATTATATTAACGGAACAGTTGTATCTATAGACGGTGGGTTTACTTCCATTTAAATCTGAGAATACAAAAGAGGCAATGGACTTGTTTCGTGGCTTCTTCTAATAAAAAAAAGAAACATATAATCATTTCATATACTTAGCCGTAAAGTGATTCGTGTCCGCAGTATAGCATCTTCCTTTAAAGCAGGAAAAAAATTGAAGGATGCTGTGAAAGAATAAGAATATTAGTATTGGTAGGGGATTAGTCCTCTACCTTTAATTATATGCTTTTAATTTCTTTAAGAATTAATTTTAGAAGAGAAGAGAGATATTAACCAAGGAAGTTATTATTTTATAAGTGTGCGTTAAATATAGATAAACGCTTCATAATCTTCAAAATAAAAATGTTTAAACCCTTGGTATATATGGGATTAGACGTTTTTTTATTATAACATATTTTCAATCTAAGAAGGATTAACGCTTATTTTAGGAGTTAACGCACATTTCCTACGTGAAACGGAGTATTTAAGAGATAAGTGTTTGTTTATTGAGGGAGATTAGTTCTGAATATGTTAATTTTAAACTTTATTAACTATTCATAACTAAATTGATTGCTAATGTTTATACGAAAAAAATCGGCGTTATCCAGCACAGTTTCCTTATTTTCCATAACTTAAATAATGAATCGGCTACACTAAGTTGGACAGAATTTATAAGGGCTAGTACACTAAACATACTAACCTAAAGGAGCTTGGTACAATGCCGTGCCAACGTAGAACTTTTACAGCCGAATTTAAACTTCAATTAGTAAAGCTATATGAAAATGGAAAGTCCCGTGCGGATATCTGCCGAGAGTATGAAATCACACCTTCCTCATTAGATCGTTGGATTAAAAATCATCAAGAAACTGGATCCTTTTCTGCGAAAGATAATCGTACAGAGGAAGAGAACAAGTTAATGAGATTGCGCAAAGAAAACCAACGCTTAATGATGGAGAGTGACATTTTAAAGCAAGCTGCGCTGATCATGGGACGAAAATAAATGTGATTCGAAATAACACACACAAATATTCAGTATCAGCAATGTGTAACGTCCTCCATATACCCAAAAGTAGTTACTACTATCAAGCCAATTTGTGCGAAAAAGAAGCCCATGAAAGAGAAGAAGTGGAGCTTTCCAATGAAATTCAACGCATTTTTAAGGGAAGTCGTTGTAACTATGGTACTCGCAAACTCAAAGTAGAGTTAAAGAAGTAAAACTGGATCGTTTCTCGTCGTCGAATCGGTCGGATTATGAAACAACTAGGCTTGGTATCGAATTATACGGTGGCACAATACAAGCCATATAAACAATCCAGTAAGGAAGCTCCTACCCGAAACGAGTTAAAACGTCCATTTAACCAAGAAGAAGCATTAACAGTAGTTGTAAGTGATTTAACATACGTCCGTGTCGAGAAAAAATGGCATTACGTATGCTTATTTGTCGATCTTTTCAACCGAGAAATTATCGGCTATAGTGCTGGTCCAAATAAGACAGCTGACCTGGTATATAAAGCATTGGCAAGCATTAAAGGTAACTTGCATAACATTCAAATGTTTCATACAGACCGAGGAAAAGAGTTTGATAATAAACTACTTTCCGAGGCTTTAGAAACATTTGGGATTCAAAGATCTTTGAGTACAAAGGGATGTCCATACGATAACGCCGTCGCCGAGGCCATGTTCAAAGTCTTCAAAACGGAATTCGCAAATGGAGCCCATTTTACTTCTCTTGAACAGCTAAAACTGGAATTAAATGATTATGTTCATTGGTTTAACCATATTCGAATTCATGGAACACTCGGTTACTTAACGCCAGTAGAATTCAAGAAACAGGCCTTATAAAAGTTGTCCAGTTTGGTGTTGACATTCCATAATACAGCTGTATTATGAAGAAGGAATATCGCGGTTCTTCTTGAATAAATATAAAGGAGTAGATATAACCATAAATTAAGGAGGTTTGCATGGAAATTTCCCTTTGGATAATGATTGTTTTTGTGTTACTATATGAGCCAATTTACGGATATTATGATTTTCAGAAATTCAAGGTAAATGTCACAACAAATCCACATACCAGAGAGAAGTATTATATTAATTCTATTGTAGGTTTGTGGGCTCCTACTCTCTATATCATCCTCTTAGTCCTTTTCACAGAACTTACCTTTAATCAAATAGGGTTTACCCTACCTTCCATTAACACAAATGTATTTGGCCCTATTATTACCTACACTGTATTTGCCCTAACTGGTATTTATATTCTTGCTATCCTATATTATATGATAGGATACCATGTAAGTATTACTATTCGTACAAAACTCACCGAAGCAAAAAACAGAGAAAAAGAAAAATCAGCGTACCTCGCAATAATGCCTGTAAGTAAAAGAGAGAAGAAGTTATGGAATTACGTTTCTATTACAGCAGGACTTACCGAAGAAATAATATACAGAGGCTTTTTAATCTTTGCATTTTCTTATTTGTTCCCAAACTTGCCCATTTGGTTTGTTGTCATCTTTGCGTCCCTTTTGTTCGGACTGGCTCATACGTATCAGGGGCTATTATCAGGCGTATTGCGGACAGCAATAGTTGGCATGGTTTTCTCCGTTTTATATATGGGACTTAATTCAATTATCCCCCTTATTCTTCTTCATTTCTTAATAGATTATATGGCAAAGGTTGGGGAGGATGAAAATTATATTCAGGATTCTCGAATAACAAAAATCCCATAATTCAATTTTAATGGAGTGTAGCAGCACCAGTGTTTCCCTTCCTTGAAATAGCGATTCCAAGGAAGGGAAACATCTTCATCATTAAGAGTTGGAACCGAATCAACGATTACCCAATTGAAAGAACGAAGACCGTTTGACTTTCTCCAGTACTCGATGGCCAGCAAATTGAGCCTCAATAGTAGCCTGGGCATTTCTCATAGCAGACAATTGATAATCATCAACTAGTTTAATTTCCGCTGCTGTCATGTTAGTTTTCATATGGTACTATAGGGGCAGTTTTACATAAGAAGTATTTGTTTTATTTAGTATCGAATTTAGTAATCTAAAAAGTTAAGGAGACTACATTTTGAAATCATTAAAAATGGCTCAATTAATTAATTTAGATGATATAGTGAAAATTGATGAACTAGTAATCGGTAAAAAATGCAGGTGTGAATCCATTAGGAAAGCTATTAAAGAAGAGAGATGTATAGTTGCTAATGATAAGAATCTTATAGTTGGTTTTTTAATATTTGATACCAATTTCTTTGGTTGTAGTTTCATTTCACTAATAATTGTTAGTCCAACTGAAAGGCGTAAAGGATACGCTACATCGCTTATTGAATATTTTATAAACATTTCGCCAACAAAGAAAATTTTCTCTTCAACCAATAAATCAAATCAAAGGATGCAAGAAGTTTTTAAAGCAAGTGGATTCTTACAAAGTGGATTAATTGAAAATTTAGATGAAGGAGATCCTGAGATAATTTACTATAAAACCAAATAATTTCTTGTTCAACTACGGGGGCTTTCCTTAAATATAAGGTGCCCTTTTATTATGTCGCTAAAGGGGCAGGTTAGTTTAAGTGTAATTATTCACATATAAGTACGTATATTTAGTGTGTCAAAAGTCTAGAAGAGATAGTAGAATGTTTTTATACAAAAAAGTCCAGGGGGGATTGTAATGAGTTTGGCTACTTATATAGGGTGTAATATAGAAATACTCATTAATGATGATGAATTTTCAGATGAATTTTTTTATATTGGAAGCTGCTTTGCGGATGAGCTTAATCTGCTAGATGTAAAAAAATATCAGTTTACTACTCCTTACGTTTATGAAGTATCAAGTAATTGGGGAATTGAAATTAGTGAATATATGAACCCGGAAACGTGTGCACAATCGAAAAAGAAGCTTATAAAATTATGTGAAATTATGGATAATTATATAAAGAAAGACGATTTTTTTGAATTGTATAGTTGTTGGGTAGGAGAAGAAGCTGATAAGCGTGAGGGTGAAACAACTCTCCAAATAAATGATTTTGATATTAACCAAATTAATATACCTGAAAAAACACTAGTTAGATTTGAAAAATGAATATCTCTTGTTAAATTAACAGACTTTCCTCAGTTAACTAGGAAAGTCCTTTTCTTATGGAACAATAATGGCAGCTTAGTTTAAGTGAATTCACTCACAAAAAAGGCAGTATATAGTATGACTGCCTAATATAACCACTGTTATTTTTTATTGTTGTTTATTTGCAAAAAGCGAATGAATTTTTTTAAACCTGGTGTTTGCTGTTTTTTGTTCTTAATTAAAAAGTCTACTTGTATTTTTTTAGGTAATTCTGTGAATATGATTTCTTTTGTACTTTTTCGATTTGCTGCAATGTCTGCAGGTATTATGCTAATACCAAGTCCATCATGAACTGCTTGAATAATGGATTCTAGTGATTCAAACTCAATGATATTGGAACTATGAAAGTTGCTTTCTTTGGACAACTCCAATAATTGTTTTCGATATATGCAATTTACATCACTATTAACTATTAACGTATGATTAGAATTAATGTCAAAGGGATTAAGTTTAGGAGTTATTAGTACTATTTTCTCAAAGTAACTATAAATAACATCGCAATTAGTTATATTTTTACTACTATTTACAAATATACCATCAACTTCACCATAGAAAAGCATTTTTTCTAACGTCAAATTATTATTTGTTCTTACTTTTACATCTATATTATTATATTCTTTTAAAAAAGAAGAAAGTAAGTGAGGAATTTTAACTGCAGAAATTGTTTGAGAGGCCCCTATTTTTAATGGTTCTCTCCATTTGTTAGGATTAACAGCTGTCTTAGCTTCATCTATTAATTGTAATATTTCATTTGTATAATCTAATAATTTTTTCCCTTCTTCAGTCAATGTTACTCCCCGATTATTGCGCATAAATAACCGAACACCTAGTTCATTTTCTAAATTCTTAATCCGTTGACTAACATTTGGTTGTACATATCCCAATTTTTCCGCAGCTTTAGATACTGATTGCAGTTCTGCAACGTGTTTGAAAATCTTTAATTCATGACTTTCCAATAGTTTCACCCTTCTCGCTGGTATCATTTATAATGATACCTATCTCATTATTCTGTATTATACTCTTCATTTTGATTAAAGCATAATGTAATAGTACAAATAATTTAAAAATAAGTAAGGATGATATTGAAATGAGATTAAAGAATAAAGTAGTAATTATAACTGGTGGTGGCACTGGAGTAGGAAGAGCTACAGCTGTAAAACTAGCAGCTGAGGGTGCAAAAGTAGTGATAAATTACAACCAATCTGATATGGAAGCTCTTAAAGTTGTCAATGAGATAAAACAAAATGGAGGGATAGCTATTGCTCATAAAGCAAATGTAGCAAAAGAAAAGGAAGTAAAGGAATTAGTATATCAAACTGTTCAAACTTTTGGATCTGTCGATGGCTTAGTAAACAACGCGAGTATTACAGCTCAAATAGCTATGGATGACTTAGATACAGTAACAGATGAAATATGGGATTCTCTTTTCAGTGTAAATGTGAAGGGAATGTTCTATTGCATAAAAGCTGTTGTCCCTTATATGAAAAAACAACAATCTGGAGTAATAGTAAATATGGGAAGTGTAGCAGGAATTACTGGTATAGGTTCGTCCATCCCATATGCAGCAACAAAATCTGCTATACATACAATGACAAGGTCCTTAGCTATTGCATTGGCACCTTCAATAAGAGTTAATAGTATTTCTCCTGGAGCTGTAGAAACAAAGTGGTGGGCTGGTAATGAAAAGAAGATGTATCAACTTGCAGGTAAATTACCACTACAAAGGATTTCCACACCAGAGGATATAGCAGAAGCTATAATTTTTCAACTAACTCAAGAGTCTATAACGGGGCAAGTATTTACTATAGATAATGGTCAAACCCTCTAATTTAAGAGGGTTTATTTTATAAGGACAGGATAAGCTATCATTTTACATTTATTCATCAAAAAAAGCATTCTTGTATTAATAAAGAGAAAAATCTCTTATGTCATAAACATGGTAGGATAGTGGAAGAAGGAGAAAAATGAATAATGCGTATTTGACTCTTTGGTATCAGGTCATACTAAGTTAAAAAGGTGTGGCTTTATGAAACAAACATTTTTTCTTTTAACATTAATTACTGTAATTTTTCTTACAGGATTTGTTAAGAAAGACCAAGATAAATGCCTTCATTGTAAAGAATGCTATGATACCGCTTGGGATGACGGGTATAGGATGGGTTATGGTACAGGAACTGTAAATGAAAGGTACCGTATCGCAAGAAGCTTGATTCAATTAGGAAAAACGGATGAAGAACTTGTTCACATGATATCAACAAGCTATGTGGAATTAAAGGATGTAAGAGAGCAGATCAGACTATATCATGGTTATTTTGAATTTGAGGTATCAAGTTACGAGAAAGCAAGAGCACTCTTAAGAGAAGGTAAATCAAACGAAGAGATTGTAGAAAAAACAAATTTAAGTTTCTATGAATTAGAATTGGTGAAAAGACAACTTAAGCAATCTAATGGAAAGTTCAAATGGGAAAGTGAGTATCTATGGAGCTTAAGCGAAAGCGATATGTTTTTGTGAACTTAACTGGAAAATAGTAAAGAAAAGTACTAGTTATTGGAGGCGTTATTCCAGTAGGGATTAATGCTTCTTTATTGTTCTGGAACAAACGCGGCAGGATAGTGAAAGAAAAAAACGATGAAAAGCGGAAATTTCTATTCAATAGAACAAACTAGAGGGATTCTTCATTATGAAGTATTCCTTTTTTAGGCTATTAAAGTAACATCTTGAAATTTGAAAAGCTAAACAAAAAATAAAAACAGAAAGTGTAAATTTATCTAATCATTAATAGTAATAGACACAGAACAAGCATAAAGACTAAACTAAAGAAATGAAGAAGAATAATGATGGAAAAAGAGATGTAAGGTTGGTGTATATATGAAAGTTTATACAGTTCAAGAGTTAGAAACATATTACCGTATGAGGGAACAAGGATATTTAATCGGTGATGAGAAGTTCGTTTGTGAAGACTTTAAAAAACCTTATCAATGGATGATGAAGCAAATGGAAAAGAAGATTGAAGGATACAACGGTAAGGATTACCCTATTTGGGTTTGGAAGAGAAATGTTAATAGAAATGAACATGATTTGCTTAGTAAAGGGACAAAAGGAGTAATACTTACTTTAGAGATACCTGAAGATAGAATTTTATGGTCTGACTTTGATCAATGGCATTTTGTACTGAATAATGCCCCACTTCTAGAGTCAGAGGATGAATGGGAAAGATATATAGAGGATGAGGAGAGCTATCCTACTGAAGAAACGTGGGAAAAGATTTTTGACTTAAATCTATTGAGAAGGAATGGTAAATTAAATGAAGAGTGGATTCAAGGTGTTACACCAAAGATTACTATGAGTATGGTCAAAAAAGTAACAAGATTTATTGCTAAAAGTAGTAAACATTATTAATACCTTTCTTACCAAGCCGTTATCCCTGGGGATAATAGCAAAATGCAAATGTTTTAGAACAAACATGAAAGCATTCCTTATAATAGAGGAAAGTTTGTGAAACAACGTACTTAAGCTATCGGGGGCGTTTGTTTCATAAGAGCTTCCTAAGTGGTACATATTATGTCACATCTGATACTACCTTTTTAATAAGGCTCCAAGTCATTAGCTTTAAAATTGCGAAATAAAAAAGTTTGTGAAATACTAATAGTGTTCTATTTGAAGGACTGATTTCTAGGAGGTACATATATGAACAAAACAGAACTTATTAATGCAACTCAACTAGAGTAATTGACTCCGTAATGGAAACAATCACAACAGCATTAAAAAATGGTGAAAAAGTAGAGATTCTAGGATTTGGTTCTTTTTCTGTTAGTGAACGTGCTGCAAGAAAAGGACGTAATCCTCAAACTGGTGAAGAAATAGAAATTGCAGCAAGTAAAGTACCTACTTTTAAAGCCGGAAAAAACTTAAAAGATGCTGTAAAAGAATAATGAAACTTAGTATGGTAGGGGAATTAATCCTCTACCTCTTTTAATATGCCTTTTAATTTATCTATTTAAGGGTAATTAATTTTAGACAGTATGCTCACATACGAACCTGGATATGTATATAACCGGGCTGGTTATAGCTGGTTCTATGTACAGAAGTATGTGAAACCAACAGGGTAGTATTAGAAAATGCAATGGCTGAGTAAATTTTATCAGTGAAGTTATGAATCTTCAAGTCTGTGTTAATTTCTTATTAACGTTTAATGATATTGGTTGAAAATGCGTCTAATTCCTTGGTATATGAGGAAGTAGACGCTTTTTTGTTATATTCAATTTCATTCTAAGAAGGATTATCGCTTGTTTTAGGAGTTAACGCTCCGATTCTGCGTTAAATTTGATATCCAAGAGAAATCTATTGGTTTATTGAGGGAGTTTAATACACTAAGGTAGGGATTATATAGTTATTATAAACCCGTCTCGATATTTAGGTACTTCTCCGCATCGCTTCGAGTAAAATAAATACTGAAATAAAGTCAATCTTGGAATATACTATTAACATTGGGGCAATAGGTTAACAACAAATCTATTTCTATTTTAACATTCCGAGATTTTTGCAATAAACAACATGAAACTGACATAGGAGATTCCTAAAATGAAAACAAAAATAAACTATTTAATTTTACTATTAACGGCCATTATCATGGTTGGTTGTACCAACCTTGATGATGCAGCCACCACAGAAAAAGATTCACAAGAAGTAACTACAGCAACAGATAGTAATAATCAAACTGAAGAAGCTGCCAATACGGTTGTAGATGAATCAGTAGCAGAGGGGAAATCAATTGAATCAAATGATAAGCGGTTTGCCGGATACGAACCTCTAGAAGTAGATGGGGGTGATTTGTCTGGAAATCGTAAATCGAATGTTGTCGTTAACATTGGATACGGGGATCGTGATTATTGGGCATTTACGAATGAATACGGACAATTAGTACGTGTCATTGCAGACGAAATCATTTTACAAGATGACAAAACCGAACCTGTATTATCGTCTGGCCGCTACTATTCGGATGAGGCAAAGGTTCCTGGCGTTGAAAGGGCCGATTTAGATGAAGGACATATCATTGCGGATTCTCTCGGAGGGGTATCGAATGCTTATAATATTACTCCACAAGATAGCACACTCAATCGCCATGGTGACCAAGCCTATTTAGAGGATGCGATTCGCAAGGCAGGTGGAGCCACTAATTTTGAAGCGAATATCACCTATCAGGATACGAAAACGCAGATTCCTTCTAGTTATCAGTATACTTATACAATAAAGGGAAATGTCATTACTGATTCATTTCAAAATGTAAACCCTGACGAAGTAAATGAATCACTTGGATTAACCGGAAATAAGGACTCCGAGTCCGATACAGCCAGTTCTTCCAAAAATGAAGAGGATCTTTCTAGTGTTGATACAAACGGTAATGGACAAGTGACAATCGCAGAAGCAAAAGCAGCAGGTTTCAGTATGCCGATAACTAGTGATCACTGGTTGTACAAATATATGAGAGATAATGATAACGATGGTATGGTAGGAGAGTAAGAACTAGAACTTTAGTTAGAGATCTTTATAGCGTTGGTGAAGCTATTGCGTTTTTTGTTATGTTAGCTTGGAATAAGATCTACAAAGTTGAAAATAATTAATTATCATACAGAAATAAACTAATAACAAAACACTCTCTTGACGGGGAGTGTTTTGTTTATAAGTAAATGAATAGCTCTGTTCTTGTGTCACAAAAAGGGTAGTTTAGATAAATAATCGTTGAAAAATGTTATTATTATAAGAGTATTCGCATAATTAAGATTTATAAGGAGAGATAGTTATGGAAAAAACAGAATATGAATGGGTAAAACAAACAAGACAGATTTTATTAGACCAGTGTAAAGAACTGAACGAATATGATTTTACAAAAGAATTTGGCTTTGGTTTTCAAAGTATAAAAGATTCTTTAGTACATGTGGCAGGTTGCTATCATGCTTGGCTGGGTTCTTTTATACTTTCAAAGACAACTTCACCCCTACTAACAAAGGAAGTAATCAATGAGATGCAGATAGGAGATATTCAACTTTATTTTCAACAAGCGGACAAATATGTAGATATTGTATTTGATCAATTTACCGATAAATTTGATGATATTATCGAAAAAGAACCTTCTTGGAAGATAGGCATTGGAGCTATAAGGAAAACACCACACCAATTATTAACTCATTCTATTACACATGAATTTCATCATAAAGGGCAAATTGTAGCAATGCTGCGAATACTTGGTTACATACCTAATAATACAGACATATTGGGATTAGATGAGAGGGAGTTGTTAAATAATAAAAAATGATTTGAATAAGATAGACTGAAAAAATAAAATAAATTTGAATTAGAAATATAAACTTGTAGTTGATTATTTCTAGTTTTATTCATAATATGTAAATATGAACGTATATTCATATTTAGTGAGGGGTTTAATTTTTATGTTATATGACACTATTATTATCGGTGCTGGTCAAGCTGGGCTTTCCGTTGGCTATTACTTAAAAAAAACTAATAAAAAATTTGTTATTCTAGATAAAGGGTCCAAAATAGGGGAGAGTTGGAGGGATAGATACGATTCCTTAACTTTATTTACGCCTAGAATGTATTGTTCTTTACCTGAAATGGAAATGGAGGGGGAAATTCATGGATTTCCTAATAAAGATGAAATTGCAGCATATTTAAATAGTTATGCGAACAAATATGAACTTCCGATAAAACTTAACAAGGAGATAATACATGTAACGAAAGAGGATGGATTATTTATTGTAAAAACCCGTCTGGAGGAATTTACTGCAAAAAATCTTGTGATAGCAACTGGACCATTTCAGTCACCTCATATACCCTCACTAGCGAAATGCTTATCACCAAACATTTATCAAATACACTCATCGGAATATAAGAATCCACAGCAACTTACTAACGGAAATGTATTAGTTGTAGGTGCTGGGAATAGTGGAGCACAAATAGCCGTTGAGCTTTCAAAGGAAAGAGATGTGTATTTGGCGCATAGTAACAAACTAATTTTTTTACCCCTGATTATCGGAAAAAGGAGTATTTTTTGGTGGTTTGATAAATTAGGGATATTAAGAGCTAATAATACCTCCTTTTTAGGTAAATTAATTCAGAGTAAAGGAGATCCTATCTTTGGATTGGAACTAAAAGAGGCCATTAAGAAGAGGCAGATAACCGCAAAAGCAAAAGTGATTAGTACGAATCAAGATAGGATTATATTTGAAGATTCATCCTCGATAGAAGTTAACAATATTATATGGGCTACTGGTTTCAGGATATCACTACCTTGGTTACAGTTTGATTATTTATATGATAACGAAGGAAAGATAGTACATGAACGAGGGATTACAAGCGAAAAAGGATTATATTTTATTGGTTTACCATGGCAGTTTCGACGTGGATCAGCACTACTTCAAGGTGTAGGCTATGATGCACAGTATATTATCAAACATATAATGAAAAACAGCTAGCTGTATTAAAAAAAAAATATCCATTCTTATGAAAGAAAAGAGGCTTATTAGGAAATGAATTGTTTAATAGTAGGGAGGTCATGTAATTGACATCCCTACTAAATTTATAACTAGGAAAAGACTTTAATAAAACAATATAAAAGACTACTGATTGTTTAAATACTAAACTTTACTCCAGCAAGTTCTTCACTAAGCTGCCACAAGCGTTGTGCTGAATCAGGATCCGTAGCCCATGGTAGGACTCCCGGCATCTCCTTTGGGGTGGATACAGCCTTGGCAATATTAACATCTAAACAGTAAACTTCCACCCTTATCTTTAAGACTCGGGCTTGTTGCACACCACACACTAGTTGCTGCCCCTTGTTCTTCTGTCTTCAAGTCGTTCCCAAAGTCTAGACTGCTAAGTTCCTCGTCAGTCAAAAACGTGAGAGATCTGTATAGATTTTATTTATATAAGTGATTTGTTCAATAATCGTTTCAAAAGCTATTAATGATTAGTTTTTTTGGGTGGGCTATAAATTATTTCCTACCTTCACCGATTTTCCTTGAAAAATATTTATTAGTACTATATAGTACTAAATATGATGAAGAATAAATTAATGAATCGAAAGCATGTCATTGAAGTAGCAGCGATTTTATTTTTAGAAAAGGGATTTGCATACACAAGCATGGATGAATTGGTTCGAGTCAGTAAAGTGTCCAAGTCAAATGTGTATTATCATTTCTCGAACAAAGAAGAGTTATTAGAAGCTGTGGTTGATTATTGGATTGCTAAGTACCATTTTGCAATAGAAGAGGTGATAAACCAGCAACAACTTTCGGTCGAGCAACGAGTGACCATGTTTTTAATGCAATTAGCACAAGGTGTGCAAGTGAGGGAGTTTAAAGGAAGTTGTCCATTTATTACACTGGCAATTCAAAGCCCGGCACAAGCTACCCAACTGAAAGAAAGAATTGGCTTGTTTTTTGCCGAATTGCAATCAAAGGTCAGTTTGCTTATTGCTCAAGGAATCGAAAGAGGGGAATTTCGAAAGGCAATCCAGCCGGAAGAAATAGCCTCATTATTTATTACCAATTTGGAAGGCGCGTTATTTATTGCAGAAACGCAAAAGGATGCAACAATCATTACAAAAACAGCTCAACAATTTATGAAGTTGCTTCATTAAAGAGGCAATTTTTTTTACACAAAATTAGTACTGATTAGTACTAAAATGGAGGGTGAATGATGAAAAGAATTTTATTAATAGGTGGAACTGGTTTTATTGGTAAGCAATTAGTGCAACAAATAGCAACGGAGCAGGTCGAAATTTTCCTGTTGGTAAGGTCTAAAAGTAAAGCAATCAAGTTGTTTGAAGAAAGCGGGTATCTACACAGAAATCTATTGCAACTTGTAGAAGGTGATTTAACTAAGGAAGGGTTAGGATTAGGAGAAGAGGACTTGCAACAAGTAAAGCAGAGTGATGTAATCATTCATGCAGGTGGACCTATGAATATTAGTATCTCTGAAAAACAAGCGACGTCAGCGTTTTTAAACGGTGCAAAATATGTGAGTGAAATTGCTGAAAGCATACATGTAACAAAAGGTTTAGAACATTTTATCCATGTAGTAGGGTATATGAGTCCATTTAATGATGACAACAGCGATATAGATATTAATGTATTTCAAGATGCATACGAATTAGAAATAAAAAATCATTACGAACGTACAAAATTTTTAGCTGATCTCTATATGCGGCAACAGGCAAAAAAAGTAGGTTATCCTATTTCGGTAATTAATCCCCCTACAGTTGTTGGTCCTAGTCAGACTGGGAGTACAGAACAGGTGGATGGATTAGGGTTGCTGGTAAAAAGTATGCGTAAAGGTCTTATGCCTGTTGTTCCTGGTGGGGGGAATTATCGAATTCCACTGATTGCAAATGATGCTTTAGCAAAATTTATTGTCCGAATTTTAAATCAAAAGCAGCCGAAGAGCCATACATATACACTCGTCCCAGACCGTCAAATGGATCTAAATGTATCTGAATTACTTCGTATCATGGCGGAAAGTTTGAATGTAAAGGCACCCACTAAGGCTATTCCAATACAGATCATGAGATTATTACTGAATAGCGGCGGAAGTAAAATAACTGGAATTCCAGCAGATAGTTTAAACTTTTTAACGAATAAAGACTTCTCAAATGCCAAGGTAAAAAAAGTAATGGGATCAGATTGGTTCCGGACGACGAGTGTAAAGAACTTTTTACCGGTTGTAATCGCAGATATAGATTATCGTATAACGTATCCTCATCAGCAAATAGATTCCAGATTTAATAGAGTACTTATCGGTAATGTCGTTGTTTATCAAACAAGCGGAGAAGGAAAGCCATTTATCTTGTTCCATGGTTTATTAAGTGATGGAGAAGATTTATTTCCTCTAGGGATTCAGTTACATGAAAAAACAGGTCGACCTGTGTGGATTGTTGATTTGCCTGGATTGGGACGTTCACCTTTTCAAAAGGGGAAATCTATGATGACTGCTTTGCTTCAAACAGTTAAAAATTTATTGTCACAGGTTGTGGAAGGTGCTCACTTTATTGGTCATTCATTTGGTGCACTTGTGTTAATAGCTGCACACAAAGATAATTATTTTCGTCCAGAGGATACTGTCACACTACTTCAACCGCCTCTGATGAAGAAGGTTACGACAGAATTTCCAATCCTTATAAAAAAGTGGGCTTTAAAGACAGCAAGTTATAGTCGGTTAGAAAAGTATTGCTTGGAAACAGGATTGTTCTCCATCGCTGAGCAAATTCCTGTGCACTATATTGCAAAAGTTAAACGTAGCTTTACCTCCCCGAGAATTTTAAATACGACCGTTTTATTGGACGAATGGTCATCGAGAAAGGAAGAAACGGAGATGAACGTTCGTGCAAACAGTAATATTGAAATTATTTGGGGTGATCAGGATAGGGCTTACCAGATCCCTATCAAGCTGGGGGAAGTCACGATGCTTCCATATGGGCATCATTTTCCACTAAGTCACCCAAATGAAACAGCACATGTCATCTTGGGAAATATGAAAATTTGAAACATTAGTTACAAACTAATATAAACTGATCTCAGTAAATCTGGCGGTTTATAAGTTACTATGATTATTTTCTAAGTAACTTGATTGAACCAAAGCCGTCAGCTTTGGTTATTGTGAAAGCACTACCAACTTCCTAATTGATAAAAAGATAGGAAAGATGAATATGATTTTATCTGAAGCTTGGCAATTATATAAAGCAGATAAACAAATTCAAGGATACTCTTCCCAGACATTGAAAGCTTATAAGATTGAATCTGCCTTGTTCATAAAGCACTTAGGTAATGTTGAGATAGTAGAAATACAACGGAAACTATCAAACTGTATCTCGGAGAAGTTGCGGGTGAATTAAAAGCATCTAGTTTATGTCATGACATTTGCTTTATTAAGTCGTTATTCAGATGGGCGCAAGAAGAGAATATTAATTTTAATCCAAGTACGGCAATAAAAGAACCTAAATTGGAGTGTAAAATTCCTAAGAATAAGAGTAGTTGCTATATCATTTATCAGCTCTTTACTAACACGCCCAATGAGATTAACAACAAACTCATCTCCACCTTAACGAAAAACAGCTCCACTTAACGTACTCTTACCAATTGCAAGTTAATAGTATTTTTCATTAAAGAATATTCCATTTAAGTTGAATTTATTAATATTATAGTGAGTAAACCTTTAAAAATATACTTAATAATGAATAAAATTGAAAGGTGTGGTTTTTTAAAAGCTTGTAGTAAAAAGGAAAGGACTTATTATGAAACAGTAGTGACGTGGCAGATTAGTGGAAGACGTTTCTGAAGAATATTCATGGATAATTTTAACTTATAACTCACAAAATAAAAAAAGTAACTATGTAACAATTGTCTAGGAGATTAATTTATGAAGTGGTTAAACTGGTTAATGCTGTTATGTTTTATCCCTATTTTATCAGGTTGTTGGGATAGAAACGAGTTATCAAAAACTTCGATTGTTACAGGGATGGCAGTAGATAAAGGAGAATCATTTAAATATAAACTAACTATTGAAACTACTGAGGCCAGAGAGATGACAGCTCTAACAGCAACTGGCCAAGCCCCATCAACTGTGGCTTCTTTAGAAGGTAATTCGGTTGCAGAACTTGTTTCTAAATTTAATATCGTAAATGCAACAATTCCAATATATTCTCATATGAGAGTTTTAGTTATTAGTGAAAAACTAGCCAAAGAAGGTATGTTGGATTTTATGGATTTTTTCGATCGAAATCGCCAAATTAGAGATGACTTTATGATTGTTATCGCAAGAGAAGGAAATGCCGAAGATATATTAAAAGTAAATAATATGTACAAAAAAAGTGCTTCTCTTAAATTATTTACGCAATTAACTACTATGCAAAAGGACTGGGGAGGAGCACCTGATATTAAGTTGAATGATTATACTCGTATCTATAATTCAGAAGGACAGGCTCCAGTACTACCAGCAGTCCAATTAATTGGAGATCCAAAAAAAGGAGGGAATATCGAAAATTTAAAAAGTGAAGATCCAGAAGCTCAAGTAAAAGTAAACTCATTAGGAGCATTTAAAAGCGGGAAATTGGTAGGATATGCATCGCTAGCTGAAGTAAGGGATTTACTCTTCGTCCAAGATAATATAAAAACTACAGCCATTACAGCTAATTGTGAAGAAGGAGGAAAAAAGTTTGAATATCGTGTTATACATTCAAGTACGAAGATAAAGGCAAAAGAGGTGAATGGTATCCCTCACTTTTACATAAAGATTAAGACAGAAGGCATATTGGATGGTACAACTTGTCCCAATAAGTTAGGAAATGCAAGTGCTTTTGAGAAACTAGAAGCATCTATAAACAAAGAAATGGAAAGCGAGATAAAAGACTTCATAATAAAAACAAAAGAACAATTTAATGCAGATATTTTTGGGTTTGGTGGTCTCTTAAGAGAACAGGATTATAAAAACTTCAAGAAATATAAAGATACATGGGATGATGGATATGCTAAAGCACAGATGCATATTTCTTTCAATTCGGAAATTAAAAGAAGTGGATTAAGAAAAGAACGTTTTATTACGAATTAGCTTTTACTTTGTAATTAAGTTATTTTGTTAAATGATTATTTATTAGAGACTTTTCAATTGAGTAACCGTACATGTTTGACAAGAACTTTCGAACTATGATACCTTAAGAAACAATAATATGAACTGTAATTGGAGGAGCCTGTCACTCAGGGACAACTATGTCTACTGATGATAGGCTTCTTTTTGTATAGGGAGGAACTAGGTTGTTTAGACTATTAAAAATTATTCTTGGTTTTCTTGCAGCTATACTAGCTCTGTTTGGAACTATAACAGATAGTACACTCATATTTTCTTTTATGTATTTTTTTCTGGGTTTACTATTATTAGTTATTGGGTTTTCAGAACTAAAGAAAATAGATAATATTGCCCCAATTTTAATGTTACTTCTAGCTGGATTCTTTATTTTGGGGTCTTTTTATATTATGTTTTTTGAAACATAAAAAGATTTGAGTTGTTGATTATGTATTAATATGGGCATTAATAATATAACGTGAAAGAAGGATGCAGCAATATACAAACCAAACCATCAATAGTTAGCGTTGATGGTTTGGTTTAATCCTATAAATGGGTGGTTTTTGTCTTATTAAAATTATTGGCATGTATCAGGATTATTTGAAGAAATTGATATGACATAAACTTAGCAATTTAATTTGAGAAGTAAGCAAGCTTTTTTTCTATTTAGTCGTATAGTTACTTATACACTAAAACTAAAAATGCAGGGATGCAACTTGAATTTAAATACTCAAACTTCTCAAAGTGGAATTATATAAAAAAAGGAATATAACAATTAGAACTGTGTTAAATATATACGGAGTTTTTTAGAAAAAGTCCATTAAGGCTCATCTAATTTTTTTGATGCTTGATGCCCCACTTATACATTTCATAATAAACTGGAAGTAAATCTTCTCCTTTTTCTGTAATTGAATATTCAACACGTGGGGGAATTTCATTATATTGTTTCCTTATGATTAAACCATCCTTTTCTAGTTCACGTAAGGTCGAGGATAGCATAGTATTTGTAATTTTTGGTATGGCACGAGTAAGTTGACCAAAACGAGCGTTTTTCAAAGCAATAATTTCAAATAGTACTTGATTCTTCCACTTTCCTTGCAAGACATTAAAAACAGGATTAAGCGGATTAATACCTGGATTACAGTCTTCTTTATTATTTAAATTTAGGGACATTAATTCATGTAAATTTGGTATGTTCATGGTTTTTTGACTCCTTAGTATTGTCTAACGTACTTAGTAAGTAATTTTTGCGTACTTGAATTAGATATAACACAGTACGATAATCATACTAGTACAAATAGTAAACCAAAAATATGGGGGATTCAACCATGAAAACATTATTAATTATAGGAGGCACTAGTGGTATTGGCGAAGGACTAGCGAAGTATTATTTAGCTGCTGGGGATAGAGTCATTATCGTAAGTAGAAATAAAGGCGATTTGCCTAATGCTATTTATCTTCAAGCAGATCTGAGCCTTGCTTCAGAAAACTACCGTATCATCGAGATTATCCAAAGCACCTATGGTGCAATCGATGGATTGATTCTTTGTGCTGTCCTACAAACAGCTCGTAATGACGTTTTAATCACACAAGAAGATTTAGAATTTACTTTTGCATTGCAGTATTTAAGTAGGTACATCCTTTCAAATCGGTTAGCATTTAATGATGGCTCTTTTATCTTAAATGTCGCTACCCCAGGCATCTACAGCACTGTCCACTTTGAAGATTTAGAATATAGACGTAAGTTTAACAGTGTGAAAGCTAACGCTCATGCCAACCGGCTAAACGACTTGTTGGCTGCGGGGTTCAAACGTAAGGGCATTCGTTACATACTATATAATCCAATGGCTGTAAGAACTGCTGGAGCTAAATCTGTCTTTGCGAATCCATTAATGAGGATATTCTTGAGAGTAGTTCACACTCTAGTAGGACATGAGGTTGATGAAATCGTAAAAAGTATTATTGACGTTATAGAGAAATCAAAATCGCAAAGTTTCTCAGCTTATAAACTTTCAAAATCTGTTGATTTATCCATGAAAACATTTGATGCACAAAAATCTAAACAGTTAGAAGAAATCACCAAAAAGATACTTTTAAATGTGTAGGAATATGAACGATTAAATCAAAGATGAAAACTTTTAGATTTAGCAATAAACTCTTGTCAACAGTAAAAAACTGATATTAAGTACTGCTATCATAGTAAAGTGAGATACTAATATTTATTAACTTCAAGCTGCTGCCTCCCTTAACTTATAGAATCTAACTATGTATACGTCTATAAGATAAATGGTTTCATCACTAACTTTGTGAAGAAATATACTTAAGTTGTAGGGGGCGTTGATTCTTTAAGGATTAATGCCTTTTTTTTGCTCTGGTACTAACGTGGCAGTATTCCTGTAATAATTGAAATTTGCTTATGGTAGAAAAATGGCAGGATAGTTGAATAAAAAAATACAAAATTATACATATTTAGAATCTTTTTTAACAATTAAACGTATAAAATAAAAACACTCAATCTGTAGTGATGGAATGATGAAATTGATGTTTATGCTTGCAGCAATATAAACATTCCTGTTTTTATTTTGAAAAGGATCTACAGTTATTTTACTATCGTTATTCTTAATCCTTCTTGTAGTATATTTTAGTAAACTAAAATTTAGGAAAATGCATAAAATTGTATTTAAGGGAGGAGGATTTTATGAAGAATGATAATGAAGATAAAGAAAAAAGTAAAATAGATACTGATGACGGTTGGAATAGAGCATTATATGGAAGTCCAACTATAGGTGGTTTTATTGTTATTGGAATAATTATAATTATTATTTTGTATAATGTCTTTTTTTAATTAGGAATAATTGAGATTGGATAGTGTAAGATATATTCTTCAAATCCCAAATAAACAGAAGTCGGCTGCCGATCGGCAGTTTTTTTAATGTTCCAAACAGGGCAGCATTCCTGTAATAAATGAAAAAATCGCTTATAGAAGAAACAAGGCAGTTTTGTTTAAGTACACTATTTCACATAATAAAATAAAGACTCTCAAAGTAAGTAACGGTTTTTCTTTTAGGGAACAATAGAAAAGTATTAAAGGTCACAAAAATTTTATATCCAAAAAAGCATCGGTTTTAGCACCAATGCTTTATCAATTTAACATAAAAATCGTAATTGCTAATGTATTGCCACTCTATTTTGCTGTTCTGCCCAGATATACATTCAAAGTAATTGCATTTAATATGAGAGTCACCAAGAGAAGAGCTGCTGAAGCGAACGCCACGGCATACATCGTGTCCATAAGGGCTCCCCAATCTTCAACTGTTACCTTATGATAAGTATAAAAGATCTGAAAACATAACGAAATACTGCAAGCACTGATACTTATTATTGATAGAGCAACCCAATTTTTATTTTCTTGTTTTTTCTCTCGTGTTAGATTAACAATAGGAAGTATCAAAGCGATTAATCCAAGCACGAGGCTTGCAAGATTTAGCCAACCATACATATCCATAATCCCCCATTTGTTGAATAATATGAAATTAATATCTATAAATTTATCCTATCATAGCTTTCTATTTTTAGTTAAATATTTACCATAAATAAAATCTCCTCTATTTTAAACCTGTTATTTAGGGAGGTTAGTGTAATAAGGGTATGAAGGAATTATATTAAAAGAAGGAGAATATAACTCATCTAGGGTAAACGGAATGGAGAAATAGAGATGATTATGCAGGTAGTATTTAAACAACTTATAAAAGATGAAATTGCTCCTTTATTTAAGGAAAATGGTTTTAAAAAGAAAGGAAATAATTTTGCAAAGACATTCTCTGACTTTGCATGGACTGTAAATATCCAATCATCGAAGTGGAATACAAAGGAAGAAGTGGAGTTTACTATTAATACTGGTATTTTTACTGATAAAATATTTGGAATAGGTTTTAGAGAGGAACCACCCAAATTTCCAACAGAAATTAATTCGGTTCTTAGACACCGAATTTCTAAACTGAAAAATGAACAGGATTACTGGTATAAAATTAACTTATCAAGTGACTTAGAGAAAATTAAACAGGAAGTAAGCATTGATATAGAAAGTTTGGTTTTTCCATACTTTGAGAAATTCCAAACAATTGAAGACGTCATGCAAGAGATGAAAAGAGAAGAATCACAAGACTCTTATGGTAGCGATCTAGAACTAACTATTTTGTATCAAGTATATGGATATAATAAGGAAGCACAAGAAAGAATTATTAAGGCATACAACGAAGCTAGTTATAAACCATATATTAGAGAAGTGGCTGATCAACTAAATTTATCAATAGAGTGATTGGATTCTCATGTAAAAGAGCTTTATTGTCAATATGGTTAAAAATCTTACTAGCTTCTTCTTGCAATAGGAGGGGATTGATCCATAAGGATTAATCCTCGTTTTTGCTTTTGTTACTAAAATGGCAGGTTAGTTTAATAAGAAAAAACTATATTTATTGATTCAATAGAGGATTTTACTAATATTAATCGAAATTACTCATAGTTATTTATCCGGAAGCATCATGGAGGAAGAAATGAAGAAAGTAATAAACATGGTTAATCAAAGTTCGAAAGTGGCAGGTGTGTCGTTACTTGAATTGAAAAAAGCAGAAAAAGAAATTGGTGCTATGTTTCCAGAGGAATACAAAGAATTCTTTTTAGAAACAAATGGCGCAAAATTTGGTGATTGGACTTTGTTCCCTATCCAAACTAAGGATCAATCAGTACTACCAATTGATATTGTAAAACATAATCGAGAGAACAGACCGACAAATATGCCAAGTGATATAGTTTGTATAGGGGAAAATATCAATGGTGATAAACTTTGCTACCGTATTAGAAAGAGATTTATGCAGGAACTAATCTTTATTTGGAGTGATAAAACTGGATTAAGTGATTGTAAAGCATCAACTTTAACCGAATTTATTGATTGGTATGTACCGAAAGTAAGTAATAAGCCTAAAACAGTTGGTACTTTTACAGTAGAAAGTGGAAAGTTAATTGTAACCGATCCCTGTTATCTGGAGGATGAAGAAGACCTTCAAATCATACTTTCTAATGTGAAAAATGGGAAATGGACAGCAAGTATTAATTACAATGATGAAGAAGTCGTTGAAAGCCTCCTTGTATTTTATGGAGAAAAGATATCAAGTGGAAAATGGCATGAATGTGATAAACCAATTGGTGTTGACTCGGCACAAGCTGGAATATTTGATCTTGCAGTATTCGGTAACGATGATGCCATCAATTATGAAGTGAAAAATATTAATGACATAGAGATAGACGAAGTTGGATTAAAATATTATGTTGCATGTTGTGATATGGTTGCTTCTGATGCACAAGGAGGAGTTGTTCCTAGTGGTGCGGTTTCAATGTCTGGATATGGTGACGGAATGTACGAGGTGAAAGTAAAATATAACCTTTCTAAAGAGGTTGTTGGTGTGAAGATTGAATTTGGAGATAATGAGGGTTAATATCACTCTGCACAAACGGATTAAAAATACTTTTTCTTGTTCAAATATAAAGGGGGAGAAAATATTATTTGGCTGCTTAGGCAGCTTTTTTGATTGGTCCCATAATATCCGCAGTTTACATGACGAATTTGTTAATGATTTGGGGCTTTTAATAATAACGAGAGAAGGAGCTATATGAAATTAACATTAGGCGATATATATGCAGTACCACTTCCAAATAAATTCTTTGCAGCAATTAAGATTATTAATATCAGTGGTAAAGATACATTAGTTAAGACAACCCCATATATAGACACTAGTATACCCGAAATTACAAATCCACTTTTACAGGAAACATTAAGAAATAATAGGTTTTTTTATAATAATTTACCTGCGATTAAATGGGTAAATGGAGAATTTCCAAAAGGGTTTATTTTTATAGGGAATATTCCTTTAACTGATATAGAGAGAAAATGGAGATCTAGTACTTTCAGTGAATCATGGAGTTTTGTAGGGCATGATGTTTTCGATGAATGGAGATATATTCACGATAGAGAAGCACTTGAAAAGGAGATAGAAGAGCTGGAAAAAAAGAAATGATGGATGAAAATATTAAAAAACATAAAGAAGTGAAGCTTATGAATGATTCGGATTTTTGGACACTTGTGTCTTTGATTAATGGTACAAAGCAGATAAAGGAAGGAATCCAACTCCTAATAACAGAATTGGCAAAACTTAAGGTGAAAGAAATCAAATTATTCGAAGAAACACTATCTTTTAAATTATATCTTCTTGATACAAAAGACCATGCATGTTATTTTGGTGACCATTCCTTTCGGGAAGAGAAACCAAATACTTTCTCCGTAGATTTATTCCTTTATGCGAGGTGCGCTGCTGTTAGCAGAGGAGAAAAAATATATAATGAAATATTAGATAATCCTAAATTAATGCCGAAGAATGAGTTTCTTGAAGAGCTATTAGATGTAACAAGTGCAGCATATGAAGAAAAGAAAGGTAAGGAATTTATTATTAATGCTACTTATGACTATGAAACCTTCTCTAATAAAAATGGGTGGTCTTAAAATAGCTCTAGTAAACATAATAACGGCTGCCTTATAGCGATATGCATAGGCATCTGTGATGAGGGGGGAGTATACGTGAATATAGATAAACATTTTCTTAATAAAAAATGCGAAGTGAATCATTGTCAATTAAGGGGTAGCCGTCCCTTAAAGAATTGGAAGAGGACAGAAATGAATTGGTATTGTGAAGAACACTTTCTTGAATATGCTGCATCAAGAAAACAAAAGTTAAGTGCTTTTATTGAAAAAAATAGAGATCCTGAACAGAGGAAAAGTCTTAGTGAGGAACAATTAAAATTGTACAAACATTACACGGAAGAAAATTCTTGATGCCAATTATTATAATTGGCATTTTATTTGTATTATGAGTGGCATAACTTAATGGTTACTGAGGATTTCTTGTGGTACTAAAATGGCAGGATAGTTTAAGTGAAAGATTTCACATTAACAAAGTCAATAGGACTAGAGTTGTTGGAGAACCTTTACTGTTGAATGTAGATTTGGGTGATACAGCACGCAATTTTTTAAGTGGATGGATTGATGTTTGGTATGGGTTCTGCACAACATGTTCTCTAAATGATAGCACGTACGAAAATAAGGACAGAGCAAAAGGATTTGAAACTCGTTCTGTAGGTTACAAATACGTTACACCTTAATGGAAATTACACACTTTTTATTTACCACATGACTTTTTTGCTTCATCAATAGATATATTCATTTTTGAATCAATTTTTATTATTTTTGCTTTATAAGGGTAATTATTAGAACCTATGGAAGGACCGTCAATAAAATCTACTATAAATAAATCATATGGAGGATTATGGGGACCGTTAAATGTGATCAGTTGTACTGTTATTCTATGCTGATTGCTGTTGTCTTTAATTCTAGTTAAGCTAATTATCTTTTCGCAGTAATAAGGTTGCCCTTTAGTAATTTCTAAAAAGAGTGGTGAATAATGAGCTAATAAAGTTTCTTCTAAATACGCATTATTTTTAGATGCTTGCGTTGCAAAAACGTTACTGGAAAAGATAAAAGTTAATAAAAATACTGTGAAAGCTAAAAGTATTTTTTTCATAAAAGAATCCTCCATTTAAGCTAAATTTATTAATATTATGGTGAGTAAAACCTTTAAAAATATACTTAATAAAGAATAAACTTGAAAGGAATGATTTAAAAAGAAGGGAAGCTTGCTATAAAAAGGGAAGGACTTACGTTTATGGAACAATAATGGCAGTTTAGTGAAATAAGGAGGAATACTGTAAACTGAGATTAAGACAAATAAAAAAAGGTTTAAAAAAGGTTTTATTAGGGAGATGAAGCAATTGGAAAAGACAATCACTTTTTCATTCAGTAGTACAAAATTTGAAGGTACAGAGGCGTCAGAAACATTTAATTTTAGAGAATTAGGTATTGATGAGAATTTGGATGATGAAGCACTAAAAGTAGAAATAGATAGAACTTTTAAGGATTGGGTTTGGGATAAACTCAATATTTCTTATAGTATCGTTATAAACGAGGACAAGCGCAGATAGTACAGATTATATTCTGTAACAAAAGAAAAATTTCCTATTGCTGGGCAGCATTCCTGTAAGAATTGAAGAGAAACCTACTTGTGTTACAAACAGGGCAGTTTTCTTTAAGTGTACTTTTTTACAAATCAACCTGTAGGACATATTATTTACCTAGTAAGTTTTGTCATGTCCTTGGTTAGTTGTAGAAAAATCATTAGAAAATTATTATTATTACTTATAATGGATTTTCGAGGGAGCAATCTGAAATGAAATTGATTTGTCAGAAATGTAAAGTTGTGATTTCTAAAGAAATAACGGAATTGGAAAATTTAACAGCAATAAATAATACGGATGGGCGGATTACATACCAGAAGGATTCTTTTTTATTGGAAATGGTGAACAAGATATAAATAGTAAGGGTCTAATTATTATGAACTTGAATGATTTAATCAACTCTAAATATCATTCTGATTCAAGCAGACTTAATGGCTGCTGTGGAAACGATGGTTTAGACGGAATTAACAGAGTTTGTAAAAATAATCATGAAATTGGCACTGAAAAGTCGGACTGTTGGATGCCACATTTTATTTCATTGGACCCTAAATTAATTGAATATGTTAAGATAATAAAATAGTTTTTCACCCCTAGAAACAGTTACATTTATGGTAGTTGTTTTGTTTTTTTATATGAGAAGAAAAAATTTGAAAATAATTGTAACTTTTAACTACGTTCAAACGATTTATATATGTATAAAAAAGGGGGGAGATTGTGTTTAATAATGACAATACGGAAGATAAAATAGTAGAAATTTATAATCTTTATTATTTAGACGTATACCGATATCTAGTTTATTTTACAGGGAATCACAATGATACAGAAGATTTAACACAAGAAGTCTTCATTCGTGTACTCAAAAATCTTGCGGATACAAATAAGATTCATCACTTAAAATCTTGGATACTTTCTATTGCAAAACATGTAGCAATTGATCATTATCGAAAAAAACATTGGTTAGAATTGTTTAATGAAAAGATCTTAAGGAATGTTGTATCCAGTGACAATCAGCCAATAGACCTTTTAGAGTTAGATGAATTTAAAAAAGGTATACATGCTGGTATTGCTAAATTAAAACCTCATTTTAGGTCAGTTGTAATACTCAGAGCAATTAATGAATGCTCAATAAAGGAAACTGCTGAAATTCTACATTGTAGTGAATCAAAGGTTAAGGTTAATTATCACAGAGCATTAAAAGAACTAAAAAAAATATTAAATCCATTATCAATGGAGGTGTTAAGTAATGCAAGAGGACAGGGAGTTAACTAATTTAATTAAGGAAGCATCTTTACTTAATCCAAGGAAAGAATTTGTTTTAGAAACAGAAAATCTATTAAGAGAAAAAGCAAGAAAGCTAAGAAGAAGGAAGACATACAGTCGTTGGATTATTTCAGTAAGTGCTCTGTTTACTTGTATGTTTGTTTTCACTTATATAGCCACAAAAAGTGAGGAACCATCATTAAACTTATCTACTCATACCCCTAACAACAAGGAGAGTAATCTATCTTTATTTTCTAATTACAGTAAAGAACCACTTGTTTATATTTATCATACTCATAATGATGAATCCTTTATCCCCGCATTGAAATCATTGAATCCAAACGGACATTTTGAGCAGGAAAATAGCTACGACCAAAACATTAACATTACATTAGTTGGAGAAAGACTAAGCAAGGCTCTGAAAAAGAGGAATATTAATAATATTGTTGATACAACCAATAATATGGAATTAGTTGAACAACGTGGGTTGTCTAGAGCAGATGCTTATACAGTATCTAGAGACAAATTGGTAGAATCTTTAACTAGATATAAAAATATACAAATGGTTTTTGACATTCACAGAGATACAGCACTAGGTAGAAACACCACAACAGAAATAAACGGTAAAAGTTATTCGAAGCTTGTATTCGTTGTAAATCAGGAAGATGATAAATATGAGGCGAATATGGAATTTGCAAGAAAGTTTCATAAAAAAGTGCAAGAATTATATCCTGGACTTTCTCGGGGCGTATTTGATAAATCTCAAGAGATGGCAAGCGATTATAACCAAGATTTATTAAAACAGTCCGTTATTATTGAAGTAGGTGGGATAGAAAATTCATTAGAAGAAGAATACAATACAGTTGAAGCAATGGCTGAGGTTATTGAAATATTATTGACGGCAGAATAAAAGAATTTCTTTTTAATTTACTGCCTTTTGGCAGTTATTTTTTTATGTTTAAATAAACTTTGTGAATCATTACACTTAAACAAAACCAGCTAATAGTTTGTCAACATTTTTCAATAAAAACTCAAAATCTATCATGGTATACTAAAAATAAGTATGCCAAATAACCTTCCTGTATCCTCAGTTTGGAAGGTTTTTCATAGTCTTGATGGGTTTGGTTACTATGCTATATCTTGGAAAGTGGTTCTGTTCTTTAATAGGGCAAATATCCATTGTAAAAGTTTATTTGCACAAGCAATTACAGCTACTTTAAAAAGCTTACCTTCACTACGTTTCTTATCATAAAATTCTCTTAATCTCTTGTTTCTAGGGATTATTTCATCAGTAGTTTTCTTTTTACGTGAGTCTCGTATTCCAGATCTCACGGCCATGTATAGGGCATGTCTTAATCTGCTTGAGCCACGTTTAGTAATTCGAACTAGGGTCGCTTTAAACTTTCCGGATTCAAACACCTCGGGATCTATACCTGCAAATGCAACAAGTTGTTTTAGATTATCGAACCGATCTATTTCACCAATTTCGGAAATAATCGTGGCGGCGATTTTCTCTCCAATGCCAGGAATAGATTGGATTATATTATATTCTTCAATATCTTTTGCGAGAGTGTCTATCTCTGCTTCCAACTTTGATAGATGCTCTTTGTATTGAAGAAGCATGTTAATATACATATCCACGCTTAATAGATGGCTATGGTATAAGTTCTTTTGAAATGGATTACGAGCTGCCGCAGCTTTAAGAAGTTGGACTTTTTCAACAATCCATTTCTTAGATCCATTCTTATACAATTCTTTTAATCTAGTGGATAAAACATCTTCACTAGTTATTAAGATATCTTCTGATGAAGGATACTCTTTAAGAATAATTAAAGAAACTAGAGAATATAAGTCACCAAAGACTCCCCTATATTCAGGAAATACTTGATCTAGAACTGCTTGGAATTGTAACTTTGTTTGTACATACATATCGGTTATATTTGAGTGCTGCCTTGTGAGATTACGTAGATTTAAGAGTCTAATTCCTCGCTTTTTATAAGGTTCTAATTCTTCTTTATAGAAAAGTTCACATAGACGATAGGCATCAACTGCATCTGTTTTTACTTTACGTAAGCTAGAGCTTTTTGCCTTATGAGAAATTAGTGGATTAACAATAATTAATAAATAGTGACGCTCATCTAAATACTGAACAACTGGTTTATGATAATGTCCTGTAGATTCTAATACAACCGGAGGTTGTTGACCGGTTAACTCCTTAATTTCTTTAAGAAAATCTAGTAACTTCCCTAATCCTTCTAAATCATGCTTAATACTAAAATTTTTACCATAAGGTTTTCCTTTTTCTAAGAACCCTTGTACCTCACTTTCTCCTTTTGAAACATCCAGACCTACGACTGGATTCATACTAAATCTCCTCCTATACTTGCATATTTGCCGGTAACCCCTAATCCTTCTTATAGTGTCATAGCTTCGCTTGTTATACGAGATCATTGTCCCAACCAGCCTCAAACATGTTTCTATAAGTAGGGGGCGAACTGTTTAGTTGACGGGATCAAGTCCCACGGGGGCCTCCGTTCTACCCCGGCTACCGTAATCATATCTCGATATAAAAAATGGTCAACCAGAAATATTTTCTGGCTGACCTTATAATACGATCGGGGGCTTTAGTTAAACAAGACATGCCAATATAATATATTATTTAGTATAAATTACGCTTTTATTAACTGAAAAATAAACCTTATAGTGACAAATTACTTTGTATATATTTTTACTTTATAAATAAAATGCACAATATTTTGAAAACCCTTTCTAACGATGGGTATTTTTTATAAAATAAACATTAGAGATGTTATGAAAGGGGAATCTATATTACTCATGTGGAAAACTTTGAAGTGATTTGTTAATTGGATAAAGACAAATGTGATTCCTTCCTATTAAGTAAGGATATGTTTATTTGTCTACCAGTAATCATTCAAGGAATTCATATGGTGTGGATAATTAAATTCCCATTACCAAGACAGATACTTTTATATCTGTTTTTATTATGGGTAAAAAATACATCTCTAATGACACTATGATGGAAGTCCTTATTTGTGGAGGGATTATTATGACAAATGAGTACGAAAAGGAAGAAGTGTTAACGGGTGGTAATATTTCGGAAGTAAATCGCTTTGGAAATACAGTTCGACGAGATTTAAAGCCTGGTAGTGATAAAATTCATAAGTTATTAGTGCATCTTGAAAACAAGGGTTTTGGTTATGCTCCAAGGTTCTTAGGGATAGATGAAAAGAATAGAGAGATATTGACGTATATTGAAGGGGAAGCGGGTAATTATCCTCTGAAAAAATATATGTGGTCTGATGATGTATTAAAGGATATAGCGAATATGCTTCGTCTTTATCATGATGCTGTAAGTGATTTCTCTTTACTAAATGAATGGAAACCAATGGATAATACTCCCGACAAAACAGAAGTTATATGCCATAATGACTTTGCAGTGTACAATATAATTTTTTATGATGAAAAACCAGTTGGAATTATTGATTTTGATGTGGCAGCTCCCGGCCCAAGACTTTGGGATATAGCTTATACGCTTTACACCTGTGTTCCTTTAAGCAGACTTTGGCATACCGAGAAGGGTGAGGAAGTACATTATAATGCATCTAAAGATTCTGGTCGTATAAAACAAAGAGTTAAGTTTTTCTTTGAATGCTATGGTATGCAAACCTTGGAAAAAGACTTTCTAGATATGGTAATTTTACGAGTTGAAGGATTATGTAAATATATGATTAAAAGAGCTGGAGAAGGAGATGTTGCTTTTCAAAAGATGCTGGATGAAGGGCATCTTGAGCACTATCAAAAGGATATTCGATTTATTAACAAGCATGGAAAAGAGTGGATTTAAAATTAAGTGAAAATGGAATTAGTTTATTAAGGGATTGCATGAGCAATCCCTTAGCGTATTTATTGAGCTTGATTTTCTTTTATAAATGAACTGTTAAAAGTATTATATATTGTGAATCTTTAAAATTAAGCTATCGAGGACTTAGTTGAGTAAAAGAATCATTCTATATAGCCATAATTAGTCCACAATGCCCCTTGAGGTTTACCTTTTTCACCGAGCGAAGTCATGTACAAAAACAAAATTTCTAAGTTGAAGGATGTTAACTAATAGTGGTTAAATTTGTAAAATGTGAAACTTGCAATGTATATAAACGTATACAATATTAGAACAAACTTTAAGGGTGGCATAAATATGTTAGAAATGATTGGCGGTTTATTTGAAGGAGTAATTTTAGCGGTACCATCAGTGGATAATAAAAAAATTAACACGAAATTCAAGTTGCTTCGAAAAGAAGAATGGTACAGTAATTTACTTTTTCGTTATGGTACGTTAATACAAATGAATAATTCTTTACGACATTTTATAGGGGAAAATGATATAGAAAGTATCATAAATGACTCTGGAAAATTAAAAAAATTCCAGGCTGATTTAGTAAAGATAATAGTGGATGAGAAACTGTGACAAAAGCATATTGTCTTTCACATTATAAAAAGGGTGATCTAAGTGGGTTCTTTGTTGTTTACTATTTTAATAATGTTAATAGCTTTATACTGTTTAATCTTCTTATTAGAAAAAGGAATAAATAAATTATTCGGTGTAAAAAAGAAACAGGTTTCGGAGACTTCTGGTAAAAAGGTAGATCAATGGGGAAGAAGGATTATTTTAATGCTCTTTTTATGTACTATTCCAATCTACTCATTTTATACCATAAGTGAAACCACTTTTATTAAATGGTATTGGATATTTTATTTGACTGCCTTATTGGGTTTCCAGTCTATGATGGAATGGAAATATCTGAAAAATTCCAAACAGTATCTTACTACTCTGATTTTATTAGTATTGGGCATCCTTTTTCTTTATAATCTCGATTATTTTATACGATTACTTGGCTAAACTTAATTATTTGAAAAGAGTGTGTATCCACTTACTAAAGGATCATAATCAGATAATACTTCAATTACTTCATCACGAGTAATATAAACATGATGCTCTAATTTTGGATGTGATGTGCTATTGAATAGGGGATTTTGATTGTCGAACCAATTAATGTATTCGGAGTTTTCCATTTTAAAAAAATACGCTTTTCCATTTTCTATCAAACCTGATTCATCAACCTCTAAGTTATAAATGCCAAATCTTCCTATCTCTGTTGTATATCTAAAGGACCAAACATAGTATTCCATAGGTCCATTTAATTGGTTATAGATAATTTCGGTAATATTGTCGTCATAATCTTCCAGTATTATTTTGAAATAGTCATCATGTTTATTTATACCCCTAAAAAGAATATTTGCAGGATGATCAGAGTTGAGGTTTGTTTGAGGCTGCCATATTTTTAGACTCTCAATGTGCATATTTCCCACTCCTTATGATTCATATCTATCTTTATCACACGCTTTCCTCTTGGTTGCTGAATAACTTGGTGTTGGCTGTGTATACTTTTCCCTCCGCTACTTATATAACTATTTAACAGTTTAATTGTTTATTCGTTAGTGTACCTGAAATATTAATATTATTTAAAGGATGGTAAAAACAATTTTGTTAAGTAATACACTTGACAGGGGCTTAGTGGAAATAACATAAAAGAGTTTATCCTTAATTAAAAATCTATTAGCTTTGTTAAATGTAAACTTAACAACTTATATTTTTAATTGTTTTACCGCTGAAATGGTCCAATAAAAAGTCGCTTCCTCTTATATGAGGGATTGCGACTTTTTTTTTATTGGTTTGTCTATTACACTTTTTGCTTTCAAGTTCCTTTTGTGAATTTTGAGAATGTTATTGACTATTCAGTTGAACTGTATTAAAATTTTGTTAAGTTGAACTATACAGTTGAGTTGAATAGAGGTTTTAAATATGAAACATAAATTATTACCATTGTCTGAAACCATGCATTATATCTTATTAGCTCTTCGTGAGCCGCTTCACGGCTATGCTGTAATGCAGAAGATAGAAATAATGAGTAAAGGTACGGTTATATTGGCTGCGGGCACATTATATGGTGCAATAGAAAATTTGAATAAGCATGGATGGATTGAACCGGTTGGAGAGGAGGGACGTAGAAAAGTTTATCTTATAACTGCGGAAGGAAGCTCTATACTGCAATTGGAACAAAATAGGTTATTGCATATTTTATCCTTGTACGAAGGAAGTGGATCGAATGAAGAAATTTAAGGTCTTTTTTGATATGGAGAAAGAGGAGCAATGGCTGAACAGGCAATTACAAAAAGGCTATCGATGTACAAATATTAGTGGATTAGGGATTTATACTTTTGAAAAAACCGACAAGAGATATGTGATGCGACTGGATTATCAAGATTATTTATCAAAGAATAAGTTTAAAGAATACAAAGGGATCTATGAAGACTTCGGATGGAATTATATAAATGGTTCAGGGCTTGGTGGAATTAAATATTGGCAAAAAGAAGATGATAATCAAAATGAAATCTTTTCAGATCGCCAATCAAAGCGAAATTATTATAAACGGTTGATGGGGTATTCATCTGGTTTAGGTTTAATGTTATTGTTTATTTCTTATATGCTTTACAAAGATTCCGGTTTGTATTTAACCGAAGGTCTTTGGGATATGAATGGGGCATTATTTTGGAAAGCGTTATTGTTCGAAACTCCATTTGCCCTTTTGAGGTCGCTTCCTGCCATAATGGTTGTTTTCTTCGCTAGCAGTTACTATAAGGCTTACCGCAAGTATTCCATATTAAAAGAATAATTAATAATCATGTATCTACAACAGTCGGCTCTTTTTATAAAAAAGAATCTTTTTGAATTACAAATACATTTTAGGGATTGAGAAGTATCGTGTTTTTCTTAATGAAACAGTGGCAAAATCACCGATGAAATGCCTAATCCACTTGGAGGTACAGCCACTCGCAAAACTTTTTTTAAGAAAAAAACGAATAAAATATAAAAAAGTTGTTGACGAAATAAGTGTATTTTATATATAATAAATCTTGTCGCTAAAACAGCTGAAAAAATAGCTGCAAAGATACTACAGTATTAATTACATAAAGGCCCATTGGTCAAGCGGTTAAGACACCGCCCTTTCACGGCGGTAACACGGGTTCGAATCCCGTATGGGTCACCAATATATCGGAGGATTAGCTCAGCTGGGAGAGCATCTGCCTTACAAGCAGAGGGTCGGCGGTTCGATCCCGTCATCCTCCACCATATATGCCGATGTAGCTCAATTGGTAGAGCAACTGACTTGTAATCAGTAGGTTGGGGGTTCAAGTCCTCTCGTCGGCACCATCTTTCTAAAAGATGAGTCATTAGCTCAGTTGGTAGAGCATCTGACTTTTAATCAGAGGGTCGCAGGTTCGAATCCTGCATGACTCACCATTTAATTTCATACACGAGCGGAAGTAGTTCAGTGGTAGAACATCACCTTGCCAAGGTGGGGGTCGCGGGTTCGAACCCCGTCTTCCGCTCCAATATAAAAACAATGCCGGGGTGGCGGAACTGGCAGACGCACAGGACTTAAAATCCTGCGGTAGGTGACTACCGTACCGGTTCGATTCCGGTCCTCGGCACCATTGTTTTTTCAATTATTTAGCGCCCGTAGCTCAATTGGATAGAGCGTCTGACTACGGATCAGAAGGTTATGGGTTCGACTCCTTTCGGGCGCGCCAAATAAACGGGAAGTAGCTCAGCTTGGTAGAGCACTTGGTTTGGGACCAAGGGGTCGCAGGTTCGAATCCTGTCTTCCCGACCATTAATACTTGTAAAAATTGGGGCCTTAGCTCAGCTGGGAGAGCGCCTGCCTTGCACGCAGGAGGTCAGCGGTTCGATCCCGCTAGGCTCCACCAATTTGGAGGAATACCCAAGTCCGGCTGAAGGGATCGGTCTTGAAAACCGACAGGCGGGTCATACCGCGCAGGGGTTCGAATCCCCTTTCCTCCTCCATATAACTTAATATGAATATTATTATCGCGGGGTGGAGCAGTCTGGTAGCTCGTCGGGCTCATAACCCGAAGGTCGCAGGTTCAAATCCTGTCCCCGCAATCTGGTCCGGTAGTTCAGCTGGTTAGAATGCCTGCCTGTCACGCAGGAGGTCGCGGGTTCGAGTCCCGTCCGGACCGCCATTTATTATAGGAGTATAGTTTAAAGGTAGAACAGAGGTCTCCAAAACCTCCGGTGTGGGTTCAATTCCTACTACTCCTGCCAATAATATAATCTTCAATGCGGGTGTAGTTTAATGGTAAAACCTCAGCCTTCCAAGCTGATGTCGTGAGTTCGATTCTCATCACCCGCTCCAAAATAATATGGGCCTATAGCTCAGCTGGTTAGAGCGCACGCCTGATAAGCGTGAGGTCGATGGTTCGAGTCCATTTAGGCCCATCCTTTATAATACATACTTTTTTTGTTCCGCAGTAGCTCAGTGGTAGAGCAATCGGCTGTTAACCGATCGGTCGTAGGTTCGAGTCCTACCTGCGGAGCCATTTTTTTATTCTGATTAAAAAGCTGAATATTCAGTCAACTTTAGCGAAATTTGATAACACCTCGGCTTTTAGAAGGTAATATGTAACGAACATCATCAACTTAGGAAGAGGTGATTGTAGTTATTTATCAAGTATTAAGCAGGTATAGTGTTGAGTTATCATATGCTAAGATCAGTCTTTTTTTTATTGATATGTCTCCATAAGATATTCATCTCCTTCATCTATTCATTCCCAACTGTCTGCGTCCAAAATATAGATTTGTCAGTAGCTATCCACATGAAAGAAGAAATTAAATTAATAGTATTTCTATTCCTATTCCTATTCCTCTAGTTACAGTAAACACTTAGTGCAGCTGTTGTAATTGAAAGCTTCCTGTAAATGAGGTTATTTGACATAAAGGTAGCTAAAGTAAAAGATTAATAATATAAATTTAACCTATTTCATCGCTTGAGATTAGCTTCATCTAAGCTGCATATTTAAGTTTAATAGCGATTAATATATCACGAAGGAGTCTAACGTTGCAAAAATTCATTATAGTAATATCATTTTCTCTATGTGTTTTATTTGCAATAAACTATGGCGATACCACTGCTAAAGCTGATAAGCCAATGATACTTGGATACACATTAGGAAGCGGTGATTCTGATAAGTCATTAACTGCCTTTAACAAATATTTTAATACAATTGCTACAGATACATTTTCTTTTGATGAAGATGGTTATCTGATTGGGGAAGCACCGAAAGAACAACTTTCATATGCAAAAAAGAAAAACATAAACACATATGCGGTTATTTCCAACTTTGGGGAACAAGATTTTGATGCCGACTTAGCACATCAAGTGATGACAGATAAATTAGTTAAAAACCGCTTTATTAAACAAGTAGCGAAGGTTGCAGAAGAGAATGGCTATACAGGTGTTAATATAGATTTAGAAGCAGTTTATCCAGAAGATCGCATACCTTTATCAAGCTTGATAAAGGACATATCCGCTGTTTTGCATGATAACCAAATAAAATTAATGGTATCAGTACCTGCAAAAACTAATGATGATAAAGATAATGCATGGACTTGGCCGTATGATTATGAAAAAATCGGTAACTATGCTGATTATATACAGGTTATGACTTACGATGAACATGGGTCATGGGGAAGTCCTGGTTCTTTAGTTAGTATGAAGTGGCTTGAAAATACATTATCTTATTCCATCAACAATATAAAAGCGAGCAAGGTGTTAATGGGGATACCGGCTTATGGTTATGACTGGAATTTGACGGATGCTAGCAAGAATAGAATTGTGCAGTGGGACGAAATACAGACGTTAACAAAGAATGATAAAATAAAGCCGACCTATAATAAAAAGACAGAATCTGTAATGTTCAATTATAGGGATAAAAACAAGCAAGAGCATGTTGTTTGGTATGAAAATGAAACAGCAATTGAAAAGAAAACAAAACTAGTAAAAAAGTATAAGCTCGGTGGTGTCAGTGTTTATGCACTCGGCAATGAAACTAAAGCCTTTTGGGGAGCAATTCAGAAGGGTGTAAAATAAGTGATAATATTTTATTACTATAGCAAAAAATGCTTTCCATTAAATTTATGGAAAGCATTTTTTATTTTATCCTTAGTGGAAAATCTCATTAGCAGCTTGATAATAATTGCTGCTTAAAACCATGCTTTAGCAAGCAGCTTAACTCCCTCTTGAATCCTTTTCTCATCAAGTCCAGCAAATCCTAATAAAACCTGAGGATGTTTTTGAGTTGGTAGCTGTTCAAAGAAGGTGCTGACAGGATACACTAAAACGCCATTTTGTTTAGCTGCTTCAATGAGTTGTTGTTCAGACATGTTATTTCGTGGCTCAAGCACTATATGTAATCCGGCCCCTGATCCCATTATTCTGACTTGATTGTCCATGCTTGTTTTAATTGAGGCAATTAAGGCGGTATGTCTTTTTTTATAGACATTTCTTACTTTATTTAAGTGCCTTGACCATTGTTCGTTTTCCATAAACAGCTTTAACGTATATTGATGCTGTCTTGATACAGTTTGTTTATAACCAATATATTTTTTATGGTATTTAGCTAACAAAGGTTTCGGGAGCACCATATAACTAAAATCCAATGATGGAATCAATGATTTAGCAAATGTCCCCATATAGATAACTTTTTCATATTGATCAAGGCTTTGCAGGGCAGGAATCGGTTTTCCTTCATACCTGAATTCACTGTCGTAATCATCCTCAATAATAAAGCCGTCTGTATCCTTTGCCCATTGAATTAATTCTAATCTTCTTTGGAGTGGCATAACAATTCCAAGGGGAAATTGATGGGCAGGTGTGACAAAAACAGCTCTTACCTCACTTGAGGTTAATGCCTTTATATCGACTCCATAATTATCAAGAGGAATAGGTTGGACAGCTTTACCATATTCTTTTAAAACAATGCGGACTCTATTGTATCCAGGGTCTTCAATTCCATAAGTATATTCTTTGCCGATTATTTTACAAAGCATACTCATAAGATATTGAGTGCCTGCTCCGATAATAATTTGTTGTTCTGAACACTTAACGCCCCTTGATTCAAAAAGGTATTTTGTTATTTGCTTGCGAAGATCCAGATCTCCTTGTGGGTCGCCATATAATAAAAGCTGTCCTTGCTCAGCAAAAATACTTTTCATTGTTAATTGACTCCATAATTTAAATGGAAAATGTTTTAAGTCTATTTCTCCATATTTAAAATCATAAAAAATCTCTGGTGATTCGTTTTCTGCCTTATAACAGTTGTTATGCAGGGTGTCAGCATTTATTGCACTTTTGTTTTTGTCTAAATATAGTTCATGCTTAATATCTTCCACAAATAAACCTTTTCTTTCTTCACTTCTTATATACCCTTCAGCCAGAAGCTGCTGATAGGCGGCATTAACAGTGTTTCTGCTTAGGTTTAAATGCGCTGCTAATTTCCTTTGAGAAGGTAGTTTACTATGTGGTGGAATAGTATCTGATTGTATTTCATTTTTAAGATAACGATAAAGTTGCGTATAAACGGGATCTGCTTTTTTTGAATCTAAAATCGGCGTTATTTCGAACAAATTTCTGACCTCCATCGCACTGGTACCTAAATAATTTTAAAATCTGGCTCTTTTAAAGGTTCCAGATTTATAACTATAATTAGTTTACAATGCAAAACAGCAAAACAAAAGGTTAATAAGTACATAAATAACAATAGGAGGCACTTAGGATGAAAACTGGTACTGACAGAGTGAAACGTGGGATGGCTGAAATGCAAAAAGGCGGCGTTATTATGGACGTTATTAACGCAGAGCAAGCAAAAATTGCTGAAGAGGCAGGAGCAGTCGCGGTAATGGCCCTTGAAAGAGTGCCGTCTGACATTCGTGCAGCAGGTGGAGTAGCGAGAATGGCTGACCCAACTATTGTCGAAGAAGTAATGAATGCAGTTACGATTCCTGTTATGGCGAAAGCACGTATTGGTCATATTGTGGAAGCAAGAGTGCTTGAAGCGATGGGTGTTGATTTTATCGATGAAAGTGAAGTTTTAACTCCTGCAGATGAAGAATATCATCTTAATAAAAATGAATATACAGTGCCTTTTGTTTGTGGCTGTCGAGATTTAGGGGAAGCTGCAAGACGTATCGGAGAAGGTGCTTCTATGCTTCGTACAAAAGGAGAGCCGGGTACAGGTAATATTGTCGAGGCGGTTCGTCATATAAGAAAGGTAAATGCTCAAGTTCGTAAAATTGTACATATGGAGGAAGATGAACTAATGACAGAGGCGAAGTTACTTGGCGCTTCTTATGAGCTGTTATTAGAAATTAAAAAACTAGGACGCTTGCCAGTAGTTAACTTTGCAGCCGGCGGTGTAGCAACACCAGCAGATGCAGCATTAATGATGCAACTCGGTGCAGATGGAGTTTTTGTTGGTTCAGGTATTTTTAAATCAGATAATCCGGCTAAATTTGCAAAGGCAATTGTGGAAGCAACGACTCATTACCAAGACTATCAACTCATTGCTGAAATATCCAAGAATTTAGGTAGTGCAATGAAAGGGATTGAAATCGCTAGTTTAACTCCAGATCAACGCATGCAAGAACGCGGATGGTAAGTGGAAATATGTCTGCTGTTAAAGTTGGTGTGCTTGGATTACAAGGTGCTGTTAGAGAACATATTCGTGCCTTAGAAGCATGTGGAGCAGAAGCTGTGGTTGTGAAGAACAAGGAACAATTGCTTGAGGTGGATGGGTTAATTATTCCTGGTGGAGAAAGCACTACAATAAGACGGCTTATAGATAAATATGAATTTATGGAGTCCCTTAGAGAATTTGCAGCATCAGGTAAACCAATGTTTGGAACGTGTGCAGGTTTGATTCTCCTTGCAAAGTCTATTGAAGGATATAAAGAGCCGCATATTGGTGTTATGGATATTCATGTTGAACGTAATTCATTTGGAAGACAGAAAGAGAGCTTTGAAGCTACTATTGACATAGTCGGTATAGCTGAACAATTCCCAGCTGTATTTATTCGTGCACCACATATCGTAAGTGCAGGGGAAGATGTAGAAATATTGGCAAAACATAACGGTCGGATTGTTGTAGCGAAAGATGGGCAATTCTTGGGATGTTCTTTTCATCCAGAATTAACAGACGAAACACGGTTTACTGAGTATTTTATAAATATGGTTAAAATAGCGAAAGTTCATTAAAAAAGCTAAAACGATCAGTTTTACATAAAGAAACCACCCGTACCAACGGGTGGTTTACCTCAAACAGCTTTATCGTTCTTTTTATCCTTCTTAACCCAAAAATCGGCATTTTTAATGCCTAGAGGTTCAGGATTAAAAACAGGGTCTAAACCTTGTTTTTTCTGTCTTTCATAATCTTTGAGTGCGATGATGGCTGGTTTAGCAAGTATAACGATAGCAATCATGTTAAGCCATACCATTAAACCTAACCCAACATCTCCAAGAGCCCAAGCAAGACTCGCTGTTTTTACAGTCCCATAAAAGGTAGTAGCCAGTATAACCAGTTTCAGCAAGTCAGAAAATAAACGATTATTTTTATTGCGAAGCAGATAAGTCAGGTTTGTTTCTGCAATATAATAGTAGGCCATGATTGTCGTGAAAGCGAATAAGAATAGAGCGATTGCTACAAACCCGGAGCCAAACCCCGGGATGATGCTGTCAATTGCAGCTTGGGTAAACCCTGGACCTGGCTCAACGCCTTCCACATTATTGACAATCATTGTTCCATTTGGTGATTCTGTATTATACATTCCTGTAAACAAAATCATAAATGCAGTAGCCGAGCATACAAGTAATGTGTCGATATAAACAGAGAATGCCTGTACAAGCCCTTGTTTGACAGGATGAGACACTTCTGCAGCTGCAGAAGGATGTGGTCCAGTTCCCTGTCCTGCTTCATTCGAGTAAATACCCCGTTTAACACCCCATGCAATTGCCATTCCCATCATTCCGCCAAATGTAGCTTCCAAATTAAAAGCACTTTTAAAGATTAGTGCAAAAACACTTGGCAGCTCTTGAATGTTAAGTACAACAATGATGATGGATAATAGGATATACCCTAGCGCCATGATTGGAACGACTACTTGTGCTACATTTGCTATCCGTTTGACACCGCCAAAAATGATAAACCCAAGCAACAAGACTACCAAAATTCCTGTGATATATGTTGGCAGATTAAAGGCGTTTTTCATACCTGCTGCGATTGAGTTTGACTGAACCCCAGGCATTAGTATTGCCATAGAAATGATTGCTGCTCCTGCAAAGAGAAAGGCAAACCACTTAGAGCCAATTCCCTTTTCAATATAGTAGGCAGGTCCCCCTCTATATTGGCCCTCGTGTTTTACTTTATAAATTTGTGCAAGTGTTGATTCGATAAATGCGGTGGAAGCTCCAATAAAGGCCATAAACCACATCCAGAATACTGCGCCAGGTCCACCGAATGCAATTGCCGTAGCAACTCCAGCAATGTTACCTGTCCCGACTCTTCCAGATAACGCGATCGAAAGTGCTTGAAAGGAGGAGACACCAGCATCTGAACTTTTCCCTTGGAACATTAGGACGATCATTTCCTTCACATGTCTGATTTGTAGGAATTTAGATATAAATGTAAAAACAAGTCCGACTATTAATACAATATAAATGACTGGAGTACTCCATAATATCCCATTCAAAAAGGTTACTATTTCTTCCATATTCTACACCCCTCTGTATATAATTTTTAAAATTCTGAATTATATTATATTTCACAAAATGATATAAAACAATAAAAATTATTGCCCTATTGCTAAAGTTAAGAACTTTTTATTCTCTTTTTGTAAAGAACAATAAAGAAATGATAGAAAAAATGAATGATAGGAAGATCTTTAATAGTAAAAAAGGATAAACAACCTACTATTGTATGGTATTGGAAGATTGCAGACAGTATTTGCTCTGTGAAATGAAAAATATTTCTAATGTTCCATACATTCGCAGCAAAGGGATAGCGACAGTAGTTTATTTTCACTTCTGCTTATTAGCACTAAAAACACTAATTATTATCTTGCTCTACGGAATACTGGTTGGACATTAAAATAAGAAAAAACTGCAGCGTCAGGTGAAAAAGGTCTGAACAAAACAGAATAAGCATAAAAATTTAATCATGAGGAGAAGGGGACATAAGAAGGTGAAACCTGAATTACAACCGAACAAATATGGTTCATATTAAGATTGTTCCTTTTTATGTTTTCTATTGCAGGTTTTAGTTCACAAATTAGGGGTAAAAAAGATTTGTACTTGAACGGAGTTTAGTTTTACGTTAAAATGGTGCAGATAACAATTAGTTAAATGATAATGTGAGTAAAATTTGGAGGAGCCTGTCACTAGGGGATAACTATGCCCTAATGACAGGCTTTTTTTATTTTCATTTATAAAGCCTTCGATGCTCTAACGTATTCTCTAGGTTGAAATGCTTCGATTTTGTTTTGAAAAACCTTTTCCAGCTCATTATTAATTGGGATTATTTCTTCCATTGCTTTATTATGTTCGATGAGAGAAAATGCTCGTTTTTCCCTTTGGTCCAAATGCCATAAACTTAGGAATAACAAGCCAAATAAAGAAAGGGAAATACAAACTTTTATTTTCATTAAGGCAACACCACCTGTACTAGGTTAGCTAAATTTTCGGTAATTTATACAAATTACCAACTAAATGAATTTAATATAAGTGTATTTCACATATTTGGTAAGTCTGGGGAAGACACTACTAATAGTTAGAAAAAACATTATGAAGTTTTATAAACAAAAAAATTAAAATTAGTTATTACAGTAGATATTTATTAGGGGGGATAACTATGTCATTACTTCATTTAGCAATAATTTCACCATTCTTATTTGCTATATTTGTACCTATCGTTTTTAAGTATGTTAGGCAAGTGCATACAGGCTGGTTTGTTCTTACATTGCCAGTGCTGTTGTTTATTTATTTCTTTTCCTTTATTTCAATCACCTCTGCCGAAGAAACTGTTACCAAAACTGTTTCGTGGATTCCGTCTCTTGGAATCGACTTTACGGCTAAGGTTGATGGATTAGCTTTATTATTTGCGCTTTTAATTACAGGGATTGGCTCGTTAGTTGTTCTTTATTCTGTTTATTATTTACAGAAGGATAAGGAACAATTAAACAATTTTTATGTATATTTGCTGTTGTTCATGGGAGCAATGCTTGGTGTTGTTCTTTCAGATAACTTAATTGTTCTATATACATTTTGGGAATTCACTAGCTTTTCATCCTTTTTATTAATTGGCTATTGGTACAAACGCGAAAAGTCACGGTATGGTGCCCAAAAATCAATGCTGATTACGGTTTTTGGCGGTCTTTCCATGCTAGGAGGGATTATTCTTCTTTATTTAATGACCGGAACCTTCAGCATTTCCGAAATCATTCAGCAAACGAATGAAATCATGACACATCACTTATTTATACCAGCAATGCTTTGTATTTTACTTGGCGCCTTAACAAAATCAGCTCAATTTCCATTTCATATATGGCTACCAGATGCAATGGAAGCTCCAACCCCTGTCAGTGCTTATCTTCATTCAGCAACAATGGTTAAAGCAGGAATTTATTTAGTCGCGAGAATGAGTCCAGTATTTGCTGAAACTGCTCTTTGGGTCTGGTTAGTAGCAGGGTTTGGGATCGTAACAATGATTTGGGGCTCCTTTTCAGCTGTAAAACAAACAGATTTAAAAGGCATCCTTGCCTTTTCAACCATTAGTCAACTTGGGATGATTATGACATTACTTGGTATCGGAGGAGCTGCCTTACACTTCGATTCTATTAATGATAGTTATTATATGGTTGCTACCGTAGCGGCAGTTTTCCATCTCATTAATCATGCAACTTTTAAAGGTGCTCTTTTTATGGTCGCTGGCATTGTCGATCATGAAACTGGCACTAGAGATATTCGGAAGCTTGGTGGATTAATGCCTCTCATGCCAATTACCTTTACTGTTGCGATAATTGGAACATTTTCAATGGCAGGTCTTCCGCCATTTAATGGTTTTTTAAGTAAGGAAATGTTTTTTACGGCAATGGTACGTGTTCTTAGCATGGATATTTTCAATATGGAGACAATCGGCATTCTGTTTCCTGTGATTGCATGGATTGCCAGTGTGTTTACTTTTGTTTATAGCATGATTATCGTTTTTAAGACGTTCACTGGTAAGCTTCAGCCTGAAAAACTCAAAAAAAAGCCGCATGAGGCGCCAATCGGTATGTTAATTTCACCAATTGTTTTGGCTTCACTTGTTGTTGCGTTTGGATTTTTTCCTAACGTTTTAGCCAATACGATTATTGCCCCAGCCGTTGCAGCTATTATGCCTGGTTTTACAGTGGAAGTTCATATATCATTTTGGCATGGCTTTAATCCAGAGCTTTTTATGACTTTTGGAGTGATTGCGATAGGATTCATATTGTATAAGACTTATCCAAAATGGAGAGAGGTTTATAAGGTTTTTCCTGAGAAGCTGTCACTAAACCATCTTTATGATGAGGCGTTAACTAGTACAGAAAAAACTTCTCGCCAGATAACCAATAGTATTTTAACAGGAAATTCTAGAACGTATCTACTCTATTTATTTATCTTTTTTATTATCATGTTAGGCTCCACTTTATTTATAAAGGATGCCTTTACGTTTGATACAAGTAATATCTCAAGCATCCATATTGCGGAGGTCATCCTCGCAGTTGGAATATGCATTGTAGCGATAAGTATTCTGTTCGTTAAATCACGTTTAACTTCTATTATATTATTGGGAGCTGTTGGCTACTCGGTGTCGTTATTCTTTGTTATATACAGAGCACCTGATTTGGCATTAACTCAGCTTGTTATTGAAACCATTTCTGTTGCGTTATTTTTACTGTGTTTTTATCACTTGCCTAAGTTAAAAAAGCGAGAAGAACGAATTTCCTTTAAATTAACAAATGCCCTTATTTCTGTTGGTGTCGGAGCGATTGTCATCCTAATAGGTTTATCGGCACACAGTAATAAGCTATTTGAATCAATTTCACACTATTATATCGACAACACATATAAAGAGGCAGCAGGAAAAAATATGGTTAACGTCATCTTGGTTGATTTCCGTGGACTTGATACTATGTTTGAAATTACGGTCCTTGCTATAGCTGCAATTGGGATATTTGGATTAATCAAGCTTCGCCAACAGGGAGGGAAGAAAACTGAAAACAAATGATGTCATCTTACAAACGACAACAAAAATTGTCTTATTTATTATCCTTATTTTCTCTGTGTTTATTTTCTTCACCGGTCATTACACGCCAGGAGGAGGCTTTATAGGTGGGCTCTTAACATCTGGTGCAATAGTGTTATTACTATTGGCTTTTGACTTAAAGACAGTTAAGAAGATATTGCCATTTAATTATATGTACATGATTGCAACAGGTCTCATATTTGCGATTGGAACGGGAGCGGGGGCAATGGTTTTCAACGTTCCCTTCCTAACTCATGCGTATACTCATGTTAATATGCCGATCTTAGGAGAACTTTCGCTCCATACAGCTACAATATTTGACCTAGGTGTGTTCTTAGTAGTAGTTGGAGTCACAATGACTATTATTCAAACGATTGGAGGAGATGAATAATGGAAATAATCATGATCTTTGTTATTGGGATATTGTTTATGTGTGCAACCTATTTAATGCTTTCCAAAAGCTTGCTGCGGATTATTGTCGGGACTGGGTTATTAAGTCATGGAGCCCATTTGCTTATTTTAACAATGGGAGGCTTGAAAAAAGGAGCTGCACCATTGCTGGGGGAAAATGCAGAATCATATACAGATCCGATTCCACAAGCATTAATATTAACAGCGATTGTCATTAGTTTTGGGGTGACAGCCTTTTTCTTAGTTTTAGCCTATCGTGCCTACCAAGAGCTTGGCACTGACAATATGGAAAAATTGAGAGGAATGGATGGCAATGATTAATTTTTTACTTTTACCAATATTAATTCCGTTAATAACTGGAGTTATTCTTATTTTCTTTTCCAAAAAAATTATTGCCCAAAGGTGGATTTCCGCCATATCCTCGATTTCTACTATTGTTGTTTCTGCCATTTTAGTCCAAAAGATCAGACAGGATGGCATTCAAACATTGAATGTTTCTAGCTGGGAGGCTCCATTTGGGATTACGCTTGTATCTGACATGCTATCAGCATTGCTTGTGCTTACTACTAGTATTGTTGCATGTACTACTCTCATTTACTCTTTCCGGAGCATTGGGAAAGAGCGCGAGAGGTTTTATTTCTACCCATGTTTTAACTTTCTTATTGTTGGTGTTAATGGAGCATTTACAACAGGGGACATATTCAATCTTTTTGTATTCTTTGAAGTAATGCTGATGGCATCTTATGCACTTATCGTACTTGGAGGCACAAAAATACAGCTACGTGAATCTATTAAATATCTTCTTGTGAATATTATTTCTTCCGCATTATTTGTCATAACAGTTGCGTATTTATATTCAGTTGTCGGTACACTTAACATGGCACATATATCAGAAAGAATTAGTGAAGTGGGACAGCCCGGAATTATAACAGTCATTGCGATTTTATTTTTAGTTGTATTTGGTTTAAAAGGAGCGGTTTTCCCGTTATCCTTCTGGCTTCCAGGGTCTTACAATGCTCCGCCAATTCCCGTAATGGCTCTATTCGGTGCATTACTGACAAAGGTTGGGGTGTACTCCATTATGAGAACGTACACGCTGTTTTTTTATCATGATACAGGCTATACTAGCAAAATATTAGCGACGTTAGCTATATTGAGTATTATCTTTGGTTTGATTGGCGCACTTGCTTTTGCAGACATCAAAAAAATTATTATCTACAATATAATCGTTGCTGTGGGAGTTATTCTTTTCGGCATTTCGGCGATGACTACAGATTCGCTAACAGGTTCGGTGTTTTATTTAATCCACGATATGCTTATAAAAACGACTCTGTTTCTTTTAGTAGGTATTATTATAAGTATTACTCGCACGAGTAAATTAAAGGAGATTAGCGGATTAATTAAAAAATATCCTGGGTTAGCATGGACGTTTTTCTTAAGTGCACTGTCTCTTGCAGGAATTCCACCTCTAAGCGGTTTTATCGGCAAGCTGTTAATTGTTAAAGGTGGTTTTGAAGCAGGGAATTACCTTGGTGCAGCAGTTGTATTAATCTCTAGTCTTCTTATATTACTCTCCATAATGAAAATCTTTATAAATGGATTTTGGGGTACTCCTCGTTCCTATGAAGGGGAGGGGAAGGCACCGGTGAAAACGTTAATGATTGCACCAATAATCCTAATTAGTATCTCTATTCTTTTGGGGCTTTGTGCGGAAGCCGTTTATCCGTATATCTCACAGGCGGCTGAGACATTGGTACAACCAGAAATTTATATTGATGCAGTCTTAAAGGAGTGATACGCGTGGCTTTTCAAATTTTATTAAATGTGTTTCTTGGTTTTATGTGGATGGTAATGACGGTATCATTTGAACCAGTGGCGTTTCTGAAAGGATATCTATTCGGTTTGCTGATCATCTATATTTTCAGGAATTTCTTTTCTGCTCGGTTTTACCTATTAAGGATCGTTGCTGTACTAAAGCTGGCCTACATTTTTATTAGAGAATTAATTGGCTCAAACATAGCCGTTGTGAAAACAGTCTTAAAGCCAAAATTAAATATGCAGCCAGGAATTTTTGCCTACCCGACAATTTTAGAGAAGGATTGGGAAATAACGCTTCTGGCTAATCTAATCACCTTGACACCTGGTACACTTGTGATTGAGGTATCTCCAGATAATAAAATATTATATGTTCATGCTATAGATATTAATGATGCACAGGAATCCATCGACTCCATTAAAGGTACATTTGAGAAAGCAATTTTGGAGGTGGGCAGGTAATGTTTCAGACGTTTATGTATATGGCAATCCTGTTAATCGTAGTTGCGATGATAGGATTTACCTACAGAGCAATTAAAGGGCCAACAACTCCTGATAGAGTCGTTGCATTAGATGCTATCGGTATTTGTTTAGCGGGCTTGACTGCTTTAATATCGATTGTCCTTAACACAAGTGCTTTTCTTGAAGTGATTTTAGTAATCGGCATCCTCGCGTTCATTGGAACGGTAGCTTTTTCTAAATTTTTAGAGAAGGGAGAGGTGATTGAAAATGACCGAGATAGTTAAGGGGATTGTTGGCTTGTTAATAGCAATTGGAGTTCTGCTGCATTTAGTGGCTGCTTTAGGTGTCATCCGACTTCCAGATGTTTATACGAGAAATCACGCAGCATCTAAAGCAGCAACGCTTGGAATAATGCTCATTCTTCTGGCTACTTTTTTATATTTTTATTTTATAAATGGTCAGTTTAATTCAAGAATTTTACTAGGGATTGCTTTCTTCTTTCTAACTTCACCTGTTGCAGGCCATCTTATCGGCAGAGCAGCTTACAATTCAGGCGTGGAACTATGGGATAAAAGTGTCCGCGATGATTTAAAAAGTAGTAGAAGCAGCAAAGAAAGTAATTGATGATAAAGAGCGTAAAAATTGCTGTTAAAAAACCTTCCGTATTTTACAAATTAACGGAAGGTTTTCTTGTTATCACTATTTATCTAGTAGGTTGTATGCTTCCTCAACGGAATCAACAAAAATTCCAGGGAAATTAATTTTTGTAACGCAATTTTCAACCTGTATTCTGGAAGCAGGAGAGGCAGGACTTATAATGATCAGCGTTTTAAAATTAGCCATCCAATACAGCTTCAAAACGAAGATGATATCATCCACCACAGCACTTGGCACTTCCTCTTGTCCGCGGCCATCTATAATTAATGTATATCTTGAAGGATTAATACTATTAACGACAGTCTGAAATTCACTTAAATAAATTTTCGCGTCTGCCTCTTTAAAAAAACCGTCTACTTTCACAAAGAAAATGCTCTTTTCTTTATCCAATTCAAAGGAATATAGCTTCCTCATTTCTTGTTCCCCCAAAGCGTAAAAAATAACTGCTGCCTTCATAATACATAAAATGACTTAATTCGACAATCCTAAAATTTATCTTAGTTTATAAGAATTACCGTAATCTACTAATGGGCTAGAATAAATTAATAAAAGTTACCTTCATACGAATATATGGTCAAAATAGGCGGTGATACAACTCACTAATTAGAGAGCCTTAAATGGAACTAAACCCTTCACCAAATACATCTCTTACATCATGAATCGTAATAAAAGCCTCATTATCTATGTGCTTAATAATCTTCTTTAATTTAATGATTTCTTGATTATTAATAACTATATACAAAACTTCTTTATTCTCTTTCGTATAATAACCGTGTCCTGATATAACTGTTATTCCGCGCTCCATTCTTGTGCTGACCTCAAAAGCAATTTCCTTTGAATAGGCAGAAATAATTGTAACGGCTTTTTGGCGATTAGCTCCTTCGAGTATGAATTCCATCGTTTTCGTTCCGACATATAACATAACGATTGTAAGCATAACTCCTTCTATGCCAATAATAAAATAAGACAAGAACACGACAATTAAATCTAAAATAAGTAAACTATAGCTTACACTCCAGCCTAGGTATTTATGAATGATTTTCGCTAGTATGGTAGAACCAGCCGTAGTTCCTCCCACTCTTATGATTAAACCAAGACCAACTCCAGTTAACACACCACCAAATAAAGCATGTACAATAACCTCTTCAGATGGAATAGACCATGATTCTGTTAAATGTAAAAACAAGGAATTAAAACAAACAGCAATAATGGTATAAATCGCTGTTTGTTTGCTTAAGAATTTTAATCCCACCACTATTAAAACAGCATTTAACAGGAAACTAACGATACTTGGAGACCATTTGAATAAATAATAACTAATAATCGTAAGCCCGGTAACTCCACCTTCACCTAAATCATTGGGAATAACAAATACATTGACCGCAATAGCAAAAAGAAGCGATCCTAACGCAAGTAGTAGTATATCAACAGTGTATTTCTTCATGTTGTTTCTCCTTATCTAATCTCATATGTATAATAAAATGTTGCAATACTAAAGTATACCAGACGCAGTAAGGAGAAATAATCTTTTTTGAAAAAATATTCTAGTATTATGATATGAAATTGTTTTTAGGAGAAATTGCTTGGGTCCGATATGATGGTTTTTCTATTTTTATTTCTGTACAACAGTGGCAGCCTAGCATGAAAGCATATTTTTTTGAAACAATTCTCTGAAAAATTTCGTATTAAGTAATAGAGTTAGAAATAATAGATTACTATCGGTAAGTGATAAGATTTGAGATTCGGAACAATACAACTAAGGCTGTTTATTGAATTTGGAATGGATATTAGTAATTAAAGAGGGGGGATATTAATGAAAATCGTTAAAGAAGCGGGTATTATTAGTTTAGTTATTGTCATTTTTAATCTTGTTATTAGCTTCATTACACGACCAATTTATTTTATCAATCAATTCAAGGCAAAATTTTGGTTTGAATTTACAACATACCTTTTTGCATTAACATCAATTTTCCTTTTAATTTATGTACTTTTAGTTATAAAAAAATCACTTATGATAAAGAAAGGATGAAATATGTTCCTATTTAATAAAAAAAAGTACCTTTAAAAAGGTACGAGAAGTAGGGGATATTAAGTTAATTTACTTGGATTTACAATTTTAATTGAATTAACTTCTCCACAATCAACACAGAATGTATAGACTTTTTCTGAACCGATTGTAAGTTTATTATCAAGTGGTCTTAAGTTTATGTAATCAGTTCCTTGAGCAAATGAAGTACCGCCACATTCTAAGCATGCTTTACCTTTTTCGTTCATACTGTCACTCCCTTTCATATATAAATACGATTAATGTAGGGAAAAGTTTCAAAATATTGGATTTTTTGTTTTAAGCCATTTTTTTGAAGTTACCGTTAATGGATTAGACGATCCTCAACATAAAAAAGGACTAATAAAATGATATAGTCCTTTAAAAAAAGAAGTTAATTGGGCCCAATTTTATCATTGAAGTAACTCCAAGCAGACATTGCCCATGCTGCACAGAGGTCACCAACAAAGGTGAAAATTCCAATAAGTAGCTCCATGATTATTCAACTCCTTATATACATTATAGCGCTTTTTTTGTGCGATATCCATAAATTCCCTAATTTTCAGTGAGAGTATGTTCTTGTTGTGCTGTCACTAACATTAACAAGAAGTTAATATGGAACTTTCATACATCTTAAACCGTATATAAAAGTACAGGCATTAATAAAGCTGAGCTATATAGGATGGAAAGGATTGGTTTTAGATGTTATGGATTATGTCTCAAGATAAACAAAGTTTAATAAATGTGAAAGAAGTTTCTGTCGAAGGGAAAAAAATTGTAGGTAATTCAAATGAATGGAATAAAGTTTTAGGCAAGTATGACTCAAATGAAAGATCACTAGACATACTCAATGAGATTTTTACGAAAATACAGGAAAACAGTGGTGTTTCTGTGACATACTCAATGCCTGTAAAATAGTTAAATGGGGGCATTTATCCAAGATGGATAAATGCTCTTGTTTCTCCTTCTATATAAACTTGAGCTGGAATTTTACATATTTATAATGCTTAATTTACTCGAAATGCATTGTTTTATATTCATACAATAATAAATTCAGGAGGTTTTATGAATTTACGATTAATTGGAAGTTCTTTAATAATTACTATATTGCTTTTAATCACCGCCATTCTCGTACCTGATTATCTAAATATCAATGAGAATCTATCAAAAGTATTGTTCACTATACCAATAATGGCTTGGTTAGCAATTTCAAAAGAGAAATGGTGGTTTAAACTAGCAGCCTTACTTTTAGGGGGAATCTTGGTTGTCTTATTTATTGTATTGTTCCTCCAGTGAGATAGTACTTAAAAATAGTATTGGTTCCCAAAAGGGAAAAGTAATGTTCAATTATTGACTGACCGTTACAAAATATATATACTGTTTTTATAATTACTTTTTATGTAAGGAGACAACATGAGTAAAAGTGGAAGACCTCGTGAATTTAATAAGCCTGAGGTGCTTGATGCAGCAATGAATGTGTTTTGGTTAAAAGGGTATGAAGCATGCTCCACAGAGGATTTATGCAGCAGTACAGGGCTTGGTCGAGGAAGTTTATATAATACGTTTGGAAGTAAGCATGAATTGTATGAGCAAACACTCCAACGTTATCATGAGCACTGGATTGAGGTGCAGACAGCGATTCTGGAACGTCCTGTCCCTGTTAAAGAAAGATTGCGTGGTCTGCTGGAATGGGCCGTTGAGAAGGATTTTGAGGATTCAAGTAAAGGCTGCTTTTTAATTAATGCTACGATGGAGCGTGGTCGCAGCGATTCGATTGTGGAGATTTGGTCGAATCGTCATGTAGAGTGTTTGGAAAGTGTTCTATTTAGTGTCATGGAGGATGGAATACAGGCTGGTGAGATAACATCAAATAGATCAGCACTAGAATTGGCAAGAACATATATATGTAGTTACTATGGTCTTCGAACTCTCAATGTTACAACACGAAATCGTGATATGGCAGAACAAATCGTCGAGGGAACTATGGCAAGCATCTATTAATGAAGTTTGCCGTTTTCTTGCAATGATTTTGTACTGTTCGTTCAAAAAGTAAGTGCAGTTTAAAATATACCAAGGTAGAAGGAGAAATTTAATATGAACCAAACGATCGAAACAATACTAAACCATGTGTCTGTCCGCTCTTTTACAAACCAAGCTTTAACAGAGGAGCAAATAAAACAACTAGTTACCGCTGCACAAGCAGCTTCATCTGCAAGCTTTCAACAAGCATATTCAATAATAGGTGTAACTGATCCTGACCTGAAACGGAAAATCGCAGAGCATGCGGGAAATCAACCATTTATAGCAGAGGGCGGTCACTTTTTCGTATTTTGTGCTGATGTTAATCGTCATAAGCAATTGGCAGAAGACGTAAATATAAACATTTCAGAGACAATCGAGGGAATAGATGCTGCATTGGTAGGGGCAATTGATGCGACCTTGGCAGCCCAAAACCTAGTCATTGCCTCCGAATCCATGGGGTTAGGTGTTTGTTATATTGGTGGAGTTAGAGATGGAATAATAAAAATATCAGAGTTACTTGAAATTCCTGAGTACGTTTTCCCTGTCTTCGGACTTGTCGTAGGTTATCCAAATGAACGAAATGACAGTAAACCAAGAATCCCATTTGAAGGTATTTATCATACAAATCGTTATAACAGCAATACGAAAGAGATATTTGAGCAGTATGATGAAACAACTAAATTATATAATGAAAATCGTTCAGGAAGAAAGTCAAGCCGAACATGGTCGGAAACTGCAATTGGTAGCTTTGCACGTCTGCCAAGATCATTTATGAAGGATTTCTTAAATGGTAAAGGATGGGCTAAGCGTTAAAATTAGTATTAGGTTCGTTTTCAGTAGAGAGGCTGGGACATAGGTATGTGAATTAGCATAAAAACCGAACGAACTATCTATTCGAATATTGATTAGATAGTTCGTTCGTTTTTTGTTTTTTTAGTTTTAATACAATAATTAGAAATCTTAGTGTAGCGTAATGGAATGAACTTATTTTCAAACCACTATTTAGTCACAAGCTTATTTTTAAAAAATTAGATGTAATCTTATTATTGTTTAGAAAGGTTATCTTTTGTTTTGTCCCAGCCTCTTTTTATATTGCCATTAGGGCCTGATGATGAAGTACTTGCTTTCCCTCTGAAAAACATAAGAGACCTAAAATTTGGGCAGAAGTTACTTAATTTACTGCAGAGTGATATACATTTTACATTCAATACTCCTTAGTATGAATTAAATGGCTAACTACCTGCCTACCCTTGACGCTCTCAAGAAAAACCCTATAAAATGGACAAAAGTGACCGTTGCAACGGTCATTTTTCAGTGAAGTGCTTTTTAAATATTGTGTTAATATCAAATCAAGGAGGCAAAGAGATGAGTTCTAAAAGCAATCATGAACAAGAACTGTTATTGTTTCTTTCCAAACATCAAGGATATGTGACATCAAAGGAACTCCTTGAAGTACTTAATGTTTCTCAAAAAACTGTATATCGTTTAATAAATAAAATTAATAATGAGTACGAGGATGGTCCTTTAATCATATCTGAAAGAGGGAGAGGATATAGACTAGACTACGAGAAATTTATTAATTCACAAAAAAGTAATGTTAAAGATAAAGAAATGCAATTTTCTCCAAGTGAGAGACGTAAACGAATTATGGAAGAATTATTGTTGTCTTCGCCCAAGCCTATAAATGTGTATCATTTATTTAGTCACTATTATGTTGGAGATTCTGCAACTTTTAATGACGAGCAAATAATGAGTGAAGAGCTTAAAAAATACAATTTGGTTTTAGAGAGAAAAAATAGAACATTAGCGATCCTTGGAGATGAGGTTAATATTCGGAAAGCTATTAAAGATATTATTGAAATCTTTAATATTATCGATATTGATGATTTAAAAAGGAATCCAAAGCTGAATTTCAATCAGTACGATGTTTTGTTTATCTTGGACCAATTAAGAAGGATTGAAGAAGATTTAAATATAACGATTCCTTACCCATACAATGTAAACATTTTTTCACACTTATATATACTGCTAAGCAGATCAAGAATAGTTCCGACTAGAAGGTTTGCTGAAATTTCTAAAGAAGAAATGGAAAATATGAAGCGAGATATTTTGTATCCGGTTGCTAAAGTGATTGTCTCTAATATTGAGAAATATTTAAACAGTCCTTTGCCAGATATTGAAATTTATTTTCTTTATCAATATTTGGTGTCATCGCGAATGCAGGGGTCTCATGCTATTACTTCCACTTTTTCATCAGAAGTGATTCAAGTAACAAAAGCATATATTGAAGGAATGAGTACTAACTTAGGAATCGACATAGACGGTCAATCTATATATATCGATTTAGCCAACCATATTAAACCGATGCTTAACCGATTAGAGCATAAGATTCGGGTTAAAAACAGTTTGTTAAGTCAGATAAAGGTAACGTATGAAGACGTATTTATGGGCGTAAAGAAGGTTTCGGAATTAGTTAGTGAGAAATTCAACTTACAAGCCATAAACGAAGATGAGATTGGGTTTATCACCCTCTATTTTGCTAAGGCAATTGAAACAGGTCAGCATCAACGTCCTATAAAAACATTGATAATGTGTACAACAGGAATAGGAACTTCAGAGCTTTTAAAAGCAAAAGTTTCAAAGAAATTTCCAGAGTTAGAAATTGTCGATGTAGTAGCATCCCGAAATACTCAAATGCTAAAAGAGAAATATACAGATGCTGAATTGATTCTGAGCACTGTTCATATTAAGGAGGATGTACCTATTCCTTTTCTATTAGTGAGTGCGATGTTTACCATTGATGACCAGAAGAGACTTCAGGGAAAGATAGAGGAAGTTTATCATGGGAATTAATTCTTCACTTTATCAACTGTATTTTAATTGTGAGTTAGCTACAAAAGAAGAAGTACACGCTTTTATTGCGGAAATTGTTGGGCAAAACAATCCTATTTCACCGGAGGAAGTTATCCAGCAATTAATGGATAGAGAAAAAGTCGGCAGTACAATGATCGCAGAGCATGTCTTATTACCCCATATTGAAAGCGAACAACTAGAGAAAAGTCAAATTTTATTTCTTCGGTTAGCAAAACCAATCGAGAATTGGGATTTTCAGACAAAAAATATTTGCCTCATTATTGTGATTTTGTTGAAGAAAAATGAAAGCGTTAATATGAAGAAGAGAATAGCCTCATTTACTAGATCTTTGGCAGATGAAGAGTATCTTGACAGATTGATAAACAGTCAAGAAAAAGCAGCATTTATAAATGAAATTATAAAATATTAGGAGGAATAATCATGAAAATAGTAGGAGTTGCAGCTTGCACAGTTGGAATCGCACACACATATATCGCACAGGAAAAATTAGAGAATGCTGGTAAAAAAGCAGGTCATGAAATTCATATTGAAACACAAGGAACAATTGGAACAGAAAATGAATTGAGCCAACAACAAATCGCAGAAGCAGACATCGTTATTTTGGCGGCAGATGTAAAAATCGCAGGAAGAGAACGCTTCGAAGGGAAAAGAATTATCCAAGTTACAACAGAAATAGCGGTTAAATCACCAAATAAATTAATTGAAAAAGCAGCTGAGGTAGTCAACCAACCAAAATAAGAATAAAAGGAGAGCTAATCATGGAAGTAAAAAATATTGTAGATTTAAACACAATTAAAACGAATATGACTGCTAAAAGCAAGGAAGAAGCTATTCAGGAATTAGCTCAGGTCTTGCTTGAAAACGAATACATTAAGGATATTGAAGAATTTACAAAGGATATTTATGCTAGGGAAGCGATAGGACAAACTGGAATCGGAAATTATATTGCTATTCCTCATGGAAAAAGTGATTCTGTCGAAAAAATAGGCGTAGCGATTGGGATTACGCAAGAAGAAATCGCTTGGGAAACTCTCGATGGGAAGGGAGTTAAGGGAATCATTCTATTTGCGGTTAGTAACGATGATGGAGCACAAAGTCATTTGAAGCTATTATCATTATTTGCGAGAAAGCTAGGAAATGATGAAGTTATTGAGAAGATGCTGCAATCTAAAAATGCTGAGGATGTTAAAGAAGCTTTATGCAGCTAAGAAAACATATAGTAGTAGATTTATTGAACGAGGTCTTTTATAGGAGGGGTAAATTGTGAGCGCATTAAAAAAATTAAATCTTAAAGGCCATTTATTAACAGCTATTTCATACTTGATTCCAATTGTGTGTGGAGCAGGTTTCTTGATCGCTATTGGGATGGCTTTTGGAGGAACAAGTCAAGGTTCTTTAGTACAAGGGGAGTTTTCCTTATGGGATGCTCTAGCAACAATGGGTGGAGCAGGTTTAGGCTTACTACCTGTCGTTATCGCAACAGGAATCTCTTATTCTATTGCTGGTAAACCCGGTATTGCTCCAGGTTTCATTATTGGATTAAGTGCTAATGCAATTGGCGCTGGCTTTATTGGTGGTATTTTAGGAGGATTCTTATCTGGTTATCTTGCTGTAGCTATTATTAAACATTTTAAAGTTCCTAGCTGGGCTAAAGGCTTAATGCCAACATTAATTGTGCCATTTTTCACCTCCATTATTGGTGGACTAATCATGGTTTACATTATTGGAATTCCTGTAGCGGCTCTTACGGCCTTATTAACAGATGGATTAAACAGTTTAGGTACCTCTTCGTTACTTGTATTTGGTGGAATTGTTGGTCTGTTAAGTGGAGTTGACTTTGGTGGACCGATCAACAAAACAGTATTTGCCTTCGTATTGACGATGCAAGCAGAAGGAATTAATGGACCTATCACAGCACTACAATTAGTTAATACTGCAACTCCAATCGGTTTTGGATTAGCTTACTTTATTGCTAAAATCTTTAGAAAAAACATCTATACACGATCAGAAGTAGAAACGTTGAAATCAGCAGTGCCAATGGGTGTTGTTAACATTGTAGAAGGTGTTATTCCGATTGTTATGAATGATATTGTTCGTACTGTAACTGCTGTAGCGATTGGTGGAGCAGCTGGTGGTGCAGTAACGATGGTGTTAGGAGCAGATGCAACTGTACCATTTGGGGGAGTATTTATGCTACCAACAATGTCAAATCCATGGGCTGGGGTTGCAGCTATCTTAGTTAACGTTGTTGTAACAGGATTGGCATTAGCTTTAATTAAGAAAAATGTAAAAGAAGATGAGGAAATAGAAGTAGAAGAAGAAGATATCGATTTAGATGACATTCAAATTCTATAAAAAAATGTAAGCGTGTTAACTTTAGGAATAATAAAATTATAAATATTTTTTTATTCCTAAAGAAACTAGAGATTTATGGAGGATTAATAGAATATGAAAAAAGTAGAATTTTCACCGTCATTAATGACAATGGATTTAGATAAGTTTAAAGAGCAAATCACTTTTTTAAACGATCATGTAGGTTCTTATCATATTGATATCATGGATGGGCATTATGTCCCTAATATCACATTATCCCCATGGTTTATGCAGGAAGTGCGAAAAATAAGTGACTTACCGATGTCTGCCCATCTTATGGTAACTAATCCAAGCTTCTGGGTCCAACAATTAGTGGATCTAAAGTGTGAATGGATTTGTATGCATGCAGAAGTACTGGATGGCCTTGCTTTCCGCTTAATTGATCAAATCCATGATGCTGGACTTAAAGCAGGGATAGTATTAAATCCTGAAACTCCTATTGAAACAATTTTCCCTTATATTGATTTAGTGGATAAAATCACGATTATGACAGTTGATCCAGGCTTCGCAGGACAACGCTTTATTGAAAGCACCCTTGATAAAATTGTCGCATTAAGAGAATTACGTGACGAAAAAGGCTATCAATATGTTATTGAAATGGATGGCTCATCAAGTAGAAAAACCTTTAAAAGAATCGATGCAGCAGATCCTGATATTTATATCATCGGTCGTAGCGGTCTATTTGGTTTAGATGAAGATATTCAAAAATCATGGGAAATAATGTGTAAAGATTATGAGGATATGACAGGGAAAGTAGTAGAATAAAGGTTTAAAGAGGCTGGGTCAAGCTACCCACCTCTTTTTTTTGTTGATGCATAAAAGTAACTTTTCAATTATATAATAGTTTGTTTTGAAGACTAGTTTTAAAAGTGATTAGCTTGCTTAAATTATGTTTTGTATTCACTTTAATAGTTACTAGCGATAAGATAATTCTTCTATAACCTAGAATAGGAGAAATACGCTTATGTCATTAAAAGAACAACTCAATTTTTAAGATGCAAAAAAAAATCGGAAAAAGGTTTCAAGAGAATGTAAAAAGGGTAATAAGAAATAATGCACTTATATATTGAGTAAGGCATATGGATAAATCCTTATCCAGATTTTTTTATGTTTTAAAAGGTTAACTTACTGATTTTACCCGAATTGTTAGTTTAATAGCTGTATGTTGACAACAAACCATTATCACTTGATAATAAAGTTGTTTGAATTTCACCTTATCACTTGATAAGGTGAGATATTTTACAGTTGCTTATCAATCGATAAGTGAAATGTTCGTCTTCCTTATCACTTGATAAGGGGAGTTGTAGTTATTTGGTTTATCAACTGATAAGGGAAGGTTAGATTAGGATTTAAAAATATTACCAGAAGTAAAATAGGGGGCAATTTACCACAATGACTAAAAAAGTAGCTATTATTGGTGCAGGTGTTGCAGGATTGGCAAGTGCTATCCGTTTGCAGCATGCTGGATACGAGGTTGAAATATATGAGAAAGAAGCTATTGCAGGAGGGAAAATGCATCGCATTGAAAAGGATGGCTTTCAATTTGACCTTGGACCATCCATTGTAATGATGCCAGAGTTATATCGGGAAATCTTTGAACTGGCCGGACGCAATCCAGATGATTATATCCCGATGGAAAGATTGGATCCGATGTATTCCGTTTTCTTTGGAAGTGGAAAGCAAGGCTATCACGAGGTCTCCTCTGATTTGGTGGAATTAATGAAAACATTTGAACATGCTAGTGAAAAGGATGCAGAAGGGTTCTTAAAATACTTGCAGTTGATTTATGAACGTTTTATGGTGGCGAAAAATCATTTTCTGCAGCGTCCCTTCCGAAATAAAAGGGATTTCTACAATCCTGCAACATTGTATCAAGCATTGAAGTTAAAGACCTTTGACAGTGCTGACAATTTTATAAGTAAATATGTTAAAAATGAGCAGTTGAAGCAAATGATTAGTTTTCAAACGTTATATATCGGTGTGTCTCCATATAACGGTCCGTCTTTGTACTCGATGATTCCGATGATTGAGTTTTTCTATGGCATCTGGTTTATAAAAGGCGGTATGTATACGATGGCCAAGTCAATGGAGCGATTATTTCTTGAGCTTGGCGGCAAGGTTTTCTATCAATCCTCTGTAGAAGAAATTATGATAGAAAATCAAGTAGCAACAGGAATTAAGGTGAATGGTAAAGTGGTTTCTGCCGACAAGGTTATTTGTAATGCTGATTTTCCTTATGCCATGAAAAATCTTGTAAAAGAAGACAAAGCAAAAGGAAAATATACAGATAAAAAGATTGATAGTATGGATTATTCCTGCTCATGCTTCATCATGTATTTAGGCATGAATAAAAAATATGAAGAATTAAAAACCGCTCATAGCTTTTTCTTTGGAGAGGAACTAAAAAAGAACCTTGACGATATATTTGCAGGGGAAAAACTAGTGAATCCATCCTTTTATGTATACACTGCTTCCAAGCTAGATCCAACATTGGCTCCAGAAGGGAAGGATGGACTATATATACTTGTCCCTGTCTCTGATCTATCTACAGCTAAGTACGAATGGACAGATGAAACAATTTCCTATTATCGGTCTCAAGTCCTTCAAACGCTCAGTCAAGTCGAGGGGCTAGCAGAAATCGAAGAGGATATTATCTCTGAAACGTATATGACGCCAGTGGATTTCGCTGAGAAGTTCAACGCATATAATGGCGCTTGCTTTGGATTACGTCCTACGTTAACACAAAGTAACCATTTAAGACCGCAAAGCAAAGCGAAAAATTGTGAAAACCTCTATTTCACAGGAAGCAGCACACACCCAGGGGCAGGTGTCCCAATTGTATTGCTATCAGCGAAAATTGCAAGTGATGAATTAATATTAGATGATTCTGTTTCTATGAAAGCAACGACAGAAAAGACAGTCCATTCTGCAGGAGGGGTTGCAAATGAGGGAAGCTAAAATCATTGATTCGCTTCAAAATGACTATCAATACTGTGAAAATGTGATTAAAAACAATTCAGCAAGCTTCTACCACGCTTTTAAAAAGCTGCCAAAAGACAAAGCGAATGCTGTATATGCCATTTATGCATTTTGCCGCTATGCAGATGACAGTGTTGATGAAACTGGAAATAAATCTGTACAAGAAAAAAATTGGCAGAACTTGTACCATCAGCTAAAGCTTTTTGAAAAGGGCGAGGAAATTTCATCCCCGCTTTGGAGAGCGTTGCGAGATGTTTTTACCCGTTATGAGATGGATATTAAACCTTTCTACGAGCAATTAGAAGGACAAAAGATGGACATAAACTTTCAACAGCCTAATACATTAGCAGAGTTAGAGCAGTATTGTTATTATGTAGCCGGAACGGTTGGCTTGATGCTTCTTCCTATTTTAGCAACGGAAAATCATCAGCACTTGCATATGTATGCAGTTCAATTAGGGGTCGCTATGCAATTGACTAATATTCTCAGAGATGTTGGTGAGGATTATCGAAATAATCGAATCTATTTACCAGTTGATTTGCTTGAAAAGGAAGATTACAAACAACGGGACTTAGAAGCTAGCAATATAAACGCATCCTTTATAAAAGTTTGGGAGGAAATTGCAACCCGATCAGAACAGCTTTATGCATTATTTCAGGTTGGAATGGATTATTTTGATAAAGACAGTCAATTACATGTTCTTTTATCAGCACTTATTTATAAAGAAATATTAAAAGTTGTCCGAGAAAATGGATATGACTGCTTGCATACACGAAACTATGTATCTGAAGAGAATATGGTTCGATTAAAGCAAGCAGTAGAAGAATTAACAGTGGGTTTATAACTCATATTTAGAGGACTTGGGAGCTGTAACAGTTATGGACACAATTAGACAAAATCGTAAAGCAGAGCACATTAACCTTGCATTAACATCACCATTTTCACTTAGTTCCGATTTTGATGAGCTGTCATTCATTCACCGTTCCTTGCCGGAAATGAAGATGGAAGACATTCAGCTCCAGACCAACATCGGGCCTTTAACGCTCGATTACCCAATTTTTATCAATGCAATGACAGGTGGCAGTGAGAAATCAGCAGTAATTAATGCATCTCTTGCGGAAGCTGCCAGGGAAACTGGAATTGCAATGGCAGTCGGTTCTCAGCATGCTGCCATTCGAAATGAAGACCTTGCACATACATTTAAAGTTGTAAGAGAAAAAAACCCGCACGGTCTTGTATTTGCAAATATTGGGGCAGATGCGCCACTCGATTATGCATTAACAGCTATTGATATGCTGGAGGCTGATGCCCTGCAAGTTCATTTGAATGTGCCACAAGAGCTGGTTATGCCAGAAGGAGAACGCAATTTCACTAATATTCTTGCTAGGTTAGAAAAATTATCGGTAAAGCTGCAGGTGCCTGTTATCGTCAAGGAAACCGGGTTCGGCATGAGTTCAGAAACGCTCAGGCAGCTACATAGTGCTGGTATTCAATATGTTGATTTAGGAGGAAAAGGCGGCACCAATTTCATTCATATAGAAAATGAGCGCAGAAGTAAACGCGATTTTGCGTATTTAAAAGATTGGGGTCAATCGACTGTCATTTCGTTGTTAGAAGCACAGTCCGTATTAGGTGAGCTGACAATCATCGCCTCAGGCGGAATACGTAACCCGCTTGATGCAGTAAAATCATTCTCCTTAGGAGCGTCTGCTGCAGGAATTGCCGGACCATTTTTGAAAATTCTCCATGACGAAGGCATTAATGGATTAATAACGGAGCTGGAGGTGTGGAAGGAACATTTAAAAATGCTGCTTCTCCTCCAAGGGGCTCAATCTATTCCAAATCTTCAGCACTGTCCGATGATAGCTGGCGGGAAGGTAAGAGAATGGTGCGAAGCGAGAGGACTTGACTGGCAAAGTCTTGCGCAAAGGAAGCCGTAATGAGAAGGAGAGCATTATGAGTTTTGAAAATGGCCTATTTCGTTTTTTTATCATTTGGTATATTTGCGGTGTGATTCTTCTTACCTTTGATCTGCTGCCTGCTTGGCTTGAATGGGCGAACGCTGTGTTTTTGATTTTAAGCGGCCTTTTGGCAATTGTTTATTTCACTAAAGTATTTGGGAAAAAAGCAGCATATGTAATCAGCCTAGTTATTTTCTTATTCTCCTATCTTGCAGAATACATCGGATCGACTCATGGAATTTTATTTGGAGATTATTATTATACGAATCGGTTTGCTCCTAATTTATTTGAAGTACCAATAGCCATTGGATTTGCCTGGCTAATGGTAATGGGGACATCACATGCTTTAGCAAATGCAATTTCAGCAAAAAAATGGATGCAGCCGATTATTGGTGCCTGTATTGCCGTGGTTATTGACTTAATTATCGATCCGGTTGCATTTAAACTTAAGCAATATTGGATTTGGCAAGAGGACGGCGTCTACTATAACATTCCATTCAGCAATTTTTTAGGGTGGTTTATTGTTGCACTTATCCTTCATGTATTTATTTTATCTTTCTCACAAGAAAAAAATTCTCTTTGGGAGAAGCGGATGTTTTACCTATTTGCCCTAACGATTACGATGTTTGTATTGCTTGCGGCAACAGGTGAGCTTTGGCTAGCATGTATCTTGACAGCTTGCTTGGCCGGAATGACACTATATACGGCTATAGGAAGGAAACCATCATGATTTATGCTAAAAAAGACGTTGTTTTCAACAAATTTTTCTCTATTTTCAACAAGAGACTGCTTGCCTACTCTTTTGACAAAATCTATTGGCAAGCATCCAGCAAACTGCCTTCAGGTCCTTACATTTTTGTCTGCAACCACTCGTCTTGGTGGGATGGACTTATCTACTTTCAGTTGACGAAGACGGTTATACAGCAGGATTTGTATATCATGATGCATGAACAGGGCTTAAAGCAGTTTCCATACTTTAAGAAGCTTGGAGCCTTCTCCATCGACCGCTCCAGCCCAAAAGAAACGATAAAAACAATGAGGTATGCTGAGATGTTGCTGAATAAGGGGAAAAGTGTATGGGTTTTTCCTCAAGGGGATGAGTATCACTTGGAAAAACGCCCGCTGCAATTTCAGCCAGGAGCCTTGTACCTGCAGGAAAAGGTTCCCGAAATTCCCGTCATACCAGTATGCTTCTACTATTCGTTTGCACACAAACGAAAGCCGGAGGTATGGATAAAGGCAGGCAATCCATTGTTTAGCACAGATCTGCCAGGAGTTTTGCGGCAGGAAAAAACCTTATCACTTGAAAAGAAATGTACAGACGCATTGGATGAGTTGAAAGGCGAAGTAATCAGCGAAAAAACGAAGCACTTCGTAAACTTGCTGTAAGGGGCGATGTCTAAATGATACTATTTTTAATCATCAGTCTCTTCCTATTTTTCCTTTGGACATTGTGGAATATGAGCGGATTGCCAAGTCTTCCAGCTTCTAATTTAAATAAAAACCTTCAGCCCCTTGTGTCCGTTTTGGTGCCTTTACGAAACGAAGCACAGAACGTGGCTGGACTAATTAACAGCTTAAAATCCTTATCATACCCAAATGTGGAATTCCTTCTCCTTGATGATGGGTCATCAGATCAGACGTTGTGTTTGCTGCAGGAAAACACGTCAGGAGATAGCCGCTTTAAGATATTAAGAGGAAGAGAGCTTCCAGCAGGCTGGGCTGGCAAGGTGCATGCCTGTCATCAGCTGCAGGAAAAAGCGAAGGGTGAGTATTTCCTTTTTATTGATGCAGACGTTCGTCTGAAATCTGGAGTGATAGGAAAGGCACTTACATTGTTAAAAAAAGAAAATGTTAAGCTGATAACTGGCTTTCCTTCCTTTGAGGTTCCGGGTATTATGAGCAAGCTTTTAATTCCGATGATGCATTTCGTTGTACTATTCCATCTCCCGCTCCATCTTGCAAATAGAAGCAAGATGAGTGCGGCAACGGCTGCTAATGGGGTTTTTATGTTTTTTGAAAGAAATGCCTATCAGGAAATAGGCGGTCATCGTACCGTCCGGACTTCGATAGTGGAGGATGTTCATCTGGCAAGACAAATGAAGCTATCTGGATATAAAGTCTGCTTGGCTAATATAAGTACGGACGTTTCATGCCGGATGTATGAACGAAATAGCGAAGTATGGGAAGGATTTATAAAGAATATTTTTACAGGGCTTGGACGTTCTGTCCCGCTGGTTTTGCTCTTGAGCGTTTTCTATGGCTTTTTTTATGTACTCCCTGGAATTCTAATGGTGTATGGATTATGGATGTTCCAACCGCTATTCGTCCTTCCCTATATTCTGGTTGTCCTGCAGCGCATGGCAGTTGACTGGAAAGCAAGTCAGCGTTTGTCTCTATCCTTCTTCATGCCGATATCGGCAGCCATACTAATTATTATCATGAACGCTTCTATGTGGAGATGGATCAGGAAAAAGCCGTATAGCTGGAAAGGAAGACAGTATTCATGAAGAAAAAGGTGTTAATCATTGGCGGCGGACTGGCAGGATTGTCAGCAGCGATAACGCTTGCCAACAAAGGATTTCAAGTAGAACTATTTGAAAAGAACAAGCATTTTGGAGGTAAATTAATGCCTGTCGCATTAGGGGATTATACGTTTGATTTCGGACCGAATACGATCACCATGCCAGAGGTATTCCGGAAAGTGATTGAACAGACTGGTGAAAAGGCTGAAGACTATTTCCATATGGTCAAACTGGAACATCATACAAGAAATGTGTTTTCAGATGGAACCTCCTTTGACCTTTCGAGCAACAGGGAATATATGCTGCAACAGTTAATGCAGCTGGACGCTGGCCATAAATATGATGATTTCTTAAAAGAGATTACCAGATTATATAAATTATCAGCGAAACATTTCCTGCCAAAGACATTCCATTCATGGCAGGACTACTTATCGCCATCACTTGGGGCAGCACTTATGCAGGTGAGACCGCTGCAAAGCCTGGACAGCTTTTTTCGGCAGTATTTTTCCCATCCTCATGTGCTGCAGGCTTTTAATCGCTATTCGACTTACATTGGCTCGTCTCCCTATAAGACTCCTGCCACATTTGCCATGATTGCCTATTTAGAAATGATTGGCGGTGTTTATTATGTTGAAGGCGGCAATGTTAAAATTGCAGAGGCTTATGCAAAAGTCGCACAAAAGCTTGGTGCCAGGCTTTACGCTGATGCAACAGTTAAAAGAATAATCGTAAAAAACAAAAAAGCCATAGGCATCGAGCTTGAAGATGGGGAGAAAATACAGGGGGATTACTTTATTATGAATGCAGATTTGCTTAAAGCCTATCCCGAGCTGGTGAACGAAAGCGACCGTCCCTCCTTTCCAGATTCAAAGGCAGCAGGAAAGACACCCTCCACTTCGGCTTTTGTCGTGCTTGCAGGTGTTAATAAACGATTTTCAGAGCTGAGGCATCATAACGTCTATTTTTCCAATAATTACAAGCAGGAATTTATTGATTTATTCCAACATAAGCAATACAGCAGTGAACCAACCATTTACATCAGCAACTCTTCCTATACAGAGCCTGGCCGTTCACCTGGGGGCAGCAATCTTTTTATACTAGCAAATGCTCCAGCTCTTCCTGCTGATGGGAAACTGCAGGTAAATCCAGAAATGTATAAAGAGCTTATTTATCAAAAGCTTGCAACCTTTGGACTATCGTTGAAGGAAAATATCGTTGAGGAAAAAGTCTATACACCTGCTGATATTGCTTCTCAATTCGGCGCATTCCGAGGAGCTCTCTATGGTCTATCCTCCAATCGGAAAAAAGATGCCTTTTTGCGTCCTAAAAATTCGAGCAAGGATATTGCTAATCTCTTTTTCGCAGGTGGAAGCACACATCCTGGCGGCGGGTCGCCAATTGTAACATGGAGCGGCATGAATACGGCCAATTTAATTATAAAGGCAGATAAATAGCGAAAAGGGCTAGAGAAGCAAGATTTTCTTGTTTCTTTAGCCTTTTTTGTTTATGAAGTAGTACATTGAACTGCTTTGGCTGTCTTATGTTTAATATTTAGATTATTTAGACAAAATGGCGACTTTGCTTTAAGTTGAAACCTTATTTTTCCTCTCAGTCAGAATACTCCAAATAAATATGATATAATTTGAAAATTTTTAATTGTCAAGTACCTAAAAAAACAATTTTAGGTTGTATAAATGTATTAACAGTATTTATAATTATATAGGTTATTAACGACACGAAGATTGGAGCAGAAGAGTTATGTCTTGGGACTTTTGGAATTATCTCGGCACTATCGCATTTGCGATAAGTGGGGCGCTGATTGCTTCGGAAGAAGATTATGACCTGATCGGATACTATGCATTAGGTTTTATAACAGCTTTCGGAGGCGGAGCTATACGAAATTTATTAATAGGGGTGCCGGTTTCGGCATTATGGGAACAAAACACATTATTTTTACTAACATTCCTATTGATTACGGTCCTGTATTTTATACCTATTCATAAAATTGTTAGTTGGAAGCATTGGTATTATTCATTTGGTCTAACAGATGCGGTTGGATTAGTGGCTTTTGCCATTCAAGGTGCTCTTTACGCGAAGAATTTAGGATTGCCGGCAAGTGCTAGTATTGCTGCAGCTTTATTAACAGGTGTTGGTGGCGGTATAATTCGAGATGCCCTAGCGAAAAGACAGCCATTTGTTTTTAAATATGAATTATATGCTTTTTGGACCATTATAACAGGTGCCTTAATTGGTCTTAACTTTATTAATGGCATAATCGATACTTACGTATTATTTATAATAATAGTTGTCTTAAGGATGTTATCCCTTCGGTTTAAATGGCATATTCCAAGGCCGAAAAGACAAGCATCTAATACTGAAAAAGCAATATAAAATCCTAGTCGTCAGTAGAAAGACCTCTAGAATAAATAGCATTGCAAAATATATCCCTTATCCATATAAAGTTAAAGGAAAAATAATATAACCCCTTATCGTGGAGACAGCTGCTAGTGAGCGGCTGTTTTTATATTTAAAAGTAGGTAAAAAGGCTAAGTGTTCCTGCTATACTTAACGTAAAAGGAAATTGCCCCATAAACTTAAAATCTATATATTACCAATTTTTAATGTATAATATAAAATATGAAAATAGATTGAAATCAACTGTTGAGGAGTCTTTATGGATTTATTTACTGGAAAAGTCATATTAATATCGTTGTTTTTATTGCTAATAACTATGATAGAAACATTAGCTTATTCGACCAGAATTTCAGGAGCTAGGGTGAAGCTGATTGCCACAGCACTATCATTGTTTAGTACATTGCTGATTATTTCTAGGTTTTCTACTATGTTTCAACAGCCTTTAACAGCAAAACTTATTGCTGAAGCACCAAGTATAAATCCCATGCACTTTATTGAAGAACAATACAGGGTGTTAATAGCAGTCACATCCTTTGGTGTATTACTTGGTATATTTCTATTTCCAACTTTCATTAATATTTTTTCAAGAGGCATCGTACAGCTTTCTAAACAAAGTGGTTCAGTTGTTGGGTTGTTTTTAAGTAATTTTAATAAAACTGGTATCAAAAAGGTGATATTATGTTTTCGGTTGCCAAGAGTGCAGTATTTAAAGGGGATAACGCTTAAGACCATTCCTAAACGGCTTTTTATCATAAACGTAATTATTTCGGCCGTATTTACTATTGGCGTTTTATCTTCCATATACGCTTCTATGTTAGTACCTAAGGAATATGCCCCAGCTGCGTTAATGTCATCTGGTATTATAAACGGTATAGCCACCATATTACTTACGTTATTTATCGACCCGAAAGCTTCCGTGTTAGCAGATAAAGTAATGAAGAAACAAATTGATTACATTTATCTTAAAAGCTACTCTTTAACCATGATATCTTCTAAATTTCTTGGTACAATAGTTGCTCAATTAATATTTATTCCAGCTGCATATTATGTAGCTTGGTTTGTTAAGTTGATCTAAAGAAGGCTGCTAATGGCAGCTTTTTTTTTATGGGCACGCTACTCCTAATAAGTATTTTATTTAAAAATTTATATTTGCGCCTTGAAATGAATGGAATAGATATGTTTCTTAGTGGGAAAATAGAAGAAATATTTTTAGAGAAGAGGACGAAATTTAATGAAGTTTAGTCCCCCAGAAAACATAAAAAATTTAATTGACGAACAATATGTATTACTAGATGACGCCCATTCACGATTACAAGACATTTGGGTGGAAAATATTTTATTTTCCTTTGGATGGTGGACCTCGTTATTTATGACGATCATCCCCTGGATGATATGGCTTATTTTTAGAAGCAAGGAGAGCAGCGCAAGGCTTTTAGTAGCCGGACTCTGGGCGATGTTTATATCCACTTGGTTAGACTATGTGGGGGTAACGCTTGGTTTATGGAGATATTATAATAAATTAGTTCCTTTAATGCCTGATTATATACCATGGGATTTTGCCTTAATGCCAGTTACAATTATGTTTTTTCTACAAATCAAAGCCAAGGCAAATGTACTAGTTAAAGCAGCCCTTTATGCTAGTATGACAGCTTTTTTAGCAGAACCTTTGTTTTTAAAATTAGGGTATACAAAATACCCAGGATGGAATCCGATCTTTTCCTTCCCTGTATTTATAATAATATATATAGTAGCTCATTTTTTGGCTAATAGTAAGGCGACCCAGCCACTGAGATGAACTAAAAAAACTAGTCAGATGAATTTCTTCTTAATGTAATAGAGGAAAAAACCTTTCAAGATAATACAATCATGTATATGTCGTATCAACCTTGTTAATTATAATGCCCCTCCGTTTTTTCCTGGATTTAGTAGCAAAAATGAAAAGAATATAAATAATAAGTTTGAGTTATCAGGATGTCGTTGAGAAGATATTAACAGTAAAAGCTATATAGTTAAGATGTAACATCCATATCGGAAGAAAAAAGAAGGGAATTATAACCTAAAATAGAATAAAAATAAGGATGTGGATAATTTAGGAAGTTAATACGGAAAACAGGAGGCAATCATGAATTTAAAAAAAATACAACAATATGTACCCGTGGATATTAGAAATTGGGAAAAAACTGACTTTGCACAATTATTGTATGAAATCTGTGATTCAGTTAAGCAATACACAAATGATGTCGTTGAAGTTCATCAAGTAGTTAAACTAGGTAAGGTTGGTAAGGATTGGAAATTCTTGATAATTATCAATATTACACAGGACCTTGATAACTTGGGAACTGCAGTGGAAGCGTTATAGACTAAGCCTTATATGAGATATATATGCTTATTTTCCCTATCATTCTATCAACAAAGGAGAATTGATGAAAAACAGACGATATCCATTTAAAAACAGTATCTAAATTTTGCATAAGCTATTTTTTTAAAAACATAAAGCAACCACGTTATTACCTTCGTGTACGATTGCATTTCATAAAAATACCTGCTTTTGAAATATTGCCAATTAGGAGGCAATATTTCTTTTGTTCCGCCCTAATCTTTTTCCTATAGAGGATAATTGTCCCTAAAAGCTCACAAAATAAAAGGAGTTCTACCATACATTAGGAGATAAAGATATGAAATGGGTAAACTGCTTATTTATGTGTTTGTTAATACTTCTGTTAACAGGATGCTGGGATAGGAACGAATTAGCAAAAACTTCAATTGTAACAGGGATGGCAGTAGATAAAGGAAAGTCATCTAAATATAAGCTAACAATTGAAACTACAGAAGCACGAGAAATGACTGCCAAAACAGCAACAGGTTTTGCCCCATCAAATGTTGCTTCTTTAGAAGGTAATACGATTGGGGAGCTTATTTATAAATTTAATATTGTTAATGCTACTCGTCCGATCTATTCACATACAAGAGTGTTGGTCCTAAGCGAGGATATAGTAAAGGATGGGTTATTAGAGTTCATGGATTTCTTTGACCGGAACAGAGAGATAAGAGATGATTTTGCTATTATCATTGCAAGGGATGGAAAAGCTGAAGATATTTTGAAGGTAACTAATATGTACAAAAAAAGTGCTTCCCTTAAAATATTTACTCAATTAGTAACTATGCAAAAGGACTGGGGAGGAGCACCAGATGTTAAGTTAAATGATTATACTCGAATCTTTAATTCGGAAGGACAAGCTCCGGTATTACCAGCAGTACAGTTAGTTGGAAATAATCCGAAAAAAGGCGGAAATGTTGAGAATCTAAAAAGTGAAGTGCCTGATAGTGTAGTGAAGATTAGTTCTATGGGTGTATTAAAAAATGGAAAGCTAGCAGGCTATGCCTCCTTAAATGAGGTTCGTGATATGCTCTTTGTTCAAGGGATTATTAAAAGTGCGGCAATTGCTGCCAAATGTGAAGATGGTAAAAAGATTGAATATCGTGTCACTCATTCTAAAACAAAAGTGAGAGCAAAAGAGGTAAAAGGCATTCCGAATTTTTACATTAAGATTAAGACAGAAGGTTACTTAGAAGGTACACAATGCTTAAAAAAGTTAGGAGATGTAAAAGCGTTTGAAGGATTTGAAAAATCCATTAACAACATAATGGAGGAAGAGATAAAAGATTTTGTTATTAAGACAAAAGAGGAGTACAACGCGGATATATTTGGATTAGGTGAACGACTAAGAGAACAGGATTATAAGAATTTCAAGAAATATAAAGATACCTGGGATGATGGATATGCTAAAGCAAAAATTCACATCACTTTCAATTCAGAAATTAAAAGAAGCGGGTTAAGGAAGGACCGATTTATGATGGATTAACAGTGTACACCGACAAGAGGATTATTTACCATAAAGTTACCACCCTAGTACACTTATGTGAGATAAATAATGAAGATGGAATGGTGGCTGTTATCACAAATTAGACAGCTGGTTTGAGATGAATTTTTATTGCCAATTTGTAAATGGTTCCTGCTTGAAGTCAATGAAGCAAAAGTAATGTCTATTTATCCAGACTCGTAATAAAACCATCAAAAATGATGGTTTTATTTAACCCTATATATAAGAGATTCAAGTTTTACTAAGAATATGGAACTTGTTTGAGGATTAATAATTTCTAATAAGCCATTTTCATGATTAAAGAAGCAAAAGTGTATTTTACTGTTGTATATAACTTTTTGACCGAAGAAAACGTCATTATTCTGATATTGATACATAGCTGTTGACTTGTTTTTAATGGATCTTCAGTCCTCCTTTCCTTTATAGAGGGAAGGTGACTAAGAAAAGTCTAAAAGGACCCAATATTTATGTCTATTATGGTTACCTTAACATCGTGAGGGGCTGTAAGTAAAATATTTTTTACTTATCAACCGATAAGTATTGAGGCATTCCAAAGAGCTGTAGGTATGAAACAGTTCTTTTTTTATTGTGCAAATAATTAGTTACACAACAAAAACAAATAAATGGAATCCTTTTACAAAGTATGCAGTCTAACAATATAGAGGAAATTGGAAATAGAGAATTTTTAACAAAGCTTATTGTAAATCATTGATTGAAAGGAGGGTCATTACATGGGGAAAAAGAAATATGTAATCATAGTTATCGTATTACTTATTGTTATCATTTCAACACTGTATGCCTATACTGCTAGTACTTCTATTTCTGGAAAGTCGGAAAATGGTATGTGGAAATACACATATAAAAAAAATCTTGATGCAAGTGAGCCAAGAGGATGGCAGGGGAGAATTAAGCAGTTAGATAAACAAGAAGTAGTAGTTGAGATGTTGGAATTCAAGGATACTGGCAAGGTGATTGCAGATACAGATGTATTTAATGAGGGAAGGGATATAGACGGTTCTGTTACAACATTACATCCTTTCTCAACTGAATTTTATTTGGGAAATGAACCAAGAAAGGGACATATGTACCAAGTTGTTGTTACATGGATGAAAGATGGTGTAGCCCATATGGATACGATTGACTTAAACTAACTAATGCATTGTTATGGAGATAGTTAGAAAAAGCTGGAGGGAGTAGTATCATTAAATTATATATACCGCTAGTAATTATTTTAATGATTGTTGGTGGGTGCTCACAGAAAGAAAAATCAACTAAAAAAAGTAAGTTTGAGGAAATAGTTCATACTGAAGGCTACTTTGCCTTTCCAGTTGTTAAATGGAATAACCTGATTTACAGAATAACAAACACGAAGGTCGACAGAGCTAAAGAAAAAATCGGAGAAATTCAAAAATTCTTCAGCGGAAGAGACGGTAAACACTCCTGATAACTATTCGAATTCTAAAATATTTCAGTTTACAGAAGAAGGAATAAGTGAGTCAACATTAGAAGACACTCAACATTATTCCATCGTGAAGCAGTTCTTTGAAAATAAAGATCGTCTACTGCACCATCTCTTTAATTAATAATGGCATAAGTTATGTTGGGATATAAATGCGTATAATTAGGATTAGGGAATGTGCGAGGTTAAGGTAATCGCTTAAATAGAGTGCCTTATAGTTAAATTCGGTAAGAAGTGTTAAGCAAGCAATGTTTAATGCTTCTTTTTTTCTTCAAAAAATAAGATGCTTTCTACAGCATGCTTATAAAGATTTTCGTGCAGCCTTTCAGAACAATTATAATACTTAAGTACAGGAAGGACTTGCACAGGACTACATCGAATAGAGGAAAAATAGAATCAGTTTATTTAAAAATAACACACAGGAGTTATGGAAAATGAAAATTAAAAGAATAGATCACATTGGTGTTACCGTAAATAATCTTACCGCAGCAAAAGCGTTTTTTCTTGATTTTGGACTTGAGGTGAAAGGGGAGTTGGAGATGGAAGGAGATTTGATGGGATATGCGGCTGGCCTTGAAGATGTGAAAGTAGCATGTGTTGGAATGGGACCGGCAGACAGCGAGACGTGGCTAGAACTAATCAAATTTTATTCGCCGTCAGCTGAAAGTGATATTCAGCAACCATTAGCTAATACACTTGGTATCCGCCATATTGCTTTTGCTGTTGAAGATATTGAAGCTCTTATTTCTAAATTGAAAACGAAGGGCACTTATATCTTTAGTGAGATACAGCAATATGAAGAAAGTTATAAGCTATGCTACGTTCGTGGCCCAGAGGGAATTATTTTGGAGTTGGCTGAGGAGATTTTCTAGAAAACTTAAATTAAGAAAAAAGTGGAGCATCAATATTGTGAAGCTCCACTTTTTTACAATTCGCCAATTATAATTATATTTAATGAAGGAAAACCCTTAAATATTCGCTCGCTTTTGGTGCATAAATTCCTAATTATATTTCTACACCTGTAGGAAATCTAAGCAATAGTAGGAGCTATATACTAAAATAAATAATTATGACCTTAATTCTAAGTGAAATTATAGGTTTAATTCTTGACTATAAAACTTCTAACTTCCATTTTAGTCAAACATTCAATTGCAAGGATGCATATCATTTTTCATATTCATGAGTATTCACTTTAATACCTATTTTGGTTATATATTCTTCTTCATGTTTTGAGACTAAAGAATGGAGTAGGTACTCTTCATAGGCATCCCCGTCTAGTGTTAATTTCCGTGATACTATCTCTTTTAACAAATAAGAATAAGCGTTTTTTATATTATCATACGATCCTTGATAATAATAGATAGCATACAAACCAGCGGGTTTTTTTATAGTTCCTGGCCCTTCCATCCGGCAAAATAAACAATCAGCTTGAAGATAGTTTTCATTTATGAGGTTTTTCTTATTTAGGACGGAACCAAATGCTGCTGCTCCATTTACACCTACTTCTTTCAAGAATTCATCATAGATATGTGATAAAGCTTCCACAGATGCCTCCCAATCAATATTCTTCGATGAGCTGTATAAGACAGATTCTTCAGGTAGTTCTTTTAGTACTAACTCCCCTATAACCACGTTCTGCAATTCATCTGTTACTTCCATTAATCGTGACAGAAATAATTGATTTTCTTTTAGTTTATTTATCTCTATTTCAATATTTTCCACTTGTCTTGAAGCAAGTTCATTTAATCTAGCAGAGGAAGGTGAGTCAAAATAAGATTTTAGTTCTTTTATTGGAACGTTAACGGAACGAAGTGATTGAATCGCGCTAAAGGTGTCTAATTGCGGTAAAGTATAGTACCGATAGCCGTTTGAGTGTATACCTGCAGGATTAAATAAGTTAATTTTATTGTAGTACAGTAAAGTGTCTTTTTTAACTCCAAATAAATCTGCAAATTCTCCTGTGGAAAATGTCGTTATATAATTATTTATCACATTATTCACTCCTTCCTTTACTATGGAGTTACTCCACACTTTATAATAACATTCAGTCAAGTGAATTTCATTTTTAAACAAAAAGGATTGGTGTTGAATTTAATGAAGGAACTACTAAAGAATAGGGTATTTTTAATCGTACAGGGGGCAGACCTATTACAACAAATTGGGATTTGGACTCGTAATATGGCTTTGCTTTTTTATATTATGGAGAAAACGAATAATAATCCAACAGCAGTCTCATTGCTAACAACATTAGAATATTTACCAATCTTTATATTTTCTTTAATTGGCGGAACATATGCTGATAGGTGGAATCCAAAAAAGACTGTAGTTTATGGAGATGCATTAAGTGCTCTTTCCATGCTATTCATATTAATTCTCATTACTAATGGAGTGTGGCAATCTGTATTTGCAGCAACTGTGCTATCGGCAATTATTAGTCAGTTTTCACAGCCATCTTCAGCTGTCCTTTACAAAAAGCATATTCCTGTGAATTTAGTGGGAAGTGCTATTGGGATTAGCCAAAGTTTAATAGCAATATTTACTATCTTAGGTCCAATTTTGGGAACGTTTATATATACTCAATTAGGGTTAGAAACATCTATTTGGGTATTGTTTGCAATATTCACCTTAGCATCTGGACTGCAATTATTTTTACCAAAAACAGTGAAAGACAAATCAAAAACAGAAACAAAATCGGCATTAATAGATGTAAAAGAGGGTTTTGTATACGTATTTAAGCATAACAATTTAAAATTTATTGCGTGCTTATTTTTTATTGTTGGCATTTCTTTTGGAATTACCCAACCATTAGACGTATTCGTAATCATGGAAAGGTTAGGATTACCAAAAGAAGGTGTTCAGTGGTTTGCAGCTGCAGAAGGAATTGGTATGTTGCTCGGGGGCGGACTTGCGGTGACATTATCGTCATTTGTTGAAAAAAATAGCAAATATGTCTTAACAACGACAATAATAGCACTTTCTATTATTACCATTATTGAAATATTGTCATTCTGGCCACTATTAACGGCAGCTGCTCGGATATTATCAGGACTCTCCGTTGCTTTTGTTCAAGTAATATTTAGTACAATGATGATGAAGGAGGTTGCTTCTGATTATATTGGAAGAACTAACGGTATTATTATGCCACTAATGATGGCTGGTTTGCTTATAGGCAGTGCCAGTTCTGGATTTATCGTCCTTAAAGTGGACTTAATTGGTGCTTATATTTTATCAGCTATTTTGACACTTTCGTGTATTGTTTTGACAAGTCGGCTTCAATTAAAAAAGGCTGCTCTAATAACTAACTAATAAATGAGTCAGTCCACCTTAAATATGTGGTGAGCTTTAGATTTTTTGATATTGCCAATCGACAATTTTCCATGTATATCTTTTGCTAAAGTTAGCTCCAACTTAAGCAAAAGCAATTTAAACAAGCAAAAAGGGCTAACCTAAAAAGGCAGCCCTTGAAAATATTCTTTCTCTTTAAACAGTCGTTACTTCTGGATTTTCATGGCGACTGGCTCAGGTCGGTCGCAGGTACTTTCCATTATATAATGTCTGCCGCTATCAGAAGAGTCATGGAAACCATGCATAGCTTCTAACACATGATAAGCTAACTTGCCATTTGCTCGATAATTACCGCCTTCGATAATCGCTGTTGCCATATCTGCCACACCAAGTCCTCTGCTGTTTTGGGCGTGACCATATTCTAGTGGGACCTCTCTAAATTCATTTTCGTCCCGTTTTCTAATCTTAACAGGACCTCCAAATGTGTTCGGATCAGGAACTAATAATGTTCCTTCGCTTCCGTATATTTCAATAGGTGGAAGGGAGGTACCGCCAAATGCATCGAAGCTTGTCGTAATATTACCAATAACCCCTGAAGCAAAATCTAGAACGCCTGAGATATGGGTTGGAATTTTCACATCGATGGTAGTGCCTGCTTTTGGTGTGCTTAGCACCGTTCTTTCAGGATAGCTGATACGTGTGAATCCTGAAATTCGCTTAATTGGTCCTAAAAGGGCAACCAAGGCTGTTAAGTAGTATGGCCCCATATCAAACATTGGGCCACCGCCTACATCATAATAAAAGGCTGGGTCAGGATGCCAATGTTCGTGACCACGGCAAATCATGAAAGCAGATGCACCAATAGGAACACCAATTTCACCTTGCTCTATTAAATGAATCGCTGTTTGGATTCCGGCACCTAAGAAGGTATCAGGCGCACTCCCAACAAGAAGATTTCGTTTTTTTGCTGTTTCTAAAATTTGTCTGCCTTCGTCGCGTGTCACTGCTAGTGGTTTTTCCGTGTAGACATGCTTTCCTGCTTCAAGAGCCTGAATACAGACAGATGCATGTGCTTTTGGTATGGTTAAATTAATCACAAGCTCAATCTCCTGATTATTCAGCAGCTCCTCAACCGAACATGCTTTAGGAATATCAAATTTTTCAGCTTGAGACTGGGCCCGCTGTAAATCTAAATCAGCACAAGCAACTAGCTCAAGATGAGGGAATTTTGGGCAGTTTTCCATATAAATAGAACTAATATTTCCACAGCCAATGATGCCAACTTTAAGTTTTTTCATAAGGCTCCTCCAAGTTCAAAGTTTTTTTATTGGCTGTCTCCCATACCAGTATAGGTACGTACATTTTTGTAAGTCGTGTTTACAGCTGGATTCTCAGCCAGTGCCTTTCCAGCAGCAGCCCATAAAAAACCTCGCCGCATAATCAGGGAGACTTCCGGCATTGCCACAATATTGGCCTGATGACCTAAAGAGTTATAAAATACATTTCCATGTCCCCAGCGTTTTGTCCAGACAACTGGCATATCGACTGCTTTGTTAGCAGAATGTGGACCAGCAAACACTGGGAAACGGGTGGTTGCCAACACTTCCACCGCCGGATCATAATGAAGATAATATTGCTCACTGGCGACTTTGAAATCTGAAAGTCCTGCTAGCAGCGGGCTGGAGGTGTGCTTAATGTTGACGGTATATTCCACACCGTCATTGCCAGGATGCGCGACCCAATTTCCGCCCGTCATAAACTGCCAGTCAACATTGTTACGGAAAGAGTCGCACATTCCACCATGACAGCCAGCTAAGCCGACACCTGCTGCCACTGCTTCAGAGATATTTAAGACGTACTTTCTTTCAATTTGGCCCATTGTCCAATGAGGAACAATCAAGTCTAATGACTTTAACCTTTCCTTATCAGCATAAGAATCCAGTGAGTTGGAAACCTCTACTTGGAAATTTTCTTCTTCAAGGATTCCTTTGAAAATATCTGCTACTTGTTCTGGCTGATGACCATCCCAGCCGCCCCAAACAATTAATGCCGTTTTTTTCATGCTTCAACCCCACGCCTTCATCATTTTATTTTAGACTTCCGAAATTTGAATCCATTGGCGTTGCTCAATCGATAAATCAACCGCTTCTAAAATTTCTTGACACTTAACGCCATCACGGAAGTTCGGAACAGGCTGACGATTCTCGCGAAAAGCCGCCATAAGTTCCACTACTTCGTGAATAAACGTGTGTTCATAGCCAATCGTATGTCCCGGCGGCCACCAATGTTGGGCGAAAGCATGACTTGGATCAGTCGCTAACACGCGGCGAAAGCCCTGTACATCCTCTTTGTCATCAGTAAAGTAAACCTGCAGTTCATTCATTCGCTCAAAGTCGAAAATGACACTGCCTTTACTCCCGTTAATTTCAAATGAGTTCGTACAGCGATGACCTGCCGCAAAACGGGTCGCTTCAAAGCTGCCTAATGCACCATTAGCAAAACGAGCTAGGAAGAGGGTAGCATCATCTACTGTTACAGCCGCCTTTTCATCGCTACTGCTGCCTTTTGCGGTTAGACCGGACATTTGCGAAGGAACTGGCCGTTCTTTAATAAAGGTTTCACTCATGCCAATTACCTCTGCGATATCACCAATAAGATAATGTGCCAAATCAATTAAGTGAGCGCCGAGGTCTCCGTGTGAACCTGAACCGGCCACATCTTTCTGCAGTCTCCAAGCTAGTGGAAAGTTTGGATCGACAAGCCAATCCTGTAAAAAACATGCTCTGAAATGATAAATTTCACCAAGTCTACCTTCATCCAGCAGCTTTTTCGCCAGCATAACAGCAGGAGCAAAGCGATAGTTAAAGCCAACCATATGTTTAACCCCAGCAGATTCTACCACTTCAAGCATTTCTCTTGAGTCTAATAATGTAAGCGCTAACGGTTTTTCGCAAAAAACATGCTTGCCTGCCTTTGCCGCAGCCAATGTTATTTCTTTATGTACATCACTTGGTGTATTGATATCGATTAAATCAATATCGTCTCTTTCTAATAAAGCCTTCCAGTCAGTTGAATATTCTTCCCAGCCAAACTGTTTGGCGGCAGCAGAGATACCCTTTTCATCACGACCGCAAATGACCTTCATTTCAGGATGAATAATATCAGGAAAGAACATGGGAAGATCCCTGTATGCATGACTATGTGCTTTTCCCATAAATTTATAGCCGACCATTCCAATTCTAAGTTTCTCCATAGTTATCTCCTTTTTTTAATAGATGTTAAGTCTAGGAAAGATAATTCCCGTTCTTTAAAAGCTAAGAGCATTAGGAAAAAGCGGTGAAACGAATTCTCACACTAGTGAAAAGGGGAGCATGCATGGCTAAGTTGGTGTCTAATATTGGTAAATGTATCATTTTTTCGTTTGACACAACAAGATAAAACTTATATAATCCTAGACAAAATTTATCCTATTAAGAAAGGGTGAATCTCCATGTTATTATATGAACCCCAACATTTTGATTTCATTTCAAACTATGATTCTACCAATTTAAACTTCCCAAGCCACCTGCATCGTTGTTTTGAATTAATCTATGTCGTTGGTGGTGAAATGGAAGTAATGATTGAGCAAAAAAACTTTCCGTTACATACTGGACAATATTTACTAATACTGCCGAATGAAATCCATTCTATTACGACAGAATCACAGTCCAGGGCTAAAATATGTATCTTTTCACCCGATTATGTAACGACCTTTCAAAGAATGAGTGAAAATCGATCCCTTGAAAATCCGATATTCGAGCTATCTGTACAGGCAAAAATGCTCGTTTCAAAAACACTCTTTAAAGATGAATTCAACTTGTTAGAACAAAAAGCCAGTCTGTACCTATTATTATCCGAGCTTATGGCACAAACAACCCTCATTAAAACAGAAAAAAAAGACTCAGCTTTGCTTCACACCCTGCTAACCTACATACAGGAACACTTTACAGAACCTATAACCTTACGAAGTATAGCTGTCACACTTGGATATAGTTATAATTATTTATCCAAGTATTTTAATGCACAGGTCAAAACGTCATTCACAGATTTTCTAAACGATACTCGGATAAGCTACGGTTGTCATCTGCTTAAAACAACAGAAAAAACAATAACGGAGATTGCTTATCTTTGTGGCTATGAAAACATCCGCTCATTTAATCGGAATTTCATCAAAAAAACATTATGTACACCAATAGAATACCGACGTACACTTCCAGCGCTTTTAGCTGGTCAGCAGGCAGTTCATAATAAAAATCCTGAGAGAAACTGATAGGTAGCTGAATATAAGTTAACCATCAATTGAAGATACATAAATGCCTACACTATTTTTTAAACAGTTGTGATTAAAGGTTATATATAATTATTTTGTACAGTGTAACTTACTAAAGTTTTATAAAAATTTTAGAGGAAGGGTTAGTTTTTTTAGAAACTGTTTCCTTTCTCTTTTTCTATATATTTGTGTAGAAGGAGAGAGTGCTAAACAGTTCACAAAATTGTCATAGAATTTAGTTGCTTCAGACTAAGAATCAGATAGTACTATCAGATTTTTTCGGAATGTTCAAAAAGTAATATGTTACATTTTTATTAAACAAGCCCGTTACTTATTAAGTAACGGCTTAAGAAAAAGTATAAAGAGGTGATTATTACTTTGAAATAAAACGATTTAAACAAATCTGACTCTTACCTATAGTCAGTAGCTATTTTAACAGTGGGATAATTAAACACTGGTGCAAGGAAAAAGGAAAATCTGAAATTATATCTTTCTATAGTTACTCTAACTATATTTGCTGGACTTGGTGTTGCACTTATTGCCAAATTTATGCTAAATATGACTTTTTTAAAATTTATTGGAGAGGCAATGAGTTTCGTTCATACAATGCATTTGCTATTAAAGCAGGAAGTATTAAACGTGGGAGGGTATATACTGTGGAATACTGGAAGTGAAAAGGAGCTGCTAATTAATAATGTCCAGTTTATGGGTACAAGAAAGGTGTTAGGTGATAGATACAAGAGTAATACCAGTAAAAAAAATCATATAATAATGAACTTCCTATCAACAATTATTGTGAAAATAATCTTCTTATCGCTATTTACGCATATTAACTCTTTTTCTGCTTTCTTTACATTTGGATAAACTCGGCAGCAATTGTGTAGGAAGTAGTTTCTAACTATAGTTAGTATGTGGAAGAATTACTACTTCTTCTGTTTTACGGTAAAAATGCTTTTCTTTCTTATGTAAAAGTTATAAAATCAAAAAACCTTTCTAATCTCACACTCTGATTCGTTTATTATCTTTTTTAACGGACAAAATATATGGTACAAAACATAAAGAAGTTGGAGAAAAATGAACAATAAAATAAAGATTTTCACAAAACGACTATCTGCGGCTCAATTAATTGTATTTTATTATATAGTAGCTGTTATCGTATCTACCATTTTGTTGCTGCTGCCTATTACTCAAAAGGATCATTCTGAGCTCGCCTTTATTGATGCTGTATTCATTTCTATTAGTGCGGTAACTGTTACAGGTTTATCTACTGTAGATGTGAGTCAGCTCCTTAGTGTGCCTGGTACGTTTATTTTTGCAATCATCCTCCAGTTTGGTGGCATTGGGGTGATGGCTTTCGGTACTATTCTTTGGCTTGTATCTGGAAAAAGAATAGGACTAAGAGCAAGGATACTGATGACAACTGAACAAAACAGCCCGACTTTTTCTGGTATTGTTCGCCTCATACGAATGATTTTCTATGTTTTTGTCATTGTTGAGCTATTTGGAGCTGTTGTATTCGGCACCTATTTTTTAAAGTATTTCCCAACATGGCAAGAAGCTTATTTACAGGGATTTTTCGCCTCTGTAGCTGCCACGACAAATGCTGGTTTTGATATTACAGGAAAATCACTTATTCCGTTCGCTAATGATTATTTTGTCATCATCATTAATATAGTACTCTTTATTATCGGATCACTTGGATTCCCAGTACTAATAGAGCTAATTCAGTGGTTCAGGCATAAGCGAAAGAGTACATTCCAGTTCTCCTTGTTCACAAAAGTTACAACCGTAACTTTTTTCATTCTGATTGTAATTGGAGTAGTTTTCATCTATTTGTTTGAGTACGGTCACTTCTTTTCAGGGAAAAACTGGCATCAATCCTTTTTCCATTCCTTGTTTTATTCAATATCTTCACGAACTGGCGGAATGGCAATTAGTGATGTTAACGAGCTATCAGTACCAACCATTTTATTACTGTGTATTTTTATGTTCATAGGGGCGTCACCAAGCAGTGCTGGTGGTGGGATAAGAACTACGACGTTTGCTGTGATGCTGTTAACGATCTACAATTATTCGAAGGGGAATAGAACTATAAAAATATTCAAAAGAGAGATTGAAGAAGAGGATATCATCAAGTCTTTCATTGTATTTACGACAGGTATGATACTTTGCATTGTTGCAGTTTTTTTACTAGCATACTTTGAAACAGCCTTTTCCTTAATGGAGATTTTATTTGAAGTTTCCTCGGCCTTTGGCACCGTCGGCCTTTCGCTTGGAATTACACCCGAGTTAAGCATTATTGGCAAGAGTGTCATCATGATTTTAATGTTTATAGGAAAAATCGGGATGTTTACCTTCTTATTCTTTATGGGTGGCAAACCAATAAAACAGCCATATCAGTATCCAAAAGAGCGCATTATTATTGGATAAATTATGGCGGCTTGCTTAGAGTATTTAAATTTGTTGTTTTCAATAAACTGAATCAATTTGATTCAGTTTTTTTATTTGAAACAGTTTTTTAGAAATGAGTTATTCATTGCGAGAATTAGGCAAGGATTTAAGACGATTATGATAACGTTTTTTTTGAATATGTTGGATAATGTGAGTAAGGAATTTTAAACAAAAAATGCTTAAGTGTCTTTCTTTTTATTAATTATTTTTAGATTTCAGTGAGGTGGATATGTATGAAAAAGACATTATATCTAATGAGACATGGACAAACATTATTTAATAAAAGAAGAAAAGTTCAAGGCTGGTGTGATTCTCCACTTACAGAGTTAGGAATTAAACAAGCAGAGACAGCCGCAAAGTACTTTAATGATCAGCATATTATCTTTGATCAGGCATATTGCTCAACGTCAGAAAGAGCGAGTGATACGTTAGAAATAATAACTAAAATCCCATATACAAGACTGAAAGGATTAAAGGAATGGAATTTTGGGACATTTGAAGGGGAAAGTGAAGATTTAAACCCACCACTTCCTTATAATGACTTTTTTGTGAAGTACGGAGGAGAAAATCAAAAAGAAGTACAGCTAAGAATGAATACAACTTGTCAACAAATAATGGAAGAGGAAAATGAAGTAGTGTTAGCTGTATCACATGGAGCATCTTGCAGAAACTTTATGAGGAATTGGGAGCATACTAGTACAGTTACCCAACAAGCGAAAATTGGAAATTGCTGCATTTTAAAATTCGAATATGAAAACAAAGAATTTAAATTGGTTGAGATTATTAATCATGATTTTAATGATATAAGAGATGGAATTTCTGTTGTATCTTAGACTAAATTTAATTAGCGGTCACGCTAAGACACTCATTTGGGTGTCTTTTTTTTATAAAAATATAAATAAAAATCAAATCACAAGAAGTTACAGTTGAAAAATTAAATGAAAATAGTTTTGATTCTATATGTAACCAGCTTTTTGCCTTTGTATCCAATAAATCGACATACTTGGCAAGTGCTTTAATCTAAATATTCCAATGATAGATAACTTTTTTTTTAGTAGCTGTTAAGCAGGCATAGTCCCTTTAAGAGGTACATTATAAACTGCAATTTGGATATATTAAAAAAGAATTTAAAGAAGTTAGGACGGGTGAAAAATGGCTACTACCAGGCATAAAGTATTTAATTTGATACTAATAATAATTCCATGGATAGCAGCACTATTCATAGGGAAAAGCAGTTTTAAACGTTATTCTTTAGCTAGTGTCTTAATAGCCATTTTTGAAACGTTAAATCATTTATATGCTCATAAACGGAGATGGTGGAAATTTTATGATAAAAAAACTGCATTTATAAGAGATGAATTTCCATTTGATATAGGACCATACATACCAATGTCTCTTTATTTTTTGAAATACTCGTATGGGAATTTCAAGAAATTTATATTAATTAATCTTGTCGCAAATGTACTTTTTGCGTTTGGATTAATGCCATTGCTGAAGTTTTTAAAAATAGTAAAGTTAACCCGCATAAACTATTTTCAATTTTTTATTTACATACATTATAAAGCCTATCTATTGTATGGCGCACAGTATTTAATTGAAAGAAGGAAGAGGAATTAACTAGCGTTAACAAGTTTACTTAATCGTTAAGTTGAGAATTTTTAAATATGAGAATCATACTTGCGTGTTGTAGAATGACAGGGAGATTTAATTTATGTCTTATGTCTGTTACTTGGATAACTTTACGAATGTCATTAAAAAGGACTATTAGATTTATATTCTGAAGTCCTTTTTAGTGTTGAGTTTTAGAATTTCTAACATAATCACAGATGATTTCTTTTCCATAATATAATTTTTGCCCTAAAGTACATGTTCGTCTTGCCCTTTTGGACGATTTCTTTTGCTTTATTCTTCTTTATGATTAGCTAGTAGTTAATTGAAAGGAGAAATATATGTCGAAACTATTATATAAAATAGGAAAATGGTCTGCGCTGAATAAAATTAAGGTTTTGTTATTATGGGTTCTAATTCTAGTCAGTGCAATGGCTGTCGCTATTGGCTTAAAGCCTGCTTTTTCTGAGGATATGTCTATACCTGATACACCTTCTGAAAAGGCCTTAACTGTAATAAAGGCCGAATTTCCTCAAGGTCCTGACAATGGAAAAATTCGTGTCATATTTGGAACAGAAGACGGTGATAAGGTAACTTTTAAATCGACTCAAAAAACCATATTAACAACATTAGAAAAAATTAAAGAGGATAAGTCTGTTAAGACGATCACCAATCCTTTCGATATGGGAACAATCTCGGAAAATCAAAAGATTGCATATGCCGATATCACTTATAATCAAGGAGCAGATGATATCTCAAATGCTTCCTATAAACATCTTGAAGAGAGTATTGCCTTTTCTAAAGACACTGGTATCCAAACGGAATTAACTGGTAATGTTAAAGGATCTGAAATGCAAATAGGTGGAGTATCTGAGGTTGTCGGTATTGCCTTGGCATTTGTAGTATTGGCAGTTACTTTTGCGTCTTTCTTACTAGCCGGGTTACCTATACTAACAGCGTTGTTAGGGTTAGGTGTTAGTATTGGATTGACAATGATTGCAACAACAATTTTCGATATAGCATCTGTCAGTCTCTCCTTAGCTGGTATGATTGGAATTGCAGTTGGCATAGATTACGCTTTGTTTATTTTTACGAAGCATCGTCAATTTTTTGGGGAAGGCATCTCAAAGATTGAATCAATCGCAAGGGCTACAGGAACAGCAGGAAGTGCAGTAGTATTTGCTGGTTTAACAGTTATCGTTGCTCTTTGTGGACTAACAGTAGTTGGCATTCCGTTTATGTCTGCTATGGGCCTAACTGCAGGACTAAGTGTTCTTTTGGCTGTGTTGGTATCTATTACGCTTGTTCCATCGGTATTATCCATGGTTGGGAAGCGAATGGCTCCAAAAAATCAAAAAGTGAAAAATCAGAGCAAACAAATGCCAGATAGTAACTTCTGGGGGCGTTTAGTAACAAAACATCCAATAAAATTGAGTGTAGCTAGCTTTCTGTTGCTTCTATTTATCAGTATTCCTTCCCTTCATATGGAATTAGGACTGCCTAATGATGGAATGAAAGGACAAGATACACCTGAACGTCGTTCTTACGACTTATTAGCTCAAGGATTTGGAGCAGGATTTAATGGCCAACTAACAATTGTAGCAGATGCATCAAATGTCGATGATAAACATAAGACTGATACAATAGAAAAAGCTGTTAAAGACATCCAGCAGCTTGACAATGTATCGAGTGTTTCTCCAGCAATGCCTAATGAAAAAGGGGAGTACGCAATTATAACGGTTACCCCAAAAACTGGTCCTAATGAAGCAGCAACAAAAGATTTAGTTAAAGAGGTCCGTGACTTATCGGATAAGAATATTAAATTACTTGTTACTGGTTCGACAGCTGTTAATATCGATATTTCAGAGGGCCTTAATAATGCGATCCCTATATTTGCTGTATTAATCGTTGGATTCGCATTTGTGCTGCTAACAATTGTTTTTCGTTCCTTATTCGTTCCAATTGTTGCTGTATTAGGCTTCTTGTTAACGATGTTTTCTACTTTAGGATTATCTGTGTTTATTTTACAAGATGGATATATGATTGATTTATTTAGTATTCCTCAGGAAGGACCAATACTAGCCTTTTTGCCAATCTTATCAATAGGTATACTATTTGGTCTAGCCATGGATTATCAAGTTTTCCTTGTCAGTCGGATGAGGGAAGAATATGTACTGACAAAAAATCCGGTTCAAGCAATCCAAGCAGGGTTAAAGCATAGTGGTCCTGTTGTAACCGCAGCTGGTCTCATCATGATATTTGTATTTGCGGGATTTATTTTTTCTGGTGAGGAGACGATCAAATCCATGGGATTAGCAATGACCTTTGGCGTTATCTTTGATGCTTTTATAGTTAGAATGACTATTGTTCCAAGTATTATGAAACTAATGGGTCATAAGGCGTGGTATTTGCCAAAGTGGTTAAATAAAGGAATTCCAAATGTGGACATAGAAGGACATGGACTTATAAAGCCTCAGAATACAGAGGTATTTCATGAACATCCTGTCAAATAATAAAGAGATAACAGCAGTCACAAGTCTGCTGTTTCTTTTAGTACAAATGCAGTAGAATGGAGGAATATGTTGTAGATACTTCTATAATAAACATATGAGATTTGTTGTTCATTCATAGGAAGAGGTAATTAGCTCATGGATAATACTACTTTTAATGACAGATTAGAGGGTATAGGACTGTCAAAGATTGCATATATGTTTTGGATAGTTCTAGTATATGTAGCAGCAATTGCGATTCAGATATATGAAAATGCTACAGTACACGATATAGTACTTTTAACTTTATTTTCTGCGATTCACTTTTTTCTGTACTATTTGTCTGTTTCCTTACAACTGTCGAAAAAACAAAGCTGGTTCTATATAATACTGCAAATTTCTTTATTATTTTTATCGTCTTTTTTCTTACATACTAGGATACCGATTTTATTAGTTGGAATTTTACCAATGTTAATCGCTCAAAGTATAACCATTTTTAATAGCTGGAAAAAAGTGCTTATTGCTTTTATAGCAATATATGCAGTTTACTGTAATGCCATATGGCTCAATTATGGTTCGAGTGAATTACCAATTTTCATACTGGTTTTCTTTTTTAATTTAACCTTAGTAGTATTTTATTCCGTCATGTACAATAAGCAAGTTAATGCCAGAATACGAATGGCATACTTTCTCCAAGACCTAGAACGAGTCCATCAGCGAGTTGAAGAGTTAACGTTAGCTAATGAGAGACAGAGGATGGCAAGGGATTTGCATGATACGTTAGCACAAGGGTTAGCAGGTATCATTATGCAATTAGAAGCTGTAGATTCGCATATGCAAAATGGAAATACAGAGAGATCACATGAAATAATTCAGCATTCAATGGCACAAGCTAGAGAAACCTTACGGAAATCTAGAACAGTCATTGATGATTTGCGATCAGTACCAGTTGAAAAAAACAGTTTTAATAAACAGGTCTTAGAACAGCTGGAAGTATTTAAACAAGAGACGAGGATTAATGTGGAGTTATTAGAACAACCAATTGTTAATATCCCATATTTAGTCAGGGAGAATTGTCTGTATATTATTAGTGAGTGCTTAGCTAATATTAAGAAGCATGCCAATGCTGAAAAAGTAAGAATGGAAATGAAAATAATTAACAGTGAGATAGTAATCAAAATCAGTGATAATGGGATTGGATTTAAGAAGAAATCCATTGGTAATCATACTGGAAGATATGGTCTTATAGGATTATTGGAAAGGGCACATCTAATTGGTGGAGAAATACAAATTAATACAGATGTCGGAATAGGAACAGAAATCACATTGCAAGTACCAATAAAAGGGGTAGCTTATGGAAGCATATAATGTACTTATCGTAGACGATCATTTAGTAGTTAGAGAAGGTCTTAAGTTAATCTTGGAAACGAACGATAAATATCAAGTAATGGGTGAAGCTGAAAACGGAATCCAAGCATTAGACATTCTGAAAGTTAAGAAACCAGATGTCATTTTAATGGATTTAAATATGCCTGTCCTTAATGGATTGGACACGATAACCAAGTTAAATGAGCTAAAGGTAAATATTCCAATCATTATTCTAACTACTTATAATGAAGACGAGTGGATGATAAAAGGGTTAGAATTAGGTGCTAAGGGATATTTATTGAAGGATACGAGTAGAGAAAATTTATTCCGTTCCATAGAAACTGCAGTAAGAGGGGAAACCTTGCTGCAGCCTGAAATACTTGAAAGAGTACTAAAAGTAAAAACAGCAAATGAAGTTTCTTTTTCCAACAATGCAATGAATCTAACTGAAAAAGAATTGTTTATCCTGAAAGCAGCGGCAAAGGGCTACCGAAATAAAGATATTGCTTTTGATATTGGAATTTCTGAACGAACTGTAAAGGCACATATCACAAACATATTTAATAAAATGGGGGTTAATTCCAGAACAGAGGCTGTAGCAGTTGCGATAGAAAGAGGATACTTCCAATGAAATTTGCCCAATCGTACATATGGTTATGCCCTTATGTACGATTTTTTTTGTTTAAAACTGATTTATACTAAATTTATACACCGATTTATTTATCTTTTTATAATTGAAAATTAAAAGGATGGAGGAGGAAATTAATTATGAAAAACAAACTCATCTATGGCATTCTTTATACTTTATCAATCTTGGCCGGCTTCATTTTATTCTTTGCAGAGAGAAGATATAAAAAAACCGCAAAAAACCAAGCGAAAGAATAGACGAACAAAGTTGTACTTAAACTGCCGAGAAGGTTTTTTTACAAGCATTAAATATCACTAGTGATGTAGAATTAAGCTAACAATAAGATTCAAAGGATTATTACCAGCCGGTTTATGCATTTCAAAGTGAGGTTAATGGAGTGGAGAGCTTAATCTTAATACCAGCAATCTGAATTGGGGCGATATAGGAAGAAGCGAGATGTTAAAAGAAGACGCTCTTAAAAGGAAAAAAAACAGGGCACAGGATATGTGCTCTGTTTTTTATAGTTTCAGCTTGTTAATTTTTATACTTCATATCGACCACTAATATATCTCCCATATCATAACGATGCCGAGTCCGGGAATATTCAAATGGGACGCCGTTGTCCAAGTACACGACTTGAATGACTTCTAAAACAGGATCACGGTCTGTGCATTGTAAATATTGTTTATCAAGTTCATCTGGCTGGTCTGCGCGGATGCGCCTATTTGCGCCGAGAATTTTAAAGTTAAGATCTTTTTTTATATAATGATAGATCGACTTTTGTAAAATCTCTTCTGTGATATCGGGGATTACATGTACAGGCATTATCGTATGCTCCATTAAAAATGGTTCATCATTTAACAGCCTGAAGCGAACGATATCATAAATAGGCTGGTTCTTTGAAATCATTAATTTTTCTACTTCATCCTCAATTGGAAACCGGACATTGAAGGAGATAATGACACTCGAAATTTTTCCATTACCTTTTATTTGCTCTGTTAAGCCGATGTATTCATCAGCTTTTGCATCAAGCTGAGACATTTGTAAGGCATTTTTTCTGACAAATGTTCCAGATCCTTGTTTACTATAAATAAGGCCTTCTATAGATAATAAATTGAGTGCTTTAATAATGGTCACTCTGCTCGTTTCAAATTCTTTAGCCAATTTTTCCTGATCAGGAAGGGGCTTTGATGAATCATATTCTTTGTTGATGATTCTATTTCGAATTTGTTCTGCAATCCACTTATACTTAACCATTATTCGCACCTCAAGAAATTTAGTGTATAGTAAGGCTTTTTGTACGTTTTAAAAAAAGGAAATCGCCTTTTCCTTATATTTCAAGACGATTTCCTTCTATTAATATCATAACATGACTAAAAAGTATACAGTTAAGTTTGTTAAGCTGCTTTATCGTTATTCATCTGGCTGACCCGTTCACTGATCTTCATGAAAGGCAAGTATAGGAACGCACCACCAATAATAATGAGCGCCTGCAGAATAACAGCCTTCCAATCGCCTGCTGTCGCCAAGTATGCGCTTAACAGTGGCGGCGTGGTCCATGGAATATAAACGACCGTTTTGCTGATAAAACCGATAGCTGTTGCAAAATAACCAATTATAATACCAAGAGCAGGGAGAAGGACAAACGGAATCATCATTGGAATATTGAAAACAATAGGATAGCCAAAAATCACCGGCTCATTGATATTGAAAAGCCCTGGTCCTGTTGCTAACTTGGCTATATCCTTACCAGGTTTGCTTTTTCCAAACAGGAAAATAGCAAGTATGAGTGAAATCGTGCTGCCTGTACCGCCAATCATGCCAAAGGTCGGAACAAAAGAGCTGTTGATAATATGCGGGATTGCCTGACCGTTTGCATATGCCAGCATATTTTCATTCATATTGGCCAATAGCAGTGGGTCAAGTAAGGCGCCATTGACAACAGTTTGATGGATACCAATCGAGAAAAGGAAGTTTCCAATACTGTAAATGACAACTGTTCCTATCAAGCTCGTATTAATCTTTCGTAATGGTTCTTGAATCATCGAAGAGATAAGCGAGATTAAGTTAGTATCAAAGGCCACCGCCAGAATTAATGAAATGACTCCAAAGAAAGATAAAACTAGGATAGCTGGAATCATAACATTGAACGATTTACTTACGGCAGGGGGGATATTGTCCCCAAGACTAATTTCTAACTTTTTAATACTTGATACCTTGATGAAAATTTCAGTCGCAAGCAAGCCAATAATTATACCAGCAAACATTCCAGTCGTGCCAAGATTGCCGAATGTTAAAACACCTGTAATATCGACTGCTGTTTCAGTACCGACCGGAACCATCGAGACAGTATTTGGCATCATAATCACAAGTGTTGCCAATGCAATCGCAGCAGATGCTAAAGGATCTTTAAAGTTACGATTTCTTGATAAGCTATAAGCAATCATCGGAGCTAGCAAAAGTCCGGCTATATTTAGTGTTCCATTCGTAATGGTAGTTCCCCAATACTGGGCATTTACTAGTGTATCTCCGCCAAAAAACCAAGGGAAAATAACATTGTTAACAAGGACTGCAACTCCTGCTAAAATAAACAGCGGCATGATAACAGCAAAAGCATCTCTTAACGATCGCAAATGGATCTGTCCGCCTAATTTAGCGGCAAACATGGTGAATTTATCAATAAATGACAGTTTCTCAGCATTGTCTGTTTGACTTTTACTCATACTGTATTCACCCTCTTGGTATTTTTATTGATTCACTTTATTCTCCAAAGCCTCAAGATCTGCCCCATTACTCTTGATTACTTTTTGCAGCCACCAAAAGCTTTTCTTCGGAACTCGTTTCATATCCTTCAAATCATCGTTCTCACGGTTGACATACACCACGCCATAGCGCTTGCGCATATCACCTTGTGAGCTTAAAATATCAATTAACCCCCAGCCCAAATATCCTATGACATCAACTCCGTCTATGAAAATTGCGTCCTTCATCGCTTGAAAATGTGCTTTGTGATAAGCGATACGATAGTCATCCTGAATTTCATTTTTTCCATCCCATGACTCTATCACACCGATGCCATTCTCAATCGGGAAAACAGGTAATTTGTATCTGTCATACATTTTATTGATGACATCTCTAAATCCAAGCGGATCAATCTGCCAATTCCATTCTGTTGTTTCTAAATACGGATTATCTTGTTTCCCGTAATGCATAAAATAATTGACAGACGTTCCCTCTGGAATCAAATCGGTATTAATAGTGGTGCTGGCGTAATAACTAAATGATAGGAAATCACTGCGAAGTTTGGCCAGTTCTTCCAAATCTCCATCTTTAATGCCCATATCAATGTTCTCACGTTGGACATATGTCATAATTTCTTTTGAATACTTTCCGAATGTAAATGCTTCTAGGAGGTTGTGGTTGAAAAATTCATCAACTTTTCTGGCATAGAGGATATCTTTTGGTTTGCAGGTGGCTGGATATACTTCAATATAAGCAAGCATTCCGCCAATTAAAGCATTCTCGTGGTTTTCGTGAATATAATTGGCGATGTTGGCGTGTGCCATCATGACATGATGCTGTATCTTATATAGTTCATTCAATGTTTTCTCACCAGTAAGATAACCACTAATTTTAAAAGCTTCAGGGATGTGATAGAGGTTTTGTTCATTAAACGTAATCCAATATTTTACCTTATGGGCAAAGCGGTCAACCATTTCCTTACCGTAACGGACAAAGGCATCCAATACTTCTCTGCTGACAAATCCATTGTATTTTTCCGCCAAATGAAGTGGCATATCAAAGTGATAAAGACAAATCATCGGTTCAATTCCGCGTTCAATTAAGCCGTCAATAAATTTGTCATAAAAAGCAATACCTTCTTCGTTGAAAGCACCGTCACCCAATGGATTAACCCGACTCCATGAGATTTGGAAGCGGTAACAATTCATGCCGAGCTGCTGCATATAATCAAAATCCTCTTCATAGCGATGATAGCTGTCAGTTGCTACTTTCCAATCTGAGGCAAATTCGGAGGCTTCACGGATATCATAAACCGATAATCCTTTCCCGCCTTGATTCCACGCACCTTCAGTCTGCATACTAGAAACAGAGTTGCCCCACAAAAAACCGTCTTTTAACTTGTCAGTCATTTTTTACCCTCCATTTCAATATTGGTTTTACAGGTTTATTGTAAGCGCTTTACTTAAAGTTGTAAATACAAATTTTAAAATTTGTTAATATGTATTTAGGTTTGTGCAATTTTTGATTAATGTATGCACATCCTTGGTGGACTACATTGTGGTTTATTATTATTTTTTGGAGTATAAGTAGTATGAGCATTATTAAAAGTAAAGAATAGTTTATTTCACTAATCTCAGTCTGAAAAAATATAATGGTCTGTCCCTGTGTATTTAAGACAAAGGCTTACGATGATTTCTAAGCCTTTTTTCTTTTGGAGTGAAATGGATTTATGTTTTAATAATCCTTAAAAGGATTTTGTGATTCAATAACTAAATAATAAAAAAGAATAATAATTTATTGTAAAACAATAAATTATGTGGTAAATTCGATTTGTAAATTATTTAGTGAGGTGTTTTGTTATGTTAAAACGAGGGTCCACAACCTTTTTGAAGTTAGCTGTATTTTTAATAGGGCTGCCCATATTAGCTCTAGGTGTATTTGGGATATTTTATTTAACGAAGAATCCTGCAAATCCTGATTATGCACACTTGTTATACCCAATGGTCATTATTATGTATATATCAGCAGCTCCATTTTTTCACGCATTGGTTCAGGCATTCCGACTTTTGAGCTTTATCGATAAGAATCATGCGTTTTCTCAAGACTCCGTAAGAGCTTTAAGAGTGATAAAATACTGCGCGGTCGTCATTAGTGGTTTGTATGTCATCATGCTTCCGTTCGTCTTCCTTGTAGCCCAGCTAGATGATGCGCCTGGCTTAGTTATTATCGGGATGGTTCCTATCTTTGCGTCTATTGTCATCGCGGTGTTTGCAGCGGTTCTTCAAAAGCTTCTAAAAGACGCAATTGACCTTAAAGATGAAAATGAGCATACGATATGAGGTGGATAACATGGCAATCATAATAAACATAGATGTAATGCTAGCAAAAAGAAAAATGAGTGTAACAGAATTATCAGAGAAGGTCGGTATCACAATGGCCAACCTCTCCATATTGAAAAATGGGAAAGCAAAAGCTGTACGCATTACCACTTTAGAAGCGATTTGTAAGGCATTAGATTGCCAACCTGGAGATGTTTTAGAGTATAGACCAGATAATGATTGATTTCATTTTAGAATAGGTGTAGATAGTATGAAAGTTATTCAAGAAGCAGCAGAATTTCATAGCAACGAATATCACGAAATTCTTTCTTTAGGATTAGCTTTTGTCTTAAACGGTAAGAGGTTTTCTGTTCTTCATGTATATGTTGTGGCAGATGTGATTACGTGTGTATCTAAAACAGAAGGATTCGCCTATGATGAACTGGAAGAGTTTTTGGAAGAGGGAAGAGCCTATATTGTATTTGATTAAGATTAGTAGAGGTAGGGGATTGCTATGAGAAGTAAACAACGGTCAAAGATAAAACTTATATGCACATGCTTCATTGTTCTAATAGGAGCTCTGATTGTAACCGGGAGCTTTTTCATAGAAGAAGTAAAAAGAGAAGAGAAGATGGACGATGCAATCCAACCTCTTTAATAGGTACATCCTTGCTAAAAAGCTCTTCTCCAAATCAAATTCATGAGGTTGTCCTTCAAGAAATGATTGTTGAGGATTGGGATAAGAAGGACAATAAAGTTGTCTATGGATATTATTCCTTCCGGATTTATTATGGGAATCATAGCGGCAGTTTGGCCAGGTATAATGAGATTAAGAGGCTCGGTGTGTGACGCCTTAAAATGTGGAAGTTACCTGGGAAGACGATAATATCGCAGTTATAAATGTACAAACAATCGGATGAAGGAGATAGAGTGATAAACCAGTCCATACGTTTGAACACAACAGATTAAAGAAACATCGGCATGTTAGCAGCTAAGAATAGAGTTGAATTAGTAAAGCGCAGATGCTAAAAAGTAAGATTCAGTATTTATTCGTCTTTTAAGATAAGTACATATCTGAAAAGAGATTTTCATTAAAAAGGGGAGTTATAAATGAATGTTAAACAAGTTTCTGCCACCTTCTTAAAGGTCGTGGTTTTTCTGGTTGGAATTGCAGTGCTTGCTTTATGTATTTATTGGATGCCTGCATTAACTATTAAAGACTTAAAAGCTCATCCAGGTGGAGATTACACGATATTTCCTCTTTTAGTATGTGCGTATGGAGTCTGTATTACTTTTTCTATTGCACTTTTCCAAGTATATAAGTTATTAACCTATATCAAAAGGGATAACGCTTTTTCTGAGTTATCTCTTAACACTTTGAAGAGGATAAAAAGATGTGCTTTGGCTGCCATTTTCTTTATGTTGTTAATGATAATAAGCTTAAAGGTGATTTCTACAATAAATGGAGATGATGCTGCGGGTCCTATTTCGATAAGTCTGATGGGGATTTTAGCAACATGTATCATCACGGCCATTGTGGACGTACTTCAGAAGCCATTAAAAAATTTTCTGGATAAAAAATTGGTGTAACTTTCTTGCAAATTTCTCAATTATCGGAACATATTCTTTAAAGAAGAAAAAACTATGGGGGTGGCTAGATGGGATTTTATTATTTATTATTACTCGTTATCGGAATTGTACTAATTGTAATTGGAGCACTTAAAAAGGAAGTGCCTCGTTCAGTTAAAATAGTTATCTTACTATTTGTAATTGGAATTGTATTTATAGTAATGTCATTAATATTATTGCTTCCTGGTAGCTCTGACGTTATTACTGAACTTTTAAAATGGAATAGCTAAGTTTCAATTTTGCTGTGAAATCTATAAAACCAAACATAACTTCCGTTTTTATGGAAGTTATGTTTTTTTCTATAAATATCAACATTAAACTTTAACAGAGCCTTATTTTTCAAAAACTAAAAATATGAAAAAATGAAAAATCAAACTATTAAGCAATAATGGAGTTAGATAAAAATATTATTCGTGTTTAGTTCATTGCCTCAAATTAAATAGTTCGGTTTTTAACTAGAAATACATATTTATATTCCAGCCTCTTTTTTATTGGGTGTTTTAGGTTTTTAATATTATTGTTTTTCTAGGGTAGAATTCTTGTAATATATACATTTATGTCCGATTAATTGCAATGTTTTGTTTATCTATTTGAAACGCTTCTAATAGTTAATTAATAATATGTTACTTAAAACAATAATTTATAAGGCAAGATAACAATTGCTAACATAAACAAAGGAATCTTATAATGAACTAAAAAAGGTGTTTATTATGCCAATTAATTCGTTTGAAAACTACCATATGAGCTGGAAGCCAGTGATTAATAGAATAGAAAAGCCAATTTATAAAGTGCTGGCACGTCAATTGGAAGAGGATATTGTAGAGGGGATTTTATTACCTGGAACTAAGCTTCCGCCTCAGCGCGAACTGGCTGATTATCTGGATTTAAATGTGAGTACTATTTCCAAGGCTTTTAAAGTTTGTGAGATGAAGGGGTTGTTAAGTGCCTCTGTTGGAAGTGGTACTTTTGTCTCGTACGATGCAGTTTCAAATGCCTATTTACTTGAAGATACTAAGCCAACACACTTAATAGAAATGGGTGCAACAATACCAGGTAATGATTCATTTGAACCGCTGATGCACCAGCTTAAAAGTATGCTGCAGGAAGGGGATTATGAGAAATGGTTTGGCTATGGTCGTGGAGGAGAAAGTATTTGGCAAAAGGATGCAGCGGTAAAGTTAATTCGTAGAGGTGGATTTGAAACAACGGTTGACCATATTTTATTTGCCAATGGGGGACAAAATGCCATTGCTGCCACCTTGGCGAGTCTGTGTAAGCCTGGAGATCGGATTGGTGTTGACGAACATACTTATCCTGGATTAAAAACGGTTGCAGCTATGTTAAGTGTGCAAATTGTGCCAATTAAATCAGAAAACGATCAATTAAGCCCAACAGCATTTGAGGATGCCTGCAAAAATGAAAATATAAAAGGCGTATACATCATTCCAGATTATCATAATCCGATGGCTTCTATAATGACTGTAGAGAATCGAAAGAGGATTGCGGCAGTTGCCAAGAGGTATAACCAGTTTGTTATGGAAGATGCATCGTACCATTTGCTCAATCAAAGCCCGCTGCCAGCTGTTGCATCATTTGCACCAGAGCAGGTTATCTATATTGCAAGTTTGTCTAAATCCTTAGCACCAGGCTTACGTCTAGCGTATGTGTCAGTACCGCTTAAGTATAAGGAGCTAATTTCTAAGGCACTTTATAATTTAAATATAACTGTCTCTCCTTTATTAGCAGAGCTGACAGCACGAATGATCGTGTCGAATCAATTTGAAGGATTAATTCAAGGGCATCAGTTGCAGAACAAACACAGGAACGAACTGCTAGAACAGTATTTATCAAACTATACATGTGTCGGTGATGAGATAGGGATTTTTCGGTGGCTGTTGCTACCCGGAAAGGTTACTGGTGCTGAATTTGAGGCATTAGCTGCCAAGCATGGGGTGCAGGTCTATGCGGCTGAACGTTTTTTTGTTGGTAATAGCTGTCCAAAAAGGGCAGTGCGAGTCGCAGTATGTGCACATAGTACACTTGAAGAGCTTAAACAAGGATTAAATATCTTAAAGGGCTTACTGGATAAGCTTAAATAAAATGTTTGCCATACAATTATGTTATTGTATGGTTTTTTTAACGGTGTTATGATGACTTTAATTCTAGTTAATAGTATAGCTGTAAAGAAAGGCAGGTTAGATAGGTGATAGAAGATCATTCGGATAGGATACATAGTTATGATAATGACTCAGAAAAGAGAAAATCTTTTTACAAACGAACTTTATTTATTGTTAGTATCTCACAGGTTTTTGGTGGTGCAGGATTAGCAGCAGGTGTTACTGTTGGGGCACTGCTTGCACAGCAAATGCTTGGCACAGATGCTTATGCTGGTTTACCTACTGCCTTGTTTACGTTAGGATCTGCAGGAGCTGCTTTATTTGTGGGGAGACTTTCTCAACGTTATGGCCGTCGTATTGGTCTTACGACTGGGTTTATCATTGGTGGACTTGGAGCAATTGGGGTAATAATTTCTGCCATTATCAATAGTATTATCTTATTATTAATCTCACTGCTTATTTATGGAGCGGGAACAGCAACAAATTTACAGGCACGCTATGCAGGTACTGACTTAGCAACAAGTAAACAGCGGGCAACGGCAGTCAGTATGACGATGGTTTTTACAACATTTGGAGCGGTAGCAGGTCCGAACCTAGTAAATGTTATGGGGAACCTTGCTAGTTCTATTGGTATACCGTCCATTGCCGGTCCGTTCATTTTAGCGGCAGCGGCATATATATTGGCAGGGCTTGTTCTTTTCTTGCTTCTACGGCCAGATCCGTTAATTATTGCTAGAAATTTAGCAGTAACTAACGAAGTTAACAAGAATGTATTAACAACATCAGAAAATACAGAAGACAAAAGAGGAATACTTGTTGGTGCAGCCATAATGGTAATGACGCAAATCGTAATGGTAGCAATCATGACAATGACACCTGTGCATATGAGTCATCATGGCCATGGACTTGGTGCTGTAGGTCTTGTCATTGGTTTTCATATTGGTGCCATGTATTTGCCTTCACTTATTACAGGTTTCCTTGTTGATAAGCTAGGGAGAGTTTTTATGGCTATTGCCTCTGGAGTAACATTACTCCTGGCAGGCTTAACTTCTGCTTTTGCACCAGCAGATTCCATGCTTCTTCTAATAATTGCTCTGTCTTTACTTGGATTAGGGTGGAACTTTGGCTTAATAAGTGGAACTGCCCTCATCGTCGATTCAACTCAAATGACGACTCGTGCAAAAAGACAAGGAACAGTTGATGTTCTAATTGCATTATCAGGAGCTGCAGGCGGTGCCTTATCCGGCATGATTGTTGCTGGCTCAAGTTATGCAACATTATCATTAATTGGCGGAGTTATATCCTTACTTCTAATTCCTGTAGTAATATGGGCTCGTGCTAAAAAATAACATGATAACAAGTATGGTGAGTGTTCAATGAGAGCATTCACCATTTTACTTTCTAATCAAAGGATAAAAACTCATGTTCAAAACAATTAGGTTTCTTAGAAAATAACGAATCGTGAATTCCTACTTTTTAATAGAGTCTTTAATTTTTAATACAACACTTACACAAGGAATCAACACGCTCATGGCAAATTTTCGTATGAAGGTGTTTTTGAAACGGCGTTGCCAATATAATGGTGGCCGAGCTTCTGCCACAGCCTTTGGTGCATATTTCAGCATGTCAGCTTGATATGCTTGCAATGCATATGACGAATCGTCATACTTTACCAGCTTTTTTGCCAAGTTTACTGCGTCCAGTATGGAAGTGCTCGCACCGAGCCCGCTAGTTGGCGGCATTGGATGAATGGCGTCTCCAATTAATGTTATTCTACTGTGCTTCCACGAGGTAAGATTGCTAGGATACCAAAAGGGAAAAGCTGCTGTTTTGCCTTTTTCAGAGTTATTGATAAGCGCAAGAAAGCTGTCGTCCCAGTGTCTTATTAACTCGTATGCTTCTTTTTCAAGCTCATCAGAGGTTAATTTTCTGAAATTTCCACGAAGCTCTTCATCTATTGCTGCAACAGACCAGACAATATATGGTTCCTCAAGGACATCCAAGTTTGTTATTAATTCATTTTTTGTTGTCGGTGCATGTACAGTTATAAACATGCCAATTCCTTTTGGACCAACTGCAAATCCAGGTCCTTTAAAAAAATCTTTGTTAATAGTTGATCTTAACTGGGGAGTTAGCAAGGATCTTCCGGCAATCCCCATCACTCCTGCATATTTTGCTGTTGAACGTCCAAGGAGTTGTTTGGCTACTTCTGAATGCACACCATCTGCACCAACTAATATATCAACCTTTTCACTTGGGGCGTTCGAAAAATAAAGGATAATGCCAGAATCCTCTTCTTTGTAATGAGTGAAGTGTGTATCCCAACGAATTACCTCTTCCAAGTTTATTGCTAATATTTTTCGTAAAGGAATTCTTCCGATCATTAGAAGGTCTTCCTCATCTGTTTGACGAAGGCAGAGCTTTGTTTTTCCATGATGATCTACTATCGAAAATTGTGCAAATGATTCAGGACCAGTTCCACTAAGTTTAAGTAATTTTTCTATATTATCAGGAAGATGTTTGTGAATTGATTTTAACGCAGCTTCACTTAAATGCAGACGGTAGCCACCAGTTTTTTCGGCAGCAAGATCACGGTCGAACAAGCTTACTTCTATATTTTGTTCAATTAGTGCTTGAGCCAATGTTAGTCCACCAATACCAGCACCAATTATACCAACCCTCATACACAGCCCTCCAGGAACTTATTTTTTGACTGTTTATCATATGCGAAATCACCGGAACATTATAACACCAACATAATTGTTAACTGAATTAAGGGGTGGTTAGCAGTTATAAATTATTTATAAGGAGTTTATTTTACTTTTTTTGGGATAATGTTTGTGAGATGCTTATGAGTTGAATTAAAAGTGAGCAAATAGTAGGGTTAGGTAGTGATGTAAAAGAACTAGTTATTAGGAATATATTAACAGAAGACCGAGATTCCTAATATTTGTTATAATTATTCTGTTAATTTGAATTGTTGGATGGTGGAACATGGAAGAGAACATGAACGATAAAGATGAGACTCGGACAAACGAAGAAAGATTTCGGTTGTTAGTAGAGCATGTCAGTGATTGGATATGGGAAGTAGATGAAAATGGTATATATACGTATGCTAGTCCGCAAATCAAGGATATATTAGGATATTCGCCTGCAGAGGTTATCGGAAAAACACCATTTCATTTGATGGAGCCTTTGGAAGGAAAACGTATTGCGCCAATTTTTGAGTACCATGTTGCTAATAAGCTGCCAATTAAAAGCTTAGAAAATATTAATCTTCATCGTGATGGCCATGAAGTAATATTAGAAACGAGTGGTTCTCCCATTATTAACGCAGAGGGAAATTGTATTGGCTATAGAGGCATAGATAGAGATATTACTTTAAGAAAACAGCAGGAGCGCAGACAGCAGCAGCTCTTAGATATTATAGAAGCCTCTCCAGACTTTATTGCAACATTAGACACTGCTGGAAACAGTTTGTATTATAATCCAGCTGCACAGAAAATGCTTGGTATTAGTCAAGAGGAAAGCACTGGCGAAAAGGTAACACAAAGATGGATCACAGAAATTATCAAAGCAGAGGGCATTCCAACTGCAATCGAAAAAGGCCATTGGAAGGGAGAAACAACAATCCTTAAGGAAGATGGCGCAAAAATTCCAGTTTCGCAAATGATCGTGGCACATAAATCGGAAAACGGTGATGTGGAGTTTCTATCTACGATTGCCCACGATATAACAGAGAGAAAAGAGCTTGAAAAGGTAGTGTATTACCAAGCGCATTATGATCCCTTAACTAATTTACCAAACAGGAGATCACTTCACAATAAATTGTCAAAATTGATAGAAAACCAAACACAACAGAAAAAAGTCGCCGTGTTGTTTATGGATTTAGATAATTTTAAGGAAATCAATGATAATCTAGGCCATGAAATTGGAGATAAATTACTTAAAATGACAGCGAATCGTCTGAAAAACTGTGTGAAGGAAGTAGACTTTGTTTGCCGATATGGCGGAGATGAATTTATATTAATGCTGGAAAAAATCCAATCTAATGCTGAAGTGGAAGAAAGGGCAGAGCGGATTATAGCAGCATTTCAGGAGCCATTTCAATTGGACGGAATTTCATGGAAGATAAGCGGAAGTATTGGAATAAGTATTTTTCCTGATGATGGAGCCGATTTAGCGGCATTAATAGAGAAAGCAGATACGGCGATGTATCAAATAAAACGAACCGGTAAAAATAATTATTTAAGAGAATAGAAATGGGGGCTTTCCTTTTTAATAGGTGAGCTCCTTCTTTATGTATTATTTATTACTAGAAGGTAAAAGGCACTAGCACGAAAAATGCATTCTAAATTTTGTATTTTAATGGAACTTTTTTTAATTAAATTCGTAAGAAATAGTAGTAAGAAGTTATATTGTCGCCTAGCTAAAATTATGAACAAGTAGACGTATCTTCGTAAACTTTGTATTAATAGAAATTAGAGTAAAGTACCCAAAACAACATAAGAATTGGACTTAAAGGGGGCGTGAATATGTTTGGTTTAAGTTTGTCCTTTGGACTGAGGTTATTAGTATTACTTGTTATTGTTTTTGTATTAATGTTTTTATTTAATTATTTAATGAGTAAAACGTTAAAGGTTCAGAGGAAGAAAATTTTTTCTGATAACCATATTAATGAGAAACATAAAAAGATAGATTGGACCCTAAGAATAATAACGTTCATTAGCATGCTTTTAGTATTTCCTTTCAGTATTGATGAAACGAAAAGCTATTGGTTTCTACAGCCGTGGATAATATTGAGCCTTTTTCTTATCGTTTCTGAAATCGTAAGGGCTGTGATGGAAAGGAAATATGCAGAGAATCCTGTAGCTTATAAATTAACGCTTAGTCAATTGATTTTTGTTATTATTTTGTTTTTTACTTTATTCAAGACAGATTTTTGGGGATTATTTTAAGTTAATAGTACACCTTCTCCTACTATGACAAAAAACCACCCCTGAACATCTGTACAGGGGTTGGTTTTGTAAGTGGTGACAATATGCTATTTATTTACCGATGCCTCATAAATACCTTTAATAGATTTAGCTAAAAGTGAGTCGAATTCCTCGTTGCTTTGGCTGACAGTTAATCCTTCTGCTAAGGCGCGAGAGAAACTAGCGATTAGGCCCTGATTTAATGCCAGCTTCTGATTTGCATCCATTTGTGAATATCCCCCTGATAAAGCAACAATTCTTACTACATGAGGATCTTCAAGTAAGTCACTGTAGAAATTGTTCGCAGTTGGAATGGAGACTTTAAGGATAACTTTTTCATTATCTTCAAGCGTAGATAGCTTAGTAAGCAGCTCTTCCTTTAATATCTTCTCAATGGCTTCTTTATCTGTACTATTAATATCTACTTCAGGCTCAATAATAGGAACTAGTCCCATTTCGATAATTTGTTTACCAATTTCAAACTGTTGATCAACAACCTTTTTTATTCCGTTACTATTTGCTTCCTTAATAACGGAACGCATTTTTGTCCCAAAAATATTTCGATTAACCGCACGCTTAAGTAAATCATTAAGGTTTGGCATCGGCTTCATAAGCTGAACACCATCACTTAAATCGGCTAATCCCTTATCAACTTTAAGGAAAGGGACAATCCCTTTTTGCTTCCAAAGATAATCAGCAGTATATTCTCCATCAATTTTCCGGTCCATGGTGTTTTCAAACAAGATGGCACCTAGAATATACTCAGAGTTAAAGGTGGAACTTTTGATAATACGCGTTCGCATCTCATGTACCAAAACATACATTTCTTCTTCATTTGCATAACTGTTTTCCTTAACTCCGTAAAGTAACAAAGCCTTAGGTGTACTTCCACCACTTTGATCCAAAGCAGCTATAAACCCTTTACCTGTGCGAATTCTTTCTAATTGCTCTAAATTCATGATTATTCCTCCTTGTTTAAATCGCTTTTACGAAACTAGCATTTCCTGTAGAAGATAGTCTGTTTTTGATAAAAGTTAACTAACTAGCGTTTTAACCATAATATCCTTTAGATAATTTACCCATTATTCCGTACATAAATCCTATTTTGACGATGCAACAAGAACCTGAATTTATTTTGAAGTGAGAATTGTCGGGGAAATAAATCCTTTTATCGTATATTATTGATTCAATTACTTGATATAATATAAAAAATTGATAGAAATTAACCTAATAGAGAAGAGGGCTTTGAAGTAATGGTTTCATTAAGAAATGTGCAAACTAATGACTTAAATCAGTTGTTAGCAATTGAAAATGAAGGATTTTCAAAAGAAGAGGCTGCTACAAAGGAAGCGTTCGTGGAAAGGATTCAACTTATCCCAGATACCTTTATTGTTGCTGAAGATGAAGGAGTGATTATAGGATATATAAATGGTCCGATAATTAATCAACCATATATAACAGACGATCTGTTTGAACAAATAAAAGAAAATCCGAAAATAGGAGGTTATCAGAGTGTTTTAGGATTAGCAGTGTTAAAGCAAGCTAGAAATCTAGGGATTGCTAAGGTGCTTATAAGTGCGCTGGAGGATCTTGTGGAAGAAAATGAAAGAGAAGGAATCACGCTAACATGTAAACAGGAACTAGTTAGCTTTTATGAAAGGTATGGATTTAGTAACCATGGCCTGTCTGCATCCCAACACGGAGGAATTAGCTGGTATAACATGGTGAAAGATAGAAGCAAGAGGTAAAAGGATTGGATTACCGGAAGTACGATATGAAATCTATGAATAATAGTATTTAAGCAATGAAAGAAACAGGCTTCAGGGGCTGTTTTTTTTATTTGCTGGGTTTTGGGAAGTTCCTTAAAATTCAACAGACACTTGGAAAATGTTAGAATAGAAGTTGGAATATTAAAACTTAAAAAAGGGGCAGCTATCATGAAAAAATCTCTAAATCCAGAAACAATACATAACCCAGTAGCACCTTATGTACATCAGATTGAAGTTACAGCACCTAGTAAATGGTTAACGATGTCAGGCCAAATAGGCATGGATATTGAGGGAAACATACCTGATGATCCATTAGAACAATTGAAATTGGCACTCGACAATGTTAAAGAGAATCTCGTGGCTGCAAATATGACTGTTTCCGATTTAACAAAACTAGTATTCTATTTGGTTGGTGACTTTGATGCAGAGAAAAGAAGAAATATTATTGGAGATTTTGTGGGAGAGCACCTTCCTTGTACGACCATGATGTATGTCGTAGGGCTTGCAGCACCGGCTCTTAAAGTAGAAGTGGATGCGTGGGCATGTCAGGAATTAAATTAGCAATACTCCGAAATACTTTAAGCTTCCGGTGGAGGCTTTTTTCTCGGGAATTTATTATTTTTAGCTCCTTCAATGTAAAGAAGCTATTACTTTACAAGTAGGTCTTGACTGACAATTTACATAAATAAAACATTAGCTGATTATTTTTACTATAAAATAGAAACTGGTAGAGCATTGATTTGTTAATTGGTGCACAATATTTCTCTACTATCGGTAATAGATGGTAATATCTAAAATTAATATTTTTTATACGTACATTATAGTAAAATATACCTACAGTTAGGTACTTTGTTAGCAGTAGAATCTAGAAATCCTATTAAAATTTAGGGATATGTATTTCTGCTGTGTCAAACATAATTGGAATTAAAAAGGGTTTAAGTGAAAATATAAATAAAAGTATCGTAGACCTTTCTAAAAAAGATGGAAGCAAGGATCATTCATTATTAATTGGGTGCTTTTAATGAATGGGAGCTAGTAGCGCAACCGACCAACTTTCATAGGATTTTTCTGCTGTTAAATAAGTTAGATATTATATGAAGGAGAATGAATTATGCACCTTGAAAGATTGATAAAAAGCAACCAGGTTTTTAATGAAAGTGCGATACTAGCGTCCATTGAAAGCTCATTGGCAATGATTGAGTTTGATACACAGGGGAAGGTTTTATGGGCTAATGAAAACTTTGCAAAAACGATGGGGTATAAGGTCAACGAGATGCCAGGCTTATTGCATAAAAACTTTTGTACTACCGAGTTTTCTGCAAGTACGGAATATCTTCTTTTTTGGTCTAACCTAAGAAGCGGGAAAACCTTTCAGGAAAAAATATTAAGACTAACAAAAACTGGAGAGAAGAAATGGCTAGAAGCCACCTATACTCCTATTTATAATCAAGCTGGCAGTGTAGAGGGAGTTCTCAAAATCGCTACTGACATAACAGAGAGAGAAATTAAATCAGCTGAAGTAGCTTCACAATTACTCAGCATGTCAGAGGAAATTAATAAAAAAGTGATGCGCGGCATAAAAAAAAGCGAGGAAGCAAATGATTCTATTACAGATTTAGTAACTAAATCTGAAGGAAACTTGGAGATTCTTCATTCATTAGATGGACAAGCACAGTCCATCCAAACAATAATAAAAACGATTCGTGAGATTGCCAGACAAACGAATTTACTTGCAATTAATGCTGCAATAGAAGCCTCAAGAGCTGGTGAATTTGGCAGGGGATTTAGTGTTGTAGCACAAGAGGTGAGAAAATTGGCCAATCGTGTCCAAAATTCAATCCAAGATATTAATTCACATGTTGAAGGAATTACAACGGAAATCACTAAAATTAACGAGGCTACCGTGGATTCCCAACAGGGAGTTTCTGAGAATCAAACCTTGAATGAAAAAATAGTAGTATCGTTTAAGGAAATTGGGGATGCTGCTAAAGAATTGGAACTGCAAGCTGTAGTGTTAAAAGAAATATTTTAAAATAAGACGCCTTTGTAGATATTTCTGCAAGGCGTTTTTTTGTTTCAAAATTACTTGCTATTAGCGGTTATAATTTACTAAGAGGTTTAGCTAAATTGTGTCAAAAGTAGGCGTGTACAAAATATTCTCCAGTGATAGAATTATAATTATATTTATGAACGAGGTGAAGGTTAATGATGAATAATGCAGATGTGTTAATGGTGATAGATTTACAAGATGGAGTTTGTTACAGTGGAGAAGAGCATTTATATGAGTTAGATGCTTTACTTGAAAAAGTTAATCATAGAATCGCTGTATATAGAAGATTAAATAAACCGATTATTTTTGTTCAGCATGGTGATGAAGAGTTAGTTCCAGAAGAAGAGGCGTGGGCAATGCATGCCAATTTAGATGTACAAGACCAAGATTATTTTGTAAGAAAAACGCATGCAAACTCATTTTACCAAACAACTTTGAAGACAGTTTTAGACCAACTATCTGTCCAAAAAATTGAATTTTGTGGCGCCCAAACAGAATACTGTATGGATGCAACTGTTAAATTTGCACATGGACTAGGATATGAAAATGTCATGTATAAAAAAGCAACCTCCACCTTAAATAATTCATTTATGTCAGCAAAAGACACGATAAGTTTTTATGAAAATATTTGGAATAATCGCTACTTGCAGCTAATCGATGATGAAAGCTAACAGCTATTGTCTTTAAGTTGTTATTACTATATTATGGAAAAAACGAACAGCAGAAGGATAATAATACAGCAGATAAATATATCAATTTATTGTCCGAAAATTTATAAATATAAACCTCATATTGGTGATATACTTAAATTAATTATTAAAATAAATCTAGTGAGGTGTGTATTATGGGAACAGGAGATAAAGCATTAATTACGGTAGAAACTATCGTTAATGCCCCAGTGGAGAAAGTATGGGATTTTTGGACAAAGCCAGAGCATATAACAAATTGGTCCTTTGCTTCAGACGATTGGCATGCACCAAGAGCAGAAAATGATTTAAGAGCAGGAGGAAAATTCCTTACTCGAATGGAAGCAAAGGATGGCAGTTTTGGATTTGATTTCGGCGGAGTGTATGATGAGGTTAAGCCAAACGAATTTATTTCCTATACACTTGGAGATGATCGCAAGGTTACTGTTTCTTTCCTTAGTCAAGATAATCACACTAAAGTAGTTCAGAGCTTCGAAGCAGAAGATACTAATTCCAATGAACAGCAAAGGGCAGGCTGGCAGGCATTTCTTCAAAATTTCAAAAGCTATACAGAGCGTTCTTAATATTGTTTACCTTCCCTTGGCGGAAGGTTTTTTTTTATTGCTATGAGTGTGACATGAAGACTCGTTATTTTATTACTTAACAGCACATTGTAATTTAACATTATATTTAGTAATTCTACTAAGTATTAATAAACAAGTTATAAGTATTGTTAACATATGGTAATCATAAATAATGCCCGAACCTTGATTATGTAGGGTTCAGGCATTATTTATATTTTTGCTGAATAACTGTACTATTTTAACAAAGTGAAATTACTACCACATGTTTTATACTGGTACGATTATTCGTTCGGCGTTGTTGAGAGCACTTCTTTTTTCAAAAACCAACATAAGACAAACGCGATAATCGCAATGATAAATGAATACATGTAAATATGCTGGAATGAGTCAATGAATAATGTGTTAATCTGTGTTAGCAACCCTTTTGGTAAACCTGCAGGCACACCGCCGGCAGCTAAGGTATTCATATTTTCGGCCATACTTGCGGGAAGCTTATCACCTATGCCTTGCAATTTCGATGTAAGTGTTGATGATAACAAGTTACCAAATAAACTAACCCCGACTGTAGCCCCGATTGTTTGGAATAATGGAACAGTCGCAAGTGCAATGCCTTTATTTTCTTTGTCAACAGACTCTTGAACAATGAGGTTATCACCACCAAATAAAACGCCTAAACCAAGACCTGTAATGAAAAAGAAGATGGTAATTTGAACAATCGTTGTAGAAATGCTCATATGTGAAAATAAGTAGAATCCAATAATCGGCATGATAAAGGCAATGCCAAATAGTTCTCTGTAACGTACTTTTGTTATAAGAAATCCACTTACCATAGCTGATCCAACTGCTCCTACCATCATTGGCAATGTCAAGTACCCGGCCTCAGTTGCAGTCAGTCCCAGCACATTTTGCGCAAAATACGGGAAGGAAGAGAAGGATCCCATTAAACCAATTCCAACTGTGAAAACAATTAAAGATAGGACAAGAATATTGCGGTTTTTAAATAAATGTAAAGGTACAATCGGTTCTTTCACCTTACTCTCGACAAAGAGGAAAATTCCAAATAAAACGGCACCAAGGAATAGCAAACCTATAATTAATGGAGAGCCCCATGTATAACCATTATTTTCAACAAGAACTGGTGTTATTAGCAAGGAAACAATCGTAGCAATTAATAATAAAGCGCCTCCCCAATCAATAACCACTTGTTTCTTCATAGCTGTTTCCAGTAACCCACTTGCTAGAAGAAGTGCTGCGATGAGTCCAACAGGAATATTAACAAAGAAAATCCAATGCCAACTTACTTGATCGACAAAATATCCGCCCATTAATGGCCCTAATAACATTGGAATAAACATGATTGGACCCATAAAGCCTTGAACCTTTGCTCGTTGTTCAACTGGAAATAAATCACTTGATATGGTCATGGCAAGCGGCATTAACCCACCAGCTCCTAAACCTTGAATTCCCCGGCCAATAAGAAGCAATGTCATGGAATCCGCTAATCCGCAAACTATCGAACCAACAATGAAAAAAGCCATACTCATTAAATATATTTTTTTTCGGCCCATTAAATCGGCTAATTTACCAAGTAGTGGCATGAATGCAGACATTGTCAGCATATATACACCGCCGACCCAACCATACATCGCCAAACCACCTAAATCACGAATGATTGTGGGCATTGCTGTATTAACAACTGTCTCATCTAGCTCAGAAAAAATCAGGCCAATTATTAAACCTAACATTACCAGTATTTTATTGCTTTTATCAGCTAAAGCTGGTTCCTTATACTTTGAAATACTTTCCATTCATCTAACCCTTTCAACATTTGATAAACGGATTATATAAATTATTTATGAACTATATGTGAACTTTGGATGAGAATTAATAAAGAATATGAAATCGATACGTTCTCTAGAAGAAACATTTATCGTTCAAGTATTCTTTGAACTGACGTTATAGAACAAATAATTCTATTGAAGAAGGAATAAGCAGAGATACATAGAATTATGATATTTGCATTTTATTTATAAAAAATATAAAAAATAGAATTATTAAGTAGAGGATAAGTTATATTTAACTAGAGAGTTGGGTTTAGATGAAAATAGATTATTTTTTGGAATTTCCCTATGCAGAATTGCGTTCACAAGATGGAAAGAGCTACTTTAAAATTTGTAGTTATGCAAATGCCTATTCAGATGCAGATAACATCAATGATTTGGATTGGCATCGAAATTTTATGATTTTGCATATACCAGGATTCAAAGCTGAACTAAATGAGGTTATATTAGAAGGGCGCTTAATAAAATTTTATATACAAGAATTAAAGTCTTTTTCTGCAATAAAAAAGAAAACTGTTATATTTGAAGCCTCTGAACCTTTTTTTGAGCTGACTTTTACTTTGGATGCTAGAAAAAAGGTAGAAATAGCAGGAGTTGTACAGATTCCTGTAGGAACTGGAAATAAACTTCAATTTTCATACGAAACAGATTTAACCTATGTTGATTTATTTATTAAAGGATTAGAGGACATTTTAGTGAAATTTCCAGTTAAGGAGATGAAGAGTTGAAACTAGACATCGGATTCTTACCAAAGTATTATTATAGCAAAGATCCAGATGCAGGAGGTTGTTTCCCTTTTGGCATGGAAGAGACACCTTCGTATGTCTTTTCTATGGATAATTTATATCTTCCTGAATGTAATAAAAACTTTGTTCCAAGCTTGATGGAGAATATTCAAGCATTCCCGCTTTATTTCTGTGCAGAGTTTTCAAGCTTTTGGAAGAAGGACTACGAAGAAAAATGTTACAAAGGTGATATCCAATTCAAATACTTATATCAAAAAGAAAATCGGATAATTTCTGTAGCAAATGTAGAAAATATGAGCCAGTTTAAAGTGGTTTTTCCATTATTTGTATCTATGGGCAGTTCAAATGAAATTGTCATGTGGTCAACTAATACAGATATTTATTCTATAGAGGAGAGAGTCTGGAAGGGGAACTGGGAAGGGAAACGAGCTATTGTGCCTGTTGTGAAATTCGATAAAAAGGTTAGTTTATTTTGGATTGGTTATGATGGAGATAGCATTATGGGGCTCACTAATAATGATGAATTCTCAACTTATGAGAGTATTTGTGAGAACTTGCCACTTTTTGTGAAACCTGAATTATTTGAAATTATATGATTATTATAATAAATACGAAGATAGAAGATTAAGTGATTAAAAATTGAATTTAACAAAGTGGCTGGGACAAAACAAAAGATAACCTATCTAAACACGAATCATAAAATTACATCTAAATTTGAAAAATGAAGCTTGTGTCTAAATAGAATTTTGAGTTAAAGTTAGTTTGTTTCATTGCGCTGCACCCACTCGCTTTCTTCGCCTGCGGGGTCTCATCCTTTCCTCTATTTCCCGCAGAAGTCGAGTGGCCTCCGCTCCATTTCACTAAAATTTCTAATTTGTTGTATTTAAACTAAAAACAAAAAAACCGAACTATTTAATCGATAGTGATAAGCTCCCCTATAGGTAGACAGGTTAAAAAATAAAATCTGGATACTATAGGGGAGTATTTTTTATGTCTCGAAAGTTTTACTCTGCAGAAGAAAAATATGAAATAGTGAAGGCGTTTGATGAATCACTTTCTTCACTTAAAGTGGCATCCATTTATAAAGTACATCATGCCACCGTTTTGGAATGGAAATATAAGTTTGATACCTTTGGCTTAGAAGGATTAAAGGAGTCTTCCGCATGGAAAAAATATTCGGAAGAACTAAAGTTATCCGCCATAAAAGAGTATTTGTCCGGTGGTTCTTCGATTCGTGAGGTTTCTAGAATGTATGAAATATCCCATCCCTCTGTCCTCAGAAGTTGGATTAGGAAGTATAATAGTCATAGTGAATTAAAAGATGCGTCACAAGAAAGGACGGGCTCTATGACTAATGAAAGCAAACTAACTTGGGAAGAACGATTACATATTGTACTTGATTGCTTGGGGAACGGAAAAAATTATCAAGAAGCAGCGGATACGTATCAAGTTTCTTATCAACAAGTTTATCACTGGGTAAAGAAGTATGAAGATGGCGGAGAAGAAGCGTTGAAAGATAGACGTGGTAAAAGGAAAGAGGAATCAAAGCTAACTCCAGAAGAAAAATTCAAGCTTCAAATGAAAAAGCTAGAAAGAGAAAATGAACGGTTGCGTGCGGAGAATTTGTATTTAAAAAAGTTGGAGGAGATAGAAAGGAGGAGAAAATAAAGCCTATCCGATTCGAGGATAAATATATCGCTATCCAGGAGCTTCATAGGGAAGAAAACATAAGTATTTCTTTACTTTGTGAAATAGTCAAAATAGCACGATCCGCCTATTATAAATGGCTGAATCGTCTCCCTACTTCCCAGGATTTACTGAATGAAAAAATCATAAAAGAAATGAAGATTCTTCATGAAAAAGTGGATAGTACCTTCGGTTATCGTCAAATGACGCTTCACATGAATAGACAGTTTAAAGAGAAACTTAATCATAAAAGAATCTATCGACTAATGAAAGTGGCGGGCTTACGCTCGATTATCCGCATCAAGAAGAAACGTTATAAACACTTTACTCCTAAACAGGTGGCGGAAAATAGACTAAATCGAGAATTTACTGCGGAGAAACCAAATGAAAAATGGGTTACAGATGTAACGGAATTTAAGTATGGCCAATCAAGGAAGGCTTATTTAAGTGCAATTCGTGACCTTTATGATGGCTCCATTGTAAGTTTTGTTATAGGACATTCCAATAATAATAGACTTGTATTTAAGACGCTAGACCAAGCAACTGCACTATTATTAGAGGAGGAACATCCACTTATCCATAGTGATCGTGGGTATCAATATACCTCCAAAGGATTTAAGCAAAGGATAGATGCGGCGAAAATGACGCAGAGTATGTCAAGAGTTGGTCGATGTATTGATAATGGACCGATGGAATCTTTTTGGGGAACACTGAAATGTGAGAAGTATTATATACATAAATATAAGACATTTGAGGAACTTGAACATGCGATAGAGGAGTATATTCATTTTTATAATTATGAAAGATATCAAAAACGATTAAACGGCTTAAGCCCTATGGAATATAGAGCTCAAGCTGTTTAAATCTTTTTTATTATTTCAACTGTCTACTTGACAGGGGGCATTTCATAGTTGATTAAGTAATTCGGTCTTTACGCTGGTTCACATATTTATGTCCCAGCCTCTTTTTATTATAACATGTTATAGAGCTAATTAATCAAGTGTATGCTTCAATGCATTGTACATATTTTCTACATGCTCATCAACTTTATCTCGTGACATTCGCAGGCGTTCTACTGAAGTGCCATAGCCAATTTCTTGTTTACCTTCTTCTAATCCCTTGAATATTCCATCTGCAAATTCATCTAATGGTTCCCCGTGTGTATGCAGCCCGGCACCGCCTAAATCTGTATTAACTGCAGGTGGAGCAACTTCAATTACTTCAACAGATGTATGTGATAGTTGGTGGCGCAGACTTATTGTAAATGAATGAAGCGCAGCCTTGGTTGCGGAATAAATTGGTGCAATAGCAAATGGTGTAAATGCTAATCCAGATGTAACGTTAATGATTGCGGCATCTTCCTTCTCAGCAAAAAAAGGCGCAAACAGCATACAAAGGTGGAAGGGTGCTTCAATGTTAGTTGTTAGTTCATTGTTAAAATAATTCCAGTTCGTTTTAGCATCTGCTTTTAACACATCAAAACGTTGTTGAATTCCTGCGTTGTTCACTAACACATTCACTTCAGGATGGTGCTCTGATACCCAATTAAAAAGGGATAGTCGATCAGATTCACTATTCAAATCACTGACATATGTTATGAGTTCAGGATATTTTTCTTGTGCATTTTGAAGGACATTTTTACGTCTGCCTGTAATGATTACTTTGTTGCCAGCCTTTAAAAATCGTTCTGCAAAAGCTAGTCCAATCCCAGCACTTCCACCTGTAATAAGTATTGTATTTCCTGAAAGTTTCATATAAGTTCCTCTTTTCTTAGTATGTTTAGGGATTATTTTGTATTATACCTATTTGGCTACAGTTTGCTTTATAGCAACGACTAATTTTCCTGTCAAGCCTCTGTAAACATTAAGTCATTATGTAATTTTATCTTTCAATGTCTCCTTGCTGATCATCATCATTTTAAGTCTTAAATCAATAGTATTTTCTCCTTCTAATACCCATTCTATATGTTTAATACTACTTAAAGGCAATATTATTTTATATCAATTAATAGTCTCAAGAAGTGATATTTAATTCTTAGAAAATAAATGTTTACCAGCAACAATTACGCTCATTCAGTGGAAGAAGTATAATTTCGTAACTTTGACTCAGTAATATTAAATGTTACTGTAGCTGCGCTTATGCTGGAACAATTCTTTATCAATAAACCACCGAACCTTAGCATTTCTTGTCAATGGACTAATAATACGAGGCTTGAACAATACAAAATATAACCTGTTTAAACACGAATTATAAAATAGAGGATGGCTTAGAGTCTATTCATCAATAACGATTAAATAGTTCGCTTTTCAATTAGATTTAAATACTTTTGTCCAATCCTCAACACATGACTAAAAAAGTTCCATATGCCATTCAAAGATCTTACAATTTATTGCGCATAATAGTCCAATGTTTACCTTAAATGCTGTGTAAATACTTAAGAAATAGAGCATCTTAAGCAGGGAGGTATGTACATGAAAAAATCGAGATTTTTCTTAATAGTATTATTTATAATTAGTTTGTCCAGTCTTATTTTCATCAACAAACAGGACTTAAAACGATTTCTCCCTGCCGCTTTTTTTATAGGCATCGTAACTAAATGCACTAATATCTTTGCTAAGAAAAGAAGGTGGTGGGCTTTTTATCAAAGCATCCATCCAAAGGTAGCTGGAGAAGATACATGGGCTTGGGGACCTTTCTTTGCCCTTACCATTTGGGTATTAAAATGGACATATGGTAAATTACCGCTGTATATTTTGGTGAATTTAATGATACACTTCCTGTTTATTTATTTTGTTTTGCCGTTATTAAAACGTATGGGTATCTTTTCACTTGTCAGAATTACAGGGAAACAGTATTTTTTGGTTTATTTATTTAGAGAAGTTCTTCTGTATTCCTTTCAAAGTATAATGGAATACATAAGCAGAAAAAAACTAACTAAAGGTATGGGCTCTTGACATGCATGGAAAGAGGGGAGCTTTCATCGGTTCGTGTTGATTAGGAAAAAGGAAAACAAACATGATGAATGTTTTAATAAAATGTCTTAACCTTTGCTTTAACACTTTAGGGATTTTTTTTTTGAATATGCATTTCTTATGTATGCTTACTGATTTTAAGGAGTTTTAACATAATATAAGTAAACCTAAAGTATAAAACCCCCAACTGTTGATTACCTGTTGGGGTTACAGTTAAAGTCGAATTATTGGTTTAACGGACGAATGGCGACTGGTTTATGAAAAAGCGCTAATCCTAAAATCAAATGAAGGAGTTAAAAACAGAACTGGAAGAAACAAACGATGATATTAAAGGGCATTTAAAAGTAGGCTTGCCACAAATAATTGGAGCTTTTTCTTTTCCTCAAGTAGCAAAGACCTTTAAGGAGAAATATCCAGGTGTGCTGATTGAAATAGTAGAAGAAGCTGGTTTGCATGTTGAAAAACTGGTGGAAAAAGGACAGATAGATGTTGGATTCTTCGTAATACCTGAACAAAGTAAGCAGTTAGAGAAACTTATCTTTAAAGCACCATTCGTGGCCTGTTTGCCAGTAGATGATCATTTAAAGGCTGGTGCAACCATAGCACTTAAACAATTAGAAAAGGATGATTGGGTATTATTTGATACAAGTTTTGCATTAAACCATGTAGTTTTAGAAAGCTGTCGAAATGAGAACTTTAAACCAAATATTGCTTATAAAACAACACAGTGAGACATGCTTATGCAATTAGTCCGACATGGTTTAGGTGTGGCAATTATTCCAAAGCCCTTAACATCCGAGTGCGCAAATAAAATTTGTATAAAAAAATTAATAGCCAATACATCCGATGGAAAGTCGGGATCGTATTAAAGAAGAACAGGTATAAAACTCGTGCTTTGAGAGCGTTTTTAGTATTGTTTCTGAGATTTACAGAAAAAATTCCCTTATTATTTATCTCGGGTAATCATTGATAAGAAAACCATGGCGAGAAATGAGATTATTTCGTGTTGTCTCACTAACTCGGTCCGCGTCATAAGCACAAACGGATAGAAGCCTGTTTTCTTTAACGATTATGTCGGCTTCTTGTTCTGAATTAGCTAGATTTTCATGTATCTCTTGAACATCGCCCCATTCAACATGGGCCCAGCTTCGGACAGAAAATTGCTGTTTAGAATAATCTTTTATTAAGCTTGGAAGATAATCGAATATGGATGCACATTGGAAATCTCCCTTAGCGAAATAAAAGTCATAGTTATTGATGAACTTAATTTTGTTTAATTGACTACCACTTACTATTTCTTTAAGACCTTTTAGGATAAGCGGACTAATCCGATCATTTTCTATGATGATAGAATATTGATCTTGTTCTAAGCCTGAAATAGCAAAGTCGATAACATTTTTAATGTATGCATCTATATATTCGAAAAAATAGATTATATGTCCTTCGTTAAGACCTTTAAGATTATCTATAACTGTTAACTGGTCTTTCTCCAAAAATTTCACCTCAAACTTTTAAATTAGTAATTATTTCTCTTTAGCATAACATTGTTTAGCTAGATTTCGTTAATTTATTTAATGCTTGTTAAATTGCACCATAAAGGGAGATTATAAAATTTGATAGTGTTCATGAGTTTTGCTTAATGGAAACATATTTTAAGGTAGCTTACTTTTATAAATTGCTTCAAAAAGGTTGCTCTAGACCCACCCGATTGCTGATTGTTATGATGTAATCATCGTGTTGGAGGGAGAGAGAGGATGGAGGAACAGAAATTCAAGGATTTAAAACTTGGAGAGCGTGGAGCAATTATTAGCATTATTGCTTACATCTTTTTATCTATTATAAAAGTTACAGTTGGATATATGACTGACTCTGCAGCATTACGAGCAGATGGTTTGAATAATACAACAGATATTATCGCGTCACTCGCAGTCTTAATTGGCTTAAAGCTCTCGCAAAGACCAGCAGATAAAGACCATAAATATGGCCACTGGAAGAGTGAGGCAATCTCCTCGATGGTTGCTTCTTTTATCATGATGGTTGTTGGGATTGAGGTATTATTTGGATCCATTACTTCTCTATCAAGTGGGCAAAGTGAGTCGCCAGACATTACTGCAGCTATTGTTGGAATATTTGCTGCTGCCGTTATGTATGGTGTTTATCGTTATAATAAAGCGCTGGCGCTTAAAATTAAGAGCAGTGCAGTAATGTCGGCCGCGAAGGATAATATTTCTGACGCATGGGTAAGTATCGGAACTGCTATAGGAATATTAGGATCACAGCTAAATATGCCTTGGCTCGATAGTGTAACAGCACTTATTGTCGGCCTGTTAATTTGCAAGACAGCAGTGGATATTTTCAGAAATGCTTCACACGAACTATCAGATGGATTTGATGAAAATAAATTGGACGAGTATAGGCAGGAAATTATCAGCATAGACGGAATTAAAGGGATTAAAGAAATGAAAGGGAGAAGCTATGGGAATAATGAAGTTATTGATGTCGAAATACTGGTAAACTCAACATTAGATGTAAAAAAAGCTCATGATATTGCAGACAAAGTAGAGGCTGTTCTAAACCAAAAGTATGGTGTGTATCAAGTCCATGTTCATATTGAACCACATTAATAAAGTTGCAACTCAGAAAAATTGTATTTAACTAAAAATAACTGTCAATGTAAGCACTATGCATCATTTCCTACTATAATAAGTAGTAGATTAAAAAATGTTGCGGAAGGAAATTAAAAATGCTTATTAACAAGATGAAATATATGTACAATTTAACTTCACAGGAGCAGTATATTGTCAATTATATCCTTAAAAATCCTTCCATCGTTTTTGATTTGACTGCAAATGAGCTTGCAAAATTAACCTTTACAAGTTCGTCAACAATCGTTAGGCTTTGTAAAAAGTTGGGTATGAAAGGTTATCCTGATTTTCAGCTAAAGCTTGCTCTTGAATATAAAGAAGTAGATCAAACGAAACAAACAAGCATAAGTTATCAAAAAAACAGTATGGTCAGTGGATTAGAGATTATTCCTGAAATATATGAACAATCATTCGTTGAAACAAGAAGGCTCATTAATGAAGAAAGCTTAGGTAATATTGTTGAAATCCTTGCGAAAGCAAAACGAATAGATATTTATGGCGTTGATTTAAACTATTTTGTAGCACAGCAAGCTAGCGCTAAATGGAATGAAGTTGGGGTTATGGCAGTGGCCTTTAATAGTGCGAACGAGCACTACTTAACAAATTTAACAAATAGTGATACGACTGTTTCCTTTGTTATTTCTCATACTGGCAGGAATAAAGCGATGATTGATATTGCAAAGAAGCTAAGCAAAAATAATATGACAGTTATAGCAGTCACTGGAAGTCGGGATAGTTTGCTTGCTAAAATATGCAATGAAACCATATTAACGTATATGAAGGATGAACATTTTAAGCTTTCAAAAATATACAGAATGATGTCTTCCCTGTTTATCTTTGATGTATTATATATGAGTTCCTTGAAAAGCCAGTCGGAGTAAAAATAGGGGAAGAGAATAAACTTTCATACATAGAAAAACAGTATCATCAAAATGAAATGATACTGTTTTTTATTATTATAATAAGTCAGCCGCAAATTTAATGCCGGCATCCTTCCTAGCTGCTACTACCTGCTCTAAAACAGAATGGCTGTAATCAAGCAATTGATAGCACTGGTCATAATCCTTCCTGTTAAATATATCTTTGAATGCAACAAGCTCGTAGTACAGATTGTTGGTTGTTGTTTGGCTATTTAATTCCACTTTTGATGTGCCTGTGTGAAGCAATACTCGGCGACAGCCGTTTGCTCCATTTTCGACATGAATATAGCCTTTTTCACCTTGAATAAGGGCAAAGTTCATACTGTTTGTATCCTTGGCACCAACACATTCTGCGATAAAGTCAGGATAGTTTAAAACCAGCACTCCAGAGGTATCAATGCCATTGGCGTGCTTATTGGCAGTATAGCTAATTTGTTCAGGTGCACCGAAAAGATTCATGACGAAATGAAGGTTGTAAATATTAATATCCACCAAAGATCCGCCAGAGAATTCTGGATTAAATACATTAGGTGTTTCACCTGCAAGCAAGGCATTATATCTGCTGGATAGCTGACTATAATTACATTGAACCAGCTTAATTTGCCCTAATTTATCAAGGTTTTCTTTCACTAATTGGAAGTTCGGCAAATGAATAGTAGTTATTGCCTCAAATAGCATCAGGTTTTTTTGCTTTGCCAAAGCTATTAAACTATCCAGTTCCTGCACAGTAGAAGTAAATGGTTTTTCACATATTACATGCTTGCCATGCTCAAGTGCTTGTTTTGCATGGTAGTAGTGAAGGCTGTTCGGTGAAGCAACATAAACAACTTCCACTTCATTGTCTTCAAACATTTCCTTCAAGTTTGTATAAATAGTAGATATATCATACTTGTCTGCAAGTGTTTTTGCTGTTTCTTGTTTACGGCTGTACATTGCTGTGCAGACAGCTTCGTCCGTTGATTCAACTCCAGCAAGAAATGCATCTACAATAAATCCTGTACCTATTGTCCCGATTTTCATTATATAATCTCCGTTTCGTAATTAGCATTTTTTGCAGCATTGACACCATCATTCAATATTTGTAATACCGCTAAAACTTCCTCGTCTTTTACAGGTTTTTCTGTTTTTTGTTTAATACTTTGATAAAGCTTTTCGTATAAAATGCCATAGTCTGTCACTTCAGACTTTACCAACTCATGATGATCAATACCGTTTGCATCAACAAAGGATAGCGTTCCCCAGTTACTCTCTTCCTCTGTTTCAAGGCTAACAGTGGTCGGTCCATGCTCATTTTTATGTTGATGTCCGCTGCTATACTTAATAAAGCTGCCTTTATCACCATGAACAATAAATTTTGGGTGGTTGATTTTTACGGCCAAGCTGCATTTAACAGTTGTTTTCAATTGCCCATAGTGGAAATCTATATCAATATAATCATCTGATTCTCCAGGGTGGTAAACGCTCCTGACATCATAGTTGATTTTTTTCGGCTTTCCAAAAAGGGAATAAAGCTGATCAATTGTATGAACTGCGAGCCCGTGCATCATGCCGAATCCCTTATTAATATATTGTGGTCGGAAATAATCATAATGTGATTGTATTTCAATAATTTGTCCAAGCACTCCGCTGTCTATTACCTTTTTTAATGTCAAAAAGTCGCCATCAAACCTTCTATTTTGATTTGCCATCGCGATCAAACCCTTTGATGCTGCAAAATCAAATATTTCTTTAGCTTCTTCAACAGTTGCTGCAAATGGTTTTTCTACCAGGACGTGTTTATTATGTTCTAGTGCTTTTCTAGCATATTCAGTATGACTGTCAACATGTGTGCAAATGACAATCAATTCAATTTCTGAATCCTCAAGCACTTCTTGTAGGTTTGTCGTGAACTGAATGGAAGGGTACCAGCCTTCTCTTTCTGTATCCCCGATGCGGTCCTCTTCTCTGCGATAAATGCTTTTTATTCTGATATTTTCTTTCCTTTCAAGGTACGGTAAGTGGTAATTGACTACTGCATTCCCAAATCCAATAAAAGCAATTGTTAACATAAGAAAATCTCCTTTCCATCTCTAAAATAATCATAGCATCATGGATTTACTTGAAAAAGGGGAGAAGAGGATTTAGGAGAGCGATTTCATTATTTGTAATTACTTGCATAGTTCATGAAATTGAATTTCATTTCCCGAAATTGAATTCTGACATTATAGCTGTTATAAACCCTATTAATTCTTAGTTTTTTATAAGTATCGCAAGTATTTCACTTGGGAAATAGTTTGTAGTTCTTGGTAAACAAAAGCGAAAAAAGCAATTATTGGGGCCAGTTTCGAGATTTTGTGCTATAGACAAATATTTTTCTAGACTCTATAATCCGAATTAGTTTTAGATAGCGCTTACAAAATGTATTTGTCGACAAATACGAGTAATGGTTAAAAGAAACTGGGGAGGGAAACACATGAGTAATCAAAAGAAATCCTTTTTAGAGAAAGTATCCGATTTTGTAGTGGATCGCCTGGCTGGACCGATGGCAAAGTTCGGTAATATTCCTGCAGTAGCAGCAGTTAAGGATGGATTAGTGGCGATTGTTCCCATTGTTATTATTGGCAGTTTGTTTTTGCTGATTGCCATGCTGGGAATGCCAGGAACCTTTAGTGAAGATCCTCTTATTCCTGTTCTTTCAGCTGTATCGGCGAAGTTTTTAATATTTTATAATATGACAATGAATTTTTTATCGCTATATGCAGCAATAGCCATTGGGATGAGCTATGCTAAACGATTTGAAATTGATTCTATTAATGCTGCGTTACTTAGTATCGCTGCCTTCTTCTTAATTAACATTAATGACCTATCAAACGGAATGAGTGTGACTAACTTTGCAGCAGGCGGGTTATTTGCCGCAATTATCAGCAGCTTAATTAGTATTCGGCTGTACCGCTTTTTCTTAGAAAGGAAAATCACGATCAGAATGCCAGATGGTGTTCCCGTAAATGTTACGAATGCCTTTGTTGCGTTAATTCCCTTTTTCGTTATTTTCACATTGTTATGGCTTGTACGCTCTATCCTTAACTTTGATATAACAACCTTTTTAAACACCGTTTTAGGACCAGTCTTTAGTGGTACAGATAGCATTTTTGTTTTTATCCCAAGAGTCTTAATCGGTCTGTTGCTTTGGGCAGTTGGCATGCATGGTGATAATATGATTGGGCCAATATTTGAACCTTTAAAGCTGCAATGGGTCGCAGAAAATGCTAAGGCATTATCTAATGGTGTGGATATAAAGCAATTGCCGCATATATGGACAACAGTAGTAGAACGTATCACAATTTGGCCAGCTGCTGCTTGGGGAATTTTATTCTGGATGTGGAAATCTAAGTTGAAGCAGGCAAGGACAATGGCAGGAATAGCAACACCTGCTGCATTATTTACCATTGTTGAGCCAGTAATCTTTGGCTTGCCGATTGTGTTAAATCCATTTTTCATCATTCCATTTATTCTATCTGGAACAATTGCTGCAATTGTCACCTATAGTGCGTTTTCCCTACATTTAATCAATAGAGTTTTTGTAGAATTACCGTGGGCAACACCGCCATTTATCTCTGGGTATGTTGCAACAGGTGGTGACTGGAAAGGTGTATTGATGGTGGTAATTAATTTTGCCATAGGGGTTGTGGTGTATTACCCGTTCTGGAAAGCATATGAAAAATCAGAAAAGCAAAAAGAAAGCATGCAGGAAAATGAACAGACAACTGATTCCTCTGTATCTGTTTGATATATGAGCACAAAAGGGGAGTGAAAGGTTAGATTTTGTTAATAATGCAAAAATAATCCAGTTGTCATGTGCAACTGGATTAAATAGTTTAGCGAAATAAGGATAAAGTGGGAAAATAACGAAGAAAAGGATTGGATTATGTAGTAAAATACTCTTATACTCTAAAAAATTTTCAACGTAAAAGTAACGTGGCAAGGATGTATAAATGAGAAATAAAAAATTGAAGTCAATTTTTATTATATCTTTTTTTATAGTAGTTATTTTCATGATGGTTAATATATATTCTTCTTATTCTAGTATAAAAAAAACGGCAGAAAACTCTATCGTTAACCAAAATATAGAAACTGCCAAAAAAATAGCGGCTTCATTAGATACAGAAACATATAAAAAGTTTCTTGAAAATCCTGTAAAAAGCAAGGAGTATCACGTCATTCAACGCTATTTAGAAGACGCCAAGGAAAAAAACGGCTCTTTACATGTGTACACACTGCTAGTTAATAACCCTAATGTAACGAGGGCAATGATTGTTGCCTTGCAAGATAGTGAGCAAGAGTTTCCTATTGGCGGAATATGTACGATTCCAAAAGAACAGGTAGTGAAAGCTTACAATGGAAAGACTTTCTCAACTGACATTATCCAAGATCCTATATACGGAGAATATCTGACAGTCGGAGTGCCTATTAAGGATCAAAAAGATGAAATTATCGGCTATCTTGGAATCGATATTAGTCCAGATACAATCAATAATGTGAGTAAAAAGGCATTAAAAAGCAGTATTTCTGCCTTTATCTTTAGTGGTTTGTTTGTAATTCTCATGCTTGTTGCTTTTTTTGTCCTCCAAAAATGGTATACAAGAGAGCTGAAAAAAGAAGTGGGCGATACAGAGGATACCTATCAATTTGAACTGCAATCATTAATATCATCTGTTCAATCATTACGTCATGACTACTCAAATCATATTCAGGTACTGCATGGCTTGCTTAAGCTTGGACTTACAGACAAAGCCAATGATTATATCGCAACACTAACAAAAGAAGTGCATCTAATACAATCAATCAATTTAAATGTCAGCAACCCTGGCTTATCTGTGCTTTTGCAGACGAAAAAGCTTGCGGCTCAAAACCATAATATTGATATTCAATTTGATGTAATAGACAATAAGTATAAGAAAATAGCATCAACAGATTTAATCAAAATATTATCTAATTTAATAGATAATGCAATCGATGCAACGATAGATTTGCCTGAAGAACAACGAAAAATGAGTATTACGTGTAAGGCTGATGACAAAACATATTTATTTGAGATATGTAATACAGGACACCCGATAAATGATAAAGTGAAGGAGCAAATCTTCAAAAGAGGATTCTCAACGAAAAAGGCCCAAAGGGGAAAAATCAGGGGTCAAGGGCTATTTATTGTTAAAGAAGTAGTGAATAGATATGGTGGGGAAATTTCTATTCAGTCACAAAAACAAGAGACAATTGCCCGTGTGGAAATACCAACAAACAAATAGTAGCGAAAAGGACTGATAAGCAATTTTACTTATCAGTCCTTTTGGATTATTTAGCTGCTTCTGGTTCGTTTCTCATAGCTTGCTGTTCTTTCTTTTGTGATGCTGATTGTGTTCCTGGTGATACTTTTTTGATAAAGAAGGACAGAATTAAGCCGACTATAGCAATTCCGATGATTACAACATAAGCATCATTAATTCCCTGTATTGTTGCATCTAACATCATTTGAGCTTGGTTGCCAGCATTTCCGCCAGCAGTCATTGCATCTGTTAAATGCGTTTCCGTACGGGTTGTCATAATCGTTACAAGTAAGGAAGTACCTACAGCACCAGCGACTTGTCTGATTGTATTGGAAATGGCCGTACCATGTGCAGTCAAGCTTGCAGGCAGCTGATTTAAACCGGCTGTTTGAATTGGCATTAACATAAGTGCCATGCCGATACGTCGGAATGTAGACATAAGAACTAGATAGGTATAGCTCGTAGAATCAGTTAGGTCAACAAAACCAATTGTAGTAATAATCATAATAATAATACCGCTAATGGACAGCCATTTTGCACCATAGCGGTCGAAGAGTCTGCCTGTAATAGGCATTAGGAAGCCCATAACTAGTGCTCCAGGCAGTAATAATAGTCCTGATTCTAAAGCTGAATAGCCGCGGGCACTTTGTAAATATAATGGCAGCAGCATCATATCAGCATACATAACCATTGTTACAGCAATGTTGATAACCGTGGTTAAGGAGAACATATTATATTTAAAGGCTTTAAGATCCAGTAATGGACTTTTTGAAGTCAACTGTCTCCAGCTGAAAAGTGCAAGTGCTATAATACCGATTGCAATAGAAGCTAACACCTCAGCACTTGACCAGCCTTCACTGCCAGCTCGGCTAAAGCCATATAATAATGTACCAAAACCAATTGTAGACAGAAGGACACTGAAAATATCCATTTTAGTCGCAACTTGCTCCGACACATTTTTCAAGTAAATAAAGCCAAAAATAATCACTAAAATGGAGAAAGGAATCATGGCATAGAACATTACTTCCCATTTATAGTTTTCAAGAACATAACCAGCTAATGTTGGTCCAATGGCCGGAGCGAAAATGATCGCAAAGCCAACCATTCCCATTGCTCCACCTCTTTTATTTGCAGGGAAAATCGAAAAGATTACGTTTGTTAGAAGCGGCATGATGATACCAGCCCCAGCTGCTTGAATCATACGGCCAGTTAAGAGAACTGGGAAGCTTGTTGCTAAAGCTGATACGATCGTACCTGCCAAGAAAATAAACATAGACGCTTGAAATAGTTGGCGGGTCGAGAAGCGTTGCATAAAATAGGCTGTGATTGGTATAAGAATTCCATTAACTAACATATAGCCAGTTGTGAGCCATTGTGCAGTTGCCGCCGTAATGTCGAAATCGACCATTAATTCTGGAGTTGCAACGCTCATTAATGTTTGGTTTAACGTTGCTAAGAAAGCTCCTAAAATCATAATAAATAAAATAGGCCCTTTTTTAATTGTACTTGTAGAAGTATCTGTATTACTCAATATATAACTTCCTTTCCTTTGCTATAGACTTAATTTACACAGTGTAAGATAATTAACATGGCATAAAGTAGATTATAAACCGTCAGTGCTATTTTGCAATTTACAATTGTGAGTATTGTGTAAACTAATTTACATATTATAAGATAATGTAAATAAGATAGAGGATTTAGTACATTAAAATCATATTTGTTTATTAGGGAGGAAGGGATAAGCCGATGGATGCTTCCAAAAATCAAACAGATCCGAGAATTATTCGTACAAGACATTTAATAAAAGAGGCTTTTGTCGACCTATTAAAGGAAATGGATATAGAGAAAATGTCTGTCAGTAAAATTGCAGCGCGAGCGACTATAAGTCGGGTAACCTTCTATCTGCATTACCGTGACATACCAGATATGTTAGAAAAGATGGCTGACGACATGATAGAGGATATTCAGCAAATTCTTTACTCTCAAGGTGATAAGCAATATTCTAGTAATGCTGATTGGCTGATGTTAACGAGCTTGCTTGAACATTTTGCGGAGCATGCTAGTTTTTATAAAGAGACATTAGGCTCCAGAAAAACACCAATTTTTATGGAGAGATTGTCAAATGAGTTGACGAAAATGATAACAGAGCGTATTAAGGAGAAAGGCGCTGCTAAAATTGGAAATGGAAAGGAAGAAATTCAAACAGATATTGCAATGTGGTACGGTTCCTCAGCACTAATTGGTACAATTGTGGCATGGTTACGTAACGATATGCCTTATTCTCCACATTTTCTTGCAAAGCAGTTTTATCTGCTGGCACATAAACTGGAAATTGATAACCTTCTAAGTTAGGAAAGTTGGTTAAACTATTATTAGTAAATGTATAAAATAGGAATTGGAAACAAAAAATATCAGCAATTCCCTTTAAGGTCTTATTCTTCGGAATGAGCCCTTTTTTTAATAAGGTATTCATTTAGTTAAGGTTTATATAGCGAGGTTTTTTTATGTATGTTATAAAAATTGTAATCATCATAAGTATTGTCTTGCTTCTAAGCGGCTGCTGGGATCGAGAAGAATTGTCAAAAGTATCGATTGTAACAGGGATGGCAGTTGATAAAGGCGAAAAATTTAAATATAAGCTGACTATCGAAACGACGGAAGCTAGAGAAATGACCACTCAAACAGCAACTGGCATGGCGCCATCATTTGTTTATTCATTAGAAGGAAATACTGTTGCAGAGCTGGCCAACAAGTTTAATATTGCCAATGCTACTCGTCTTGTGTACTCACATATGAGATTATTGGCGATAAGTGAAGAAGTCGCTGAGGATAATTTACTTCAATTTATGGATGCTTTAGATCGCAACAGAGAAATACGAGATGATTTCAGTATCGTAGTTGTTAGAGGACGTGATGCTGGTGATTTACTGCAGGTAACGAATATGTACAAAAAAAGCCCATCCTTAAAGTTATTTTCACAACTAAATCATATGCAAAAAGAGTGGGGAGGAGCACCTGACATTAAATTAAATGATTATATTCGTATCTACAATGCGCTTGGACAATCTCCTGTGCTTGCAGCTGCACATATAACAGGTGACCCTAAAAAAGGGGGCAATATTGAAAATATGAAAAGTGAGGACCCTGAAAGTGAAGTGGTTGTTGACTCATTGGCAGTTATAAAGCAAGGTAAACTTGCCGGTTTTGCCTCCTTGTTTGAGGTACGGGATTTGCTTTTTGTACAAGGGAAAATAAAAAATACGGTATTAAGCGTTCAATGTGTTAAGGAAGACAATAAGTTTGGCTACCATGTTACAAAATCAAAAACAAAAATAACTGCCAAAGAAACAAATGGCATTCCAAAATTCCACGTTAACATCAGGACAGAGGGCTATTTAGAAGGTCTAAATTGCAGAAAAGCAATTACGGATGCAAATGCATTCGAAGGAATGGAAAAATCGATTAATAAATTAATGGAAAAACAAATAGAAAAGTTTATAAAGAAAGCTAAAGAAGAGTATGATGCAGATATTTTTGGCTTCGGAGAGCTTCTCCGCGAACAGGATTATAAGAGCTATAAAAAATATGGGATAAATTGGGATGATGGGTTTGAAAAATCAGAAATCCATGTAGATTTTAATTCGGAAATTAAAAGAAGCGGCTTAAGGACGAATCCGTATTTTATGAATTAGTACGAAATTCGGTTTATTTCTTGCATTTACTCATTGAGATAAAAAACAAAGTAGGAAATCTTTATTAAGTAACATTTGTTTGGAGCTCCTAAAGTAGCTTCTATTATAAAAGAGTATAAAGTATATTCATTTCAGACAAAAAGGTTACTGAATGAAAATGAGATAAAGTGCGCTTTTTATGAAAAACATAATTTATGTTCTTATGGAAAGAGGTATTAGTTTCATTTTCAGATAGTCTGTTAAGCTGCCTTTAGGTGGCTTATTTTTTATGTCTGTATTTTTATTTCAGGAGGATAAAAAGTGAGTTTTATACTGCTTTTTTACTATATTAAGAAAGTATAAATAGTCGAAGTAATGCTTTTTTAGCAAATGCTTCAAGTCATCCGAAAATAAGGTTATACAAATACTCTGTTATATTTTCTGACAAAACAATTGCATTTTAAAAGTAACCCTGTATCTTGAAATATTGACGATTCTTAATCGTTTTACAAATAGTGAAGTGATAAAAAATCTATTGTGAGAGATGGGGTTGGTTTTTAAAATGCTCGAAAAATTAAATGTTTTGCTTGGCAAATGGATGCCGATATTAACACCGATAAGTGTGTTATGCGGAGTTTTGGCCTCTGTTTACTTGCAGCCATTAGCCTTTTTAGTCCCTTGGATATTTGGGTTCATGACTTTTGCTGGGAGTCTAAATTCCAGCTTTCAATCATTTAAGCATACTGTTTCCCACCCATTGCCGATTTTATTGGCTTTATTAGTATTGCATATTGTTATCCCATTATGGGCTTGGAGTATTGGGAACCTATTCTTCCATAATGATCCGCTGATTATAACAGGACTTATTCTGGCAGTATCTATTCCAACAGGAATCACAAGTATAATATGGGTAACGATGTACAATGGCAGCAATCCGTTAGCTATTTCCATCATTCTTATTGATACAATTCTTTCTCCACTGATCGTGCCTGCATCCATGTCTCTGCTTGTTGGTGAAACAGTGGCTATGAATGGGTATGACTTAATGCAAGGCCTGTTCATCATGGTGGTAGTTCCGTCTATACTTGGTATGACATTCAATCGCTTTATGAAGCCTGCATCGCTGAAGAAAATGAGCAGTCGTATCACTCCACTTTCAAAGCTAAGCCTGCCAATTGTTATTGCCATTAACAGCTCAGCAATAGCCCCTTATGTGAGAAGCATTGATGTTGAATTTTTGAAGATTACGATCGCGATGCTGTTTATTGCCATTTGCGGTTATTTATTTTCATGGCTTATTGGCTTTATTTACAAGAGGGAAAAATCAGAGATTGTTTCACTCGTATTTACAGGCGGGATGAGAAATATAAGTGCAGGTGCCGTTTTGGCTGTCAGCTTTTTCCCAGCAAAGGTTGCTATGCCTGTTATCGTTTGTATGCTGTTTCAGCAGCTGTTGGCAGCAACTGTTGGTCATGCATTATCTAATTACTACATAAAAAAAGAAAGCATATCACTTTAACAAAAAAAGCCATTCTTTCCTACAAAGGAAGGGTGGTTTTTTTGTATAGAAAATTAAGAAAATTAAAAATACTGTAATATAATCTGACAAGTTCACAGACAAATAAAAATCACTCCATTATAGTGTTAGTAACAAAGATGATAAATGATAATCAATTATCAACTATTGATAATCAAAGAAGAGGGATGTCCGTGAGTGCAGAAAAGACATTAGCAATCTTAGATTTATTCCATTTCGAAAGACGGACATTGACGGTTTCGGAAATAGCAGAAATGCTCAAACAGCCGCAAAGCTCTGTGTACAGACATTTACGTGTCTTAAAGGAGAAGGAATATATCATGGAAACCACAGACGGCCAATACAGGCTGGGCTACAGATTCTTGAAGATGGCTCGTATTGTCCGAAGTGACAATCGGTTAATGCAAGTAGCAAGGCCGGAAATGGAAAGCTTGATGGAGGCAACGAAAGAAACGATTATTTTATCAGTTAGATCGAATTATCATGCTGTTTGCCTTGATGCAATCCAGTCAAATCGTTCGATTAACGTTACGTCAGAACAGGGAGGAATCATGCCGCTCCATTGTGGAGCTTCTTCTAAGGTTTTGCTTGCATGGATGGATTATACTTTCGTAGATTCTTTATTTGAATTGGGTTATATCAAAAAATATCTCCCAAATAGCCTTTATAAAAAAGACGATCTTATCAACAATTTGCAATCAATTAGAGAAGAGGGGTATGCCTTTTCAGATGAAGAAATTGACAAAGGGGTAGTGGCTTATGGAATACCGATTCGTGATTTTAATGAAAAGGTTGTTGCCTCATTAAGTGTTGCAGGGCCGAGAGAAAGAATGCTGTTACAGGACAAGGGATTTTTTATTGACCATTTAAAGAAGACTGGGAAAAAAATCGAACTATATTTATAGAGAAGGGATTGGCTAAAATGAGCAAACAATACGATAAGGTAATCAGAGGACAACTAGTACTTGAAACAGAGGTCGTTCAAGGGGAAATTGGGATACTAAATGGGAAAATAGCAGAAATACATACAGGAAGTCCACAATTATTAGGCACAATGGTAGAGGATTATGGCGATCAATATATATTTCCCGGCATGATTGATGTACATGTACATTGCTACAGCAATACGGAAGAGGGCTTTATTCCAACAAGCAAAGCTGCTGCAGTTGGCGGTGTCACAACATTTATGGATATGCCTTATGATGTGCCAAACCCAATTAGTAATCTAGCTATTTTTGAAGAAAAAGTGGCGAAGCTTGAAAGAGAGGCTGTTGTTGATATCGGTTTATGGGCTACGATTTCCAAACGAAATGGAATTAGTCAAATTCAGCCTTTAGCAGAAGCAGGGGCAATGGCGTTTAAGATGTCAACATTTGAGACAGATGAACATCGCTTCCCAAGAATACCAGACCCAGAAATTATTAAAGCAATGGAAGCTTTAAAAGCAACAGGACTAAGAGCGGCTTTTCACTCTGAGAACGATGATATTATCTATGACATGATAGAGGAATATAAGAGCGAAAATAAAGTTTATCCAGCTGCTCATATGGAAACAAGACCGCCAGTATCAGAAACAAGTGCTGTTTTAAAATTGCTTGAGTTTGCATATTGGACTGGTGCAAAGCTTCATATCGTGCACGTATCACATCCTAGAACGTTTGAGCTAATCAATATTTATAAAGGCTTCGGAGTAGAAGTTACCTCTGAAACTTGCTACCCTTATTTGCTTCTTAATGTCGAGGACCTTGAAAAACACGGTCCTAAGGCGAAAAACAATCCGCCATTGCGTAAACCAGAGGAACAGCAAGGATTATGGCAACATCTGCATGCGGGAAATATTGAGATGATTTCTTCCGATCATGCACCATGGCCGAAAGAAACAAAAGATAAAGGAAATGAAAATATCTTTTTAGCCACTTCTGGAATGCCGGGCGTGGAAGTAATGGTTCCGTTAATGTTTAATAGCACTGTTGCGAAGGGCAAGCTGACACCTGTTGAATTTGCGCAAATGATGTCCACACAGCCAGCTGACGTATTCCAAATTCCTAATAAAGGAAGAATAAAGCATGGGTTTGATGCTGACTTTACCATTATAGATTCAAAACAAACCTTCACTATTAATCAAGAACAATTTCAATCAACAGCTAAATTAAGCCCGTTCCACGGCCAACATGGTAAAGGGAAAATTGTGCAGACAATCGTAAGAGGAAATACGGTTTACGATGGTCAGCAAGTAGTAGCTGAACCAGGGTATGGCACATTCATTCCAGGATCCGCACGTAAGGAGGTCAGTGAAGTTGTCCTTTAAGAGCTTAATAGATTCCTTGGAGATTATTTTAAGTAAACAATGGGAGGATCTAACGGAAAGTACGATAGAACGAACTAAATGGATCATACTTGATACAGCATTGGCAGCTTGGGATGGGATGAGAAACGAAGAGCTGGCAGCTTACCTGGCAGATGCGGCAAGTGAAGAGAAGAATATGTTTCATCCGATACCTATAATCGGAACAGGTTTTTATGCCTCAGGAGCAGACAGCTTAATGCTTCACGGTACTGCAGTTGTATCCAATGAATTAGATGAAGGTAATCAATTTGCAAAAGGGCATCCAGCAGCACATATTTTTCCATCCGCTTATCTAGCAGCGATTGAGAATAATTCTTCTGGTCAAGAGCTTATAAGAGCGTTTGTATTAGCCTATGAGATTTCTGCCCGCTTTGCTTATGCCTGTAACATGAATGATGATATGCACCCACATGGAACTTGGGGGACGATTGGCGGAGCGCTAGCTGCTGGCATTTTAAAAAGAAAAAGCACAGAAGAGCTGATAAATATTGTCCTTCTTGCCGCTTCGCTTCCTTTAGCAACAAGCTGGGAAGCGGCCGTTACTGGCCAAACAGCAAGAAATCTTTATACTGGCATATCTTCACAAATTGCTTACCATGTGCCAAGTCTCCAGCAATACGGGTTTGAAAGCAGTCTTCATGTTGTGGAGCATATCTGGGGGACTTTAATATCAGCTAAAGTTAATGCTGATGTATTTACAAAAGAATTATGGGCGCCTCCGTTAGTTGAGAAGAGTTTCTTCAAATACTATCCGACGTGCCGATTCACTCATTCTTCTATAGATGCTTTATTTAAACTAACAAAAGGAAATGAGATCGATGTCACAACAATTAAAAGTATAAAAGTAGAAACCTATCAGCTTGCTGCCCGGCTTGTTACTGATAAACCAGAGAATAAATTATCGGCGAAATTTGCAATTCCCTTTTTATTGGCGAATATTCTCCTTGAAAAAAACTTATATAGCTGTTTTGGAAACGATGCTTTGAAGGATAAGCATGTATTGGCTTTAGCCAGCAAGATTACAGTGGAAGAAAATGAAGAAATGACAAAGGCACTGCCAGAGGAAAGGGCTGCTAGAATAACGATTACTTTAAAGGACGGTACGATATTACAGGCTGAAGTTAAGGATGCTTCTGGAAGCTATAAGGAGCCATTATCAATCCCAATACTGACTGATAAATATGAAAATATGCTTGGGAATAAAGAGCTTGTTGCCAAGCTGATTGCAGAGACAAACCGATTAGAGGAAGTAGAGGATATAACAAAATGGGTGACTCATTTCCATGGCAAGGGAGACTTTGTTTATGAAACAGTTAGCTATTAATATTGAAAGAGTTAAGCAGCATTTTAGTGAGCTTGCCTTAGTAAATAGTGGGACAAAAGGATATACACGTACTGCTTTCTCAGATGAGGAAATGCAGGCGAAAATCTGGTTAATGGAAAAGCTTAAAAAGCTCGGTATTTCCTTCTATATGGATGGTGCCAAAAATGTGATTGCAAGGTACGGACCTCAGGACAAACCTAGTATTGCAATTGGATCCCATCTTGATACTGTCGTTGAAGGAGGTTTGTTTGACGGGGCGCTTGGGGTAATTGGCGGCTTGGAGGTTCTTGAAGTACTCGCTGAAAATAAAGTCGAGCCTTCTGTACCAATTGAGCTTATCTGTTTCACCGGTGAAGAAGCAAACCCACTCGGCGGAACGTTTGGAAGCAGGGTAATGGCAGGCCAGGTGCAAAGAGATGATAGCTATGACTTACTGCTTCGTAAAGCAGATATTGACTGCGAGCTTTTGTTAGATGCAGCTCGCCCAAAAGAGGCGTTTTTAAACTATATAGAGCTGCATATTGAGCAGGGAGAAGTACTGGAGTCCAATCAAAAATCGATTGGAATTGTTACCTCTATTGCGGGAATGATTCGGTTTGAAGTGAAAATAGCAGGAAGGGCAAGCCATTCAGGCACAACACCAATGCATATGAGAAGTGATGCTCTCGTGCATGCTGCCAGCCTTATAACAGAAGTAAACAGCATTGCTAAAAGAAAAGGAGACAATATTGTTGCAACAGTGGGCGAAATTAGTATATTTCCTAATATGGCCAATGTAGTTCCAGGAGAAGCAAGGCTGTTACTTGAGGTTCGCGGCAGTATGCTCGAAAAGATGCGTGAAGTTAAAGCAGAAATAGTAGAGTGGATTAGCAATAATATCCCAAATAAAGACATTCGTCTCCTTGTAGAGAAATATCCAAGAGAAATGGATGAAGGTATACAAATGGAAATAGAAGAGGCATCTAAAAAACTAGGATACTCTTATCGTTATATGTTAAGTGGCGCAAATCACGATGCTAATGCAATGAGTACATTAACAGATGCTGGTATGATTTTTGTACCGAGCCGTTACGGAATCAGTCATCATCCAGACGAATGTACGAGTTGGGATGACATAGAAAAAGGGATAAACACATTACTCGTGACTACTTGTCAATTGGCAGAAAAAAAACAGGGGGTTCATAATGTTTAAATTCAGAAATATCAAAATAATAACACTGGCAACAGTCATAAGTGCGTCAGCAATATTAGCTGCCTGTGGAAATGAAACTTCAGGAAGTGCTGAAAATGCATTAGATGAAGTGAAAAACCGCGGCGAGCTTATCATCGGAACAACAGGAGATTATCGTCCATTCAGCTATTTGGATGAAGGCAATGAATTAACAGGCTATGACGTTGACTGGGCTAAGGCAATCGCTGACAAAATGGGCGTAGAAGCAAAATTCGAGACAGGTGAATTTTCTGGTTTAATTCCAGGATTATCGCAAGGAAGATTTGATGTTGTTATGTCCAGTGTCCATATTAACGATGAACGAAAAAAATCGGTTGATTTCTCTGATGCCTATGCAATGGATGGAGCAGTCGCAATTATTAAAAAGGGCGAGAAGGCTCTTGATGGTCCTGAAGATATCAGTGGATTAACAGTAGGCGTTAACTCTGGATCGAACTGGGAAGAGCTTGTCCAAAGCATTGGGGGATATAAAGAGATGAAAACATATCCTGGGCCAACGGAAAGTATTTCTGACCTTTTAAATGACCGTATTGATGTAGTCGTTATGGGAGAGGCAGCAGCAGGATCTTATATTTTAAACTCTCCAGACGGCGATAAAATCGAAATATCAGGAGAGCCTCTTAACCAAGGTGAATCAAGTATTATTTCTATTGCTATCAAAAAGGATAGCCCAGAATTAACAGAGGCCTTGAATGAAGCAATTCAAGAAGTGAAGGAGGACGGCACATACGACGAACTTGCACAAAAATACTTTGGCATGACATTCAGTGATTCAGACAACTAAAAGTATAGAAGGGAAGATTCCTAATGGATACTAGCATTATCACAAATGGTCTTCCCCTGCTCCTGCAGGGGGCTGGCATTACGTTACTAATTACAGTTGTTTCACTTATACTTGGCACAATTGTCGGCTACTTTTTTTGCTTGATGAGAATGTCACATAATAAGATTATTTCAGGGATTGCGTTTATTTATATTTGGATTTTCAGGGGAATTCCTTTATTAATTCTGTTGTTCCTCCTATATTATGCTACACCATTTGGTATAAGGCTAACAGCTATTCAAGCAGCGCTTATTGCACTTACTTTAAATTCAGCTGCCTACAATGCAGAATACATCCGGTCAGGGATGCTGGCAGTGAAGAAAGGTCAAATAGAAGCAGCAGAGGCTATCGGTCTTACACCATTTCAAGTAATGATGCGGATAAGAATTCCACAGGTGATTCGAATTATTATCCCTCCATATATAAGTAATGCGACAAGCTTTTTGAAGCAAACTGCTCAAGTGTCGGTTATTACTGTACCAGACCTTATGATGAATGCGAAAAACCTTTATGCAAGCACTTATTCACCAATGGAAACACTTGGTGCAGCAGCGGTTCTATACTTAATCATGACGTCCTTATTAATGATTCTACAATCTTGGTCAGAGAAGAAGCTAAAAATATCACAAAATAATAGTTGATAGAGGGTGAGACTACAATGAAGATTTTAGAAATTAAGGACTTAAAGAAATCTTTCCAAGACAATACCGTACTGAACAATATTGATTTGACGATCCATAAAGGAGAGGTTGTCTCCATCATTGGACCAAGTGGATCTGGTAAAAGCACGCTGTTGCGCTGTATTAACTTTTTAGAGGTGCCAGACAGCGGCGAGTTATTTCTGCATAATCAGAAAGTCTCCTATCAATCTAATAAAGTGGGGAAGCTGTCTTTATCATCAAGGAAAAAGCTAAGTAATTACCGTTCAAATGTCGGGATGGTTTTTCAGCATTTTAATTTGTGGACACATAAATCAGTCCTTGAAAATATTATTGAAGGTCCTATTAAAGTACAAAAGGTAAAAAGGAGTACAGCCATAGAGGAAGCGAAGCTGCTATTACAAAAGGTAGGGTTGCTTGATAAAATCAATCACCATCCAAGTGAATTATCTGGAGGACAGCAGCAGCGTATCGCAATAGCACGAGCACTTGCCATGAAGCCAAGTGTCATGTTATTTGATGAAGCAACATCAGCCCTTGATCCTGAGCTAGTTGGCGAAGTTCTTAAAATCATGCAAGAGCTTGCCGAAGGCGGTATGACGATGATTGTCGTAACACATGAAATGAAATTCGCTGAAAGAGTATCCGATCGGGTCATCTTCATGGATAAAGGCAGAATTGTTAAAGACGGGAAACCGGAAGAGGTATTTTACAGCAAGGATCAGCCAAGATTAGTATCGTTTTTAGAAAATATTTATGCAGTATAGTCCAGATTAATAGTCTGGGGTTTTACGATTTAAAAATAAAAATAGACAAAAGGGAGTGAACGTATTGGTAAGAAGCTCTGAACGCATCTCATCTATTCCATTTTCAAGCATTAGGGAAATTTTTGAGGAAGCAAATAAAATGGAGAAAAGCGGGATTGAAATAACTCATATGGAAATTGGCCGGCCTGATTTTGATACGCCGCAGCATATTAAAGACGCAGCTATTGCAGCTCTCCAGCAAGGTCATGTTCACTATACGTCTAACAGCGGTACAATTGAATTCAGGGAGGCAATCGCCGAAAAGCTGAAGCGTGATAACGGCATAATTGTTAATCCAGCAGATGAAATCGTTGTGACTGTTGGCTGTAAGGAGGCTATCTTCAACCTGATATTTGCATTTGTGAATCCTGGAGACGAAGTGATTATACCAGACCCTTCTTGGCTTGAGTATCAATATATCGTGAAGTTAGCAGGGGGAATACCTGTGGCAGTTCCTTTATTGGAAGAAAATAATTTTATTCTAGATCCTAATGACGTTGAAAAGAAAATCACAAACAAGACGAGGCTGCTGCTTATTAACTCTCCTCATAATCCAACAGGAGCAGTTCTTCCGAAGGAAACAGTATCAGAGCTAGCAAAGCTTGCTGTTAAGCATGATTTATTAGTTGTATCAGATGAAATCTATGAGAAAATTATTTACGATCAAGAAAAACATATCAGTATTGCCACTTTGCCCGGTATGTTTGAAAGAACAGTAACTGTCAATGGTTTTGCAAAAGCCTATGCAATGGACGGGTGGCGCCTTGGATATGCGGCAGGACCTGCTGAATTAGTGAAGCCCATCTTGAAAGTTCACCAATATAATACGTCAAGTGCAACTTCATTTGCACAATTTGGCGGTGCAGAAGCATATCGAGGCTCTCAATCCTTCGTTGAGGAGATGGTAGAATCCTTTGATAAGAGAAGAAGATTTCTTGTGCACAGCTTAAATCAAATGCCTGGTGTAACATGTGTTGAGCCAAAAGGTGCATTTTATGTATTTCCTTCCTTTAAAGAAACGGGTATATTTTCCAATGAGCTCGCAGGTATTCTGTTAAGAGAAGCATTAATAGCTTGTGTTCCCGGTTCTGCTTTCGGTGAATATGGGGAAGGGTATATAAGGATGGCATATTCAACAAGCTTGGAAGAGATTGAAGCAGCGATGACAAGAATGTATCCAGTCATGCAAAATTTAATGCAAAGAAGCACGTTAAGTAAATAATGGAGATTCAGCTGCCGTTGGGTGGCTTTTTCACTTTTGTAAGGCAATCTAACGTATAAATATTTATTTATAATGAAGTAAGCAGAGAGAAAAAACAATAAATATTTCCTATTTATTGTTGCAGTATACCTTATTGCTTGACTTAGAGTTAACTATAAGGCGTATGCTAGATTTGTAAGAGAGTAGGAATCTATCTCTTAAAAAATTATTTTCTATTGGAGGTTCAAACAAATGACAACAGCTAAAGCGAGAGCAGTAGATGGTCCAGATAAGTCGTTCCGCGCTGCAGAAATTAAAAGACGTGACCTAGATTTAACAGATATTCTAATTGAAATCAAGTTTGCGGGAATATGTCACTCTGACATCCATACTGCTCACGGTGAGTGGGGTCCAGTGAACTATCCACTAGTACCAGGACATGAGATTGCCGGAATTGTTACAGAGGTTGGACCTGAGGTAACAAAGTATAAAGTTGGTGACAGAGTTGGAGTCGGCTGTATGGTTGATTCATGCGGAGAATGTGAGAACTGCGTTAGAGGCGAAGAGCAATACTGCCTTAAAGGAAACATTCCTACATACGCTGGCGTGGACAAGTATGGTGAGCCAACACAAGGTGGCTATTCTACACATATCGTCGTGACAGAAGATTTCGTTGTGAAAATTCCTGATAACATTGAGCTTGACGCTGCAGCACCATTACTATGTGCAGGTATTACAACATACTCACCATTAAATCGTTGGGGAGCAGGTCCAGGTAAAAAGGTTGCAGTTGTTGGTCTGGGCGGATTAGGTCATATGGCTGTTAAAATTGCACATGCTATGGGAGCGGACGTAACAGTTCTATCCCAAACATTAAGCAAAAAAGAAGATGGTCTACAATTCGGTGCTAACAATTATTATGCTACAAGTGACCCAGCAACATTTGAAAAGCTGGCAGGCTCCTTCGATCTTATTATTAACACAGTAAGTGCGACTATAAACCTTGATGCATATATTTCCCTGCTGTCACTTGACGGAACATTGGTAAATGTCGGTGCACCTGGTGAGCCGTTATCGCTTAACGTAATGTCATTAATCGGACATCGTCGTTCCTTCGCAGGTTCAATGATCGGCGGCATTCGTGAAACACAAGAAATGCTAGACTTCTGTGCAGAGCATAATATAGCTCCAAATATCGAAATCATCTCAGCAGATGAAATTGACGAAGCATATAAGCGAGTACTTGCTTCGGATGTTAAATATCGTTTTGTTATTGATACGAGTACAATGTAAGCCTTGTTAATTAACTATGAAGCTATTAAGGATGCCTTAGAATAAAGGCATCCTTTTCTTTACGAAAGATTATTTTCTAATGTTCAATATTTGTGTATTCCTACTATATTTCTAGGGAAAATCTTATTAGGAAAATAACCATCGTACTAGTACAAATGCTGTAACTCCTGAAATAACTGTCCATAATAAGCTTCGAGTACTTATCGCAAAAATGATGGTGACAATTGCTGCCAACAGTTCTTTGTTAAGCAATAAATTTACTTCGTTATTCTTAATAAATAACTCTTGACCAACAATGGCAGCTAATATTGCAATCGGCACAAAATGCAGCCATTTTTGTACACCTTCAGACAGTTTCATTCTACTGAGTACCATAATTGGCATCACTCTTGGTATAAACGTAACTACAGCTCCGCCAATTATAATAAGAAGAACATTCCAACTTACTTCCATTTAGCCATCACCAACCCTATTGAAGCTGCTAAAATAGTTGCAATCAGAATACTAAAGCTACTATAGAACCATAACGAACTAATTAATAAAAGCAGCACTGCAAGTATGCTGACAACCAAGTCACTTAACAATGTTTTTCGTTCCGCAATGGTTATAACTAATAAGCCGATAAATATTGCAGGTAATGCAAACTCTAAACCAAGTGCATCTGTGTTTGTTATCCACTGTGCAAAGTAAGCCCCAGATAAGTTGGCAATAAACCAATTGATATAGGCAGTTATATTCAGGCCATGCATCCATTTTTCACTTAAATTATTCTTCTGAACACTCTTTTGAAGGGCAACACCAAACGTTTCATCCGTTAATATTGCACCGATTAACATGTTACGAAAGGGGGAGACATGCTGAAAAAAAGGTGATAAGGCAGCACTTAACAGCAAATGTCGCAAATTAACAAAGAAAATGGTGGTTATGACAGCAATTGGCGGATTGATTAGATACATACTAGCAACGATAAACTGGGCGGAGCCAGAATATACAAATAATGTTAATAATGAAATTTCTGCTAGACTAAGCCCTGCCGTTTTTTGAACAAGACCACATGCAAACCCAATGCTTAAGTATGCGATAAGTGTTGGTATACAAGCTCGTACTCCTTGAAAAAAAGAATCATCTGGTTCACTTCTCGGTGAGACATGAGAATAACTAGTATTAAGTGACATAATAAGCTCCTTTCTAAATAGGTGTTGTTATACTAACTACTATAAAGCATGGAGAATAAAACGGTTCAAAATAATTATTTGAACCGCTTTCCTGTAACTACCCTTAATAATTCTTTATTTTCACGCCAAAGAGCTTCTACTCTTTGCTCCCCAATTTCATTTGTTAATGCCGCAAATATAATATCATGGCCAATATATTCTAGTGCAACTAAAACAAGGGCTGGATCTTGTGTTTTAATGGCCCAACCTTGAGTAGCTGGGGAAAAATTCGCAATAATAACCTCTTCATTATCACGGGCTACAATTGTCAGTCTGCCATTTGTTCGCTCTTCTGCTACTTTAGGAGACATGTAATCATGATGTGTAGTATATCCAAGCGTAGTATCGGGAGCTCCAAATAAAATGGAGGTAACAGAGAGTCCGTCCTTTTCTTTACGTAACACTGTATCCTCTATAGAAGGAATTTGTGGAGCCCAAACGGATAACCAAATTTCATCCTGAGCATGTATGATTAAGCTATTCATTTCCGCAAGGACATTTTCATCACCGCTAATACGATGAATGGTGTCTACCTCTTGTTCGCTTTCGAGTATGGATAAGTTTTTTTCTAAAAAGTCAAATGAATGTTCAAAATTTAATCGCAAGCGAGATATTAAATCTTTTGCTGGCAGTGGAGCATAATTTACAGGGTCAGATGGAACTATATAGACCGCACCTTTATCAAGAAGCTTTCCAAGTACTTCGTAAATCATGGAACGAGGTACACTGGAACGCTTACTTATCTCATAACCTGTCATGGGGGAATGCTTTAGTAAACTGACATATGCTTTACATTCATATTGTGAAAATCCGAGCTTTTGCAATTCCTTGAAAATATCGTCCATCTTAGCACTCCTTCTGATTTAAATTGATTAGTAGTTAGTATAATACTTACTCCATGCTTTTATAGTAGTTAGTTTAATACTTCCTAATTTTAATTTCAAGAATTTTTTTACTTTTTGATAAAGGGGAGGCTAGGGTTGTTAGAAAATAAACGGGGATAGTCAAATAAACATTGGCTTCTTTATTTTTTAAATTTCAACTAAACAACAATAAAGAGCCCAAATGATAAGCAAAATTTATAAGTTTGCTTATCATTTGGGCTTATATAGAAAGAAATAGTTATGGTCAGGTCTTTGCTTAGAAGTTTAAACTATCTGTACTCAAAAAAAGCATACGTCCTCGCTGCAGGAAGAGACTACTCGGGGATTACGAGACAGGCAAGAACATTAGAGGAGGAGAGTGCCAAAGCGGTTTATTGCTTGCCCTATGGAAAGGAAATTCTGGTATCCCTATGCTTTTAAAGAATTTTAAAAGAACGATTAACAACCGTGCTTTAAAAATTACTTTGGAAGCTAGCCTAAAACCACGTTCGAGCATTAGTGGTTTTTTTAAGTTGTTTCCTTAATCTTCACTTCAATCCTTGTCACATATTCATCCACTATATGGGTTTCATGAAAATCAACGATATACGTTTCGAAAAGCTCGCCGTCCATCTCTAATTTATTATCGTTTATGTACTCCTTCAGCTTTACAATATATTGCTCGGTTTTTTTGTAGCTGCCTTTATAACAAATCGCAGCATATTTTCCTTTAGGCAAAATCGTTGTATGGGAATCAGAAGCATTTTCAATAAAATAAAAAACGCGGTGACTGATAGAATTGCCCTCAGTATTGTACAAAAAACTTCCTATCATATGCTGTTCTAAATGAGGCAGGTTGTTTTCATATTTTTTGTAGAGCTCTTTTAACGAAAGGTCAACATGCTCACTGTCAATATCATTGTCAATACTTGCAATTACATACCTGTCTGGGCAATCAATTAGCTCACACTTACCCTCTGCACATGTCACAGTTTGTGTAAATACATCAATTCTTTCCTCGACAATATGCTGCATTTCCTGCAAAGCAGCTAACTCTTGCTCAATAAAGAGTTGCTGCTTTTTCAACAGGTTTAACGTCTTCTCAACAGTGCGTTTTTCCAAATAATCTTTTATCTCCTCTAAAGGAATATTAAACTTTCTTAAATCACGGATGATATTTAATTGCTGTAAATTTTCATCTGTATAAATTCGATAATTATTTTCGCCTCTGCGAGGGACGACTAACTTAATCTCCTCGTAATAGCGTAAAGTATGTGCGCTTATATCATAAAGATTAGCAATTTCGTTAATTTTCCAGTTCATATTTCTGCTCCATTTATTTGTATTAATCTTAAATAACTCGTGCGAAATTAATTTGCCAGACGGGTATCCATTAAAGTTTTATTAAGATGTTCATAACGGTGTCCGCTTAAAATTATTTCGCCTACTTTTTTATAACCTATACTTGAATATAGCTTTTTTGCTTTAGGATTACCAATATCTACGTTAAGACCGATCGTACTGTAACCCGCATTAACTGCTATTTGGTCCATTTCTTTCAGCAAAATCGAACCAATCCCTAATCCTCTGTACTTTTTATGAACGACGATAGAATCTAAATACCACTCTTTTGGAAATGCTTCCTTATCAACAAACAAGGTCTCGGTTTCTGCAAAGCCGTATTTTATTAATACCTTTTGAAACGGTTCATCAATAACAGCCTCATCAATTGCCGGGTACCCAAAGCTGACTCCCGCTATTTCACCATTCTGTTCATATACTATTCCTCTGTTCATACCGTATCGATAAGTTGGGTCTGCCATCGCTTCTTCCACCATTTCTAAAACCTTGTTTTTCGAGATTTTGTTAAGCAGTGACAGCTCCATATCCTCGAATATGACCCATAATAATGCTGCTATTTCTGCTGTGTCTTTTTGTGAAATACTTCTAATCATTAGTATCCAACTTTCTGTTAATTAATTGGTATAAGTATAAACCCTCTAGTCATTCTAAGGTCAATCACTAAATTGTAACTTGAGGTATGTTTAGATTTCGGAAAATTTAGACATTTTATATTGACACTGATATCAATATAATAGAAAATATAGAGATAGATATTAAAGTGCTTCCAAAGAAAATCAGTTTTCTAGAACTTTAGGTACGGAGGATTAAGTAAAGTTAGTTACATATAGGAATATCCAATTAGTGTTTAGTTTTTTAAGGGTAGGCTTGGCAAGAAGATTATTTTTATTCTTCTTTTGCGAAGTTTTTTTGCTGTATTAGAAATTTTTTACCTGCAGGAAGGGGATGGCTCTGTGAAAAACTATTCGATGGGCAAATTAACGTCATTGTTAACACTTTTACATAACAATAGCGGCGAACAGGAAATTAAAGATGAATTAACAAAAAGAGGGTATTGTTATACTGTTGGAAAAGTTGGCGCAATGGATTTATTTAAAGTAATTGCTGCCATTGAAACAACAGCTAAATCGAATAATATTATTGATGGAGACGCATATAGAGAGGTACATGCCCTTTATCACACCATATTAGAAGCACTGCAAGGTGTTGGAAGAGGCAATGTACAATTCGGGGAAATATTACGAACAGTTGGCTTGACGTTCGGAATTGTTAGAGGAGAAATTGAAAAGTACGGCTATAATGGGGAATGGATTTGTGTATGTATTTTCGGGACAATCGGAGCACCGAAAAAAGGATTCGAGCATGATGCATTAGGACTTGGATTTAATCATATATAGTCTTTACTGCATGGTGACTGAAATGTTACAAAAAAAGCGAGGGAAATTGGTTAAATAATGTTTGCGAAATATTCAGACTAAATGTATAATGACTGTAGTTAGCAATTAGACATTTAGGAATTTTAGCGAATGACCATTTGAAATAATTGATTTAATATTAATATTTAGAGCCCATAGTTCTTAGTATATAGGGGGCTGCATGAAGAAGTTTATTTCTTTATGCAGCCCCCTTTTTTATTTGAAAAAAAAAGGGAGGCGGACAACATGAATGTATTTCTTGATGGGAACACATTGACATTTACAGAAATCAAGCTTGTATTAAACAAAAAAGCGACAGTTAAAATTCATGAGGATGCATGGGTGAACGTAAAAAAAAGCAGGGCTGTTGTGGAAAAACTTATTGAGGATAAGAATGTAATTTATGGAGTTAATACAGGCTTTGGCAAGTTTAGTGACACGATAATTTCCACTGATGATTTAGAGCATCTACAAATTAATTTAATCAGAAGCCATGCCTGTGCTGTCGGCAAGCCTTTTTCTGAGGAAGTTAGCAGAGTGATGCTGCTGCTAAGGGCAAATGCACTGGCAAAGGGCTTTTCGGGAATTGAGCCAGAAACGCTTCAATTGCTTGTTGATTGCCTGAATCATGGAATTCACCCTGTTATTCCAAGTCAAGGGTCACTTGGTGCAAGCGGTGACTTGGCGCCGTTAGCACATTTGGCACTTGTGCTAGTTGGCGAAGGAGAAGCAATTTATCAGGGGGAAAAGCTAGAAGCGAAAGAAGCGTTAAGGCGTGCAGGGTTAAAACCAATTAGCTTAAAGGCGAAGGAAGGTCTTGCATTAATTAATGGTACACAAGCGTTAACTTCAGTCGGGGTTTTAGCTTATTTAGAGGCAGAAAAACTGTTCAACATGGCAAATAGAGTAGCTGCGTTAACGTTAGAAGGATTAAGAGGAATTGTCGATGCCTTCTCGCCTGAATCCCATTTAGTTAGACCATATCCAGAACAGCAGGAAGTGGCAGAACGCATCCTTTCTTATGTTGCAGGCAGCAGGCTGACAACAAAACAGGGAGAGCTGCGGGTGCAGGATGCTTATTCGCTTCGCTGTATTCCACAAGTGCATGGGGCGATTTCTCAAACATTAAATTATGTGAAAGAAAAGCTAATCATAGAAATAAATTCGGCGACAGATAATCCATTGATTTTTGCTGATAGCGGTAAAGTTATATCGGGCGGAAATTTCCACGGACAGCCAATCGCCTTTGCAATGGATTTCTTAAGTATTGGTGTTGCAGAAATTGCCAGTATATCTGAAAGACGAATTGAGCGCCTTGTTAATCCACAGTTAAATGATTTACCAGCATTTCTAAGCACAAATCCTGGCCTTGAATCAGGACTTATGATTACCCAATATGTAGCTGCTTCCTTAGTTTCAGAAAACAAAACATTGGCACATCCATCAAGTGTTGATTCCATTCCGTCTTCAGCAAATCAAGAGGATCATGTAAGCATGGGGACAACAGCAGCACGCCATGCCTATGAAATTGTGCAAAATGCCAGAAAAGTAGTTGCGATTGAAGCAATATGCGCAGCACAGGCGGCAGATATAAGAGGGTGTGAGAAACTTGCGCCACAGTCAAAATTGCTTCATGAAAAAATTCGTGCAATCGTTCCTGTCATCATAAGTGATCGTGTTTTTGCTACAGATATTGAAAATTTAGATCAAGCCTTAAAGCAGGAAGACTGGTCTTTTGATACAGGTGTAATAACGCAAGGTAAAGATTAAATCTCATATTCTCTAAATTTACCAATAAATATAATGTTAAAGAATATAGGAGGTAGAAGCATGGAAGGGAAAAACAAAATAATTCGCGCCCCTCGAGGAACTACATTAAATACAAAAGGCTGGGAACAGGAAGCGGTATTAAGAATGTTAATGAACAACTTAGATCCGGCAGTTGCGGAGCATCCTGAAAATCTGGTTGTTTACGGTGGCATCGGGAAGGCTGCCCGAAACTGGACTGCATTCGAGAATATTGTTGCATCCTTAAAATCGCTAGAGGACAACGAAACCTTGTTAGTACAATCAGGCAAACCAGTCGCCATCTTCAAAACGCATGAAGCTGCACCACGTGTCTTGTTAGCCAATTCTAATATTGTGCCAGCGTGGGCGAATTGGGAAACCTTTCACGAACTTGATAAAAAGGGCTTAATGATGTATGGACAAATGACAGCTGGAAGCTGGATTTATATTGGCACACAAGGAATCGTTCAAGGAACATATGAAACATTTGCTGAATGTGCTAACCAGCATTTTAATGGAACATTAAAGGGGACAGTTACTGTAACAGCAGGGCTTGGCGGAATGGGTGGAGCCCAGCCTTTAGCTGTCACGATGGCAGGCGGTGTATTAATTGGCATCGATGTTGACAGGAGCCGCATTGAAAAGCGGATAAAAACACGCTATTGTGATGCTCTTGTAGAAACATTGGATGAAGCAATCGCTAAAGCGGAAGAAGCAAAAAAAGCAGGAAAACCGCTATCCATTGGGGTAGTCGGCAATGCTGCTGAAGTGCTTCCAGCCATGATTAAACGCAGATTTATTCCAGATATCGTAACAGATCAAACGTCTGCCCATGATCCGCTTCATGGCTATTTACCAATTGGGTTTTCTTTAGAGGATGGGGAAAAGTTACGCAAAGAAAACGGAGCTGAATATATAAAAAAATCAAAGGCTAGCATGGCCGTTCATGTTCAAGCAATGCTGGAGATGCAGCAAAAAGGTGCCATCGTTTTTGATTATGGCAATAATATCAGGCAGGTTGCTTTTGATGAAGGCGTGGAAAATGCCTTTGCTTTCCCAGGCTTTGTACCTGCCTTTATTCGCCCCCAGTTTTGTGAAGGAAAGGGACCGTTCCGCTGGGTAGCTTTATCTGGTGATCCAGAAGATATTTATAAAACAGATGAAGTTATCTTAAGAGAGTTTTCTAATAATGAGCACTTATGCAATTGGATTAGGATGGCAAGAGAAAAGATTGAATTCCAAGGACTACCTGCACGGATTTGCTGGTTAGGCTACGGGGAGCGTGCCAAATTTGGAAAAATCATTAATGATATGGTTGCAAGCGGTGAGCTGTCTGCACCAATCGTGATTGGAAGAGATCATTTAGATGCAGGTTCTGTTGCCTCGCCAAATCGTGAAACGGAAGCAATGAAGGATGGCAGTGATGCAGTTGCAGACTGGCCAATCTTAAATGCGTTACTTAATACTGCTGCAGGTGCAAGCTGGGTATCTGTACACCATGGCGGGGGAGTAGGGATGGGTTATTCTCTTCATGCTGGAATGGTTGTAGTCGCAGATGGCACAGATTTAGCAGGGCAGCGGCTTGAAAGAGTACTTACAACAGATCCAGGAATGGGTGTTGTCCGCCATGTAGATGCAGGCTATGAATTAGCAATTGATACAGCGCAGGATAAAGGAATCAATATCCCAAATCTAAAGTAAAAGGTTGAGATAAAATGTCTGAATACCTATACATTAAAAATGCATCCCAAGTTATTACCGTAAGCGGAAGCAGTAATAAACCAAAAATAGGCCAAGAAATGGCTGATATCGGTGTAATAGAAAATGGCAGTGTGCTAATAAAAAAGGACAGAATTGTCTTTGTTGGCGCCAATCAAGTAGTAGAGCAATACGTTAGTAGAATAAGTGAACAAGTTGACGTAATTAACGCAGAGGGAAAGGTAGTAACTCCGGGCTTAATTGATCCACATACACATATCGTTTTTGCTGGAAGTCGTGAAAAGGAATTAGAAATGCGCTTAAAGGGTGCAAAATACATGGATATATTAAAAGCAGGAGGCGGTATTTTAAGTACTACTACCGAAACACGGCAAGCAACTGAACAACAACTAATCAAGGAGACGGTTCCGCGTCTAGACCGCTTCCTGCAATATGGTGTAACAACGATAGAGGCGAAAAGCGGCTATGGGCTGACAACAGAGGATGAGTTGAAGCAGCTCAGGGTTGCCAAAAAACTGAATGAAATTCACCCGATTGATCTAGTCTCAACATTTATGGGAGCACATGCTGTCCCATATGAGTACAAGGAAAACCCTGATGAATTTGTCCAATTAATAATCGAGGAAATGCTTCCGCTTGTTGCGAAGGAAAAGCTAGCAGAGTTTTGTGATGTGTTTTGTGAAGAGGGTGTTTTCACTGTGGAACAGTCCAGGATAATTTTAGCGGAAGGCAAAAAGCTTGGGTTATTGCCAAAGATTCATGCAGATGAAATTGTTCCATTTGGCGGTGCTGAGTTAGCAGCAGAGATAGGGGCTGTTTCTGCAGACCATTTGTTAAGAGCTTCAGAACAAGGGATCCAGGAAATGGCGGAAAAAGGCGTAATTGCCGTGCTTTTACCTGGAACAGCCTTCTTTTTGATGGCAGAGCCTGCTAATGCAAGAAAAATGATCGAAGCTGGTGTTGCTGTTGCCCTGTCAACAGATCGAAATCCAGGCTCTTCACCGACAGAATCATTGCCGTTTATTATGAATCTAGCATGCTTAACAATGAAAATGACACCAGAGGAAGTGTTGGCAGCCTGTACCATTAATGCAGCACATGCTATCAACAGAGCACATGAAATTGGCAGTATTGAAGTTGGGAAAAAGGCGGATGTCATTTTATTTGATGCACGTAATTATCAAACCCTGCAATACAATTATGCTGTTAATTTAGTAGATACTGTGGTTAAGAATGGCAAAGTGGTTGTTAAAGGTGGTGCAAGTATTGCAAAAAGGGAAGATTTCCATCAATTTAGCTCGACTGAAAGCAGACATTGAAGAACTTGGGCAATTCGGTAAAAACGCCAAAGGTGGTCTTGATCGGACCACCTTTACTTCAAGTGAATTAGCAGCTAGGAAATGGCTGAAAAGTCGTCTTGACCAATTGGACTTGGTTGTAAGAGTGGACGAAGCAGCAAATATTTGGGGGAAACGAACTGGGTCAAGGGATCTTCCGAGTATTGTGTTTGGCTCACATATCGATACAGTTCCAAACGGAGGGAAATATGATGGAGCACTTGGAGTATTAATGGCTATTGAAGTATTGAGAATATTGGCAGACAACGGCGTAGTGACAAGGCATCCACTCGAGTTCGTTTCATTTAGTGCAGAAGAACCTAATCCTTTTGGCTTGTCAACATTTGGCAGCAGGGCGGTCAGCGGCAAATTGACGAGAGCTAATATTATCGATGTCGCAGATGCAGCAGGCACAAAGCTCACAGATGCATTACGATCTGCGGGGGGCAATCCAGAGCAATTTGCGAACTGCAAAAGACAACCGAAAGAACTGAGTGCCTATTTAGAGGTGCATATTGAACAAGGCAAAAGGCTTGTCAACCATGCCATACCTATCGGGATTGTAACGGCTATAACAGGTATCTATCGTGAACAAATAACAGTTATCGGTGAAGCCAATCACGCCGGAACTACGTTAATGGAAGATAGAAGGGATGCCTTAACTGCAGCATCAGAGCTTGTATTAGCGTTAGAAGCTGCCTGTTTAAGGCACCCTTCAAATGAAGCAGTTGGCACGATTGGTAAGCTAATTGTTAGTCCAAATGCACCAAATATTATCCCGGATAAAGTAATAATGTCATTAGAAATAAGAGGGAAAACATCGCTTGAAATAAAGGAGGTATTAACAGCTTTTACGCGCGAATGCTTGGCTTGTAAGGAGAAACGAGCTGTGCAAATAGAAAGAAAGATGGTGTTGGAGCAAGCACCAGCAGAGATGGATGAAGTTGTTATGGAAGCAATAAAAACTAGTGCCGAGCTTCTACATTTTCCTTATTTAGTACTTGGCAGCATGGCAGGACATGATGCGGCACATATGGCTGCAATAACAAGAAGCGGCATGATATTTGTTCCAAGTGTTGGAGGAAAAAGCCACTGTCCAGAGGAAGAAAGCCGGTTAAAGGACATAGAAAAGGCGGCAAATGTGCTGCTGCATTCGATTCTTTTATTAGACGAAAAACTAGATGTGTAAAGGAGCGTAATAGATGAGGATGATATATGCAGCAGATTCTATTTATATAAATAATCAATTTCTAAAGAATCAGGCTATTTATGTTTTAGATGGTGTTATAAAAGAAATTGGACCAAAGAAACAGTTAATTGAAAAACATAAAGGAACACCTGTGGTGGAGTGGAAGGACAAGGCGATTATGCCTGGAACAGTTAATGCTCATAATCACTCGTTTCAAAGCTTACTGAGAGGAATTGCTGTGGATCGTCCATTTTTAGAATGGAGAGATCAAGCATTATACCGTTATACACCATTATTGGATGAGGAAGCAATTTATACGGGAGCGCTATTTGCGTTTGGCGAGATGCTGAAATACGGTGTAACAACTGTCAGTGATTTTTTTTATGTCCATAATGGCGGAATTGCCACAGATGAAGCGGTGATTCAAGCAGCAAAGGATATTGGAATCCGTCTTGTTTTCGCAAGAACGATGTATGATTGGAACGGCGCTCCAATCAGTTATCAAGAAAGTGTCACAGAGGCTGTTAACAGAACAAGACAGCTTGCAATCAAGTATCAAGGCGACTCTATGGTGTCCATTCATCCTGCACCACATAGTCCTCACGCCGCATCACCGGAAATGATTAAGGCAGGACACCGTCTTGCGAAGGAATTAAATACACCGTTTCATATTCATGTTGCAGAGGAAATGTTTGAAGTCGATGAAACCCTTGAAAAGTTTGGCTTACGCCCAGTACATTATCTTGATTCTCTTGGTGTTGTCGATGATAGTATGATTGCTATCCATCTTGTTTGGTTGGATAACAGTGAAATCAAGTTATTAGGACAAAGAAAAACAGCACTTGCTTATTGCCCTTCAAGTAATATGTTTTTATCTGACGGAGTGACAAGAATACCTGATTTACTTAACGCAGGTGTCCGTATTTCGCTTGGATCAGATGGAGCCTGCAGCAATAATCGCATCAGTATTTTTGAAGAAATGAGAATGTGCTCTCTTCTGCAAAAGGTCACGCGCCTTGATGGTACCTGTATTAATGCCAAGCAAGTGTACAACATGGGAACTAAAGCAGGAGCGGAAATGCTGCAGCTGTCAACAGGTGAGATAAAAGCAGGAATGAAGGCAGACTTCGTAGTCTTGGATTTAAATGATTTATCACTGTCCCCAAAAACAGAATTATTTGCCAACGTAGTTTATTCCCTCCAGTCCAATGCCATAACGGATGTAACCGTAGATGGCAAACAGATTGTAAAGGACCGCAGCATAAAGACTATTTCAGAGCAGCATATAGTCAATCGAGTGGATAATTTAATGGAAAAGTGGAAAAACAGTCTAAATTAATACTACTGAATAAGACTGTATTATATAGAAGTTGTGACATAAGTATGTAAACCTAATCAAAATCGAACTATTTATACGTTTTCCAATTAATAGTTCGATTTTCATGTTTTGAGTTTTCTTTATTCGACATGGTACTAATTATATAGCTTAATAGATTCTTTTGTTATATCCAAACATCATTTTCTGCTGTTTGGGAGGTTCTTTCCTCGCCAGTATTAACTACACCTTTAGGTTCAACAAGCATAATTTTGCATTCCGAAGCAGCAAATGGCTTATGTTCAACATTCTTCGGAATAACAAACATTTCTCCTGCCTTTAATGGAACTTTACCATCCCTGAATTCGATGATTAATATGCCTTCCATTACAATAAACACTTCATCTGTTTCTTCATGCTTATGCCAAACAAACTCACCAAGCACCTTAACTAATTTAAATTGATAGTCATTCATTTCGGCAATGACTTTTGGTGACCATTGATCCGTAAATTTTGCAAATTTATCTTGAAAGTTTATTGAAGAATAGCTCATTATAGTAACCTCCTTAGCTAACTGATTAATGTAAATATTAGCATATTTTTACTTATTATTGTTAAATACATAAAGTCTATGCTGTTCAGTTCCGACACTTCCAAATTATGCTAGAATTAACTTATCAATTATTAGGAGGAGGAAGCAAAATGACAGATAAACGAGAGCAATATGATAGTCGTCTTGAAAAAATTGATGAACAAATATGTGGATTAATTAACAAACGAAAAAGTATAGCAAGTAAATCTAGTTTTCCATCCCCTCAGCTTATAGCTTCATGGTCTACAAAATACGATTTATATGAGGACTTCTTAGACGGGTTATTTCATCATTTATTGCATGAAGACCTATTTAAGCCATATCCAGACCCAAAAGGATTTCGTAAAAATATCCCGATATTAAAGTCATGTGAAAGAGATAATCTATTTTTCACTGTAACATTTGTACGGCAATATGAAAATGCTAGTATCGTAAATTTGACAATGGATAAAGAACCACAAGAAAATGGAGAATATCTACATGAATTTACTTTTTTAGAGCTGTCTATCGAAAATAATGGGGTGGAGTATGACTGCAGAGACATAGGAGGAGGAGGTTCTGATGGCCATATGTCACATACTTACACAGTTTCACCGCCATTACCAGACGATATGTCTGCGGTTAAGTTCCTATTCAAGGAATATAAAGAACCACTTCAAAGAGTACCAACAGGCATTGAATTTGTTATTGCAGTAGCAGAATGAGTAATAAACAAAAGTGCTTGTTTTTAAGGGAGAAGAACGAATGAAAAAACTTTATTTAATTGACGGCTTTGGTGGATCACCTGAGATAAATTGGCTGGCCGATATTGAAAAACACTTTGTAAATTATTTTGATATAAAAATAGTAGAATACACGGACGCCACAGTGGCAGATGTGAAGCAGTGGGACAGTGATCTAGATAATGGTATAAATACTCCTGAAAACGCCTATTTTATTTGTCATAGTCTAGGTTGTATCACACTTTTAAGGTATTTATTGCGACATAATATTAACATAGCTGGAGCAGTGTTGGTCTCAGGATTTGCGGAGAAAATCGCTGACTTTCCTCCATTCGATTCTTATTTTCATGATATAGAATTAAACAAAGTTAAAAGCTTATTGGGCTCGTCCTATATGATCGCCTCGAGAACAGATGAAATTGTTAGTTGGGAAACCACGAGTAGGTTGGCTGAAGAACTTGAAATACCACTTGTTTTACTGCCTAATGGTGGTCATTTCACTTCAAGTGAAGGCATTATCGAGATGCCATCTGTGAAAAGTATTGTAAGTGTAAATTGGCTTTAATCATTAGGTAGGAACAACTCTAGTTATCTTTTCCTACGGGGGGTGAAGTTAGTCTGTATACGTATTGATTAGAATTTGGTTGTACAATCAATTGCTTTCTTCAGGTTGAATGATTGTTGTTACAATGCAATATAATCGTAGAAGGTCTTTAGATAAGTACACTGTTTCTTACAGGGGGGGAAATAATGGAGAAAGTAATTGCGGGAATTAACCATTGGATACAGGTTTTACCAAAGGAGTTCACTTCTATGGCAGTAACAGAAGTATCTTACAGGCATGCACCAAACAAATGGTCGAAAAAAGAGATATTAGGACATCTGTGTGACTCTGCAATAAATAATCTCGGCAGATTTATAAAGGTTCAATATGAAGAACAGCCATTTGTGGTGCAGCCTTATAATCAGGTGCAATGGGTGATACTCCAGAATTATCAAGAAAGACCTCTACAGGATATAATCACTCTTTTTCAAACGTTAAATAAGCAAATTGTAAATGTATTGCAAAACATTCCACCTGAAAAATTAACTTACCTCTGTGATATCGGAAATAATGAAAAAAAGACATTAGAATGGCTGATACAGGATTATCTCGAGCATATGGAGCATCATATTTACAATCAAATTTTAGTTAAATAAGAATCACTTATAAAGAAAAACAAGAAACTAACTAACGATTAACAAATCAGTTGCCAGGTTTGGTAGCTGATTTATTATTAAAAAATTAATATTAAAAGAGTAAAGTAAGCGTTTTAATATAATGGATACTGCTTGAGGGGAGAGAAGTTTGTGGAATTAGGAAGTCTGATTGCTACTGGTAATACCGCTGATATATTTATGTGCAATAATAAAATAGTGAAGCTGTTTAAAGAATATTTACCACCAAATGAAGCCTTGTATGAAGCTACAAAACAAAAGTTTGCTTATTCGTGTGGCCTTAATGTCCCGAAGGTGTTTGAAGTTACCAAAATAAATGGAACACAGGCTATTATTATGGAACACATAAACGGCGAAACGCTTGGTCAGCTTATTCAGGACAATCTCGAGTCTGTCGAGCATTATATAAGCATCCTCGTTAATATGCAGAACGAGATACATACAGTTGAAATAAATTCCGATGAAATAGAATCAATGGCAGAAAAATTGAACCGCCAAATTAATTCAGCCCGTACTTTAGGCGAAGAACAAAAGATTAAACTTTTAAGTAGATTAAGATCCCTACAATATGACTCTAAACTATGTCATGGTGACTTCCATCCATATAATTTACTTGTATAAGTAATGAGACGATAAGTATAATTGACTGGGTAGATGCGAGTGCTGGTGATCCGAGAGCAGACGTTTGTCGCAGCTATTTATTATTTTCATCCTATTCCCATGAATTAGCAGAATTATATCTTCGCTCCTACTGTGATAGGACCAATTTATCTGAAAAGGCTATTTTAGAATGGCTGCCAATTATTGCAGGCGCCAGACTGAATGAAAAAAATTCTCCACAAGAAACTAAGCGCCTTGAAAAGATTGTTGGCAAGTTTTGTGCCAATAATTAACAAGTTGGTATTGACAACAATAAATGTTGATTTTATAATGAAAAACGGAATTAACATACTAAAATTTTTTTGTTCGTGGATTTTTCTAGAGTAAGCTCTATTTTCGCCACACAAGTGTCTTAGGACATTTGTGTGGCTTTTTTTATGCAAAAAGGAGGGGCTAGTATGAAAAACTGGCATTATGTATTAATTGTTTTCTTAGGTGGCTGCAGTTATGGCATCTTATCAACGTTTGTTAAACTTGCTTACGCCACTGGATTTTCGGTGCAGGAGATAACAGGTGGACAATATTTATTTGGGACAGTGATTATTTGGCTGCTTGTCGCATTAACAAAAAAACATCAAATCTCACGAAATCAAGCGATAAAGCTGCTGTTATCAGGTGTTCCATTTGGTTTAACAGGAATATTCTATTATCATTCGCTGCAATCACTTCATGCTTCAATGGCTATTATTTTTCTTTTTCAATATATTTGGATTGGATCATTATTAGAGCTAGTATTCCTAAAGAAAAAGCCTTCACTTGAAAAATTGGTAGCCATCGTTATTCTTCTTGCTGGTTCTTTATTAGCTGCAGGAATCCTTTCAGATACAGGAGTTTCCGTATCCATGCAAGGTGCTATGTGGGGAATGCTTTCTGCAGTGACGTTTGCTACTTTTATTTTCCTTAGTGGTTCTGTCGGAAAAGATACAGCACCTTTGTTAAAAAGTGCATTGCTGTCTAGTGGCGGATTAATCATTGTGTTTATTGTGTTTCCACCATTATATTTAGTTGATTTACCTGTATTACTAGGAGTAACAAAGTTCGGCTTAATCCTTGGCTTTTTTGGTGCTGTACTGCCACCATTATTATTTTCAATTGGTATGCCAAAGATTGGTCCAGGACTTGGTACAATCCTGACAGCATCTGAGCTTCCTGTAGCTGTACTTATGTCTGCCTTTGTTCTAAAAGAAGATGTAAGTGGCTGGCAATGGATAGGAGTGGCGATAATTTTAGGAGGAATTGCTGCAAGTAATTTAAAGTATTCTAAATCTAGCTTGAAGACGAAACCAAATAATTCTTTAGCAAGTTAAATAGATAGGTTTGAAGGCTAGTATTTAAGTAATTCAGTATAAGCTAAACCGGACTGTCACGGAAATCTTTAAAAGATTCACGTGATAGTCCGGTTTTTTTATTTAAAGGCTAAGCTAAATAACTTCATAACTAATATACATAAAAACCTACCACTTAGTTAAAATTAACAAATATATAAATGTTTGGAGGTATGGAAGATGGAGGCAAGCCTAAAGGGTATAAGTGCTGACAATATTAAAGCTTCTTTAGGTAATCCAACTGACTTAAATGTTCGATCCATTACATTAAATGTATTGATGGAGAACAGATTAGAGTGTTCAATCGTTTTTATTTCAGGCATTGCTGATGAGAAAGAGATAGAAAATTTTATAATTAAACCATTACAGCAGCTTACACCAGCGGTAGAGGCTGAAGAAATTTTGCTAACTGTTCAAAAAGAAATCATTCAGGCTAAGTCAATTGCAACTCTTCATTTATATAAAGATGCTATTCACGATTTACTAAATGGCAAAACAATCGTAATCATAGAAGGAATAAACGATGTCCTGTCTATTGATGTTGCCAAGTGGAAGGAACGGTCTTTGACAGAAGCAGAAGGGCAACGTGTTACAAAAGGTCCTTTAATTGGTTTTAATGAAAATCTTTCGACGAATATTGCAATTATGAGGCATGCCATTAAAAACGAACAATTTCGATTAGAAAATTATACGTTTGGAAGCCTTACGAATACAAATATTTGCATAATCTATTTAGAAAACTCAGTTGATAAAACGATTTTAGCAGAATTAAAAAACAGGTTAACGAAAATAAAGACGAGTAAAATATTAGATGCAAACTATGTGGAAGAATTTATTCGCGATCAGTTTCTCACACCGTTTCCACTTATTTTGACAACAGATAGACCTGATGTACTTACAGGAGAGATTACGGATGGAAAAATTGCAATTTTAGTTGAGGGTACACCATATGCGTTAGTCGTACCAGCACTTTTTTTACAGTTTTTGCAGTCACCAGACGATTATTACTTTGTGAATGGTGGAGTAACAAGGCTACTCAGAATATTTGCATTGACTTTGGCTATTTATTTACCAGCGTTTTATCTAGCCTTTGTTACATACCATCCAGGACTATTGCCTTTTGACTTAATATTAAGCCTGGCTTCTCAAAGGGAAGGCAAGCCTTTACCTTTAGTCGTTGAATTATTACTCTTTATGTTTCTTTTCCAAATTATCATTGAAGGTGCGCTGCGATTGCCGAAGGGATTGGTTTCAGTCGTGTCCATTGTTGGGACGATAATCATTGGTCAGTCAGCAGTTGAAGCGGGTCTAGTGCAGCCTGCTACACTACTTGTAGTTAGCATGTCATATATATTCAGCTTCGTAGCACCAATTATGACACTTGCTACAGCAGTTCGGACACTGCGTTACGGCTTTATCTTGATAGCTGCGTTTTTGGGTTTATATGGTATTATTCTTGCAACTTTAGCGTTAGTTTTTCATCTTAACCATTTACGTTCCTTTGGTGTACCTTACTTCGCTCCACTTTTTCCCTTTAATCCTAAAGACCAAAAGGATACTATCTATCGCTTTCCAATACGGAAGTTAACGAATAAGCATGAGTTTCAGCATGAGGAACCTGTAACCAAAAAAGAAGAATAACAAAGGATTAGAGCATAATGAAAACATTAGGCATAATTGCGTTCGTTTCACTGTTTGCCATACTTTCACTGGGTAATATTAATCGTAATGAATTAAATGAAGTTGCCCTTGTTTATGCGATTGGAATAGACAGGGAGGCCGATAATTATGTTGTCTCCTTACAAGTAATTAATCCGCAGCCTCCTAATAGCCCGTCAGACAAGCTGCCAGTAGTTGTGTATGACACGGAAGCGAAAAGTATGGGCAAGGCAATTGAAATGGTATCCAGAAAAATATCTAGACAATTAAGTCCTGCTCAAGTTCAGCTGATTATCATTGGAGAGTCGGTTGCTGAAACAATCGGAGTTAATGGAGTACTCAATTATATATTGCGTGAACCTGGATTAAGCTCCATGTTAGATATATTAATCACAAAAGACATAAATGCTGGAGACGCTTTAAAAGTTATCCCACATATGGAGGACATTCCAGGCAGCGAAATTGTAAAAACACTTGAGAACACCGAGGAAAATTGGGGTTCACATCAAAGAATATTACCAACACAGCTTAAGGCAGATATTCTGTCAAGAGGGGTGGAAGCAATCATCCCAACAATAGTGTTAATTGGGGATAAGAAAGTTGCTGAAGAGAAAGGTAACTTGGAGTCCATAGCGCCAAAAGCATATTTAGAGCTATCAGGATTGACTGTTATGAATGAAGACAAACGTTCAGGCTGGTTAAATGATAACCAAAGCAGGTCGTATTACTTAATAAAAGGAACCTTGAAAAATAGCTATTTCAGCTCCTATTGTTCTGATCAGAAGGAAGAGTTTGGATTAACAATTATTCATTCTAAAACGTCTATCCATGGAAAGGTTAACAACGGCATACCGAAATTCAAGATTAAGGTTGATTTAATTGGCGATTTAGATGAGCTTAATTGTGAAATGGATATAACAAAACCAGAAGAGATAAAAAAGATTGAAACATTAATGAAAAAGGACATAGAAGCAAGCTTGAAGGATTTAATAACCCAATCACAAACATTAAATTGTGATTTTATCGGTTTTGGAGATATATTAAGAATAGACGATAAATCAAATTGGAAAAAATATGAGAAGTTATGGCAAAAAGAAATCTTTGCTAAATCACAATATGAAATAACAGCAAATGTAACCGTAAGAAATTACGGAGATATAAATATAAGTGACTAACCTTATGGGCGGCTGGTGTTAAGGATGGAAATAAAAAAAATTGAAACATTAGAGCTTGCTTCGATGATCATATTGTTTCAACTCGGCAGCTCCATCGTATTAGGAATGGGAATGGAAGCAAAAAAAGATGCATGGATGGCTATTGGTATTGCAACAGCTATCGGTATTGCCATTCATTTTTGTTATGTAGCACTGTATAGAGCTGGCGGCACCGGAAAAACGTTCACACGTATACTACAAGATGCATTTAGTCGTCCTGTAGGAATAGTGATCTCTACCCTTTACTATCTTTATTTTTTGTATTTAGCTGCTCGTGTGACAGGAGATTTTGCTTTTTTTATTAATGAAGTCATTTTATGGAGTGTCAGTGCTTGGGTCATTAAATTATCGATTCTTTTGCTGGTTGCCTATGTTTGTTATTTAGATATAGAGACATTAGGTCGCTCATCTCAAGCACTTACTCTGATTATGTTGACATTTCTTATATTGGTTATCGTATTTATGTTTTTTCTTGAGGATTTTCACTGGACTAACTTAAGGCCGATGCTAGAAGATGGCTTTTCTCCCGTTATAAAGGCTGTTTTTCCAACCTTAATGACCTTTCCATTTGGTGAAGTAATCGTTTTTATTTGTTATTATCAATATTTAACAAAATTCTCTACCTTTCAGAAAAAAGGTTGGATGGCTGTACTTATTTCAGGAGTAACCTTAATAATTATAGCAGTACTTAATGTCGGGCTATTAACAGCCGATTTAGCTAAAATTTTTACTTTTCCATTTATGAAGACAATTGAACATATTAATTTTTTAAATTTTATCAGGCATCTAGAATTATTAGCCGTTTTGGTATTTACTATCGGCGGTTTAATAAAAATAACGATTTTCTCCTATGCAGGTATTCAAGGACTAGCAGAAATATTTAAACTGAAAAAGAAACAGATGATGATCATCCCCTTTTTACTTGCTGTATATTTTATCAGTGCAGCGTTCATGAACAACTTTGTTATCCATCTTTATATAGGATTAAAGATTGTACCGCTTTACGTTCATCTGGTTTTTCAGTTTCTTATTCCAATTCTATGTCTGGTAATGTTATTAATTAAAATTCTGATCAAGAAATGGAAAAGGAGGAATTTAAAAGCTTAAGCTACCATTAGTCGCAGCAGAACAGCTGCTTTTTTTATGGAGAGATTAAACAAGGGAATTAAGTGAAGAGTGTAGAATATAGAAAAACTTAAGTTAACAATATACATATAGAGAGGAAGAATGTTTTGGCTAATATAAATAAACAAGTTTATCCTGCCTGTCCCACTATCATTAGAAACATAAATATAGGCGGCCTTACTAAATCACAACTAATTCAGGCACTGCAGGATTCTTCTATTTTCATAAATAAGTATGGGGAAATGTTGTTAGCTGATGATAGATTTATTGTATCTTCAAATAAATACAATCTTAAAACTGTTGAAATAGCTGTTAGCAATCTTGGGTTTCCAAATGGAGCGACAACATCTGAAATTCTGCATAAAGCAACAGAACTTGGCTTACATATTTGCCCACTTGAGCTAGGGCCATATTTAAGATTATCTTATCTAAATCAACCTGAAGATGCTACTAATACTAGCAAGGTTCATCAAGCTCCAAAAGGTTCTATCACCGTGGCATCTGAACCTTTAACAGAGGACGATGAATTTCCGAAAGGCTTTTATTTAAGGAAAATCGACGGAAAACTATGGTTGCGCGGTTATATTGCGGATAACTTTCATATATGGAATCCAGATGATCGTTTTATCTTTTGTCAAAGGAAATAGATGACCACAACGAAGAAGAAGGAAGCAAAACCTGTTATACGGACAGGATGATTTAATCGGTGCGTATTAAATGGAGTTATACGGTTAACAATTCCCCAAAATAAAAAGGTTCCCAATAGGATAAAAAAGCCTCCAAATATAAGGGTGTTAGGAAAGGAATTGGCAATTGCAACGATATGATTTACAAAGATAATCCACAGGTAACCTAAGAAAAGGTTTAATACAATGGAGATACCATGTTCTTTTGCTTTCATTGACCCACATCCTTTTATAGAATATAATTATATTTTAACATATTTTCCATTTTGTGCCTTAAGCAGTCAAATGGTTTTATACAGAGATAAAAAAACAAGCAGGTTAATTAGCATCGATATATATTAATTAAAGGAAGTGTAGTGATGAAAAAAGCTTCTGTATATATTGGTTTAGCGACAATGATGCTAACAGTTGTTGCCTGTGCAAATCAGACAGGAGAAACAGTTGAGAAATCAAATCTAGCAGCTACTACAAGTGAACAGAAGGATTCAAGTCAAGATACGAAAAATAGCACAGAGACGAAACAAGAAAAAACCATTGATTCAAATGCAAATCAGTCAAATGAAAATAACGAACCAGAAGAAGCTGACACAGCAATAGATGTGGAGAATTATTTGAATACGCATTATGCCCTTGATAACACCCACTATATAGCGGAGTCTTGGAAAAGTGAAAAAACAGGAAAGTTAAACTATACAGTAAAAATACTTCCAAATAATAAAGCGTATGGTCAAGAAATCAATAATTTATTTAAAAGTGGCATCCCATATGAAGATGATAGAACGGCTGCTATGTTTGAAACAGCTGAGCGAATTATGAATGAATTGCCTGATGTTAGTGATACAATTCATATTGATTCTGTTATCTGGGTATCAAATCTTAATGATTTTCAAGTAATGCTGATCCAAGACTATGAAAATAGCTGAAAGGCAAAATAAAAAGGGAAGTCAATGTCTTAGTGTCATTACCTTCCCCTGTATTTACATTGTTTGTTTAGAGTCGGCTTTTAAATATATTTGAACATTATTTCTGCCATTTCTTTTGGCAGTATAAAGAGCCTGATCTGCCTCTCTCATTAAGTGTTTGATAGTACCTGTACTTGAAGGTGTTACTAGTGTATGGGAAACACCTAGACTTAAAGTGGTCGGAATGACCGTATTGTTCGAATTGCTTGGACTTTCTAGAGCCTTTACACGGATGATATTCGCTAGCATATACGCTTCATCTCTAGTGGTATTTGGCAACAATATCACAAACTCTTCTCCGCCATACCTTCCAATAATATCGGACTCTTGGATGCATTTTTTTGCTATTCTTGCGATATGCGACAGGACAATGTCTCCAGTCTCATGCCCGTGATCATCGTTGACCTTTTTAAAATGATCAATATCAAACATAATTAACGAGAGGCTTCCTCCCTCATGTATTTTCGTATGAAGCAGTTCATTAGCTAGTTTCATAAAATAGGTTCGGTTATAAACTTGGGTAAGTCCGTCAATGGATGCAAGCTGCTTTAGTTGTTCCTGCAGTTCTATTTTCTCGGTAATATTAACAAAAGTCACAATTTGTCCGACTTTAAGTAAATTTTCACTTTGTATCTCAGAAAATTGAACTTGATGGTAAATGGTTTTATTATTATGGATCCATTTGTAATCACAGTTTTCTTCCGTGTCAATAATTGCTTGCAGACTTCCGTTATCTGCCAGAATTGCTGTTATTGGTTTACCTATAACCGCTGCATGGAGGCCTGGAATAATTGGCAGCATTGCCAGATTATAATCTAGGATAATCCCATTTTGATTAAGAACAATAACGCCTTCTTGCATTCTATCAAACACAGTATCTCTAAATATCGGAGTCACATTAAACATTTTAAAGGATAGCAATGCGATACAGTGGAAAATATAGGATAAACTCATGGAAACTGGACCTAAATCAATACCGTATGGGCTTAAGCCGTTTAAATAAAAGTAATTAGCAAGAACTGGGAAAACCAAGCCAGCCATCATGGCTAAAATCTGAATTCTAAAAATAAAAGAGGCACTTTTCAATTGTCGAGCCAATGTTAGAACACTTACAACTAAACAAAGGAACAGATAAAGTGCGTGTATGTAAAAAAACGGACCGTATTCCATTCTTGCGATTGGGAAGGGAGCATCACTACTTAACCCGACAGAAGAATAGTATAGGTGATGAAGATTGTTTGTTGCCTGCATAAATATCGTAAAGCATGGGATTGAAAATAGAAGGTAATAAACCCATGTCTTTAATTTTTGACCGACGTATTCGGAACACATGATAAAGAGCAAAGCTGGAATGAATGGCATAACAAGATATTCCATCATAATCCATAATTTTATGTCACTAAGTGTGGTGCTGCTTAATTCAGAGACATAAAAAAAGGCAAATAAAGCTGATAATAGTGCTGCTGCTTTATAGGGTCTAACACCAGGGGCACCCTTTAGCTTAAAATGAGCAAAAATGCATAGGAATAAGCTTAAAATACCAGCTATAGCCACTATTAATTTAAACATTAACAATTCATTGATCATCAAATGTACTCCAATATAACCAATCCTTAAAAAAAGTAAATTGATTAGGTGAATTTTCCTATATTATTTTTATTTCATTATACTTTAAGAATTCCAAGTTGGTAAATTTTTTTGAGTTGGAATGTTTTGTTAGTGAAGGATGAATTGAAACCTTTAGAAGGCATATTCGTATGTAATAATGTGATTGATATCCAAAAAAAGGGAGAAAACTCTTGGTGAAAATTCAGATGGTGTTAATATTAGGATTCTTCTTCATGCTTTTATATGGTGTATATGCAGGAGGTTATTCCACCGCACTCATTTTTAAGTATTCGTTTATGATTGGTATGTTGTTTTGGCTTGTTGATTTATTTATCGAAATGTACCTATATTTAATTAAAAAAAATGCCCAGAAGGAGGATTAAGTATTACTACTGTTTAACTGAAAATGTTAATGAAGCCATAGATAATGGAGAGAAATAATTGTCAGTTACTTATATTTATAGTCGTTTATATTTAAAAAGGGAGTGTTTGTTGCTTGGTTAGCATATTAAGAATAATCTTTAGTTTGAGTGCAGCATCTTTAGCGATTTATGGTCTTATAACAGATAATACGGATTTAATGCCATTAACATTCGGCTTCTTAGGATTAACATTTATCATAATGGGAATATCCGAGTGGAAAAAAACGAACAAGGGTAAGACAGCATTACTTTTTGCCACAGCTTGCTTCGTTCTTTATGTTTCTATTTCTTCTTCCTTATACTAATAAATATACTCTGAGTAATACTTGGGAGGATAGCTAAATGGAGAACTGGTTTAAATTATCTTCAAAGGAAGACAACAAAGCATGGGAGAAACTCTATAAGGAATTCAGGTATAACCCAAGTATGACTTCATTTCCTGCCTTTAAAATCCCTTGTCCGTATATCAAATATAATATTTCCTCCTACTTAAATTGGACAGAAGATATGGAAACTTTTGATGAGATATATGATGACTTAGAGCTTAAGTCGCTGCATGCCTTTCAGGCACTTGTACATAAGGGGGAATATATGTATGCATTAGACTGGCAGCACCCCTCTTATTGGATAAATCCCCATTTAGAATTTCCTAAATCAGAGTTCGATGAGTGGATTGTACCTATATTTCCAAATGGAGATTATTACTTTTTTATTCAGAAAGAGTTTGAGTGGGGATTGCTGGGACATCCATGGGAAGAGACTATAACTATTTTTGGAAAGGAATTAATAGAACAATTCAATATGCATCAACCAAGGATGCTGCATCATATAGTTGACCAAGTAGAGGAGTGAGTATTATAACACCTTCAGATAAAGAGTTTGCTTTAGTGTGCTTTGAAAAAAATATTTATAGGCAGCAGCTTAGATGGGAGGAAATTTGGTGTTGGCCCTAGAGCAACATTCATATACTTTATTCATTATTCCGATAAAGAACCAGATAAATTATGGATCAATATTGAAGTAAACAAGTTTGCTGTATTAAATAGTAATTCAAAGAGTGGATTAGGGGTATATGAAAATATGAAGGAGCTAAGTGAAGAGGAAGCGATTAACACGATCTTAGAAATTCGGAGAGAACAGATTATTGATATTTATTTGGGAGAGAAATCACCATCTTTAATGCTATCCTTTAAATCAGGAAAATGTCTATATATCAACGGATATGATGAAAATTATGAATGTTGGCAAGCTGGTGATGGGGAAGGCTACACTGGGGATGACTGGTTAATTGTTGCAGTTCCGGGAAATGATATTGCAATTTGGACACCCGACGATTTTGAACTAAATTAAATTAACTAAGGGTCAATAAAGTTTAAATTATTAATCACAATCTCTGTAACAAGCGTAAATAATCTTGAATAGTTAGGGCAAAATACTTGTAAATTAAGTGATACTGGAGGTATATGCTTTGACTAAGAAGGAAAGATTAACGTCTTCTGAAATTACAGGATTGTGGACACAATATATTCAAAATACGATGTCGACTTGTATTAGTAAACATGTATTAGCGACAGCAAAAGACCCAGATATTCTTTCTCTTTTTAAATTTACTTTGAAACTATCTGAAAAGCATTTGCAGATGGTAACAGAATTTTTTAACACCGAGAATATGGCAGCACCAATAGGATTCACAGAAAATGATGTTAATCTAAATGCACCTTCTTTATTTTCTGACAATTTTTGGTTGATTTATATCCATGATATGACCTTGCATGGGTTGTCAGGCTATTCCATTTCATTTAGTACAAGTGCGAGAAAAGATGTAAGAGATCATTTTTATGAATGTAATACCGATACGATGGATCTTTATAACAAATCAATTGAACTGCTTTTATCAAAAGATATTTATCAGCGCTCGCCTTATTTTTCTATGAATCAAGGCGGGAAATCACCAACTCAATTTTCGTATATTATGGATTCCTTTGGCGATAAAAGACCATTAAACACAATGGAAGCGGGAAATATTTATTTTAACCTAAAGAAAAGCATCGTAACGAAAACGTTAATTAATGGCTTTAAACAGGTCATGCAGGATAAAGAAATTCTGCATTTTATGGAGCAGTGCTCGGATACAATCCATAAAAATATTGGTGTTTTCTCCAAATTATTTGAAGAAGAAAATCTTCATGCACCAAGCCTGTTAGATGGAGAAACAACACAGTCAGTTGTAGCACCCTTTTCAGAAAAATTAATGACCTTTCATGTAGGATTTTTGTTTCACTTAGCAGCGACGTATTACACAACTGCCATGATAACAAGCATGAGACTTGACGTACTTGGTCACTGTGATGCGGCAATGCTAAGAGATCTTAAAATTATCGCATTCTTCGGGAAATTAATGGTCAAAAAAGGCTGGATTGAGAAGTTACCAGAGGCAGATGATCGCAAAGAACTAAGTTGAGCAGCGTTTCAAGAAAAAGCGGTACAAGAGTATTTTAACTGAACTATTTTTTTGATGAATAGTTCAGTTTTGTTTTATTTGGTGCAGCCTGTTAATTATGTCTTAACAAAAAGGGTGAATTGTAAAAAAAATACATAATATGGAATAATTAAATGCAGTATAGTAAATATAAGAAACTTCAAAAGCTTCCATAGAATGTAATCGAGATAAGGAGCAGGATATGATAAAAAAACTCAATTTAACCACAGCGTTAATAATGATTATCCTCATCACATTATTCTTATTGGCTTCTAAAGTATATTTTAATACGAAGGAAATAACTACAGCCAGTGAGTCTTGTTATGAAAATGGCGGTAATCCAAGTGTGGAAAGTACCTTTCTTACGTTAGGGTATTCATTTACATGCTCCAGCGACAAGTGATGAGAGAGATTCTATGAAAATAGAAGAAGTAGATGATTTAGTAATTATAGATGGCTTTGAGGTTGATGGCTTTATTGATACGGAACAGCGATGCTTAAACTGTAAGTTCCACTTAGTGTATTATGAAGAATTTGATGCATATTTTTGTCCTTATTGTAACGTATGGAAAGAAGGGAAATGCAGTGATCCGGAATGCTGCTATTGTCCTAAACGTCCAGATACTCCGTTGCCTGTTTAAAAGCGTATTCATTATGTTCGGTAGGTGGATATTATGTATGAGCGAGATATACAAGACTATGATTCTTTAAGAAACAGGGTAGAAAGTTTGAGGAAAAAATCTAGAAATCAGTCCACATTTTTGATTGGTATTGATGGGTGTGGGGGTTCTGGTAAAAGCACATTTGCACAGAAACTAAGAGATGATTTCTGTGATGTTACCATTGTTCATATGGATGATTTTTATCTTCCTACCTCATTAATAACAAATTCAGAACCTGCGCAAAAGTCTATAGGTGCTGACTTTGATTGGAGACGGCTATTAAAGGAAGTTATAAATCCCTTAAGCAAGGAGACAGCTGGATATTATCAAAGATATGATTGGGCAACAGATAAATTAGCTGAATGGCATGCTGTTCCAATCGGTGGAATTGTTGTAATTGAGGGAGTTTATACACTGCGAACCGAATTAGTAGCTTTATATGATGTTACAGTATGGTTAGATTGTCCAAGAGAAATGCGCTTGACACGAGGGATAGAAAGAGATGGCGAAGACGCACGAACAACATGGGAAAAAAACTGGATGATTGCTGAGGATATGTATGTCAAAGCACATCAACCTGTTAACAGGGCAGACTTTATTATTCGCGGATATTAATACAAAAGAAGCCTTTGAAAATATCCAAAGGCTTCTTTTGTTATAATCTATCATCAAACATTAACTGAATTTGAATTCCAAATGGGTCTTCAATAACCCCATATGCCTTACTAAAAATGTTATTAGACAGGGGAAGAATGACTTTAACGCGATTATCAGAGGTTAAGCTTTTATAAAATTGTTCAATTTCTGTTTGATCAGCACTTTGAATACACAGTGAGATATTGTTACCAACAGTATAGGCTTCGCTCGTGTTCATCGTTTCTTCTGCAATCATAAGCTTCGTTATTCCTAGCTGAAGGACAGAGTGAGCAATATAATTTTTATTTTCTTCTGTAATTTTCATGGAAGAGTCACGCTTTGCCATGTCCTGATACGACACAAGCATTAACTCCTTTGCATTAAAATGTGTTTTATAAAACTCAATTGCTTCTTTCGCTTTTCCATTCATTGATAAGAAAATGGCTGCTTCAAGGGTAGTATTCATATTATCAATCTCCTTCATTCATTTGATATCCGCTAACAAGTCTTATTATAATGAATAAAGGTATCAACTAATGACACCTTTAAAGGAGCTTAAAATGAAAAAATCAGAAAGATTAAACGACATGATACGGTACATAAACAATCGAGAATTCTTCAACTTACAGGATCTTATGGATGAATATAATATTTCCAAAAGCACAGCTCTGCGTGATTTAAGCTCTCTAGAACAATTAGGAATGCCCATTTTTGCAGAACATGGCAGATATGGTAGGTATGGAATATTAAAAAACAGATTATTATCGCCTATTCATTTTACAGTGGATGAAATATACGCATTATATTTTGCGATGCTTACACTTGATTCCTATCAATCAACACCATTTCATGTAAGTATCCAAAAGCTCAATGAGAAGTTTGAAAATTGTCTTCCACCAAAGCAAATAGAGCACATACACCAAATGAAAAAAGTTCTCCAGCTTGAAGTGAATTTGCATCATTATGTTAGTCATTTTCTTGACAGGATTTTATTAAGTATTCTCGAGGAAAGCAGTTGTAGGATTTTACATCAAAAGACTGGTGTTGAAAAAAGTTATTTTATCCAATTCTTTAAGATTTCCGCTAAGTTTGGTCAATGGTATGCCACAGGTGTTGAGCTTGAAACAAAAACATTTAGAGTATTTCGCTGTGACCGAATCACGTATATAGAAGAAAGGGAGACAAAATCGAATTTTTCTTTAGAGGATCTCCTGCAGCGTTCGATGCAAATAAAACGTGCAGAGAATAGCATTGATTTTGAGGTGGAAATTGCTGTGCATGCAATAGATATTTTTTATAAAGAAAATTATCCTTCCATGTCAATTGAAATTGGAGACAAAACAGTGATAAAAGGCTTTTATAATCGAGGAGAAGAGGAGTTTATTACTGATTATCTAATGCGATATGGCAGCAATATAAAAGCAATTAAACCAGCATCGTTAAAGCAGCGAATACAAGACAAACTTGTGAAGCTTCAGACACATCTTGAACAAATGTCTTAAGTCGTGCACAAGAGAATATATTGTATGGTCAGGGGGGGAGCTTTTGAAAAAGCAATTTGTAATCGGTATTATATTAATATTATTAAGTACACCATTAGGTTATATGTCTCTAAATTTATTGTATGCTAATCAAAACTTGGGTGCTGGTGAATTAAAGCCAATCTTAAATGGATTTATATATTCATATATGATTAGCGGGATATTAATTTTCAGCCTTGGTATTTTCAATAAAATGAAGAATTAACAATAAAGGTTGCCGGGCGGGCAGCCTATTTTTTATGAATGCAAGTTGTTGGTTGAAAGAGCCCAGGTCATATTCCTTCATTCTGCAAAGCGCTTAATGATGATAAGTTTTTTATTTGGGTAGAACCTGTTTACTTCATGATGTTAAAATCAACGTTATTTTAAATGGAAACGATTACACTTTTAGTACCTTCTACATATCATATATTAGATAATCAAGTTATGTTAGGAGGATCTTTATGTTGTTTGAAATACTTCCTACTTGGATTTGGATATTATTTTATCTTTTTATCGTATTAACAATGGGTCACAACTAATAAGGACGAGCATTTATTGCGGTAAGAATTATTGTATGTGTTTAAATCGAATGGGAGATGAGACAGCATCTTCCATTCTGTTTGTACAATAAGAAATATTTATAGTATTATTTTCCACTTGTGCAGGGATTCAAAATTAAAAATAGAATATTCTCCTTTAATGATAATTGGGAGGGAGCAGTATGCAGCTTTTGGGCTTTAATAGAACAATAAGGGTGTTATTTTACTGTTTTCTTGTTGTTTTAATCTTTGGCATTATTAGTCTCTTTATAGCAAATTCTATTACAAATAATTATCGTAAATCTCGAGAAGAACTTGTCGGCCAAATTGAAAATGATAAACAACTTTCGCAAAGCGATTTTCGGGAAATGGGGTATTCTATTCAGGCGATAAACGAAAAGTTTCATTCATTTGAAAGTGTTGCTATTTATCAGGAAAGCGATAATCGTGCCCTTAGCTATTATGACATGGATGTAAAAGAAGCAGCTTATGTGTTTCCAAGTGAATTAAACCAAAACGATTGGATGAATGAATTATTTATAGGTGCAGAAGGCTTTGAAGCAGGAAACTTTTTCATTGTGCATCGCGATTTTATTGACTGGTATTATGTATTTCCTTTTTGTTTGTTTAGTATTAGTGGCGTTTTATTTTTACTTTGGCTTATCCTACAGGTAAAGCATGTTTACACAGGCAGGATAATGAAAATTAATTTATCATATAAACTAGTGAAATAAAAAACAGAGATTAAAATCCCTGTTACGAATAACTCTGCTTTTCAGGTGTTAATTTCAATATCAGATACCGGACTATAAAACCAATCCCTACGCCAGGTACTACAAACATCATTGGCATAAATACCGGTCCTAATGTGTGGCCAAAGAGTTTAATTTTACTAGAATAAATAAGGCCAAGTGTTACAAAAGCAGCGGCGGATAGGAAGGGAAGAAAGGACAACTCTTCACTAGCAGGCATTTCATATTGATATGCATCCCACATAGCAAAAAAATACAAACAAGCATAAAATAATAACCATTGATAATTAATAACTTCTTCCGCTTTTGCAAATTCTCCTAAGTAGCTGTACATAATGGCAGTATTAAAATGACTGTAGACATTTATCAGGATTTCAGTTAGGACATATAAAGTTCCTTTATAATATTGACCAGTTAATAATTGGCTAAATCCGGGCAGAGCAATACTCCACATGACTGCCTGGAATTTCCCTATTTTTTTCAATAACTCCACCGCCTTATAGGATTAGTTTGGTTAAATTCACCATTGTTATTCGATGTATTTAATTTAGTTTTGGCGGTAAAGAAAAATTGGCAATAAAAACATGGAGTTTTTTAGTCGCTAGATATTTCCCAGACAATATCTGGTTTTATTGCCTCATAAACAGACGTCCAATCAGCTATTTCTTCTAAATGGAATACTCCTTTGCGGTTATTGAATTCATACATATATTTTGCCGCCCATGTTGTCACATAGGCAGTTATTTTGGCTTCTTCTTGCCCAGAAAGATCTGTTTCTAAAACAACTTCTTTACCAGCTTTTATACCTTTGCCTCTTATTTTGACATGGAACATCGGTTCACCGATGCTCACCCGTTTGAACATGTTTGTTGTCCATTTATCTGGAAGAAAACGAATAAGTCCAAGTCTTTTCATAATGGAAAAGCTCCCTGTCGCTAATCGTGAATCAAAGCACAGAAAAGTGCTGACAGGATCTACATTAATTGTTTTAGGCAATACATGCTGATCTGCAAAGTTAAAGGGGTAAGCCTTTCTAAAGCCAAGCTTTTTGCCAAAATAGGCTGTCTCCTTGCCGACAAAGCTCTTTTTTAGTATTCGCCGTCCATTTTCCCATTTGTGAAAGTCTGTTTTTACTTGTTGGATCGTCCATTCTATTGCAGCATGTCCATGTGTATCACCTAAACCAAGCATTAAAAAGATATCAATACTATCAGTTGTGTCCATCTTGTCTGCAACCCATTTGGCGAGTAAATTTGTCACACCTGGATTAAGACCAACACTCAAAAGAGCTGCGCCATTTGATTGAACAACTGATTGATGTAGCTCCTCCACTTTTTGCAAAAAGGTATAAGAAGCAGATATATCGATGTAATCAATGCCAGATTCAAGACAAGAGGCAGCGAAGGCCACATTTTCCTGCTCGAGGCAAACGATTACTAGTTTTGCGGTAGCTAATATATTTGCTGGTACTGCTTGATTAATATCAAGTACCATTGCCTTGACTTCTCCATTTGTTGAAGCTGCGAACCTCTCTGCTTTTTCTTGGCTTCTGCCAGCAGCGTATACATTGCCTGGATAATAATCCGCTAATTGTTTGCAAATAAGTTTACCTACATGTCCATATCCGCCGATTACAATAATATCTTTTTTTTCCAAATAAACCACGCCTCTCCTGCTTTAACATAATGTTGTGAATGTTTTTTAATTTGATATATAGCTAACCAAGTACATATTAAGTGTATAAAAACAATGATTAAAGGAGTATCCCAGATTTATGGGGTTTATTTCTAATATTTGAAAGAGAGGGAATAGGACGTGGCGGAAAGGCTGTTTTTTGAATGAATCTTTACTAGGTCAATGTTCCTTGCAATAATATACTATATGCTCTGTTATGGGGGGTGTAATATTTATGAGAATATCAAGAATGGAGTGTATCTCATGAATATTACGTCATTATTACTGTACTGCTTTATCGTAACGTTTACGCCAGGACCTACTAATATTGTTATATTATCAACAGTACATAATAACGGAACAAAAAAGGCAATGGAGTATACATATGGTGCAACAATTGCCTTTGGTTTGTTATTAAGTTTGTCTGCAGTTCTGAACACTATATTAGTAACTTTTATCCCAAAAATATTAATACTAATGCAGATTATCGGAAGTATATATATGCTCTATCTAGCTTATCAAGTCTATAAAACAAACAATGAAAAACCAAAAGCAAATGAAAAGCAATCAGGTACATTCCTGTCTGGTTTTTTCTTGCAGTTTTTAAATCCTAAAGTATTGTTATTTACATTAACAGTCATTCCAACCTTTATCATGCCATACCATCTTTCCTTGTCTAAGATTATTTTAAGTGTAATGGCAATCACCGTAATTGGATTTTTAGCATTTATCACATGGGTGCTTTTTGGAGCATTATTTAAGAACTTTTTACAGCAGCACGAAAAAACGGTGAATACACTGATGGCACTATTTTTAGTGTATTCGACTTTCATGATTTGGATGTAGAGAGTAGAGGGGCTATAATGGACAAATTCATCTATAAAAAATCAGCTGGCATAACAGCCTTGGCTGCAAGCATGACAGATTTTACGTATAAAAGGCATTCTCATATTGAGTATGCCATTGGTGTTACATTAAGAGGGATACAACATTATAACTTAGATGGTAGCTTACAGCTTTCGCATCGGAATGGTGTTATGTTGTTTAATCCAGAGCAGGCCCATGATGGTATGGCACATGATAAGGAAGGCTTGGAATATGTTATGCTATATTTGGACCCGCACTTGCTTTTGGAGGTTATGGGGAAAAGAGATAGGATCAGATTTTCAGAGCCAATTGTTTATGATAATATGCTTAAACAAAAAATTGTAAGACTATCTGAGGCAATCCTGACGGAAAAGGATGATGATTTATGCAGTGAGCTGCTCCTATCACTCACTGAAGGTCTTGTTAAGACGAATCTCTCGACTGACCTTAAGAAAGATAATGCGCTTATCAAGAAAGCTAAGGAAATGCTCTATGAAAATCTTATGACTATTCCGAAGCTGGATGCAATCAGTAGTGAACTGCAATTATCGAAATTCCAATTTATTCGCTACTTTAAAGCTCATACTGGAATTTCGCCGTATCAATACTTTCTTAACTGCAAAATAGAACGGGCAAAGCAGTTGATCGAAAAGAATAAAGACATTTATTCAGCAGTGGCAGAATGTGGGTTTGTTGATTTGGCCCATCTAAATAAACATTTTAAAAATGTGTTTGGGATAACAGCATTTGAATATTTAGTGAATATCAATCATTGATAGATTGTAATTAGTTTAATAGACAACGACCTATGTGGCTCGTTGTCTATTTTTTTTATGCTCTTATTTCTAACTATTCTGTAGTAAACACTAGCTTCGCTTGTGCTTTTATCGCTTCCGTCACAATTTGGATGGCGCGGTTAGATGCTTGAGGCTTGCGGGCGACAAGATAAATATGCCGTGTTGATTCTGGCTGTAAATCAAGAAGGTGAACACCGTCTGCTTGGTCTGTTACTGCGAGCTTCGGCAGAATTCCAATTGCAAGATTATTTGCAACTGCTGTTTGGATGGCGGAATAGCTTTGAAAGACATTTAAAACATGAGGCTGGAATCCGGCGTTACTGCATAGATTCTGCGTGTATTCAGAAAGGTATGTACCATCAGGCTCCATTACCCAATTCTCCTCCGATAGTGAAGTGATGCTTATAGCAGATTGCTGTACTAATGGATGTTCTTCCCCAACTAAAACCATAAGCCGATCGCTTCCAAGTTCAACGAGACTGTGATCATATTGCTTAAGCTTCTGAGGCTTTTCAAAATAGGCGACAACTGCTAAGTCAAATTGTTGGGAATCAAGTGCGGGCAGACTCTTATCAGGCTCTAATTCTGTTAATCTAATGTGAACACGCGGGAATTGCTTCTCTAATTGTGATACTACAGGAATGACGATAGAACGTAAGGCACTTGAGAAGGAGGCAATCCGGACAGTTCCTTGAATAATGTCAGATGTGTCATTAAGTGTGTTTTCAATTTGTTCGAGTTGATCAAGGACTGGTCTGACTTGTTTGGCAAGAGTTCGGCCTGCGTGTGTCAATTGAACTCTCCTCCCAATCTTTTCAAACAGGATTGTATTGGTTTCTTTTTCCAATATGCTAAGTTGCTGAGAAACTGTTGCTGTACTAATGTACATGACTTCGCCAACCCGGTGCATCGTTCCTAAGGTTTCGAATTGTACTAGTAATTGTAATCGCCAAGTGTTGAGCATCTGAATTCCCCTTTTAAGAATAGCTAAACTAATTGTTAATAAAAACTTGATTGTTTTGTGTTTATTATTAACTAATAATAAACATTAAGCATATAAAGAGCAAATTAATTAGAGGAGAGAGGTTATGTTGATGTATCCATACAAAAAGAGAAGCAATCCATGGGGAGACGTTGAAAAACATGTTGGAAGATATGGTGCACCATTCTTTATTCCGGAAATTATTGACTATGCAAAGGGAAGCTATGTTTATACGGAAGAGGGGAGAAGGATTTTAGATTTTACTTCAGGGCAGATGTCATCGACGATCGGTCATTCTCATCCTGAAGTTGTGGCAACATTACAAGAAGCTGCTGGCCGTCTTGACCATTTGTTCAGTGGTATGTTATCAAGACCAAGCATTAATCTTTGTACACATATTGCCGAGACGGTAACAAATCCTTTAACAAAGGTAATCCCGCTGTCAACTGGTTCGGAAGTAAATGAAGCGGCATTAAGAATGGCAAAGCTGGTAACAGGGAAATTTGAGGTTGTCTCCTTTAACAGATCTTGGCATGGTTTAACAGAAGCAAGTGCAGGGGCAACATATGCTTCAGCTCGTAAAAGCAGATTGCCTGGCACACCTGGACAACTGGCCATTCCAACTCCATATGAGTATCGCCCTGATTTTGTTGACAGAGATGGGAAGCTTGATTGGCAAAAGCAGCTGGACTACGGTTTTGCGATGGTCGATGCCCAATCTGTCGGCAGCTTGGCAGCATGTATCGTCGAGCCAATTGTATCTGGGGGCGGCATACTTGTTCCTCCGCCTGGATACTTAGCCGCGTTAAAGAAAAAATGTCGTGAAAGAGACATGCTGTTAATCTTTGATGAGGCCCAAACAAGCTTTGGACGTACTGGACAATGGTATGGATTTCAGCATGACAATGTTACACCTGACATTTTGACATTATCAAAAACCCTCGGCGCAGGACTGCCGCTCGCAGCCCTTGTCACGACAGCAGAGATTGAACAAAAGGCTTATGACAAAGGGTTCGTATTTTACACTTCGCATGTTAATGATCCGCTTGTAGCTGCCGTTGGCTGTACGGTGATGGATGTGATTGCAAAAGAGAACCTTATAGTGGCAGCACGCGAAAAAGGGGATTATTTAGCAGCCGCACTTAAAAGACTTGTGGAAAAACACGAGGTTGTTGGTGATGCGAGAGGGCGTGGATTGCTGCAAGGTATTGAGATTGTTAAGGATAAAACAAGTAAAGAGCGCTCAGAAGCAATAGGCGATCGTATCACAGCAAGATGCCTTGAATTAGGCCTTCATATGAACATTGTCTGTTTACCTGGTATGGGGGGCGTTTTCCGAATAGCACCTCCGCTCACAGTTAGTTATGAAGAGCTTGAAGAAGGGATTTCCATGCTTGATCAAGCCATAACAGATGTCGAGAACATATTATGAAACTAGTTAAGACTAATACAAGGAAATTATCTAGAAAGAAGCAGTCTGCCTTTTCAGAAGAAATCGAAATGGTGCGAAATTATGACCCATCTGTTACGTCAAATCTTCAAGTGATTCTCACATATTCTGGTTTACATGCGGTCTGGTTTTACCGAGTCTCACATGTATTGTGGAAAAAGCGGCTTCACTTAGCTGCCCAGTTAATCTCTCAGCTTGCTCGTGTGCTGACAGGTGTAGAAATTCATCCAGCTGCTACTATTGGAAAAAGACTATTAATTGACCATGGCACAGGTGTAATTATCGGAGAAACAACCGTAATTGGTGATGATGTTGTTATTTACCAAGGAGTCACACTTGGCGGCGTTAATAATCGACCGGGAAGACGTCATCCAAAGATAGGCAATCATGTGTTTATTGGTGCAGGTGCGGCAGTATTAGGGGCAATCACCGTTGAAGAAGGGGCAAAAATCGGCGCACTGACACTAGTCTTAAAGGATGTACCTGCAAGGCATACAGCAGTTGGCAACCCAACAAGATTAATAGCACCGAAATAGCCTAAGAAATGGTTAAGTGCCGCTAACCAAGCCGGGCATATCATTAAGATAGCCATAATAATTTTTGCATCTTTATATGAGGAGGATCATTACTAATAAGACTCAAATACCTCAGTTGTTCGCTAAAAGAGACGTATTTGTCGTTAATTGACGAACGATATTGTTTGTCCCATCATTCCTTTTCTTACATAATTAATGCTGGAGAAAAGGCAGAATGGTAAAGCAAAGAAGCTGGAGGTAATGATGATGAAAAGGGTGATTCTTGCTGAGCTTGAACGGTTAAATAAAGTAATTGCTAATAAAAGGCAGGACGCACTAATAATTATTAAAGACTTTCAGAAGCATTCTAAAAACGCGTTATTGAAGGATTCCTTATTTGAAGTAAAAAAGGAAATTCATGAGATTACTGTCATCCAAAAAGAGCTGTGGTTTATTTATAAGGGAATAGCATGCAAAAGAAAGTGCTCATGTTTATGAGTACTTTTTTTGATGAGATCTCCAACCGCTTTTAAACAGGCGGATTATTGCTAATATATTCCTTCACCCATTTGCACCAATTAACATACATTTCCGCATAGCGGATGCCGTATTCTGATGTTATGATGGCACCTAAATTCTGCTTGGAGGTTTCCTTTGTGAAATGATCCTTCCACTCTTTTGTCATATTTAAAATTCTTTCTTCTCGAGCAATTACCTCATCTAACAAAGTCATTATTTCGTCTATTGTTAAAATATCAAAAGCAGCTGCTTTAATAAGGAACTCATCTTTTATTTTGGCAGGTTTCACAGAATGGTTAAGAATCCAGTTAATCAGTTCTTTTTTTCCTAACTCTGTTATCGTGTAGATTTTCTTATTCGGCAGCGAGTTTTGAATAATAAGCTCGTGTTCAAGTAATTCTTCCTTTTCTAATTTATGGAGCTCTGTATAAATTTGACTATGAGTTGAATTCCAAAAATATACTACTTGCTCTTTAAATATGTTAACTACTTCATAGCCACTAACCGGTTTCTTGGAAATGATTCCTAATAAAGCATACCGTAAACTCACGTATACCACTCTTTTCAATTATTTATATATTTTTGCATTATATCATACTAACTTGACTAATTTGAATAATGCTTAGTATTATAATATTAACATATGTCATTTTAGACATATGTTAATTCTGATAAAGGGAGTATTTAAAGGTAGTTGGTCCATGATTAGCCTTAAACTGTTTAGATATTGGACTTAAGGAAATATTAACTATAAATAAAGAAAGGGAATTGCGCTGATTTAATTTATAGTAAGTGACTTCAGTGCAAGAAGGTAGGAAGACATAATGAAAAAAATAATAAACAAAAAGAGTATTTTAGCAGTAGTAATCATTTTAGTACTTGCGGTTGCAGTATTTATTGGATGGACGCAAATGACGTATAAAGCAGCGGAAGACCCAGCGATAGCTATGGATAATAACTATATTAAAGAAGATGATTGGCTTATTTATGGAGATAAAAGCAGTAAAACTGGAATTATTCTATATCCAGGAGCAAAGGTGGAGCCTGAAGCTTATGGTTATTTGGCACAGGAGTTAGCTAAAAATAATATGATGGTGGCAATTCCAAAGCTAACATTAAATTTAGCTATCTTTGATTACAAAAAAGCAGACGAAATGATAACAAAATATAAAGATGTAGATTGGTTAATCGGCGGGCATTCAATGGGTGGTGCTGCAGCAGCAATGTATGTTGATAAAAACATCGGTAAAGTGAAGGGGCTTATCTTTTTAGGTTCTTATGCCGCTGACAATGAGTCATTATTTAAGTCCAGCCTTCCGGTTTTATCTATTAGCGGCTCAGAAGATGGATTAAGTACACCTGAAAAAATAAAGGAAAAGAAAAGTCTTTTACCAAGTACAACAGAGTATTTTCAAATTGAAGGCGGAAATCATGCCCAATTTGGTGTGTATGGAGAGCAATCTGGTGATAATGAAGCGAAAATTTCTGTTAAGGAACAACAAGATATCATAGTTGAAACAATTGAGGACTGGGTGGAAGCAAATAAATTCGGGAATAACTAACACTTTATCCACTATATATTAGTTAGCATCCTATAAATTAAAGAAAGGAGGGAATACACTCTGGACAGTTTGTTATTTTTGCTATATACCGTTTTCTATTGTGTTATGCTATTAATTATTGTAAAAAAACTAACGAGGTCGCCGATACTTAGTCTGTTTTTCCTATTACCCGTTGTTATTGGACTTCTTTACGATAATGGAGTAATTACGATTGGTAGATTTTTAGGAGAAAGTAATTTAAATGAACAACTTAACATATTACGCTTCCTCCTTCATGGACTTTTTACACCGTTTCTTACTTTTTATGCATGGGCTGCTGTTAACAAAACAAATATTTCTTTAACAAGAAGTATCAGTTTTAAGATTGCTCCTTATGTTTTAACTACCATTCTAATAATAGTAGAGTTGTATAAAGAGATTATCGGCCTGCAAATTGCTCCTAAATGGGAATATGGTGTGTTAACGTATAGCTCAGTTAATAGTGGTGGGCCTCCAATTATGGTAATCGTCGTAGCAATAATTTTGCTGATTGCATCGATTATAGTACTCGTTAAGCAAAAATGGGTGTGGTTTTTTATTGGCTCATTGGTAATGATTGTGATGAATGCTATAAAGCTGCCTGTTAACAGTGGTGCGATCACAAATTTGTCAGAAGTTATATTAATAATGTCATTATTAGCAACAAGCTTATTCCAAGCAAGAAATCGTCAATAGATTAAAGATAAAGGCACCTCCCTACTCATGGAGGTGCCTGTTTTCCTATTATTTGAATTTGTCAGGGAATTGTTTTACAACTCCTGCTGAAAGGCCATCTGCCATTATAATTATATGAGTAACACCCTCGTCAATGGAAGCAATTCTTTTATTCCAGTCTTTTGCAAGGCTTGCCGTTAAATCATTCGTAACTAATTGCAGATGCATATCCAATAATTTTTTTAGCTCGTCTTTTTTTAGAAAAGGGTTGGCACTGCTGAGGAAAGCAGCTATGTCATCCGCATTTCTATACCATTCCTTGTTTAGCTGGCTAACGGTGGTTTTATTTCCGCTCTTCGCAGCATCCACAATCTTTCCTGCTATAACAATATGCTCCTTAAGCAGCTCTGTTAGTTTGTTTCCTGCCTTTTCTCCATACATTGGCTTTATTGCGTTACCGATATCCTCCTGATTCTTCAGAAGTCTTGTCAAAACCTGTTTTTGATCCTCTGCTCCTGCTGTTGTGGCACTTGTAATATAATTACTTGTCCACAAAACATGGTCAATCCAAAGCTTTCGGAAATTATTTTCAAAATCCACCTGTGATTGGCTAACGTATTTTTCTTGCGGTTTCGCGTAAGCGTTAGTTCTAGTCACCATGCTTAAGGAAAAAAGGAAAATAAAGCTCATTAACAAAATCTTTTTCATCGATTATGCTCCTTAAATAGTTAGTATATTGCTGTTATTATTCTCAATAGTTTTCCATTTTTTATTCATAATAAATGGAATTATTAGTTGCTGTGAGTAAGGGAGGACAAATTCAATTTATCAAGAATATATAAAGGACTAAAGAATGTTACTGAGGGAGGGAGAGAGAGCTGTTTGCATAAAATACTAAGACGACTACTTATCATCATTACAACTATTTTAGTTATAGCCGCATTAAGTGTATTGTTTTTTTTCACTACCATACCAAGCTATACAGGTGTGATTTTGGAGGTGAGCGACTCGACTATTTGGGTTGTGGAAGGCACGGCTGATGATATAAAGAATAAAACGACTAATGAAATAAACAAAAAATATATGTACCAAGGGATAGTATTTGAACTGCCTGCCTACATACCGAATCAGATAATAAAAGATTTATCTATAGGACAGGAAGTGAAAATCTACTCTAGCGGAGAAGTCAGAGAAACTGCGCCTGCTGGCGGGGATGCCTATTGGGTGACAACTTTGGATAAGGAGTGAAATAAATCGGGGGCCTATAGAAAAACTTTAGTTGTGTGCTGTTAGTTAGATGAATTAATGCAAAAAAGAAGTTTAGCGGACGGCCAAACTTCTCCTAACATAATATTCTTCTATTGATCGACTGCCTGCTCTTTTTCGTTAATATCATTCACAATATCAGCAAGTGTAACATTACTTAAAGCTTTCTCCATAGCTGATTGAGCAATCGCAAATATTGGCAGTACGGTGTCTTGAATATTTCTGCCTACAGGACAATCAGGGTTCGGATGGTCATGGATACTAAATAATTCTTTCTCTTGAACAACATTAACTGCTTTGTACACATCGAACAAAGTGATTTCTGAAAGGCCTTTTGCCAATTGTGCCCCGGCAATACCTGGACGCACGTTAACTAAACCTGCACTTTTAAGCATCCCCATGATTTTTCTGATAACAGCAGCATTTGTATTAACACTGCCTGCTAAATACTCTGAGGTGTTGACGCCTGTTTTATTTATTTCAATAAGAGTCAGTATATGAATACCAACTGCAAAACGACTGCTTATAGACATGTAAAGCACCTTCTTTTAAAATTTTATAATAATGTAATTGGTATGGTTACAAGTATAGTATACCTTAATTTCTAAAAAAGTCCGAGAGTTTTCATTCACCTGTTGACAAAGTAGTTACATGTAATTTATATTATTACTTGTAACTAATGTTATTACAGGTTAACAAAAATCAGAATTAGTTTAAAGGAGACAAAATAAATGAATCATTTAGTTGTATACGCACATCCCAATCCAGAAAGCTTTAATCATGCCATTTTGGATACAGTAGTACAGTCATTAAAGGGTAAAGGACATGAGGTTACTGTTAGAGACTTATATGCAATAGGATTAGATCCAGTTTTGAAGTTTGACGGCAAGGGTGAGGTTTCACAAGAGGTTATTACCGAACAGGAATACATTAGTAAAGCAGATGCAATCACATTTATTTATCCAATCTGGTGGACAGGTATGCCTGCGATTTTAAAAGGATATATAGACAGAGTTTATTCATATGGATTTGCTTATCAATACAATGCAGAAGGCGGCATCGATAAGCTTCTGTCAGGAAAAAAAGGACTTATCATTAATACACACGGAACGCCAAAGGAGATTTACGACTCAATCGGTATGACCGCAGCATTAATGAAAACATCTACTACTGGAGTATTTGAATTTTGTGGGATTGAAAGTGTCGGACATTTAACTTATGGAAGTGTGCCGTCTGTCGATGATGAAACAAGAAAAGGGATGTTAGACGAAATTAAAACAAAAGTAAATTTATTATTTTAATTTAACTACAGTGTAACCATTTTAATTTAACTACAGTGTAACCGTTTTGATTACAAGTGATACTAACGAAAAACTAGGAGGAAATGAACATGAAAGTAGGTATTATTGGTGCAACTGGTAAAGCTGGAAGCTTAATTTTACAGGAAGCGGTTGACCGCGGGCATGAAGTAACAGCTATCGTAAGAGATGCTGGAAAAGTGGAAAATAAACAAGTTAAAGTTATAGAAAAAAGTGTGTTTAATCTTAAATCAGCAGATATTGAACAGTTTGATGACATTGTTAATGCATTTAATGCGGCACCTGGCCATGAAGAGCAGCATATTGAAGCTGGTAAAGTCCTTATTGAAGCACTAAAAGGTGCAGCAAACACAAGATTGGTTGTAGTTGGCGGAGCTGGAAGCCTATTTGTGGATGAAGCGAAAACAACCCGAGTACTGGAAACACCTGATTTTCCGAAGGAATACTTCCCAACTGCTGCTAACATGGGCAAAAACCTAGAAGAACTGCAAAATACGAACGGAATTCACTGGACATATATTAGTCCTGGAGGCTTCTTTAATCCAGCAGGAAAACGTACGGGAGCATATCAAAAAGGCGGAGATGTATTAACGCTTAACTCAAAAGGAGATAGCTACATTAGCTATGCTGATTACGCTATCGCTGTATTAGATGAAATCGAGAAGCCGCAATTCAAAAATCAACGCTTCTCTGTTGTTGGGGAAGCAGAATAAAAAGGTATTCTTGATACTAATTAACATTTTTTAAAAACCGACCTTTACCATCAAGGTCGGTTTTTCAATGAGGGGGCTATGAGATGGATAAAGAATTTCAAAGTCGGATTGCACACACGAAAGACCTAATAAATAAGGCTGATTATATTGTAATTGGAGCTGGGGAAGGGCTGTCTGCGGCGGCTGGTATTCAGTATGGCGGGCAAAGATTTACAGATAATTTTGCTTTATTCATTGAGAAATACGGATTAACGGATATGTATTCCTCCGGCTTTTATCCCTTTCCAACAGAGGAAGAGAGATGGGCATATTGGGCAAGGCATATTAGCTTAAACCGTTTTGAAGCCGGACCGACAAAACTTTATGAAAACTTGCTTCAATTAGTAAAAGAAACTAATTACTTTGTTATTACGACAAATGTTGATAGTCAGTTTGAGCTAGCGGACTTTCCATCAGAAAATATATTTGAGGTACAAGGGAATTATGGCTATCTGCAATGTGCAGTAGGCTGTCATGATGCTTTATATGATAACAAGTTATTAGTGAAAGAAATGATGGAAAAGACAGAGAATTGCAGCATTCCTTCAAACCTTGTCCAAAAATGTCCTGTGTGTGGAGGGAAAATGGATCCACATCTTAGAATCAATCAATACTTCGTTCAGAACGATTCCTGGGATAATCGCAATGCCGCATATACCTCTTTTATTCAAGAGTCCAAAGGGAAAAATATTCTTTTCCTTGAGTTTGGAGTTGGTTTCAATACACCAGGAATTATTCGTTATCCATTTGAACAAATGACGTACCAAAATGAGCATGCTTATATCATTCGTTTTAACAAGGAACATCCAAATGGCCCGAAGGAAAATAAGGACAGGACGATTGCATTTACGGAGGATATACTTACGGTTCTATCAGAACTTATTAAGTAAAGGGAGTGTATAGTATGACTCAAATAGCTTTACAGGACTATGAGAAAGTGATTTTTCTGCATGAACAAGTCAAACCAAAAGGCTTGTCACAAGTTAATAAAGAAGCATTGGTTGAAAGCATCATTATAAAATTAATACAGGAACATAATGCCCCTAAGGATATTATTGTGCCAGATGATTTTGCTGGTAAAAGAAAATTAATGAGAGCACTGTTAAATATAAGGGAACCAAAGCTAACAGCTTCAAATCTATTGGAAGAGATAGACTGCCTTTTACAATCAGAATTAGCAGTAAAACAAATTGTCGAAGTGGAAAAACTTGAAACTATCGAGCGCATCTTTCCTGATAGTTCTTTTACACAGTCTGAAAAGCTTATCTTATGGCAAGGGGATATTACACAATTAAAAGCAGATGCAATTGTGAACGCTGCGAATAGTCAAATGCTAGGATGTTTTCAGCCATTACATGCATGTATTGATAATGCCATACATTCAGCTGCGGGTCCCCAATTAAGAAACGATTGTGAAAAAATAATGTCATTACAAGGCAGACTTGAGGAAACAGGTGATGCCAAAATAACTCGGGCCTATAATCTTCCTTCCCGTTATGTATTGCATACAGTTGGACCTATCGTGCCACAAGGAACAGAATTAACAAGGGAGCAGCGAGATGATTTAGCATCTTGTTATAGGGCTTGTCTCGAATTAGCTAGTCAATTGAAGTATATAAACAGTATAGCGTTTTGTGCCATCTCAACAGGTGTATATGGTTTTCCTAAAACAGAAGCTGCATATATTGCAGTTAATACAGTGAATCAATGGTTAGCAGAAACACCGAATTCTTTTGAAAGGATTGTCTTTAATGTATTCAGTCCGGAAGACTACCATGAATATTCTCTGGTGTTTTCAAATCTCATATAGAAAAAAAATGGAGAACCTCTCTTAGTAGAAAAGTTCTCCATTTTTTAATGCTTAGTTGCCTTCAGCAGACTTTTTATTGCCTTTATAAATGAAATACAGTGAAATAAGCATAAAAACTAATGCTAATACGCGCTTCACATCTAATTCAATGACTAAACTATTGAACCAGCCAAAATGGTCAATAATGACACCAATAACCAGCTGACCAGCAATCCCAGCAATATTAGTCGCTATTACTCCAATTTTAGGCACTGCAATAACAGTTAACAGCAAATACATTGTTCCAAGGAATGCAGCACTCAATTGCCATTTAGGAGCTTCTAAAAGGGCAAGAATATTTCCTTTTCCAAAAAATACTATAAAAACAGTAAGAAACAAAGTGCCTGTTAAGAAGGTTAGTAATGTTGTTTCAATTGTACCTGCTTTGCGGCTAAATGTCCCATTAATTGAGGACTGTGCGCTTAATGTAATACCACCAATTAATGTGAATAAAATCATAAATAGACCCATATACGGTCCTCCTTAGTTTATTAGTATAAGTGCGATAATCATAGAAAGAACGGCGAAAATCTTCTCTTTATTAATTGGTGTTTTTTTACTGCCGAGAAAGCCAAAATGCTCAATGATCATGCTCATTATAAGCTGACCAATAATGACAGCAACCATTGATATACCAACACCAACAAATGGAACACTAACTACAATTGCAGTTAAGTACACAACACCAAGCAGCCCCCCAAGTAAAGTCCATTTTGGGGCTTCAACTGCATAGGAAAGCTTCCCTTTTCCGAAAAACAACCATAACAGTCCCATTATGATAGAGCCCATAAAAAAGTTATAAAAACTTGTTTCTAATTGTCCAATTGTTTTACCAAGCTCGGCATAGATTGCTCCTTCAAAGCTAAGAGCTGCACCTGCTAATAAAGCAAGCACGTAAAAAATATAACGCATAGATAATAACTCCTTTTTTAAATAATTATATATCTAGAATAATAGATATGAATATCATAAAAAAAACAGAAATCAACAGAAAAACTAGATTTCCGTTTTAAAATATTTAGCAATTTGTTGAATAAACTCTTCATTACGGCGATAGTAAGTCCATTGACCATGACGAACAGATTCAAGCAGTCCTGCTTTTTGCATCATGTTTAAGTAGCTAGAAACGGTAGATTGAGAAACTTTTGCTTTTTCCTGAATATCCCCAACACAAACTCCACCTTTGTAGCTTACCTCCTTAGGAAGGTGTGCGCCTTGTTTAGGAAAATGCTTCTCTGGTTCCTTTAACCACGCTAATATCTTTAATCTTGTGTCATTTGAGAGCGCCTTAAATACATTTATAGGTTCCATGGGAACAATTGTATATCTAGAATTCTCGATTTGTCAAGCGCGGAGAGAACGTCTTAGAAAAATAAGTGTCATAAAAGAAAAGCTTTAGCAGGTATTTTACTTATTTTAACAGAATTATTTACATTTAATGAGGTGGTGATGAGCCTTTGAAAAAAGCAATTTATGAAAACGACATGATTTATACAAAAGATAAACCTTATTCAGCTTGCTGGATGGTATTCGGACCAAAAAGCAACTGTAACATCATTATCGGTAAAACAGCTGATATAAAAAAGTATTGGGAAAGCTTTGAGATGAGCTTTTCATTTCAATGGTTTATTTTCGATACTGAAGAACAGATGAATGTAGCTGTAGAAAAGATGGTAAGTGAACCTACGCCTTATGTTACTTGGATGATTTATAGGGTGGAAGACTGCATAAATAATACAAATCCTGACCCAGATACAGGAGTAAACCGTGGTAACACCAGAGATGAAATGTTTCTTTTTAAAAGAATAGACGGCGAAGGTGAAGATTAATTTGCTATAGACTTATTACCGATTATAGCTGTAAACATCTTACAGAAAAGAAGCGAGGTTAGTTAAGTTGTTCCAAAAATGAAGAAAGCGATTGAGCAAGGGATTTATGAAAGGGATATTTATGTTCGGCTAACTAGTTATGAGTCCTCTGAGAATACTCTTACTTTAAGTTCTCCGTTTTGATTGAATTAGTACAAAATAAAGAAGAAATCATTCAGCCATGTCAGGTTACATGTGATGGAGGCATGAGTATAACTTGAGAAATTCTGAATTTACCAGTGTTGACCTTATAGATGATCATTGCTTGTTATGGGATTACAACATGAAGACTGCGGATCTTTTCTTTCGAGGTGAAACCACTAATATAAAAGGGGTAATAGCCGACTTATATTTAAAGCATCAGCAGTTAACAGAAGGATTAATTCCATTTGAACATTATATAAATTTATATAAAGAAGCGAATGCGAATGGAAATATAGAGTGACTGTTAAATGTAAAACAGGGCTATTTGCTAACGGACCTGCTGAATTAATGAAGGTGTATGAAGAGGTATTAAACAAGTATGGATTACAAGCTTGGTTATTACAAAATGATGTTAGGCTACCTTGATTCATTGTAAAATATTGTTTGGAGGGTCTTATATTATTGCGAGAGAATTTAGTGAAGTGAAGCTTGATTATAAATAAAGAACTCAAGGTAGCAAGCTAACCTTGAGTTTTTTTATATAAGAAATTATTTCAAACCAAAAGTATTACACGATAATTGAATAAAAGATTGCAGGGCAAGCGACATATATTTATCCTTGTGCCAAACCATTTGTGTATGAACAGGTGCGGCGATTTCCTTGCAAACCAATTCCTTCAAAACTCCTTTGTCGATCTCCGCTTTAACAACCATTTCCGGCAGTACGGCAATGCCTAAATCTAATATTATGCACTGCTTGATAGCTTCCACACTGGCAAACTCAAACTTATTTGGTGCGGAAATGCCTGATTGACGAAATAAGTCCTCAAGTATAACCCGATAGGAGCACCCTGCTTCTGTTAATAAGAGGGTTTCATTCTGAAAATCTATTAATTGAATTGCCCCTGCAGCTGCTAAATGGTGCTTGGTGGACGCCACAATTTTCAAGCGTTCCTCAATAAGTCCCTGTGCTATTAAATTAGAATCCTGAAGCTGAATAGAATCCATTGTATAGGCAATATCCAACGAGCCATCAAGCAGCTGAGCTCTTGTTTGTTCTTTCGAGTATATTGGTTTAAAGATAACTTTCACCCTCGGGAATTGCTCCTTAAACTCTTTAAGAACAGAAGGCAGTCTGTAGGTACATTGACTTTCAGATGCTCCGATCGTTAGCGTCCCTGCAGGTTCATCCACCCCGCTTACAGCATTTTTTGCTTCCTTTGTCAGTTGGATCATTTTATCTGCATAAATTTTAAATTCTTTTCCTTGTTCTGTTAGAACTAACCGTTTACCTAAGCGTTCAAACAGAGGAGTTTCCAGCTCATTTTCAAGTGCTTTAATTTGTGCAGTAACACTTGATTGAGCAAAATTTAAGACTTTAGCTGTATAAGTAAAATTTAAATGTTCAGCAGCGGTTTTAAATGTGATTAGCTGTTTAATTTCTATTTTTTTCGCCTCCATTAATCGGTTGTTTCGATTGTTAACATCGGAATGTTCATCTGTAATGATTGATATCTTTATTATAGAATAGGAAAAAATAAACAACAATAAATTTTTAAATGATGATGAAGGGGAGATAAGAAAATGAACAACAAGCAATCAAATAATTCAGCACAGACAGAGATAGATAATAAAAATTTTAACTACTATTGGAGAGAGATTATTAGAGCATTAATAGCCATGAAATAACTGTTTAACTCAAATGTTTTAATGTCCTTTCATGCAAATCCTCATGAGTAATTGTATCCTTATAATCAAAGGAATAGAATTTGTGGAAAAGCAATAGTCTACAACATTGAACGAAATGAGGATGAATTTACATGCATAGATGGAAATTTGATTGTGGTAACAAGAAAAAACTGCGCGGCTTAGGAAGACGCTGCCGTAATTTCACTAAATATCTTAATGAAGATACACAAGAAATACCAAATCCTGAAAAGGATTCTTATAGGAACTACTGGCATTCCCATTTGTCTCTTAGTAAAACATATATAGACTCACATAACACCCCTAATTCGGTACGCAGGTTCTGTATGCAAGCAACGATAGACCGTGTTGCGTATTTAGTTAGTTTGAAGACAGAAAAGGAGAAAGATTACCGGATCTTAACATCCATTTGTTTGCCAGAATATTTTGATTCCACCATGATTGTTTTTTATGATGACGAAACATTTAATAAATTTTTTATTAGAGAATCTGATTATCTTCGTTGGATTCCCTTACCACCAGATCGAGACATTGCTAAAGAATGGCTATTACATATACCGGAAGGCTTGGAGTTGAAAGGATATAAAGAAATAATAGAGGAAGAGGAAGATGATGACTTCCGTGAAGGGGAAATATGGTTTGTAGGTGAAATTGGCTAAAGGCGAAGACAATCCTTTTGGAAATTAACAGAACGAGGCTGGGACAAAACAAAAGCTAACCTTTCTAAACACGAATAATAAAATTACATCAATATTTAAAATGAAGCTTGTGACTAAATAGAATATGGAGTTAAAATTAGTTCGTTTTGCGCTGCACCCAATCGCTTTCCGCGGGCAAAGCTTGAGCCTCCTCGTCTTCGCCTGCTGGGTCTCAGCCTTTCCTCTATTTCCCGCAGGAGTCGAGTGGCCTCCGCTCCATTCCACTAAGATTTCTAATTATTGTAGTATTAAAACTAAAAAACAAAAACCGAACTATCTAATTAATATTCGAATAGATAGTTCATTTTTATACTGATTTAAATACATATGTCCCACTTCTTTTTTTATTCCCTATTCATCCTTATCATTGCCAAAAAGTGCTTCTGGAATCATCGTAAATCCTTCAATAACGGTATCTTCCTCGACTTCAATCATAAGGTAGCGTTTGCCGCTGAACTCTACTTGTTTTACGTATCGTAAGTCTGGCGGACTTATGGCGATATTGGCAATTTTCGTACTGATTTTAATAGATTTAGATGTGAATTTTGGTAGAATATTGCTTGCTTTAAGCTCATATTTGTCATCATCTATAATCTTTTTAAAGGCAAATTCGACCTTTTCTGGACTGATATCTTCAACACCACTCATTTTTAAGACTTTTTCTACGTCTTTTGAATCTAACTTAGGCGGTTCTTCTTCTTCGTTTTCAGTTATCATGCGGTTAATTTCTTCATACACGTTTGAAAGGGTGCCGGTATTTAATTGATCCCCTGTAACATCCTTAATAATTTCCTCGAATACTATCTTGTCATCCTGTGCTGTCATGATTTCTTCGCCGTTTAACACATCCTCAATGAAGGCATAATCTGGCTCGTGAACCTTGCCGGATGCGTAAAGAATATGGTTAACATCTGCTGCATTGTCTGTGAAGCAAGGGAATAGAAACCCTCCCATTGGTGCTTGCAGATTTATGATTGGATCTAACACAATATTGTATTTGAACTCTCTGTCCACATAGTCAAACAATAGTTCTTTTTTTGGATCCTGGGTATTGTTAATGCTGCTCAGAATAAAGGAGTGGGAGAAAACAGTATCGCGTTCATGTTCGTCTGAATCTCCACTACTCCGCTTCATCGGTTTAATATATTCGCCACGGATAAAGGTGACAACAATATCTTTTTCGTATTGTCTAATAGCGAGCATTTTTTCCACTATCTTAAGCATTTGCTCTTTCCAGACTTCCACCTCAGTGCTGAGCAAGCCTTGATGGAGGATAAGCTGACTGCTGTTCTCTGCATCTCTTTTAAACTTTAGTTCAAAAAGCTTCTCATCCATTTGACCTGCCAGCATTTTTTTAAAGCTGCTCAAAAACAGCTCTTGCTGATCTTGATCTAGCATTGCGAATGGTGTGCTTTGCGAATGAAAAATTTCGCTTGATTCCTTCATAATATACACATTAAAAATATCAGAGATTTTCAATTTATCATTGTTAATCTTAAATTGCTTGCGGATGTTTCCTACGTCCTTCTTGTTCATGATTCTCTACACTCCTAAGCTTTCGCGATTGAGGTTACTGGAAACCTATTATTTTAGTCATTTATTTATATTACCATATTTAATTAATAGAATATAAGGGAGGAAAAAGGTCGTATCATATAGAATATTTTAAAAGAAATTGTAGATTTACGTAGTTTTACATATTCTTAACAATAGGTTAATACATTAAATCTACAATGGAGAAGTAATGTTGACAAAATATGCGATTATTCGTTTCTTTTCGATTCAAGTCAACAACAAACATAAAGGAGGAAATGATAGAATGAGAGGAAGGAAACAAGCGGCTTTTTTAGCAAGTATTTTTTCAACATTAGCATTATCGGTATCTATTATACTACCAACTAGTACAAAGGCAGAATCTGCGGATAATTATTCCTTAACGATTATGCATATGAACGATACCCACGCACATGCTGACCTTTTGCCAAATATGGTAACAGCGATTAAAGAGGTTCGTGCTGAAGATCCAAATGCACTATTATTTAATGCAGGAGATGTTTTTTCAGGAACTCTATATTTCAATCAGTTCAAAGGGCAAGCAGATTTAGCTCTCTTAAATATGATGAATATTGATGCAATGGTATTTGGAAATCATGAGTTTGACTTAGGTTCAGGAGAAAATGGCCAAAAGTCTCTATCTGAATTTGCAGCTAAGGCGAACTTTCCATTCTTAAGTGCAAACGTAGATTTCTCTAGTGATGCATACATGGCTAGTAAACAAAATAATACATACACAGAAGCTCCAGAAGATGGAATTGTCTATGATGGTATGGTTAAAGAGGTAAATGGTGAAAAAGTTGGTATCTTTGGTTTAACAACAGAGGATACAGCAAATATTTCTAGTCCTGTTAATGTGAAATTCCAAAACTATATCGAAAAAGCAAATGAAGCTGTTGCCGCATTTGAAGATATGGGCATTAATAAAATTATTGCTGTCACACATATCGGTTACGACAGTAACCCTGAAACGGGAAACGATTTACTGTTAGCTAAATATGTTGATGGTATTGACGTTATTGTTGGCGGACATTCTCATACACAATTAACTGCGCCTGTCGTTGTAGACCAAGATGAAACTGGTGCTGCAAAAGATAAAACAGTCATTGTCCAAGCATATCAGTATTCTCAAAATTTAGGAGAATTGAAAGTTGACTTTGATGAAAATGGTGTTGTCGTTGGTCAAACTGGCCAATTAATCGATGTTGCTTCTAAAGCGGCAGACTCTGAAGCTGCTGCAGTATTAGCACCATACAAATCTGAGATTGATAGCTTAACAAATCAAGAAACTGGGGCAACTGCAAAAAAAGCATTAACAAACCCACGTTTAACAGATAGTGCTGTTAGTGTCCGTTCTAACGAAACAGAATTAGGAAACCTTGTAACAGATGCAATGCTTGCAAAAACAAAGGAAAGAAATGAGAATGTTGTTATTGCGATGCAAAACGGCGGTGGAATCCGTGCTGCAATCGATGAAGGTCCAATTACAACTGGCGAAGTAATCGCAGTATTGCCGTTTGGTAATGACCCAGCAGTAGTCCAACTATCTGGTGATGAAATTAAACAAATTCTAGAATATAGTGTTCGTTTAGCACCAGCAGAAAGCGGCGGATTCTTGCATGTTGCTGGTATGAAATTCACGTACGACAGCACAAAAGAAGCTGGTTCTCGTGTATTGACAATGCAAGTAAAAGTAAATGATCAATATGAGGATATTAAAGCAGATCAAACTTACTTAGTAACAACAAACAACTTTACCGCAAAAGGTGGAGACGGTTACGAAGTATTTGCGAAAGCATATCAAGAAGGCCGTGTTCAAGATATCGGGGCAATTGACTGGGAGCAGCTTCGTGACTATATGGTCCAAAACTTAAATGGTGAAGTGAATCCTCAAATTGAAGGACGCATCATTGATACACTTGGCAAGGAACAAGAACCAGAAACACCTGGACAAGAGCCAGAAACGCCTGGAGAAGAGCCAGAAACACCTGGAGAAGAGCCAGAAACACCAGTTACGGATGATGATAATAACCAAGATAATGATAATGGAACAGAAACACCTGTCACTGATGACAACAACAATGACAACACATCAGATGATGATAATGCAGGAGCTGTAGATGACAACAAGGACAACGGATCATCAGATACAGACAAAAATGCTCAAAATCAAGGATCGAACACAGACAAACCGGGTACATCAACTAATGCAGGAAATGCATTACCGAATACAGCGACTAATATGTACACAATGATATTAGTTGGCGGACTGTTACTTGTCTCTGGTATTGTTGTTTTGATTTATCGAAAAGTAAAACACGCTTAATAAAGGAATAGACCTAGGTAGATAGCTTCTACTTAGGTCTATTTTTTTTGTATAAAAGTAAGTATTTCATTGACGAAAAATGTCAGTATCTTTATAGTAGTAATATATATTACTACTAAAAGGGAGAGATTATGGAACAAATAATTGAGCAGTTTGAAAGGCTTGGCTTTTCTAAAAACGAAGCCAAGGTTTATATGGCATTGTTGAGTGAGCCTGCAATCAACGGATATGAAATTAGTAAAAGAAGCGGTGTACCACGTTCAATGGTTTATACAGTTATCGCAAAGCTAATAGCAAAAGAAGCGATCGTTGAATTACGAACAGAACCACCAACCTATACACCAATTTCAGTTAAAGAGCTTATATTAACGCAAAAACGGCAAACAGAGGAAACACTCTTATTTTTGGAAAAGGAATTGCAAGTTATTGAAAAGCCAGTTGAAATAAATGTAATTAAGCATATGGAGGGCAGAGTTAAAATCGTACAGGCAGTCCAGAAGCTTATGAACGAAGCCGATGATGAAATTTGGCTGTCTTTATGGAAAGAAGAAATGGACGACTTACGAAGTACTGCGGAAGAACAAGGGCGAAAAGGCAAAAGATTATATTCCATGCTGTTTACAAATGAAGAGACGGAATCTTTTGGTAAGGCATTTTATCACCGTAGTGAAACAGCCTCAATTGAAAAAAACAGAATGGAGCAAAGGCTAACTATCGTGATTCAAGACAATACAGAGGTACTTATCGCAGGCTTTATAACAGGACAAATTCCGCAAGCAATTCAGACAGCTGAACCGATGCTTGTTCTTTTGGCGAAGGAATATATTCGCCACGATATGATGATGAAAGCAGTGAGTGAGAAAATCGGCGATGCTGCACTTGATTCCATCTGGCAAGGCGATGATCTTTTAAATTATATTGTGAGGAATATAAAGCAGTAAGCTTCTATGTATCATTGTGAATTTACTAATGGAGATGAATGAAATGACAAGTGAGTTATATAAGGACAATGCCTATATAAAGGAATGTGAGACAAATATAAGTTCAGTTAAGGGCAATACTGTAGTTTTCGAACAGACAATATTTTATCCTGGCGGCGGTGGTCAGCCTTGTGATAAAGGAATAATTAAGCAAGGCAATGAAACATATGAAGTAATTAATATGAAAAAAACGGAAGGTGAAGTAATCCATGAGCTAGATCGTCCAATACAGAACCTACAGGAACCAGTTGTGATGGAGATCGATTGGGAATGGCGGATGAAAAACATGCGTTACCATACGTTACTACATGTTATCGCAGGATATTTATATGAAAATTACAAGGGCATGGCTACAAGCAGTCAAATTGAAACAGATTATGGGAGATTAGAAATAGCATTTTCGCCAGAAATAATAGAGGAAATTCAGTTGGACGAATTAGAGCAGGCAATCCAAAACGTTTTGGCGCAACCCCATAATGTTGAGACAAAGACAGTAAGCAGACAGGAGGCAGAACGTAAGGAAGGGGCAATAAAAACAATCATAAATTTACTCCCTGCTTCTCTTGATGAAGTTCGAATTGTGACAATCGAGGATATTGACGAGCAAGCATGTGGTGGAACACATGTCAATAACACAAGGGAAATTGGCAACTTTTCCATTGCTAAAATCCAAAAAAAAGGTGCACTGAAAAGAAGGATAAGAGTGGAGCTAAATTAATTTAAGGTTAGGGCAGGCACATAAGAATATAACTCTGAATCAAACCCGAACTATTATCGAATTCCAAATAATAGTTTGGGTTTTTGTTTTTTCAGTTTCATTACAAACAAAAATTTTTATATGTAACAATATATTAGTACAATATATTTGAAAATAAATTAGGAAGATAGTACTATATTTGTTGAAGAGTTAAGATTATTCACCTGTTTTTTTATGTATTTTTGCTCAAAATCGTTAGAATTTTTTAAAAAAATTAATTATGAAAGATGGAAAATGAACGATATGAAAACGATGAATGTTTTGACACACCCAACATTACAGAAATATGTAGATATATTGCCTTTATTTAAACTAATGCTACCTGATATTTCTATCGGTATAGTAAATACAGAAGAATGGTTAGTTTATTATGCAGGCAGCAAAATCGATATTGGTGTGATGGCAGGAATGAAAATAAATCCAAATGAGCCTTTAGCTAGTGCTATAAAAGAAAATAAGTTTATAGAAGAAGAAATTCCGACAAATTTCTTCGGCATTCCATTTACTGGTTTGGCAGCGCCAATTATGGAGAGTGGTCAAGTAATAGGTGCACTGGCCATTCAAGTACAAAAACAAAATGAAAAAGAACTTCGAAATATATCCGAGCAAATTGTACAGTCACTTGAACAAGCCAATAACCGGGTATCAATTGTGTCAGAAGGCGCAGAAGGATTAACGGAAATTAGCAATCTTTTATTAACAAAATCTGAACGAGCAAAAGAAGAACTAGACAAGTCGAATGAGATGCTCCAGTTAATAAAACGAGTCGCAGATCAAACAAATTTATTAGGGTTAAATGCAGCGATTGAAGCAGCTAGGGCAGGAGAAAAAGGGGCCGGTTTTTCCGTAGTAGCAAATGAAATAAGAAAGCTCTCACAAGAAACAGCAGTTTCAACAGAAAAAATTCGCCAAACATGGTCTAATATACAAACATCAATGGATGAAATTAATGCATCCATCCAAAAAATTGTGGACGTAGGACAAAAGCAAGAGGTCTCAACAGAGGAAATTTCAAGCTTTATCGCCGAAATCGAAGCGATGAGCAAGCAATTAAATAAATATGCATCGGAATTGTAATATACATATATAGTTAACGGAAATAGAAAAAAAAGCATTTTTCTTTTGAACTGCCCCGTAAATGTTAGATATCAATCTAACATCTACGAGGGTTTTCTTATGACTAAATTAATTGCGGAGGAAAGAATACAAACTATTAATTAATAAAATAGTTCGGTGCTTATGAGACCAAATACATTCCATGGCTTCTTTGTTATGAGTTATTTGAAGCTGATTCTTGAGTATATATTTTAAAGGTTATAGAAACTATTTATTTTAAGTATCATAAAAAATACAATTATAACTAGAAGACTAAGTAAAGTTATTTTCCATTTTTTCTTCAAAGCTTCACCTGCTTTTTATTTTGTTTAACAATTACATCTTGATTTATGTTATTAATTTGGAAGCCACTAAAGCTAAAGATGAAGGATATTCTCTTTATTCAATTATACTTCTAAAATATACCTTATTTTGTAGTGTTTATGATTTAAATAAGAATTTATTTGTTTTATTTGTCAAATCTTTGAAAACATAATTATGAAGCAGTTATTTCAAGATTCGTGTTATAGTTTCATGCATGTTATTACGGAAGTGATAAGAAAGACAGCAATTTAGCTACTAAGAAATATAGTCCGAAAAAAGTAACATTAAACAAAAGATTTTGTACTTTTAGATGAAACTAAAAAGTCAGTCATTCGTACAATAACGATGGAAGTTAATTTACAAAAAAAGGAATGGGTATGTTTATGGAACTTTTACTTAAAGGTTTGTATGGTATTGGTGAAGGGATTGCAATTATTGCCATGTCAGCTTGGAATAAGTTATATCAAGTTGAAAAAAATTAAGCTTTTTTCAAAGGTACTCTCTTTTAAATAAGCTTTACAACGGCTAAAAATCCACGCACTTTATTGAATCGTGGGTTTTTATATTTATGCGAAACTGTTAATTTTTTATAATTTTTAAAACCTGTGTATAATGGTAAATATATAATTTTGTAAATATTGGTTACCATCAAGCTAAGGAGGTATAGCAATGATAAAATATTCTTTCATGGGGAAGTGTACCTTTTTAATTGGATTGCTATTTTTCATATTTGGTATTGCTTATATAACAGGAGTACTAAAATATTCCGAATTAGCACCAAATCCTGACACTGCTATTGCTTACATTGCGCTTGGAATTAGTATGATTTTATCATCAAGCTTTTATAGAATAATAAATACCAAATAAAAAATAGAACTTAATGGAGGAATGTAAATGAACTTCTTAAATTGGTATGATTGGATTCAGCCGACAAATCCTTTCGCTTCTATATTTTTTGGCTTAATCTTTACAGTTATAATTTCTTCGGTCATATGGCTAGATACAAAAACTAAGAAAACGGCTAGTATAGCGTTAGTAGCTGGTGTATGTGTTACGGTTGTCGGTGTTACGATTTTAAATGCAGTTGGTTTTTATGGATAATCTGCTTTTCTAAATGACTGAAAATTCCTAATAATAAATGGATTGTAAGCGTATAAAGCATTATAATATTATTAGAGATGGAAGGAAAGGGGAATTGATATTCTACATGTGGCTAACTTTTTAATGAATAAATGAAACAAATAAATAGCTATATAACTTAAGTGTTCACAGGAGAAGTATGTCTATAATTTGAAAATTTATATCATTAAAAGGATGCGTGGTGTGGAATTGAAAATCTCCTTTAAATAGGCAGATACCACAGAGGTCTGCCTTTTTGTTTTTTTGAAAAAATACATCTCTCATATTCCATATCGGTGTATCCTTCTGAGTGGAGAGAATACGATGCTAAATAGAAAATATGCGATTATAACAGGAGCTAGTACGGAACGAGATATTGGAACAGCAATCTGTCGGAAACTAGCTTCACAAGACATAAATATATTTTTTACATATTGGAATTCTGATGATTTGTGGGCAGAGAATTTCCGCCAAGAAATTATCAAGATGGGATGCCAATGTGAATGCTTAAAGATTGATTTATCTCATCCAGATGCTGCTTTTACAATTTTGGATACAGTTGAATTAAAGCTCGGAACTCCAGCTATTTTAGTAAATAATGCAGCACATTCCACAAGTGATGGCTATCAGAATCTTAATGGGGCAATTCTTGATAATCATTATGCAGTCAATATGAGAACTGTTTTTTTGCTTTGTGTTGAATTTGCCCGCCGCTTTAAAGTGGCTGAATTGGAGGCAGGAAGTATCGTTAATATGACATCAGGACAGGAGCTTGGACCAATGCCTAATGAGTTAGCGTATGCGGCAACTAAAGGAGCGATTTCTGCTTTCACTAAATCATTGTCACAGGAGCTTGCCTATGAAGGAATTACTGTTAACGCCGTCAATCCAGGTCCAACGGATTCAACTTGGATGACAGATGAAATCAGAGGGGTTCTGCTTTCGAAGTTCCCAATGGGACGTATTGGGTTACCTGACGATGTTGCTCGAACTGTTGCTTTCCTTGTAAGTGATGAAGCAAGCTGGATAACCGGTCAAATAATTCATTCAGAAGGCGGATTCATAAGAGGTTAGAGACAGGACTAAATTAAAATAAAGCTGTACTGGTGATTATATTGTAATCACCAGTACAGCTTTTTTATAATACAACCTCACTTCATTTGGAATAACGATAAGAAAGATGACAGTATAGAACCTAAAATATGAAACAAAATAAGAGAAAAGTGCTTACTCTAGTGGTGTAAAAGTAGGGATTCTATTGAGAGTTACAATGATAATAGTATTGATTGTTATAGTCAGTCTGTTAAGTGGTTGTTGGGATCGTAAGGAATTGAGAAATGTTTCTGTTGTGACAGGGATGGCAGTTGATGTAGGCGATCATCAGAAATATAAACTCACGGTGGAAACTACTGCAGCGTCAGAAGTAAATCCGCGAAGTGCTGAAGGCTATGCACCAGCAAATGTACAAGCTTTAGAGGGAAATACAATCGCAGAGCTAACCCATAAGTTTAATATTATCAGTGAACAAAGTTTAATACTATCTCATATGAGAGTGTTAGTTATAAGTGAAGAAGTTGCGGAAAAAGGAATGATGGAGTTTATGGATTTCATGGACAGAAACAGGGAAATCCGCGATGATTTTGATATTGTGATTGCAAGAGATAGTAAAGCTGCCAGTGTTTTAAAAACAAATAATATGTACAAAAAAAGTGCTTCATTAAAAATATTTACACAGCTTGTGTCGATGTATAATGATTGGGGCGGTGTACCGAAACTTAGACTAAATGACTTTATTCGAATATATAAATCAGACGGACAAACTCCAGTACTAGTTGCATTGAAGGTGAAAGGTGACCCCAAAAAAGGCGGAAATATTGAAAATATGAAAACTGTCACACCTGAAAATAAAGTGGATGTCGATTCTTTAGCCATTATAAAAGGTGGTAAATTAGTTGGCTATATAAGTATTTATGATGTCAGAAACATGCTATTTGTGCAGAATAATTTGAAAAGCACTATTATCACTGCCAAATGTGGCAATGGTGCTAAAAGCATGGGCTACCGCGTAACAGCATCGAAAACTAATGTAATCGCAACAGAAGAGGACGGTGTACCTTCTTTTACGATAAACGTTAAGACAGAAGGAAACTTACAAAATAATGAATGCTTAACAAATATGTCTAAAATATATGCTTTTAAAGGATATGAAGACATTATTAATAAGAAAATGGAAAGAGCCATTTTAGATACAGTGAATAGGACTAGAGAACAATATAATGCCGATATTTTTGGCTTAGGCGAAAGATTGAAAGATCAGGATTATAAACAGTTTAAAAAATATCGAGACAATTGGGATGAAGGATTTTCTAAGGCAAAAATAAATATACGATTTAACACAGAAATAAAACAAGCTGGATTAAGAAAGGAACGTGCTTTTATAAAGTAGTAATTCTTATATGATAATTTCCGGCTGCTGCTTGCAGCCTTTTCTATGTGTTGAAATTTAGTTAGTAACTTAAAAGGAGTAACATAAAAGCTGCTTTTTATAAACGTAATTGAATTGGATAATTTTATATGTTATATTGGATGTGTCTCTTATTAAAGAAGTTTAATAAGTTATTAAATACTTATTTAATACATTTAATAAGTGTGTACATGGAAAATAGAAATGGTTAGTAAGCACAATTAAATGATGGTGAGGTTAAAAAATGGCAACACTTCTTTTGGTCATTATTTATTTAGCTTTTATCAGTTTAGGTCTGCCTGATTCCTTATTAGGAGCAGCTTGGCCTGCTATGCAATCTGATCTTGGAGTTCCGCTTGAAACTGCTGGATTCCTGTTTATGATGATTGCAGGAGGCACCATTATATCTAGTTTAGTAAGCGGTAAGGTTCTTAAACGATTTGGGACTAGTAAAGTAACATTTGTGAGCGTCTTCATGACGGCTGGGGCTTTATTAGGTTTTCAATTTGCTCCATCCATTGCTTGGTTAGTACTATGCGCTATTCCACTTGGATTAGGGGCTGGTGCTGTTGATACTGGTTTAAATGATTATGTTGCAACGAATTATAAAGCGCATCATATGAGTTGGCTGCACTGCTTCTGGGGAGTGGGAGCAACGCTTGGTCCAGTCATTATGGCACAGTTTATTTCGGAGGGGACTTCATGGAGAAATGGATACCTCACCATTTCTGGCATTCAATTTGCTTTAGTGCTTATCCTCCTTATCACACTGCCTTTATGGAAGAGAGTAACACATAATAACAATGCGCCTACACATGAAATACTCGAAACAAATGCTGCTAGGCATGAGGAAAATAACGAGTTAAAACCATTGCAAGTGAAAGGGGTTAAGCTTGCGCTTGCAACCTTCTTGTTTTATTGTGGGGTCGAAGCAACGATGGGTCTGTGGGGAAGCAGTTTTTTGGTTAATGTGAAAGGGTTGAGTGCGGCAGCAGCTGCCCAGTGGGTGTCCTTATATTATGCCGGTATAACTGTTGGCAGGTTTATCACTGGTTTTATTACCTTTAAAATGACAAATCGTGCTCTTATTCGATCTGGACAATTAATAGCAGCAGCTGGTGCTATCATTCTATTTTTGCCTTTGCCGTCCATTTTCTCGCTCGTAGGATTTATCATTATTGGATTAGGATTGGCACCGATATTTCCGTGTATGCTTCACGAAACACCAATACATTTCGGAAAAAAACATTCTCAGTCCATTATGGGCTATCAAATGGCGGTAGCTTACACAGGTACTACTTTTTTACCACCATTGCTAGGGTTAATATCGTCTTATTTTACGATAGGAATTTTTCCTGTATGTATTTTAATTTTTGCCGCAGCAATGCTGTTAAGTACAGAAAATTTAAATCGCTTACTTTATAAAAAGATTATCGGAAAAGATACTAGTTTAAAAGCTTAATAATTAAGAAGGCAGGTTTTATTATGAAAACGGAAAAAGAAAAAATGTTAGCTGGAGAAATGTATAATCCAGCAGACCCTTTGTTGTCAGAAGAACGTAATAAATCAAGACAATTGGTTAGACTTTATAACCAAACAATAGAGACAGAAGGTGAAAAGCGAACTAAGATACTGAAGGAGTTGCTTGGTTCTACTGGAGAAAACATTTATATGGAACCGAATATACGCTTTGATTATGGAGGTAACATACATGTCGGAGAAAACTTCTATGCAAACTTCGACTGCACTATATTAGATGTTTGTGAAGTAAGAATTGGAGATAACTGTATGCTTGCACCTGGTGTGCAAATCTATTCAGCGACACACCCATTACATCCAACAGAAAGAAATTCCGGCCGAGAATACGGGAAACCAATTACAATCGGAAACAATGTTTGGATTGGGGGAAGTGCAATCATAAATCCAGGCGTTACAATAGGTAATAATGCCGTGATTGCTTCAGGCTCTGTAGTCGTGAAGAATGTACCAGATAATGTAGTGGTTGGTGGAAACCCAGCAAGAATTATAAAGCATATCGAAGAATAACAAATATTATTCCTAGGATGAGGTGGAAAACTTGAAGATCGAACATGTGGCTATTTGGGTCAATGATTTAGAAATAATGAAAGAGTTTTACGAAACGTATTTTAACGGCAAGGCAAACAGTAAGTACCATAATCAAGCGAAGGGCTTTGAATCTTATTTTCTAACATTTGAATCAGGTGCAAGATTAGAAATCATGCGAAAGTCAGGCATTAATCAAACAGCAGCAAGTGAAATGATTGGCTGGGCACATATCGCTATCTCTTTAGGAAGCAAGGAAGCTGTTAACGAAATGACCGAGCGATTAATGAATGATGGTTACCGTCATAATAATGGTCCGCGCCTAACAGGTGATGGCTACTATGAAAGTGTAATGGAAGATCCAGAAGGCAATTTAATTGAGCTGACTGTATAAAAGGAATATTATGTTGGACAAAGCCACTGATTGAATCAGTGGCTTCTGTTTTTCTGGTTAACTTATTGTTCAGATTTAACAAGTATTTTCACTTGGTTCTTTTCTTTGATTAAGCTTTCAAAGCCTTCTTCAATAACATCGTCTAAGGCGATTTTTTTCGTTACTAGTTTTTCTGCTGAGAAATAGCCTTTTTGCATAAGTGACAACACAGCCGGGAAGACATTACGGTAGCCGATTATACCTTTGACAGTGCGTTCTTTAATAACAATGTCATTTGGCAAGATTTCCGCGCCTTTTTCCCATATACTAACGATGATGGTTTCGCCGCCAATTCCAGTAGATTGGATTGCTTGACGCAAGACAACTGGCACACCTGTGACTTCAAATGAAACATCTACTCCACCGTCTGTTAATCTTGCAATCTCTGCAACTGTATCTACAACCTCTGCAGGATTAATGATGATTGCTCCTAATTCTGCTGCTTTCGCTTGGCGTTCAGGAGATAGCTCAACAGCATATATATCTGTAGCACCTGCAGCTTTAAGTGCTTCGATTACTAGCAAGCCGATTGGACCACAGCCAAATACAGCAACTTTGTCACCAGCTTTAACTCTGCTTGAACGTACAGCATATAAAGCAACTGCCGCTGGTTCAACTAATGCACCTTGCTCATAGGATAAATCATCTGGAAGCTTAAATAAGAGCTCCTCATCAACAGCAACATATTCACTAAGACCACCGCCACCGCCGGCAAGTCCTAAGAATCCCATATTTTCATCTAAATTGTATGCACCTTGATGTCCGTGCGTAGCAAAAATCGGTTCCACTACAACACGATCGCCAACTTTATAATTATTAACTCCTTCGCCAACCTCAACAACTTCACCTGAAAACTCATGTCCAAGTGTTACTGGCGCAACTTCGTTCGTAAGTGGATGCGGCTGATCAACTGGTATGAAAATCGGTCCGCCTAAGTATTCATGTAAATCACTGCCACAAATACCGCACCATTTCACTTTCATTTTTACTTGACCTGGATTTAATTTCGGTTCGTCGATTTCCTCCAAGCGAATATCTTTTTGATTATGCCATCTTAACGCTTTCATGCAAAAACAACCCCTTATGTAGTTTATTTACATTTATTAGTATACAGCTAACATCACTTATGATAAATTTAGTTAATATTAACTAAGGTTAAGAAATGCTTAACTAAAAACAAGAGGTTTATATGAATATTGAACAATTAAAATATATGGTTGAAATTGCTCGTACAGGCTCCTTAAAGGAAGCAGCAGAAAATTTACATATAACATTGCCTGCATTGAGTCAATCGATTAAAAATCTTGAAAAAGAATTAAATATTAGTATTTTCCACAGATCAAGACGAGGTTCCGTCCCGACAGAAGAAGGTCATAAGCTAGTAGAAAAGGCAAATGCTGTTTTGCAGAAACTGCAGGAGTTTATGGAGGAAGCAGAAGCCTATACAAATACGATGAATGGTGAAATGAAGATAGCGACATATCCAGGACCAATGGAAATCCTTGTTGATCTTATTTCAGATATTAAAAGAGAATATCCTAATATTAAAGCATCTATTTATGAAAACAGTACAGAGCATATAATTGAGAAAGTACTTGAAGGGGAGGTGGATGTTGGCTTTATAACGTATACAGAAAAGGAAGAAAAGAAATATCGGAATCTCGTTTTCAAAAAGCTGCTCGATGGCCATATGGTTGTTGCGGTCAACAAAACCTCGCCATTAGCACAAAATAAACTTATAACAGCAGAGATGTTAATAGATCAGCCAATCGTACTATATAACGATGTATATATTAACGAATTCATGAAAGGCTTCAGTTCACTGCCATTTGATATTTTATTTACAACAAATAACGTCGATACTATAAGGCATACGTTGGAAAATAATACAGCGATAAATATAGGTTTTGATTATGCTTTTAAAACAGATGCAGGCTTGTCAAGAAGTGATAAGTATGTAGTCATTAACTTTGCTTCTCCCCATTATAAAACCTATTCCTTCGGATATTTTTATAATGCAAATAACGGACTGTCGAGAATATTGAGAGAGTTTTTAAAGCGGATACATTTAACGATAATTGATAATGAAGAAGAGGCTGAGACTGCAAAAGGACAAAAATTAAGCTATCGAAATTCTAAACTTTGAAATGATGAATCTTAGGATTATATAGAGAGATAGGTTTTAAGATTAGTCCGTTTCATTGCGCGCAAATCCCTCGCTTTCCGCAGGCGAAGATGAGCCTCCCCGTTTTCGCCTGCGGGGTCTCATCCTTTCCTCTATTTCCCGCAGGAGTCGAGTGGCCTACGCTCATTCCACTAAGCAGTTTAAATATTGTATTCCAATCGAAATATAAAGGCACAAACTGAACTATTATTCAGAAATACATAAGTCTTAGTTACTTATTGTCCTAAGCTCTTTTAGCTTTATGGAATTAATCCCCTTTAAAATAAGTCTGTGCGCTCTAACACATGATGGACTAAATGAAACAGTGCTGGATTATGATTTTCTCTTTTGTAGGAAAGAATCCATTCTGCTGTTAATTGTTCTTGTGCGAATTTTTTGTACAGTACATCTAAATTAAACAGGCGTTTAGCTGAATCAGGTACAATGGCAATCCCGATGCCAGCGGTGACTAGTCCAATTACCATTTGGTATTCAGATGATTCTTGTACTATATTCGGCTGGAAGCCATTTTTATTGCATATTTGGATAAAGTCCTCGTACAGAGAGGGCCATGCTTCCTTTGACAATGAAATGATTGGCTCATGTTTAATGTCAGTCATGGAAATGGCAGGTTTCTCTGATAAGTGATGATTTTTGGGGATGGCAAAAACACATTCACTAGTTTTAAGGCTTCTGCTGATTAATTCACAGCTAGTAACTGGGGGATGTGAAAAACCAACATCAATATCGCCATTTAATAACGCGGTTAGCTGATTTGGGGCAGATAATTGTCGTAATTCAATGTCAATCGATGGAAAAATAGCTCTAAATTCCTTTATGGCTGGCGGCAAAATCTCGTATGTCGCCGTACCGACAAACCCGACTACAATCTTTCCAAGCTCACCTCTTGCGGTATGGCGTGCTGTATCAACGGCTCTGTCTAATTGATTCAACACAGAAGTTATTTGTCCTAAAAAAACGTTGCCGGCAGTTGTTAATTCCACAGCACGACTCGAGCGATGAAAGAGGGGAAAGCCAAGTTCCTCCTCCAATTGCTTTATTTGCTGGCTGAGCGGAGGCTGTGTCATATTAAGTTTCGCAGCTGCCCTTCCGAAATGAAGCTCCTCTGCCACTGTTTTAAAATACTGCAAGTGTCTAAGCTCCATTATTATGACCACCTTACTGATTCATTCGTAATACATATCAATCCCACGTTTAATGGATATTGGAAAAAATATCATGTGAAATGTATAGTAAATCATATCATGAAATTCCAAATTTTATAAGGAATTCAATATAAGGAGTGTAGCTGAATGAATCTTCAGGACCAACCAAATATCACAAGACGAGGGGCAGAACTAATTGTTGACACACTGATTGCTCAAGGTGTCACACATGTTTTTGCAATACCAGGTGCAAAAATTGATGCTGTTTTTGATGTGCTGCAAGACAGAGGACCAGAGCTAATTCTGTGCAGACATGAACAAAATGCAGCATTTATGGCAGCAGCAGTTGGAAGACTGACAGGCAATCCTGGCGTATGCCTTGTAACCTCAGGACCTGGAGCTTCAAATCTTGCAACAGGCCTATTGACGGCTAATACAGAAGGCGATCCAGTTGTGGCAATTGCAGGCAATGTAATTCGCGCTGACAGATTAAAACGCACACATCAATCGCTGGATAATGCAGCATTATTTAAACCTGTAACAAAATACAGTGTGGAGGTACAGGATGTCAAGAATATCCCTGAAGCGTTAACAAATGCCTTTCGTACGGCGAAATCAGGCCAAGCAGGCGCAGCATTTATCAGCTTTCCACAAGATGTAGTTACAGAAGAAACATCTGTAATGCCATTAGCAGCGTTGCCTGCGCCAACACTTGGTGCTGCAGCAGAAAGCAGCATCCGCTCAGCCATTGCAAAAATTCACAACGCTAATCTTCCTATTGCCATAGTAGGAATGAAAGGAAGTAGGCCAAAAGCAGTAAAATCAATCCGGAAATTTCTCCATACATTAGGAATCCCCTTTGTAGAGACATATCAAGGAGCAGGCACTCTTTCAAGAGAGCTCGAAGCTCAATATTATGGACGTATCGGGCTTTTTGCCAACCAGCCAGGTGATCTTCTCATTGAACAGGCAGATCTCATTATTACTATCGGCTTTGATCCAATTGAATATGATCCAAAGTTTTGGAATGTAAATAATAATCCGAATATTATTCATGTTGATGAAATTCAAGCAGATGCTGACCATTATTATCAGCCCTGCCTTGAATTGATCGGTGATATTTCCTCGACAGTTGCCGAATTAGACTTTTTCTCTGTTCCGGCAAAAATAAGTGGCGAGAAAAATGAATTTCTTGCCAGACTTAGAAATCTTCATGAAGATATGGAAACACCAAAGTCAAATCAACAGCAAAGTCTGTCCCATCCATTACAAGTAATTAATGCGTTAAGAAGCCAAATTGCAGATGACGTTATTGTTACTTGCGATATTGGCTCACATGGGATATGGATGTCACGTCATTTTCGCTCTTATGAACCAAATACACTGATGATTTCAAATGGAATGCAAACACTCGGTGTCGCTCTTCCTTGGGCAATTGGTGCAGCTATATTGCATCCAGACAAAAAAATCGTTTCTGTATCAGGAGACGGGGGGTTCCTGTTCTCTGCTATGGAGCTTGAAACAGCCGTTAGGATGAAGGCTAACATCGTTCATTTAGTTTGGAATGACAGTAAATATGATATGGTATCCTTCCAACAGAAAATGAAATATAACCGTGATTCCTGTGTTGAATTCGGACCAATTGACATCGTAAAATATGCAGAAAGTTTTGGTGCAACAGGACTTAGGGTAAACTCACCACAAGAGCTGTCAACCGTTCTTGAGAAGGGCCTGCAGCAGGAAGGACCTGTCATTATTGACATCCCAATTGACTATAGAGAAAATATCGATTTGGCAAATCAAAAATGGCCGGATTATTTCAGTCAGCAAGCAGTTGAAAGAGAGCTTTGGCATTCGTAAAAGCATCCAAGCAACAAAATTTTTAAGATTGAGGTGATGATGCATGGAAATGGTTAAAACTTTACATGCTGACATAATAGAGAACAACGAAGATCAAAAGCAGGAGGTTTATCAGGTTTCTACCATGACGGCGCTTCTGGATGGTGTTTATGACGGAGACTTTTCCTTAGGTGAAATCCATGAGCATGGGGACTTTGGGATTGGTACCTTTAATAAACTTGATGGAGAATTAATCGGGTTTGACGGTGCGTTTTATCGACTCCGTTCAGATGGAACCGCAACACCAGTTAAGGAAAATGATAAATCACCATTTTGCTCGATCACTTTTTTTGAAACAGAAATAACACACCGCGTAAACCGCCAATTAACATTAGAAGAACTGGAACAGGAATTAGACAAACTTTTGCCTAGTAAAAATGTTTTTTATGCGATAAGAATAGATGGTGTCTTTAAAAAGGTGCAAACGAGAACGGTCGAGGTACAAGAAAAGCCATATGTGCCGATGATTGAAGCAGTAAAAACACAGCCGATTTTTGACTTTGAAAACATCGAGGGAACGATTGCCGGCTTCCGCACTCCACAATATGCCCATGGAATCGCTGTTGCTGGATATCATTTGCATTTTATTGATAAAAATAGAAGTACTGGCGGTCATGTTTTTGACTGTACAGTGGAGAATGCTACAATCCGTATTTCTAAAAAGCAGTACTTAAATTTAAGACTGCCTGAAACAGAAGAATTTTTCCAAGCTGATATAGATCGTGCTGATTTAGCCAACGATATAGCTGAGGCAGAAGGAAGCCCTGAAAATCGATAAAAAAATATATCAGCAAAAACTGTCTTCATAGTCGAAGTAATCGGCAATAGAAGGCAGTTTTTATTGTTAAAGAACTTTTTGTGAATGGATGTTTAGAGCAATGAAAATAATAACGAAAAAGCAATCTACATAAAGAGGGATGTTCATATATTGGCATGGTGTATTAGATAGACTAGATCTATTTGCGAAAGGCTCTTGGTTTATTTATTTAACAGGATCGATACTTGTTTTGCTTTCAATTATAGTAACTAAAAATATTTCACGTAAGGAATGGATCCTTTTATTTGGCATGGTTGGCTTTTGCGGCTGGGTGTCTAATATTATTATTTTCTTTCTGCTTGACGTTATGGACTCAGGCGATCCCACAATAGGAGGCATTTCAGACATTTTTATGTTCGTTATTGGACCTGGTGCTAATGCGATTTTATTCCTAAACTATTATAGTAAATCAAAGAAGTTTATTTGGATTATTATCTTTTCTGCCATTTCGCTCTTAATTGAATTTACTTTAGTGAAACTTGGATTTATAAAGCTAAAAGGCTGGAAAACATTCTATTCTATTCCTTTTTACATCATTCTCTTTCGTTTTGGATTACCTTGGATACTTAAGCTTATTAGAAAGTAATAACAACTATTGCTCTGTTACATGTGATGTCGCAGTTAGACTAGAATATAATATATAAATTATTTAATTCTAAGTTATATTCTAGTCAAAAAAGAAATACCTTGTTATATACCTAATTTTAGGTTAAAATCAATCGTAGACATCGAGGGTCTTTAATGTATTTTGCGTTCTGCCTATCATTTTTTCGTTAGGTTGACTAGCAACCAAGCCAGTTTTTCTTGGTTTATACTATTTTTTTAGTTTTATTATAGATATAAAGAGTCTTTAATAGATTTAATAGGAGAGGATATAATATGGTATTAGATTGTGTAATTATTGGCGGAGGACCGGCAGGACTTAATGCAGCACTTGTGCTTGGAAGAGCAAAAAAGAATATCATCCTTTTTGATGATAATAAACCAAGAAACGCTGTTACTCACGAATCTCACGGGTTTATTACGAGAGATAAAATCAAACCATCTGAATTTAAAAGCTATGCTTTAGAGGATTTAAAGGAGTATCCTAATATAATCATCAAAAATCAAAGAGTCTTTGATATAAAAACAGAAAATGATCGTTTTGTGATTTTAACGAAGGATGGCAATACTTTTGAGGCTAGAAAGATCATTCTCGCTACTGGACTTACAGATATTCTTCCTGCTATTAAAGGAATACATGAATTTTATGGTGCAAGCCTGTTTAGCTGTCCGTTTTGTGACGGATGGGAATTACAGGACCGCCCAATAGTCGTCATTTCTGAAAATGAGCGAGCCTTTCATATGATAAAAATGATCAGAAATTGGAGCAAGGATGTTGTTTTGTGTACAAATGGAAAGCAAGTATTGTCAAGTGAGCAAAAAGAGCTGTTTGCAGCTAAAGAAATAGAAGTGATTGAAGAAGAAATAGAAAATTTGCAGGGAGAGGGCGGCAAATTGCGGAAAATTATCCTAAAGAGCGGAAGAGAAGTGGCAAGAGAAGGCGGCTTTATCACAACAGGTTTGCAGCAGTCGTCGCCATTAGCACAACAATTAGGCTGCAGTTTGAACAGTATGGGAGGAATTGACACAGATAATTCCGGTCGAACGAATATTGCAGGAGTTTATGCATGTGGAGATAATGCCATCATTGCCCCTTCTCAATTAATTATTGCAGCAGCAGAAGGAAGTAAAGCTGCGATGGCAGTTGTTGGAGATTTAGTGAACGAGGATTTTTAATTTTGATAAATAACAAATATGCAAAGACCAAAATTTTGATGTTTTGGTCTTTTTAATATGGAAGGAAAGAGTAAAGCTCTTAAGTAGTGAACATACTATAAAGGTTTGTTTACTAGGTCAATAAACCTTTATATCCTTTTAAAATAACTTACAACCCAATAATTATCTTTACTTACACAAGGTTTTATAACTGTTTACCAGATTGCAAATTACAATACTAGTCTCATTCAGACCAGTTTTATTCCCAAGATAATAGTATCATTAGGTTAGATGATTTACACAATCTATTACTAGTTTCAGTTAATTAGGAGGAATTCACTCATGACAAAACTTACTTTTCCTGAAAATTTCTTATGGGGCGGAGCTACTGCTGCCAACCAATTAGAAGGTGGATATAATGAAGGTGGTAAAGGATTAAACCTTGCTGACGTATTACCAGGTGGCAAAATTCGTTTACAAGTTATTGCACAAACAGGTTTTGATTTCGAAATAGATAAATCTAAATACGTGTACCCGAACCATGATGGTATTGATTTTTATCACCGTTACAAGGAAGATATCGCACTATTCGCTGAAATGGGCTTTAAAGCATACCGCATGAGTATTGCGTGGTCTCGTATCTTCCCTAACGGTGATGAACTTGAGCCGAATGAAGAAGGACTTGCGTTCTATGATAAAGTCTTTGATGAACTTGCAAAATATGGAATTGAGCCAGTCGTGACAATTTCTCACTATGAAACACCACTTCACCTAATCAAAGAATACGGCGGCTGGAGAAGCCGTGAACTAGTTACATTCTTTGAGCGTTATGCAACAGTATTGTTCAAACGCTATAAAGATAAAGTGAAATATTGGTTAACATTCAACGAAATTAATGGTGCAACACATATGCCTATTTTAGGCCTAGGCTTCTCTCCTGAAAACCAAGAGACAAAACTGCAAGACAGCTTCCAAGGCTTGCATCACCAATTCGTTGCTAGCAGCTTAGCTGTTAAAGCAGGACATGAAATTATTCCTGATGCTCAAATCGGCTGTATGCTTATTTATGCACCAGTATATGCATTTGACAGCAATCCTGAAAATATCTTGCATGCACTTAAAGAAGAGCAAGTATTTAACTACTTGTGTGGAGATGTTCAAGTAAGAGGAGCATACCCTACTTTTGCTAAACGCTACTTTAAAGAAAACAATATTAACCTGAAAATCGAAGATGGCGACTTGGAATTGTTAAAGCAATATCCTGTTGATTTCATCAGCTTAAGCTACTATATGTCTCGTACAGAGAAAAAGGTAAAAACAGACGAAGAAAAAGCGCAAGGAAACCTTATCGGTGGCATTAAAAACCCATTCTTGAACGCAAGTGAGTGGGGCTGGGAAATTGACCCGACAGGACTTCGCATTTCCTTAAACAACCTGTATGATCGTTACCAAGTACCATTGTTCGTAGTAGAAAATGGTTTAGGTGCATACGATAAAGTAGAAGAAGATGGTTCTATCAATGACGACTACCGTATTGACTACCTGCGTGAGCATATTAAAGCAATGGGCGAATCAATCGAAGACGGTGTTGAATTAATGGGCTATACTTCATGGGGCTGCATTGACTTAGTTAGTGCATCATCAGGTGAAATGTCTAAGCGTTATGGCTATATCTATGTTGACAAGCATGATGATGGAAGCGGAACATTCGACCGCAGCAAGAAGAAATCCTTCTACTGGTACAAAGATGTTATCGCTACAAACGGAGCGAATCTATAAAACAACGGGCTGCTTTTTATAAAGCAGCCTTTTGCTATTTTAAAAGCAAATTATTACTCCCTTTTTGGTATATTTGGTATAGAGTTGTTATAAATACACTAATTTAAGGAGCTTTCATGACGAAAAAAATTGTTTTTCAATATGATTATAATAGTCAGAGTAAATGGGCAACAGGGTATTTAAAAATAGGTGATAACAAATTTGATTTTTTGTGTTCGTATTTGTTTTCCAATCCCTTAGAAGATATGCTTGTTTCGATATGTCAGCTGCTTCCAGGGGTAGTTCCGTTTCCAAGAACTCATGTAACTTTTACGTTATTGGAAGAGCCGGAAGAATATCAATGGGAATTGCAAAGGGTTGGCAAACATGAAGTTAATATAAAAATTTATCTTAAAGAAAATGCTGATGAAAAAGTAGTGTTGGTTTATGAGGAAATATGTGATATAAAAAAGTTAGTAGTAGCAATTGTTAAACATTTATACTTTAATAAAGAATTACTACTGCATCACAAAATTAACAGCCTTTATGAAGACTTACAACATGGCATTAAATATATGAAATAAAAGATTAAATGCTGGGGAGAATTGTAATTATGGAGTCAGAACAACGTTTTAAGAAATTAAAAGAGTTTCAAGAGTTATATGAAAGCATCTTTAGAAAAACAAAAGCCAAAAATGATTTTTTTCCAAAAACAGATTTTAACTTAAGTGACGGTCATATCCTGATATTGACGTATCTCTATAAAGTGAAAACTTGTACAGCATCTGAAATCACCAAGTATTTAGGAATTACTTCAGGTGGAGGTACAGTTCTAACAGATACATTATTGAAACATGAGTTAATTAATCGATATCGCTCAAGTGAAGACAGGAGAGTGGTCAAGTTGTCTTTAACAACAGAAGGGGAGAAAATTGTTAATCAAATTATTGAAAACAGAGCAGCAGTATTTGTTGAGCTTCTGCAGGACTTGGAAGAAACTGAAATTGATCAAATGCTGAATGTTTTTCACAAGTTAAATAAGAAACTGAAATAAATGAGAGAAGTTCTCATTGACTAATAATAAAAATCTATGATAACCTTACTAATACCTAATATCTTAGTTAGTAAGATATTTATTTAATAATATAGCTGGAGGTACGTTAAATGTTTGTTAATCAAGCGAGCTTTGAAGGGGATAAAGCGAATGAACAAAAAATTATCGCAAAGATGAAAAAGACATTCGCAGAATTACAAGATGTCTCCGGTTTGCTTAGTTCGGTATGCTGGAAAAAAGAAAAAAATGACGTTGTAGAATATTCAATTGTAACAAAGTGGACGACCAAACAAGATTTTATTGCATGGTTGTCAAGAGAAGAACATGTAAATGAGCATAAAGAAATGAACAAACAAAAGAAGCAAGGAATTAGTGAAAAACCAAGTATGAAAAAGACCATTACTCAATATGAAGAAGTTGAGGTCGTAAACTTATAAAAGTATTGTTAAGGGGTAGTTATGAAGATTCACATTAAATATAAACAGCTTGTTTTTGCATTTTTTATGTCGTTAAGTATGAGTGTATTTATTTCATTTATACTTGTATCGATTAATTTTGGCTATAACAGTCATTTTCTTCCGCAATGGTTAAAAACATGGAGCCAAGCATTTATTTGTGCATTTTTTGGAGCTTATTTTTTTCCGAAATTTATTCATAAAATTATGGTAAAAATCCGCTTTGTGGAAAAGGAAATGAAGGATTCAGAGATTGGCTGAATTACTAGTAAGAAAACAACACCCTGTTTAATAAGGGTGTTGTTTTCTTAGCGAGGAAGAAATTCTTTAAAGCTTTTTCGGAGCTTATCAAGCTGTTCCATATTTTCTAAGGAAGGAATTGCCTTTCCAACTTCCACAATAAGATTTTCAATAAGAAAAAGAGGGGCAATCATCGAATGAAATTCATTTTTTTCGCCTCTGTCAGCATACAGAAAGATATCAAACTTAACAGGAGTTTCAAGTCCTGGTTGATCACTTATTACAATAATTTTTCCGTCTTTTTGGATAGCATGCAGTAAAAGTACCTCAGCTTCTTTCAGCAGTCTTCCAAAGCTAAATAACATAACAGCGCAATCTGCATTTATGTGTAAAAGCTCCTCTAATATTTCACTTCCAAGCCATCTTATAATCCTTACATCAATACCATATCGCCGCAACCTATAGCTTAAAAGCTCACCAAGTCCAAGTGATGGACCTGGTGCATAAATATATAACTTATTTGATGTGCATATAGCGGAAACGGCTTGTTCAAATGCATCCCTTTGGAATAAGTTCAATGTGGCCTGCAGGTGGTGAATACTCCTGTTTAAATGATGACTTTGCAAGCTCGAATACTCCAAATCTGTCATTGTATTCAAAAGCTTCTTTGCCGGTGTTATCTCGCGTTTTTCCTTTAAGTATTGCTTAAAGTCTTTCAAATTATGAAAGCCGACTGCCTTCCAAAACCGTGAAACAGACGCAATACTGACGCCTGTTGCCGCTGCAATGTCCTTTTCCGTAGAAATAAGTACCTCACCCTCATTATGTACAATCCAGTTACCTATGCGCCATTGACTAGAAGACAATTCATTTAAATTAAACACCGGTTTTCTCCCTTTTTCTATTATCGTAGCATTTCTTGCAAAAAAAATATCAAAATGAAAGAAAATGATAAAAAGTTTACAGTTTTCTTACATTCGCAATATTAGCTATTTATATTTGTTTTTTACAATGTAATAGAAATGAACGAAGGAGGGAACCAAATCTATGAAACAAAGTTACACGCTAACCCAGTCACAGAAAATGATGGTCTTTATTTTATCGATGTCTCTTTACGGCTTGTCTAACATGATTACTGAACTTGTACCTTCTATTTATCTTGGTCCAGTTGAATTCTCCATTGAGTATTTTGCATTCATCCCGCTAACACTATGTATTTTGTTTCACCCACTTTATGCTGGAATTGGAGCTGCATTAGGCGAAATAATTTTTGGGGAAATTATGCTTGGTCAATTCGGAGGCTTTGGTGAGCTTGAGAAATTTATTTCCTTTTCCCTTGCGATGTACATTGCTGGCAGTATGGTTAAAAATCCAAGGAACAAGCGTCAAGTTGGGATTGCCGCAATTACTGGTGTTATTATTCATCAACTGATAAGTATGATGGTTGATATAGGGAAAGTTTGGGTTGGTGTTGATGACTTTGAAGCACTTCCTGGGCTTGCCGAAAGTGTCGTTGTAGTTGAAGGGTTCTCCTTTTTGAATGATGTGCTTTTTTCCGGTATCTTATTTGCACTCTTGCCAACACTTTATCTTGTACCAAGACTTTACGGGAAAATAGAACCGTTGTTGGGAATGAAGCCGCGCACTCCTGATAACGCCTATACTATTCTCGGGATACTACATCCAAGGTTTTTGATTCCAGTTATTTTATTGGCGGTAGCTGCATTCGGGTTTGAATATTTATCAGAAACAGAATGGAATATCTTCGAATGGGAAGCAACATTTTCAAATATTTCCGAATCAACGTTAACCTTAATTTCGTTAGGTATTGCAGCGGTTGTTTCTGCTGTTATTGTATATGTGCTTCTTAAACGGTCTAAAAAGGAAAGGAAAAAAGCAGCATGAACCCAATAATAGACATTCAGAATGTAAGTTTTACTTATCCTAATGAGGAAGAAGCAATCTTAAAGAATGTCAGTATTACTGTTGATAAGGGAGAATTCTTAGCTATTATTGGCGGAAATGGGAGCGGTAAGTCAACGCTTTGCAAGCTCTTGAATGGCTTAATTCCTCATTATTATACAGGTGATTTTGAAGGAGAAGCTTGCATTAATGGACTTAATGTAACATCAAATACAGTAGCAGAGCTTTCCGAGCATGTTGGCTATGTTTATCAAGATTTTGAGAATCAGATTGTTCAAGCAAGAGTAATCGAAGATGCCGCATTTGCTCCACTTCACTTTGGCTACGCTGATTATATGGAAAGAGCACGAGAAGCACTTAAAATTGTCGGACTAGAGGATTATGAAAATGAATTTGTGTGGCAGCTAAGCGGCGGACAGAAGCACTTGCTTGCATTGGCAGGGTGTTTGGCGTTAAGCCCAGAAATTATTGTGCTTGATGAACCGATAGCACAACTCGACCCTTACCATGCAAAATCTATGTATGATGTATTAAGAAAACTCCATCATCAATACGAGAAGACAATCATTGTGATTGAGCATCACACAGAATTTATTGCCGAATATTGCTCGACTGTTTTGTTAGTCGAAAAAGGACAGGTCGTGTGGAAGAGACCCGTTCGGGAGGCTTTAACGGCAATTGAGGATTTAACTGCCCGAAATATATATCCGCCGCAAGTAACACAGGCTGCATATGGGTTAAACGTGGGTAGTGGAGCGATTCCAATTACATTGCAGGAAGCTGAGCGCAGTTTTGCACATTTCGTAAAGAAGGTTATTCATGCAGCTGATACCCCGTCCATGAAATCCAGCGAAGCAATAGCCGAATTTAAGGACGTCAGTTTTTCGTATCAAACTGTTGAACGATCGTATAAGCAAATATTAGAGGATATAAACATTACTTTTTATAAAGGAGAAAAAGTGGCGCTTGTTGGCAATAATGGTGCTGGGAAATCGACGTTGCTCCGTTTGCTGACAGGGTTTCGGAAGCCGAATGCTGGAACTGTTTCTATTAAGGGGAAGGCAACAGCAAAACAGTCACCAGAAAAACTGGCAGATATTATTACATACATCTACCAAAATCCAGAGCAGATGTTCATTGAGGATTCTGTGCGCAAGGATGTAGAGTTTTTCTTGAAGGCTCGTAAACAAAAAGGATACGAAGACATAGTTGATCATATTCTTGAGCTTTTCCATCTTACTGAGCTTCAGCATAAAGACAGCAGGCTAATGAGTGGTGGCCAGCAGCGGAGAGCATCACTTGCCATTGGGGCTGCTATGAATCCAGCGGTTATTCTCCTTGATGAACCAACTGCCAATTTGGATATTGCTACTCGTAAGCACCTCACTCAGTTCATTGATAAGCTGGCAGTTAGAACAGAGTTAGTGCTGATTGCCACACATGATATGCAGCTTGTCAGTGAATGGGCTACACGTGTTGTCGTTATGAACAATGGCCAAATTATTTATGATGGTGGCAAGGAAGGATTATTTTCTAATCCCATACTGATGAGAAGGGCGGGGATTATTCCTCCGCAAATTGTAGAGTTATCACATAAGCTCAACATAACACCTGCTAAGTATACGATTGCTTCATTTATAGATTTTTTTCAGGAGGAATCTGCATGGACTATTCAAAAAACATGATTGACAAGCTGAATGTGGAGCAAATGAAAATTGAGTTAATGAATACGGCATATGCCAATGACCAAACATTCATTGCGAAATTAGACCCGCGTGTTTTGTTTATCTGGTATGGTTTTTTTGGAGTTGCGCCATGGTTTATAGATGAACAAGTTGTATTATTTGGAATGCTCCTTGCGACAATTATCACAACCGTAATAACGAAAGTAAGCAGGCTGATTCTGTTTATTCTTATACTTGGCATACTTGGTCAAGGTGGTTATATGTTTATTGCTACCTTATTTTTCGGGGGGAATATCGCTGTATTATTGCCATTAATTATGCTAACAGTGAAGCTTGCGGTCATCTCGTTAGCAAGTATTACGGTCTTTTGCTCCATGAGTCCTGAAAAGCTCAGTGTTGGGTTATTGAGTATTGGAGTACCAGGACAAGTTTCGTTTTCGATTTCATACGGTTATAGAATGCTGCCACTGTTGCTTGAGGAGTATAATCATGTATTTATGTCCTATCGCTTAAGAGGAAGAGCTCCCGATAAGAAGGGGTTTCTTTATTGGAGGATTACCTATTACTTCGTTAGGCTCGCAGTATTGTCCTTTTATCCGCTCCTTTTAAGTGTAGCAAAACGGGCACGAACAACGGTTGAGGCACTTGAAACAAAGGGAAGCAAAAATGCATTCAAAAATCCAGTTGTTAAAAAGCTCAAGCTCCAAACACTTAAAATCGGCAGAAGTGATTATGGATTTCTAACAATCAGCATAGTTTATATTGTTACTTTGTATATGGTGGCTTTCCAATTATAAAATGAAAAGGAGCTTTTAACATGAAAATTGATTTACACACACATGTGAAAATATCGAAAAAATCGGACTTTATGCCTGATTATTTTCAAACAATGGTGAAAGAAGCACGCGCAGCGGGCCTTGATGCAATTGCCTTAACAGAGCATTTCAACACACTAAGATTTCTGGATGTTTATGATTATTTAGACCAGAATTATTCATATAACGATGATTATTATGAGGTAGAAGGACTGAAGATATTTCCAGGCATGGAGGTAGATGTGGAGGGCGTTGGTCACATTCTGCTGATTAGCAATCGTGATGCAATATTACATATGTTTAAAAGTATACAGCCTCAATTAGAGGAAGATAATTTTATAGTTCTTGCTGCACTACTCGACATTGCTGATTCATATGAAACCATAAAAATTGGGGGACATCCGTTTCGTCCGAGTACACCACTTACCCAGCATGAACCAAGTGTATTAAGAAGGTTAGATGCCCTTGATTTAAATGGAAAAGATCTTTATTCCATTGGGGTCGAAGAAAACCAAGAAAATGTGTATTGGCTAGCAGAAAAATTAGGACTTCCAGTCACAGCAGGAAGCGATACACATCAATTTCTTCAATATGGAGCGGTTTTTAATGTGCTAGAACATGAATGCTCTACTATAGCTGAATTAAAAGCAGCAATCAAAAGCAGACAATACGCAGTTGAAATTTCTGCAGATTTACATTTGCGCGTGCGCTCTGCAACGCTAGCAAAAAAACTGATGAAGCAGCTGCTTGCTAAAAAGGAAGTTATCAGTTAAAAAGGACAAAAAGAAATAACTAATACTTCATTAAGAAAGATATTAAATGATATCCACCTTAATTACATTCATGTTTGAGATAAGCTAGAATTCCCGAGGAGATGGACGTATATATAAGCTGTAATATTAAAACAGAATAAAACCGAACAAACTAGACTTGTTCGGTTTTATGAGTTGATATTACTAGTATTTATTATACTTCTCTACGAAACTAGCTTTAACCCAACTGCTGCACCTAAAACCATCGCGATAAATATAAGTCTTCGCCAGTCTTTGGACTCCCCGTAAAGAATCATACCAAGTATTGCTCCACCTGAAGCACCAATTCCTGTCCAAATGGCGTAGGCAGTACCCATAGGAAGAGTTTCCATTGCGTATGCAAGGAAAACAAAGCTTAAGCCAAATCCAACAATCAGTAATAGGAGAGACTGCCAGTTTCGTTCTTTATGCAATTTATTTATCATTGTTACACCGAACATTTCACAAAGTCCTGCTGCAATTAAAGCGATCCAAGCCATGTTATGATACATCTCCTTTTTGAGTTTTATCCTTTGTTACTAATTTCAACCCGATAACACCTGCTAACAGCAGCAAAATTAACAGTGCTTTCTCCAGTTTAAATGGAACACCAAAGAATAGAATTTCAGTGAATATTGTTCCTGCAGTTCCCAGACCAACAAAAACAGCATAAACTGTTCCGACGGGCAGTTTTTTTCCTGCCATAATCATGACGTAAAAACTAATAACGATACATATAGCTGTTCCTGTCCATGTTAGAAAGCTATCAGAATGCTTTAAACCAATAACCCAAAATACTTCAAAAAATGCTGCAATAAAAACTTGAATCCAAGTGGAATTCATGTCATGCACCTCCAAATTTATTTTTGCCCGAAAAAAAAACAAAAGCCTGGGAGTAAACTGTAAACAGTTTCTCCCAGGCTTTTGTCCTTCCGTGACACAGCAATTGCTGTGAGTTTTCTCTCGGACCAGACCAGCAAAAATTGCTGCGGAACCCTAGAAAACATTTTCGAGCTATATAATTAATTTTTATTATACTGCTATCTTTTTAATATTCAAGGAAGATTTAGTGGTGGAAAAGGGAGTTTTTTTCAAAAAAGAAGAGAAAAAGAGAGATAATGAGAAGAGAAGGGTTATTTTAACCCTTCTCGATTATTTATAAAACGGAATGCGCAGACGGCTTGCTTGCTGAATATTGATGCCAGCCACCGAAGCGAGTAATGTCCTTTCCTTCATCTACAGCCCATTGTTCACACAAAAATCCTTTAACAAATGTACCGTCTTTAAGTTCAATCGTACCAATGCTAAGTGGTGATGGGATGAGTGATACGAAAGCACCAAGTTGTTGCACAGGCATTTCCCATAATTCGAGATCAATTTCAGCTCCATTATGTGGTTCACGAATGAGGCCTGGCTTTGCTGGAGCAGTATTTAATGCGATCAGCTGATAGTTTGCAGAAGTTTTAGTCTTTGTTTTAAATTTGGCATCATGCTCCTTCATTTGCACTTCAAGGGGGTACCCTTGCATGTGCAGGCCACAAACTGCAATCGTGACCGTATTTGTTTGCGTCGGCACAGGAGACTCATTTAAAAATTTTGCTGCAAGCCCTGTAATAAGATGTTCATCATTAGCACCTGAAAATAAAGTAATTCCAAATGGCAATGTATCTTCTATAGGTTCAGAAGGAATGTTAATGGCAGATAAATCTAGTAAATTACAATGATTTGTGTAAAGCCCCATTTGACTGTTTGTTTGAATCGGCTCGTGCCGTACTTCAGCTCGTGTCCATGTCCCTCCAGCAGTTGGCATGATCAAAACTGCATCTTCGAGCTGTAGATGTGCTTTACGTTTTGATGCTTGCAGCTTATGCATTGCTTGAAACAGAGAGGAGGCAGTATATGCTGATTTGGCACCGGTGCGTAACACGGTTTCTGTTACAGTCAGGCTTGAGTTTGGATGCTCCTCAATAAAAGCTCCTAAATCGGACCATCTTTCAGCAACCCATGGTCCATCATATAAAACAGAAGCTGCTTCTAACAAGTAGCTGACATCTATCTTTTCAATAAGGATTCCGAGGCTGTTTAGTGTTGTTAAAGCCGTTTGCCAGGCTTGTTCATATTCCTCTGCAAAAGGTCCGTAAAATACAGGCGAGTCCTTAGGAACTAATAGACGCTTAGGCAGGGATGAAGACTTTCTCTTTAGATCCTTTGACCAAGGATCTTCTTTATCAAAGCCTCGAACAATTTCATCCACAAAAACAGTGTCTTGAAGATTAGTAGAAAAAACAGTGACACAATCTATGCTTGCACATGCAGGAACAACCCCTTTAACGGGCCATGCACCAAGACTTGGCTTGAACCCAATAAGTCCGTTTAAGGCTGCCGGGATTCGGCCAGAGCCGGCAGTATCTGTGCCAAGGGAAAAGGCTGCTTGACCACGCGCCACAGACACTGCAGAACCAGAGCTTGAACCACCGCTGATAAGTTCAGGTCTTAATGCGTTTTTTGTTTCGCCGAAAGGGCTTCTCGTACCGACAAGTCCAGTGGCGAACTGGTCTAAATTTGTTTTTCCGACAGGAATGGCACCTGCGTTAATTAAGCGTTGAACAATAGTGGCACTTTGTTCTGGTGTATAAGCAAAATCAGGGCAACCAGCAGTTGTTGGAATGCCTGCAAGATCAATATTATCCTTGATGGCAAAAGGAATTCCCCATAAAGGTGATGTAGCTCTGTCTATTAAATCAAGATTATCCAGATAAGAACGAATAAAGCTCCAGGAAGGGGGTGTAATCCAAATATTCATATCCTTATCAGCTTCTGCCCGTTCGATAATCAGCTCTATAAGTGCTTCAGGCGTTAACGTGCCATTTTCATATCCTGCCTGGATTTCACGAATGGATAATGTCTTTAGGGAATTTGTCTGCACTTAAATCACCGCTTTCTGCTTTTTTAATAGAAACAATTAACTGGCCTGCATACACCTCATCGCCAGGGGCAACATGAATAGATTCAATTGTTCCGTCAAAGGGAGCTGCTTGTGGAAATTCCATTTTCATGCTTTCTTCAATTATTAATGTATCGCCTTTTTGTACATAGTCTCCAGATGAAACTAGCACCTTCCAAACACTGCCTGGCATGGAGCTGCGCACAGCTTCTGCACCATCTGGAAGTACTTCCTCTGTATGCTCCGGTGTTTCTTGCTCTGACACATACTCTGCCAAACCAAGCTCCTGCCATCTTTCACGCTCTTCATGGAAGGCGGCTTGCTGTGTACTGCGGAATGTGTTTGTACTTTCCTCAATAGAGGCTAGAAAAGCTAAATAATCACCAAGCTTAAAGGTTGTTTCGGTAATATCAATTTCAAATCTTCCACGCAGGAAATCCTCACGCATAACGAGTAATTCATCTGCACTGACTGGATAAAACGAGATTTGGTCAAAGAAGCGAAGCAGCCAAGGCTTTCCAGACTGAAAGCTTTCTGTTTCCCGTAATCTGTTCCATACCTGAACAGTTCGGCCGACAAATTGATAGCCGCCTGGTCCTTCCATACCATAAACACACATATAAGCACCGCCGATACCAACAGCATTTTCAGGTGTCCAAGTTCGGGCAGGGTTATATTTTGTTGTAACAAGACGGTGACGCGGGTCAACTGGTGTTGCGACAGGTGCACCAAGATACACATCGCCAAGACCAAGAACAAGATAATTGGCATCAAAGACAATCCGCTTCACGTCTTCAATCTGATCTAATCCGTTAACACGTCGTATGAATTCTAAATTACTCGGACACCAAGGAGCGTCAGGTCTAACATTCTTCTGGTATCTGTCAATAGCCAGCTGTGTTGATGGATCATCCCAGGAAAGGGGAAGACGGACAATACGTGATGGTACTTCAATTTCCTCTAATGGTGGCAGTGAACTATTGATTGAAGCGATAATATTGCTTAGTTCTTTCACTGTCATTTTGGGTGCATCAATATGAATTTGCAGTGAACGTATGCCTGGTGTCATTTCAATAATAGGCAAATCAGTTTCTTTATGAATGGCTTCCATTAAAGCATGAACTTGAAAACGCAGCAGTAAGTCAAGCTCCATCTCACCATATTCGACTAACACATGCTTATCGCCAGCAGCTCTGATTTTCATCGGAAATCTACCTGTTGAAGATTCAAGTAATACAGGATAGTCGCAAGTAAGCTTGGCGTTATCCTTGGTCAGTGCTGGCAGGTCTTCTAATTCCGTTTCGCCGATGCTTTGGAGATAGTGCTCTTGCGCGTCGCGAAGCGCTTCTGCTTCTTCCAGTGTAATTAGCTTAAAGCGAATCTTGTCACCAGCATGAAGCTGGCCAATTTTCCAAAATTCTGCTGATGCTGTTGTAACAGGGCAAACAAATCCGCCCAGACTTGGTCCGTCAGGACCGAGTAATATCGGCATGTCACCAGTTAAATCAAGTGTACCGACTGCATAAGCATTATCATGGATATTTGATGGATGCAGTCCAGCTTCACCACCGTCACTGCGTGACCACAAGGGAGCAGGACCAACTAAGCGAACTCCTGTACGTGAACTGTTAAAGTGAACCTCCCAGCTTGTATCTGTAAGCTGCTGCAAATATTCAGGCAACAAAAACTCTGTTGTGCAATGCGGACCAGGGATGACACCAATTGTCCATTCTTTAGTAATCACTGGTTTACGGTCATTTATGACTGCAGTATAAGCAGGCAGGGAAGCATCGTTAACAGACAATACGTCACCAGTTCGTAATGCTCTGCCGCCATGTCCACCAAAGCCACCAAGAGTAAAGGTTGCGGCACTGCCTAAATAAAGGGGCATATCCAAGCCGCCAGCAATAAGGAAATACGTCCGCATTCCTGTATCAGCTTCACCAAATGTTAACGTTTGACCTCTCTTTGCATGGATGACTGTGTACATCGGCACTTCCACATCCCCAAGAGTTGCATGCATTTCAGCACCAGTTAAACAGAAGGCAGTGTCAAAGCGGAAGCGGTATGTGCCGCCGCGTAAAGTTAATTCTAAACCAGATGCATTTTCGGCATTGCCTAATAGTTTGTTTCCAATTCGGAAGGACAGTGGGTCCATTGGTCCGCATGGAGGAACACCAACGTCCCAATGGCCAATTCTTCCTGGCCAATCCTGCACAGTTGTTTGAATACCACCATCAAGCACCTCTATTGCCTGTTCAGCAGGAGAGAAGTTTTCAAGCATACGAGTATAAACAAGCCCGTTTCGGCAATTGTCCTCCGATAAAAGTGCTCGAATATAGGATAGATTTGTTGTGATGCCATAAAATCTTGCCTCTGAAAGGGCGGTTTCCAGCTGATGAAGCGCATCCTCCCGAGTGTCTCCATGCACAATGATTTTTGCAAGCATCGGGTCGTAAAACGATGTTACAGTAAGTCCGTCACGCACCCACGATTCTACCCGGGCATTTTCTGGAAAAATAACTTGATCTATTTGACCGCCGCTTGGACGGAAGTCATTTAAGCAATCTTCAGCATAAATTCTTGCTTGGATACTATGACCAGCTGGTTTTGTATATAATTGCTCGAGTTCGCGTAACTCGCCGGCTGATTCTCTGACCATCCATTCCACTAAATCAATACGGAGAACTTCCTCTGTCACTCCATGCTCGACTTGCAGTCTTGTGTTTACTTCAAGGAAGTAAAATTGCTCTGTGTCTGGATCATACAAAAATTCCACTGTTCCGGCACTGCGATAACCAACCTCTGCAGCAAGGCGTTTTGATGCCAGCAGCATTTGTTCACGCACTGCAGAAGACAGGCAGGGAGCAGGGCTTTCCTCGACGACTTTTTGATTGCGGCGTTGAATCGAGCAATCTCGTTCACCAAGTGCTGCTACCTCGCCAAATTCATTTCCAAATATTTGGACTTCAATATGACGAGCCTTTTGAATATATTTTTCTAAAAAGACACCACCATTGTTAAAGTTCGTTTGAGCCAGCCTGCTAACAGACTCGAAAACAGTTCTTAATACAGTTTCATCCTCACAGACTCGCATGCCGATTCCACCGCCGCCAGCTGTGCTTTTCAGCATGACTGGATAGCCGATTTTTGCTGCTTCTGACAGAGCTGTTGAAAGCTCCGTTATAAGCTTTGTACCAGAAAGCATCGGAACATTTGCTCTTTCGGCAATTTCCCGGGCCGAATGCTTTAAACCAAATAGCTCAATTTGTTCTGGTGTTGGCCCGATAAAGGCAATGTTATTCTTAAAGCAGGCCCGTGCAAAATCGGCATTTTCACTTAAAAAACCATAGCCAGGATGGATTGCTTGAGCACCTGTTTCGTGCGCTATTTTAAGAAGAAGCTCTCCATTTAAATAAGAGTCCTTTGCCGCACCTTCACCAATTAGAATAGCTTCATCTGCCAAATCAACATGCAGGCTGTCTTGGTCTGCTTTCGTATAAACAGCCACAGACTGAATTCCCATTTTTCGAAGAGTACGCTCAATGCGAACAGCAATCGCACCGCGGTTGGCAATTAATACTTTTGTATACATAGTTGTCACTCCTTTATCATTTATCCCAAACAAGCACCTGTATTGGGGTTGGATTATAAGCGTTACAAGGATTATTTAATTGTGGGCAATTGCTGATTAACACGAGCACACGAGCTGCTGCTTCCATTTCCACATAATAGCCAGGAGCAGACACACCATCAGCAAACGTTAAGCCGCCATCTGGTGTGACGGGGACATTCATAAAAAAGTTAACATTTGGAGCCAAGTCCCGTTTTGTAAAGCGGGGGTCATTGTTTGAAAGCTGCAGCATAAAGGTATCTCGGCAGTTATGCATTGGCAGTGTGTCATGTGAATAGCGGACAGTATTGCTTTGAGCCGAACAGGCGCCGCCGAGTGTATCGTGATTTCCACATGTGTCTGCGACAATTTTCACTAACTCCTTGCCAGACTCAGATAAAAGGACAGAACCAGTTGTTAAATATACATTGCCTTGCTTGGTAATCGTATTGACTGCACTGTAATGGTCAATTGGATTCTCAGCATCATAAAAGAGCGTGTCGGCAGCTTGATTTCCTTCTAAATCGACGATTCGCAGAACCTGCCCTGGCTCTAAAGTGTATGTCCAGCCATCGCCAGCCGGAATTGTTTCTGATATGATGGCATTTTCTTGTTTACGTTCGCTTTCAACTCGGTAAAGTACTGCCATTATTGCATTCCTCCTATCGTAAGTGCTGAATCATTCCATGTGTTTTCAAAGGCACGCCTGTTTTCTGGACAATAATTGAGGCAGCAATCATCCTCACTAATTGGAGTCGCAGCTGTGACCTCCAGTTTTACTGGAACAGCAGGATAATTGGTGCTTGGATTTAAAGGATTCGGTGTATTGGATGTAATAAGGAGTACATCCATTTCTGTTCTTAGGACAATAGAGTCGCCTTTTTTGGCATGCTCAAGGGCATAATGCATCTTTCCATCCTCTGTGCAATAGACCTTAGAAAATAAATTGACAACAGGCACAAGATCACGAAGAGACATCCCATTACGGAACAATTCAACTGCAAAGTTCTCCTCACCACTGCGGTGCCAGTCATTTCGATATTCCTGATAAGTTGTTTTGCCATAGCGCTCATCAACAAGCCGACGTGAGATATAGCCTGAAATAGTGTCATGCCAGCCAAGTGAATCGTCAATAATACTTGCAAGGACGCGGCCGTTATCACTCATCAGCACATTTCCCTTCGTTAAGTGAGAGGTATGCTGTGCCTTTAATGTGTCTGGCATATTATACCTTTCTGCAGTATCTGCAGCAGAATACAAAAGCAAGGAAATATTTGCGCCATCCTCAGCTGCTGTAAATTTAATCGTTTTTCCACGGCTGATTACACCAGACCATTTTCCACCACCAGGAATGTTAATTACTGTATCCATAAATAAAACCTCCTTAAAAAAATAAAAGGACAAAAGCGAAAGAGAGATTTTCATCTCCCAGGCTTTTGTCCTTCCGTGTATACAGCAAGTGCTGCACGCTCTCTCTCGGACCTGACTTTAAAGAAAACTCTTTAAACGGAACCCTAGACAGCTTTTTGTTTTCAACGATATTGTGATTGTGAAAACCTTTATTAGATTGTTAATAAACTAAAGTATAACTATTCTGAAAATAAAAACTACTAATCTGTCAGATTATCTGACATAGTTTTTTGTTGCAGCAATTTTTTCCTTGTAGTGGAGCTTTTAACTTTTGATGTTATCCATGCTTTTCTTATGGCCATGTAAATAAAGCCAATAATAAGCCAAGCCAATCCATAAATTAGTGTTTGTTTATTAAGCAGTGTCAGCAGCCAGCAAATAAAACCAGCGCCAACTAACGGGAAAACAAGATAGACAAAGGTTCCCTTCAAGGACCGTTCTTTTTGCTTAATATAGTAGTGGGCGATCACAGAAATATTCACAAAGGTAAAGGCAGTCAAAGCACCGAAGCTGACAAAGGTTACAGCTGTATCAAGATCAAAAAAGACAGCAGCGAAGGAAATTACTCCAACAAAGATGATGTTAGCAACAGGAGTTTTGTATTTTGGATGAATAGCTGTAAACAGCTTCACTGGAAGAATCGATTCACGACCTAAAGCGAACAGGAATCTGCTCACACTTGTCATCGAGGAAACTCCTTGAGTGAATGTGGCAATGATCAACACCATAATAAAGATAGAGCTTAATAGATTACCACCAACAAGCTGAACAAGTGCGTATGCAGCATTATCTGGATTTGAAAATGCAAAGTTAGGAAAAGCAACTTGTGTTAAATAAGAAATTGCAATATACATGACAGCCGCAATAAGGACGATCAGAAAAATTGCTTTCGAAACGGTTTTTTCCGCTTTTATTGTTTCTTCAGACATGGTAGTGACTGCATCAAAGCCAAGAAAACAGAAGCAAATTAGGGAAGCACCAGTGAATACTGCGCTTAATGAACTATGATCACTTAAAAACGGTGCAAGGGAAAAGAGCGAGCTAGCAGCAGTGTCACCAGAAAGAACATCCTTAACAATTAATGCACAAAATAACACGATAAAAGCAATTTGCACAAGGACAGATATACCACTGATGCGGGCTGCAGATTTAATGCCGATGATGTTAACAATAACTAGCACAATATTCATGATAATAATCCAAACGAATACCGGAATAGAGGGGAATTCTGTATTCATAAAGATGCCAAACGTTAAAATAGCGATAATAGGGGAGAAGACATAATCTAATAAAAGGGCCCAACCAACTAAGAAACCGACCTTCGGATGAATGGATTTTTTTGTATACGTATAAGCGGAGCCAGAAATAGGGTAAGCCTTTACCATGCGGCTATAACTGAAGGCGGTGAAAAAGATCGCTATAAAAGCAATCAAATAAGCAGGAGTCATCATGCCATCTGCAGCTTCAAATGCCACTCCATAAACGGTAAAAAATATCATTGGTGTCATCCACGCAAGCCCCATGAATACAACTTGATGGAGCTTTAAGGTTTTTGTTAATGTCGGTTTTTGATTAATCATATTATTCATCCTCTTTTCCAAAATAAATTTGAAAAAATAAAAGCCCGGGAGAATTTTTATACAAAATTCTCCCGGGCTTTTATCCCTCCGTGTATACAGTATAGCAATACCGTACGCCACCTCTCGGACCAGACGTTTTTACAAACCGGAACCCTAGGCGGCATCTTTGTTCTATGACAAGAACCAATATTATTTGATAGTTATGAGTATAAAGACAAAAATCAAGACGTCAATTAAGTTGTCAGATTATTTAACATATTATTTTGGAATTTAGAAAGTATAAATAAAAAGATAACGCTCTCATTATGATGCGCAGAGCATTTTTAACTAAAATTATTTCCGTTAAGAAAAGATCAGCAACATGACAAATGCCTAAAGGGTAATTTCCGGAACTTTTCTACTATTCATTCGTATTAAGTTTTAGAGAAGGAATAAAAATACAGTTTTAAACTACACAAGTATGGAGGGATATAGATGGTTGAATGGGTTCAAAGTGCAGATGGAATGTGGCAATATTTTGCCTTATTTATTATTTCGTTGTTACCGTTTTTAGATGTTTTTTATATAATTCCAGTTGGTATTCTTTTTGATATGTCACCAGTAGCAGTTGGTGTAATTGCCTTTTTAGGGAATTTTTTAATGGTGTTAGTTTTCGCAATATTTTTTAGGCAGATAGCCGAATGGCGCAGGAAAAGAAAAGAGCAAAAAGGAATAACAGAACCTTCGAAGAGAGAAACACGAGCAAAGCATATTTGGGATAAGTACGGTTTGCCTGTGTTTGCTTTGTTATCACCCTCCATCCTTGGCACAGACCTTGCTGCATTGATGGCACTTTTATTTGGATCTTCTAGAAAGAAGGTTGTCACTTGGCTAGGGGTTAGTTTAGTTATTTGGTCTGTTGTTATGACAGTGGCCTCTGTTTATGGTTTGCAGTATATAAAATGGTATGAATAAAAAGAAGCACTTTAACTTGAAGGATGGAGAGAAATTGTGAGGAATAAGTTAAGGAAATCAGCAACCGATAAGGCGATAGCCGGAGTTTGTGGCGGTATCGCAGAATACTTTGGGATATCTGCGTTTGCAGTGAGATTAATATTTATTGTTACTTTACCCTCAAATATCATTGTATATCTCATTCTTGCTAATGCGATGGCTGATAGTCCTCGTTCATTGTAAGCTTGAAGCCAAAAACGAAACATGTTTTATAAGTTATCTGCCATGATATTATATATATGTTGAATTATTAAAGTAATAGTGAAATAATTTTAAGTATAAAAATGGTTGGGGAGTAGTGTGAAGAGCTTCTAAAATGGTATTTGATTTTCAAAGATACTTTAAAATAATTATAGTTTGAGTCGTCTAAAGCTATCTTAGAGTAGAATCATTTTAAAAAGAAGGTATTATATGAAAATAATTCATTTGATGCTCGCCGCAGTAATAATAGTTATTGGCAGTGTTATGAGCAGTATTACTCTTAATGACGAATTAACTAAAACTTTAATCATATGAACAAGTGGAGTTATGTTACTGATTCGCGGTGCTTACTATCTTAAGAAAAAGGTTTACGCAACCAGCAATAATAGTAAAGGACAGGGACAATGAAGGTTAATATTAGATTATATGATTTATCAGACGCTCACAGGAAGCTACAACTGGAATTAAACAATAAAGTACATTTCGAAAGATGGTCACCAATTAAACCAAGTGAAGCATTTTATACTTTAGATGGCCAAATAGAATGGATTGAAAAAAGTATAGAAAAAGCCAAAAATGATGAAAGATACGATTTTGGTATTTTCCTAGAAGCAGAATTAATAGGTGCGGTCAATTTTTTCTTTGTTGAAAGAGGCCCAAAGCAAACGTGCATGGTAGGATACCAATTAGACTCCAAGCATAATGGAAAAGGCTATATGCAACAAGCATTAAAGGAAGGATTGAAAATCATCTTTACAGAATTGAATTTTCATCGTGTCATCGCAGGTGTTAGCCCGCAAAATCCTGGTTCGTTTAGAGTGCTGGAAAAGGCTGGATTTGTGAAAGAAGGCTTGGAGCGTAAAAGTATATTAATAGATGGAGAATGGTGTGATCATATTTTAATGGCAATACTGGAAGAGGACTATATCCAGCTTGCTAAGCCAGAAGAACTCCGCTGATTTTAATTTGATTGTTATAAATAAAAGGTAGAGACCCGGCTGCGAGCAGCCGGGTCTCTACCTGGTTTATTCCTGAAAAATTGCTCTTTAAAAAAGAGGGATACTCCTTATCTCCATTCTGTGATTGTTTCAACAGGCAGGCGATAAGATTGGAAGCCTTCATTTGCAGCTTTACCAATTGTTAGAAGCATAATTGGAATATAGCGATCCTTCTCTAAACCAAAACTTTCCGCAATTTGGTCTTTTTCGTAACCGCCGATTGGATTTGTGTCATAACCATATGCACGAGCAACTAGCATAAGCTGCATAGAAACAAGTCCAGCATCAAGCATGATAGTATCGTTCATAATATCATCTGCCATATTCGCATAATAAGGTGTAAATGCGTTCATTTGAGCATCCTTTACCTCTTGAGGCATGTAGCCAAGCTCGACAGCATTGCTATAAATCTCTTCCGCGTAATCAAAGTTTTTCTTGTCTCCGAAAATAGCAATTACTGCAGACGAGCTTAATACTTTCTCTTTATTAAATCTAGATAGAGGTGCTAGTTTTTCTTTACCTTCTTCTGTATCAATTACTACAAAACGCCAAGGCTGCATATTAATGGAAGACGGAGCTTTAGAAGCTTTTTCTAAAATCTCGCTCATTTCCTCACGGCTGATTTTTACTGTTGGATCATATACTTTAATGGAACGACGTCCATATACGATTTCGTTGAAGTCATTTGTTTTTTGATATTTACTCATAATAAAATAACACTCCTTTAATATTGTTTGATACATCAATATTTGACTTATCAATAATTGATATATCAAATAATATAATACTTTTGCTTTGATTGCAATCAAAAAGAATTGGGAAAATGTAATTCGCCAAAAAAATAGGGAGAAATGCAATAAATAAGGGGCATAAGCCAATAGAAGACATTGATAAAGGGTGTAAAATGGTAGTAAGTAAATTTTAAAATAATTTGATAATTCATGAAAATATTCTAGTATTGCTAAGTTTTCTAATATAAACTGTAATAATAGAAATGTTGTTTTTTAGGAGAGTTTGGATGAAGATTTATATTGGATTAGAGCATTATGATAGAGAAAAAGAAGAATTTTTAGTAAAACCGAATCCTGATGAAGTTTGGATTATATCTGATGATGAAGATGATATAAGCAAACTATATAAAAATTTCTTCACACAGTTAAATCAATTTCCTTTATATATAACCTTTCAATGGTACGATTATCAGTTTGCCAATGGGAAAAAAGAACTTGATGAACTGGAATTTGAGTATAGCCATTTGTTCATTCCTCAAGAACGTGCTATAAGAATGATGCCTAAAGGTAGAAGTATTCATTTTGATATTCTAATGTTCACTGTTAAGATTACAAATTCACGACAGTTTATACAGTTGGTAGACCGTTTTCTTCTACCTGATATGCATTTTATTGTATCTAATCAGGATAACTTAACGTTTGGACCATTATTTTATAAAGAAGATAGTATCACCTTCCATATGAATGAGACAACAACTATAGGCATCAAAGGCCATGATATTTGTTTAATTTCTTTTATTTCGAACCAATGGAAAGATCCTAATGAACTTGTAAAGTTATTTCCTGAAGATATATCTATAGAAATATATAGCAATGAAGATTAAATCACATTACTTACTGGATAATAAGAAAAGGAAGAAACAATATGAAATTATTTAAACGCATGATGTTAAAACGACCTGCTGAAAAACGGCTTTTATATTTTTATACAATTGTCTCCATGGATGAGCAGGTTTGGTTGCTGCGCGATGAAAATGGTGACTTGTTAGTGTTGGAGGAGGATGAATTCTCATTTTCACTGCCTGTTTGGCCAAGAAGAAGTTTTGCCGAGATGGAAGCTGAAGCGATAGGCGGTCAATATGAAGCATTCAATATGTCTTTACAGGAATTTTTGGATGATTTGCTTGTTGACATAGAAAAGGACAATGGCGCAGTTGCCATATTTCCGAGTGAAAAAGGGGCCATTCTGCAAAGTCGTGATGAGATAAAAGAAATGCTTCGTAGTATATAGCGATACGTTAGCTGCCATTTTGGCGGCTTTTTTTCTCTATTCCCCAAGAAATTATAACACTATATCAAAAGCCGACTGAACTGGCTTTTGATATAGTAACCATCAATTGGAAGCAGTATAAGCTATGCAAGAATTACGTTCAATAATTTCTGTATTAACAAGGCTTTGTGTTGCTTCATGTATTTGGTTTGCCATGTTATTTACAAGCTTTTCGATCGCTAATTTTGCCAATATATCTTTTCTTACTTGAACAGTTGTTAATTCAGGGCTAATAATATTTGCTTCATATATATTGTCAAAGCCTAATACGGAAATCTGCTCAGGAACTTTAATACCAAGCTCATGAAGTGATTTAATTGTACTTATCGCCATATAGTCATTTTCACAAAAAAAGGCAGAAGGAAGACTTTTAAGGCTTGCTATGGATTGCTTTAATGATTCTTGAGCTAAAACCTGCATTGGTTGAACTTCAAATACATATGTACCATTTAAACTAAGACCATTTCTTTCTAATGAATGGAGGAAGCCAGCTTCTCTTTTGGAAAAATTATAAATTCGAGTATTTGATTTAATAAAACCTATTTTTCTGTGGCCTAGCCTGTACAAAAATTCACCAGCCTGAAATCCACCAAGAAAATTATTAATGGATACAAAGCTCATGTTTGAGGCTTCAAATAATGTATCCAATACAATAATATTATGATGTATTGATTTTATTTCTTCGATTTTCTCAAAAGGCAAATCTGTACCCAGCAAAAGAATTCCTGCTGATTCTTGGTCTGTCTCTAACTGTAATAATTCGTTTGCAAGATCATGTATATCAATGGAGGAAATGGCGAGTGTGTATCCAGTTTCTCTAACAATATCAGTCAAATGATTCAGTAGTTCACTAAAAAACGGTTGGGACTCGTATTGGTCTGTTATTACATCAGTGTTTTTACAAGCGACAAAACGAATAATATGGTTTTTCTTTAAAGGAGTTTCGTTTCTTTTTTTTACTGATCTTGGTGTGTAGCCATGCATTGCTGCTGTATGTAAGATATGCTCCTTCGTTTGTTGACTGATACCAGGTTTATTATTAAATGCCAATGAAACGGCTGATTTAGAAACACCGGCTAATTTTGCGATATCATCGATTTTCAATCGTATTCCTCCTATAGCACTTATCATTACTTTATTATACCATTATTATTCCTACTTAGTTTAGTGTAGTTTAGTAAAACAATCGGTAGAAAAAAACATATTTTTTTTACATTGTATTGTTTGTACTAAATAATGAGAATGTATATATTTTTTCCCGTTTAAGGATTTAAATTGTTTGGCTTTGCTTGCAATCATAAAGGGAAAAAGTGATATTACTAAAATAATGCTATTAAGGGATATTAAATAATAACAATCAACAAAGATTTATTTGCTGAAAATATTTATTAATATAGGAGCATTGTTATATAGATGGTTTTATAAAACGTGGTCTTAATGTAATGTATGTACTGTATTTCTAATAAATAACGGTAGAATTATCCTATTTACAACGAATGGATATCAAGATATATTTACCTATGCTTAAAGGATGAATGAATGTGTTTAATTTCCTAGTTTATCCTAATGCTTAAATGAAATTCATTTGGTATTATTCTAATATAATGTTCGTTCGATACTGGTAAATTAAAGAGAAATTATTAAGAGGGGGACTTTGTAATTGAACAAAAAAACTAAGGTTGCTACAGGGATTAGTGGCTTAGATGAAATATTATTTGGAGGTTTGCCTAAAGGATCAATAACTTTAGTTCAAGGTGCGCCTGGAACTGGAAAGACTACATTAGGACTTCAATTTTTAGTGGAAGGTGCTAGACAGTTCGATGAATCTGGAATTTATATAACTTTTGAAGAATTGCCAGAACAGTTATATCATGATGCATCTTCCTTTGGCTGGGATTTAAGGGAATTAGAATCAAAAAACAAGCTGCGAGTCATTTGCCTAGAGCCTGATGTTTTATTAGAACAAATTACTAGTACAAATGGTTTGATTGAGGCAGTAATTAAAGAAATTGACTGTAAAAGACTTGTTATAGACAGTATAAGCTTATACAAAGTACTTAATAAAGAGATTGATGCTCGCAATAAAGTATATACGTTAAGAAATGTCCTACGGAAATTCGCAATCACAACATTCTTTATCAGTGAAGCAATTGGAATTGATAACCCTCTTGAAAGTAACTCCTTTGAAAATTATCTTAGTGATGGAGTAATTCACTTATCACTATGTCCATATATGGAAAAGTACCGCAAAAGAACGATTGAAGTATTAAAAATGCGAGGCACGAAAATACATGAAGGGGAACATCGTTATAAGTTCCTTGAGAATGGGATTCACATTATTCCTGCTCTTTCTATGGCAGAGGATAAGTCGATTATTTCACAATCTGACACAGTTATATCTACAGGAATAGATTCCTTAGACGAAATTCTTCACGGTGGACTGCCAAGAGGCAGTGTGTTTACAATCGATACAAACAGTAAAGCAAATTATCGCTACATTATTACCTCTTTATTAGCTAAACGACTTGAGGTTGGAGATAAGGTTATCACAATGATGACAAATATTTCCACGATAGAGATAATTGCTCATTCAATGAAGGAATATGACATTAATTTAAAAGATGCCATTAACAATAAAAATGCCTATTTTGTTGAGCTGTTTAAACGGGACATTCCAGATGATTTTAAAGATGGAGTGGTTCATATAAGTGATGTTAGCGAAACCGGGTTTCAAAATGAACTTAGAGAAAAATTTAGCGAAATTATCAAAAATAATCTAAATAGTGGTGGAAATTGGTTTGTTTATTATGATTTGAATATTTTAGTTAATTTGCTTGGCAAAGAATTTACACAAAGATTTTTCGCGGAGGAAGCATTGCGTTGCAGGATGAATGGAATAACGATGCTTGCACATTGTAACTTTGCTGAATTGAGTCCAGAAACTGCTTCTGTATTTGAACGGGCAAGTAATGGAATTATTCGTACTTGGGTAGATGGGAATTATCAGATGCTGCAAGTAACAAAGTCTCCAACTGGCAGAATGTCAGCTCCTTTAATTATTGAAAATATAGCAAGCAGACCATATATCCGTATGGTATAAGGGGACTATTCAATGACAAATGAGAGTAAGGAAATATTAATCCGTTTAGAGTGCATGCTGTTTTTTAAAGCAAATCCGTATGCAATGGAAACTAAATCAAGCATTTCGACCAGATTAGGAAGAAATATGTTCGAAGTAGAAAATGTAATCGAACAATTAACACAAATGTCCATCATTGAAAAGTATGGTGAAGGAGATTCTGCGATTTTTCGATACAAAGAACCTTTAGTTAAAAGTGATGTGAGCATACTATGATTGAAAGTAATACTTTACAGTTTTTATCAGACTTGCAGAAAGTATACTCTGAGATGACTGGGCTATCCATTACCATAATCGACGGAACAGGCAAGAAAATTCTGCCTGCTGAAATAGCCCCTGATTTAGGACCTATCATTGATCAGCACATGGATATAGATCCAAATTATATGGATAAGATTATAAAGTTTGCAAAGCTAGATACAGCTTTTGTTTACGACATTGCGGTCGACGGCGTCAAAATCATTGTTTCATCCTTTCAGTTAAACCATTCTTACAAGCCTTATTATATACTCGGTGGAATCGTAGTAGAGGCTGGTACACAAGCTGAAACAATTAAAAATGTTCAAGCTTCTTCCGTTCCAGATGCTGTGAAAACACGAGTTATTAATTTTATTAATAAAAGAGGCGGGTTAACACCTGCTGCTATTAATAAAACATTAAAAACGATGTCTGTTATGGGCAACAATGTAAAATATTTATTATCGTTACAGGCGGGAGCAGATAGAATTGTCCGCAATTTACCAGCATTACAGCTATCTCATTCGCCTTCTGTACTAACAGTTGACCAATTGCTAACTGAATTCAAAAAACAAACAGATGTTTTAGATTTGATTTGTTATGCACCAAAGGTTTCTAATAATGAGTATGAAGTAAGCAATGCTGTCGGAGAATTTGCAGACAAGATCTTAGGATTAAAGTTTAAAAATGGCGAAGGATTTATGGGATTTGCCGGTGTTTCTCCTGACCCTCAAACTTGGAAAGAGATTGAGAGAGATCCACGAACTTCCGTTTTTCTGGATTTAGGTTTAGGGGTGCCTTCTGAAATATGGTGCAACCCGATTAGGTTACACGAAACTACAGATGGAATTCTGTTTATTGTTAACTTTGCCAAAAGACCTGCAAGCCAAATCTCTTCATTAATTAATAATATGGTAACATCTGTTCTAACAGCAAAGTTAAAGACCACGTTAATAATAGAAGGGTTTATGAAGCAAAAGCAGCGGTTAGTAGGACTGGTGGAAGTATCGAATTTTTTAAAGCAGTCTATGGATGTTAAAAGCGTTCTATATGCATTAGTTGATATTAGTCTTAACTTAGTATCTAAACCAAAATCCTCTACTATTTTCTTCACAGGTGAACCAGTGAAGAAAAAGGTGAAAATAATATCTCGTGGTACTACAGCTTATGATACGGAAAATTACGTAAAGGAAGCATCTAAACGATTATTCCTTGCAGGAAAAGACAAAGTAGAACTAACAGGCAGTGTGAAAAAGCTACCTAATAACGATTATTTATATGAGTATCCGATTAGCTTTAACAATGAGATATATGGAGCATTAGCTGTTCAATTTTCAGATAGCTATGATATCGAAGATTGTTGCCAGCTATTGTCCACACTTGTAATTATGGGCAGTATGCTTTTGAACAATCTTCTCAATAAAAAACGCGATAATAGTTTTGCAGACGAAATGGCTATTATGCTGCATTCGTCACTTGAAATAAAAGATGTTTGTGCCTTTGAAAAAATAAATGAAATGAACAAAGCTGTGACAGGATTTGTAGCTGCAAATCCAAGCATTGCTGAAATCTCTGATATTTTGAATAGAGCAATACTTGTTTCTGCCTTTGAGCCTGATTTACTACTAAAAAGTCCTTATCTTACAGAGGAATCGGAAATAGTTAGGCAATATAGAGAGATTGCTTCAAAGTCGATTAGAGAAGAGGCGAAATACAGTAAGGAAGCTCAAATACTAGCAATTGCCCAAAATTATATTGGGAATGATAATTGGTATAAAGTGATGGAGCGTAATAAAGGGATTGATAAAGAGTTATTAGATATGTTTAAGCATCATGTTGATACAAAAGCTATTTTTGATATTGATTTAACAATTGAGTTTGAGGAAGAAGAACAGTTACAGCCAACTCAAGCACCAATCATCGAATCAATAGCAAAAGAGTATGGGTTAACAAATAGAGAAAAAGACATCTTTGAATATATTATACAGGCATACAGCAACAAGGATATCGCAAAAATCCTCTTTATAAGTGAACACACCGTCAAAAACCATATTACGAATATATTTAACAAGCTTGGAGTTTCTGATCGGATGCAAGCTGTTTCTTTAGTTTTAAAGAATAGGATTAACTGAAATATTTCTCGAACTTAATAGTCTACTTCTAGGAGTAGGCTATTTTTTTGCGCTTAATTTTGAATATTAGGTAGGAATACACTCCTATTTATTTATTTAGCCAAGGAATAGGAACTCATAACTATACGTTTATTACCATTTATCAAGCATAATAGTCCCATAAACAAAATGGAATTTAAAAGGATAACCAAGGAAGGACGTATCACAATATGAATAAACTATTAAATCTAAGTAAAGCAACTAAATTAAGCATGCTCATTTTAACTGGAGCAGCTTTCACTACTGTAGTTACAATTGATAATGTATCTGAATCAACTGCCTATTTCACGGCTAATACTTCAACTGCTGGAGATAAATTAGGAACTGGGAAGCTCCAAATTGAGTTAGCAGAAGGTGAAAGTGTTGGAAGTCAATTCGTTATCAGTGATTTAGTACCAGGCGATTATGTAGAACGTGATGTAACAGTTAAAAACACAGGAAATGTAGCATTTGATTATAAAGTTTCTGTATTAAAAGGTACTAATACAAGTCCATTATGGTCTGATGTCGCAAACGGCCTGCAAATTCAAATTAACAATGGAACGATGAGTTCTGTAAATAATTTTGTGCAAAATAATGTTGTGACAATTCCTGCGGGAGGCACTTCAACAATGAAAGTGAAAATTATGTTGCCTGCAACTGCTGATAATACATTTCAAAATCAAACGCAAGACTTAAAACTAACATTTACAGCAACATCCAAGGAAGGAGCTAAACGATAATGAATCGGAAGTTATTCATAGCCGTTATCTGCAGTTTTATATTAGTAGCGGGACTCGGAATTTCTTACCTGTTAGGGTACCGTTCTACCATTGTTATTCATGATTCCATGGAACCGACTATTCCGAAATGGTCGCTTGTCGTATTAAAAACGAAAAACCTTCACCCTGAAAAATACGATATTATCCAATTTCATGTGTCTGATCATTATACTCCTGTAGTTCACAGAATTGTCGAAGCTGACGTGAAAGACGGCACATTTAAAACACAGGGCGATGCCAACCCTATCGAAGATGCACAAGCCTTGACTGTTAAGCAAATAAATGGTGTATATGTTATGCACATTCCAGTACTAGGTAAATTATTGTTTTGGATTCAACAATATAAAATGATCTTAATGGCAGGGATGGTAATTTTCATGTTCACATTGGGGCTCTCACTTTTAAAAAAAGAAAAAGTGATTCCAAATGAAGCTTAGTATTAAGGTGATTATTATCACACTTGTATGCCCGCTGCTAATATGTATGCGGGCATATGCCTTTTTTTCAGGAAGTACAGAAAATAGTCTGCTAGCAAAGACACAGACCAGTGCATTATTCTATTTAACACCTTCTTCTGGAGGTGCAGTGAATAGTGCTGGGAGCAGTGTTTTTCAACAAACTACCAAAACAATCAATACGACTTTTGGAAAAAAGACTTCATCGTCTTATGCGTTAGATTTAGGCTCATTAAGCAGACCGCCTGAATTATCACTTGCTATAGTAAACGATAATATCGGCTACACAATTACTAATGCATTGAAAATAACAAATAAATCTAAAAACAATATTGATATATATATAAGTATGCTAAATAGTTCGGGCCCGAATACGACAGATACTATGGACAAATGGGTTAAACCGATATTTGCAGGGACAACCAATAATACGACGCAAGCAGGAACATTACCTGGAAATCAAAGTTGTGTTATAAATCTGATGTTAGTTGTGGGAACTAGATCTGGGTTGGCGTACACGAAAGTCGCAACCGGCAGCTATTCTGGATTATTGAAGATAACAGTGAAGTCGGTTGATCAGACAACAGGACTTGATTATAATGTGCCGCTTACAGTCAAAATTACAGACGGAGCACTTTTAGGGATTTATTAATATTTTTATAGGAACTACCTCCTTTTCTAGAATTTATTTACAGATAAGGACTTAGTTCCTATGTAAATAGTTGTAATTACTTCATATAGTTAGAATTAATATTCCGTCAGATATAAAAAAGAAAGGGGGATATGTATGGGAATAAACAACTATGCTTATGAGCAGAACTCTGTCCACGATTGGATAATAACTTATAAAAGGAATTCAGAAAAACAGCTTATTGATTACTTAACGGAAGTTTGTGAAATTCAAGACAGTGATATCATGGAGCATTTAACAAATGTACAAGAATTAACAAGACTTCTTACTGAGGCTTACAATAATAAAAATAACAGGATGTTGGATGATAATTTTTTGGAAAGTATTATTCAACTTAGTATTCTTCATGACATTGGAAAATCTCGTATACCTGAAAAAATAGTAAACAAGCCTGGCAGATTAAATGAATTTGAACGAAAAATTATTGAAATGCATCCTTTATTAGGTGTGGCTATACTGAAGGAGAAAACGGCTAATATTCATTATAGTTCTCTAGACCTTAATGTTGCTGAAAGGATAATCTTATATCATCATGAAAAATGGGATGGTACTGGCTATCCATATAAAATAAAGGGTAATGATATTCCATTAGAGGCTAGAATTGTGGCAATTGTAGATGTTTACGATGCTTTGACAGCTGAGCGACCATACAAAAGGGCATGGAGTAATAGGGAAGCACGTCAATATATTCTCGAACAAAGAGGGAAGCACTTTGATCCTAATCTAGTAGATTTGCTGTTAGAGATCATCTAATTCGCACAAATAGAAAAAAGGTAGTACCACTATTACATTCCTATAATTACTGCATGTCAAAGCTAGAGTGTTTACTAGCTTTTTTTTTATAGGAAAATGGTCTTTTCTTAGGTGGTTATGACTAGTAAGTCATTCCTATAAATGCTTATTATTAGGAAAAGGGAAGCATTGACTATTACCAAACTCCTCCTAAATACAGATAATACTAGTATATTAAACGTTAAGGAAAGGTTGTTATGATTATGAAGATTAAATTAAATGAGATAAAACAAAAATTTTTACTTATCGCAGTATTAACTATTGTGATGATACTGACTCCCTATTCATTTCAAAAGGAGACCATGTCTTTTGAGCAAGAAAAGACATCTGCTGCGACAATAAGTCTTTTGGGAAGTCTTCATTTAGATTCTTCATATAATAACGGCGTATTAACATTAAAAAGTACAGGACTTCAGCTAGCTAATATTGGCCTTATAAGCAATTATGTCCCAGTTTTTCAGCTGCCGAAGGAATTCGCTGGATTGATGAGTAAAAGCAATTTTAAAACAGCAACGACAATTTCTTACTCTATTCCGTATATAGGTGTTGGAGAGGCTGTTACTTTAAATAATATTGGCACAGTGACTGGAGAAGGTCTTATAACTAATAATGATACTTTGTGTGTAGGTGTTAGTATACCGCACTTGTTAGGCATAGGTATCGGATCTCCGACAGTGTTCACATTAAGCATTAATTTAAAAAACTTAGGATACAATGAACTACCTCCAAGTGTTGAAGGAAAACTAACATCAAAAGCAGGCGTGTTTGATACAGTCTTATTAGAAGCAAATGTACTAAATAGTACTGGAGCAATCTCAACATTAGCAACATCATATGTGGATACTGTTGCGCCAGAAAAACCTTATGTAAAACCAATCAATGAAAAAGACACAGAACTAACAGGAACAAGCGAGCCAGGAGCTGTAGTAAAAGCCACGCTTCCAGATGGAACGCAAAAAACAACACCTGCGGATTCTACTGGTAAATGGTCAATCGCCATTAATCCACAAAAAGCAAACACAGAAGTGAAAGTAACAGCAACAGATGCAGCAGGAAACACAAGTGGTGCAACCTCTGTAACGGTTGCAGCAGTAGTAATCCCAGATACAGAAGCACCACAACAGCCAGTAATAAAAACGATAGATGGAGAAACTGGTGAAATCAGTGGAGAAAGTGAAGCAAATGCAAAAATCATTGTAACCCTTCCAAATGGAAACGAAGTAATGACAATAGCTAGTGCAGAAGGTAAATGGTCTGTAAACATCACTTCCCAAACCTTCAGCAGAAATTTATTAGTTAAAGCAGTTGATGCAGCAGGAAACACAAGTGAATCAGTTTTTGCCACAATGAAAGCAACGATTATAACTGAAATAGCAGTACCGAGTACAGAAATACCAGCAACAGAAGTACCAAGTGAAGAAACACCAGCAACAGAAGAACCGAGTACAGAAATACCAGCAACAGAAGAACCAAGTACAGAAACACCAGCAACAGAAGAACCGAGTGAAGAAGCACCAGCAACAGAAGAACCGAGTACAGAAATACCAGCAACAGAAGAACCGAGTACAGAAATACCAGCAACAGAAGTACCGAGTACAGAAATACCAGCAACAGAAGTACCGAGTACAGAAATACCAGCAACAGAAGTACCAAGTGAAGAAACACCAGCAACAGAAGAACCGAGTACAGAAATACCAGCAACAGAAGTACCAAGTGAAGAAACACCAGCAACAGAAGTACCGAGTACAGAAATACCAGCAACAGAAGAACCGAGCGAAGAAACACCAGCAACAGAAGAACCAAGTGAAGAAGCGCCAGAAGCAGAAGAACCAAGTGAAGAAGCGCTAGAAGCAGAAGAACCAAGTGAAGAAACACCAGCAACAGAAGAACCAAGTGAAGAAACACCAGCAACAGAAGAACCGAGTACAGAAATACCAGAAACAGAAGTACCAAGTGAAGAAACACCAGCAACAGAAGTACCGAATGAAGAAACACCAGCAACAGAAGTACCGAGTGTAGAAACACCAGCAACAGAAGAACCAAGTGAAGAAACACCAGAAACAGAAGTACCGAGTACAGAAATACCAGAAACAGAAGAACCAAGTGAAGAAACATCAGCAACAGAAGTACCGAATGAAGAAACACCAGAAACAGAAGTACCGAGTGTAGAAACACCAGCAACAGAAGAACCAAATGAAGAAACACCAGCAACAGAAGAACCGAGTACAGAAATGCCAGCAACAGAAGAACCAAGTACAGAAACACCTCAAGAGCAAGTAGAAATGCCAGACACAGAGGCACCGCAACAACCAGTCATTAAAACAGTAGATGCAAAAACAGGCGGTATCACTGGAGAAAGCGAAGCAAATGCGAAAATTATCGTAACTCTTCCAGACGGAAGCGAAGTAACGACAACTGCTGATGCGGAAGGAAAATGGACAGTAATGATCACTCCTTCTAGGAGCAGTATGGAATTAACAATCAAAGCGGTGGATGCAGCAGGAAACTCAAGTGAGACAGTTGCTGCGACAATGCAATCTACGATAATACCAGAAATTGAAACACCAGAAGTAGAAGAACCGGTAATTGAAGAACCAGAAATTGAAATACCTGAAGTAAAAGTACCGGTAATTGAAGAGCCAGAAACAGAAGAACCAAGTACAGTAGTACCACAAGAGCAAGTAGAATTACCAGACACAGAGGCACCGCAACAACCAGTCATTAAAACAGTAGATGCAAAAACAGGTGTGATTAGTGGAGAAAGTGAAGCAAATGCGAAAATCATCGTAACACTTCCAGACGGAAGCGAAGTAACGACAACAGCTAATGGAGAAGGGAAATGGACGGTAAAAATCACTCCATCCATGAGCAGTATGGAATTAAGAATTAAAGCTATTGATGCAGCAGGAAATATAAGTGAGACAGTTACTGCGACAATGGAATCAATGATAATACCAGTTATTGAAGTACCAGAAATTGAAACACCGGAAGTAGAAGTACCGGTAATTGAAGAGCCAGCAACAGAAGAACCAAGTACAGAAATACCAGACACCGAAGCACCGCAACAACCAGTCATTAAAACAGTAGATGCAAAAACAGGTGTGATTAGTGGAGAAAGTGAAGCAAATGCAAAAATCATTGTGAGCCTACCAGATGGCAGTGAAGTAACCACAACTGCTGATGCGGAAGGAAAATGGACAGTAACCATCACTCCATCCATGAGCAGAATGGAATTAAGAATTAAAGCTATTGATGCAGCAGGAAATACAAGTGAGACAGTTACTGCGACAATGGAATCAATGATAATACCAGAAATTGAAATACCAATTATCGAAACACCAAATCCAGAAATGCCAGCTATAGAAACACCAGAAGTTGAAGTACCACAAATCGAGACACCAGCAACAGAAGTACCAGCAACAGAAGTACCAAGTACAGAAATACCACAAGAGCAAGTAGAATTACCAGACACAGAGGCACCGCAACAACCAGTAATAAAAACGGTAGATGCAAAAACAGGTGAGATTACTGGAGAAAGCGAAGCAAATGCAAAAATCATTGTGAGCCTACCAGATGGCAGTGAAGTAACCACAACTGCTGATGCGGAAGGAAAATGGACAGTAACCATCACTCCATCCATGAGCAGTATGGAATTAAGAATTAAAGCTATTGATGCAGCAGGAAACATAAGTGAGACAGTTACTGCGACAATGAAATCAACGATAATACCAGAAATTGAAATACCAATTATCGAAGCACCAAATCCAGAAATGCCAGCTATAGAAACACCAGAAGTTGAAGTACCACAAATCGAGACACCAGCAACAGAAGTACCAAGTACAGAAATACCACAAGAGCAAGTAGAATTACCAGACACAGAGGCACCGCAACAACCAGTAATAAAAATGGTAGATGCAAAAACAGGTGAGATCACTGGAGAAAGCGAAGCAAATGCGAAAATCATCGTAACTCTTCCAGATGGCAGCGAAGTGACAACAATCGCTGATGCGGAAGGAAAGTGGACAGTAACTACCACACCGTCGTTGAGTAGTATGGTAGTAAAAATTAAAGCAGTTGATGCAGCAGGAAACACAAGTGAGTCAGGTTCTGCCACAATAGAGCCAACGATAGTACCAGAAATCGAAACACCAGAAGTAGAAGTACCAAATACAGAAGTACCAGAAATCGAAACACCAGAAGTAAAAGTACCAAATACAGAAACACCACAAGAGCAAGTAGAAATACCAGACACAAAGGCACCACAACACCCAGTAATTAAAACGGTAAATGAAAAAACCGGAGAAATCAGCGGAGAAAGTGAAGCGAATGCAAAAATTATCGTAACCCTTCCAGATGACAGTGAAGTAACGACAACAGCTAATAACGAAGGGAAATGGAGTGTACGAATTACACCTCAAGCCTTTAGCAGAGAATTAAGAATCACTTCAATAAATGCAGCAGGAATCAGAAGCCAAATGATGTTTGCTACATTAAATGGTTATTCCAGTATTGGAGCGGAGATTGTTCCACCAGTAACAGCACCAGTTGTTGTTCCACCAACTGAAACAGATAGCAATTCGGATAATGCAGCACCAGAGCCGACAACAGTTGTACCTTCAATTCTAGTTGAGAATGAAGAAATTGCAGGTACAGTTAAACCGGTCCAGCAAGATGGACCTTCAGATGATAAAGAGTCAGGAATACCAGGTACAACAGGTAACTCACCGTCAACTCCTGGGACTGGTGGAAATGGGGCACAAGCACCAGGAACAACTGTGAAGCCAGGAACACCAGCTACAAATATAAATGCTGGGAATCAATCAGGTGCGAGCAACAATACGCTAACTAAACTGATTGCCAGAGATATTAATGTTAATAGTTTAGAAATAAGAGGAACTAGTGATGCAAATGCATTTATAACCGCAGTGTTTTCCGATGGCAGCAAAAAAAGAACCGTTGCAGATAGCTTAGGAAACTGGTCGATCTCTATTAATTCGCAAAAGGTTAATGCGAAAATCAAGATAATTGCTACAGATGCGCAAGGAAACAATCGTATGTATACCTTTATTACCGTCATGCCTGTCTTGGAAGGAACTCCGATCAAATCTAATATCCAGGATAGTGGTAATGTGAAAAATAATACTAAAGCGATAATATCTAATGTAGATAATAATGGCATAATGTGGATTACTGGAACTAGTGAAGCAAATGCGACAATAAAACTATATGCTGCAGATAATATGCTAACATGGGTAAAAGCAGATGCTAATGGAAACTGGTCTATTCCGATTGATTCGATTGATAGAACTAAAAAATATTCTGTCGTAACTACTGACAAATCTGGATCAATTATAGAAATAGCGGATGTGAGTATGCAAAATAATGAAGTAATTAACTCGAGTGATTTCATTAAAAAATCGCCTGTTATTAAAAAACTTCAGGAATCGAACCAAAATGAGTTAGTATTAAAAGAAAAAATGACAGCAACAAAAGATGCGATAAATGAAATTCCGATAAATGCTTATGCAGATGATAAGCGCAGTCTAGTATTAACCGGATTAAGTTATTCTGGTGGTGTTAACCATAATCAGAAAGTTACAGGAAAATCCTATACGGACTTAAATACAGATTGGAAAATAGGCAGTCAAGAGGAAACAATTGCTGCAACACAAAAAATAATGAAACAAGAAACATATTTCCCATTATACTTGCTAATCTTGTACTTTTTATTCGTGGTGTTAAACAGAGCGGATCGAAAATATGGATGGACAAGGGGAATTGTTCAATAAACAGCTAGGCTGTCGAGGAGCTCTCGACGGCTTTTTTTAGTATAAAAATTCCACCCCTAATTTTTTTGCTAATTGAAGATACTCTGTGCTAGGTTGATGATTAGTTATGACACTTTCAAAAGAAGACCAGTCAGAAAACTTGTATGCGTGTTTTTTTCCAAACTTTGTATAATCGACTAATAATAAGCTTTGTTCAGCTAAGCGCATAACTTTTTTCTTAAATAAAGCTTGGGCAAAGTTTGCTTCATAAATACCGGTTAGATCAACTCCAGTGGAACTTAGAATGCATAAATCGATGTGGAATAGCTCGAGAAAGGAATTTCCATAATCACCAACAATGCTCTCAGCATCCTTAATAGCTTCCCCGCCAATCATATATATTTTAGTGTCTTGTTGAGTAACATGTAATAACTCATAGGCAATTTTTAATCCATTTGTGATAATGACACCGTTTGATAGTTTCGCTAAATAAGGTAAAAGAGATTTCGCTGTTGAGCTGGCGTCAATGAACAGGCTCATTCCTGGACCAATAAATGTACTGGCAATTTCGGCGATATGCTCCTTTTCTAAGATCATGACATTTTCACGATAACGAGTGGAAATGATATGGTTTTTTTCAACTTCTAAAACTACTCCGCCTCTGTATCTGCGTATTAATCCTTCTTTCTCTAACAGCAATAATTCCCGCCTAAGAGTGGAAAGGGAACAGAATAATTCGTTTTGAAGGCTGGAATTCTCCAACTTTTTGTGTTTTTTTAATAAAGACAAAATTTGCTCTCTGCGCGTTTCCTTCATCTTTCTGTTTCCTCCTCAATAAAAAATTATCTTTTAAAAATTTTAGCACAATTCCATTAAGTGTTGTCCATTTGATGTAAAACGTTTGGCCATATTAGCCATTGCTTCATTAGACATAATTGTTGGTGTTCCGGCAATTAATGCAATCAAATGAATAAAGGTCAAAATATCCAGCTTGAATACTTCATGCATTGTTTTACGGACAGTTAACATATCAAGATTTGCTAAAAGGACTGCTTTGCGATTGGTCATTGAGTCATATTCGTTTTTTGCATGTTCTTCTGTCCCGGATCAGACATATTCTGCTTACTTTTAAGTGATGAACTCATTTTTGAACAAACGTCAAAAATGTCTTCACATATAGAAAAATGTAAATGTAAGCGATATCATATCACTAAACCAAACATTAAGTTTACAGGAGGGTACAAATGACGATAACAACCAATCGGAAATGGCTTTCAGAAAGTAGATATGGGTTATTTATTCACTTTGGTTTATATTCCATTGCGGCAAGGCATGAATGGGTGCAAACATTGGAGGAAATCAGTTTTGAGGAGTATAAAAAGTATTTTGAACAGTTCAATCCTGATTTGTTAGATGCAAAAAAATGGGCAAAAAAAGCAAAAGAAGCTGGATTTAAATATGTCATCATCACAGCAAAACATCATGAAGGCTTTTGCTTATGGGATACAAAAGAAACTTCATATAAAGTAACAAACACACCATATAAACAAGATTTGCTTAGTGAATTAATTCATGCGTTTCGAAAAGAAGGGTTGAAAATAGGAATCTATTACTCCCTTCTTGATTGGAATCATCCTGATTTTCTTGTGGATGGATATCACCCAATGAGGAATCATGCAGAATACAAGGCTACTCATAACGGTAACATGGAAAACTATCGTGCATATATGTTTGCACAGGTAAAAGAACTATTAATAAACTATGGAACGATTGACTATCTCTGGTTTGATTTCTCCTATAAGTCCAGAGATTGGGGGACTTCTATTGGCAAGGGAGCTGATGATTGGGACAGTGTTGCATTAGAAAAAATGATTTATTCGATTCAACCTAATATTTTTATAAACGATCGTCTTGGGTTAAATCGAGGTGTACAGACACCGGAACAATTTGCTAGAAGTAAAGGAATGGAAAAGGAAGAGGATATTTGGGAAACTGTGCAAACATTGAATAATAGTTGGGGATATGACCGTGATAATCTTACCTTTAAATCTAGTAGGATGGTTGCCAAACAATTAGTCGATACAGTCTCAAAGGGTGGGAATTTGACCATGAATGTTGGTCCAAATGCCAGAGGTCTTTGGGAGGAAAACAGCGATTCCATTTTAACGGAAGTAGGTGATTGGTTAAAACGACATGGCAACTCCATTTATGGAGCAACAGCAAGTAAATATCCTGCACCATTAGATTGTCGTTACACCCAAACAGGAAATAAATTATTTCTACACATATTTAGCTGGCCATATCGTACGATTCTATTGCCTGCACTTGGTGGAAAAGTATCTTTTGCGCGTCTTTTAAATGACGGTTCAGAAATTCGTTTTACCGATACGAAAAATCTAGGCGGAGAAAGAGCAGCCACAACAAATCTCTATAAAGAAATTACAGAAGTTCATATTAAAGAAGCACTCGATCCCACAATGTTGATGTTAAACCTGCCGATTCGTGAACCGAATGAATTAATCCCTGTCATTGAATTGACGTTAAAGGAGGATAACAAATGGGGATAGGAATTATTCTTGCCAGTCATGGTGAGTTTGCAAGCGGAATGAAGCAAACTGGGGATGTGATTATGGGCACGCAAGACAAAGTAGAAGTGTGTCTTCTAATGCCAGAAGAAAGCCCGGAACAATTTAGGAGTAGATTGGAAGCAATAGTAGCGGCTTTTGAGAAAGAGGATGAGCTTTTATTTCTTGTTGACCTTTGGGGAGGAACACCATTTAATCAAGCAAATCAGCTTGTGCAGCAACATGCTGGGAAAATGGAAATTGTTTCTGGACTGAATGTACCAATGCTGATTCAGGCATATAGTGAGCGCTTTATTCCAAATAATAGCGTTACTAAAATTGCTACTATCATTAGTGCTGAAGGCAAAGACGGTATACGTTCAAGTGCCAACCAGAATGTATTGGTAAATCAAGAAAAAATAACAGGAGGAGAGCTGATGAAGGATAAGAAAATGAGTCAATTAGGCATTCTGCATGTCCGCCTTGATGAACGCCTTATCCATGGACAAGTGGCAACACTTTGGCTAGGGAACTTAGGAGCAACCCGTGTCATGATTGTAGATGACAATGTTGTTTATGACCCAATCGCAAAAGCCTCCTTGCAGACAGCTGTTCCAGGTGGAATTAAATTGAGTATTTTAAAAACCGATACAGCTTCAACAAGGTTGAAACAGGGTGTATATCAAGGTCAAAAAGTGATGGTTATTGCCAAAGAAGTCCAGACTATTTTTGACTTGATTGAGTCAGGTGTTCCAATCGAACGATTTAATTTAGGAAATGCCAGTTCTAAAGAAGGAACAGTACAAATAAAAAAATCATTATTTTTAACGGAAGCAGTTATTTCAAAACTATTAGATTATGAAAAGCAAGGTGTGTTTGTTACTGCTCAAATGGTTCCAATGGAAGAGGAAAAATCATTTTCACAGATTTATGGAAAGTAGGGAAATGAATGAATATTGAAGTTTGGCAAATTATCGTTCTGTCATTATTGGGATTTTATGCAATTGTCGAGAATTTAGGGATAAATGTTTTTGCCAACCAAGCTTTAATCATGGGAACAATCACAGGACTTGTGATGGGTGATGTAAAAACAGGGTTAGCTGTAGGTGCTACTTTACAATTAATGGGACTTGGAATTCAGGCATACGGTGGTGCCAGTGTTCCTGATTATATGACAGCATCCATTGTGGGAACAGCATTTGCCGTAATAAGTGGAAAAGGTGTTGAATTCGGGATTGGTTTGGCAGTTCCAGTAGCTTTGTTAATGATTCAACTAGATATTTTAGCTCGTTTTTGTAATGTTTTCTTTCAGAGAAGAATTGATCATGGAATCAAGGAGATGAATCTTTCCAAAATTAGAACGTTTCATTTGTTAGGCACACTTAGTTGGGGATTGTCACGGGGGTTACCGATTTTTCTAGTATTCAGCTTTGGAGAAAGTATTGTTGCGTTTATCTCTAATGTAATACCAGAATGGTTAACAGGCGGATTATCGATTGCTGGGGGGATGCTGCCAGCAGTTGGTATAGCAATTTTGTTACGCTACTTGCCAGTCAAGAATTTTATCACGTATTTGCTGATTGGTTTCATTGCAGTTACATATTTGCATATGCCGATGTTTGGAGTAGCTTTACTTGGATTTGCTCTTGCGATTCTTCAATTTAAGCAGTTAATTAGTGAACAACAAATAGGAAATGTAAGTGTAGCACCTGTACAAGCTGAAGGAGGGTTAAGCGAAGATGAATACGAAAATTAATCAAAAAGACTTAGACAAAGTAAGTATGAACTGGTTAATCGGAAGTCAGCTTTCCTGGAATTATGAACGTATGATGGGGGGTGGATACCTTTACTCTACATTACCGGTATTAGAAAAATTATACGGTGAGGATTCTGATAAACTTCAAGACATGATGCGAGTCCAAAGTCAATTCTTTAATACGACACCTCATATGGGTGGATTTATTCTTGGAATGGATATCGCTGCAGAAGAAGCGGAAGGATATAAAGCAAAAGATACGGTAGCCAGCTTAAAAACTGGTTTGATGGGTTCATTTGCAGGTGTTGGTGATACGATTTTTGGTGTGCTTTTTCCGACCGTATTTGGGTCAGTGGCCTCGTATCTTGCTTTAAAGGGAAATGCAATTGGTGTAGTGATATGGTTATTAGTGAATGTAATTATTCTTATTTTCCGATACTTTTCTGTCCGAATTGGCTATAAGCAAGGCGTTAAATTAGTTAGCAGTATGTCTGGTCACTTAAATGCATTGACTAACGCAGCGACATTACTGGGAGTTACCGTTATTGGTGCGATGATACCATCTGTTATTAAAGCACCAATAGCATTAACATTTAAAACAGGTGATGTAAAATTAAACATTCAAGAAACACTGGACCAAATCATGCCGATGATGGTTCCTGCTATTTTAGTTGGTGTCATCTACTGGTTATTAGGCAAAAAACACTTCAATTCAACTAGAGCAATCCTTGCCATTATTGTTTTGGCCATTATTTTGAAAGCATTAGGTGTTATGTGAAAAAGGAAGTATATGCATAACTTAATAAAGTACTTAGACATTGTGGTTGAATGACAGAATGTGTGATTTTTATGAAATACGAAAGCAGGCAGTTATCAAGTTATATGCATAAATAAATAATTATAAATGTTATAATAAACAGGTCGAAAAAACGCTTACACCCTATGTGGTTTTAATAGTTATCTAAGAGTTAAAGGTCAAGTAATTTTAGGAGATGAGTTATTGTGATTAAAGAGTTTTGTGCAGAAAATCTGACCAATATTCCTGCAGCTATCAATGCAGGGGCAAAAAGGATTGAACTTTGTGACAACCTAGCTGTAGGGGGAACAACTCCCTCTTATGGAGTAATAAAAAAAGCGGTTGAGCTAGCCCATCATGCTGATGTTACGGTGATGACTATGATCAGACCAAGAGGAGGAAACTTCGAATATAGTCATGAAGAGGCAGAGATAATGGCAAATGATATTCAAGTGTGCCTGCAGCTTGATTCTGATGGAGTGGTTTTTGGATGCTTGAAGAATGGATGGATTGATGAAGAATTGACTTCACAGCTGATAAGTATATCGGGTGGTATGGAAATTACTTTTCATATGGCATTTGATGAATTGTCAGAAGAGAATCAATTTAGAGCAATTGATTGGCTTGCGGAAAAGAATGTTAGCAGAATTTTGACACATGGTGGCAGTTCACAAAACAGCATAGAAGCTAACTTTCCGCATTTAAAGAAGCTGATTGAATATGCGGCAAATCGAATCATTATTTTACCAGGAGCTGGCATAAATTTTCAAAACTTAGCTGGAGTGTTAGACGCTTTGCAGGTGAATGAAGTACACGGCACAAAAATAGTAAACATAGGATGAATTTAATACAAGAATGAGGCTGGGATACAAGTATGTGAACCAGCCTAAAGACCGAACTACTAAATCAACCATCGATTAAATAGTTCGGTTTTTTGTTTTTAGTTTAAATACAAAAAATTAGAAATTTTAGTGAAATGGAGCGGTGGCCACTCGACTCCTGCGGGATATAGAGGAAAGGATGAGACCCCGCAGGCGAAGACAAGGAGGCTCAAGCTTTCCCCGCGGAAAGCCATTTGGTGCAGCGCAATGAAACGAACTAACTATTTAGACACAACCTTTATTTTTCTAATTTAGATGTAATTTTATTATTCGTGTTTAGAAAGGCTGTCTTTTGAATTGTTCCAGCCTCAATTTTACTAACGGGTTTTCTTTTGGGAGATATTTAAAACCCATCAATTCCACAAAGAACTATCGATTGGAACTCATAATTAACGTATTTGGGCAAATAATCCTATTGAACATCCATTGGCTTCTATTGACAAGGACTTTCACCTAGTAAATTGTCCAACTGACCTTTCATATGAACCTGAAGAAATTATTTCTATGATTCTTAATGTAAGTGATAACGCTAGTAACTTCTCCATAAACAAATCAGAAGAGGATTGTCCATTTTGGAAGGACCATTAACCACCGTTAGTGGTGATGGGAAAAGTTATAATTATTTTAATTTCAATCCGAAATATGCTCAGATAGTATTAACGATTTTAAGAACCTATTACAACTTTTGTTTCGCATTCAAAAAACCTGATGGCGAAAAACCTACTCATGAACAGAGATTGGGAATTACAAATAAGAAATATAAAATCAATGACATCCTTTACTTGAGATAGTTAAAGGGTTTGATTGGAAAATAGTGTATAATGATGAAGTCTTAGTGGGAGGAGATTTTTTTGTTAAAGAGAGTGAATATTCACTTTATAATCAGTGTTATCTTTATATTGTTTCTAATAGGCTGTACAAATAAAGGTACGAACGAATTTGATTTAGATCAAATTACTAGAGTAGAAGTTAAAGTGGTTAAGACAGATGAAAGTTATGAAGAAGCTGTAATGATAACTGATAAAGAAACGATAGATGTGCTAAGAAAGACATTAAAAAAAACTAAGTGGGAACCAAATGTAGAACATAAAATGGCTAGAAAAGAAGATGTAAAGGCAACTCTGTTTTTCAAGTATGATAAGAATATGCCCGAACGATTATTTGAATATCTAATTTGGTTCAAACAAAACAATGATACTGCGACAATTATTAGCAACAATGTTAAAGAAGGGTATGGAACTTTAGATAAAGATAATGCAGAGACATTAGAAAGTATTTTAATCAAGAAATAAAAGAGCAGGAATTCCTGCTCTTTTATTTGTGATTTGTATTTAATTTTAAATGCTAATTTAAATACGATTTAACCTTAATTTAAGAGGTTTCCCTCCTAAAGTGAACCCGTTATGTTTTTACTTTTCTTCTTTAAGAACGAACAATACACCTATTAAAATCAGGACAGAACCTATCCAAAACATAACACCGATTTTTTCATCTAATAACAACCAGCCAAGCAATGTTCCAACAACTGGCTGGAAGAAGAAATAAATTCCGCCGCTTGAGGCGTTAAGCATTTGTAATCCGCGGTTCCAAAGAAGAAAGCCGCCTGCTGTTGAGATGACACCTAAATATAATAGTCCACCCCAAATTGTTGGGTGAGTCAGTTGTGTCATATTCAATTCAGGTAAGCGTGGTAAAACAAATGGTGTTAACACAATTAGTGCCACTAAAATAGAATAGGTTGTTACGACAATTTGTGAGTAACTGCTTGGAATGCGTTTCACAAGAACAGACATAAGTGCCCATGTTAAGGCAGCAATAACAAGAGAAACACCGCCAAGTGAACTGGACAAATTGATATCCCCAATCCCAACAATAAGAATAACACCGATTGTGGCTAAGCATACAGAGATTCCTTTTTTAATAGTTAAGCTTTCTTTAAGAATAAGGCGAGCAAAAATAACCATAAATGCTGGAGTGGAAGCTGTAATGATCGCCCCCATTTGTGCTGTTGACAGCATCGTCCCTGTTTCTTGTGCAACAATCGAAATGGCATTGCCAATAATTCCAATGGCAATGATTATCCAAATAAACCGCTTTTCAATTCTCCATTTTTGTTTTGTCACAAATCCTATCAGGAGAAGTGCCAAAATAGCAATTAAATAGCGCAGCCACACAAGTTCAAGTGGGGGAATAAATGCCACCACAACCTTCACAACAACATACATGCCGCCCCAAATACTAGAAGCGAGAATTAAATATATGGAACCTAATAAGGTGTTTTTCATTTTTTATACCCTCCGATTTTTTGTTTAAGGTCAAAAAGCCCCTATCGGAGAGATTCCATCATTTCCCTCCATTAGAAGCTGAAGGGTGCTGCTGGTACGTCATTTTCAAATAAAGGAGTCCAATACATCTGTTTCACCTCAAATCACCTAGTGTAAAATAATCCCTAGCGTATTTTATTAGATTTTCACAGAAGAAAACCTAGAAAGATATTGATAGACACCATCTTCATCACAAGTAAATTCTGTTACATCGTCCACGATTTTTTTGATAGGCTCTGCAGCGTTTTTCATTGCTACCGCATACTGAACAAATTCAAACATAGGCAGATCATTATAACTATCCCCAATCGCTAATATGTCTTCTTCTAATATTCCGAAATGAGCCAGCATCTGCTTAATGCCTGTTGCTTTATTTACATTAGCGTACATCAATTCCACATTATGACTTGAAGAGGTAGACGTAGTAAAGTCTGTTTCCTGCTTAAGTTCGTTAAGCACATCTTTCCATGCATTGATATGCTCTTTTGTTCTTGCAAAGAAATAAAACTTTGAGAACATATTACCCTCAATAGTATCCTTCCAAGCAATCTCTTCTTTTATTGCTTGTTTACGTGAAAGCCATTCATTAATCTCAACACCTTCGGGCTGAGGATCTCTTACCTCATGCTCCACATAATCTTTATCCTGAGTTAAAGTGATACGAGCTGAATCATACGGAAATAACTCGTAATATATTTTTTGTTGTCTTGCCTTTTCAATCACGGTTTCGACTAATTCACGAGAAAGGGAATGCTGAAAAACAGGCTTATCCTCGATATATCCTGCCATTCCATTTGAAGTAATAAACCCATCAACCTGGAAGCCTTCCGGAACTAGTTCATCTATCTCATCGTAAGCTCTTCCTGTCGCAATAAATACATAGATTCCTTGTTCACGTAAATTATCAATAATTTCTTTTGTTTTTAAGCTGACTTTATTAAAAGAAGTTAATATTGTACCATCCATATCTAAAAAGATGGCTTTAGGTATAAAAGACAAGCTGATTCCTCCTAATGTGCACTGTTGATTTGTAAGCTTTTATGGGTAGTCTCCATATTATAAGGACTATTTACAGTTAATTGTAAACTATTTTGCATATAAACTTAGTTATTTTTTTGTAAAAAATGCTTGGCGTTCATTTGTTATCCATTTTTCTAAATCATCTGAACTGCGCCGCACAAGCCGATTAACTAATACATCATGCCACACATAATCCTCTAACAGGTAAATATGAACAGGATCATCTGTATAAAAGGCAATACTCCGCTCCTCAAAGGATGGACCGTAAAGCATCTCTTTTGAATCGATGGAAATAATGAACCAATGCTCCGTTGACGAAGTCTCTGTAAAAGGTGTAATTCGGTGGCTCTCTAAATTATTTACCGGATTGTCTACATGAATGGTGATTCCTTTTAAGGACACTTTATCGGAAACCTCCGCAAGATCATCCTGCAGCTCACTATATAAATCATCCCAGATGGAAATAATAATCTGCTTTTCGGCTTTTTTTATCAATGTTTTACAATAGCTAATAATTGTTTGATAGTCCTTTAATGTTATTACCCGATTATCTGGTTCATTAGCAGATGTTTCAAGCTCCTTTAATGAATCGTTTAAAAACTCATACGTATTATCCCAATCTGATTGTGCTTTTTGAAGAAAAATTTCCACAGGGAGTGGGGAATACCTTGCAGCATCATTTATTTCTTCCTTTAAGACAATCCCCTTATCGACAAGCGTATTCAAAACATCATAAATTCTAGCTCTTGGAATGCCTGAATCCTTGCTGACTTGATAGGCCGTAGCTGGTCCTAATTTCACAAGCGCAACATATGATTTAGCTTCATATTCATTAAAGCCTAGTTTTTTGAGCTGTTGTACAATATCGCTCACAGTTTCTTTCCTCCAATTATCCATTTACTCTAGTTTTAACGATACAATAACTATTTACATTTATCAAACGTTTAGTTACTATTTAGATAGTGACTAGTAAAGGAAGTGTTGAAATTTGTTTGATATTGACCCATCGTTATTAATTATTTTAATTGTTTTTGGATTTTTAGCTGCATTTATTGATTCCGTAGTTGGCGGAGGGGGACTGATTGCTTTACCTGCTTTGTTATTTACAGGAATGAATCCAGCTGCAGCTGTTGCTACAAATAAATTAGCTTCAACTATCGGTTCTTTAACTAGTACATATATGTTCTATCGTTCTGGTAAACTCGACTTAAAATCTGTATATAAATTATTTCCGCTTACCTTTATTGGCTCCATGCTCGGGGCTTGGTGTGTTCACTTAATGGATCCTCAAATGCTGAAACCATTAATGCTTGTCATGCTTGCAGCAGTAGCGATTTATACTATCTTTAAGAAGGATTGGGGCAGTATTTCATCGCCAAAAAGCTTATCCCCTCGCCACTATATCATGTTTTTAGCTGCCATTTTCGCCATTGGGTTTTATGATGGATTTCTTGGACCAGGTACAGGATCGTTTTTAATTTTTGCTTTTTTATTAATCGGCTTTGATTTTTTAAAGGCAGCAGGAAATGCAAAATTCTTAAACTTCGGCAGTAATATTGCTGGTTTATTAATGTTTATGTTCCTTGGCCAAGTAAACTATACATATGGATTAATAATGGGAGTTGCTCAACTGGCTGGTGCGATTTGTGGTTCAAGATTTGCTATAAAAAAAGGAAGCAGCTTTGTACGAGTATTGTTTATTGCAGTTACCTGTTTATTATTAGTTAAAAATATTTATGATTATATCCAATAAAATGTTAATGTTGTTCAATTAATGCTCTCATGCCATTTTATATTACATATTTCTGAGATTAAGGCTGCCATAAGGTTGCCTTTTTTCTTTTTGAATAGTTGTTGAAACAAACATATAGGTTCAAGGTTTGTAACCATCACCTATATATTTATGGTTCAAGATAGTAGATTGCTCTATTAATAGAAAAAATAGTTAAATCAATCAAAAAATAAAATAGGTGTCTTATAAAGGATACGAGCTTATTCAGTATTTTCGATTTTCCATAGTATGTAAAGATATTAAATCTTTGTATAGGAAAGGAGAGAAAAATGAGTTTACTGAATTTAATTAGTAATGGTGGTTTTGAGACAGGAAATTTGAATGGCTGGATATCATCTGCTAATGCAACGACGACAAATCAATATTCGAATTCAGGTATATACTCAGCATTACTTCCACAAGGAACGGAAACCTCTTATATTGGTCAGTTTGTTCCTGCTAGTACAGGTGATGCACTTGATTTGAATTTATCCTTAGCACGACCAGGTTCACTTCCTGCACCTGCAGTGTTAATTCAAGTTTTCTTCTTTAATGCAAGCTTTCAGCAGCTAGGGACAGGCTTATCAACGTTTATTCCAGCAAGCAGGCTTCCAAATGCTCAAAATAGCACATGGCAATCCATCAATTTAACAACGACTGTAGCACCTTCGGGAACAACTCAAGCATATTTGCTTATTAACTTAATACCTTTACAGGGTGGTTCTGCTGTTTTAGTTGATGATGTGTCGCTGTTGACTGCTATTGGGATTGTTGGTCCAACTGGGCCAGCGGGTCCAACGGGAGCAACAGGCCCAGCGGGAGTAGCGGGTCCAACGGGAGCAACAGGTCCAGCAGGAGTGGCAGGTCCAACGGGAGCGACAGGTCCAGCAGGAGTGGCAGGCCCAACGGGAGCAACAGGTCCAGCCGGAGCAGCAGGCCCAACGGGAGCAACAGGTCCAGCCGGAGCAGCAGGTCCAACGGGAGCAACAGGTCCAGCGGGAGTAGCGGGTCCAACCGGAGCAACAGGTCCAGCGGGAGTAGCGGGTCCAACCGGAGCAACAGGCCCAGCGGGCGTGGCCGGTCCAACGGGAGCAACAGGCCCAGCGGGAGTAGCCGGTCCAACGGGAGCAACAGGCCCAGCGGGAGCAGTGGGGGCAACCGGAGCGACAGGTCCAGCGGGAGTAGCAGGTCCAACAGGAGCAACAGGTCCAGCGGGAGTAGCGGGTCCAACCGGAGCAACAGGTCCAGCGGGAGTAGCGGGTCCAACGGGAGCAACAGGCCCAGCGGGCGTGGCCGGTCCAACGGGAGCAACAGGCCCAGCGGGAGTAGCCGGTCCAACGGGAGCAACAGGCCCAGCGGGAGCAGTGGGGGCAACCGGAGCGACAGGTCCAGCGGGAGTAGCAGGTCCAACAGGAGCAACAGGTCCAGCGGGAGTAGCGGGTCCAACGGGAGCAACAGGCCCAGCGGGAGTAGCCGGTCCAACGGGAGCAACAGGCCCAGCGGGAGCAGTGGGGGCAACCGGAGCGACAGGTCCAGCGGGAGTAGCAGGTCCAACAGGAGCAACAGGTCCAGCGGGAGTAGCAGGTCCGACAGGAGCAACGGGAGCAACAGGCCCAGCAGGAGCAGCGGGTCCAACGGGGGCAACAGGCCCAGCAGGAGTGGCAGGTCCAACGGGAGCAACAGGCCCAGCCGGAGCAGCGGGTCCAACGGGAGCGACAGGTCCAGCGGGAGTAGCGGGTCCGACTGGAGCAACAGGTCCAGCGGGAGTAGCGGGTTCAACGGGAGCGACAGGTCCAGCAGGAGTAGCCGGCCCAACGGGAGCAACAGGTCCAGCGGGAGTAGCGGGTCCAACGGGAGCGACAGGTCCAGCAGGAGTAGCCGGCCCAACGGGAGCAACAGGCCCAGCAGGAGTGGCAGGCCCAACGGGAGCAACAGGTCCAGCAGGAGTAGCCGGCCCAACGGGAGCGACAGGTCCAGTAGGAGTGACAGGCCCAACGGGAGCAACAGGCCCAGCGGGAGTAGCGGGTCCGACTGGAGCAACCGGAGCAACAGGTCCAGCGGGAGTAGCCGGTCCAACGGGAGCAACCGGTCCAGCCGGAGTAGCCGGCCCAACGGGAGCAACAGGCTCAGCCGGAGTAGCGGGTCCGACAGGAGCAACGGGAGCAACAGGCCCAGCAGGAGTGGCAGGCCCAACGGGAGCGACAGGTCCAGCAGGAGTAGCTGGCCCAACGGGAGCAACAGGCCCAGCAGGAGTGGCAGGCCCAACGGGAGCAACAGGTCCAGCGGGAGTGGCAGGTCCAACCGGAGCGACAGGTCCAGCGGGAGTAGCCGGCCCAACGGGAGCGACAGGTCCAGCAGGAGCAGTCGGAGCAACGGGAGCGACAGGTCCAGCAGGAGCAGCGGGTCCAACGGGAGCAACAGGCCCAGCGGGAGTAGCGGGTCCGACTGGAGCAACAGGTCCAGCGGGAGTAGCGGGTCCAACGGGAGCAACAGGTCCAGCGGGAGCAACGGGTCCGACTGGAGCGACAGGTCCAGCGGGAGTAGCGGGTCCAACGGGAGCGACAGGTCCAGCAGGAGTGGCAGGCCCAACCGGAGCGACAGGTCCAGCGGGAGTAGCCGGCCCAACAGGAGCAACAGGTCCAGCCGGAGCAACAGGAGCAACCGGAGCAGCAGGTCCAACGGGAGCGACAGGTCCAGCCGGAGCAGCAGGTCCAACGGGGGCAACAGGCCCAGCAGGAGTAGCCGGCCCAACGGGAGCAACAGGCCCAGCAGGAGTAGCCGGCCCAACGGGAGCAACGGGAGCAACAGGCCCAGCCGGAGCAGCGGGTCCAACGGGAGCGACAGGTCCAGCCGGAGTAGCCGGCCCAACGGGAGCAACAGGCCCAGCAGGAGTGGCAGGCCCAACGGGAGCAACAGGTCCAGCCGGAGCAGCAGGTCCAACGGGAGCAACAGGCCCAGCCGGAGTAGCGGGTCCGACAGGTCCAACAGGAGCAACAGGTCCAGCGGGAGTAGCCGGTCCAACGGGAGCGACAGGTCCAGCGGGAGTAGCCGGTCCAACGGGAGCAGTGGGGGCAACCGGAGCGACAGGTCCAGCGGGCGTGGCCGGTCCAACGGGAGCAACAGGCCCAGCGGGAGTAGCCGGTCCAACGGGAGCAACAGGCCCAGCGGGAGCAGTGGGGGCAACCGGAGCGACAGGTCCAGCGGGAGTAGCAGGTCCAACAGGAGCAACAGGTCCAGCGGGAGTAGCGGGTCCAACCGGAGCAACAGGTCCAGCGGGAGTAGCGGGTCCAACGGGAGCAACAGGCCCAGCGGGCGTGGCCGGTCCAACGGGAGCAACAGGCCCAGCGGGAGTAGCCGGTCCAACGGGAGCAACAGGCCCAGCGGGAGCAGTGGGGGCAACCGGAGCGACAGGTCCAGCGGGAGTAGCAGGTCCAACAGGAGCAACAGGTCCAGCGGGAGTAGCGGGTCCAACGGGAGCAACAGGCCCAGCGGGAGTAGCCGGTCCAACGGGAGCAACAGGCCCAGCGGGAGCAGTGGGGGCAACCGGAGCGACAGGTCCAGCGGGAGTAGCAGGTCCAACAGGAGCAACAGGTCCAGCGGGAGTAGCAGGTCCGACAGGAGCAACGGGAGCAACAGGCCCAGCAGGAGCAGCGGGTCCAACGGGGGCAACAGGCCCAGCAGGAGTGGCAGGTCCAACGGGAGCGACAGGCCCAGCGGGAGTAGCGGGTCCAACAGGAGCAACAGGTCCAGCGGGAGTAGCGGGTCCAACGGGAGCAACAGGCCCAGCAGGAGCAGCGGGTCCAACGGGAGCGACAGGCCCAGCAGGAGCAGCGGGTCCAACGGGAGCGACAGGTCCAGCAGGAGTGGCAGGCCCAACGGGAGCAACAGGTCCAGCGGGAGTGGCAGGCCCAACGGGAGCAACAGGTCCAGCGGGAGCAACAGGTCCAACGGGAGCAACAGGCCCAGCGGGAGTAGCGGGTCCGACTGGAGCAACAGGTCCAGCGGGAGTAGCGGGTCCAACGGGAGCGACAGGTCCAGCGGGAGTAGCGGGTCCAACGGGAGCGACAGGTCCAGTGGGAGTAGCCGGTCCAACGGGAGCAACAGGCCCAGCGGGAGTAGCCGGTCCAACGGGAGCGACAGGTCCAGCGGGAGTAGCGGGTCAGACTGGAGCAACCGGAGCAACAGGTCCAGCAGGAGCAGTCGGAGCAACGGGAGCGACAGGTCCAGCAGGAGCAGCGGGTCCAACGGGAGCAACAGGCCCAGCAGGAGTGGCAGGCCCAACGGGAGCGACAGGTCCAGCGGGAGTAGCAGGTCCAACCGGAGCGACAGGTCCAGCAGGAGTAGCGGGAGCAACGGGAGCAACAGGTCCAGCGGGAGTGGCAGGCCCAACGGGAGCAACGGGAGCAACAGGTCCAGCAGGAGTGGCAGGTCCAACGGGAGCAACAGGCCCAGCGGGAGTAGCGGGTCAGACTGGAGCAACCGGAGCAACAGGTCCAGCGGGAGTAGCGGGTCCAACGGGAGCAACAGGTCCAGCGGGAGTAGCGGGTCCAACGGGAGCAACAGGTCCAGCGGGAGTAGCGGGTCCAACCGGAGCGACAGGTCCAGCAGGAGTGGCAGGCCCAACGGGAGCAACAGGTCCAGCAGGAGTGGCAGGCCCAACGGGAGCAACAGGCCCAACAGGAGCAACAGGTGCGAGTGGTTTACCATCCGTAACTGCTATCTCTTTCGATCAACCAACAACTACGGCGCCTGTCACAATAGGAACAGAAACGACATTAAATACAGTAACTCTTTCTGTGACTGGGAATAATAGGATTAAGATTGATACTTCTCAACAGCTGGCATTTGTTATTGGGTTGAATTTGTCTTACAATATTAGCTTTAACATTCTTATCCGAAGAAATGGAACATTGATTGCGCAGCAGACTGTTACTAGGTCTGGAGCTGCAGGTATTCTTGGTGCTACGGAGAGATTTAATGCCTCTTTCTCTTATGTAGATAGTCCTCCTGTGGCAGGATCAACCACTTATACAGTAAGTATTTTAACGACGACTACAACTTCTGTTACAGCTGTAACGTCGGAAACTAGATGGACTAACATTACCCGTTTCATCCAATAACTATTTTAAAGAGGAATAGGGAAATCCTATTCCTCTTTTTATTTGAGTATTCAAGCAATGCAGACTCATACTGGTCATTCTCCACATCAAATTACATATTATGTATTTTTGCTTTTACCAAAATACTGCATATTGTACGAGATAGATAGAATAAATATGGGGAGAGGTGATGTAGATGCTCAATATTATTGAGGATACAGTGCGTTTCCCTGAGGCTTTAGAAAAAGGGAGGACCATTACTAGAACGTATAAAACCTATCCCTATCGTGTTTATCAAGCAACCAGTGTTATAAGCGGCATTGATTATGGATTTTCTGACGAGGAAGGCATGTTTTTTAGGAGTACCATTGACACAAAGACGCAAATTGTCAGTCCATATGAAGTGAAGGTAAGTGTAACGTTTGGATTTCGTTCGAGGGAATTTGACAAAAGAACAGATGCAACTATAAAATATTCTCTGTTTATGCAGTTTATCAATTACTGAAGATAGTAGCGATCAATGTACTTTAAATTATAAAAAAAAAGTAAAACACTGGGTATTTTACTTGTTTTTCATTCTTAATTTGTTGTTTCTTTACGATGGGCAGTTGTATGCACTGTCGGATAAGCTCTATTTACCGTTTTTCTTGTTAGTGAAAAGAGTGCACATAATAGAGAGACGATAACGATAATGCCCCCAAACCATGCTGTTTGGGAAACAGTTCCGGTTTGTGTTAACACAAAACCGCCAAATCCAGAGCCAATAGAAATTCCTATTTGTAATGCGGAATTATTAAAGCTTTGCTGAATATCAGACGTAGCCGGGTCTGTTTCAATTAAATAGCTTTGCTGAGGCGGTGCAAGACTCCAGCTTAAAGCTGCCCATATCATCATGACAGGTATGAAAACGATTAATGAAAATGTACTAAATGGTACTAAAAATAACACAACCGCAAACGCACTGATTACGGCGATAATGCTTTTAGGTGCTCCGAATCTATCAGAAAGAATACCTCCAAATGCTCCGCCGCTTACCGCTGCTATTCCAAACAATAAATAACAAAGGCTGATCCAATTGGCATTAAGATGAAGCTCTGTTTCTATAAACGGAGTGAAATAGGCATAAAGTGTATAATGTCCTGCTAGCATAAACATGGTAGCGAGATGGGCACTGCCTATTTTGAAACTAGCAACTGCTTTAAGCTGCTGTGTAAGTGGTACAGTGTTTTCACCAGGAATCTTTTCTAAAAAGACAGATATAAGGATAAAGGAACCTACTGATAATATAGCAATACCAAGGAATATGATGCGCCAGCCAAAATTATTGGCAATTAATATTCCAAGTGGTACACCCATGACAAGTGATGAACTAATACCCATATAGATAAGTCCTAATGCTTTTGCTCTATGTTCTGGAGATACAACCTTCGCCGCAATTATTAATGATAAAACAACAATAAGAGCTGTACTCATCGCAGTAATGATCCTTGCAATCATCATAAAGGTGAAGTTAGGACTAATATACGTCAAAATATTTCCAAGAAAAAATACTAATAATGAAGCAAGATATAATTTTTTTCGTTCAATTTTACTTGTTAATACAAGTAACACTGGCCCTGAGATAGCATAGATAAGTGCAAATATTGATATTAGTTGGCCGGCAGAGCTTATGGATATATGAAAATCATCAGCGATAGTTGGCAGTATACCACCTAAAATTAACTCAACTAAACCGACAGCAACAGTTGATATTGCGAGGATAATAACTTTTAAATTCATATTTACGTCCTTTCTTTAATAGATATAATGAATTTTTTAAAACAAAAAATCCTGATTACAAAAAATGAATTAAGTTCATTTTCTGTAATCAGGATTTTAAGGTTCCTGGTAGAGACCCTCAAGCCATATTCTTGAGGTTATACAGGTAATATTATTTGGGTATAAGAAGTACCTTAGTTAGTCTACTAGGTTTCGTGCGGATTTTCAAGTCTCATTTTTTGGCATTGCTAATTTTAATGGAGAATTGGTAACTAAGGGATGGAAAAATAGTAAGTAATAATACACTATTCAAACTAGAAAAAAACATTTTCCTGTTTTTTTGTGTGAAAGTAATTAATGAATGTTAAATTTAGCTAGAAAAAATTCACATGGGAGAATATATAATCTCAATGTCTTCATACTAAAAAATAAAAGAATTAGTATGGTGATATATATATATGAATTTTGAAAGATGGTTTCTTATTTGCTTTACAATATTATGTATTATTTCGTTGTATGTATTTGTGCCTAAGGATAAAAAGCGAGATGCATGGGTGTTATTTTTATTTCTTCAGCTTATCACTTGGCCGGCAGGACTGTTTACGGTTGAAAAGGGTTGGATTGAGTATCCTATACAGCTGCTTCCACAAACTAACGCATATAATAAAACTAGCTTTTCCTTTGAATTTTTCTTTTTTCCTGTCGTAGCCATATTTTTTAGCCTATATTTTCCGCGAAGGAAGAATTGGATGATTATAATATTATATTACGTAGGTATAGCTGGTTTTTTTACTATGCTAGAAGGGGTTTTAGAAAGGTATACGGCATTGGTTAATTATAAGGAATGGACGTGGTATTGGTCCTTTATAACAGTTGTTATTTCACTTGTCATAAATGACAGTTGTTATAAATGGTTTAAAAAAGGATTAACAACAGGTACAAGTGAATGATAAATACATTAATCCTTATTATCTCTTGGTTATTGTCCATAAGTTTATTATGGGTGTTTACACCCAGAAAACAATTGAGATATTATGTGATCACTTTCTTATTTTCCTCAACAGTTGCTTGGGCATTTGAATACATACAAGTTTCCTTTGGACTTATAGAATTTCCATATAGAGAGTTTGAGAAGGCTTCGAAAATGAGCTTTTCGCTTCATTATGCAATCTATCCTACATTTTGTGTCTTCTATATTTTATATTTTCCAGTCAGCCAAGGAAAAGTTAAGAAGTTTTTACATACCTGCCTTTTTAATTTACTATTAGCCTTATATACTTTCCTGTTAAATAAATATAGTTCGTTAATTGAATTTAAACATTGGAACTTTTTCTATAGTATTGGCATTAACTTTATCCTATTATATACCATAAAAAGGTTTGCTTTTTGGTTTAAAAAAGGATTAAACGAATAAACCTAGAGCCTTGAACACTAGGTTTATTGGTTATGAAAAAAACTATAAATTTCCTTTGCGTTCTTTTGGAGACAGGAAATATAATAAAAGGATGTAATAAGTACAAACGTGCTTTAAAAGCACAATGTCGTTAAGGGTGGATAATTGAATGGTTTTGCAAAAAAATATATTGGAACAACCTGGTGTATTTCAAAGTTTTTATAAAAATCATCCTGATGGCATAGTATTTTTGGATGAAAATGGACGAATTATGGAAGTTAATGATTCAGCTTTGAATATGTTCGGTTACACAAGGGAAGAGCTGCTTGCGGATTTGGATCAGCTGCTGAATTGGTCAAGCCTGATTTCTGCTGACATTGGTGTTTTTAGAAGAGAAATGGCGATACCTCATAAAAAAGGAAATCTTCTTTATGTTAAATTGACTTGTATGCCACTTATAGACAATGAAAAAGAATGTGGAACAATAATTACTTTTGAAAATATTACTCAGTACTATAAACATCGCAAGGGTATTCTAAATATCCACGAAATGTTTACACTCATTTCTGAGAAATCTCAAAATATTATATCAGCTTTTACAAATGATGGGGTATTTACGTATATTTCGCCGACAGTGAAAGCACTTCTTGGCTATACGCAAGAAGAAGTCATAGGACAACCACAAGTGATTTTTAATCATCCTGATGATTATAAGAGACTTAAGGATGTTCAGAACACCTATTTTATTGATCAAGATACGGTGCGATTTACAGGGCGAATTCTCCATAAAAATGGCGAATATCGCTGGTATGAAACAACAGTAGAAATGATTCGTGATGAGTCTGGCGAAATTGTGGAAAAAATATGTGTTGGCCGGGACGTAACAGATCGAATAGAAGCAGAGAAGACCATTTCACACTTAGCTTATCATGATGCTGTTACAGACTTGCCGAACCGCCGCTTATTTAAAAAGGAAGTGGAGCATCTTCTACAGGAAAATAATTATCAAGTTCACTGTTTGCTGTTACTCGATTTAGATGGATTTAAGCATGTGAATGATAACTTTGGACATGAAATGGGTGATCTGCTGCTAATTGAAGTTGGCAAAAGACTGACAGATGCGGTTGGAGAAGCAGGTTTAGTTGCTCGTTGGGGCGGTGATGAGTTTACCATCATTTGTGGAAATGTAAAAAACAAGAAAAATGTTCACTGTTTAATAGAAAAGATAGAGGCTGAGATTGCAAAGCCCATTTTAATTGCAGGAAATCAACTTATTATTGGTGTCAGCATTGGCTTCGCCTTGTCCAAAGAATATGGCAGCACGATGGAGGAGCTTGTGAAAACAGCAGATGCTGACATGTATCGAATGAAAAATGGACGGAAATAGAAAACGAAATTAGGGCTGTCGCAGAATGGATAACATGATGCAACAGCCTAATTCTTATTTAGAGGAGAAACTATGAATATAACGATAACAAATATACATAAAGAAGAAGCTTGGGAAATTAGACATAAAGTGATGTGGCCAGATAAAGAAATTGATTTTATTAAGCTGGATAACGATGAATCAGGAATCCATTATGGATTATATAAGGATAACCAAATCGTTTCTGTTCTTTCCTTGTTTGTAACCAATAATGAAGGGCAATTTCGGAAGTTTGCTACTCTTAGCGAAGAACAGGGAAATGGATTTGGAAGTTTACTATTAAACTATGTAATGAAGGAAGGGATAAACCTAGGTTTAAAAAGGATATGGTGCAATGCTAGAGAACAAAAGGTCGGTTTTTATCAGAAGTTTGGCATGCGCGCAACCGGTGAAGGCTTTATGAAAGCAGGAAAAGCATACGTAATTATGGAAATGACCCTCATATAAAGAGTATCTCGACTCCCTTTATAAAGGATATAGTTAACTATAAATATGTGAAACAAATATATATTTGATAAAAAAATCGCCTACCTTGCCGAAAATATATAAAAGGGAGCAGCAACGTGCTGACTATAATATAGATTAAATTAAACTATTAAATTAGCGAGAATTCGACGTAATATGATAAATTTAGAGTATAATTGTGGAATGATTTCCATCTTTTATAGCAAAAGTAAAATTACTACTCGTGCGATAGCCAAAAATATAGTTTAAATTAGGAAAGGTAGCGAAAATGAGTATAGTAAAAGATTTTTTATTGCAAATGACTCTTATGGTTTTACCCATTTTCATATACTTTACAATCATAACAGAAAGGGTCAAACGTGATCGAAATAAAACCATTCTGATGACTGTTTTATGGGGAATTTCCATTCTGTTATGCATGTCCTTTCCGCTGAATTTTGGACATGATGCCAGATTAGATATTCGCATTATTCCATTATTGTTTGGAGCATTATACTGCGGTTTTGGCCCAGGTGTGTTGCTAGCAGCATTGATTATCCTTTATCGGCTTAATTTTGGGGGCATTAGTATTGGGTTTTACAATACCGTGCTTGTTTTGGCAGTTACGTTACCTGTTATATTGTATTATCAAAAATTATTCATACGCTCTCGAAAATATAAAAGGGTCTTGATTGCCGTTTGCCTTTCCTTCTACTATTGTTTTGTTGGACTATCTCTATTAGCTGTACTAAAAGGATTTTCCTTAGATGCATTAAAGGTGCAAGTTATTCACCTGATTTTTGTAGTTGGGGTCACTTGGTTTTTTGTGATGCTGTATGAAACAATCCGAGAAATTCAGCAGCTTCGTTTAGATATACAAAATGCAGAGAAATTGCGTGTTATAAGTGAATTGACGAGTGTTTTTGCACATGAAATCAGAAACCCAATGCAAGTCACACGCGGATTTTTGCAACTCCTCGACGATCCTGAGTTTTCAGAAAGTAAGAAGCAGTATATCAAAATATCTATTGAAGAGTTAGATCGGGCGAATGATATTATTAATGATTTTTTAGCATTTGGAAAACCTTCTATAGATAACAGTGTGAAAATTAATGTTGGACAGCAATTGGAACAGGTAGTAAATATCCTCGAAAACTTTGCTTTAAACTATAATGTACAGATAAAAAAGGATATTCTTGATAATTGTTATATACAAGCAAATCCGCAAAAACTAAATCAATCACTAATAAATATTTTAAAAAATGCAGTTGAGTCTATGCCGAATGGTGGAACTGTTTTTGTTGGTTGTTCAACTACAGAGGATGGCAATATTAAGATTATTATTAAGGACGAAGGTATCGGCATGACAAGAAAGCAAATAGATAGTCTTGGCTCACCATTTTATTCCTTGAAGGAAAAAGGAACTGGATTAGGAATGATGGTGAGCTATCAATTAATCCATTCGTTTAAAGGGAAGATCAAAGTGAACAGCGAGCAAAATATAGGAACAGAATTTACGATTCTATTCCCACAATTACCTTGATATTTAAGAAGTTTCTTTCTAAACACGAATAATAAGAATACATCCAAATTTGAAAAATGAAGCTTGTGACTAAATAGAATATAGAGTTAAAATTAGTTCGTTTCATTGTGCGCTCGTTCTCGCGCTTTCCGCGGGCTCTAAAGCGTCCTCCGCTCCATTCCACTAAGATTACTTATTATAAAATTAACACTATAAACACAAAAACCGAACCTATTAGTCAACAGTGATAAGCTCCCCTATAGGTAGACAGGTTAAAAAATAAAATCTGGATACTATGGGGGAGTATTTTTTATGTCTCGAAAGTTTTACTCTGCAGAAGAAAAATATGAAATAGTGAAGGCGTTTGATGAATCACTTTCTTCACTTAAAGTGGCATCCATTTATAAAGTACATCATGCCACCGTTTTGGAATGGAAATATAAGTTTGATACCTTTGGCTTAGAAGGATTAAAGGAGTCTTCCGCATGGAAAAAATATTCGGAAGAACTAAAGTTATCCGCCATAAAAGAGTATTTGTCCGGTGGTTCTTCGATTCGTGAGGTTTCTAGAATGTATGAAATATCCCATCCCTCTGTCCTCAGAAGTTGGATTAGGAAGTATAATAGTCATAGTGAATTAAAAGATGCGTCACAAGAAAGGACGGGCTCTATGACTAACGAAAGCAAACTAACTTGGGAAGAACGATTACATATTGTACTTGATTGCTTGGGGAACGGAAAAAATTATCAAGAAGCAGCGGATACGTATCAAGTTTCTTATCAACAAGTTTATCACTGGGTAAAGAAGTATGAAGATGGCGGAGAAGAAGCGTTGAAAGATAGACGTGGTAAAAGGAAAGAGGAATCAAAGCTAACTCCAGAAGAAAAATTCAAGCTTCAAATGAAAAAGCTAGAAAGAGAAAATGAACGGTTACGTGCGGAGAATTTGTATTTAAAAAAGTTGGAGGAGATAGAAAGGAGGAGAAAATAAAGCCTATCCGATTCGAGGATAAATATATCGCTATCCAGGAGCTTCACAGGGAAGAAAACATAAGTATTTCTTTACTTTGTGAAATAGTCAAAATAGCACGATCCGCCTATTATAAATGGCTGAATCGTCTCCCTACTTCCCAGGATTTACTGAATGAAAAAATCATAAAAGAAATGAAGATTCTTCATGAAAAAGTGGATAGCACCTTCGGTTATCGTCAAATGACGCTTCACATGAATAGACAGTTTAAAGAGAAACTTAATCATAAAAGAATCTATCGACTAATGAAAGTGGCGGGCTTACGCTCGATTATCCGCACCAAGAAGAAACGTTATAAACACTTTACTCCTAAACAGGTGGCGGAAAATAGACTAAATCGAGAATTTACTGCGGAAAAACCAAATGAAAAATGGGTTACAGATGTAACGGAATTTAAGTATGGCCAATCAAGGAAGGCTTATTTAAGTGCGATTCGTGACCTTTATGATGGCTCCATTGTAAGTTTTGTTATAGGACATTCCAATAATAATAGACTTGTATTTAAGACGCTAGACCAAGCAACTGCACTATTATTAGAGGAGGAACATCCACTTATCCATAGTGATCGTGGGTATCAATATACCTCCAAAGGATTTAAGCAAAGGATAGATGCGGCGAAAATGACGCAGAGTATGTCAAGAGTTGGTCGGTGTATTGATAATGGACCGATGGAATCTTTTTGGGGAACACTGAAATGTGAGAAGTATTATATACATAAATATAAGACATTTGAGGAACTTGAACATGCGATAGAGGAGTATATTCATTTTTATAATTATGAAAGATATCAAAAACGATTAAACGGCTTAAGCCCTATGGAATATAGAGCTCAAGCTGTTTAAATCTTTTTTATTATTTCAACTGTCTACTTGACAGGGGGCATTTCACAGATGATTAATAGGTTCGGTTTTTACGCAGAATCACGTACTTTTGTCCCAGCCTCTTTTTTTGTGAAGAAGCAACAAACTTTATTATCCATTCCAGAAGTAACTGTTTATTAGACAGAGTGTAAAACAGTACAATTTCCAACATAATTTCAGTTAGCCACTCATAATTATCTTGTAACCGTTTTCATAAATGATGAGGAGGTATTTTATGAGTAAAATTAATACGTTTTTAGAAGAAAAAGTAATGCCGGTTGCAGCGAAGATCGCAGAGCAAAGACATTTACAAGCATTAAGAGACGGTATTATCCTAGCAATGCCCCTTATTATCATCGGTTCCGTTTTTTTAATTTTGGCTAATTTGCCTTTTCAAGGGTATTTAGATTATTTAACAGAGCATCCGAAGCTTAAAGCAAGCCTTCTTTATCCATACAGAGGAACATTTGAAATCATGGCATTAGTCGCCACTTTTGGAATTGCTTACAGGTTAGCGGAATCCTATAAGGTCGACCCATTAGCTTCTGGAGCGATTTCACTTGCTGCCTATTTTGTTGGGACACCGTTTGTTTCATATGTTATTGGTCAAACACCAGAGGGCGTGGATATCGTTGAAACAGCGTATCAAACAGCCCTCTTCACAAGCAAAGGCTTATTTGTCGGGATGGTTATAGCTGTTTTATGTACAGAAATTTACCGGAAAATTCTGCAGAAAAATATTGTGATTACATTACCTGATGGAGTTCCGCCTGCTGTTGCTAAATCCTTCACCGCATTGATACCTGGCTTTTTTGCAATCGCTGTTGTGTGGGTTTTGCGCTTATTAGTAGAAAACCTTGGAGACTTTGGCAGCTTGCATAATATCGTAACAGTCTTATTACAAGAACCGCTTACACGAGTGGGAACGAGCTTTTTAGGAACGATTTTTATTTTCTTCCTTATAACACTGTTATGGACAACAGGCTTGCATGGGGCAAGTATAGTTGGTGCAGTCATGACCCCTGTTTGGCTTACGTTAACAAATGAAAATGCCATTTCCTTTGGTGCTGGGGAACCAGTGAAGCATATCGTCACAGATCAATTTAATGACATCATCTTTATTGGCGGATCTGGAACAACTTTAGGCTTAGTATTTGCGATGTTATTTTTTGCGAAAAGCCAACAAATGAAGCAACTTGGACGTTTAAGTATAGGACCGGGAATCTTTAATATCAATGAACCAATTACTTTTGGAATGCCGATTGTTCTTAACCCATTAATGATTGTTCCCTTTATATTAACACCAATACTGTCCGTTATAATAGCTTATGTATCAATGGATATCGGACTTGTCGCAAAACCGATAGGCATCGTACCACCCTGGACAATGCCACCTATCATCCAAGGGTATTTGATTACCGGCAGTATTTCTGGAGCAGTCCTTCAGCTTGTCATTATCCTGCTTTCTTTTGTTATTTACTTCCCGTTTTTTAGAATTTGGGATAAACAGAAGGCAGAGGAAGAGAATAGCTTAGTCAATACGGAGAAAGATTAATCATTATAAATGGATTACTTCATGATGCGTGCCAAAATGTCACGCATCTTTCTTATTGGTTTTTCCCTTGGTATCAGGCAATCATTTCTAAGCATTGAAACAATGAAGAGGTGTTACTAGTTTAATTCAGCTGATTTATATTGACCCTTATTGAAAGCGAGAGAGTGGTGGGGGAAGCTGGCAACTATTTAAGAGACTGATGCTATTTAAAGTAAGTAATTTTTAAATCAAAGTTCAGAATGAAAGCAAGAGGCAGTTGAGTATTTATGAAGAGACTGAGTATAGACACTATTAACAGACACTATGTTGGTTGGTTCTGGTGGTAGCTATGTAGTTTTCCATCTTTGGATAAATTTCAAAGGCTATATAGAGACGATTCACAATTCATCGTGTACGTGTAATTGGCTTGCTGCATTTTAAGAGTTCAACAGTTTAAAAGCAATTAACTATTTGTTAAAGTCACCATCCATGATAACCTTTTTTTCGCAGACTCCACCTTTGTACACTACCGCGTTCCCTTCATATCATACTATAAGAAAAGTACGAAATTACAAAGGAGGAAAGAAATAATTGAGTGACCGTGCTACTTTTTTTAACTCTCCGAAGGGACCAAAGGGGAAATTTCTTACAGGCAATTTAGATGCTTTCCGCACAGATCCACCAGCATTCCTGCAACAAATGGCGGCTGAATATGGTGATGTTGCAAAATTCCGTTTAGGTCCAATGAAAAAAGTCTATTTAGTTTCCAATCCAGATATGATTAAGCAAATCCTTGTAACAAAACAGCAAAATTTTGTGAAATCTGATGATTTTAAGGTATTAAAGCCTATTTTCGGTGAGGGGCTCCTTACAAGTGACAAAGAATTTCATATGAAGCAAAGAAGACTTATTCAACCAGCCTTTAAAAAAACACATATCATTGATTACGGTCAAGATATGATCAATCTAACAAAAGAATATTTGTCAACTTGGCAGGATGATGATGAACGAATAATCACCCAGGATATGATGAATATCACCCTCGGTATCATTTGTAAAACGATGTTCAGTATGGATTTTAAGGAAGGATATCAGGTTATTGGAAAACCACTTGAAACTGCTTTGAAATTATCTGTTAAAAGGATGAGAAGCGTAATAAAGCTGCCATTATGGATTCCGACGCGTATAAATCGTGAGACTAAGAAGGCGATAAAGGAGCTTGATCGAGTGATTTTGGATATAATCCAAAAAAGAAGAAACGATCCAGTAAAGTATGAGGACATGCTTGGCATATTAATGGATGCAAGGGATGATATAGAAGATATCGGTATGTCAGACAAGCAGCTGCGTGATGAAGTAATGACTATTTTTATTGCTGGACATGAAACGACAGCTAACGCCTTGTCATGGACATGGTATTTACTTTCCCAACACCCCGAGGCGGAGGCAAAGCTGTATGAAGAAATCGAAAACGTTATAGGAGATAACGAGCCAACTCCAGCTGATTTCATGAAATTAACTTTTACTCAAAATCTTATTTGGGAATCCATGCGCATGTTTCCTCCATCCTTTGTGACTAGCCGGAAAGCGGATAAGAATGTAGAAATAAATGGATATCACTTCAAAAAAGGTGACATGATTCTCGTCAGCCAATATGTGATGCATAGACAGGCCCAATATTTTAAGAATCCAGAATCGTTCATTCCAGAACGCTTTGAAAAGAATTTTATTAAAACCATTCCACAATATGCTTATTTTCCGTTTGGAGGAGGACCAAGAGTATGCATCGGAAATCACTTTGCGTTAATGGAGGCAGTTCTAGTATTAGTGTCAGTGGCACAGCGCTTCAAACTTAACTTAGCACCAGGCCATCATGAAATTAAGACATTTCCTTCTATTACACTAAGACCGAGACGTGGTTTACGTATGATACTGCAAAAGAGATAGCCTACATGAAGATTCCTCCAAAAATAATTGTTCACAACTTTCAAAAAAAATAAAGACTAACAAGCAGCTACTAAATGTAGTAACTTTATTATAATAATATAAGATGGGGAGATGAGTGCATGGCAGGTTTTGATTTGCAAAACAGCATAATAAACAACATCATAAAGGAAGAAAGATTCGTAACCGTCTATACAACAAAAAAAGGTGTGCCGATCCGCTGCAAAATAACCGGAAATGATAAGTTCACTTTATTGCTGGATGTTGAAGGCAAACAGCAATTAGTGTTTAAAAGCGGGATTAGCACGATTTCCGCAGGCAAACAGGTAATAAAATTTTAAATGGAAAAATATCTCCCTTCTAACTAAAGTCGTTAGTAGGGAGATATTTCATTTAGTCAGCTTATTCCGATCCTCCATTTGTGGAGGCTCCTCCATCCACCCATTTTTAATCATAATTTTCCCACCATCTTGCGCAAATGTGTATATGTCTTTGGCAAGGAGTGACATTTTTGTAGGAAGATCATTGCGCAAGCTAAATGCACCTCCTAATGCATTTGTTCCGAGTCCAAAAGATGTTAACAAGCTAGTATTATACATCATTAATTTGTCTGAAAAAGGGGCGATTTTGGAGGCAGTTGCTTTACCTGCATGGGTTGCTGGAGGTTCAATATAGCTGTGTCGCAGGAATTCGCCTAAATCAACCTCCATTTTTTTGGACAATTTCATCCCTCTGACAAGATAGTCTTTAACATCTTTGTTTTCTGCTACTTGAGCAAATCCTATCATTAATTGCATGCCTGCAAGATTTGTTTCAATTGCATGATGAATGAGTGAAACTTCTATCGTATTTAAAGACCTTTTTTCACCGAACAAACCAAACCCATTTCTATATTGATTTTCTTGCACAAAATGCACCTCTTTAGGCATAGACACAAAGGGTGGCCGAACTAAAACGCCTTTTTCTAAGAGGAATTGAGTTACTTGGTTGTTGAGTACTTGTGATTCTGCTGTTAATGAATTAAAGAGATTATTTATATCTTCCCGATAGGAGATACCACAAAAAAGAGAAAATAAGCTCATTTCCACTTTCGTCATCATATGTAAATACATAATGTCATAAAGAAAATCAAACAGCTTTGGTACACCATGATTGAGATCATTCGCTGTAAAACCGATAGGAATTGCTGCTCCCTCTTCATTAAAAATTTCCGTAATCAAATCAACAGTCTTAAGAGAGTTATTATAATGTATTTGCAATAGCTGCTTTGCTTCCGCATCAGCATGTTCTATAAAATGTTCCAATATTCTTAGCAACATTGTCTTTTCTTGATACGTCATCCATAAATTCGCCAATTCGGATGATGTAATTGGAACTTCACGTGAAGTCATATTCATGCCCCCCAATGTTTTATTATTTATTCTAACCACATTAAATTATTTTAATAAATTAAATTTTGAATATAAATGGACAAGTGCTGATACAAGGATGGACAAGAGGCATAGAATACTATCAGGATAATTCATCACATATCTCTATGTATGAAAAACCCAAACTCCTTTAACATGCTTTGAGATGTGCTTATGCACATCTCTTTTTTATTGACTATTTCGCAGTGTAGCAGCATTCCTTTGCTCGATAAAAGCTTGAAAGCATGACTGTAAAAACACATGAAAGCGTTAATTCGCTTTATTGCACTAAAGTGAATTTCTGTTTATAATGGCTTGAAAGAAAGGTGGGAATAGTTTGAAACAAATAAAATATTACACGTCAATAGTGGTTGGCACTCTTATTATTTCTTTAGCATTTACCCTGTTACAGAGCCCGAATCAAATTGCCTCTGGAGGGCTAACAGGAGCATCATTAATTTTAAGCAATATATTACACTTACCTTCATCCTTGGTTTTATGGGGGGCTACCATATTTTTATTATTAATCTGCTCTTACTTTTTAGGAATACAATCGTTGGTAAAATCTATTGTCGGTTCCTTGTTAATACCGCTTTTCGTCTATTTAACGAATGGGATGCCTGTTCTTACAAATGATCCATTATTAGCATCGATATTCGGCGGATTAGGTGTTGGGATTGGATTAGGAATTGTGTTCCGTGCAGGTGGTAATACGGGCGGATTTACATTAATTGCACAATTGCTTTTTCAGTTAAAATCGGTCAAGCACAGTACAACCGTACTATGCTTGGATGCATTTGTCATGATTGCTGGAGGAATAGTGTTTTCACCAGAGAATGCATTGTACGCCTTAGTTGGAGCCTTCATTACACGTAAAACAATGGATATTATCCAAGGTAAAAAGAAGGGGTCAAAAGTTGCGTACATTATCTCTTCAATGGAGTATGAACAGGAAATAAGCAATAAGGTTCTACATAGGCTTGACAGAGGCTTAACAAAAATGACAGGGTCTGGCGGTTACACAAATTCGGAAAGAATTATTATGATGATTGTCCTTGATCCATCGAAAGTAAATGACCTGAAAAACCTGGTACAAAGTGTAGATAATCAAGCCTTTATTATAATGAGTGATGCAACTGAAGTGTATGGTGAAGGGTTTAATTCTGCAGGACTTTCATTAGGAAAAGGTTAGACTTATGTACCAAAGTGTCATAAAGGAATGAGTAAAGCTGATATAGAATACTTATTAATAATAAGTAAGGGCAATATAATAAATATCTACTTTTGAAATTAGTTTATGAAGGGCTGATGAATGATGAAAATATCAACAACATGGAAAGGCGGGATGGCGTTTTTAGGGAAAACGCCATCTGGACATGAATTAAAAATGGATGCTGCAGAACAAGTAGGTGGCAATGATACAGGAGCCAGACCAACAGAATTACTTCTTCAAGCAGTCGCAGGTTGTACTGGAATAGATATCGTCTCTATCCTCAAAAAAATGCGCTTAGAATTAGTTTCCTTCGAAATGGAATTGAACGGTACACGTGCAGAGGAGTATCCACAACGTTTTACAGACGTTCATATTCACTACTCACTTGAAGGTGATTTGCCCGAAGAAAAGGTAGTGCGTGCTATTCAGCTTTCAAAGGATAAATATTGTTCTGTCTCTAATTCCATAAATGCGACTATCACTGTCAGCTATTCCATTAATGATACGGAGCGCAAACAGCTGTCGTAATTTAATGATTAATTTCGTGGAAAAAATGGTATCCTCTCCTTCCTGCAGCATACAATCCTCCTATATAATAAATTTTATTGGAGACGTAAAAAATGAAGGAAGGGCGAATTCGAGCCATTGTTATATGTGTTTTTAGCAGAAATGATACGATCCTTTTAAGTGAAGGCTTTGATGAGGTTAAACAGGAGTATTATTACCTGCCAATTGGCGGTGGAATTGAATTTGGAGAAACAAGTAAGGAAGCTTTAATTCGGGAAGTAAAAGAGGAAATTAATGCAAAGGTAGACCATATAAAGTATTTAGGGACAACCTGCAAACATCTTTGCATACAATGGGATGCTTGGACATGAAATGGTAACAGTTTACGATGCTAAGTTTGCAGATGTATTATTTTATGAAAAACCTGTACTTTCGGCCAGGAGGATAATGGGGGAATATTTACATTGCTATGGAAACCAATCGGTGATTTTGAAACAGGGATGTTAAGATTAGTCCCAGAGAATTTACTGCAGTTGCTGTATTAAGCTTAATACTTGGAATAAATTTCTCCTTCTTTACAAAATATATATATAAATATTATTCATCGAATTAAGGTGGGTTGATTTATGTATGTATTATGGATCACTTTTGCTGTATTGATTATTTTCCTTTTTGTTATGCCGAAAACGTTGACGTGGCGGGGAAATATCCTTGTCATTCCACTTGTAAGCTATTGTGCATGGATTGCGCATTTCCTTGTCGCAGTTAAACTTGATTTTGTAGATTTCGGTCCAACGAAAGAGGTAGAGTATTCGGATTTTTTTCTAGTGACACTTACCCCTCCATTACTGGCGATTACATACTTAAATTACTTAAAAAATAAACATTATATTATGTATGCTGTTATTTGGTCGGTAGTATCTTTTTTTATTGAGTATTTACTATCTCAATCAGGATTTATGAAGCATCATGAGTGGAAATTATGGTACTCCTTGCCTGTATATCTTCTTTCCTATTTAGGATTAAAAGTAGTGTACAATAAATTAATAAAATGTCCTTCGCGGGATTCGTGAAATAAATGACATATGTAAAGTTAACTTGCTAATTGCGTTGAATTGACTTGAAATTATTCCTATTGAATCCAGTAAATTCCATGTTATAATAATAGTGTAACTGTCGCATAAAATGTGGCGAATAAAAGAACTTCCACTCGTCCTACGTGGAAGTTTTTTTATATTCAGTATTTATAAATAGGAGAGAAATGATGAGACTTGTTGGACTTGTTATTGCAATTATTTCCATTATTATTGTATTTTTTCAATATAATTTTGCAGTATTACTCTTTGGTACGGCATTAATCTTTTTTGGGATAGCCGATTATAGATCAAAAAACAGAACCATTTCATACATCTTTATGACTTCTGGGCTTGTATTTATTATAGGAATCTTGATTATAGGTCTTTAATGTCTGCTGGTACGATTTTTGTGGCTAGGAATTTGGATTTTAGTCTAGGTTGAAACCGAACTATTTTATCAATTAATAGTTCGGTTTTTGCATTTTCTGTATTATGTGTTTTGTCTATTCTGAAATAAATGGATAAATAATGGGGGAACGTGGTTTCTGACACGGACAAGCAATAATATACTGTAATGAAAATGTATGAGTGAAAGGAGAGATTATGATGCAATTTAGCTTTGATGTTAAGTTGTTTGAAAAGCACAAACAGTGTAAAAAGCATGCTCATTCTCAGAAACATAAACTATTATATGAAGACAAGCATCAGGACTATTATCCAGCGGTAGATAAGGCTGTTTCTGAAATGCATTTGCCTCCAAGCCGCCCAACTAATAAACAAGGAGTGGAAACAACCGCAGTTATAGAAGAGGTGCATGAACCTATTGAAGCCCCGGCAGAAGAAATATTGCAGAATGCGCTGTATTTTCCGATTGGAAAAGAAGGACGCTTTGTTGGCATAACACTGGGCACAACGGTGACTGTTTACACAGAAAACAGTGTGTATCCTGCTCTCACAGGCTATTTTCAAGGGATTATTTCAGATGCCAAAGAAGAAACGGTATTAATTTTAGCTAACGGTAACCTTTTCCGTATCCCTGTTATAGAAATTAATTTTGTAACTATTGGCTCTTAATGTTTAACAACTAATTGTTTAAATATATTCCTTCACATTTCACAAGGAAGCCTTCTATCAAAATCAGGGAAACTAACTAAATAAGTTTAGTAGATGCATGTTATCGTGCATCTTTCTTTTTGTTACTGTAAGAATAGCGGAAAAATGAAACCCTTTACAATTATTGAACGTATATAACCAATATGCACAATAGGAAATAGAACAAGTATTATAAAATGGAGGTATTTTAATGGTTTATGTTATTCCTTGGAATTTTAACTCAATTATGCAAAGCACTACTGACATTGCTGTTCCAATTTTAGATGAACAAGCAAACGAAATAGGAAAAATGGAATTAACATTTGGACTGTTTTCGAGAAAAAAGGAAGAGGGTAATTTATTTTCAAAAAAAGAGGTTTTGGTAAGACAAAACTGTATTAGCCTGCAAGACAATAACAAGGAGAATTGTGTTAATATAACTTGCCATACACGCCCCAGAACAATAGGTAATCAAGTATTAAAAAGAAAAGTTGAATATATTCATAATGAAGAGAGCCATATATTTAACATTGATTATCTTAATGAAACAGCAAAATATTTCTATCAGTTTGTTTTCGAGGACGACACATATCAAGTATTTTTTGACGATGATGGCACAACATTTAAAATTCAAAAAAACAAAGCTTTTGTTGCTAAATTTGAACAGGGCAGTAATAATATACAAAATTATGAAATAGAGGCTCAATACGAAAACCATGCATGGTTGTGGCTCGCTTTGTTTGTTCATTTGTATTATAACTTTCCAAGAAATAATGGTATTATATTTCGAAGCTAATTATTATACAAGCAAAAAAACGACTACATATGAGTGCTGCACCCCAAAAGTTGGAGTTAAAATCTAACTTTTGGGGTGTTTGTTTTTACTGTTTTTCACCTGAGAAACTATTATGCACTATAAACCTATCATAAATAAGCAGACAAATATATGCATAATTCTGAACCAGTGTTCCTTAGACAGGCTTAATAACAGAATCAAAGCTTATTTTCTATCGTGCTGTAAGTGTCAGCTTTTGTTTAGTTAGCAAGTTAGTTGGGAATAAGTAACTATCCTTAAGGTTTATAAAGCTTACTAGAACACAAATACATACTATTTTTGGACAGGCATCGAAAGGGAAGGAGCTTATATGAAGAACAATCAAAAGAAAATTACAATCCCAAGAAGTATAGGCTATGGATTAACGGATATTATGGGGGGCGGAGCATTTACAATTATTTCAGCATGGCTGCTGTATTACTACACTACCTTTGTTGGATTAACTCCTGTTGAGGGAGCTTCTATCATTGCGATTGCTCGTATCGTTGATGCGATTGTCAGCCTCGCCATTGGCAGCATAACAGATAATTTCTATAAATATAAGATCGGCAGGAAATTTGGCAGGAGAAGATTCTTTCTTTTAATTGGTGCTCCTTTAATGTTTACTTATATTTTGCTTTGGGTTACAGGCATGAATTACTGGTATTATTTAGTTAGTTATTTATTATTTGAAATAGTGATGGCATTAGTATTAATCCCGTGGGAAACATTACCGTCTGAAATGACAAAAGACTTTAATGGGCGAACGAAATTATCGACAGCCAGAATGTTCTTGTCCAGTTTAGGTGTGTTCCTGGCGACATTTATTCCTGGAAGGCTAATTGCGTTCTTTGGTGAAGACAATGGCTATGCATATTTTATTAATGCTGTTATTTTTGCGATTATATTTGCAATTTGTATCTTCATTTCTTATAAGGTTACTTGGGAAAAACAACTGAGTCCTGAAGAAGAAAAAGAATGGATAAATAGAAGTAAAACAAGCAAACGAAAAGGTCGGAAAGAATTGCTTGCAGCCTTTTCCGAAACGGTAAAAGCTTATATTTCCACTTTAAAAATCAGAAGTTTCAGAAAACACTTAATGATCTACTTATTTTCCTATACGGCAAAGGATGTATTTAATGCTGTATTTGTTTACTTCTGTGTATTTGCATTAAGTATTTCTTCGTCAGTTGCAGGAAACATGCTTTCTTTAAGTATCATTGGTATTCCTATTACTATTGTTGCTGGTTTCCTTATGATTAAAATAGGTCCAAACAGTTTATATAAGGTTTCTTATAGTTTGATGATTATGTGTTTAGCAGCATTTTATGCTGTTTATGTGATAAAACCAGACTCGATGATCATGTACGTATTTATTATTTCGGCTATTTATCAAATAGGTAGAGCAGTACTAGACTTTACTCCTTGGAATGTATTCCCGTTTATTCCGGATATTGATGAGATTGTAACACAACAGCGACGTGAAGGTGTTTTTGCTGCAGTAATGACATTTACTAGAAAAAGTACTGTCGCGCTGGCCACCTTCTTTGTAGGGGTAATATTACAATTTGGTGGTTACACTGCAGGGGCAACGACCCAATCATCTCAGGCAGTTCAAACGATTGTATATACGATGGTAATCGGTTCTTCATTGCTTCTTATAGCAGCGTTAGCAGTTGTATTTACCTTTAAGTTAAACAAAAATACACATCAAATATTAGTGGCGGAGATTGACCGATTAAAAAATAACGGCTCTAAAAGAGAGGTTGACCCAGAAACACGTGCAGTTGTTGAAAACTTGACTGGATATAAATATGAAGATGTTTGGAAGGAAACGAAGGAAGATTCGATAAAATCTGCTTGCGGTTAATATCCGCATATTAAAAGCTGCCAAAGGACATTGTTGTGTGAAAGTAGACAATCCTTTGGCTTTTTCCTTGTCTATATAGCTTAGGGAAAACAACCTGACCAGTGACATGAAGAGGAGCAGTTTTTCATACTATATTTTTGGGGGTGGAAAAAATGCCGCGAGTAAATTATAAAAGCTCGGATGTAGATTTAATGGCACGGATGATGAGAGCAGAAGCAGAAGGTGAAGGACAACAAGGAATGTTGTATGTTGGCAATGTTATTGTGAACCGCTTGAAAGCAAATTGCTCTGATTTTGAAGGATTGCGAACAATTCCACAGGTAATATACCAAGTTCAAGGAAATAATTATTCATTTGAGGCAGTACAAAAAGGCAATGTTTTTTATCAAAGAGCGAGAACAGCTGAAAAAAAACTAGCAAAAAAGAACTTGGATTATTGGCGAGATCATCCAGGGAAATATGCACTTTGGTATTTTAATCCATATGCTCCATGCCCACCAACTTGGTACGGTCAGCCTCAATCCGGTCAATATAAAAATCACTGTTATTATGAACCGAAGGCAGGTACATGCGAAAGTGTTTATACAGGAGGATAAGGCAAGGCTTCCATACCAATTTAAGGGATATTCCTGAATAAGCAGGTAATCCCTTTTTTTATTAGTTTAAGAGGGTACGTGCGCTGTGTTAGACTCATAATCTCTCTATCTATTTTATATGTATATGTATATAATAATGGTGTGTATGACACGAAATAAGTTTAGTTATAAAATTTAGGAGATTACAATGCATTTTCAATACAACCAGCTCCTGCTGCAAATGTTAATCGTTCAAATTCCTATTATTCTCTATTTAGTGTTAGCAAATGGCCGAATAGATGAGAAGAAGGAAAAAGTCATGTGGGGAATATTTTGTACTATAACATTGGCACTATCTATTACGTTTTCGATTATCCTTGATGGAGTTCGTCTTGATGCTCGTATGGTGCCGTGGTATTTAGCCTTTATATACGGGGGAACAGGTGCAGGAATATTTGTTTCCATTTCGTTCTTTTGTGTTCGTTCCTTATTTGGTGGAATTGGTATGATTCCTTCCTTTGTGGCAATGTTAATTTCTATTATGTTTATTTTCGTTGCTCAGAAGAAGTTTCATTTTTTACCAGTTAAGAAGAAAATTTATTTATCTGTCTTATATGTGACTATTTCTTCTGCCATGCTGCCGTTCATTGCGGTATTATTCGGCAACGATATAATGACGATGACAATATTATTAAATTATCTTTTGTTTATCCTAGTCAACGGTATTCTCGCTTGGTTTTCGATCTATTTAATTGAGTCACACCGTGAAAAGGTACTGTTAAGAAAAGAAGTTCAAAGAAATGAAAAAATGCAGGTTGTTGGAGAGCTTGCTGCAAGTGTTGCCCATGAAATAAGAAATCCAATGACAAGTATTAAAGGCTTTTTACAGCTTCTCCATACTGCTGACAATTTAACAGAACCGCAAAAAGAGTACTTAAAAATAAGTTTAGAAGAAATAAATAGAGCAAATGAAATAATTTCTGATTATCTCTCTTTAGGGAAAAATCAAACAAGAAAAAAACATAGTGTTTTGGATTTAGAGCTAGAAGCAAAAAAATCAATCTCTTCTCTATCTTCCTATGCACTTATGAGCAATGTGGAGATTTCCTTAGAAGTAGATGGACGAGCGGTCATTTTGGGGAATTCATCCCAGATTCAGCAAATGTTTATCAACATAATCAAAAACTCCATTGAAGCAGCTGCGAAAAATGTTCATGTAACAATCAGCCAGAATAAGAAGCAGGTTGATATCTTTATTGTAGATGACGGAGAAGGCCTAACAACAGACCAAATCGATAAGCTTGGTTTGCCATTTTACTCAACTAAGGAAAAGGGGACAGGCTTAGGATTAATGGTAACACTTCAAATAATTGGTGAGATGGGAGGAAAATGGCGCGTAACAAGCGATAAAAAGAATGGGACGATTTTCCAAATTACTTTTCATGAAATTTAACAAAATACTGAATAAAGCGGCATTCCAATATAAAGGAAAGCCGCTTTATTTTTTTCTTATACTTATCAAATCTATTAAAAAAATGCTTGAATGTAAGTAAATGTTTAGTAAATATAAGTTGATATCTAGATTAGAACTTGATATTTTTTACGTTGATTTAGTAATTAAATTCTAATTTTACTTATAAAATAAGTGTAAAGACAAATATTTAACTGTTTTTTTTTAGAATCTATTGAATGTAAGCGCATTCCGTGTTATATTTTCGTTAGAATATTTAGTTAATATCACTAATGGCGGTAGGTGAACTAGTGGCAACTATAAAGGATATTGCAGAAAAAGCGAATGTTTCTACTGCAACTGTCTCAAGAATACTTAATAAAGATCAAACCCTGTCTGTAACAGAGGAAACGAAAAAGCGTGTAATGAAGGTGGCAAGTGAGTTAGATTATAAACCAGTAAGAAAAAAACAGACGAAAGAAATAAAAAAAGGAAACAATTATCAAATAGGGATTATCTTTTTAAATGATGAAGCAATTGATCCTTATTTTCAATCCATCCGCCTTGGTGTAGAAACCATTTGCAGTCAATTTTCTATTAATCTTGCAGTAATGATGACGGTCGGAAACACTCCCATTGCTTCAGAAGGTCTTGTTGGGTTAGATGGATTGATTGTGATTGGCGATATTGATATAGCAGATTTGCAAACGCTGTATATGGAAAACGAGCATATTATTGCCGTAGATCAAGTGCCAGCAGTTTCGAATATTGATGTTGTTGTAGCGGACTTGAAAGGAGCAACACGGAATGTGCTTAATCATCTCTTTGAATTAGGGCATACAGAAATTGCCTATATCGGAGGAGAGGGAAAGGTATTTAGTGTGAGCAATCTTCATACAGCTGCCAAGGTAGATATAAGAAGAAAAACGTATGAACAGGTTATGAAGGAGAACGGGTTAATCTGTCACGTGCTTGAAGGAGATTGGGGACCAAGTGGAGGCTATTCCTTAACAAAGCAACTCATTGACTCCAACCACATTCCAACAGCTATTGTTGCTGCAAGTGACCCGATGGCTTTAGGTGTTCTTCGTGCATTGCATGAAAATGACATAAACGTACCGCAGGATATCTCTGTATTCAGCTTTGATGATATAGAAGCAGCGGCATTCATGAACCCACGGCTTTCTACTGTAAAAGTATATGGGGAGGAAATGGGGAAAACAGCGGTAAAGCTGCTTTATGACAGATTAAACGGCAGAAGTGTTCCAATGAAAGTGACAATACCTACTGAACTAGTGTTTCGTGATAGTGTAAGTGAAGCAAAGAAATCAGAATAACGAATTATCTATTATTTAAATGTTTTGGAAAAGTAAACAGTGTGACTATTAATAGAGGGAGTTGGCCGTTTATGGGGATTTTTTTTGATGCGACGAGGAAAATTTTTCATCTAAAAGCAAAAGATACAAGTTATGTTATGGAATTGGTCAGAGACGGTTATTTAGTTCATCTTTATTGGGGCAGAAAGGTTCAGGAATACCATCATCCTAACTATTTGCAGCAAATGGACAGAGGATTTTCGGGAAATCCTTATCAGCATAAGGAGGACAGAACTTTTTCACTTGATACATTGCCGCAAGAATATCCGCAATATGGAAACTCTGATTTCAGAAAGCCAGCCTACCAAATTCAGCTGGAGAATGGATCGACTGTGACCGATTTACGATACGATTCACATACGATTTCTAAAGGCAAAAAGCTGTTAGATGGGCTGCCAGCTACATATGTTGAAAAGGAAGAAGAAGCGGAAACATTGGAAATCACAATGATTGATAAGCTAATCGGGTTAAAGGTCATTTTAAGCTACACGGTGTTCAACCATTTTAATGTGATTACCAGATCAGTGAAAATTGTTAATGACGGCAATTCCTCACTCAAGCTTCTAAATGTACAGAGTCTTAGTGTAGACTTTCGGGAAGCTGACTTTGATTTTCTGCATCTTCATGGAGCACATGTAAGAGAGCGTCATATAGAAAGACAGCCGTTGCGACATGGTATCCAATCAATTGAAAGCGCACGCGGGTCGAGCAGTCACCAGCATAACCCGTTCATTGCCTTGCTTCGGAAGGACGTAACAGAACATTCTGGTGAGGTATATGCGTTTAACTTTGTCTACAGTGGCAATTTTTTGGCACAAGCAGAGGTGGATCAATTCAGCAACACAAGGGTAACAATGGGAATTAACCCATTTGATTTCAGCTGGAAGCTTGATCCAGGAGAGGTTTTTCAGGCACCTGAGGCTGTTATGGTGTATTCAGCAGCAGGGCTTGGCAGTATGTCGAGGACCTTTCATGAACTATATCGAACTCGTTTAGTGAGAGGAGAGTACAGGGACAAGGAACGGCCAATATTAGTTAACAACTGGGAAGCAACCTATTTTAATTTTACAGCAGACAAGATCCTCGAAATAGCTGATGCCGGAAAAGAGCTGGGGATTGAATTATTTGTTCTGGATGATGGCTGGTTTGGAAAGCGAGATAATGATAAGTCGTCTTTAGGGGATTGGTTTGTCGATCTTCGCAAGCTTCCAGACGGACTTGATAATCTGGCCCTTCAAGTACAAGAGAAAGGTATGCAATTCGGTGTATGGTTTGAGCCGGAAATGGTGTCTGTTGACAGTGATTTATTCCGTGAACATCCTGATTGGTGCCTTCATGTAGCAGGTCGAGAATCCTCAGAAAGCCGCAATCAATTGGTGTTGGACCTTTCGAGGGAGGATGTTCGCAAGGAGATTACAAAACGAGTTAGTGACATTTTAACAAATATCCCAATTTCCTATGTAAAGTGGGATATGAATCGCAATATGACAGAAATTGGATCAGCTCATCTTCCTCCTGACAGACAGAGAGAAACTGCACATAGATATATGCTTGGTTTATATGAAATGCTAGAGAAAATTACTGAAGATTTTCCACATGTCCTTTTTGAAAGCTGCTCAGGCGGTGGTGGAAGGTTTGATGCGGGCATGCTCTATTATATGCCGCAAACGTGGACCAGCGATAATACTGATGCAGTCTCAAGACTGAAAATCCAATATGGAACGAGCTTGGTTTATCCGGTATCTTCTATTGGAGCACATGTCTCTGCCGTTCCAAATCACCAGGTACAGCGAATAGCTTCTATTGAAATGCGCGGACATGTTGCGATGTCTGGCAACTTCGGTTATGAACTTGATTTGACGAAGCTTGCAGCAGACGAGAAAACAGCAGTGAAGAACCAAGTGGCTACCTATAAGGAAATCCGCAAGCTTATTCAGTTTGGTGATTTTTACCGCTTGAAAAGTCCGTTTGAAGGGAATGAAACAGCATGGCTGTTTACCGATAAAGATAAAACAGAAATTATTGTTTATTATTTTAGGGTGCTCGCAGAACCAGCAGCCCCAGCTTCTGTTCTGAAATTAACTGGGGTTGATGTTCAGAAGGTTTATCAGGTAAACGGTACAGACATTATCTATGGTGGAGACGAACTCACCTATGCTGGAATGAGCATACCAATAGAATTGCAAGGAGACTTTCAAAGCTATTGCTGGCATTTAAAAGCAATTAAAGAATAAGGTCTTAAAGGCGCTCGTCGTGCACCACACTTTAGCAAACGTTAATCATTGTTATATCAACGTTTCAAAGCACTTCTCTTTTTCGAGGGAAGTGCTTTTTAATTTTTGGTTACGAGTTTAGTTACGACTTTTTTTGAGAGCCGTTAACAAATTATTCTTGCCTGCGATAGTTCTCTAATGCATGAATAGTATCAACTCTTGTTTTTTCGTTAGTATGACCATACACATCACGAACGGAAGAAATTTTTACCAAAAAAATTTGGATGAAGCCTGATATGACAAAAGCTTAATCCAATAATTTTCTATGAAAGGGTATTCAGCCCATATGGTATTTGGAGTTTTACGGATTGAATGATTGTGATAATATCTTTGATAACAATATAAGTCGTAATGATAAATTTAAAAAGGCTTAAATCAATTCAAATACTATTATATCAACAACATTAGATCGAATATCTATAGGTATTTCTTGAGTAGAAATAGTGGGTGGGGAGCTAAAGAGCCTTTAACTATGGATTTTTGACTTAAGGATAGTTTATAAAAAGCTTTTGTGTATTCATAGCTTGGCCTTTGGAATTATACCCTAATTCTTAGAAGTTCTTCTATCTAGTTTTCTTTCATAAACGAATTTATATTTAAAATCAATTAACATGCTAAAGATTATAATTATATATCATAACAATGGCTAGGAGGTAGATTTATGCTTATTTCAGATTGGATTCCAGCTATTACTCAAACTAAGATTAATAGCCATATGATCTTAGTTTGTTTTATTTCTCATAGAAAATAACGTTTACTTGAAAGTTATTGTATTTGGGTATTGGAGGAAATAGTGAGAAGGTTATTCATTTATAATAATGCATGACTTCATGAGATGTATGAAAAAGTTTATAATACAATTCCGTGTTTGGAAACGAATTGCTGTATACGTTGAAATTCTTCATCCCATTCAAGTAATTTAAAGGTATTGATAAGTGAGAGTAGATAATCATTATCAAACTTTCCATTCTCTAATTTAAAATAGGTAAGTTGACGAATGATTTTTGCCTGGAAGGTTGCTACTATATCGTGAGATGTATAAGCTAATTCTCCACCAAGCTGGGAATATTTTAGTGCTAGAGAGTAATATTCACTATAATCTAGTGAATAAATGGCTAAATTAATTAATAAGGAACAAGCAATTTCTTCATTTCGATATAATGAATAATTCTCTTCAATAGAGCGTAATGCCTTGTCTCCAAAAAAAATGGCATCTTCTATCTTAAACATAAATAAACAGTTGCAAATAAGAGTTAGTTCATAATAATTCCATTTTTCAATGCTAGATAGATACTCCTTAATTGGTTGAAGATGTTCTCGAGCACTGCTGTAATCATTATTACTGCTAATCAATGTTAACATGGCAAGTGACTTTGATTCTACATGTTTGAAATAGATATCGTTATACTTACTATAATAAGTTGAGGCATCTTTGGATAATTTTTGTAAACTTTGTGTATTTCGAAGTTTAACTGATTCAGCAAGTTTTTTCTCCAGCATTATTTTTATTTCTAAAAATTCGTCATTCATAAGTAAAATAAATTCATCATACCGTACATTTAATCTGCTTAATATTTTGATGAATTTATCCGCGGAAGGTATCACTTCTCCATTTTCAATTTTAGATAGTTGTGAAATAGAGAGGATATCGTTACAAAGTTCCTTTAATTTAAAACCTTTACTCTCTCTAAGATATTGAATCGTTTTTCCCATTTTCCCTTTCATAAAAATCACACCCTATCATGAGATTTTCTTAAAGGAAAATAAAAAACTAATAGTTTTCCTTTATGAAGTATTTTATCACGAAAATATAAAACTAAGTTAACATAAATATAGAAGTAGAATAAATATTTATCATAAGGTGATAGGAAAGGAATGGGGACAAAATGAACTTATGTGGATGTGGGTTTGATTATTATTTTAATTATTATTTGTGCAATGTAAGTTTTTTATAAAAAAGTATAAAGGGTGAGTTACGATGAACTTGCCCTTCGACTTAATAAGAAGATGAGTGAATTAGAAAATACCTTGTTTAACTATCAATCTTTCACTAATGAATGGAATCTAAAATTAAATTCAAACATATCATGTTCTATCAAGAACATGGATATATCGAATATGGTTTTTCCACTCATAAATTTGAAAGCGTTTGCCATTTCAGAAGAAGGCATAAATTTTCACCTGTCACACTTCTTGATACATTGGTGTTTTATGCAATCTTTTATACAGAAAAAAATGGGGAATAAAAAATGTCCTGTGATAATCCTTAGTATTTCTGCAATGTATAAAATGTGCATAGACAATGCCTCTGTGAAAATACAAAAGCTTATTTCAGCAGTTTTTTAGGAAGAAAAACAACTACCGATAATAAGCGCTTATGTTAACTAGTGTGTATATGATATTCATATTTTTATAGCAATTTCTTTTTGGGAATGATTTCAAAGTACGGTTTCTATATTTTCCAATTATATTAATGTATTAAATGTGATAAGTAAGTTTTTCGCAAAGGTAAGTTGGTATTAATAAAGCGATTGATGGATTTTTTAAATAGAGAATTTTAATTTAATTTGGAGGTTTCGAATGAAAAAATATTTTATTTTTCAGTAATGATTTTTACGTCTTTTTTTCTTTTGTTTTCTATGTTTTTGGATGTTGCTCATGCGGCACCAGTGTATCCAAATAAGGCCAGGTTAGTTTCTGGAGTTGGTAATTATGGGAAAAGCACACAATATTATTGGATAAGTTCATCGGGAGCTACAACAACTTGGATAAACAATGCAAATACTGCAGTAAGTAAGTGGACAAATAGTAATGGAACTGGAGCTTATACACCAATTTCTTTTATAAAAACTAGCAATCAAAAATCTTCTGTTTCAGATGCTTATTATAAAAATTACGGTAATAATGGTTGGTTTGGATTAGCAGAGTATTTTAATGGAAATACAATGATTGCAGCATCTGGTAAGGTACCAACTAAAAACTATTTTTGGACTAAAGTAAAAATGAATACATATAAGTTTTTTTCAAATAAATCATTGTATCATAATGGGGTAATTAATGGAAAAGTAATTGGGGAGGTGTCTGAACAAATATTTTCACATGAATTTGGTCATGTTTTAGGGTTGGCGCACTTCTCAGATACAAATGCGAATGCTGGGAAAGTGTTGATGAGAAACTCTTTTCCTAGAGCAACTGGACCTACTAAAGATGAATTATATACTATAACAAGTTTATACAAATAAAGGGGCTATAAATATGCGGAAAATATTTTTCATTTCATTCGTTTTTCTTTTTAGTATTGCGGGGTGTTCTAGCAATACTTCGACAGAGACAGGAGAAATTATAGATGTGAAAACAGTACAAGTTGACAAAACAGATATGAGTTTTAAAAAAAGAGAACCTAGAGAAACTAGAATAGACATAACAAATAAAGAAGGTTACGAAGTAGGGTCTGCTTCACTTTCGATGGTTGATAGTTTTGAATCTGTTGAGCAATTAGCTGGAAGGTCTGAAATAGTTATTGAAGGGGAAGTTATTTTCAATGAATATATTGATTATGATGATATTCCTTTTACGATTTCAACAGTAAAAATCCTTGATATCATTAGTGAAGATAAAGATGAATTTACAATAGGAGATACAATAAAAGTAGTGCAGACAGGAGGACTATATGTACAAAAGGATGTCGGTGGAGATGAAAAAATATTCACGACAGAAGAACAAAAGGAAGAGTTTAAAAAAATTGAAGGAAAAACTATTGAAATAACAGCGAATGATGCTCCAGTAATAAAAAAATCAAATGAGGTTGTTTTATTTTTGACAGACTATGATGGTCCACTTGGAACTGATTTGTATGTTGCAATAGGAGACTATCAAGGTAGATTTATTGTTGAGAGTGATGATTATATCGAACCACAATCTTTGCAAGTTACATCAGAGCAGGGGAATAGTGATTTTACAATGAAAGAGATAAAGGCAGAAGTTGAAAGTGCGGAGTAATGCTAGTACCATTCAAAAGGTTGTTATTAGTGATATTATGATAGTCGTATTGAGCACATTACCTACATCTTAAATAAAAAAAGAGTCCTACTATGTAATATTAAAAGACAAGTGATTGTAAATATGGCATTTGTCCAGTTCTTGAAGTGGTAGCGGAATGAAAAAGACTTGACACATTCGCTAAACCAGAATCCTTTTAGCAATCCAAAACCTTTGTTTATGGTTGTGTTCGTATTATCTGACGTGCGAATTTTTTATTTGGTTACGATTTTTGGTTACGAGTGCTTGAAATTTTATCAGATTTATTCAATTTACTTATTACTCTTTATCTATCAAAACGCAGTATCTCTAGCTTTTTGATAGATATTGATAGTTACTTGCAAGAAATAGTTTTTTAAAAGGAGGCTGGGACATAAGTAAGTGAATCTGTATAAAAACCGAACTACTTAATCAACTAATGATTAAATAGTACGGTTTTTTTTGTGTTTTTTAGTTTTAATACACTGATTAGAAAACTTAGTGGAATGGAGCGGAGGTCACTCGACTCCTGCGGGAAATAGAGGAAAGGATGAGACACCGCGGAAAGCGCGAGGACGAGCGCGCAATGAACCGAACTAATTTTAACCCCATATTCTATTTAGTCACGAGTTTCATTTTTCAAATTTAGATGTAATTTTATTATTCGTGTTTAGAAAGGTTAACTTTTGTTTTGTCCCAGCCTCTTTTCTATTTCCATTTATGGTTGTTTCCACCATTAGTTGTATATTCATGTAAAACATACAGTAAATTAACCGATAAAAGAATGAAGAGAATTATTAAACGATTGTATTGTAAAGAAAGAAGAGGTCAAGATGGATAATCCAGTAAGTGAAGATTCGTTATTTGATACTTATAAATCACTATTTAACTATAATAGTGAAGCTTGTTTTGCTTTAAACATGCGCGGCGAGTTCCTATTGGTAAATCCGGCTGCAGAAATCCTGACAGGTTACTCTGATAAAGAGTTTTTTCATCTGTCATATGAGGATTTAATTGAGAAACAGGATAGGAAAGTAACAATAAAAAAACTGGAAGGCTTGCTAAATGGCGACAAGGATAGTGTTGAGGTATCTATTCGTAATAAACAAGGAGAAAAGATTGATTTATCAATAGTTGCTGTGCCGATTTTCAGAGCTAAAAGGCCAATGGGGATTGTAGGTGTTGCCAAAGATGTCACACAGCAAAATTATATGGAGTTTCTTGTAAAGGAACAAAATAAAATCCTCAAAATGATTGTGGATGGCACAAATTATACAACCATTTTAGATGAGATTGTTTCAATTGTGGAAAAAGTTGCAAAGGATAGTCGCTGTTCAGTTATGATTGCTGACAAAGAACAAGACAAATTATATACAGCTTCATCTCCAAGGTTGCCAAGTGAATTTGCTACTTTCATCGATGGTATTCCTATCGGCCCAAACAGCGGATCATGCGGAACAGCAGCTTATTTTAAACAGCGGATTATTGTTTCAGATATTGCTGTTGATCCATTATGGGAGGATTTCCGCGATGAAGCGTTATCGCATGGACTGCAGGCTTGTTGGTCAACACCGGTATTTGATAGCTTTAATAATGTTATTGGCTGCTTTGCGATTTATCATTCAAAACCAAATACTCCTAACCCTAAATACATAAAGCTTATTGAAGAAGCTACATATCTGACGAGTTTAGTCATTCAAAGAAGTATGGCAGAAGAAAAGATTCAGCATCTGGCTTATCATGATGAACTGACAGGACTGCCTAACAGGCGTTTCTTTGAAGAAAAGCTGAAGGCAGCAATTGCTGACTTCCAGCCTGCAAATAATAATCAACATTTAGGACTGCTATTTATGGATCTGGATCGATTTAAATTTATTAATGATACACTTGGTCATCATGTGGGAGATATTCTTTTAAAGCAGTTTTCCGAGCGGTTAAATAAATGCATTCAAAAAAAAGAGACAGTTTCAAGACAAGGCGGGGACGAATTTACAGTACTACTTAGAAATGTTACGGAAGAGGAAGTTAGAAAAAAGGCAAAAAAAATTATTCAAATCCTCTCCTCTCCATTTCTTATTGATGGACATGAAATTTTTATTACACCAAGCATTGGGATTGCTATGTATCCAAAGGATAGTGAAAATAATGTTTCATTGATTCGAAATGCAGATATCGCTATGTATGAAGCAAAAAAAGAAGGAAGAAATAATTATCAATTTTACAATGAGAAGTTTGACTATCAATCATCTGACCTGTTTCTGTTAGAAACAGAGTTAAGAAAGGCTGATATTTCTAAGCATTTTAAACTTCATTTTCAGCCAATAGTTGATTTAAAGACGAATGCTGCAACAAGTGCCGAGGCTTTAATTAGGTGGCAGCATCCAGAACTTGGTCTTATTTCACCTGAAAAGTTCATAAAAATTGCTGAAGATACTGGTTTAATTATTCCGATTGGAGAATGGGTGCTAAGAAAGGTATGCCAGGAGCTGAAAGCAAGACAAGAGAAGGGCCTTTCCCCAATGAACTTTTCTGTCAATCTGTCTTTACGGCAATTTTTTGACAGTAGCTTTGTTTCTACAGTGGCTAACATTTTAAACGAGGAAGGGATAAATCCCGCCTATATTACTCTGGAAATTACGGAAAGCATGACAATGGATGTTGAGAAGGCAACTCAAATTCTTTATCAATTGAAGGATCTAGGAGTAGAGATTTCCATCGATGATTTTGGAACTGGGTACAGCTCTTTGCAGTATTTGCAAAAGTTTCCGATTGATTATTTGAAAATAGACAAATCCTTTATTCAAAACATCGGGGAAAATATGGATGATTGCAGTATTGCCTCCACAATTATCGTAATGGCTCATAATCTAGGACTGAAGGTAATTGCTGAAGGTGTTGAAACGGAGGAGCAAGTGAATGTATTAAAAGAAATGAATTGTGAAAAAGCACAAGGCTATTACTACAGTAAGCCATTGCCACTTAACGAGCTTCGTTTAATAGATTGACCTTGGCTGTTGGTATAGAAAGAAAAGGATCAGCTTGGCATGTCAAGCTGATCTTTTACTATGTAAAGAATGGGGAAGAGCTAAAAAAAAATCGGTGTTTTGATAAAAGAGCTTGCAAAAACGATTTTATTCAACTAAAATAAGTATTTATAAAACACTAAATCGTAATCATTACGATTTGTAACTAACCGTTAATCAATTAGCGGTAAGATTATTAGGAGGAATTATCATGAGAGTCAAAATTACGTTAGCATGTACAGAAACTGGGGACAGGAATTATATTACCACTAAGAACAAGCGGAATAATCCGGATCGCCTAGAGTTTATGAAATATTGCCCTCGGTTACAAAAAAGGACACTGCATAGAGAAACAAAGTAAAAATTAACTGGTTAATGGACAAGTATAAATTTTAAATCGTAATCGTTACGATTAAAGAAAGGGATGAATGGAATGGCAAAAAAATCTAAAGTAATAAAGGAAAAAAAACGCCAAGTTATGGTTGAAAAATATGCGGCATTAAGAATGGAGTTAAAAGAAAAAGGGGATTATGAGGCACTAAGAAAACTCCCAAGAGATTCTTCGCCAACACGATTAAAAAACAGATGTGAAGTGACGGGAAGACCAAGAGGTTACTTGAGAAAATTCAAAATGTCGCGGATTGCTTTTAGAGAATATGCACATAAAGGACAAATTCCTGGTGTGAAAAAGGCTAGCTGGTAATAATAAAACAGCCGTCATATCTAGTATTGACGGCTTGAATAACTTTACTGGAGGATGTTATGGATATAAATTTGATTAATCCTATTCTGGTTGAGTTCCTTTATAGGAGTACAATTGAAAGCTTGTCGCCATCAATGCGAGAAATATACCAATTCATTGAATGCGAAGAGGATGAATTAGAAAGGATGGCAGTAAGTGAAAGCCACTTTATTAAACTAATGAATGAAAAACCTCCTATAAGAAAAGCGGCAGAGCATTTTTCACTGAAGGTACCACATATTAAAGCAGTAATTAATCAAGCACAAGGAGAAATTGACCGGGCAATGATAGAGAGATACAAACAAATAAAATGGATAGATATGACAGATTACAAGCCAGCAGCAAAAAATAAAACAAAGAGCAATTGGTCGTTTGTTTTTGTGAATTAATCCATATACATAGAATTTAAAAAAGAGGGCGATGAGTAATGAAAAAAATACCTGTGACAGTGCTAAGTGGCTATTTAGGTTCAGGAAAAACAACCTTGCTTAATCATGTGTTAAATAATCGAGAGGGGCTGAGGGTAGCGGTTATCGTTAACGATATGAGTGAGGTTAACATTGACAGTGAAATCATCCAGACACAAGGCGGTTTTTCCAGAACAGAGGAAAAGCTTGTTGAAATGTCTAATGGCTGCATTTGCTGCACATTACGAGAAGACTTGTTAGAAGAGGTAGAAAGCCTTGCTAAGCAAGGAGATATTGATTATATCCTGATAGAATCTTCAGGCATCAGTGAACCTATTCCTGTTGCACAAACCTTTTCCTATATCGATGAGGAGTTAGGGATTGATCTGACTAAATTTTGTGAATTAGACACAATGGTAACCGTCGTGGATGCTAATCGGTTTTGGCATGATTATGAATCAGGAGATTCCTTACTTGATCGGAAAGAAGCAGTTGGCGAGGATGATGAGCGTAATATTGCAGACCTTTTGATAGACCAAATTGAGTTTTGCGATATTCTGTTATTGAATAAATGTGATTTAGTAACAGAGGAAGCTGTTGAAAGCTTAGAAAAGGTCTTAAAAACTCTGCAGCCAGAAGCAAAAATTATTCGCACAGTAAATAGTTCAATAGATATGAAAGAAATACTACATACTAATTTATTTGATTTTGAGAAAGCGAGTGTATCTGCTGGTTGGCTGAAAGAGTTAAATGCAGGACCTGCACAACATACGCCAGAGACAGAGGAGTACGGAGTGAGCTCCTTCGTTTATTATAGTAGACGGCCATTTCATTCGGAACGCTTTAATGCTTGGTGCGGACAAATGCCTATGCAAATAGTCCGTGCTAAGGGGATTGCATGGTGTGCATCTCGTAATAATATAGCTATCCTTCTTTCACAAGCGGGTCCTTCTGTGAAAGTCGAGCCAATCTCCTATTGGGTTGCTTCCCTTACTAAAGACAGGCAGGAAGAGATAATTAAAACAAATCCTCAATTGAGCGATAGCTGGGATAAAGACCATGGAGACCGGCACACAAAATTAGTGTTTATTGGAATGGATTTAGATGTCGATTTAATCAGGAGGGAATTAGATGAGTGCTTGTTAACAAATGACGAATATGCCGATGACTGGTCTGCATTAGGTGACCCGTTCTATTGGGAAATTGCCTAAAGCAGATAGGTTAGGATAAAAAATTCCTAGGATTAAGCCATTAGAACCATTTCATTTCTGTTTGCAGAAAAAAGCTTTAGCCATATAGGCCTCGCCTATGGGGCCTAAAGCTTTTTCTTATTATGACATCTACACTCCTTCGCGCAAAACCTTCTTATAATCAATTTTGAAATAATAACCCTTACAGAATAATAATTACTAGAATCTTCCTTAATAAGTTCGGAATAAATAATCTAAGATTGTATAAGGTGAAGAGTGGAACAATATGCTACCATATCGTATAATACGATATAATGCTATGGAATTCGCTTACAATAGGTGGAAACTAATTATATGGAAGAATTTGTGGTGAAACTTTTTACTTCTTTTTTACGTATAATTAATAAAGGGATTAATAGTGAATAAAATGTGGTTATGGAGGCATGTCCCAAAGGATAATTTTTTGAAAATTATTGGGTGTATCCCATGATCTCACACTCTCCATCATATTTAATTTACTAGAACAAAAATGGTACACTTGTAAATGCTAAAAAATTCATATGGAGACGGATATAAAAGATAGAGGTTGGTGTTAAAAATAAAAAATTTAAATATGTTCAAAGACACAAATAAAAACTATTTATACTTCTTTTTTGCTGCAGTGTTTCTGCTATGGATGAAAACATATGTCGTACAGCTGACGCAGTTTGATTTAGGTTTAGGCAATTCCCTACAGCACTTTTTGCTTTTCTTAAATCCGCTTGGCTCATCCCTTTTATTTCTCGGGTTAGCACTAACATTTAAAGGCAGAAAAAAATATATTGTGCTAATTGTCATTGATTTTGTCCTTTCATTCCTGCTTTATGCGAATGCACTTTACTACCGCTTTTTTAATGATTTTATTACATTGCCGACCCTTACTCAAACGCAAAACTTTGGCGATGTTAGCGGCAGTATATATTCATTATTAAAGCCATACGACGTTTTCTTTTTTATTGATAGTGTGTTGTTAGTCTTATTGCTTGTTTTTAAAAAGGTGAAAGTCGATGTTAGGCCCGTCGGTTTTAGACAAGGTTTAAGTATTTTCGGCATTGCCTTAGGTATTTCAGGCATGAACTTGGCGTTAGCTGAAGTAGACCGTCCTGAGTTATTGACAAGGGGATTTGACCGAAATTATATTGTTAAATATTTAGGGATGTATAATTACACCATATATGATGCGGTGCAAAGTACAAAGGCTTCTGCTCAGCGTGTGCTTGCAGATACAGATGATATGGCGGAAGTTATTAATTATACTCAATCAAATTATGCAGAACCAAATGCTAAGTACTTTGGTGTTGGAGAGGGCATGAATGTTATTTATGTCCATATGGAATCCATTCAAAATTTCATTATTGATTATGAATTGAACGGGGAAGAGGCAACTCCATTTCTTAACTCTTTAACAAAGGAAGAAAACACATTGTATTTCGATAATTTCTTCCACCAAACTGCCCAAGGAAAGACAGCGGATGCTGAATTTATGATTGAGAACTCCTTGTATGGCCTTCCGCAAGGCTCTGCTTTTACAACGAAAGGCTTGAACACCTATCAGGCAGCTCCTGGAGTATTAGGTCAGCTTGGTTATACATCGGCTGTATTCCACGGAAACACTGGTAGCTTTTGGAATCGGGATGAAATTTATAAATCGTTTGGATTTAACAGCTTTTATGATTCCAATTCCTATGACATGAATCCTGAACAGCTGGCAGACTATGGGTTAATGGACAAACCGTTCTTCGAGCAGTCCATACCGTACTTGAGTTCGATGAGTCAGCCTTTCTATACAAAATTCATTACAGTGACACATCATTATCCTTTTACAATGAAGCAAGAGGAAGCAACAATCGCACCAAACAATACTGGCAATAAGATTGTAGATAACTACTTTCAAACAGCACGCTATGCGGATGAAGCGATGGAGCAGTTCTTCGCAGACCTGAAAGAGAAAGGTCTATACGACAATTCGATTATTATTATGTATGGTGACCATTACGGAATTTCAGAAAACCATAATGCAGCAATGGAAAAGGTGATCGGTAAAGAAGTGGATTCCTTTGAAAGTGCCGGCCTACAGCGAACACCACTTTTCATTCGTGTCCCAGGTATCGAAGGTGGTACGATGCACCAATATGCTGGCCAAATTGATCTGCTGCCAACAATGTTACATTTGTTAGGCGTTAATACGAAGGATTATATCCATTTTGGGACAGATATTCTTTCAGAAGAGCATGATGAAGTGATTCCGTTCAGGAACGGAGAGTTTGTCAGTCCTGAATACACATTAACAGATGGTAAATACTATGATTCCAAATCTAGTGAGTTGATTGACGATGAGGAAATACTTGAAAAAGCGAAGGCTTATCAAGCAAGTGTGGAGGAAACATTAAGGCTTTCCGATAAAGTGGTTAATGGTGATTTATTGCGCTTCTACACACCGAAGAACTTTACTCCGATAAATCGTTCTGACTACAATTACAGTAGTATTCAAAAGTAATAAGAAAGTACTGCACTCTGATTGGAGAGAAACCAATGTAGGGTGCAGTTTTTTTAGAATTAACTGCAAAGGGGGGTTCTTAATGAAGGATTATTTTACAATTGGCGAAGTGTCCAAGCTGTTCGATATTAAAGTGGCGACACTCCGTTATTATGATGAAATAGGGTTACTGCATCCCGCCTATATGGATGAAAAAACAAACTACCGGTATTATTCGACACAGCAATTTGAACGGTTAAATTCGATTAAATACTTAAGAGCATTGGATTTATCTATCAGCAAAATTATCGATTTTTTTACACTCCGAGATATAGATTCTCTTGTTAGCATGCTAAAAGAGCAACAGGATGAAGTGGCCAAGCAAAAACGAAATCTGGAGTTAATTGAAAAGAAAATATCTCATCGAATTATGCAAATAGAAGATGCTGTCCATACACCGCTTGACGAGATTACGAAGATAAAGCTGCCTGAGATGCGGTTAGCTTACTTAAGACATCAGTATGTGCTGGGGGAAGATCTCGAGCATCCTATAACGGAATTAAGAAATAATTTTGGCATAAAGGGCGGCGTTTTTTTAGGGAAGATAGGAATATCCATTTCTATGGCTCAATTAAAAGCTTACAACTTTGCTACATATTCAAGCGTGTTTATGGTTTTAGAGGAGGGAGATCAGGTTGATTCTGCCTCTGTTATAATTCCTGCGAGAGAGTACCTTAGAATTCGCTTTAAGGGCACTCATATGGATGCAGCACATCATTATAAAAAATTACTAAACTTTATAAAGGACCGTAATTACAAACTGATAGATGATTCAATTGAAATTACCATCATTGACTCTGGTTTAACAAATGACGTGGAAAAATATGTAACAGAAATATTGCTGCCATATAAAAGATAATTTTTTCTTGACCCTCTAGTTACTAGAGGGTTTATTTTTGATTTTAAGGTTCATAAATATTGAAAGGGGAAAAGACATGTTTGGTACATTATTCAATGTCGGAATGATTATAGCAGGTAGTATTATCGGCAGTATTTTTAAAAAGGGGATAAAGGATGAATATCATTCGATTCTCATGCAGGCGATGGGGTTAGTAGCAATGGGATTAGGCATTAATGCTATCGTTCAGCATATTCCTTCAAGTAAATATCCCGTCCTCTTTATTGTCAGTCTTGCAATTGGAGGACTTATCGGCCAAAAGCTTGATTTAGAAACAAGATTCAATGCCTTAGTCAATAAATATTCGAAAGGAAATTTAGCAGAAGGGTTATCGACTGCAATTTTATTATTTTGTATTGGTTCATTGTCTATTTTAGGACCTGTTGAAGCAGCACTTAAAGGGGATTATACATACTTGCTTGCAAACGGAATGTTAGACGGCATAACATCCATTGTTTTAGCCTCGACATTTGGAATTGGCATAGCTGTTGCTGCAATTGTATTATTTTGCTGGCAAGGCTCCATCTACTTAATAGCGCTCTTAATGGAAAACTCCTTAAGCAATGCTTTACTGAATGAAATTACCATCGTAGGGGGAATATTGATTCTTGCTTCAGGATTAAGTATATTAGGCATAAAAAAATGCAATACCCTTAATCTTTTGCCATCATTGCTGATGCCGCCATTGGTATTTCTTATCATGCATGTATTACACTTATAGAACCAGTAAAAGCTGCCATTTGGCAGCTTTTTTTTATCGAGCACTAAAAACAAGCGGAAAAGAATAGCAGGAATCACACTGTAGCATAATAAAAGTAATCCTTATTTATTAATAGGAATTTTGGCAAAAAAAGGGGGGAGAACATGTCAGTAATATCACCAGAGCAAGCTAGATGAAGAAATTAAGTATGCACAAGAAGCGGTCTTCGATCTTTGGAATGAATATTGGCTTGAGTATTCTGCTTTTGATACATGGCAATTTTGGTTTAATATCTTAATGATTATCGTGCCACTTATCATACTTTGCCTATTTATTAATCGTAACAGGTTGTTTTTACTGCTTTTTTTTGGCTTTAATATCCATGTATGGACCGCATATATCGATAGTATGGCAACAAGAGCCAATTATATTGGATATCCCTATAAAGCAATTCCAACACTTCCAATTCATTTCGGGATGGACAGTTCGTTAGTTCCAGTGCTCTTTATCTTTATGTACCAATATACGCTCAAAAAGAAGGCTAACTTTTATCTGCACTCCTTATTATTAATTGCCCTTATTTCGTTTGTGTTAAAGCCGTTTTTTGTGGAAATGCATTTGTTCTATTTAAGTAAGGGAACTAATTACTTTTATATTTTCCTAGGCTATGTACTAATAACAATTATGTCAAAAGGAATAGTGGAATTCTTCTTGAGATTGCAAAGCAAATCAGAGCTTCCAAATACAAAATCTTAAAGAATTATTAAAGGTGGATACTATGGAATATCAAGAAGGTTTGCGACTCATTGATGAGGCTAACGGAAAAATAACTGAAGGAAATAGTATGATTGTAGATGCAATTCTTCACGCATTTTTATTTACTTGGCAGTGGTGGATTGCGCTTGGTATGATTATTATTCCGTGGTTTGTATGGTTCTTTATCCGTGATAAAAATAGTTCAGGCAGGTTATTTGCTGGTGGCCTATTGGTAATGGTTATGTCCGAAATACTGGATACGGTTGGAGTTATGTTTGGTAGCTGGTCCTACCCAATAAAGGTGCTACCGGTTGCAACCATTAATTTTTCCTTTCGGCTTTCCGTGTTGCCAGTGATTGTTAAGTTGTTACTCCAGTATAAGCCAAAGATAAACCCATTTATTAAAGCTATAGGTTTTGGAGCATTTGGATCATTTATAGGTTTACCGTTGCTTAGTATGATTGATTTATATAAAAAGCTTCAATGGGAGTATACGTATTCGTTTATTATTATGACTGTTTTTTATTTAGTGAGCCATCTCTTTGTTTATAAGTGCAAATTTACTGAAATCAAACAAGAATAAAAAAAGGGAGCCCATCCGGATTCCCCTACAGTTTTGTTATGATGTTTTTAGAACCTTTTTACTTTCAGCAACCTTCTCTTCCTTCGCTAACAGTATGCCAACAAGGCCGAATAAGGAGAATATCACTGGAACGATAAAGCCGTAATGATAGCCAAGGCTGATTGACTCCTTCGGAAAGAAGTCTAATACATGGCCAAAGAAGATTGGCAATAACACAGCACTTAAAAAACCACCCATATTCGCAAACCCTGTTACAACACCAACTTCTTCGATTGGAAAAGATTTGCGCACAATGGCAAATGTTAAGGCACTTGCACCGTTACCAAATCCTAAGATGAAGAGCATGAATAATACCATTAAGAAAGGCGGGCTTGTGTTTAAGCTGAATAATCCAACCCAGCCAATGATGACGACTAGATGGACAATTGTATAGGTTTTTTTTATTTGACCAGTTTTGCTGGAAATCCAGCCGAGGAAAGGTCCGCCAATCATTGTTCCAACTAACGCGTACATCACAATTTGACTTGCACTAGAGCGTGTTAAATCAAAGACATTCATGCCATAAGGCACAGCCCATGAACCGATAAAGCCAACATAAGTTCCAACAACACCAAAGTGACAAAGAAAGGTTGCCCAAGCTTGTTGGGTAGTTACGACACGGCGGAGAATGTTCCAGACACTTTCCCTTCTCACCGGCTTAGCCGGTTTTGCCGGCGTGTTTTGTTTGAATATTCTCCTAGACTTGGAGATTAATACGAAATGAAGAACCAATGAGAACAAAATCAAAATGATGCTGACGCTTAAAAAAGGAATTCTCCAGCCAGCATTCGTAATCCATAAAGAAAAAGGCAGTGTCGCAGATAACGATCCAATGCCGCCGATGAGTGCAACGATCCCCATCAATTTAACAAATTCATTCCCTTTAAACCATTCATTAAGTATTAAAACTAAGTTTACAAAAATAGCAGCATCTCCAACACCGACAATAAATCGGGATGTGATCAAAACAAATTCATTTGGAGCAATACTATAGAAAAGACTTCCGAGTCCTGTTAGTAAAGTCCCAACGATAAGAAACCGGTTTGGTCCAAAGCGATCTGATAATAGGCCGACAGGAATTTGTAATCCTGCATAGGCTAAAAATTGAATACTGCTGATCATTCCAACTGTTGAGGCTGAAATATGAAAATCATTCATGATTTGCTCCGTAATAAGTCCTGGAGCGGTTCTTTGACTTACGATTAAGAAATAGGCAAACAAGACGGCGCTAAATACGATCCATCTATAACCACTTTCCTTTTTGTCTAAGCCCAAGCTGATGCGCCTCCTCTTTCATAATCGATCTGACTAAGGACTTGATTAAAGTCCACTTCTTCCATTTTAGTATTAAAGAAAGGGAGAAACAACTACAAATAATGTAATCATCCTAAAAAAGGAAATTCCTTACTCGGAGTAACGTCTATTTTAAAATATAGTTTATTTTGAAAAAATAGGTCTTTTCTACGTGAAAGTAAGGAATGTTTATTCCGATATTATTGTATAGGAAGGGGTTTTAGCATGTATGTAGAGCAACTAATTGAAACGGTTAATGCAAAGGTAGAAGAGCTGGATTTAGTGACTGCAAGAAAGTTAATGGAAGATAATATAGATTATTTGCAAAAAAATGAAAGAAAATTAAAGAAGAACGGCAGAGAGCTGTTGAAGTTTATTACAGATTCCATTGAATCAGGTTATCAGCATCCAACACGGCACGAGTTAGCTATCTATAATTCTATCAATTCGTATGCATCTAGTTTTGATGTAAGAGGGTTAAAACTGCTTATTAAAGGTAATGAACAAACATTATTGAAAAAAGCAGCCAGAGGTTATTTAAATGGAGATGCAAAGGTTTTGCTTGAGGGCTTAGGTGCAATAAGCAAGGAATAGGCGATTGGGAGCGGCTAAAGAAAGCATCTCCCTTTTGCTTTCTTTCAAGACTAGCGTATAATTTATTCACAAACCGGGTTTAGGAGTGCATCTTATGAAATGTGGAGCGAAATGTTTTTTTGTGGAACTGGAGACGAATGGAGAGAAGCTTGTCTTGCCAATCACAGCAAGGACGCCTGTTGCTGCAAGAAAAACAGTCAGGCTTGAATATGGGCATGCTGCCAATATCATATCGGTTCGTACAGATAAAAGGAAATAGTCATTTCATGGAGAATAACTGTATGGAGTTACCATAAAGGATGAATAGTTTCATATATATATGGAGTTACAATAAGCTGTAGAAGAATTACTATAAAACTTCCCACATTAGGAAAATTTAAAGGGGGACAATAATGGAAAAGGATCCGGCTTTTTATGATTTTATTAAGGATGGAAATCGCGCTTTCAAGGGCTGGGATTTCTCCTTTTTAACAGAAACAGGGCGAACATCCTCAAGTGTGCTTTCATGGTCGTATGGAAGTATGGCAATACCGTTAACTCGCAATACGGATTGTATGCTTGATATGGGTACAGGCGGCGGTGAATTTTTATCATTGCTTCACCCGATAACTGCAAGCGTTTTCGCAACAGAAGGTTATGAGCCGAATGTAGCAATTGCTAAGGAGCGATTGGAGCCATTAGGTGTTCAAGTTACCTTTATAGAAGACGATAATAATCTACCATTTGCTGATAACCAATTTAGCCTTATTCTCAACAGACATGAATCCTATTCTCCTTTTGAGCTGAGAAGAATATTGAATAAGCAAGGAGTTTTTTTAACACAGCAGGTTGGTGGATCGGATTGTGCCGAAATAAATAAAGCCTTAGGTGTTCCTGTAAATGGTGATTTTTCTGAATGGAACCTCCAATTAGTGACGGAAGAGTTAGAAAACCATGATTTTCAAATAGTGTTTGCGAAGGAGGAATTTCCAGTTACTCGTTTTTACGATATTGGTGCATTGATTTATTATCTTCATGCAATTTCCTGGCAGGTTCCTGGCTTTAGCGTTTCAAAATACGAACATAAATTGTTTGACATACATCAAGATATTCAGAAAAATGGTTACTTTGAGGCTAGGCAGCATAGGTTTATCGTGAAGGCTCGGAAAATATAACGTAAATTGTCGAGAAGTTCAAGGCATAAAAACTCCTTGTTCTTTTTATTATGTCATGCTCCAAAGAATTTATCAGTATGGTAAAATACAAAAAAAACCAATTCGGAGGGAAAAAATGTTCCTACACAAAATCAACGCTGACCTATCATTAAAGCTAATCCAGCCTAACGATGCTGACCGTGTGTTTGAGTTAACGGAAAAATCGAGAAGCTATTTGCGAGAATGGCTGCCATGGCTTGATACAACAACGAAAATAAAGGATACAAAGGACTATATAAAGTTTTGCTTAAAAGGATTTTCAGAGAATAATAGTTTGACTACTGTGATTCTTTTTAAAGGGGAAATTGTAGGAGTAGCAAGCTTTAACAGTATTAACTGGTCAAATAAGACAGCGTATATCGGCTATTGGCTAGGGCATGCCTATCAAGGAAATGGAATTATGATAAATGTTGTAAGAGCCTTAACGGATTATGCCTTTCAAGAGTTACATTTAAATAAAGTCGAGGTAAGAGCTGCATTAGGAAATAAAAAAAGTAGAAGTATTCCTGAGAAGCTGCAATTTACGGAGGAAGGCTGCATTAGAAAGGCAGAATGGCTTTATGATCATTATGTGGACCATGTTGTGTATGGTGTTTTGGCAGAGGAGTGGACACGCTAATAAAGGAAGTGTCAGCCCATGATAGAAATTCAGGAATATAACGCCAGTTGGGAAGTCTGTTACAAATTATTGGAACAGATCTTAAAGGACAATTTAAAGGGAAATATTCTTCGCGTGGAGCATGTTGGCAGCACTTCTGTTAAGGGGTTATGTGCTAAACCTATTCTGGATATAAATGTTGTGATTGAAAATCATACAATTTTTCCTGAGGTGGTAGCTGCTCTTAGTGTAATTGGTTATTACCATCAAGAAGATTGGAGTTTTGACGGGAGAGAAGCCTTCGGAAGGAAGGATAACTTTGTCCCGTGGAGTGCTAGTAAAGTCAAACAAATTTGGATGGACCATCATCTTTACGTTTGTACAAAGGACAGTGAGGAACTGACAAGGCATCTGGCCTTTCGCGATTATCTTCGTTCAAATGAAAAGGAAGCAGCTGATTACGGTAAATTAAAGCTATGCTTGGCAAGGACATCAAAAACCCGTCAAGCTTATACATCAGGCAAAAGTGAGTTTGTAACAAGAATTTTAAAAAAGGCATTTAGGAGCAAGATATGAACGAAATACTAAGTTATATTATGACAAAAAAGCCTGGAGTAGATGAAATTGACATATTTGCTACGGAAGAAAAGCTCGGTGCTGCTTTTCCTGAACAATTTCGTCAGTTATATAAACTGGTTAATAATGCAGAGATTGGTGAGTGGCTATTATTTCCCATAAAAGACAGGAATAATGTAAAAAAGACATGGGACGACATTGTCAGACACAATATCGAAGCACAAACAGAAGGGCTAGAAGGCTGGATTGTTGTTGGAGAAGACGGCACAGGAGATAAATTATGCTTGAAAAGCAGTAATGGTCTAATGGAGCAAGAAGTGTATATTTGGTACCATGAGGACTGTGTAGCAGATAAGGTTGCGCCAAGTTTGAAGGAATTGATTATTCTCTTGGCAGAAGATTAAGGAGCTGTCATAACAGCTATGTAACGACGTAGTGTGTATGGTGTGGAAGGTTAATTGAAAATTATTTGCGGTATAGCGACAGCTACCAATAGGGGCTAGTCGCTTTTTTTTATGGAAGAAGTCCCTCTTGAATTGGATTTTATAAGGTAAAACTCAAATTTAAAACCATTACACGTTTGTACATGCCAGTTGGAAATCTCTAACATATATTAGTATGAATAGCGACAGAAAGGGGAAATTTAATGAGTATTTTAGGATTTTCCGTTAGGGGCGGAGCAAAAAAAATATCAAAGCATTTATTGACATCACTGTATGGAGTAGTCAATAAGTGGGATAAAGAGGATAAGAATCATTATCCAGCATATCGTCATCAGCACCACTCAGACTGCGACTGCTGTAAGGACCATTACGACCATACCGATTGTGACTGCTGTAAAGATTATCACCATGATTCCGACTGTGATTGCCACAAAAATCATCATCACCATTCCGACTGTGATTGCCATAAAGACCATCACCACCATTCAGATTGTGACTGTGACAAAGACCATCATCATTCAAATTGTGATTGCAACAAGCATCACCACAAATGTGCTCCGGGTAGTTTTTTACTTGGGCAACCATATAACCAACACAGTAACGGCCACTTTGTTGGCAAGAATTGTGACGTTCCGCTTAAGATATCGCCATTTTTCTTCGGGATAAACAATCCTAGGTTAAATTTTAATGGTTTAAACGGCAACCTTGCGTTTCAGCTATTCCGATTTAAGGGCTGCAAAGTAAGGATATTTTTAGAATGTCCTGACAGTTCAGAGGAAGTGGAAGGAATTATCTGTAACGTTGGCACTAATTTTGTAGATATTCTTAAATATGATGAAAAGGTTGTTACTGTATTAATAGAGCATATTTGCAAAATTGAATGGTTGGACAAGCATTGTAATCCATGTCCTGTCTGCTATTTTCCGTGTAATGAGGATCATTCTTGTCTGCATTGTGGTGGAGTCCATGAAAAAATGGAGGAAGTCGAGGAATCAGATCATTTCAGCTATTAATGTTATAGTTATGGGCAGGGAAGGTCATTTCGATTGTTAGAAATGACCTTCCTTTTTTAGGAGAAGAAAATGGTCAAAGTATAAAGTATTTTTATTATCAATTAGGCTGTGATTGAATAGGATACACATAAAAGCATTCTTTTTAGGGGGGGCATATGAGAAAAGCTATTTGTTTAGTTCTTTTCCTATTCCTATTTTTCAGCTTTATGATTCCTAAACAAGCAGGAGCACATGCTGTTTTAACAAACACAAATCCTGTAGCAGACAGCAGACTTGAGGAAAGTCCTGCTGGAATAACGCTAACTTTTAACGAAGCAATTAAAGCTGGTTTAACAGCTGTAAAGGTGTTAAACCAAGATAAAGAAGCAATCGCAGGCAGTGAGGTAAGTTTAAGCAATGATAATCGTCAATTGGAGGTAAGTGTGCCAGAATTGGCGGATGGTGCTTATTTAGTTACATACACCGTTGTATCAGCAGATGGGCACCCAATAAGTGGCTCATATGTATTTTTAGTTGGTAATAGTGCCCTTCCGTCAGATATTGAGCTGGAATCGAATGAAGGAGGCACGTTTCAATTCCTTGTTTATTTTACGAGAGCCGCTTATTATTTTGGTTTACTTAGCATTACCGGCTGGATTTTCTGGGGAATCATTCAGCAGAAAAAGCATACAGAGGCACAGAAAAAGACATTTGACTTCATTGCATTCATTTTACAGCAATATCATTTACTATGTTTAATCCTATTAATTGCTGTACAGTGGTTGATGAATACAACAGTCGCAGGCATTCCTCTTAACACTGGATTTGGTGTTTCTTGGTTTTTATCACTAATGTTATCTGTATTAGGTCTTTTCCTGCTCGCTAAATCGAAGTGGATAGATGTTAGCTGGATTATTCTTATGTTGGCAGCGAAAAGCTTCAATGGTCATTCAAGTTCATATGGGGCGATATGGGCAGCAATTCCCGCTAACTTCGTACACTTACTAGCAGCAGCGATTTGGGTTGGGGGTTTATTGTATATTGTAACCTACTGGAAAAAAAATCGTGTTCATGTGAAGGAGTTTCTTCCGAATTTCTCCAAATGGGCGTTTTTCAGCATGATTGCGCTCTCGCTTTCAGGTACGCTTCTAACTGTTCTGTTTTTACCAGCATTGGATTATTTATGGATAACACCTTGGGGAATCCTGTTACTTGTGAAGTCTTCACTTGTCTGCCTTGTATTGCTTACAGCATTCATTATTAGAAGGTGTTTAAACAGGATGCCAGCAAAAGCATGGCATTGGGTAAAGGTAGACTTTGGATTAATGCTGTTAATATTGCTTGTTGTTGGTGGTTTAAGCTACTTAAGTCCTGCGCCAGATAACTCACCTCTTTACTGGCAAGAAAGCAATCAAGATACAAACATGACTTTGACCATAACACCGAACGCTCCAGGTAAAAATCATTTTCAAATTCAATTTAAGGAAAATACCGTCAAAAGGGCGGAATTATCGTTAACTTATCAAGACAATGAAGAGATTGCCCCCATTCAGGTACCGTTAAAGTCCCTCGAGACACCAGGGCTATATGAAGCAGAGGGTTATTATCTGCCGTTTGACGGCGAGTGGGTTGCCGAGGTGAAAATCGTTAATCAGAATGGGGAGGAAGAGCTCTTCACAAAAAGCTTTCGCTTATTTAAAGCAATGAAAAACGACTAATTACTCTCCTACTGTAATATATATTTCTTTATGTTCATGGATGCTGCCTTTTTCCACATGCACCTTCACTGTATATTCTCCAGGCTCTTCAAAGAGTAGCTTTGATTGGTAGTGTCCATTTTCGCCTTCTTCTGCATCAAAATACGGATGGGTTGTTTCGCCGTCCTTCCAAGTTTCAAATCCTACTTTAGCATCTGTCAAAGCATCCTCACCATTTAAGAGGGCAACCTCTATGTCTAATTCTTTAATTGCAGGCTCAACTATCGGTGACACAATTTCGATCGTTACATCACTTGAATGCTCATGTGCTTCCTGTTCAGATCCGGATGTTTGCTCATGTTCTTCTATTTTAGTACACCCGAATAAAAAAATGGAACTTATACATGTAATAACAGCTAAACGTATTGCCTTCATATGATTGCTCCTTTATAAAGATCTTAATGAAAAACATAGTAATCCAAAGCTTAAGAACACGAGAAGGGTAGCAACGACAAGGAGAGCGAAATCTGCTGCAGCCCCAAGCATTGGTCCCATCACTCCTGCCATAATGCCGCTTGATACACCTGTTAACAGTGTCTGGTAGTCTACAAGTGAACCGAATATCGCGCCGACACTGACAGCAATAATTAAAGTTACAACAGTAACTTCAGAAAAATACAATGGGAATTGACTGCCAAGGAGTATCCCTGTTGAGATTCCCATCACCCCACTTGAAGTCATCGCTATATTCATTCCGAAATGATAGCTGATTAAGTTTCTTGCCTTGCGTAAATAACCGTATGAAACGATTGCTGTAATTAAATAACTGACAAGCAACACCCATGTAAAAGATAACACCACACTCACCCCTTGCTCCTATATGTATGAAAACGTCTATGCTGTTGCGCCATTTTTAGCTAATGAGTCAAAAAAATGTGCTAAAATCCATATTCAGTTCCCGTCCTTTTTTTTATGTCTTTTCATACTGTATAAAAACGAGAGACTAAGAGGGGGAAAAACGTTGGAAAAGGAAGAAATGGGGAAGAGTGAGGAAAAAGAATATTATGAGCGTTTCACAAATAAAACAAAGTTTTTGAAAAATGATTATTATACGTTAAAGAGGGGTGAAGGCTATACATCACCACCAAGTACAATGCCAGCACATGAATTAAAGCTGCTGAGAGCATACATGGAAGGTGTAAACCTGAAGCATATTGGGCAGAGTTTACCACATTATAAAAAGTCAATAATGCTCCTTAGTTTTTTGAAGGGCAGGCGAAATCAGCAGACAAAGGTTCATGCGCATGTGTGCGGGGAAGTAAACGAGCTGCTTGGCAGAGTTAGTGTAGTGGGCAGAGACTTTGTTGCATTAACAACAGTGACAGAGCGGTTTTGGATACCGTATTCTGTTATTGAATCTGCTAGTGTACCGTACGGGATTTCCGATATGCCGAATAACCATCAGCAAGTAGTGTATGATGATACATTAAGGAAAAAGCTGCTTAACGACTTTTCATCTACTATTCTAAAAAATGATGTGTTAAAGCGGCAGTTTTATGAGGAAGCTCTACATGTACATCTGCAAGCTTGGACGAAAACAAAGATAACTGTCTTTGCTAGTGGAAAGGATTATAAAGGAAAGCTTATAAATGTTTCTTCTGGGAAGATGACATTAAAGGAACGCAAAGAACTGTCTGTAATTGACATGAAAGATATACACTTATTAAAGCGAAGCACTCCATTTCAGATGTTTCCAACCTTTGTTCAGTGGCTTAAGGAATCTTTTCATAGCATTTGGCCAAAGCGGAAGAAAAATGGGAAGCATAACTAGTAAAATAACAGGAAAAAAGAGCTGTTGCCAATGGCGGCAGCTCTTCATTTTCTATGAACCTATTGAAATGAAACACATCTCATCAAAATTAATCGTACGAACTCCGTCTTCTTCCAAACAAGGATCAATTTTGATTTCCTCGTCTCCGTCTTCTTCAGCTTCTTCGTTCACTTCTAGTCTGAATTGGTTTTCATCAACTTCACAAAGGATGCCGGAAATCAGCACTTCCTCATCTGTTTTCACTTCAATTTTACAGCCGATGAATGGCAGCATGTACAAGTGGAGGGGAATACCGAAAAAGATATTGATCAATTCAGGGCTTCTTCCGACAATTTCACCAAAATGGAAGGTGATTTCCCTGCGGAGACACTTATCGATGTGAAGAAGCTCCTGCTCATGATCGAACGTTTCTGCATCATTGTTTTCATGCTTCAAGAGACAAATTCTTTCAAATAAAAGGAGCTTTTTCTCACTGAGTGTATTCAGCAGAATAAAGTTAGCTCCTGCATCTTCCAAAATTCCAAGCAATGTCACTTTCTCATCATGGCATGTAACAACTACTTTAACGAGCGAGCCGCGCAGGGCCCGAAAATGCTGCTGAAGCTGTCTTTGACGCTGAGGTTCTTCAGGGTTTTCTGGATCACGAGGATTACCAATTGTGCGAAGTGTATCATTTATTTCCTCTATGCATGCCTGTAGCCGGTTTAATTGATGGATTGGCAATGAGCTGTTAGGTGAATTATAGCGCGGTGTTGGGATTGTGCTAGGACATACGTTAGGCGAACCAAACCGATCATTAGGAATCTCAGCAGGAATGCGCCCAGGGCAGCAAAAGCCGCCTTGCGGGCATTTATCCTTGTTATGGTGACAAGGACAGTCACAATGTTTATTTTCCATTTAGATTAAACGCCTCCTTTCTTAGTCCGTTTTAAATGGAGAAAAATTTGGATTGAGAGGTGCTAAATTAGGATTAGGCATCTCTAACACACGCATAATTCCCCAAACACCAAGCTCAATATCCCAGCGAATCAGACCAGACCTGTACAAATAGTCTCCAGGCACGTTGAAATATCCGCCTGCACCGTATTTTAGGGCAAAATCATCAGCATGGCCGACCGCTATTTGTCCTTCAATACCAGTAATTCGTGAATTCACATCATCATCATCATCAAGCCATTTGTGACCGTGAATGGTAAACGAATGGGCACGTGCTCTGTCTGCTGGAAAGGCAAATCGTACAACAACAGGGTCGCCTGCGTATGCTAGAAATAAAGGTGTTGCCGGATCTCCGTGAACAGTGGAGCTGAATACTTCTGATATATCTGGTTTTTGAGCAAGACGGTGCTTAAATCTTTCTGCCCTGTAGTTGAATGCTCGTGAACCTTGGTCTTCAAAATCCTCTAATTCAAGCTCTTCTGTATCGACAAGTAACGGTTCAGGATCAATGATGAGATTTCCATTTTTATCAACTAGCCTGATACCATCATGCATCATAATCGCAAACTCACGATACTCGGCAAAGGCATTAGAGATGATCACTTGGTCACCGGTTTTTACGATTTCTCTTGTTGTAGGATCTAAATATTCTGATCCTCTGAATTCCGTGATAAGCATACCAAAGGCACCATGATGGCGATGATTTCTTATATCCGCCATATCCCACAGATTTGCGGTTCCGAATGGCTGATCCAAATACCAGCGATAGGTGATGCATTCACCTGGACCGATTGTTTGATCATAGTTATAGCCAACCGTTGCCCCATCAGAGTAGCGCACATCATATTCCGCGAGCTGTGCATGCATCGAAATTCGGTGCGATGGAGGGAAGGGAGCTTCGACTGGAACGCTCGGATAGCCATGAAGGAGATCATTTTCATTATGAAATGGACCGAATAACTGATTATAAAGGGTTACTTCGACACATTCGCCAACATTTCCTCGCAAAATGAGCGGTTCTGGATTTTTTTCGCCGCATAATATTTTCGGTACATCTTCTGCAAGTGCAAAGACAATCCCGTATGGGTCATGGTCACCAAAGTTGTTGTAGATAATTGGTGTTTGGATTGCGACTACTTCATACTTTCGAACAGGTGCGCTTTTAGGTGCAGGACTTCCAGGAAGCGGAGCCATTGGCGGCTTGCAGCCAGTTGGAACAGGTAAAGTTTTTGTTCTCGGTGGCGGTGCAGGCTGGTCAGGCAATGGCAGGAGATGTGAAACCTTTTCCTTAAATGTTCGCATAATTCCCCAGTTTCCTAACCAAATATCATCAACAGTTCCAAAATGATACAGCATATCAAAGTCTCCTTCACCATCAATGAAGAATTCTAATGTAAACGATTCTGAAATACCGATATGCTGCTGTTGAACTAGCTCTGAATCAAGGTCACCCCTTTCGCGATGCCAGCGCTGACGGTGCAGGTTAAAGCTGTGCGATTCTTCGTGAGCACCTTGGATGAGACGAATCCGCACAGGGTCGCCATTATACGTTTCCAGAAGCGGTGTGACTGGATCCCCGTGAACCCATGAGCTGAATGTATAAGCAGGATCACAGTCAGGTTCCTTTAACCGGAATTGCAATGGTTCATTACGGTAGTTGATGCCCATTACACCAGGATCATCTACTGAACCAGGGAATGGCGGCGGATTAAGGGGCTGATTATTTGCGTCGAACAGTAGGGAAAAGTCATGCACAAAAAAGTGAAATTCTCGGAAATCCGGACTTATTGGGTTTACGACCATTACTTGAGTACCGGACTCTGTCTCTTTTCCTGTGTGAGGATCTAAGAATCTGGAAAATCTTGATTCTACGTTAATAGCAGCAAATACACCATGCTGTTGATGTTCATTGGCAAATAAGTGATCATGCCAGAAGGTTGCCTTTAATTCAACATCGGCAAACCATTGATAGGTGATTGTTTCCCCAGGCAGTATTCCAGAGTTATAATTCCAGCCGACGTTTGCTCCATCCGAACAAAGTGGATCAAATTTAACGAAGTGGACATGCATCCCTGCTTCATAAGTGCGGTTGACAAGCTGGAAGGCATTTCCGCCCAACACTTCCGGAAGCTTGTTTGTAAAGTGAAGCCGCACGCATTCACCTGCATTTGCACGGATTACCAGTGGCTCTGGCGACTTTCTTCCTGCGATTATATCTTCCTCATCCTTAGCAAGCACATATAAGCGCCCCTCTGGATCATGCCAGCCTTGATTGTTATAGACGATAGGCATTTGGATTAAGGAGATATCAAATTCACGAACAGGGCTTCCTGGTGGACAAGGGTTAGTAAACGCAGCACCAGGGACGGCACGAGGGTCAAAAGCGTTTTTCTCCAGTCTGGTTGATTCCCGATCTCCAACAAGCGGGGGCCTTGGAGCTTTACAACCAACGATTCCTGGAATGAAATTAGGGTAACCAGGTTTTTCAGCCGTCGATTCTGGGGGGAGTGGTTGTGTCGGCAGTGGTTTAAGCGCCGCTATTGGTACTCCATTTGGATAGCACTGGCTTCCGTCCTGCAATGTGTCAAAGTTACGCTGAATGCCCCACATTCCCTCTCCAAAATGAGGATAAAGATGGCAATGGATAATCGCGTCGCCCCGTGCTCTTTGCAGACTGCCTGCACCATATAATGGAGTTATTGTGTAACTATTTTGTGGTGAAATTGCTTGAACATCGACAAGCTCTGAATCTTGGTCAGAAGGCTCTTGCAGCCATTGATGGACATGGTAATGAAAGGTATGTGTTTCCTTCACACCACCATGAACTAAACGGATTTTTATGGGGTCACCTAAATAGGCCCGAAGAATCGGAGTGGTTGGATCACCAAACACCCATGAATCATGATGAACCTCTTCACTTTCGCATTCTGGACATACTACCCCCTCTTGCAGTAATCTTAGCCTGTTTCGCATAGGCTCTGAGCGGTAATTGATCGGGAAGGTGGATTCAGGCTGCAAGGTGTGCGGGCTGAATGGGTTTTGTCCAGTCAAATCCTTTACTTCTGGCTCATCTCCAAAAAACCATGCGAATTCCCGGTAGGATGGAAGGACGGCGTTATGAATATCGGCAAATGCACCGCTATTGATTGGTAGCCCTGTAACAGGATCTGTCCACCAGGAACCTCTCGGCTGGACAAACAGAGCACCATAAAGACCATGAACATTGCTGCCTAACTCACTAGATAAGGTGTTTCCCATATCTGAGAAGAAAGAAATACCGAGTTCATTCGCACTCCACCGATAAATAATCTGTCCTCCTGGAGGCACTGTTGTATCGGGATTAACTCCGACAAAGGCGCCATCAGAGGTAAACACACTATATTCTATTTTTTGAATATGCATGGACGTGTTAAAAGGGAGCTGGTTTTCAAATAAAATTTCAATATCATCACCACCGTTTGCACGGATGACGAGGGGCTCAACAAGATCGACAGGCATAAACGGGTTTGCTGCAACCTGTGCCTTTAATTTAGCTTCGTTTTCCTTTAACACATACATCATGCCATCAGGATCGTAATCACCGAATTTATTGAAAACAATCCTAATCGGAATAGCCACGATGTGAAACCTTCGTAACATGTATTTATCCCTCCTTTAATGTGAACCTATATTGAGATCAGGAATCTTATTTGTGCCATCTTCAATAAAAAACACTTCGATTTGATCTAAATGAAGCCTGAATATTTCCCCGTCTAATTCAGAAATATTTGTAACCTCTACTTTGATCCGAATAAAATCAGATACTACTTCTAAGATTGTTCCAATAATCATGAATGGATATGGTCCCATAAGAATAAGAGTTCGTTTTCCGATGCTTTTTCTGAACTTTTCTGTTACTACTGCTTGGCGGATTGCATTGATATCTGTTTCATTGGAAAATCCTAAATCCTTCAACAGCTTTACTTTATTTTTGTTTGACATAATTTCACCTCTCACAATAATAAATTAGACTAATGGCAATCGTCTTTCTGGATCCCAAGGTGTGAACCACGAGATTTTTTCTAACGGAATACTAAGTGGGGTAGGGAATTGGTAAAAGGGCGCATTGCTCATTTTAATAATCGCAGGATTTAAAGTCAGATAGCCATTTGTCACTTCGCTTACTGTTCCAGTGAATATTGGCCGAAATGTTTGCCCAAGAATATTTAATTGGTCTTCATCTGTGACAACCAAAATACTTGTACCTACTAGGCCTTTGAATATGGCATTCTCGGGGATTAAAGGATATTTCTCTATATTCATCACATAACCTTCCTTTTTATCATGGTTTTAGTCGTATTGTATGTAGGGTTTATGGACATGTTTGTGCGTTTGACTCACTTGGCAAATAAACTAAAAAAACCGCAGAAATATGCGGTTTTAGGCAAGCAGACGATTGATTTTTTGGGGTTTTAATGTTTTTTACAGCGACAGCAAATATTGTTTGGGAAAAAAGGGAAGTATGAGTGGCAGTTATATTGATAGTTGTGATAGTGGCATGGGTTGCAGTGGTTGAGGCGGATGAAAGGTTGACAGCGGTTACAACGATTGTGGAAGTACGCTAGGTTGTAACCTTGGTGACAGAAGCACTTAGAGCTGGAGTTGCACATATTAGCTTTACTCCTTTCTTATTAGCATTACTATATTATATTTGAAGGTTAGACAAGCTGTGTTGACAAAAGAATGGAAAAAATACAAATTGAGTAAACAGTGTCAATGTAAAAAAAAACAGGATGTGCCAAGTCGACACGTCCTGTTTTATTTTATGTTCGATTATCGACAATCACTAATTCATCATGGTCCTTTCTAGACATATTTTCTGCAAAAACTAGATTAGTGTGCAGTCGATAAGTAAAATCTGCAGCAGTCTGCTCAAGCTTGTCTGTAATCAAGTAAGAAAAGGGAAGCTCCACTTTCTCCTCACTGCTTATGACTCTGGACATTAGAATGGTTGTAACTTCTTCTACTGTTTCTGTTTGGCCATTCTTATATTCCTTCACCAACGTGCATTCCAATCTTTTTATTTTGCAGCTTTTACGTCCCCCTTGAATAATGAAGTGGCCTGTGACAATCTCTCCGTAAGCAGCTGAATGCTTTGACAAGGAAAGATCAACAGAAGGGGCACTGGTTTTTAGTAATTTAGTCAATAAAGTTAACAAACTATAATCCTCCAGTCCTATTTTTAATAGGATATTGTTTGATTTTGTAATGTGTTGCTAATGTTATGTTTGTATCAAAATATATACTTTTTTTTATTGAGGAATGTTAGCAAACAAATATCTTTGCCGCACCTTTCAATCATACGTCGTCTATTCTAATAATATAATAAATTTTTGTTCATTTCGATACCTAGTTTAAATTGCTGTTCTACTCCTCAATGAATTAAGTTTATGTTTTGTTTCATAATCTTTTCTTCCACCCGTTTCTCAATTTTTTCAACTACGCTTCTGTCCTTGAGTAGCTCTTCCTTATTCTTTTTGATTAAATCATACAAGTTTAATTTTAGCTGTCTTTTCATCACAATCATCCTCGCAATTTTTTTATTTGTTTTTGCCTACATTGGAGTAAAATCAAAAAAAACCTCCACCGATAACGGTAAAGGTTTTTGGAAAAAGAAAAGACCTTTACACATTCACATGTAAAGGTCTTGCTAACAACTTTTCAGTTGCCAACAAAGCCGAGAGTCTGCACTCTGTAATGACGACTTTGCTGTTAAAGCTACTCCCCTTTAGGGATATTCGAAATATTATATATCTATCATAAAAGAGAAAGCGAATTTCGTCAAATAATGAAGATAGTAAAAATAAATTTTTTTGTTTCCTATATATATAGGAAACAAGTTTTTTTAATTGTATAAACTTTATAGACTAAGTTACTGGCAACTTAATACTTTGAGGGAAGGGAAGATAAGCAAATATTAATCAGTGAGACGGTAGTGTATAAAATTATATTTCATCTAACTTAAGACTAAAAAGAACTTAGGTATCGATGTATTGGATAAGGAAGGTTCAATTAATGGATGATCTGTAAAGGTATGGACGATAAAATACACGCAATGCGAAATTACAACTGCAAAGATTAGAAACTAGTTTATAAAGTACATATATTGAATTTCATTTCCTTTTAATGCACTAAATTGCCAGCAAAAACAGGGGGAATATAATTCACATTAAAGTACGTTTGATTATTTCAGTCCATTTTGCTTTGCGATTGGTGAGATTTCATGTAGTATAATTTTTTACGAAAAAAGGAGAATTTCGCCGCCGTATTATTTAAAAGTAAAAAAAGTATGAAGGTTTTATAAAGTTGCCTGGTGGGAAGAGAGAGAAATAGAATATATTTTCGTATAAAAAAAAGTCTAATGAGGACTACTCTCATCAGACTTTTTGCATTTTTTTAGGCGGAATTCAAATCGAAATTCGTTAAAATTTGAGTAATTTTGTTGACAAAAAAATTCAAAGAGACTCTATTGACTCTAGTTCCAAAAAAGGGTTGAATAGTGTTTAGACACAACATATTGAGATATATTTATAAAAAACATCTGTATTTAGTAGCCCTTGTATGTTTTAAGGGTATAGGATAGAATATTGCTTTTGCCCCTATTCTATCAAAAATCTTAAGGAGGGAATAATTTTGTTTATCGTGTTTGACAGTAAAACCGGGAATGTGCGCCGCTTTGTCCAAAAACTAGAGCTGCCAGAACATAATTTAATAGAACTAAAGGCTGGACTTAAAGTCTATGAACCTTTTATACTATTAACTTATACAACTGGGATGGGGCAGGTTCCTCAAACAACATTAGACTTCCTTAAGGTAAATCACACCAATCTTTATGCAGTCGTATCGAGCGGTAATAAAAATTGGGGGCAAAACTTTGCTTTAAGTGCAAATAAGATATCAAATATGTACGGGGTGCCAATTCTCCATAAGTTTGAGATGAGCGGCATGCCCGAAGATGTGGAGATAGTTAGGGAAAGGGTGCAAAATATTAGCTATGAGACACATAGAATTAAACAACGAAGTGACACAGCTTAACGAAAAAGGTTTCTTCCGTCTGGAGAAGGATAAGGAGGCAGTTGCTGAATTTCTTGTATCCGAGATTGAGCCGAAATTAATTCGTTTTGAATCTGTGGCACAAAAATTTACTTATATGGTGGAAAAAGATTTTTATTATCCGCAAGTGCTTGACCAATACAGCATATCAGACATTGAAGACATCACAAATGTAGTTTATAACTATGAATTTAAATTCCAGTCTTATATGGCAATTTCGAAATTCTATAAAGATTATGCCTTGAAGACAGATGACAAAAAGAACTACTTAGAAACATACGAAGATCGCATTATCATCGTTGCACTATTTTTAGGACAAGGTGATGCTGCGAAGGCGAAGAAAACCGCAATCGCAATGATTGAGCAGCGCTATCAGCCTGCTACACCAACATTCTTAAATGCAGGCAGAAGCCGCCGCGGAGAAATGGTATCCTGTTTCCTATTGGAAATGGACGATTCCTTAAACTCCATCTTCCATAATATCAATACATCAGGTCAGCTTTCGAAAATAGGCGGCGGTGTTGCCCTTAACCTATCGAAACTGCGCGCACGTAATGAACAAATCAAAGGCATCGATAATGCAGCTTCAGGTGTTGTGCCTGTTATGAAGCTGTTAGAAGACACTTTCTCCTACGCTAACCAGCTTGGCCAACGTAAGGGTGCAGGTGCTGCTTACTTGAACATCTTCCATTGGGATGTTGTAGAATTTTTGGATACAAAAAAAATAAATGCCGACGAAAAGTCACGTATTCAAACACTTTCCATCGGTTTAATTGTAGAAAACAAGTTCTTCCAATTAGCGAAGGAAAACAAAGACTTTTATGTTTTTGCACCGTTCAGTGTATTTAAAGAATATGGTGTACATTTAGATGATATGCGCATGGATGAAATGTATGACGAGTTAGTCGCAAATCCAAACGTGAAAAAGCGTGTCGCAATGACAGCACGCGAGATGATCACAAAGATTGCCCAAATCCAGCTGGAATCAGGCTATCCATACTTTATGAACAAATCCAATGCAAATAAAGCGCATGCGCTTAAAGACATTGGCCAGATTAAAATGAGCAATTTGTGTACAGAAATCTTCCAACTTCAGGAAACTTCTGAAATTACCGATTACGGCCAAGAAGATATCATTCGCCGTGATATTAACTGTAATCTTGGTTCGCTAAACATTCCTAATGTGATGCAGCCTGGTGATGTGTTCAGAGATTCTGTGCATGTCGGAATTGAAGCTTTAACAACCGTCTCAGATATTTCAGACGTACAGAATGCACCATCTGTAAAAAAAGCAAACGAAGAACTGCATGCGATCGGTTTAGGTGCAATGAACCTGCACGGATATTTATCAAAAAACCGCATTAGTTACGAGTCTGATGAAGCAAGAGACTTCACCGCGACGTTCTTTATGATGATGAACTATTACTCCATTGAAAAAAGCATGATGATTGCTAAAGAACGAAACGAAACGTTCAAAGACTTTGATAAATCTGAGTATGCAAAAGGCACTTACTTTGCAAAATATAAAGAAGTGAGCTATGCACCAAAAACGGATAAAGCGAAGCAATTATTCGAAGGTATCTATATTCCTACATGTGAGGATTGGGCAGAACTAGCTGCTTTAGTACAAGAATATGGTATGTACAACGCTTACCGTTTAGCTGTTGCACCAACACAATCTATTGGGTATATCCAAAATGCTACTGCATCTGTAATGCCTGTCGTTAACCAAATTGAGTCACGCACATACGCAAACTCAACGACATATTACCCAATGCCTTATATGGATGAAACGAATTTCTGGTTCTATAAATCAGCGTTCGATATGAACCAATTTAAGGTTATGGATTTGATTGCGGCAGCACAAGAGCATGTTGACCAAGGTATCTCAACAATTCTTTATGTAAACTCAGATGTTTCTACAAAGGAATTGGCACGCTATTATATTTATGCAAATGAAATCGGCTTAAAATCACTATACTATACACGCACACGTAACTTGGCGATCGATGAATGTATCGCATGTGCAGTATAATGAAAGAACACGGGGAGCTGCGTCTCCCCCTTTATTTTTGGGTACACTGGGGGAAAGAAAATGACTAAGTATGCTGTTAACTGGAATCAGCATGAAGATGATTACACACAAATGTTTTATACACAAAATACGCGACAGTTTTGGCTGCCGGAAGAAATCAGTCTTTCATCTGATAAAAATACTTGGGGCGAATTGTCGCCAACAGAGCAAGACACTTACATGAAAGTGCTTGGCGGGTTGACATTGCTTGATACAGAGCAGGGCGGCGAAGGAATGCCGCTGATCAGCATGCATGTGAGCGGATTACAGCGTAAAGGCGTACTGTCTTTCATGGGGATGATGGAGCAAATCCATGCGAAATCCTATTCGACCATCTTTACAACGCTTGCTACAGAGGAAGAGATTGACCAAGTATTTGACTGGGTCCACAATCATCCACAATTACAGAAAAAGGGCAAGCTTATCTCTGAATATTACCAAAAGCTATTCAAGCCTGAGGTTAGCAAGTATGATTTATACATGGCAACTGTTGCATCTGTTTACTTGGAATCATTCTTATTTTATTCTGGATTCTTCTATCCATTGTTCCTAGCAGGGCAAGGGAAGCTGACAGCATCTGGCGAAATAATAAACTTAATAATTCGCGACGAAAGTATTCACGGTGTTTATGTTGGTTTGATAGCTCAAGAGCTATACGGCCAACTGACAATTGAAGAACAAGAGCGTGCTGCAAAAGAAAGACTTGATTTAATCGAAACACTCTACCAAAATGAGTTAGGATATACGCAGGATTTGTACGAAAAAATCGGCCTAGTTGACGAGGTTAATAAATTTATTCGATACAATGCCAACAAAGCGTGCATGAATCTTGGCTATGAAGCTGTTTTTGCGTCAGAAGCAATCAACCCGATTGTTGAAAACGGCATGAAAACAGATACGAAAAACCATGACTTCTTCTCAGTTAAAGGAAATGGTTATGTTAAAGCAACAAAAGTAGAACCATTATCAGATGACGATTTTGTGTTTGACTGGAAAACAAACGAGTAATGACAAGACCAGCTTCTTTTGGAAGCTGGTTTTTATTTGGGGGCAGGCCCGGTGGACTCTCTTACAAGCAGTGTGGCAGGCAGAAGAATTTCTTGATTGGCTGTTTCTTTATTATTGATTCTCCACAATAACTGTTCAACCGCTCTTTTTCCGAAAAGCTCAAGATCGATGTCCATTGTTGTGATTTTCGGTGTTGCAAGCTTTGATAGTTGCCCATTATCAAAATTAGCAACGGAAATATGTTCAGGAATTTTATAGCCGGATTGCAACAGATACGAGCTGACAAGAAACCCTAAGCCGTCATTAACACAAAACCAGGCTGTTGGCTGTTTAGACACTCGTTTCATCGCTGCTTTAACACTGTCCCCATCTTCCTCAATGTCTGCAAGTATTACACAGTCATCCTTAGTTAGTCCATATTGGCTTAATGCTAACTGATATCCTTCCAATCTTTCATAATAGCTTGGAGAAATGGAAATATTGCCAACAAATCCAATCTCTTTGTGCCCCAATTTCACTAAATGTTCTACAGCGATAAAGGCGCCAAAACGATTATTTGTTAAGACTGCATCTGCAGTGATGTGAGGATGATGATGATCAACTAACACTGTAGGAATGCCTGTAGCGATAATTTTTTGGATATATTCTGTTCTCAAGTGGGACAAAATTAATACTCCATCAACCGCACCATTGAGAATAAGGGAAGGTAATGCAAGGGAATTGATGGCTTCTTTGCTTATCGATTGGATCATTAAGCTATTGTTTTGACTAGTCAGCTCTTTTTCAATACTTAAATAAATTTCCCCGAAGAAGCTTTTAAGTGAAAATGCATAATCAGAGGCAATAAGCGCAATTTTTAAGGATTGGCTGTCAGAGTTATAAAGGTAATTCTTGCGAAGAGGCAAATATTCATAACCTAGCTCTCTTGCGGTTGCTTCTACTAAATGCCGTGTTTTTTCACTAACTCCCGCCTTCCCAGTTAATGCTTGAGAGACGGAATTTTTCGAAATTTTTAATTGGTCGGCGATATCTTGCATCGTAATTTTTTTTGTCATAAACTCATTCCTTCAACTAATTGAAAACAATATTATTCATAATACTACCATACATGACAAAATAATGTCATGCTGCAAAGTATTTATCGTTATTATTAGTGTAAATTAACTATGTTTTTTAGCAAGTATTTAGTCCAAAAAGAGCGTTGAATTATCTAAAGGACAATGTGATAATTTTAGTTGTAACGTTACAATAATTATAAATAATTTCTAGTAATTCAACTTGTAATTTAGAGATTGACCTTACTGAAATGGATTTCCAGATGATGCTTTTCTGGTAAAGTAATGAAATCTAAACGGGGTGATATCATGAAGAAAAAACTTATTAAAGTGGTGTCTTTAGTGGTGGCAGCAACAGTTTCGGTATCGGTTTTAGCAGGTTGCAGTGGTGGCGGTAAAAAAGAATCAGATAAGAAAGGAGTCACAACGATAGAATTTTGGGCTGCGCCAAATCTTCCGCAACAAGCCTATTGGAAAGAAATGGCCAAGGAATTCGAAAAAGAAAACCCTAAGATTAACATAAATGTTAGCGCTATCAAGGAGAGTCCTTCATCAGAAGCTAGCATACAATCGGCAATTGCCGGGAAAAGTGCTCCTACTATGTCTGAAAATATAAACCGCGGATTTGCCGCACAGCTTGCTGAAAGTAAGGCGCTTGTGCCTCTAAATGAAATAGAGGGCTGGGAAGACGTTATAGCAAAGCGAAACATGACAGAAACAGTTAAACCGTGGGAATTCTCCGATGGGAATCAGTATGTACTGCCTATCTACTCTAATCCGATGCTATTTGGCTGGAGATTGGATATTTTAAAAGAGGTTGGAATTAATGAGGCTCCTAAAACATATAGCGAAATGCTTGAAGCTACAAAAAGGCTGAAGGCAAAGTATCCTGATAAATTTTTGTGGGCCAAGCCTGATTTAGCTGATCCGACAGCGTGGAAGCGATGGTTTGATTTCTTTATGCTGTATGATGCTGCCTCAGAAGGAAATAACTTCATTGAAGGAAACAAGTTAGTTGCAGATGATAATGCCGGATTACAGGTATTGACCCTCATGGATAATCTGCGTAAAGAAAATGCCTATTTGTTAAAAACAGTTACAGATCCATTTGAAACAGGTGTAGGTATTTTCACTGACATTGGTCCTTGGACGCTGACATACTGGGAAGAAAAGTTTCCAAAAATGGTTTACGGAGAAACTTTTACACTTGCACCACCACCTGTTCCCAATAACATGGATACAGAAAATGTAAGAACATTTGCGGATACGAAAGGATTAGTTATCTATGCCTCAGCAACAGAGGAACAAAAACAAGCGGCGATGAAATTCATCAGTTGGGTGTATTCAAACCCCGAGCATGACTTAAAGTGGCTTGAACAGACCAATTTGCCTCCTGCGCGAGACGACTTAGCTGAAAATGAAGCCTTTACAACATTCTTCAGTGAAAATCCTGCACTGCAGCCGTATGCGAATGCTGTCCCGAATGGAATTCCGTCAATCGACAATCCAAAATATAACGAGCTGCAAACCTTTATTGGCCAACATGCTGTCAATCCAATTGTAAAAGGAAAAACTACTCCAAAAAACGGGTGGAATGACATGAAAAAGGCAATAGAGGGAGGGCTTTGATTTGAGAAAGCAAAATGGAGTGGGCTGGTTTTTTGCCAGTCCATACCTCCTTTATGCCATCCTATTTTTTGCAATCCCGTTAGTATGGTCTTTTTATTTATCAACAACTGATTGGAACTTAATATCACCAGAATACAATCTTAAGGGATTGGCTAATTACTTAGAAGTGTTCCGGTCTCCTGGAGTACAAGCAGCATTCCTTGTTACCTTTAAGTTTATGGCAGTGTTTGTGCCATTGGTTATCGTCATGTCTATGATTGTTACGGCAATCGTTCATGGGCTTCCTAAATTTAAAGGTATCTTTCTAATCGGATTTTTCCTGCCGTATTTAGCATCTGGAGTCGTGTCTTCCTTTATCGTTAAAGGATTGCTTTCCTATAATAGTCCCCTTAACACAACATTAAGAGAAAGGTTTGGCATGGATATTGATTGGCTTGGTTCTCCTTTTGTTGCATTATGTGTAGTCGCATTTATCATCGCTTGGAAATTTACTGGTTATTATGCGTTAATCCTTACCTCTGGCTTTGAAAGTATAAATGCTGAAATATATGAAGCAGCAGCAATCGATGGTGCAAATGCTTGGCAGCGTTTCTTTAAGATAACACTGCCAATGCTCTATCCAGCAATTTATACAGTAATGATTCTATCTATCGGTGTTACATTCGGCATCTTCACAGAAGTATATCAATTAACTGGAGGCGGACCGGATTATGCAACAAATACATGGCAAATGGAAATCTTCACGCAAGCCTTTAAAAATTTGCAAGCTGGTTATGCTTCTGCGGTAGCCATTGTTGCTTCTGTTGTTACGTTTTTATCCATTTTCGTCATAAGAAAACTTTTAGAAATGTGGGGAAAGCGCAATGGTTGGGTCTAATAGAAAAGGATTGTTGTTGCTCCGCTATATATTCGCAAGCGTGCTTTTATGTATAATGGTCTTTCCATATCTGTATATGGTGATGAGTTCATTTGCAGTGTGGGATCAAGTGGACCAAAGTTTGGTGCCAGCTAAGTTCACATTACGCTCATATGAATGGCTGTTCGGTGGTGGTGATGTGTCTGTTCCGAGGCCATGGATACGTGCATTCTTCAATAGTGTCATTGTTTCTGCAGGATCAACTGCACTTATGATGGTCTCTGGTGCTGTTGTTGCATATGCATTAGCGAAAATGAATTTTAAAGGACGAAAAACAGTCGATAACATCATCCTATTTCAAATGTTTTTCCCAGCGATAATTTTGTTAGTGCCATCGTTTTTGATGATACAAAATGCAGGTTTGTATGACACTTATTGGGCGATGATTATTCCAAAAGCATTGAGCTTATGGGCTGTGTTTATGTATACGAACTTTTTTCGGGCAATTCCAGATACTTTTTTAGAAGCAGCCAAACTGGACGGGGCAGGCCATCTGCAGATTTTGTCGAAAGTAGTGCTGCCGATGTCAAAATCAATAACAACAGTTGTTTTTCTGTTCTTGTTTATGGAAAGATGGTCAGAATTATTATGGGATATGCTTGTCATCCAGAGTGAGAATATGCTGACACTTAACGTGCTGTTATCGCAAATGTTTGGACCATACGGCGGTTATCCAGGACCGATGTATGCTGCTTCTGTATTACTGACATTGCCTATTATAATTCTATTTCTTTTCTTTACGAAGAAATTCCAAGAGGGTATGCAATTTACATTAAAATAAATGGTGGCAAAATGGTTTAGAGGAGTGAACCGATGACGAAAAAACATATACAAACATGCAAAGAATTGTTAGCGGCATTTCAGAGTAATCCTCACACAACTAATCCTGAAAGGTTAAGATTTACAAATGTTGGTCTTAAGGATGTATACAATATAACAGCACCATTTAAGGACGACGGAAAAGGAACAATTGCAGGAAGAGTTGAGTCACGGGACAGTGAGGAATCAGAGGTTCACTTCTTTACGCAAAAAAATGGGGAATGGAAACAGAGAAGCGATACCCCAGTATTTAAGCTTCAAGATCCTTTTGTGACTAAAATTGCCGGAGAGCTTCTATTCGGAGGAGTCGAAACGTTTCCCCATCCAACAAAAAAGCATTCATTAGGCTGGCGAACTATTTTAATGAAAGGCAGTACAATAGCTAACTTAAAACAGTTTGCAAAAGGACCTGATGGTATGAAGGATTTACGAATAGTGGAATTACTAGACGGTACTGTCGGTATGTTTACAAGACCACAAGGAGCAAAGGGCGGCAGAGGCAAAATAGGCTTTAAGCGGTTATCTTCGTTAGACAAAATAACAGTGGAAGAAATAGATAGTACGCCATTGTTAGAGAATCAGTTTGCGTATGATGAATGGGGTGGAGTTAATGAAGCTCATGCGCTTTCGAACGGAAAAGTTGGTGTATTAGGACATATTGCCAGATTTGATAACCAAAAAAATCGCCATTATTATCCGATGGTGTTCATGATTGATCCTGAAACTGGCTACTATTCAGACATAAAGATAATAGCAGCCCGGGCTAATTTTCAGGAAGGACCATCTAAACGGCTGGATTTACAAGATGTAGTTTTTAGTGGCGGAATAATTCGGAAACCTGATAAAACCGCTGATTTGTATGCAGGGATTAGTGATGCAGAAGCACAAAAAATAACCATTCCAGACCCTTTTTTACCATATGAAACCTAAGGAGGTTGTGAGATGAAAATCTATCGTTACGAACAAAATCCATTGCTAACACCTCATGATGTTAAACCGCATCATGAAGGATTCGAAGTAATAGGTGCATTTAATGCGGGTGTAACAGTGTATCAAGAAGAAATAATAATGCTCGTTCGCATAGCAGAAAGACCGTTATGTGATAATCCTGATATTGTGAAAGCACCTGTCTATAATTCTTGCACTAGCACACTGGAGATATATGAATTTCTTAAGAGTGATCCGCAGTATGATTTTTCAGATCCTCGCGTGATCAGAAAAACAAATCAAGACAAGTGGTCCTACTTAACCTCCTTATCGTATTTAAGGATTGCCCGCAGCAAAGATGGGCGTCATTTTACAATAGATAAGGACCCATTTATTTATCCATCAAATAAATTAGAATCATTAGGAATTGAAGATCCTAGAATAACAAAAATAGCGGATACCTATTATATTTACTATAGTGCTGCATCCCAAGCAGGTGTTGGCGAAGCAATGGTATCAACAAAGGATTTTAAAGAAATACATTATCATGGCATGATTTTCGCTCCAGAAAATAAAGATGTCGCCATATTTCCTGAATTGATAAATGGAAAGTATTATGCACTCCACCGACCGGTTCCGTGTAGCAATGCATCTCCCGAAATTTGGATTGCTGAATCTGAAAACTTACTTCATTGGGGAAACCACCAGCATTTACTCGGTACAAGAATAGGGAAGTGGGACGCAGGCCGAATTGGAGGAGGTGCAGTGCCATTCAGGACAAATCAAGGCTGGTTAGAGTTATACCACGGGGCAACAGAAGACCATCGTTACTGTATGGGTGCTGTTTTATTAGACATTAATAATCCTGCAAAGGTTATTGCTAGATCAGAACACCCATTAGTAGAACCAGAGGCGACCTACGAAACAGATGGATTTTTCGGAGGAGTTGTGTTTTCCTGTGGTGTCCTAGTAGAAGAAGGTATTATAAAAATGTATTATGGAGCTGCAGATACATCCATGGCATGTATTGAAATGGATTTGAAGGAAGTTCTAGACTCATTGACATATTACTAAGTTTAAAACCAAAACAGATAATCTACTGTTTTGGTTTTTTTGTAAACTTCTTTCATACAGTATTGTTTGATGAAAAATTTTGAGGAAATACTAAAATAATATATAATAAATAAATAAGAACGTATATTCTTATCAGGGAGGTTGAGGTGCACGATGGAAAACCGAAAGCTAGTTGTATATATCGCACAAAGCTTGGATGGATATATTGCCACAAAGGATGATTCCTTGGATTGGCTGTTCCGGGTCGAAGGAGAAGGAGACAACGGTTATTCAAAATTTTATGACACAGTTGACACTATCCTTATTGGAAAACGTACATATGACTGGATAATGGAGCAGGAGAAAGGTGAATTCCCTTATAAAGGGAAAGAATGTTATGTTTTTTCAAGAACACCTAAAGAAGCAACAGAGCATGTTCAATTTGTCCAAGGAGATTTTGTTTCATTTATGCAAGACTTGAAAAGCAAACAAGGCAAAAATATTTGGATGGTTGGCGGAGGTAACATCCTGCATCCATTCTTGGAAAAGGGGTTAGTAGATGAGCTGATTGTTACCGTTGCTCCTGTTGTCATTGGCGATGGAATTCCCCTATTTAAAGCTGGGGACTACAAGCTAAATCTTCAGTTAAAAAGCGCGAAAACATTTAATCAATTCGTCGAGCTCCAATATGAAGTGCAGCATGTATAGCTTCTTTAAAAGAGGCTGTGACATAAGTATATGAATCAGCATAAAAACTGAACCATCTATTCGAAATCGATTAGATGGTTCGGTTTTTTGTTTTATTTGTTTCAATACAATAATTAGAAAGCGAGTGGACGAGCGCGCAATGAAACGCACTAATTTAACTCCTTACTCAATTTAGACCCAATCTTCATTTTTAATATTTAGATGTAATTTTATTATTCGTGTTTAGAAAGGTTATCTTTTGTTTTGTCCCAGCCTCTTTTTTATCAAATGGTTTTTAGTAGTCTGTTTAGCTCACCTGCAGCATATATGGCCTTCTGATCAGCCAGTATGTCTCCAGGTTTGTTGCCGATACCAAGAATGTAGCCTGCAAAGTCCATACCAACAAAATCAAAGATGTACTGAAATTGCTGAATCATCGGCAAGCCCTTTATATGTGGAGCATCGCCTCCAACTGCGATAACATATCCTTTTTTTGCTGCCATTTATTGTTTGAAATCTGGATAATCAGCATCTCTTAGGCTTTGGGACCAGCGATCAACAAAGTTTTTCATTATTCCTGACATACTGTACCAATAGATAGGCGTTGCGAATATAATAGTATCATGAAGGAGAATCCGGTCTAAAATGGAATTGTAATCATCATTATGATTGTCAAATCCCGCAGCGTCATGGCGTTTATCAATAATGGACTCAATATGAACATCCTTTAAATAAATTCTTTCTGCTTTAACGTTTGTAAGCGTTATTTCGGTTAGCGTTTTTGTATTGCTTTGTGAACGTGTACCTCAAAAAATAACAGCAACGGACATTGTTCCTCACTCCTTAACAAATGATTATAGTTATTTATTTTATATGGAATAAGTAAATGGGGAAAGCAGATAATTTTGATTATTTGCATCGATGATTTCGATGGATAAGCTACTCTATTATTTTTCACTTTGTAAAAATTTCTCTGTTCAAGTTAAGGGAACGATAAGGAAAAGATGATAAAATAGCAAGTAGCGGAGGGGAATGATGAAGAAGAAATTTATTCATTTAATAGAAATAGAGCTTTTAAAGAAAGTAGTTATAAAGAGCGAAAAAGCTCATAACCCGGTAACGGTCGAGCATATTCCAATCGGCTGGAAATGTGTCGGGGTTGGTAATTATGCGGCTGTGTTCATGCATTATTCAGAACCAGATCTAGTCGTTAAAATAAATATAGTCGATAAAGAGAATTTAAAAAAGGAAGCAGATATATACAGAAGACTTGGCAATCATCCAAGTTATTCCCAACTAATTTATGAGGGAGATAATTATCTTGTTTTAAAAAGACTAGAAGGCATCACCATGTATAATGCTTTCGCAAAAGGAATAAGGATACCTGAAACAGTTATTAAGGATATCAATGAAGCGCTCGAATATGCTCGAAGTCGAGGCTTAAATCCATTTGATATACACGGAAAAAACGTGATGATGAAGGATGGCAGAGGGTTTGTTGTTGATGTCTCCGATTTTTATAAACAAGGGAAAGATGAGAAATGGGAGGATTTAGTCAAAGCATATAATAAATTATATAAAAAAACCTTATATAAATACCCTGTGAAAATTCCTTTTAAAGCACTAGATGTTATAAGGCATACTTATCGTTTCTATAAAAAAATCCGACGAAAACTTCAATGGCAAAACTAAAAAATATCTTTCTAAGATAGGAATAGCCCTTCTACTAAAATAACTGACTTGATGTCGGTTATTTTTTTTGTCAAAAATGTAAGAAAATTATCATAATAAATTTAAATAGTATTGACATAAAAGGAAAACGATATTATGATTATTTCATTCGCAAATGATTATCATTCTCAACATATAAGGTGATAATGAGGAGGCTGAATTAAAGAAATCTTAGCACAGTATATCAATATAAAAAGAACCACATCTGTGGCAATTACATTAAAAGGGGACTCATACTTTGAAGAAATTACTTGTACCATTCATTCTTTTACTCGTACTAATTATCAGTGCATGCGGTAACAAAACAACAGGATCAACAGAAGAAGATGCTAAAGGTGCAGAAGAATCTGACACTATTACATATGAATCTGAAAATGGACCAATTGAAGTTCCAGCAGATCCACAAAGAGTTGTTGCATTAACAAATGCAGGTAATGTTTTGGCACTTGGTGTTAACCTTGTTGGAGTTGACTCTTGGACAATGACTAATCCACGCTATGAGGAGAAACTTAATAAAGATATCGAAGTTGTTTCAGATGAGAATATCGAAAAAATCGCTGAGCTTAAGCCAGATTTGATTATTGCTGCAAGCACAACGAAAAACCTTGATAAGCTTGGAAAAATCGCGCCAACTGTGTCATATACATATAATAAAGTCGACTATTTGACACAGCATCTTGAGATTGGAAAGCTTTTGAACAAAGAAAAAGAAGCACAAGAATGGCTTGATAACTTTAAAGCAGATGCGAAAGCTGCAGGAGAAGAAGTTAAAGCGAAAATCGGTGAAGACGCAACTGTTACTGTATTAGAAAGCTATGATAAGAGCATGTATGTTCTTGGCGACAACTGGGGCAGAGGAACAGAAGTACTTTATCAACAAATGGGCTTGAAAATGCCTGATAAAGTAAAAGAAATGGCTCAAAAAGAAGGCTATTACACAATTTCTTCTGAAGTACTTCCAGAATACGTTGGCGATTACTTAGTAATCAGCAAATATAACGACCAAGATAACTCATACCAGGAAACAGATGTTTATAAAGAAATTCCTGCTGTGAAAAATAATCATGTAATGGAAGCAAATGCATACGAATTTATCTACAATGATCCAATTTCTTTAGACTATCAATTAGAATTCTTTAAAGAGAATTTCTTGAAATAATTTTTAGTAAAAGCGCATCGACTAGGTGCGCTTTTTTACTTATCGTAAAATTACTTAAGGCCTATGTATTGTTATTGAATAAAATTCGGTTAAGATTTGTTTGTTGGCAGATGGAAATTTAAACTAGTGAACAATGACATATCAATTGAATGTGACTTTCTAAAAGATTTAAGTGGAAGAAATGCTATAATCCATTTAAAGAGAATTTACTTTATTTGATTGGAAAGGAACTAACATGAATCTTAATGCAAAGGCGATTGAATTATATGAAAACAATGAGTTGGATCAAGCACTGTTGCTATTTAAGGAAGCTGTAAGGCAGGAAAGGAATGTGCAGTCTTTACATAATCTAGCCTGGATGCTTTGTTATGAGGAGGATGATTTTCTTCAAGCTATTGTTTTGCTGGAGGAGGCAATTGTTAAGGAGCCAAATTCGCACTTTCCTTATCATTTACTCGGAGAAATATATATTAGAATAGAAAAACCTGATAAAGCGATCCCGATTCTTAAAAGAGGAATGGAGATGCTGTCTACAAAAGAGGCATATAATAATTTAGGTGTTGCGTTTTTCCAGGCCGGAGATAAAGCAAATGCTTCTGCTTTTTTTCTGAAAGCATCTGGAAGCTCTGACTATGCATTATATTCTCATGTCAAATGCTTAATTGAGCTTGGCAGTAATGATAGAGCTGAGTTACTTTTAGATACATTTACGATAGAGGATGAGGAGTTTGTTGGTGAAGTAGATTTGGCAGATTTATATGCAGAAATTAACTCGTTTATGAAGGCAAATCATTGGTACGATAAAGGTTGGGAAGAATATTTCAAGGAGCCTCATTGGGTAAGCAGGTATATTTATTGCCTTGTACAGGCAGGTGAAATAGAAAAGGCGAGAAACATTGTAGAAAGCTTAATCAAGGAAAAACAGTTAGAATTAGAAGAAGGTTTTGGAGATGAGTGTTTTGATGATTGGACCGAGGAAGAGAAGGAAGAAGAAATAAAAGAGCTTAAAACACATATAATTGAGTACGAAAAAATGATAGATGCAGCAATTGAAGGTATTAAGGAGCCACTGCACTTTGAGCCACAAATACAAACAGCTTGCTATTTATTTGGCTGTAAACGACACGGTAATCCAGAAGTTAAGGAAGTGTAGAGGTTAAAATAGAGGAAGTAACGCTCTAGAAAATAATATCTGCTTTTTACCAAAACTCCATTACAATTATAATCCCGTACATGATTGATTTCTGTATTGTAAGAGACTACCTGCAAGCAGATAGTCTCAAAGCCATATATTAAATTAGAAAATTATTAGCGAGTTGTACCTTGTTGACCAGCTAATTGTGATTGAGCTGTTGCTACAAGACGTTTTGTAATCTCACCACCAACTGAACCGTTGGCACGAGCTACTGTTTCAGCACCAAGCTGAACACCGAATTCTTGTGCAATTTCATATTTCATTTGCTCAAGTGCAGATTCAGCACCTGGCACTAATAGGTCGTTGCTGCTATTGTTGTTTGCCATTGTATTTCACCTCCTTGACGATTATCATCTCCTTTCACTGTTAAGTAATGTAGTGTAAATTTTGCCAGAATACCTATTGAATGCAGGATTATCCATGTTTGTTGCTATTAGTTTCTCTTTTCGAAAGCCACCCTCGTAAATCGTGTTTACTAAAAAGAGAGGAATGGAACGAACAAAAAACGAGAATGCTTTTGCATTCTCGTTTTAGCAATTGATTCAACTTTCTTGATCTTGGTCATTGTCTTGGTCGTTATCTTGATCTTGATCTGCATCAGCGTTAGCACGGGAACGAGATTGCACACGTGCTTTAGAATCGGAATTAACATCAATGTTTAAGTCGATTTTCGCATTTCCAGAATCTCTTACTTTCGCAACATTCGTGTTTTTATCAAGGTTTTTGATTGTGTTATCATTATCCACTTCTGTATCTGATCTTAAATCATTATCAACATCAAAATCTACATTGGATTTAGAACGACTGTCACTATCCCCTGAGCGAGAATCGGCGTTATTGCGTTGATTGTTATTACCTCCACCTAAGAACCATGGTTTTCTACTCATATTTTCCCCTCCTTTTTCATTATTCTTAAATAGTGTATTCGTAAATTAAAAGCTGAAATAGTTAAATACATTAGGACAAGCATGGATTTTTAGCACCAATTATGCGGAAAATTCCGGAGAAAAACGTAACAAAATGTTTATAAGTATCTACATATAATTCCTTTGAAATATTTGTTGTTGAATATAGGATATTTTTGGGCGATTAAGTAGATTGATTGAACTGGAAAAAAGAGAAGTAAAAGTAGTTGTTAAGGAAACCTGAGGCGTTTTATTGTTTTTTTCTCTGAATAAGGTCGTCCAATTACTTTAGAAGGAATGTCACACTAAAAGCCTTCACACATAATGGTGAAGGCTTTTAGTGAAGGTAATAAAACATATTTTCGGTAAATCATGATTAGTTTTATAATACCCAAGTAATGCTAAACTAAACGAAAATGTATTATTTTTTGGCAATGGTGAGATGAACAAGCAATGACAATATTTATTCAAATAATTCAACACTCAATGGAGCATACTCATTGAAGAGAATGTTAAAAGAGGGGCGAGTTATTTGAAGTGTCCACAATGTGTATATACAAATCCAGAGGGTGTGAAGTTTTGCATAAGCTGTGGAGAGAAGTTCATCAAAGATAATACTCCTGGCGACGACAACAGCTTCTTTTACGAATTTGCTCATTATGTTGATATGGTTCCAAACAAAGAACGGTCTGTTAATCCAAAATTCAATAATATATTTTCACGTGTATTCCATGATCACAGTGAATTAGAAGCAGAAAGGCTTTTTATCGTGGGCACTGCATTAACAACACCAAAGCTGTCAGAGGTAACAGACACTTGGCCGAAGCCGTGGCTGTTTGCAAGGGTTTTTATTATTGCACTTCTAACATTTGCAGGGTTTTACATAGGTGTCAGTTATTTTCATAATGCTAATTTTATTCCTGGTCTGATTATAACGGGCTCATTTGCAGTTCCGTTCACGACACTAATTTTCTTTTGGGAAATGAATGCCCCGCAAAATATTGCCTTTTACAGAGTAATGTATATCGTGTTGCTTGGCGGGATACTTTCCATGCTAGTCGCATTGGTGTTTTTTGATATACTAAGAAACACTTCAAATGCCATTACTACAGGTATTGTCGAGGAGCTTGCCAAAACAATCACAGTTATTTCATTTGTGCGGTTTCGAAAGTACAGATTTATTTTAAATGGTCTTCTTATAGGAGCAGCTGTTGGTGTGGGCTTTGCAGCCTTTGAAACTGCGGGATACGCATTAAGAGCCTTGCTTTCAGGTGGTGGGGAGCATTTGTACTATACCATTTTGTGGAGGGGGATACTCGCACCAGGTGGACATGTTGCTTGGTCCGCATTAGCAGGGGCAGCATTTTGCAGGGTACAGGGATCGGAAAATTTCAGACTAAGCATGCTGCTGCGCTTTCGATTTTTGCGTGTGTTTATATTAGTAGTACTATTGCATGCTTTTTGGGATTACGATGCCCCATGGATGTTTCCATATGGACAGCTTGGCCTCATGGCAGCCTCGTGGGTTGCAGTATTTTTGCTGATTCGTGCTGGTTTAAAAGAGATTGGAAGAATGAAATTAAAAATTTGAGAAGCAGGACACTGCTTCCTTTTTTTATAATGAAAATGAAAATAATTTTACGCACTCAAAATAACTAACGAATTAAAACATTGCAACTAAGAACTTCTAAAATAAACCGAGCAAATCCTAGCTAACTAAACATATTAGTGGAACTTAACTCCATATATTTCGTATAAGACTATAAAGATTCAAAAAGGTGGAGGAGTTGACTTTGCAGATAAATAAGGAAAAAGTAACAACATCAAAAGGAGTCGTGGAGTATTCAGTTTGTGGGAGTGGAGAACCGAATATTATCTTAATTAATGGTGGGTCTGGTCCTATTGAGGGCTGGATGAAGGTGTTAGAAGATGTTTCTAAGATGTCCTCTGTTTTTTGTTATAACCGACTTGGTGTAGGTGGCAGTGACAAACCGCAAGAAAATCAGGACGGAATAGCGATAATAGAGACTTTGCGTGAAACACTATCATTAATTGGCATAAAGCCTCCTTATGTGATTGTTGGTCATTCACTTGGCGGTTTGTACGCTAACCTTTTTGCTCGTCTTTATCCTGATGAAGTAGCTGCACTTGTTTTTTTAGAGGCAAGCCATCCCGAGGATATGAAGCTGGATGAGTATCAGGGGAAGATCATTAAAACGATTAATAAATTGCTGTCCATATTCGATTCATTATCTAAGCATAAAAAACTCGGCGAAGTGCATTTTGTTAAAGAGACTATTAGCCAACTCAATCTTCGTGAAACCTTTCCAGACATTCCTTTATATGTCGTAACAGGAACGAAGGAAAATCGGCTTATGCCGAAAGAAGCTTTAACGATTAGACGAAAAAATCAACTGGATTTATTATCTTTATCAAAAGATAGCAAACAAATGTTAGCAAATAACAGTGGGCATTTTCCACAGTTAACAGAGCCAAATTTAGTTATTGGAATTATTAATGAAGCGGTGCAGAAGTCTAGAAAGAATTGTTGAAATGAAAATATTGCGCTTACAAGCCTTTTTTGCTACTATTATTTCATAGCTAATGATTTTGAAAATTCTTCTTTACTAAATAAACAGGCAGGTGCAGTATGAAAAAAATCATATTTATGGATATAGACGGAACACTCGTTAATGATCACGGAATAATACCAGATTCAGCAAAACTTGCAATACGTTCAGCAAGGGAAAAAGGTCATTTAGTTTTTATATGTACAGGTCGTTCTAAAGCAGAGCTCTTTCCAGAAATATTAGAGGTCGGCTTTGACGGGATTATCGGAGCGGCTGGCGGTTATGTTGAAATAGATCAAGAGGTTTTGCTGCATGAAAAGGTCGCCACAGAAGATGTGCGAGATATTGTAGCTTATTTTGATAATCATGGTGTGGATTTTTATTTAGAATCCAATGGCGGATTATTTGCAAGTAAGAATTGTAAATCTCATATCCAAAACATAATAGATAAATTTCTTGATGAAAACCCTCATGCTGAAGAAGAAGTGAAGAAAGGCATACAGCCCTTTCATGATTGCTTGATTGAAGGGGAAGATTTGATCAGAGAAGATATAAATAAAATTTCCTTTTTAGGTTCAGACTTGCCAATTGCTGAAATCAGTAAGGAATTCTCAGCAAAATTCAATGTTATTTCAAGCACAGTTCCCATCTTCGGTGAAAACAGCGGAGAATTATCTGTTCCAGGCATTCATAAAGCAACCGCTATTGAAAAGCTTCTAAATCATTTGCAACTGGATAAGCAACATAGTTTTGCTTATGGTGATGGCTTAAATGATTTAGAAATGCTTGAATTCGTCCAATACGGTATTGCAATGGGAAATGCAAAAGAACCAGTTAAGCTTGCTGCAGATGATATAACAGATACACATGACGAACATGGTATTTATAACAGCTTTAAGAAATACGGTTTACTATAAAAAACATGCGGAAGAGCCTGGCTTTTCCGCATGTTTTTTATTCTTCTTTTTTAAAACGGTCACTTAAACTTCCATAAAGGAGCTGGGAGCCATACAATACAAACGTTTTTATTAGGAAAATAACGGACAATTGAAATTTAGTTAGTCTGACTAAAGTTACATAGCCTATTTTTTTTAATAAATCCATGCCGACATATGTAAACAGGGAATCCACAACAAGATTAACTAAAAGGTAAAGATTGAACTTACCAAATGTATATTTCAATATCCAGATGGAGCCAATAAGAAACGGACCGACAATTAAAGGCAGTTCGGCTAATACATTTGGTTTAACATTATACGGAAACCACCACCATTTTCTTTTTTCAGCCAATCTTCCCTCGAAAACAAGATATGTGCTCATCGTCAGTGCCGCGAAAAAATACTTTTTAAATGCCTTGTTTCCAATTAGCGGAATAGAAAGCCATGGCAAAACAGTCATAAGAATGACTAGCCTATTATTTTTTTTCATTCATATCAATCCTTAATTTAGATGTCTTTTTACTTTTTACTGTTTTTTTTTTCTTATACAGTTAATTCACATGAAAAAGCAATAAATGTCAAAAAAACATCCTTACATTTTGCTATCTTATAGATAGGTGGTACGAAGTATGACTTACAGTGAAGTTATTCGCCAATCAATTGAATTTATCGAGGAAAATATTCAGAAGGAGCTCCAGCTAGCTATTCTTGCCAGAAAAGCAGGCTTTTCGAAGTTCCATTACCATCGGGTATTTCTAAAAGAAATAGGGGTGTCTGCGTCTGAATATGTTCGCTACCGCAGACTGGCAACTGCTGCGAACATGCTGCTATATACAGATGAAAAAATAATCGATATTGCGTTTTACTTACGTTTTGAATCACAGGAATCCTTCAGCCGCTCCTTTAAAAAATATTATCATTTGCCACCAGGACAATATCGAAAAGTCATGACTAAGTTAACAATAAAAAGGGAGGAACTCGACGTGAAAGATAAGCAATTATTAAAAGGCTGGCATTTAAGTGGCACAAGTCCTGCCCAATATGAGATTGGGATTGATCGAGAAACTGTGCACAAAGGAAAAGCATCAGGATTTCTAAAAACTCTTACCACGACACCTCCGCATGAATTCGGAACAATGATGCAGCAATTCAAGGCAGACAAACACGCTGGTAAAAGGTTAAAGCTATCAGGTTTTATTAAATCAAGACAGGTAGAATTTTCCTGTGGCTTTTGGATGAGAGTGGATGACAGTTTAGGCGATGTCTTGCAATTTGATAATATGAGCAACCGTCCCATTACAGGTGACACAGAGTGGAATCATTATTCGATCGTTTTGGATATACCAAAAAATAGTGCAGTCATTGCATTTGGCGTATTGCTTTCAGGCAGCGGTCAAGTATGGATAGATGATTTGCGGTTTGAAGAAGTAGATGAACATACACCGACAACAAATATTGATATTCTTGAAGAGCTATTAGACGAGCCAGTGAATTTGTCATTTGAGGAATAACAGGTCAAGAAGTGCAAAAGAGTTTAATTATTAATGAACCGACAATTGGGAAATATACAGAAAAATGTATAAATAGCCTTTCGTTACTTGTTTATATCTTATAGAGAAATTAATTGTTAACTCACGAGGTACAAAGCTTACAATAATTGAACTAAATTAAATAGAATAGCTATTCCCATAATATTTCAACATAATAAGATTACCTGCAGAATTTGTCGGCATAAGACAAAATTCTGCAGGTTTTTTAATGTCGAAAAAGCGCATCGTTCCTATTTGGCAGTTTCATTTTTCGCGAAAATAATACATAACTATACAATGTTTTCAAAATCTAAACGTTTATTATCATAAAATTCACACTGCATTTACAATAATTCATTAAACTTACGTTGAAAGTTAAATACGGAGAGAGAGGGAAAGAAATTTGTCGAATAAAAGAGTACAGAAAAAGAATAAAAAAAATCAAAAGTCTACAATACCAATCTTATTATTAACAACATTATTAACTACACAAGGTGCATATACGGCGTCGGCAGCAGCTGATAATTCTGCCATTGAACCAAAACCAGGATCTTACGGCTATTATGTTGACGTATATGGCAGTAATGAAAGTTCAAATATGACCCCCGAAACCAACTCCTCTATCGGTGTGCTCTCCAGATTTTTAGATATTTGGCAGCCAGGAGATTCTTGGGATAACGGCACAGTTTTAAATGAGAGTGTACATAATCATAATATCAATACATCTATCGCTATTACGAAAAACCGTACAGAAGCAGAAGCGAAGGATGCATACCTTAGTGACCGCCGTAATCAGAACTACAGTGTTATAACAGGTCTTGGTCCTTATGCTGATAATTTTAAGGCAGGTGCTAATGCTGGAACAACGATTCCCGATGAAATCCCTCAAGATGCAACAAGTGTGAAATACGAGGATGGCGGAAACAGTAACGGAAATTGGGCAGAAACTAATTCCAGTCTCGGAAATATGGTAAATCTTATTAATACAATCCGCTGGACAGGAGCTTCTACTTCATCTGCAAAAGCTTACTATAGTTATAAACGCCCATTCCGTTGGAGTGAGGATGTAAGCATGCTGCCAACACTTGTTCCAGCAAAAAAGGATGACCCATCAAGTGACGGAGGTTTCCCAAGCGGACATACGAATGCTGCTTATTTAGCATCATACGGACTTGCTTACGCAGTGCCAGAACGGTTTGAAGAAATGATAACAAGAGCATCAGAGCTTGGAAACAGCCGAATTGTTGCAGGCATGCATTCACCACTTGACGTCATTGGCGGCCGAGTTATGTCGACAGCTGTTGCTGCAGCGGCATTGAATGATCCAGCAAATAAAGCGGTGAAGGAAGCTGCCTTTAAAGAAGCACATGAAGTGCTGCTAACACAGGAAGGCACTTCTTATGATGCCTATAGTGATTACGAAACAAACAAGCAAAAATATACAGAACGTCTTACTTACGGTTTTCAACAGATTGGGGATACAACAAAACAAATGGTTGTGCCAAAGGGTGCAGAGGTTTTATTAGAAACACGCTTCCCGTACTTAGATGACATGCAGCGCCGTTGGGTTCTATATACAACTGGCTTGCCATCTGGATATCCTGTTTTAGATGACACAGAAGGCTGGGGCCGTTTAAATCTATTTGCAGCTGCTGGTGGATATGAGGATTTTGAAACAGATGTAAATGTAACAATGGACAGCTCACTTGGCGGCTTTAATGCTGCTGATAGCTGGAAAAACGACATCGCTGGTTCAGGTAAGCTGACAAAGGCTGGCACTGGTGTGTTAACACTGACTGGTGATAACACATACGCAGGTGGAACAGTTATTGAGGAAGGTTCCCTAGTTGCAAGTTCAAGCACGGCGTTTGGTACAGGTGATGTAATCAATAATGGCGGAACAGTTAATGAAAGTGTAGCGAGCAGTCTGACAATCGAACAAGACTTTACTCAAACAGATGCGGGAACACTTGAACTCCAGATTGGCAGCAAGGAAGAAGTGTTAAATATTGATGGAGAAGCTACATTCGGGGGTACATTAAAGCTTCATTTTACGGATGGTTATGTACCTGCAGAGGATGCAAATATCATCAGCTACAGCTCATTGGCTGATGACAGCAAATTTGCTGCAGTCGAAATAACAGGCTTACCTGAAAACTATCAAGTAGCATATGTGGATAATGCAGTCCGTATTGTATCAGCGGAGCAGGAAGAAACAGATAATAATAACCCTGAAACTCCAGCGAATCCAGATGAACCAGTTGATAACGAAGAAGAGAGCAATACAGACAATCCAACACCAGTTAACCCAGACGATAACACAAATGAAGAAACTACAAATGGAGAAAACACAAATCAAGATAACAATAATGCTGGTAATCATACGCAAGAAGAAAGTACTAATGAAGCAGGAAGCAATACTGAAAATGTAAGCACAGGAAGTAAAACAGCGGACACAGGTTCAGTGAAGAACCCGCACACAGGTGATGATACAAACATCTTCTTATATGTAGGTACATTACTAGCATCAGCAGCAGCAGCTGCCATCGTATTTTGGAAAAGAAAGCTGAATAAAGCAGACCAATAATTCATTCAACAAGCTCCCCTAAAGCCATGGCTAAAGAGGAGCATCTTTCATTTCAAGCATAAAAGGCGGATGAACGTGACAACAACTATACAGCGAAAAAAAATCAACTGGATCCAAGCATTAATCCTGCTTATTTCTCTTGTCATATTCGTATTTAGTCTCTTTAAAATTAGCGATATTGTGTATAGCTATGCGAAAAACGACGAAATCATGAGGGATATTCAAGTAGTTTACCATAAAGAGGCACAAGCAAATAATTCAGCTTCTACTGCACCTCTTCAAAGTCTGACAGACATTAATGAAGATATAGTTGGCTGGTTGACAATTGCTGATACAAAAATTGACTATCCAATCCTGCAGACCAAAAATAATGATTATTACTTAACACATAACTACAAAAACGAAGCGTCAAAAGAAGGCAGTATTTTTATGGATTATCGAAACAATCCAGACACGACAAACAGACAAACGATTCTTTATGGCCATGAAATGAAAAATGGCGCTATGTTTGGTGAATTGAAGAAGTTTTTAGATGTGGATTTCTTTTCCCAGCATAAACGTTTTTCCTATCAAACAAACGCTGACAATTATGAGGTGGAAATATTTTCTGTTTATGCAACAACTACAAGTTTTGATTATTTAAAGACAGAGTTCTCCAGTGAAGCTGATTACAAGGAATATTTACAAACTATTACAGATAAATCTATTTATGACTCAAACGTAACAATAAGTGAACAAGACCAAATAATCACATTATCAACATGCAGCAACATATCTGATCCGAATGAAGGCAGACTTGTCGTTCATGGGAAATTGCAAAAGATTTCGTCTTAATGAAAAGTGAAATAAAGGGAATTCGCTTTTTACCTAGAATCATAAGATATAGCGTAATAGCAAAAAATTCTTAACTGGGTGATGAAAATAGAAAAACTGAAGATGCAAAAATGGATGGATTTCACCTCAAACATGAATTATGTTGATGGTCAAATAACTAATGACGGTACGTTAGTGTTGATAGAAACCGAATTACCGGAACTCGAATATAGACAGTGGCCTGTTCCTAAAAGAAATTGGACAATTCGAATGTTAAAAGATGACAAAAATGAAATCTTAGAATTAAAAAACGTTCCGCTTATCCCGTCTATGGTTGACTTTTTTTCAGATGGTACTATTTTAATTGTTCAATCCCGATGTGATGGTGATGGTGAAAAACTTGCCCGAAATGCTCGCCGCTATAATCCGAATGGCCAATTAATCAGTGCCTTTACACTTGGTGATGGTATTAATAGCGTCCAAATTGATGAGACAGACACTATTTGGGTCAGTTATTTTGACGAAGGAGTATTCGGGGATTATGAATATGGTGAACCTATGGGAAGTGATGGGTTAGTTGCTTATTCTATTGAAGGACAAAAGCTTTGGGGAGCCAGTCCTTATGAAGTTGCTGATTGTTACGCACTAAATGTCGTACATTCAAAGGAAGTATATTTTTACTACTACGTTGATTTTCATCTAGTACAGCTTAGCGAACAGCAAGAAGTAGCGCGGTTCGTAGTAGAAGGTGATGATACCTTTCACCAATTTATCTTCGATCACCAAAGCATGATTGTCCAAGTGGATAGCTATACAATCAAGCGCTATAAAATAAGAAATCGTACCATTACTCCTGCTGATAATGTGTACCTTATTGATGAAAATGGAAAGCGAATAAGTGGGCAGGTTTTTATGCGCGGCAAGTTTCTTTATGCATTTGGCAAAAACGGCTTATATCGTAAAACCTTTTCGGGAGTATTCACTTTCGTCTATAAAAAGGCAGGACTCAACCATCAGGCTGAGTCCTTTAATTAGTTAGGTGATATTTATAATAATCTTGAGCATGGTAGCTTCTAAAACCACAGGCTTCATAAAGCTTAAGCGCATGGTGATTTTTAGCCTCTACTTCAAGATAAATAGATAGACCTTTCTGATTTAAGTTGGTAACAATGCTGGATAAAGCTTTTCTGCCAATTCCCTTGCCTTGAAGTGCCGGAAAGATCGCAAACCCATAAATCCATGCTTCATTATTTACTTCAGCAACTCTCATTTTTCCTGCTGTTTTCCCGTCTACTGCAATTATTAATCTTTGCTCTTGCCTGTTTTCTCTAAGTATTTCATTATAATGACGTGCTTCCTCCTCTTTAAACCCAAATGCTTGAATATCCAGTTGGACTTCCGCTTCAAAATCCTCATCTGAAAGGGATGGCCTAACAACAACAGTAGGATCTACATTCATTTCTGTTGTTTGCCATTTCATTTGATATTCGGTCATATAATACGTACAAGGGAGGTTTTTAAGATAATTTTTTGCAGATGAAGAGTCAGCAGGTGCATTTAACAATATAGTCTCAATCTGGCGATCATTTAAGTCTTTCACACAAGCTTTAAACAGCATCGAAAAAATTCCTTTCCGACGAAAGTCAGGATGAACCATGCCGCATATCTCCGCTTTATCCCCAAAACCATAGCTACCGAGAAATCCGACTAGCTTTCCGTCTTCATAATGAAAATAATCCTCCTGTACATCTCCTTTTCTAGTTTCGAGCATATCAAAATTAAGCTTTAATTCGTATCGCTCTTTGTTTTCACATATAGCCTTTAGGTTTTTTATTGCGGTTAATTCTTCGTTTGTTAGCATGACTGCAAGCACCTCACTTCTTATAAAACACTATATAACTATCATACATGATTTATACAAGATTTATACAAGATATTAGTTGATAATGCTAACTAATATCCAGATATTATCACCTTGATTAAAGGATAAATGCAAACCATGCTTATTATTTGTGCGGTTTGATTTATAAAGTACCTATAAACTTAATTTCTAAGGATAACTTTTATACTTAACATTGATAAAAACCTAACAAAGTCTATTTGAAGGATGCAAATCATCAATTGGTGTAAAATAAGTGTAAAAAGCTTGATTGGAGTTATCTTCATGGAAATAAAAACAGTTGCAAAATGGGACGAAGAGCTATGGCAGGATGCTAATACCATCTACAAAGAAGCATTCGGAGAAAAAGGGGCAAAGCCTGTTAAAATTATCAAAAATATGCTGGCAAAGGGGATAGCAGAGCTTCATGTGGGCTACAGTGATGCAAAACCGATTGTCATGGCACTCACAGGGAAACTAACACATGAAAAGGTAATGCTCATCGACTATTTAGCCGTATTAGAAAAAGAGCGAAATCACGGTATTGGCAAACAATTTGTTACATTAATGAGCCAAAAGGCAATGTCAGAAGGATACGAAATGTTAATTATCGAAGCAGAGTCAGAAACGACACCAGACAACTTAAGGCGTATGGCATTTTGGCAAACATGCGGTTTTTATCTCACTTCATATATCCATACATATATTTGGGTTCCTGAAACCTATCAGGCGATGTATCTTCCACTGACAAATAAAGAGACGAAGAAACACGGAGAAGAATTGTTTGTTTATGTTAATACATTTCACCGAATGTCTTTTAGTGACATTAAGAAATAAGTTTTTCTGAGTCAAATCTACGGATGAATTGAAAGATAGTTCTGAAAAGGGATTATACCAAACTTATAAAAAGACAAGCACGCAAGGTGTCGCTATAATGGAATACGGAGGTGTTATCATGACAGAGAATTCTATTACCATTAGATTTGCCATACTACTTGGATTATTAGAGGGACGCGAGCCGATGCCAAAGGATGTTGGTATTGCTGTTTCCCCAGAGGAGTTTAATGCAGAGGTGCAAAAAATGGAGCACGAAGGTATTATTGCCAATGTTAAATATGCAAGAGGTGCTCGTGACGAAGTGCTGGTCGTATTTCTGAAGGAAGCGGTCGTAACTCCCCGTGGCAATGCATACATAGATGAATTAATGAAACGTTATTCTTAAAAAGGCAATCGAATTATTCGGTTGTCTTTTTTATACGGAAAGATCATTAATAAATCCAAAACGAAATTATGGTATTATGTGGTAAAGAGTGACACTAGGAGGAGATACAGTGGAATTTTTTATTACGATAATGGTGTTAGTTATCATGATTAGCTGCCTATCAATCGAAGGCAAATTAAAAAAGCAAGCAGATCAACAAAAAGAAATGGTTGAATTATTAAAGGAGATGAAAGACAAGTTATAAGCAGCATTTGAAAATAGAAATTTATATACATAGACATGTTATACTAATATAAACAGAACAATTTTATGGAGGATTTATTTTGAATTATGTTTTAGACCATGTCGGTATTGCCGTAAGAAGCATTGATGATACATTACCATTTTATCTTACTGTATTAAAAGGCACTTTAGAGGACCGTTATACAAGTGATGCGCCAGGTGTTGAAGTGCATGTTGCTGTTGTGCGAACAGAAGATAAAGTAATCGAATTACTAGAACCAACAAACAAAAACTCGCCAATGGCCCGTTTTATTAAACAGCGAGGCAAAGGGGTACATCATCTTGCCTATCGGGTTGATAATTTAGATGATGCAATATATGAAGCCAAAAAAGAAGGAGTCCGTTTTCTCGAGGATACACGAAGAGTTAACGCACGAGGAAGACGGCTAATTTACTTAAATCCGGCTTCGACGAACGGGACGTTAATTGAGTTTTGTGATTATGTAAAGAGTTAATACCATTAGTACCTTTAAAGTATGGAAAAAGGAGCATGTTAAATATGCTCCTTCTTTTCATACTGTTTTTAAGTTTCTGGGATGATGGTTATGGCAACGGTTCTAAAAGGCTCACTGTCCTTATTTGTTTGCGAGCTGTTATGATATTTAACTATTAGCTCGTTTAGTTCTTGTTGAAAATCATGAAAGCTCTTTTCGTCAAGCTTCATTTCTGCTAAAGAAAAGGTGGAAAGATCCTTTGGAGTATCTTGGTCTTTTAATTTTGTTAAATAGCTCTGGTATTGATTTAAAAGCGATATTTGATAATACGAAAAATAATTAAGTTTATCCTCCATTGATGCGTTCTGCCATTCTTCACCCTTCAGTTTCGCTTCCTCAGCATTGATAGCATAATACTTCTCAACAACAGAACGAACCTTTTTTTCCTTAACAATCCGGATAATTCCTGCATCGAGCATAACCTGAATATGGCGATACACCGTTGCTTGTGGTACTTCTTTAATAATCTTTACCATTTCTAACGGTGTTAGTCCGTTCTCACCACTTCTCATTAAGGCCTGTGATATTTTTATTCGCACTGGATGGATTAATGCTTCCGCTTTATTTACCATAATTTGCTCCATTCTAAAAAGTGTATTTCTTTTAAATTCAGTTATAACAGTCGATTTAACTGTCCTTCTATCACTGTCCACTTCTGCTAATTAGTTTTACATTTTGATAATGTTATCATTATATAAAATAATAATGAATTTAACAATCTTATGGAAACAAGAGTGCTAAAAGGAAAGATTTATGTTATCGTTATCAATAATGATAATATAAAAGGAGGTAAAAAACTGTATGAATGTACATTATGGATTGGATGATTTAAAGGACTTTGATATTGTCTCGATTTTGCCAATTATATTGCCGTTTTTTTTAATAGGCTTTATTTTAGTTGTCCTTGCTTTAATTGATTTATTTAGGAATCGAACATATCAGCAGCATGTGTTTGTGTGGACGCTTATCATTGTGCTTGTTAACCCACTTGGCCCGATTTTGTATTTTATGATAGGAAGAAAGGGGAAAGAATATCGATGAAATTAGAAATAAAGAATGTAACGAAAGCATATAAGCACAAGATTGCCGTTCATAACTTTTCAATGGAGGTCCATACTGGTCAATGTCTTGGTTTAATCGGACCAAATGGAGCAGGTAAGTCAACTTTAATTAAAATGGTCGCGAATATTATAAATCCCGATAAAGGGCAGATTTTTTTAGATGGAAAAATAATATCATCCATGAAGAAAGAAATCGGCTATTTACCGCAATTCCCAAACTTTTATCACTGGATGACAGCAACGGAAACGCTTATGTTCATGGGACAGCTGTCAGGGTTGAATAGAGAAAAGCTAAAGAGAGAAATTCCTCAAATCCTAACGAAAGTCGGCTTGAGTAAAGAAGCGAACACCAGGGTTAAAAATTTCTCAGGCGGTATGAAGCAAAGACTAGGAATAGCACAAGCATTATTACATAAACCGGCATTTATTGTCATGGATGAACCAGTCTCAGCATTAGATCCTATCGGCAGAAGAGAGGTATTGAACATCATGCAAGAAATAAAAAAAGAAACCACGATTCTTTTGTCTACCCATATTTTGCAGGATGCAGAAGAAATTTGTGAAAGGTTTGTCATTATTAAAGAAGGACAAAAGATCGAGGATACGACAATCGCTGACTTAGTTAATAGAGATAGCAATAACAAAATTAAATTTGAAATCACTGAAGCTAGTATGCATTGGCCTAATATTATTAAAGAGTTCTCCTATGTTAAGAATGTCGAGGTCTTTGGTAATAAAGTGATAATAGAAGTGGCAGATATACAGTCGAATAAAAATATGTTACTAGCAAGTGCTCTTGAGCATCATGTAGATATTATAAAATTTACAATGGAAACCGATAGTTTAGAAGAAATATTTCTGAAGCTGGTGGTGTAAACATGACTAACTTTGCTCTGTTAACAAAAAAAGAATTAGTGCAAACGCTGCGTGAATTGAAAGTTGTTTGGTTCCCGCTTGTATTTATCTTTTTGGGAATGTCTCAACCAATCATGAACTATTATTTACCTGCTATTATTAAATCTTTAGGAGGAAATCAAGGAATAATCGTTGAACCTAATATGCTAGTGCAAAAAGGGGGAGCAGTGTTAGCAGGTACGCTTGGCTCTCAATTTGATCAGCTAGGAGTTATTATAGTGATCGTTTCCTTAATGGGAACAGTCCAATCCGACAAAGCAAACGGCATGTTAGCATTTATTATGACAAGACCAGTTAGTGTTGCCGAATATCTATCAGCTAAAGTGGTCGCTAATTATCTGTTTGTTGCAGCGAGTGTTGCAATAGGATATCTGGTTTCCTACTTATATGTGAATTTTTTATTTTCCAATGTGAATCTTGTTGATATGCTGTTAGCCCTGTTTTTTTATTTAGTCTGGGTCCTATTTATTGTTATGTTCACGACGATGGTAAGTACATTATTTAATGGTCAAGGCATAATCGCATTAATATCCATTGTAATTTTATTACTATGCAGAGTTATTGTCGGCATAAATCCTGTTATTGATTTGATTAATCCTGCAACTATGAGCAAGCATGCTGTCGAAGTGCTAACGATGAGGACAATTAATGCTAATTTAGGCTGGAATCTGCTCATAACATTGCTTTTAAGTATATTAGTTATACTGGTGTCACATAAATGGATCGGACTTAAGAAGTATCACAACGTATAAATCTCTTTTGTATGTGATTCACTGTGACGCTTCACAAAAAAAGCGGTTACCCAACTATTTCGGGTACCCGCTTGCCAATGATAAATTATTATCTATTTACACTTATATCATTCAACATCCCCACATACTTCTTCACTTCTCCAGATTTACTCTTGATTGCACTTATCGTTATCCACTGCTGATAAAGCTCCCCATTTTTTCGTTTGTTATAAATTTTTCCTTCCCAGTATCCGCTCTTGTTTATAGACTCCCACATATTTTGATAGAATTCTGGATTGTGCTTGCCTGATTGAAGAATGCTTGGGTTTTTGCCAATCACATCGTCCTTTGCATAGCCTGTTAACTTTGAAAAAGAAGTGTTAATGTCTTCGATAATGCCATTTTTGTTAGTAATTAAGATTGCTTCTTTTGTTTCATGAATGATTTGTTTCTCAATAAAAAGATTGTCCTTATAGAACATCCATACAACAATCACAAAGCTGACTAATGCAAACTCTGAAATAGCCATAAAACCAATCGAATATTGACCAGTTGCATTAAACACAAAGGAGAGTACTAGTGGTGGGAAGAATCCGCCTAAGCCGCCCATTGCAGATACGATTCCATTAACAATCCCAGCCTGCTTGGAGAAGTACATTGGTACAAGCTTGAAAATCGTTCCATTGCCTATCCCTGCTGCTAATGCGATGGTTAATACTCCTGCTGAATATAGCTCAATAGAAGGGGAGAATGACAGCAGAACCCCTGCTAATGCCAGTCCAAGAAATACAAACATCAATATTTTATATGGATTAAATTTGTCTGCTAAAAAACCGCCTGTCGGACGCATTAATGTTGCTAACACGATGAAGCCTGCTGTTCTTAACCCTGCGTCCACTCTGTCTAATTCAAAATGAGTAGTAAGAAAGTTTGGTAGATAAACAGTAAAGGCAACAAAGGCACCAAAAGTAATGAAATAAAATAAACATATAAACCAAAGCGTCGAGTTTTTATAGACACCCTTGATTTGGTCTACCAGGGAAACGGTTACCTTTCGTTCTTTCCGGTCGCCTAAGAAAATGTTTAAAGCAGCAAATACGAGCAGAAGAATTAAATAAAGCTGCACCGTTTGTGCCCAGCCAATCGATTTTGCTACAACTGGTGCGGCAAATGTACTAATCGCAGTACCTGCATTACCTAATCCGTAAATACCATTAACAAAGCCATGGTTTTCTTTAGGATAATACTTCGGAATAGATGTTACCCCAACGGAAAATACAGAGCCGCCAATACCGATAAGTAATCCGCCAATAATTAAATCAGCCATTGAATCCGCTTTACTTATTAAAAAGACAGGCAGCAAAAGCAGGATAAAACTGATGCTATGAATAATTCGTGCGCCAAACCGGTTTGTATAGTAGCCGACAGGAATCCGCAAAATGGACCCCAGAATAACCGGAAAAGCTGTCACTAAGGCTGTCTGACCGTCTGTTAAGGGAATATCCTCCTTAATAAACGAAATAAGGGAGGATATTAATACCCATACCATAAAGCCAGTTATTAAGCTTGATGTTTGAAGAGATAATTGTACGCTTCTTAATTTACTCATTGTAACCATCCTTTCTAAAAAATGTGTTTTTAAATTTCGTGAATTCTTGAACAAAAATATGCTTGCTAGAAGTGCTGTTTAAAAGCAAAGAAGGTCCCGCTACAAGACATAGGGTACATGATTGCCCAACAGCCCGCAATAGAGAAAAAAATCCGTAAAGTTTGTGAAATTTAATTAGAGATATAAAAGCTGGTGTTGTTATAAACGCTGGGAAAATAGGTTTTTAACTAAGAATTTATTAATTTGTTTTTCTGTAACTTTGTGAAAGTTTTCAAAAAGCTATTCAGTTGCATGAAAAAATAGGGGGATTCCCTTAAACGATTTTTAAGGAGCTAAACACTGTAAATTTGAACATTTTGCGACAATTGAACTTTACGCCCCCCTAATAAGGCAATATAGGGAAAATCCCTAATATTCCTCCTGTTGTTGGCTCGATACAATGGAATGGTAGATAGAGTCGGTTTTAAACAGGAGGGCTCAAATAATGAGTAAAGTACCAAAAGGATTGAACTTTTTTAAGAAAACGGAAAAATTTAATGGGAACTGGTCCTTACTACAAGAAGCGGACCGTGATTGGGAAAATGTCTACCGAGGGCGTTGGGCACATGATAAAGAGGTGCGGACTACCCACGGTGTTAACTGTACAGGTTCATGCAGCTGGAAGGTTTTCGTGAAAAGTGGAATTATTACATGGGAAAATCAAGCAACAGATTATCCAAGCTGCGGACCGGATATGCCGGAGTTTGAGCCAAGAGGCTGCCCTCGCGGAGCAAGCTTTTCATGGTACGAATACAGTCCGCTCCGCATTAAGTACCCTTACATGCGGGGCCGTCTTTGGAAGCTGTGGCAAGAGGCTTTAAAAATTCATAAAGATCCAGTCAAAGCTTGGGCAAGTATTGTCGAGGATAAAGAAAAAGCAGCGTCCTATAAAAAGCTCAGAGGAAAAGGCGGCATGATCCGGGTAACATTTGCAGAAGCGAATGAGATGATCTCCGCAATGCTTATCTATACGATTAAAAAATATGGACCAGACAGAATTGCCGGCTTTTCCCCCATTCCTGCTATGTCAATGATCAGTTACGCGGCAGGCAGCAGGTTTTTAAGCTTAATAGGTGGAGAGCTATTGAGCTTCTATGATTGGTATGCAGATCTTCCGCCTGCATCTCCGCAAATATGGGGAGAGCAAACAGACGTACCAGAATCAAGTGATTGGTATAACGCTGGCTACATCATGATGTGGGGCTCAAATGTGCCATTAACACGTACACCTGATGCGCATTTTATGACAGAGGTTCGTTATAAAGGCACAAAGGTTGTTTCAGTAGCACCAGACTATGCAGAAAGTGTGAAGTTTGCAGACAACTGGCTCGCACCACATCCAGGAACAGATGCTGCTTTAGCACAAGCGATGACACATGTCATTTTAAAGGAGTTTTATATTAATAGAAAAGAAGAAGCCTTCATTCAATACGCGAAAAAATATACAGATTTACCATTTTTATTAAAGCTGGACCCAACAAGTGACGGCAAGTTTAAAGCTGGAAGGTTTTTGCGGGCAGAAGAGGTTACGAATGATGACAAAATGGTGAATGGAGCGTGGAAGCCAGTCCTTTTAGATGGCCTTTCCAACAGCATCGTAGTCCCAAATGGAACAATCGGACAGCGCTGGAATGACAAAGAAAAATGGAATTTGAAGCTGGAAAAAGAAACGGGAGAAGCAATAGACCCGCTCCTATCGACATTCACTCAAGCTAACCGTGAAGAAGTAAAAATTCAATTTCCACTATTCGATTCAAATGGGAATAAAGTTTTTGACAGACCAATTTCCGTTATTCCAATTCCGCTTGCAGATGGCTCTACTCAATATGCGGCAACTGTTTATGATGTAATGCTTGCTCAATACGGAGTATCAGAAGATCCAACAACTACTATAGAGGATGATATTTATACACCAGCATGGCAAGAACCAATTACAGGTGTAAAAGCAAGTATCGTTGAACAAATTGCTAAGGAATTTGCGCAAAACTCGATTGATACACAAGGGCGCTCGATGATTATTATGGGTGCTGGCATTAATCATTGGTATAACAGTGACACAATTTACCGGGCTATCTTAAACTTAGTTATTTTAACGGCATCAGAAGGTGTTAATGGCGGAGGCTGGGCACATTATGTCGGTCAGGAGAAATGCCGTCCGTATGAAGGCTGGGGAACCATTGCCTTTGCGAAGGATTGGCAAGCACCGCCACGGCAGCAAAATGGAACTTCCTTCTTCTACTTTACATCAGATCAGTGGAGATATGAGGAGGAGGAGCTCGGCAATAAGCTATATGCTTCACCGCTTGTGAAGGATATAACATACAAGCATCCTGCCGATTATAATGTGCTTGCTGCAAGACTTGGCTGGCTGCCTTCCTATCCGCAGTTTGATAAAAACTCCTTAAGCTTTGCAAAGGAAACGGCTAAAAAGGAGGATATCATTCCGAACTTAGTAGAGGAATTAAAGTCAGGAAAAACCTCCTTTGCTGTGGAAGATCCAGATAATCCAGTCAACTTCCCTCGTGGATTGTTTGTATGGCGGTCTAATTTAATGTCCAGCTCCAGTAAAGGGCAGGAATACTTTATGAAGCATTTACTTGGAACAACGGAAAATGTATTAGCATCACCAAGCAACAGCTTTAAGCCAGAAGAAATTAAATGGCATGACGAAGAACAAACAGGCAAGGTTGATTTATTAGTCACATTAGACTTTCGCATGACGGCGACACCGATGTACTCAGATATTATCCTGCCTGCAGCAACTTGGTATGAAAAGGAAGATTTAAGCAGTACAGATATGCATCCATTTGTGCATCCATTTAATAAAGCGGTTGACCCTGTTTGGGAATCAAAATCAGACTGGAATATCTTTAAAGGTCTCGCGAAATCATTTACAGAAATGGCACAAACACAATTTGATGGACCTGAACTAGATGTGGTAACAGTACCGCTTAACCATGATGCACCGTCTGAAATAGCCCAGCCATATGGGTTGGTGAAGGATTGGAAAAAAGGCGAAATTGAGGCCGTTCCCGGTAAAACGATGCCTAACTTTGCTTTAGTGGAACGGGATTATTCCCAAATCTATGACAAATTTATCACACTAGGACCTAAAGCTGGCACGTATCCGACAGGCGCACATGGTGTTAACTACAAAACGACCGAACAATATGAAGAATTAAAGCAATCATTAGGCACATATGACGACGAAACCATCAAAAATGGTTTACCGATCATTGCGAATGAAAAAAATGTCGCGAACAGTATTTTAGCTTTATCAAGTGCAACAAACGGCGAGTTAGCGGTGAAGGCTTGGGAAACGATGGAAGAAAAAACAGGCATGCCCTTAAAGGACATTGCTGCAAAGCGGCAAGGTGAAAAGATGACGTTTGAAAGTGTAACCGTTCAGCCGAGGGAAGTTATTCCAACACCAATTTTCACTGGTTCTAACAATGATGGCAAACGATATTCTCCTTTCACTACGAATATTGAAAGACTAGTACCGTTTAGAACACTGACTGGGCGTCAGCACTTCTATCTCGATCATGAATTGTTCTTTGAGTACGGCGAGAACTTACCAGTGTATAAGCCAACATTGCCGCAAATCGTTTTTGATGAAAAGGATAATCTGGATGTTGGTGAAAATAATCTTGTTTTGCGCTATATGACACCACATGGTAAATGGAATATTCACAGTATGTATCAGGATAATCAGCATATGCTGACACTGTTCCGCGGTGGACCGACTGTTTGGATTAGCGATATCGACGCGAAAAATTCTGGGATTAAGGATAATGATTGGCTGGAGGTATTTAATCGAAATGGTGTAACGGTTGCGAGAGCTGTTGTTAGTCATCGTATGCCGCGGGGCTCCATGTTTATGTATCATGCCCAAGACCGCCACATTAATATGCCTGGCTCAAAACTGACTGGGAATCGCCCTGGTAGTCATAATGGCCCAACAAGAATACATGTAAAGCCTACACAGATGGTAGGCGGTTATGCACAGCTAAGCTACGGCTTTAACTATTATGGTCCAATCGGCAATCAACGGGATTTATATGTAGTTGTTCGTAAGCTTGAGGAGGTTGACTGGCTTGAAGATTAAAGCACAAATCGCAATGGTTTTAAATTTAGATAAATGCATCGGCTGCCATACATGCAGTGTTACATGTAAAAACACATGGACAAACCGGCCTGGCGCTGAATATATGTGGTTCAATAATGTCGAAACAAAACCTGGTATCGGCTACCCAAAACGCTGGGAGGACCAAGAGCATTATAAGGGCGGCTGGGAGTTAACTAAAAAAGGAAAGCTGCAGCTTAAGTCTGGCTCGAAAATAAACAAAATTGCAACAGGGAAAATCTTTTACAATCCAGACATGCCTAAACTGGATGACTACTACGAACCTTGGACCTATTCATATGACAACTTATTTTCACCAAAGGAACGTGCACAGAAGCCTGTTGCACGTCCCCAATCTTTAATAAGCGGCAAGGAAATGGAGATTGAGTGGGGACCGAACTGGGAGGATGACTTAGCAGGTGCTCCTGAAACAGCACCGCTTGATCCGAATATCCAAAAAATCGAAGAAGAAATCAAAATGAACTTTGATACGGCATTCATGACATATTTGCCAAGACTTTGTGAGCATTGTTTAAATCCAGCCTGTGTTGCTTCCTGTCCAAGTGGTGCGATGTATAAGCGGGATGAGGACGGTATTGTACTTGTTAACCAAGAGGCTTGTCGCAGCTGGCGCTTTTGTATGTCAGGCTGTCCCTATAAAAAAGTGTATTTCAACTGGAAAACAAATAAAGCGGAGAAATGCACCTTCTGTTTCCCAAGAATTGAAAACGGCTTGCCGACAGTGTGCTCTGAAACGTGTACTGGACGGATTCGCTATTTAGGTGTTTTGTTATATGATGCAGATGGTGTAGAAGCAGCAGCTTCAACAGAAAGCGAACAAGATCTGTATAAAGCACAGCTTGATTTATTCCTTGATCCATATGATCCAGAGGTGATAAAGCAGGCAAAAAAAGACGGTGTGCCAGAATCATTTATAGAAGCAGCACAAAATTCGCCAATCTATAAAATGGCGATTGAATATAAAATAGCGTTCCCGCTGCATCCAGAATATCGAACATTGCCAATGGTTTGGTATGTGCCGCCGCTTTCCCCAATTATGAGCTATTTTGAAGGCAAGGATTCTATTAAAAATCCAGATATGATTTTTCCGGCAATTGAAGAGATGCGAATTCCTGTAAGCTATATCGCAAGTATGCTTACTGCAGGTGATACGGATGTGGTTATCCTTGCCTTACAGCGCATGGCCATGATGCGGCAATATATGCGTGCAGCATCCTCCAATAAAAAATTTGACGTAACCCGCTTAGAGCGTGTTGGTTTAACGGAAAAGACAACAAAGGAAATGTATCGTTTACTTGCTATAGCGAAATACGAGGATCGATTTGTTATCCCTACCTCTCATAAAGAAGCCTATATGGATGCCTATAATGAACAGGGAACGTCTGGCTTTGACGCATGCAATGGCTGCTCTCTTGCTGGAAACGGAGTAGGCGCAAATAATAGTCCCGCAGTGAGCACGGCAAACCAAAGCTCTTATGAGCAGAATTTTTATGGAGGGATATGGCGTGATTAATCAGCACGAATTCGAACAAAAAAGACCGATAATGCAAGAACTAAGTGCTATGCTGCTTTATCCGCAAGAAAGTCCGTTAAAGCAGCAGGACTTTCCACTACTTGAGTTATATGCCGACAATAATAAAGAAGTGGCGGCAAATATCAATCGGTTTTTTGACTATTTTAGTGAATTAACCTTATTGCAGCAACAGGAGTATTATGTTCAAACATTTGACTTTAATAAAAAAACACCGCTGCATATGACATTTGCAAAATATGAAGATGCAAAAGAAAGAGGCCAAATACTAGTTCAATTGAAAATGATGTATGCGATGAGTGGTCTGGAATTGAACTCGAAGGAGCTATCAGATCACTTGCCATTAATGCTCGAGTTTTTGGCAAATGGAGAGTGGATACATGCTAATCGTCTTCAAAAATGGCAGTTGCTATTTGCGATAATGGAAGATGGAACCTATTTTCTTTATCAGGAATTAAAGAAACAAGAAAACCCATATCAGTATGTCATCCAATCTGTGCGAATTCTATTAAAATCATGTATGGAATTAGAGATGGAGGCGGAAAAAGTTGAATAGTGTTACACAGCTTTTTTGGACAATTATTCCCTATATATTTATCATGATATTTATTTTAGGTATGATTTTTCGCTATCGATATGATCAATTTTCGTGGACAGCTAAGTCAAGTGAATTACTAGAAAAGAAGAAATTAATGATTGGCAGCAGTTTATTTCATATCGGGATTATTTTCGTGTTTTTCGGTCATGTCGGCGGACTGCTTGTGCCGATCGAAATAACAGAAGCTTTTGGTGTTAGCGATCATCTGTATCATACAATCGCTGTTTGGAGCGGTGGATTTTTCGGGTTCATTGCATATGTTGGAATCATCCTGTTAACATGGCGAAGACTTTCAGATGTTCGAGTGCGAACCGTTAGCACCTTTTCAGACATTGCCATTAATATCATTTTAATTATTGTCATGTCTCTTGGTATTTTCAGTACCTTTTTTGGCACAAGCAATCAACCGGATTTTAACTATCGTGAAACAGTATCCGTTTGGTTTCGTCAGTTATTTATTCTACAGCCAGACGGCGACCTGATGAGCGGGGTTCCGCTGTTGTTTAAATTACATATCCTTTCAGCCTTTGCCTTGTTTGCTTTGTTTCCCTTCAGCAGATTAGTACATGCATTTAGCCTGCCAATAGGATATATTAAAAGACGGTATATAATCTATCAAAAAAATGTGGTACGCAAGTAAATAAAGAAGATGCCAGAAGAGGGAATGAGGACATGTGACTCTTAGTGTAGAACAAAAAATCACAGATTTATTAATTGAAATACGACTTCAGCTTGAAGTAGATTTTGTTGGATTAGCGATGGCTGCAGAGAACGCGGACGGAGAAGTAGTTATTAAGTGGAAATACGTTTCTAATAATCGTAATAATCGGTATCAAAAAATTGTTCTGCAAGTAGGAAAAGGAATAGCTGGAATTGTATGGAAAACCGCTCGACCTTATGTAATAGAAGATGCAAAAAAAGATATCCAGGAGACGAAGGATTTTCCGTTAACCATAACAGAGCAATTGGTCAGTATGGCAGCTATTCCTCTTTTAAACGGGCATGAGGTTCAAGCTGTTTTATTAGGTGGATTTAGAAAAAAGAAAAAACTAAATCAGGAATTTATAGATCAATTGATTTCTCTTTGTACAGAAATAAACCCATTATTACTTGAAGTAAGGGGATGAACAAATGGGAGTAGCAATGTCTAAACAGAAATTAATCGAAGCTATGTTTCAAAAGATGAATGATGCGGTATTTTTTCTGAAGCAAAATGAAGTGCTTTTTATGAATCCAAAAGCAGTGGAGCTTATTAATAAATTTGAAGTGGATTTATTTAATATGCCGTCAATATGTCATGTTTGTAATGGGATGACGAATGAAGAAGGCTATCAAACCTGCTCAAGCTGTTTTATAGAAGGAGACAAGAATCTAGAATCCTTTCAATTATTTTTAACGAAAAAACACGGTTCCGACTCATCTGATATTCCATTTAGCGGCAGCTACTTTCTATTGGATGCGCTTGAGGAAGTGAATGTGTTAGTGTTAAGGAATTTAACTAATCAACAAGAAACAGAAAAGCTTCAGTATCAAAAGTCTTTAACAGAATATGTGATTCATGCGTCAGAAGAAGAACGAAAACGCCTTTCAAGAGAACTGCATGATGGTTTAGCACAAGAAATATACAGTGCGCTCATTCAATTACAGTCTATGCGCTATACACCAGATTTCAATAAAGTGAAGGAAACAGCAAGTAAAGTGGAAACCATTATTGTTAAATCCCTTAACTCCATCAAATCAATGGCAATTGATTTACGTCCAGCTGCATTAGATGATATGGGACTTTATGCTGCACTTAAATCTTATTGTAAACGATATGAAGAAACATTCGGGATGGAAGTAGAGTTATACAGTAATATCCAATCGGAACGTTTTGATGGCAATATCGAAACAATGGTTTACCGTGTATGTACAGAAGCACTTATAAATGCTGCTAAATATGCGGATGTTGAACAGGTTGTTGTGTATTTATTGGCAGGTAAAAAACAACTTCGTGTTGAAGTGATGGACGAAGGGGTAGGCTTTGATTTGCATAATATTCATGTTAAGGGCTCCGGCCTTGGCCTTCGTAATATGGAAGAACGAATTTCTCTGCTCGGAGGAAAGGTTTCTATCGAGACAGCCATTGGTATCGGTACAAAGGTTTTAGCTGTTATTCCATTAGAACAGGAGGATAACAATGATTAATGTGGTAATTGCAGATGATCATGCCATTGTTAGAAGCGGTTTGTCGTTTTTAATTGAGGCACAAGAGGATATGCAGGTGGTAGGGACTGCTGCTGATGGTCTTGAAGCTTCTTATTTAGTAGAAAGACTGCAGCCACATGTAGTCTTAATGGATTTAAGCATGCCTCCTGGAGAAAATGGCCTTTCGGCAACGAAAAAAATCAAAAAAGCTTTTCCACATATAAATGTATTAATACTAACGATGCATGATGATGAGGAATATCTTTATCATGCATTTAAGTCCGGTGCAACAGGCTATATCTTAAAGAATGCGAAGGATGATGAGCTGCTGAATGCGATCCGCTCTGTTATAAATGGAGGAAGGTATATTCATTCAAAGGTATCAACGAAAATGGTGCGTGAGCATATTGAGAGTCCACGGCAAGAGCCTGAATTCGTTGATTCTTACTTTTTATTATCCAATCGTGAGCAGGAGGTCCTTCCATTAGTTGCTCTGGGATATGGCAATAAAGAAATTGCTGACAAACTATTCATTTCTGTTAAAACAGTGGAGGCACATAAAGCAAATATGATGAGCAAATTAGGGTTAACAACAAGACCGGAGCTTGTTCAATATGCTATAAAGAAAAATTTAATAGATTTATAAGGTAAGCCCAGTATATATCTTAGTATATGATTGGATGATGTTAAATGACGCTATCTCGAAAACCACTACAAGTTAACAGCGTGATAGAAAAATTATGGGAATGCCGCCAACCTGGTAAAACAGAGCTTGTTTCGATTGATCATACTACAGGACGCTACCTAGGTGAAGCGATCATAGCCAAATCAGATGTACCATCCTTCGATAAATCACCATATGACGGCTTTGCCATACGAGCGGAAGATACGATTCAGGCATCACAAGAGCAGAGTATCGAGTTAGAGGTTATTGACCAAATTGGCGCAGGTACAGTATCACAAAAAAAGGTGCAGCAATTTCAGGCGATTCGGATTATGACAGGTGCGCAAATTCCGTTAGGTTGTGATGCAGTTATTATGATAGAGCTTGTTAAGGAGATAAGCAGAGACGGAAAGAGCTTTATACAGATTAAAAGAAGAATGAAAACGGGAGAAAATATTTCTTTTCAAGGTGAGGATATAAAGGCTGAAACGCTGTTAGTTAAAAAAGGTACAAAAATAAATCCTGGTATTCAGTCTTTATTAGCGACATTTGGATACCACCATGTGGCAGTCATGCAAAAACCAAAAATCGGTGTACTTGCTACAGGTGACGAGCTATTGGATGTAAATGAACCATTAGCTCCAGGGAGGATTCGGGATAGTAACAGCTATATGATAATGGAACAAATTAAACGAAGCGGTGCTGAAGCCATCTATTATGGCAGGATTGCTGATACCCTTGCAGCTACATATGATGTTATTAAGAAAGCGATTAATGAAGTAGATATCCTTATAACTATCGGTGGAGTTTCGGTTGGTGACTTTGATTATATGCCAGAGGTCTACGAAGCACTTGGGGCAGAGATCCTTTGCAATAAAATGGCAATGAGGCCAGGAAGTGTCACTACAATAGCAACTTATGCGGGCAAAATCCTCTTTGGATTATCTGGTAATCCGTCTGCATGTTATGTTGGATTCGAACTATTCACTAGGCCAATGGTTCGCCATTTATTAGGAAGTGACAAACCATTTGCCAAAAAAGTAACAGCCATTTTAGACACAAATTTTCCAAAAGCAAATCCTTTTACACGCTTTGTACGCAGCACGCTTTATGCCCGCGAAACAAACATTTATGTTTCACCTATTGGGATGGATAAGTCTAATATCATTTATTCATTAGCATTTGCCAACAGCTTAATAATCCTTCCCGGTGGTACAAGAGGCTATAGAAAAGGGATGCAAGTTGAGGTTTTATTGCTAGAGGATGAAGAAGGAAGTGAATCATTTTGATTCTGCAATTTGTAGGCTTTCAAAACAGCGGTAAAACAACGGCGATGGAGTGGACGATTCAAAGTTTGAGTGAAAAAGGCTTTAAAGTCATTGCGATAAAGCATCATGGTCATGGCGGTCCGCCAAATACACTTGTGAAGGATTCCACAAAGTATAATAACGCAGGAGCGATTGCCAGCCTAGTCGAAGGCGACGGTGTTTTGCATTTAGAGTTGACACAACAACACTGGAATATCGAAAAAATGCTGTCACTCATATCCAGTTTGGATTATGACTTATTATTAATCGAAGGATATAAGCATGAACATTACCCAAAGGTTGTATTTACTTCTTCAGGAGAAGAGCATGCTAAATTGACATCTCTTTTCAATATTCAATTCACTATCCCATATTGTCAAAACCTTGAGGATAAATGGAAGCATGTGAGTAAGGTCATTGCTTGGTTAGAAGGTGAATTGGTTAAGAAGGAAACGTAACTTAATCATTTCTAGTAGGAGAGGAGGTTTTGGCGATGGTTTTGCCAAAAGAGCATGGGACGTGGATGATGTTTTTTCTTCCCTATCTATTAGGGATGTTTTTATCTGGAGCTAATTGGCTGCATCTCTTCTTTATGGTAGGCTGGTTTTTCGTTTTTTTAACATCTACACCATTACTCAGCATTATTCGGAAACCGCGCTATAAAGCGGAGATGCTGCCATGGGTATATAAGTATAGTGTCATCGCACTTATTTTTGTTTTACCAATAATATGGATAAAGCCGATTCTTCTTTGGGGAATAGTAGTAATATCATTATTGCTTGGTGTTTCTAGCCATTTCATTAAAATAAGGCAAGAACGAAGTTTATGGAATAATTTGAGCGGTATTCTTATCTTTTCTTTGGGAGGAATTGCCGCCTATATAATTGGGCAAGGATCTTTAACGAAAGATGCCATCATATTATTAATTATAACCACATTATATTTTATGAGCAGTGCCTTTTACGTTAAATCGTTAATTAGAGAGCGGAAAAATACAGCATTTAAAAGAAGATCTCATATTTATCACGGGCTACTATTGCTTGTACCATTTCTCTTAAACATACCGTGGTTGGTTATAGCGTATGTGCCCAGTGTATGCAAAGACTTTCTAACTTCTAGAAAGGAAGCAATAAAGCCTATCAAAATTGGTATTATGGAGATTATAAACGGACTTGTATTTTTTATAATTTGTTTATATGTACTAAGATAGGAAGAGAATCATAAATGATTCTCTTTTTTGTATGGAGACATACTTTTTCGAGAGGTGCCTTTTGGTCACCGCGTTAGGGATTACAAAAAAGCCGTGAAGAAAGCGCCTGCTTTGTTATCACGGCTGTATGGTAAGTAATTAAGAGCCTCGCGCTTTAATGTAGTTCCATATCATTTTTCATAAGAGATACTTTTATAATTAAATAAAATTAGTATAGTCATCCTGAAAATTAATATTAATAAAATGCTGTTTATCAAAGTCTTCAACAAACTTCACGTTTATCTGCTGTAAAAACTTTTGCATCGATAATTCCTTCTGTGTTAACGCATGATAGACTTTTCCCTGAATTCTTTTGTTATAAACAGCAATGAGCGGCTGATGTTTTGAGTCAATGACCGGTACAACTGCATCATAGCCATCATGGATGTATGAGAGCAGCTTTTCAATTGTCTTTGTTGTAACGAAGGGGCTATCTATAGGTAAAACAATGAACCATTCAGCGTTTTGTTGAGCCATAACAGAATAAATGCCTGCCAGTGGACCGTATCCTGTAAAACTATCAGCATCCTCGATCACCGTTATATCTTGTAATGATTGAAAGTTGCTCTTAATTTCCGGGTGTGCAACAAGATAGATGTCAGCAGTAAATGGATTCATGGCATCAATAGAGTATTGATAAAAATACTTGCCTTCTCTAATAGCAAAGGCTTTTTGGCTCCCGAATCTTCTTGATTGCCCGCCAGCTAAAATAATCCCTGTATATGTTTGATTTAATGGCACAAGATTCCCTCATTTACATTAATTTTTATATAGTTAGTTACCTTCTATTATATAAGATAATTAGACTCGAATAAAATGCGTAGTGAAATAGTAGGAGCCTTTTTCCCATAAAAAAACACTTACCATCTTCACAAGGAACATGATAAGTGTTTGATTAAATTTATTAGGTTAGCTTAATGTTTTTACTAGAATACTTGCAATAATAACAGATGCTACTGTAACTGTTGTAAAGCCTCCGATTAACATTGGCGGAGATAATTCATTTAACAGGCGGTTTTCTTCTTCTTCTGTTCGTCCAACACTGCGGCTTACTTCCTGACAGAGGATATAGTCAGCTGGGAAGCCAAACATAGCAGTTAAGGCAAGTGACATTCCTTTATAAGGATGCCATTTTACTAATTTTGAAACGATATAGCCACCTACCAGAATGCCAATTTCACCAATGATGATAATAGTCACAACCTGTGGGATAAAGTGCAGAAACTCTGTAAGGCTTACCTTGCTCATAGAAGCTATTACGATAAAGATAGTTCCTAATACGGCGATACTTGATGCTTTTGCTTTATCCATGATGTTTTCATTATAGAAGTTAACTTTAGTGCCTAATACACCGATGAATAAACACCAGATTGTGCCGCTTATACCAGTTAGCTCACCAAGAACGGTACCAAGCGATGCACCAACAAACAATTTAAACAATAAAATATTCGCTGTATTGAACTCATATTTCTTTCTTTTCTTAGGTTTTGTTGCAACGGCCCCTCCATGGAGAGGCACCTCAACTGCAGAGGCAATATAAGAACTTGAATCCGTTTGGTCCCACTTATTACGAAGGATTAATGCATACTTACGAAGTAACATGGATGCTACTGGTAGTCCAAATAATTTATGTACTGCTAAAACGAGTGCTGGGATTGCAACTAAATATTCAAAGCCAGACCCATTTAATGCTTCAGAAGTTACAATAAATGCAACGATTCCACCTACTAACGGGCCTGTACCAGCTACAGCTGTTTCATACCCAAACAGCATAGTGATAATCGGTAGAACGAATAATAATGCAACGAGCGAACCGCCTAAAGCGATAAGAACGGCACGATATTGTTTAGCCATTAAGGTAAGTGGTATAAGTGTACCTAAATGAACAACAAGCGGGCCTGTCAGTAAAGTCCCCATTGTACTAAATGAAGAAGTATCGACGATATTGGCAGGGAAAATGCCTGTCCAAATAAAAATAAGAAATCCTAAGATTGCAATAAGTAACATTGGTACACGAGCACGCGTTAATATGGAAACAACTTCCCCAATAGCTATTAATGCAAGAACTAACATTGCTGCATAAACCGGTTCATTAATAGTCATGTAGATCCTCCTAATATACGATGAATAAAAATACAAAATTAACAATTTTCAGACTTAAAAAATTATAAAAAAAATTTCTCCCTTCTCAGCAGTAACTCTTGATGTTTTTTAAAGTCAGGATTTAAAAATGCAAAATTCTGACTTTTTTACAACGTTGAATACTATGCATAATAATTAATATTTTTATTTATATCATACATTGTTACGAAATGTAAGTGTTTATGAGTAATTTATTTAATTTTTAACTAAAGAAATTTAATTGTCTTGCAAAATGAAATGACCATTCTTTTTTATTTACTATTAAATATCAATGTGGTTAAATACAGTCAACAATACTTTTGTTATTTTGATAGAAAACATACGAAAGAGAGGTCATGATTAGTTGTCATCAGGTTATAGTGTTCCCAATTTAGTGCTAGATGAAATAGATAAAACAATCCTTTCCATGTTACATGAAAATAGTCGTGTTTCTTATACTGATATTGCAAAAGAAGTGGATTTATCAAGGGTTGCAGTCCAAATGCGCATTAACAACTTAACAGAGAAGGGCGTAATTGAAAAATTCACAACCGTCATTAATCCAACAAAAATCGGTATTCATGTTTCCGCCTTTTTTAATGTCGAGGTAGAGCCTCAATATTTAGAGGAGGTAGCGGCCCAGCTCGCTGAAGAGCATTCTGTCACAAGCTTGTATCATATGACTGGTCCAAGTAAATTACACATGCATGGTATCTTTGAGGACAATCAGGAAATGGAAAAGTTCATGACAGAAAAAATGTATCCACTTCGTGGTGTCGTAAGTGTAGATTGCCAAATCCTTATAAAAAGATATAAGAGCAGAATGGGTATGAAGCTGTAATGACAATCGAATAAAGGCGAAGGAATGCAGTTTCTTCAACAGAATTCAGTTGTCAAAGGGCAGCTGTTTTTTTGTATAAAAAAGTTCTGTTTGTAATAAGAATTGTGCTTTATTAGTTGACCAATTTGTCGATAAAAAATAAGAATGAAACACCCTATTGGGATTTAACTTCTATTAAAGGATTTACATATTTGAGCCGTGTTTTACTTATAAAAGAGGGAGTTTTCTTTTTTTATAACTTGCGAGTTTTTAATTGTAGGAAATGAAGGAAAGCGTTACTATATAAGGGTAAAGATTCTTATAAGAAAGCCTTTTGCACACTATCCTCATCCACTGGCAATTAATGACTCAAAGGAACATAATTCAGGTGCAATAAATGACTTTAAAGAATTCGTTTAAAAGGTACGGAGGGTACAATATGGAGAATGGAGCACGTAATCTCATTGCAGATGACGAGAATAAAAGAGGAAACAGGTACAACAAGAACGGTAAATCAAAGCTTATTATCGGAATTGCCGCTGTTATTGTAGTTATTGGACTTATATTAGGAGGATTCTTCTATTATCAAAGCACTCATTTTAATTCTCAAATAAAAATTAACGGTATAAATATAGGCGGATTGACAGCTGACCAGGCTCTAAACAAATTAGGTTCAACTGAATACAAAAATGTTGTTTATATCGGAGAAGACAAAATCTTTGATGCAGAAGATACGAAAATAACCTATACAGATGATGACTTACCAAATATAATAAAAATGTTGAAGAGCCAGCGAACATGGCTGCCTTCCTCAGATGCAAAGGAATTTGAGCTGAAGCCAAGTAAAAATGCTTCATCATTCGCAGAAATAAAGCAACAGTTTCAAGATGAACTGACAGATAGAAATAAAAGCTTAACACCACCAAAGGACGCACAAGCTGAGCTTAAAGAAGGTGAAATTGTCATCACAAAAAGTGAAGACGGCAAGCAATATGACATTGACGGACTTCTTGAGCAATATGAAAAACAGCAATATAAAAGTGAAATCCATTTGGAAGCTGCATTTATAACACCAATTAAAGAGGACAACGAAATTGTCAAACAAGAAGAGGAAAAACTACAAGCCCTTTTGGCTCAGACAATTGATTATAAGGTTCAGGATAAATCGTATTCTTTAAAAGGCAGTGATGTCATCAAAAATGCAACGGTTACGAAGGATCTGAAAATTTCTGTTGATCCAAGTGATATAGAAAGTAAAGTTGCAGAGATAAATGACACTCAATCAACTCTAGATAAAAACTTTAGCTTTAAGACACATACAGGTTCCGTTATCCAAGTAAAAGGACAGGGATACGGATGGGCGCTTAATGAAGAACAAGAGGCTGCAAGTCTTCAAAAAGCCTTTGAAAATGGTGATAACTCCCATACTGCATCTAATATTTACGGACATGGCTGGACTAATGAAGGTATTGGATATGAAACAACCGGCAACAACGGGATAGGCGATACGTACGCGGAAGTATCCATTTCAGAACAAAAAGCATGGATTTACAAAAACGGAAAATTAATCGTAACAACAGATGTCGTAACAGGAAGACATAACACGAATGAAGATACACACAAAGGTGTATGGTATATCCTTTATAAACGAACACCATACACACTTAAAGGAACTTCTGTTGGCCATGGCGGAGCATATGAAGTAGAAGTTGATTATTGGGCGCCATTTACAAACGATGGCCAAGGCTTCCACGATGCTGGCTGGAGAACAAATTGGGCAAGCGATGCCTATTTAACAGCAGGATCTGGCGGCTGTGTTAATACACCAGCGAACATAATGAAAAAAGTGTATGATAATCTTGACACATACGAACCAGTTATTGTTTATTAGTTAAAACTAGAATCGAAATTATATAGAAAAGTTACTTTGTTAGTTATATAAAAACAAGGCAGCTCATTAAAAAAGACAATTAAGGGAGACTTGATTGTCTTTTTTTATTGCAGTTGTGTTTAGCAAGCTTGATATGAAGCAGCATGTTCTTAGCAATTATGAAAAGAGAGTAAAACAATCTTACAAATAAAAACTATTCGTATAAGACTCATTTTACGAATAGTTGTAGTGTGCAAATAATGAATCTATATAGTTATAAAGATAAGTAGCAAGTTTTACCGAAAAACTGTAAATAAAGATAAAATGAATTATGATCGCCAATAGTTTATAAATGAGTTTTATGATAGTTTAATAAGTCAGCATGCATAATATATAAGCTTCTTAAAAAATTCCGTTTTAGTTAACAAGCTTAAAATGATTTAACGTGTAGTTAAAATCAAAATGACTAAATATGAATTTTAAATTTAAACTACAGCTAGTTAATTCAAGTCATTTTAAACGATTAGACAAACTGAATTTGCATTGATATAAGTTTCAAAGATGCGATCTTATACTTTGCAAAGGTCATCAGGTAAACTTACTAAGTTACATAAATACAATTCAAATAATAAATCCTAATAAATTTGCTTAATTTTATAGCTTAATGGCACAAAAGGGCGTAAATAAAAGAATATACAACTATTCGTATAATACATCTTTTACGAATAGTTGTATTGGGTTAAATTTATTATTAGATTGAGGACAGCTTAGTTAACATAATGTCAGTAAACCACAATAATTATACCTGTTGCGCGGGTTTTAAGTCAGTTATATTCTAGAGTGATGTTAAGATGATTAATTGCTAAAACGCATATAATTTCTTATGTCGTAATTTGTCTAATACAGCTATTTGTTTCAAAAGTTAAATATTATAGCTTAAATCACAATACAACAATTTGTTAATAATAATCTTATTAAAAATTTTAAATCAATCACTGAAAAGATTGCTATCCAGCAGGTTTGATCAATAGTTAAACTACATAAATCAGTCACAAATACATTGAAATTGTCTGTTTGAAAGCAGACTTAAATCAATCCCCCTTCCCTTTTTTCCTGATGTCTTTGAATAATGGTACGTAATGTAATTAACTGGAGGAATTAAAGCGTAGCTATCTGTAAATCAAAGATAATGCTCATTAGCCAAATAACCAATATACAAATATCATTCAAATAAACAAACTTTACGATAATTAAATTATGTAAACTAGTATTCGTAAAAATTGTATTATACGAACAATTGTTCGGTAGTGTAAAACATTTTTTTGTTTACTAATAACACTTTCGTTTGCAAATCGAAATCAAATTTTGAATCTAACGTTGATTTTAAGCCTTTTTCCAGGTGTTTTGACATCATATCACAGCAGCTACCTCTCTGCCATAAATCAGGATACATTTAATAAGCGCTTCTACTCCAAGCAGAAACGCGAACAAAATGCGAACAGACGTAATTTAGTACAATTGCTGTAAAACCTCTGCCCTTTTTAATTGGTTCAATCGATTTTCTTGGTATTCCATTTGATACATTGCCGAAAAAAGGACATTTAATATGTAGTCAAATGCTATTTGCGAGGAATATGTAGCTATTTTTTCCACTTCCTTCGTTTCTAAGCGAGGCACTGTTAGGATAACATCAGCAAGCTTACCAAGCTCACTTTCTGGTATCGAAGTTAGGAGCAGAATTGGTACCTTATGTTTTTTTATTACTTGTGCTGCATGCAAATCATTTATAGATTTTGCATCATAACTAATGAATAAGGCACAGTCCTCTGGCATCAGGTTTGCTGCATTTAACGCCCATTCTTCCCGCTCCTTAGCAAGAATAGCGTACTTATTAATCTTCCATAGCCTATTTTGAAAGCCTTCCGCTCGAATATGCGAATCACCGGCAGCAAACAAAAAAATACGCTTGGCATGATATAAGTGCTTTGTCATCTCAAGTAGCGGTTCTTCTTGTAACTGATGATATGTCTCTTTAATGGCTTGCTGTGACAAATACATAATATCCTCGCTTATATTCATTAAATGCGAGTCACCTTCAAATGGGATATCTGGATTTATTTCTTTATCTAAATCAGCTCTTTGTTCAATCGACTTTAAAAGCAGAATCTTAAACTCCTTAAAGCCCTTTATTCCCAGCTTCTGCACAAACCGAATGATGGACGCATTAGAAGTGTATGTTTGCCGAGCTAATTCTTGAATGGATAACTTTTCTATTAAAGCTGTATTTTCTAAGATAAAATCAGCAATTGTTTTCTCTGTTGTCGTAAAATTTGTTTTGTTTTCAATCTGTCTTAACAACAAGCTTAAACGCTCCTTTACACCTGAACTATTGTTCCGGAAATCTCTCGAAAAAGAAATGAAATTCAGAACTATTTTACCTAAATAAGCGTTTCCATGATAGATGATAGTATTCTTCCTCTCCTCCCCCTATAATATAACTATCAAGAGTATTAAGGAGTGGAGATAATGTTAACAATTGGCTATATTGGCAATGGAAAAAGCACAAACCGCTATCATTTACCGTTCGTTTTACAGCGTGATAATATTAATGTAAAAGCAATTTTCCGTAGAAGTGCCGAGCGTGATGCTTGGGAGAAGCATCCTGGTATTAATTATACTACGAATTTGGATGAAATAATGAAGGATGAAGAAATTCAGTTAGTTGTCGTCAATACTGCGATTGAAGCACATTATGAATATGCAAAAATGGCTTTAGATCATAATAAGCATGTTCTTGTTGAAAAGCCATTTATGATGACAGCAAAAGAAGCAGAAGAAATTTATGCATATGCCAAAGAAAAAGGACTTTTAGTGCAGTGTTACCAAAATCGCCGCTTCGATTCTGACTTTTTGACTGCTAAAAAGATTATTGAAAGTGGAAAATTAGGCGAGCTGCTTGAAGTAGAAATGCATTATGATTACTTCAGACCACAAACTCCCGAATCTACACATACATTTAAGTACTATAATAGCTATTTATATGGCCATGGCTGCCATACAATTGATCAAGTAATTTCGTATTTTGGCAAGCCAGATCATGTTAACTATGATGTTAGACAGCTGCTTGGCACTGGCCGTATGAATGATTATTTTGACTTAGATTTTTATTATGACAAGCTGAAGGTTTCGGTTAAATCCAGCTTCTTCCGTTTGAAAGAGCGTCCAAGCTTCGTCCTTTATGGTAAAAAAGGTGTGTTTGTTAAACAAACAAAGGATCGTCAAGAGGAGCATTTAAAGTTATTTTATATGCCTGATAATGAAGATTTCGGAATAGATCTACCTGAGCATTATGGTGTATTGACGTATTTAGACGAAGACGGCAACTATCACGAAGAAAAGGTTGTTTCCGAAGTTGGTGATTATGGCCGCGTCTATGATGGCATGTATGAGGCTATTATTAATGGAGCAGACAAAATTATTAAAGACGAGCAAACCCTTCTAGCAATGGAAATTCTTGAAAAAGGAATCAGCTATTGTAAATAAGCACACAAAAAAGACCAACACGATGAAAGTGTTGGTCCTTTTTATATTAAATAAGTCCGTATTTCTTAAAGCTATTATAAATTCCGTCTTCATCATGGCGATCGGTAATATCGGCAGCTGCTTTCTTGACTTCCTCATTAGCATTGCCCATAGCAATCCCATATTGAACAAATGAAAGCATTTCAATATCGTTCAGCCCATCCCCAAAGGCAAACGTATTTTCTTTGTTTATGTTTAAATGCTGAATGATCTTTTCAATCGCAGTCGCTTTATGTATCCCTAATAACGATATCTCCCCACTATTTTCACCGAAAAACGGAACGGTGCTTGGAATAACCGTAAACATGGCTGAAAATTGTTGGCATATCTTCTCAATAGGATAATCAGAACCTAAAAAAGCTATCTTATTAATATCTTCTCTAACTACTACAGCTTCTTCTATTAGACTGTCATAGAAGGACTGCAGCCACTTCTGCAGCTCTTCTTTTGACTCTAGCTGAACTACTAGCAAAGAATCAATAATACCTCTTATCCTTTGTTTACAGCTCTTACTAGCAAATAATCCAGCATTTGATTCAAAAAAGAAATCGATTTTTTGCTCATTAAAATAATTGATCAATACTTGCAGGTCCTCTTTCACGAATACATCATGTGTTAATACCTTTCCGTCAAGCTCGATATAACCGCCTGCAGCGCCAACAATGCCATCAAAACCAATATCTAATACCTCTGGAAACAAAATTGATTTAGATCGACCTGTACATAAAAAGACTAAATGACCGTTGCTCCTAGCTGTTTGTATTGCCTGAATAGCTGAATGAGGGATTATCCCATTATCCGTTACAAGTGTTCCGTCCACATCCATAAAAATAATTTTTTGCATGTCCACACCCGCTTTAATTTAAGTTTTTAATCTAGTCTACTACTAAAAATTATATCATTTATGCAAACAGAAAAATTATCCATTTGGTAAGAAAAGTTCTTGCAAATGTATGATATGTTGCGGATAAAGTGATATAATAAAATAGTAAGTACATATGTTCCCTATTGAGGTCTATGAGAGGTGGGAAGCTCCCCCTCCCTATCTATAAATAAAAACGAACAGATCTTTTTACCCTGATAAGAGGTGTGATAATGGCAATAACGAAACAACATGAAATGTATGAAAAGAGGCTCCAGGTATTGCTGAAGGAAATGCCTTATTATGTCGTTGAATATGTGGACGACAAATTGGATATTCGCTCCCCTCTCACTTTATTTAATTATGTTCGGGATTATAAGGAATTTTTCTCTTGGCTGCTCGCAGAGAATATTGTGACATGTCCAACAATAAAGGAAATCCCTGTTACTGTATTAGGAGAATTGCCACTTGCTGACGTGCAAAATTATTTTAAGTTTGCGGCAAGGAAAAAATATAAAATAACTGAAAAAGACGATGTTACGAAAAAAATCAGTCCGAAAACAATCAACAGACAAAAGTCTGCATTGCGGTCGTTGTTTAATTACCTCTCTTTAGAAGCAGAGGTCGACGGTGGTGAACCGTATTTCCACCGTAATGTCATGAAAAAAATTCCGATCAAAAAAGTGTCCGAAACATTTAATGAACGAGCAAAGAAAATTACCGAAAAGATTTTTATTAATGACAATGATGTCGAGTTTTTGGACTATATTGAGAATCATTATGAAGAAACACTTACCACAACAGAACTCCGCTATTATAAACGTGATAAGGAACGGAATTTTGCGATTCTTTCCCTCTTTTTAGGCAGTGGAATTCGTGTAAATGAATTGACCTCCCTGCGCTTAAAGGATGTTGATATCACAGCAGGTGAAATCAGTGTCATTCGTAAAGGCGGCAAAAAGGATACCGTGTCTGTTACTCCCTCTTCGTTAAAGGATGTAATAAAATATTTAGAAGTAAGAGCAACTAAGTATAAGGCTGGCAGTGGCGAAAATGAGTACTTGTTCATTAAGTTGTATAAAGGCAACCCAGAGCCGTTAACAAATAGAGCGGTCGAGGATATCGTCTATAAATATACAAAGTCGTTTGATAAGCGAATGTCTCCTCATAAGTTACGTCATACGTATGCTACAAACTTAGCAGAGCATACGGGCGGTGATATTCCCCTTATCATGAACCAATTAGGCCATACGCAATCAGACATTTCCCTCCTTTATATTAATACATCAAGGGAAAAAGCGAAGATGGCTGCGGAATTACTTGATAAAAGACGGCAAAATAAAGACGATTAACAGCAAGGCACTCCGCCAAATATGGAGTGCCTTTTCCTTTTGTTTCTTTAGAATTTAGTGTACCGTCCCTCATCTCTACTAACGAAGGTACTCTCTAATCAAATAAATGACCGTTTATTTATTTAATAACCGTTATCTCTCTCTGTAAAAATGCCCAATTTTGCGGTGCTGGTAAATTAATTTGCCAAAATGTTGTCCCTGCTAATTGATTTATATCTATCACTTTATACTTTTCCCTATAGCTTCTTATATCCTCGAACCAGACAATATGCTCGATCGTCCCAGAAAAGTATTGATACCAAGGTGATTGTGCTACCGTATCATATTGAATTGTTGTTCCTAATGAAATGGCATTATTCTGTGCTGCGAGAACAGACAAGCCTTTTGTAACATTCGTGGAAACTTCTTTGTCATATCCATATAAAGCCATCGCAATCAATAGCTTTTGCGGACTAACTAAGCTAAGTGCGTATGCCACGACCTGTTCGACAAATCCAATTGGCGAAACAGCATCAGGTGGACCGCCTGGATAGCCGTAATCAAGTGTCATGACCGCCATAAGATCGGCTGTTTGGCCGATAAAGGCATAATCATACCCGCCAACGATTCTATTTGTCGGCAGGTCAGCGGTTTTAGCATGCACATTCACTTGTAAAATCAATGCTCCTAACTGCTGTTTTAATGCCAGTATAAACGAATTAAATTCTTGCCGTCTTGCTGGCGGGACAAATTCTAAATCGAGGCTGACTCCACCAAAACCACGGGTTATTGTTAAATTAACAATACTATCCACTAAGTTTTGCCGGTATGTGGCATTTTCTAAAACTGCTCCAGCTAAGGCTGCATCAAAGCCTGTAGTGGTGAAATTTCTAATCATTAATAACGGGTTTATATTTATTTGCTTGCATCTTGTAATAAGTGCAGTATCATCTGCTTGGACATAAGCATATCCTTGTGCAGTAAAACTATAGTTGGCGATGGCGATATAGGTCAGTTCATTTGCAAGTGCATCAATAGTCGCAAGATCTGTGACCGAGTTGGAAGGCAGGATAAATCCTATTGTGCTGATGGAGAGTTTGGTTACGGAAGGGATATTAAGCACTTGGTCTATTTTTAATGCAGGTAAATTAACCTCAGGATTTGCGGCAGTTATCGAGGAAATCGATGTGTTAAAGCTTTGCGCTATATTCCAAAGTGAATCTCCGCTCTTTACTTTATAGGCACGAACTGGCAATGTATTATCCGGAATGTAGAGAGCAAGCCCTGGGACAATTGAAGCAGGTGTTAGTAAACCATTTGTAGTGATAATTGTATTTATATCTATATTATAGCGTGCAGAAATAGACCATAGATTCTCCCCGCTCTCCACAACGTGAACAGTCATTTAACATCACCCCCTATTTTATTTATATGGGGCAGTTTTAATAATATACGGGTTTTATCATATGGTCTTCTTTCCTATTACACACTAAAAAATTACAGCAAATGACTGTTTCCCTGCAGGAAGAATTGCGATTGCTCGTAATTGTAGGTAACCTTTGAAAAATCAAATGGTTGACCATTTGTTAAATGAAAAATACTTTCTGCACACAGTTTAGGGTCCCCGCTTTGCAGACCAAGTAAGCCTGCCTCTTCTTCCTGCAGCTTGCCGACTTGAAGATACATATCAGAGAATCCTACCTTCAGTCCCAATCCTTCTGTAATGTAATGAAAAATGGATTCGGAAATGATTTCTTTATTCAAATACGTGATAATGCCTTTATGGTAATAAGATTCCTCTAAACATAATGTTTGGCCATTAATATAACGAACCCTTTTCACGTAATAAACCTCATCTGTCTCACGCAGATTCAAGCTTTGGGCAGCCTCAAGTGTCGGTTTTCTAACGTCAAAGTCAATGATTTGTGATGTTATTTGATAGTCCTCAAGATCTTTTTTAAATCCCTGATTAGAAAGGAGACTTATATAGCCTTTTCGATGATGGCGTCTAACAAAAATCCCGCTCCCTCGCACTTGGAAGATAATGCCCTTTTTCTCAAGCAGCTCAAGCGATTTAGTAATCGTGCTTTTGCTGACCTCGTACTGGTTCATTAATGCTTCGATAACAGGCAGCTTATCACCTTGCTGAAGCGCGTTGTCTTCAATGTATTTTTCTATTTCTGTTGCAATTTGCTGATACTTTAGCATAATACATTCCCTCTTATTTAGTCACTTAAACAGGATTATAGCATAAATCAGCGAAAAACTCATTTTCTATTATTCACGCATAAAATAATTTGTTGGTACTTGATAAATTATACCGATACAATTATAATGTAAGCGTATAAAGCATGAAGGAGGGGTACAATTTGGCAGGAAATGTTAGAGATTATCCGAAGCTGGCCAAGGATATTTTAGAAGCTGTTGGCGGTGAGGAAAACATTGTTGGAGCGACGCGCTGTGCCACAAGGCTGCGCTTAGTTTTAAAGCGTTCTAATCCAAAAGCAAAAGAAGAAGTATCTGCTATGCCAGGTGTTGTGACAGTTGTAGAAAACAGCGGTCAATTTCAGGTTGTTATCGGTCAGCATGTTGGTGAGGTTTATGAGGAGTTTTCGAGTCTCATAAACTTAGATACAACAACCGACGCACAAGCTGAAAATAAAGGGACGATCCTTAACCGGATTATCGCCACAATGTCCGCCGTGTTTGCACCATTTGTGTACATATTAGCAGCTGCTGGTATTCTGCAAGGTTTACTAATTATCATAAGCTTATTGTTTGATAGCTTCGCAGAATCTGGTACATATCAAGTATTCAGCTTCATCTCTTGGGCACCATTTACATTTTTACCGATTTTCATTGCCATAACCGCTTCCAAGCATTTTAAGACAAACATGTATATCGCAGTAGCCTGTTGTGCTGCATTGGTGAGTCCTACTTGGGCAGAAATGGCAGCGCAAATTTCTGAAGGTTCAAACATTAGCTTTATCGGAATTGCGTTAACAGAAACAACTTATACATCCTCTGTATTGCCACCGTTGTTTCTAGTGTGGATCTTATCGTACTTGGAGCGCTTCTTAAACAAGCGAATCAATGAAGTGATAAAGCCATTATTTGTTCCCTTTTTCAGTTTAGTAATTATGGTACCGTTAACAATCGTGCTTATTGGTCCTTTATCAACAATGGGTGCAAACGGAATTGCAAACGGCTATAACTTCTTAGCAGAAAATGCGCCTATCGTGGCAGGTGCTATCATCGGCTCTTTATGGCAGGTTATCGTTATATTCGGTGTCCATTGGGGCGTAACGCCGATGGTATTAGCTAACTTTGATTTGTATGGAAGAGACTCCTTCCAGGCATATCAAACAATCGCTGTTATCGCACAGGTTGGTGCAGTACTTGGTGTGATTTTAAAAGCGAAAAACCAAGAAACGAGAAAAGTCAGCATCTCTGCTGGAGTGACTGGGGTTTTCGGGATAACAGAGCCAGCGATTTACGGAGTTAACCTGCGCTTTAAGAAGCCATTTATCTTTGGCTGTATTGGCGGCGGTATCGGAGCTATCACAGCGAGCTTCTTTAATCCATATTACTTTGCTTATGCAGGACTACCAGGTCCATTAACAATCGTAAATGGTATTGATTCAGAGTATCCATCATCTGTGTGGGGAATTCTTATTGGGTCTGCGATTGCGATCATTCTACCTGTTGTTTTAGTGCAAATCTTTGGTTATGGTGAAAAGCAAGAAAGCACGAAGACGACAGAAAAACAACCAGAAGCTGCAGCAGCTGCGAAAGAGATGGCAGCAGCAGCTGAAAATGAAGTAACAATTGCATCCCCGCTTAGCGGCAAAGTAATACCTCTAACTGCTGTGCCTGATGAAGTGTTCAGCTCAGGTGCAATGGGTCAAGGTATTGCAATTGAACCAACAGAAGCAAAAGTGTATGCTCCTTTTGAAGGAACGGTCGTAATGGTTGCACCAACTAAACATGCCATTGGATTGAAAGCAGAAAACGGTGTTGAACTATTGATTCACATTGGTTTGGATACAGTGACACTTGATGGCAGTCCATTCACCGTCAAAGTAAAAGATGGAGAAAAATTCAATAAAGGTGATTTATTAATTGAATTTGATAAAGACTATATCTTGGACAAAGGCTTAAAAACGATTACACCTGTAATCATTACAAATTCCTTTGCTTATGAACAAATCATTAGTGAGAATTTGGAAAATTGTACATTTAATCAAAAATTGTTTACTGTAGTTAAATAAGGAGGAAGACAAATATGAGTAAATTACCGAAGGATTTTCTATGGGGCGGCGCACTTGCTGCACACCAATTTGAAGGCGGCTGGAATGCTGGTGGAAAAGGCCCAAGTGTTGTCGATGTTATGACAGCAGGTGCACATGGCGTAGCACGAAAAATTACCGATACAATTGAGGAAAATGAGTTTTATCCAAACCATGAAGCAATTGATTTCTATCATCATTATAAAGAAGATATTGCCTTATTCGCAGAAATGGGCTTAAAGTGTTTGCGAACGTCTATCGGCTGGAGCAGAATTTTCCCGAACGGTGACGAGGAAACACCAAATGAAGCAGGCTTGCAATTTTATGATGACGTGTTCGACGAGCTGTTAAAGCACGGAATTGAGCCTGTTATTACCCTTTCTCACTTTGAAATGCCGCTTCATTTGGCAAGAGAACTTGGCGGGTTCCGAAATCGTAAAGTAGTCGATTACTTTGTGACATTTGCAGAGGCTTGCTTTGACCGCTACAAAGACAAAGTGAAATATTGGATGACTTTCAATGAAATCAATAACCAAATGGATGTTGATAACCCACTATTCCTTTGGACAAATTCAGGTGTTACTGTTCAAGAAGGCGAAAACCCAAAAGAAGTTATGTACCAAACAGCCCATCATGAGCTTATTGCAAGTGCCTTGTCTGTAGCTGCTGGTAAAAAAATCAATCCTGAGTTCCAAATTGGCGCAATGGTTTCACATGTACCTATTTATCCATTCTCTTGTAACCCAGAAGACATCATGCTTGCAGAAGAAGAAATGAGACAACGCTACTTCTTCCCTGATGTCCATGTACGCGGTGCTTATCCGAAATACGCTTTAAAAGAATTTGAAAGAGAAGGCTATAACATCAAATTTGAAGAAGGCGATGACGAAATCCTGCGAAATGGTACTGTTGATTACTTAGGCTTCAGCTACTATATGTCAACAACGGTGAAAAGTGATGTCGTCAATGACAACAGCGGTGATATCGTGAACGGTGCCTTGCGTAACGGTGTTGAAAATCCATATATTAAATCAAGTGACTGGGGCTGGGCAATTGATCCGACGGGCTTACGCTATACACTTAATCGTTTTTACGATCGCTACCAAATCCCTCTTTTCATTGTAGAAAACGGTTTTGGTGCAATTGACACAATAAGTGAGGATGGCTCTATTCATGACCCAGAAAGAATTCAATATTTAAAATCACATATTGAAGCATTAGAAAAAGCCGTTGAGTATGATGGTGTGGATCTAATTGGTTATACTCCGTGGGGAATCATTGATATCGTTTCCTTCACAACAGGTGAAATGAAAAAACGCTATGGCATGATTTATGTGGACCGTGACAATGAAGGAAACGGCAGCATGAAGCGTTATAAAAAAGACTCCTTTGCTTGGTATAAAAATGTTATTGAAACAAATGGTGAAGAGCTGTAAAAAGCAGACAATGAACCACAAGAACCTGAACAATATTAGTTCAGGTTCTTTTCTATATACCGCAGACTTACTATGTCATTTAATAAAATTTATCCATTTCCGTCATACTTTGCTCATGTTTTCATCCTATAATTTACTTATAACACCGAGCATGCATCGGTATAAAGAAAAAACAGGAGAGGCTTATTTCCCCTCCTGTTCTGTTATGCATTTAAATCATACCGCTTTCCTGTCACTAAATAAATGACATGCTCCGCAATATTAGTAGAATGATCTGCCACTCTTTCAATATAGCGGCACACAAAGGCAAGCTGTGTAATTTGGTTTGTGTTGCCAGGATTTTGCTGCAGATAGCCCATTAATTCTTTAACAAGCATGCCATACATTTCATCCACCTTATCGTCATCCTCGGCACATTTTCTTGCCAAAGCTACATCCTCCTGCAGAAACGACTGCAAGGAATCGCTCAGCATTTTTAATGCCATATCCATCATTTTGGGGATATCGACTATTTCCTTTATAAGCTTTTCATTGCCAATATGTAACGTTGACTTGGCGATATTTACCGCATTGTCGGCAATCCGTTCTACCTCAGAGGAAATTTTTAAGGCAACGATAATTTTGCGCAAGTCCCTTGCCACAGGGGCTTCCATCGCAATCAGTGAAATTGCTTTATCGTTAATATCGTTCTCTAATTCGTCAATGGCATTATCTCGGTCTATAATACCCTTTGCTTGTTCAAGATCTTGGTTAATTAACACTTGGATACTGTCTTGAATAGAACTCTCCGTTAGCCGAGCCATATCCATCAGCATATCCTTTAATTGGTTTAGATTGCTGTCAAAGTTTGTTCTTATATTCATGCGCTATCTCACTCCTCTTATCCGAATCTTCCTGAAATATAACCTTCTGTTCGGTCATCGGCCGGGTTTGCGAAAATCTTGGCTGTTTTGTCAAGCTCAATAAGCTCACCCATTAGAAAGAAGGCAGTTTTGTCTGATACGCGTGATGCCTGCTGCATATTGTGTGTGACAATAACAATCGTGTACTTTTGTTTAAGCTCAAGGATTAATTCCTCAATCTTTAAGGTGGAAATCGGGTCAAGTGCGGATGTTGGTTCATCCATCAAAAGCACGTCCGGCTTTGTCGCTAACGCTCTTGCGATACAAAGTCTTTGCTGCTGTCCGCCAGACAATCCGAGTGCTGGCGCGGTAAGCCTATCCTTAACTTCCTCCCATAAAGCCACATCCTTTAGTGAGCTTTCCACTATCTTATTCAGTTCGTCCTTTTTCTTAATGCCATGAATTCTTGGACCATAAGCAATATTATCAAAAATCGATTGTGGAAACGGATTTCCTTTTTGGAAGACCATCCCTACCTTCTTCCTTAAATCAACAAGGTCCAGTCTTTCCCTTAATATATTTTGACCATCAAAGTTAATTTGCCCAGCCATTTTTACATTTGGTACATAGTTAATCATTAGATTCAACGTTTTAATGAATGTCGATTTCCCACAACCAGACGGACCAATAATGGCAGTAACCTCTTTCTCATTTATTGGAAAATTGATATTCTTTAAAGCATGGTGGTCACCATACCATAAGTTAAGATCCACACAATCAAATATCGCCTTTACATCAGTATTTGTAGACAAAATCTTTTCCTCCTTACCCAAACCGTCCAGAGATATACTCTTCCGTTTTCTGATTGGAAGGCGCTGTGAAAATCTTTTCTGTGACATCGTATTCAATGAGATCTCCAGAGAAAAAAAAGGCTGTTTTATCTGATATACGAGAAGCCTGTGACATATTATGCGTCACGATGATGATAGTATAATCATTCTTCAAATCCAGTATCAATTCCTCCACCTTTGCGTTAGAAATTGGGTCTAATGCAGAAGAAGGTTCATCCAGCAGCATGACAGTCGGTTTCATCGCAATCGTTCTTGCAATACAAAGTCTTTGCTGTTGCCCGCCGGAAAGAGACAAAGCAGATTTGTGAAGACGGTCTTTAACTTCCTCCCAAAGTGCTGCTTTTGTTAAGCTTTCCTCAACAATTTGGTCAAGCTCTGCCTTCTTCCTAATTCTATTGTATTTTAAAGCGTGCGTTATATTATCATAAATTGATTTTGGAAAGGGATTTGGCTTTTGAAACACCATACCAATCTCCTTGCGCAATGCGACAACATTAATATCATCTGCTAATAAATTAATGTCTTCATAGAGAATTTCACCCTCTGCTCTCGCACCAGGAATAAGGTCATTCATACGATTAACTGTTCGCAAAAAGGTTGATTTACCGCAGCCAGACGGTCCTATAAGTGCTGTAATTGAGTTTTTTTCAATTTGCATGGAAATGCCATTAACTGCTCTTTTTTCACCGTAAAAAAACTCCAAATTTTTTACATCTAAAATGGTTGTTGTCAAAGTATTCACCAGCCTTCTATTTCGTTGCCGTGATTTTTTTATGAATGAATGTGCCAATCCATCTTGCTAAAAGGTTAAATATTAAAACAGCAAGTATTAATACAGCAGATGCACCATTGGAAACCTGTTCAATATCAGGAATCAGCCCTTGTGTATTTACAGACCAAATATGAACAGCAAGTGTTTCGGCAGGTCGGAAAATATTTAATGGTGATCTGTCCGAAAACGGGTTCCAATCAAGATAATTCAATCGTGGAGTAGACAGCCCTGCTGTAAACAACAGTGCTGCTGCTTCCCCAAAAACACGACCTGATGCCAATATTGCACCAGTCAAAATGGATGGAAATGCACTTGGCAGAATTACTGTTTTAATGGTATGCCAATGAGTGATCCCTAATGCAAGACTGCCTTCCTTCAGCTCTCTCGGAACCGTTCTGATAGCATCCTCACTAACCCTAACTAGGACTGGCAAGTTAAATACGGTAAGTGCAAGCGCTCCACCTAAAATCGTATAGCCCCAGCCAGTTAAGTTAACAAACATTAATAGTCCGAACATCCCAATCACAATCGATGGTAAGGAGGACAATACTTCAATACAAGAACGAATAATATCTGTCACTTTTCCTGGTCGTGCATATTCGGCCATAAAAATCCCTCCGCCAATACCAAGGGGAAGTGAAATAATCATCGTGATAACAAGAATATATAAGGAATTAAATAACTGATCTCGCACCCCGCCGCCTGCACGCACATTGCTTGAAGGGGATGTTAAGAAATCAAATGAAACGTACCTTAACCCATTAAACAGAATATAAGCAAAAAGCCCAACAAGTATCGATACAATCACAGCGGCTATGACTACTAATACGACAGTAGCAATACGGTCTGCTGTTTTACTGTTCATTACATTTTCCTCCTTGACGAAACATAGCGAATGAGGATGATAAAGATGAATGACATAATAAGGAGAATCAGTCCCATCGACCATAGTGTATTATTTTCCACACTTCCATAAGTAGTATGGCCCATATTCAAGGTGATGATTGTCGTTAATGTTGCGGCTGCATCAAGCAGGCTTGACGGGATAACCTTCACATTACCGATTACCATTTGAACAGCTAACGCTTCGCCAAACGCTCTTGCCATTCCAAGAATGACTGCTGTTAACAGTGTTGGCAATGCTGCTGGGATAAGGACTTTGCGAATCGTCTGCCATCTTGTCGCTCCTAATGCATACGAGCCTTCACGGAGATTTTTTGGTAACGAGCTCATCGCATCTGTTGCAATACTAGTTATGGTCGGCAATATCATAATGGACAAGACGATTGTTCCAGCAAGCAAACTAAACCCGAGTCCGCCAATATGATCGCGAATAAAAGGAACAAGTACGGTTAAGCCAATAAATCCATATACAACAGATGGAATCCCAACAAGCAGCTCGATCACAGGCTGGATTATCTTTTTCCCCCAGGAAGGAGCTATCTCTGTCATAAAGATTGCTGCTCCAATTCCGAGTGGGGCAGATACAAGTGCAGACAAAAACGTTACGGCAAAGGAACCAAAAATAAATGGCAGCACACCAAACTTCGGATTTGCCTTATCGGTTGGATTCCATTCCGTGCTTGTCAGAAACTCAGTGAAGCTAATTCCATTTTTGATAAACGATTGTAATCCTTTTACACCAAGGAAAATCGTAATGGAAATAGTGACGGCAATCATAATAATGGCACATAAAGTTACTAAGATTTTTCCACGAAACTCATTCCCAAGGCCGGTTTTTCCTGATTTTAACAATCTTTGTTTTGCAGGAATTGTTTTTTCCTCCATGCCGAAAAACACCCCTTTATGGAAACAGGGTAAATGCTTTTCTGCATTTACCCTGTTCAGTTTTTAAAGATTTTTTAGATTTCCTTCAGCATCTCTTTCTACCTTCATTTCCGTTACTGGCAAATAGCCTTGTTGTTTGAGCAAAGTACTTTGAATATCATCAGACATCACGTAATCAAGGAATGATTTTCCAAGTCCTGCTGCCTCACCTTTTGTGTAAGAATGCTGATATGCCCAAATAGGGAATTTACCAGTTTGCACATTTTCTTCCTTTGCCTCAACTCCATCAACAGCCAATGCCTTTACGGAATTATCTGTAAAATAAGAGAAAGCCAGATAACCGACAGCACCTTCTGTTTCTTTCAGGATTTTCTTCACTGTATTTGAGGAATCTTCTGTAATTCCCTCAGCAGGGGTTGCGCCATCTAATCCAAATTTGTTAAAGACAGCACGAGTACCTGATGAATCTGGTCGGTTAACAAGAACAATCTTTTGATCCTTGCCGCCAACGTCCTTCCAGTTTGTGATTTTACCTGTAAAAACTTTTATTAAATCTTCTTTTGAAATATCGGTAATACCAACATTCGGATTAACAGCTGCAGCAATTCCAACAACCGCTACTTTATGATCAACTAGCTTCGCTGCATCAATGCCTTCCTTTTCTTCTGCATATACATCAGAGTTTCCAATATCAACAGAGCCTTCCGAAACTTGTGATAAGCCTGTACCAGAACCACCTGCGTTAACTTGAATATCAGCATTTGGATTCTCTGCCATAAATTCCTCCGCAGCAGCAGCAATCAACGGCTGCATCGCAGAGGAACCAGAAACAACAAGAGAACCAGAATTTCCATCGTCACTATCTGCATTATTATTACCTCCACCACATCCAGTGGCAATAACCATTAATGCTACTACCATTAAAACGTAACCTAATTGTTTGAAACTTTTCATAGTAAACCCTCCTATGTAGTTATGATTTAATTTTTTACTAATGAATGCACAGTAAAAAGATAATTTTCACAAACTTAGTATGTGTTACAAAATAAGTAGTTATTATCTATTATCAACCACATTTTATGCCAAATTTTAGGTATGCAGAGATTCGCTCTCAGACGAAATTAACTATACCTTTATGTACCTACGTTCATCTAATTTCCTTCTAGAGCCTTCTAGAAACGGCTTATTTTATGTAAAGATAAACCAAGCGTTTTCCGGTTATTTTGAAATCAAATTCGAAAAAGTGCAGATTTATAATATAAATAAGACTTAAATGCTTCTCTTTTAAGCTAACTTCCGATAATATATAGTTATCGGAAGTTAAGAAATGCAGTTAGGAGAGGAACAAATGCTCGTTCCAGACAATAAAAGCACCCCCGCATTCAGCAAGCAGCAAATGGACAAAATAAACTATTATATCTCCCACTCGAAAAGCAGTAATACGAAAAAGAGCTATTTTGCGGATTGGAAGCATTTCACCGATTGGTGCACATTACATAATGTTTCACCCATTCCAGCTGAGGTGGAAACGATTTGCTTCTACTTAACAGAGCTGGCAGAAACCCATCGATTCTCCACATTAAGAAGACGGATTGCTTCAATAAGTGAAGCACATAAAATGAGCATGCATGTCAGTCCGACAAAAAGCTTAGAAGTGATTGCACTGATGGATGGAATCCGCAGAGAAAAAGGATCACGGCAAAAACCGAAGAAAGCATTGATGCTTCAAAATCTTCCTGATTTAATAAGTAAGATTGATACATCAACTTTAGCAGGTGTTCGAGATAAAGCGATTATTCTGTTAGGATTTGCCCTTGCAAGCAGACGGTCCGAGTTAGTGGCGATAAATGTTGATGATTTGGAGTTTCATGATTTTGGCATGGACGTTAGTGTACGGGATACGAAAACGAGAAATGATGATTTGATTAAAGGTGTTGTGTTTTCGAATAATGATTATTGCCCTGTGAAAGCAACAGAGGATTGGATCGAAACAGCGAAGCTTTTTAACGGAGCATTGTTCCGCTCGATTGATCGACACGGCAATATGAAGGGACGCCTTAGTGATAAGTCCATTTCTTTAATCATTAAGAAGTATGTTGCATTAGCCGGCATGGATCCAAGACAATTTGGCGGTCACAGCCTGCGGAGCGGATTATCAACAAGTGCTGCGATGATGGGAATGACCGATATTGCCATCATGAAGCAGACTGGACATAAAACAAGAGAAATGGTTGATCGGTATGTACAGGCAGGGCAAAGATATCGTAATAATGCGAGTAGCGTTTTGCGGAATTTGTAAGTGAGGATAATTTGCTATATATAATGGAAGAAACTCGGTTTTTTTTTCGAGGTTTTTCATTAAAAAAGAGAAATGGATGGTGCTCCATTTCTCTTTTTTGTCTTACAGCTCTGCTCCGTTTGTTTCAATCACTTTTTTATACCAATAAAACGAGTCCTTTTTAATTCTATCATATGAACCATTACCTAAATCATCTGCATCAACATAGATAAAGCCATAGCGTTTTGACATTTGAGAGGTCGATGCACTTACGATATCAATACAGCCCCATGAAGTATAGCCGAGCATTTCGACTCCTTCCTTGCAGGCAAGATTCATTTGCTCAAAATGCTTGCGGAAGTAATCGATGCGATACTCGTCATGCACCTTGCCATCAACTAATTCATCAATCGAGCCAATTCCATTTTCGACGACAAACAATGGCAAATGATAACGATCATACAAATCAATCAGGGATATGCGTAAACCGACAGGATCTACTTGCCAGCCCCAGTCACTAATATCTAAGTACGGATTTTTTACGCTCGTAATTAAATTGCCGCCAACCTTTTCCATTTTATCTTCATTCACGCTTTTAATCATCGACATATAGTAGCTGAAGGAAACAAAGTCAACAGTATGCTGTTTTAATATTTCATCGTCTCCTGTCAGTTTATCAATGATAATATCATTCTCAGCCAAATAGCGCTTCATGAACAGCGGATATTCGCCAAATACCTGGACATCTGCATAGAAGGAGTTATCTCGATTATGTCTTTGCGCAAGCAGGACATCCTCTGGATTAGAGGTTAATGGGTAAGCTAGCGTTTTTGTCAGCATACAGCCAACCTGTGCGTTTTCAATCATTTCATGTGCGTATTTCGTTGCTAAGCTGCTTGCGATAAATTGATGATGCAAGGCTTGGTAGATCGCTGCCTCTGCCTCTTTTTTGCTTGCATACTTTTCTTCAACAACACCAACTGTTGTGAATGGATGTCTAAAGACACTGTCAATTTCATTAAAGGTTAGCCAGTATTTCACATACTCTCCAAAGTGTTCAAAGCAAACCTTCGAATAGGTAACAAACATATCCACTACCTCACGAGAAACCCAGCCATCATAATGATTAACTAAATAAAGCGGCATCTCGTAATGAGACAGGGTAACAAGTGGTTCGATATTTCGTTTGCGCATTTCTTTAAAAAGACCTACATAGTAATCAATCCCCGCTTGAATCGGCTCTTCTTCTGTTCCTGTTGGAAAAAGCCTTGTCCAAGCAATCGAAACTCTTAAAACCTTCATGCCCATTTCTTCCATTAACGCTAAATCCTCTTTATAGCGATGATAAAAGTCAATGCCCCGTCTTTTCGGATAATAAACAGTATCGTCTGTTTGCATGGCCTCTTCTATTTGCTCTGGGCTAACATGCCACTGACTGACATAATCACTTTTATCAATATTCGGCTTATACATTGCCACATCTGCGACAGACATTCCCTTGCCGTCTTTATCCCAAGCACCCTCTGCTTGGTTTGCTGCAATCGCTCCACCCCATAAAAACTCTTTTGGAAAATAACTTTTCTCTGCCATTTATATCTGCTCCTTTTTATCTGCTGCTGGTAGCTCAAGGCTAGCACCATTTGTTTCGATAATCCTTTTATAATAATGGAAGCTTTCTTTCTTTAAGCGTTTCATACTGCCACTGCCGTCATTTTGCTTATCAACATAGATAAAGCCATAGCGTTTTTCCATTTCACCTGTTCCGGCTGAGACAATATCAATCGGTCCCCACCATGTATAGCCAATAATACTGCAGCCATCCTTGATTGCCTCTGCTATCATTTCTACATGGTCCTTTAAATAGTTCATTCTGTCTCGATCGTCAATTTTTCCATCGACTACTTTATCATGCAGACCAATACCATTTTCTACGATAAAGAGCGGCTTTTGATAGCGATCTGTCAATTCATTACATACATAGCGAAGTGCTAATGGATCAATCGGCCATCCCCAAGGAGTCTCCTGTAAATACGGATTCTTCTTGCCTATGATGCCACCGGTATTTCCAAGAATTTTCATGCCTGCTTCATGTAGAGAACTGCGATAGAAGCTGAAGCCAAGATAGTCACAAACACCTTCTTTAATGACAGCTAAGTCTTCACTTGGTATAGTTACATTCAATTCATGTTCTTCTACTATTCTATTAAAGTAAGCCGGATACTCCCCTCTTAATTGCACATCACTGTAAAATAACGATCTTCTTCTTAGCTCATTTGCTGCAAAGATATCCTCTGGATTACAGGTTGCTGGGTATACCGGGCTTAATGAAAGCATACAGCCAATCTGATTTTCCTTATCGACTTGATGACCATTTAAAACAGCTTTTGCACTTGCTACAAACATATGGTGGCTGGCATGATACATATCCTCAAGCTTCTCCTTTTCATCAACATCGCCAATATGAAGGCCTGCTCCTAAAAGCGGGAGCGTATGGGTATGGTTTATTTCATTAAACGTCATCCAATACTTCACTAACCCTTTGTAGCGATTAAAAACAACTTCACAATATCTTTCGAAGAAGCTAATCAGCTTGCGGTTCTTCCAGCCACCATATGCCTTCACTAAATGAAGCGGTGTTTCAAAATGGGATAAGGTAATGACTGGCTCGATGTTGTAAGACTTTAATGTTTGAAACATATCCTCATAGAAGGCAAGACCCTTCTCATTTGGTTCTTGTTCATCTCCATTTGGAAAGATTCTGCTCCACGCAATCGATGTGCGGAAGCATTTCAAGCCAATCTCTGCTAATAATGCAATATCCTCTTTGTATGTGTGGTAAAAATCAATCGCCTCATGGCTTGGATAAAACACGCCATCTCGCACCTCTAGCTTTAAATCATCGAATCTATTTTTACCAACAGGCAGAATATCTGAAACACTTAACCCTTTGCCATCCTCAAGATATGCTCCCTCTGCTTGATTAGCAGCAATCGCGCCGCCCCATAAAAATCCTTCTGGAAATTCACTCATATTGTTGCACCTCCACTGTTATTCCATTTCATTAAAGGCACAAGGTCCTTAGCATGGTTTTTGATAATGTCTGCCTGCGCTGCTTCTGGCACATTCGTAAAAATCATCATCGATGTCGGATCAAACCCTGCTTCTTTTATTACTTCTAAATCAAACTCTGCCAGCACTTGACCTTTTTCAACTTTATCACCGACTTTTACCTTAGGCTTAAATCCTTTGCCGTTTAACTCGACTGTATTAATACCAATATGAAGCAGGATTTCTACACCAGAAGAGGAAGTAATCCCAAATGCATGACCTGTTGGGAAAGCAACCTCAATCGTTCCTGAAACTGGGGCATAAAGGATGCCTTTCTCAGGTACAAACGCAATCCCATCACCCATAGCTCTTGAAGAGAAAACCTCATCATTCACCTCATCAAGGGAAATAGCCTGACCAATAACAGGTAACTGAATTTTAGAAGGATCTGCATCTGCAGTTGGTTTAATCTCTATCTCATCTTCCTTAATCCCAATAAAGTAGGTTAGTGCAGCACTTAAGATAAAGGCGCCTGATATACCGATAACATAATAGATAAATGTGTCGCCAAGAAAGGCAGGCAATGTTGTTATTGCTGGGAAAACATAAACTATTGCTTTTGTTTGCATCGCACCCATAAAGGCACCCATAATTCCGCCGGCAATCGCTTGAGCTATAAGCGGTCGCTTAAAGCGAACAGATAAGCCGTATACGATTGGCTCTGTGATGCCACCAAGTAATGCTGGTAAAATCGAAGACAATGCTAATGTTTTCGTCCCTTTGTTTCTGCTTCGTAAGAATACGCCAAGGGCAACACCAGCACTTGCAAACGTAGCAGCTGCAATCATAGGACGAAGTGTATCAAAGCCATATGTGGAGAGGTTATTGATCATAATTGGCACAATGCCCCAATGGATACCGAGCATCACTAAGAATGTCCAACCTGCACCAATCACTAATCCAGCTAATAAACCACTCTTACTGCTAATAAAGTTCATTAAGTCGCCAAGCCCATTCCCTAAACCAACACCAATTGGACCGATGACCATAACTGTTAACGGAACCATGATTAATAACGCAACCATCGATAATGCAAAAATTTGAATGCTTTTTGGAATAAAGCGCTTTAAAAGCTTCTCTAAATGAGAGTAAACATAGATGGCGACAATGGCAGGAATGACTGTTCCTGAATAACTCATAAGGACTGCAGGGATGCCAAGGAAGTCAACTGTCACACCATTTTCTGTCACAAGTCCTGTGAAATTCGGTTCTAATAATGCTGCAACGATTGCTAATGCTACGAATTGATTTACTTTAAATACTCTTGCAGCACTCACAGCAAGAAATAATGGTAAAAAGTAAAAGACACTATTGCCTGCAGCAGATAAAATTTTATACGTACTGCCTTCTGCATCTAAAATATGATATTGAGATAATAGCACTAATAGAGCTTTCGTCATTCCCGCACCGGCCAAAGCAATGATAATCGGATTAAATATCGATGAGATTACATTAAAGAAGCGTATTAATATATTGCCTGATTTCTCTTCTTTTTCATCCTGTGACACATCATCACTATCTGAACCAAGTGCACTTTTTATTTTGTATTTATTCATGATATACTGATACACGTCAGCAACTTCATTACCAATCACCACCTGGAATTGACCATTTGCCTCAACAATGGACAGAACACCTGGCAGATTTTGAATTTTAGCCTTATTTGCTTTAGCAATTTCAGCATCCTTTAACTTAAAACGTAATCTTGTCACACAATGGTACAGGCTAACAATATTTTGTTCCCCACCAACGCTGTCAATGATTTCCTGCGAAAGCTTACCATAATCTTTTGACATATTGAACGCTCCCTTTACTTTATGAAGTTTTTCTTTGCACTTTTACTATAACAATTTAGTTAACGCTTTCATTAAAATTTCGATTTTTGGAAACCGTTACATTATATTAGGAGGTTAAAAAATGGGGCAATTAATTTTACGATTACTTGTTGTGCTTAATAATGAGAAATTAGATTCTACCAACTATCATATTGCGATGACTTTGTTGAATCATTATCATCATATAACAACTTTAAGTATTACAGAGGTTGCGAAGCTATGTAATGTCTCCAAATCAACGGTATCTAAATTTGCTCGTTCGATTGGATTTGATGACTATTTTGATTTAAAGGACGCGGCAGTCTTTATTGAAAATCGCTTTCAAAACGACTTGAATTACGTATCAAATATCCTTTCTTCGATTGAGAGGCTTGGCACAGAAAGCTATTTTGATGCCATAATAAAAGATATTGAAGCATACAAAAACCTAATTGATGTAGATGCTATTGATCGATTAGCCAGTGACCTATTAAACTATGAAAACGTAGCTGCCTTTGGGTTACTATTCTCTGAATCAGCAGCAATTGATTTACAGTATAAATTAGCCTACAACGGTAAATTTATTGTGACATTCCAAAGTGATATAAAACAAGAGGAGTATATTGAGCAGGCAAACGAGGATACACTTATCATTATTTTCTCCAATTCAGGCAATTTCTTAGCGAAACAGCAGCTACGCGCAGGAACACCAAAAAAGAATGTATTCAAACAAACAAAAGCCAAAATCGTGGCGGTCACCTCTAATACAGACGTGAAGGATTATCCGTTCGTTGCTGATGGCATTTACTTTCCACATCAAACAGAAATCCAGACACATGCGGTGCTGTATCAGATTATTATGGATATGCTTGTTAGTCGGTTTCGGTATTATCGGAAGATGGAGCAGGTAGAATAGGAGAATAAAAACTATTTATCCATTGGCAATCTGTAAATATTCATTATAAAAGGCTTGAGCTATCGGATAGCTCAAGCCTTTTATCATTTTTATACGGCTACACTCTCGTTAACAACCACTTTCTTCTCAACCGTAAATTGATCAAGTGCTTGATCATCGATATCATAGCCAATACCTGCTTGTTGTGGTACATCCACAAATGTGCCGTTTAGCTCGATTTCTGGTTTAATGATATCTTGGTTGTAATAGCGGGATGATGCTGCAATATCATTTGGCAATGTGAAGCCTGATAGTGTAGCAACTGCGACGTTATGTGCACGTGCAATCCCTGAATCTACCATGCCGCCACACCATACTGGAATACCGTGGCTCTCACAAAGTGCCTGGATTTTTTTCGCTTCTGTTAAACCGCCGACACGGCCTACTTTAATGTTGATGATGCCACAGCTTCCTAATTCAATCGCTTTACGTGCATCCTCGACTGTATTGATGCTTTCATCTAGACAGATTTTTGTATTGATTTGGGCTTGTAGTGTTGCATGGTCTACAATGTCGTCATGATCAAGTGGTTGTTCAATCATAATTAAATCTAATTTATCCAGCTCCTTGAATACTTCAATATCATCTAATGTGTAAGCAGAGTTAGCATCTGCCATTAGCATTATGTCGCTGAATTGCTCGCGGACAGCTTTCATGATTTCCACATCTTTTCCTGGTTTGATTTTGATTTTAACTCGTCTGTAGCCTTCATCTAAATAGCCTTGCACAACCTTAACCATTGTTGCAGCGTCCTTTTGGATACCAATGCTGACACCTGTTTCTACTTGTGTTTTCGTTCCGCCAAGAAGCTGGTAAACTGGCTTGTTTTCGATTTTTGCATATAGATCCCAAAGCGCACAGTTGATTGATGATTTTGCTAGGTTGTTTTTACGGATATGCTCGAAGATTGTGCTTGTTTCGTCAGGATGAGCAATATCGCCTGCTTTTAGCAATAATGGAATTAAGCAATCCTGTAATGCAGCCCAACAGCCATTCACGAACTCTTCATTGTATAATGGGTATTCAAATGCAGAACACTCCCCGTAACCAACTTTCCCTTCGCCATGAATCTCAACAATAATGCATTTTTTTGCTGTCATTGCCGCAAAGCTAGTTTCAAATGGTGCTTTCAATGGAATATCAACTTTTCTTAGAACGATTTTATCAATTTTCATGGTCAAACACTCCTTAAGATTGTTTTTTCAAATATTCTTTTAAATTAGTTAATACACGGTTGTTGTGAGTCAGCAGGATGTCCTGCAGCTCTTCAAACTTAGCTTGTTGTATCAAATCAAGCATCTTCTCATGCTCCGTTATAGAGAGATGGATGCGATTTTCAAATGTGAAGTTGAGGTTTTGGAACATTAACAAAGGATATTTTAATTTCAAGTAGAACTCCTTCAGCACATCACTGTTCGTTAAACAAATCATGTGATAATGAAAGTTAAAATTCATCAGTGTATAGTCTACTTGATTTTTCACTGTTTTCATTTGCTTCAATTCTTCTTGAAGTGAATTGAACGAATAATCAGATATATCATCTTGGTTTAAGCGGCGAATTGCCATTTGTTCGATATTGTTTCTTATTTCGAAAATATCGTACACATCCTGCGCCGAGAATTCCTTAACAAAGCTGCCTTTTCGCGGAACCTTCACAGCAATTCCCTCCTGCTCCAACCGGTACAGTGCTTCTCTTACAGGTGAACGGCTGACAGAGAATTTCTCCGCATAATCACTTTCTCGAATCCGACTGCCCTGTGGTAATTCACCATTTATGATTTGATTGACCATATAATGAAAAATCTCATTGGGCAATTGTTGGGTTTGCAGTAACATCCTCTTCTTCCTTTCTTTTTGGTACAGCACGTAAAGTTAATGAAACGATAAAGGAGAGAGCCACAGCAGCAATCAAGAATATAAACGCTGCATTGTATGAACCATTAAATAAATCAATCAAGAATCCAATCGCAAGTGGTGCAACAAAGCCGGCAATTTGTCCGCCGAAATTAACAATCCCAGAAGCGGAGCCGAACTTATCTGGTAAAATGAAGCTCGCTAATAACGCAAAGATTGATCCAAATGCAATTGATTTAAAGAAATAAACTAGTATTTGGAAAATGATTACGGAAGTTAATGTTTTTGATGAGTACATTCCGTAAATAAGTACTGCAGTTAGGATTGAGACAATACTTAGCAAGTATTTTTCTTTTTGCTGGAAGAACTTCATCATCAGCCATCCGCTCAAGGCTGCCCCAAGACCTGCGGCAATGAATGGGAGCGGCACAAGAATCGAGATTGCTTTTAAGTCAACACCACGGACATTTAATAAATAAGTTGGCATCCATGAATCTAACCCCTTATTTACAATACTTACACCGAAACAAATGATGACTAATTGCCAAATGATTGTGCTTTTTAATAGCTCTTTATAGCTGATAGAGTTTTTCGTTTTTGCTTGGGCTGCAGCTGTATTTTGCTTCATTGGACGAAGCCAGAAGTAGTAGAAAACAGCGAAAACGATACCGATAACACCAATAATATAAAACGTACTTCTCCAGCCAACAGCTAAAATTAGCGGTGCAATGACCAATGGTGCAATGGCACTGCCGACATAGTTAGATGACAGCATACCCGTAACAGCTTTTGGTCGCTGAGACTGTGGAAATACTTCAGAAACAGCCTTCAAGCTAGCTGTTGGATAAGCACCTTCACCAATACCGAAAAGTATACGGATAAACAATAAGGACACTAATGACCAAGCCATACCAGTCATCGCCGTGAAGACCGACCATAAAAGGATGGCGATAAGTGCGACAATATTGGAGCCGAACCTATCTGCTAGCCATCCGCCTGGTATTTGCATTAGGGCATAACTGAAGAAGAAAACACTGACAACTAAACCAAGCTGTGTTGCATCAAGGCTGAATTCAGCCCCTATGTACGTTAAAGCAAGTGAAATGGCGGCCCTGTCGATATAACAGATACAATAGCCAATGTACACCAATGTAAATACAAAATATTTAGATCGAACTCCCTTTAACGTACTCATCTTCCTTCACTCCGCCCTCTATAATTTTAGAAATTTCCGAGATAATATGAAAAGTAGATTTAATACCACTTTCAAAATTAACAAGCTTAAGATTTTCATTCGGCGCATGATTCGCTTGATCAAAGTTAGCATAAGGAACAATAAGAACCGGAACATTTAAAATATCTGTCCACACATAGTTTGGCAATGTTCCCGGCATAACCGGCTCTAAAATAGGGTTTGTGCCGAAGCCTTGTTCAAGTGCTGCCAATACTGGTTTAACAAAAATGGAATCAATGTTTGTACTAGACGGAGGAGTGGAAACCATTTTTATAACAGAAACGCCTTCAATTGGTTCAATCATTTTTTCGATATTTTGATAGATTTCATCAGGATTTTGCTTGCCGACAAGACGCATGTCTAATTTCAGCAATGCTTTTGATGGAATAACCGTTTTTGCGCCTGCATCAACATAACCACTGTTAATACCTGAGATATTTAGGGTTGGTTCATACATTAATTTTGTAAAGTATTCTTCTTGGGAGAGTGTCAGGTTAGGTAGCCCGATCTTAGCTGCTAATGTTTCATTATCATATGGAATCTGATTTAATATCGCTTTTTCTTGCTCATTTGGTGCTTGTACGCCTTTATAGAAGTCTTTAATTGCCACCTTGCCGTCATTACCCTGCATTTGTGACAATAATTCCACTAGCTTCCAAGCAGGATTTTTAATAATATTGCCAGTGTTTCCAGAATGATTATCCTGGCTTGCAGAAACTGCCTCAAGCTCTATATATAACATTCCGCGAACACCAAGACGAAGCACAGGTGCGCCGCTTTCATGACACGAGCCGTCGATGGAAATCGCTAAATCTGATTTTAATAAATCATCCTTATGCTGTTCGACAAAGCTTCCAAGGTTTGCACTGCCTTGTTCTTCCTCTCCTTCAAACACAAATTTCACATGAAAAGGAAGCTGTTTATGTATTTCTAAATAAGCCTTAATCCCAAGCAATTGTGCCATTAGCTGTCCTTTATTATCACCAACACCACGGCCGTACAAGCGGCCATCTCTTACGTTTGGCTCAAATGGCGGGCTAACCCATGCAGCAACAGGATCTGGTGCCATTACATCATAATGCCCATACAATAAAACAGTAAAATCCTGCTGTCCTTTAATTTCCCCAAACACAATCGGGTGACCAGCAGTTTGAATGACCTGAGTTTTAGCATGAATGCCTTCTAGTAACGCAGACACCTTTTCTACTGTTTCCTGCATCCCTTCACCGCTTGAGCTAATACTTTTTTGTTTAACAAGTGCGATAAGTTCATCTATATTCTTCGTTCTGTTAGAATCAACGAATTCTTGAATATTAGTAGCTGCCACACTAAAACCTCCTTCACCATTGTCGATTGTCGACAATTTCTAATCAATAAGTTACTACCTTGGATAAAAGAAGTCAATATATTTTCAGAAAATTATTTATATTATATTTATTTGGATATGATGCTTTATTGAGATAAGATAGTTGTTTTATTATTGTGGGATAGAAACTATGAAACTTATGATTGGTATATAAGAAAAGGTGGAATATTGGTTTCCTCCCTTTTTGTGTTGCAAAATTGGTTTTTCTTAATTGCTTTGTTTTATTAATTAATTTTGTATTTATTTGGATACGTAAAATTTATTATTCGTTGGTTAATCCATGCTCTTCGTTTCTCAATTCGACTTGTTTATCTGTGCGAATTGGTTTCCTATCTAATTGCTGTAATTTTTTCCAAATCATCAGAATAAACAACTTAAGTCCCGTTTGGTCAATGTCTTAACATATAACTTTTTCTCATTTCTTAAAAGCATTCCTTCCAGTTGAAAACCTACTTCTCCTCCTCATCACATATTCTTACTATATAGGACTGTGCGACTCATATAATCCTGATTTTATAACATACCTTAGTTTAATTTTTACAAAAAAAACAGCTTTAAAATGTTACTAAAAAAGCAACTATTTCCGAATTAATGGGAGTAAAATCGTTGCCTTGCCGTGAAAAGCAAATATAGCGTTTGAGTCATAATCTATAAAAATAAAATAGACTGCCCGCAAACCTAATTTATAATAAGTTTGTAGACAGCTTAAAGAGAAAAGTATTTCCCTACTTATTTATAATTAGTTCCCATTAGACCTCCTCTATTACCAAGGGTTATAAACTAATTCAGGTCCTTTCTGGGTGCGTAAAATCATTGAGTCTGTTCGTTTATTTATCCATTCTCGCAGTAAAAATGCGCCATTATTTGTTTCTATTTGGATATCTGAGCGAATTGGTAAGCTATCTAGTTTCTCCAGTACCTCTACTGCCTCGTTCCTATTAATCGGATGTGGTGCATATACGACGATATCAAGGTCGCTTGTGTCTTTTATCGCTGGGTAACCGGTCGCTATTTCGAAGCCTGCGCTGCCTGTTGGGCCCCATTGCCAGTCACCCATGATTTTTGCCACTTTATCGATGCTTTTTAAAACAGGTAGTTCTCGTCTTTGTGCGTTAAGTAAATTCCAGCTTTTTTGTTGTGCCAGCATGTATGGAGTGATAATCTCTTCGATTCCGTTGCGATGTAATATCGCTGCTTGCCGCTGATTACGTTGCTCGCCTCGAATACCTACAGGAATGAAATCATTTGTTTGTTCTGCTCGGCGCACGACAACGAATGGGGCATTCCTTAGTGAGGCAGTGACCCATTCGTTGTCTTCCTTCCATTCCAGCTGTGATAGATCTGAGACTTTTAATAAGTCATGTGGCTGAATTACCATTGCTGTCTCAGCATTTCACGGACCTTCAGTGTTGCAGCACGGCCACCATTTATTGCTTCGTCTGTTTGCAAGCGGAAGCTTAAATCAGTCGCTGCATCCTTTGTGCTCGCAATTGCTTCAATCAATGTTTGCTCTACTGTTTTTATATCATGTTCTGTTGGTGAATCGGCGTTAATATTGGTAAGTAATTTATACAGCGGTCCTAATGAATGATAGCTGTGAACGTCATACGCCATAGATGGAACAGACTTTGTTGCTTCCTCTAATTGTTCGATCGTGCGCTTTGTTATTCTCGCGGCTGATGCTTTTGACATTGCTTGAATGTTTATCTTGTCATCGTCTAATGCAATGAGACGATTGGACTGCAAGCCATGTGCTAAAAAGGCGCCGGAAATGGCATTGCCGCAAATAAGCCCGATAACGGGGTGACCCTTTTGCCTTGCTGTTGCATACGCATCTGCACTTGCGGCAAGTGCTAAGCTGATGCCAACCAGTTCCTCTTTGTAGCCATATGCCTGGCTTGGCACATCAATTACGGCGATAATTGGACGTTTGACTTCTTTATCAGCATCTTGACTTATAACATCGCGTACTATTTGAGCAGCAGTCCAGCCTTCAAACAGTCCTACTTCCCCATTGCGCGCTCGAGGAAAATGATTATTAGCATCTGGAACAATCGCAATATAGCGAGCCAATTGGCCATTTTTGGCTACATCAGCCGCTAATACAGATGGTGTTGCACCTGTCGGATGAGTGATGCCAGTCAGTTCAGCGAACCATTTATATCCTCTTGATGGTGAAATGTCTGCATTCCCGTCTTCTGCCATTGGGACTGCCTGCTTTTCCGCTTGATGCAGTTTAAAGTAATCTGCATACTTTTCAGGATTCCATTGTGCAGAAGAATCGATTCCTTTAAGTAATGAAAGATGGAAGTCAACCTGTTCTGTTTTGGCAGGTCTTTTTCCTTCTGATAGCGCGACCTCGATTGCCTCCACTATCGACTCAATGTCATCTTCTATTACTTGATCAAGGAGCCCCGTTCTAACACGTTGTTTTGCGCCAATTGTATTCCAAATCAATGCCTTGTCACTTGAATCAAATTCCATAACACCAGCCTCTTGCTCAATTACCTCTGGTCCATTCAGTCCTAAGCGGGCTTTATTTGTGGCAAGCAATGTTGTGCAAAGTTCAGCGACAATCGACATGCCTCCGAATGCACCAACTCTTCCCGGAATCAAACCAACAACAGGAACATATTGACGTAATGCAACAATTTGATTCGCTATTTCAGAAATCGATAATAGCCCGTAATTCGCTTCCTGAAGGCGCACACCGCCAGTATCAAATAATATGATCGGATAAACAGCGTTGCATTGTTTATTATCTTCCAAAGCCAGTTCTAGTGCTCCAGCAATTTTCGCACCGCTGACCTCACCAATACCGCCGCCTTGAAACGAACCTTCTAACGAAATAACGACAACATTTTTCTGATTGATTTGTCCGCGCGCAATGATAACCCCATCATCGCTTTGCGGAACGATTCCTTGTGGCTCTAGGTGAGGTGACTGCATTTTATCGAGTGGTCCCAGCAATTCTCGGTATGTGTCTTTATCCAATAACGCTTTTGCCCGCTCACGCCCATTCAATTCTACTAAACTATTCCTCAATTCTGAGCACCTCCAATGCTTGGGTAAGCCTTAACTGGACCACACCTGGTGTTGCACCAAAATCATGTATTGTAATATTTGCGGTGATAGGATAGCGATTGAAAAAACGTTCTAATACATTTCCCCAAACCTCACCAAAGCCATCACTGCCTGTAAGCACACTAACTTCGGTTGAAGTTCCCTCAACCGGCTCTATAATAATTTCCAAATCCCCTGACCCGACAACACCAATATGTGTGGCGAATTGAATCGGTTTAGAAGTTTCAAATTGAAACTGTAGTTTTTCCATTCTTGAACACCTCCGTAATTAACTGACTAAAAACATTGTCGCTGCCAATAAATCAGCACTTCCTCCAGGGGAAAGCCGTTTGGATTTGCAGTAGGCAGATAAGCATTGAAAAATGTCTCTGCCCGGTTCTGTAGCAAATCCCCCATTTTCTAAAAACTCGTGTGCCATGCTTTTTATTTCTACTAAATCCTCCCAATCTCCACGGTGCAAAATACATGTATCGTCAACCGTTGCCATTAAGGATAAGAGGGCATCAATTCGGGCAACATCCTCCGTCTTCCCTAGAGTACGGGCATTTATCAATGCAGGCAAAGCTGCATGACGAATATGGGGAAAGCCAAGCTGTGCTTCTTCCTCCGCACCCATAACACGATACTTCTTTTTTACGGCCTGTCCGTGGGTGTTGCTTATTGGTCTGTAGCGATCTTGATAGGATGCAATTCTTCCTGCCGTTTCTAATATCTTTATAGGGTTTTGCTCCTCTAGATTCGTTGCCTTTGCACTAACCAATAACCCTAATGCCCAAATCGCACCTTTATGCGTATTAACCCCATTTGTAGCGGAAAGCATCGTCTGCTCCCCTTGCCTTCCAATTGCAGCTATTTTCTCACGCAACTCTTGATTGACAGGATGGAGATAAGAAATACTGGCTATCTCTCTGAAAGTCTCCTCTAATGCATATGCTGATGTCAGCATGTGTTCAAGAGACATATCAGCATGTGCGCCACTATTGTCTGCATCAACTAAACCTGGCTTAGGTGTCAGCATCGCTTCATCAATTAACGCTTTTACTGCTTTTGCAGCCAATGCCTCCTCAAGTGTTGCAGCTATCAGCATTAAGACCAGCTCCGAAATTTCGCAGGTGGCTCGTAAAGGCCCTCTGACCATTCTACTAGGTCACTAACAGACTGTGCGGCAAGCAGGGAGCGTTTTGCTTGCTGTCTGGTAATGCCGAGATCCTCTGGATAGGCGACAATGCCTTGGTCTCTTAGAACTCTAACGTCCTTTTCTTTGCTTTCCATTCCTAAAGGCGTTACTCCGGCGATTGCAGCAAGGGCTTTTTTCCGTTCTTCTAAGCTATCAGACTTATAAAGATAAGCGATGCCTTCTTCCGTAATTACATGTGTCACATCATCGCCGTAAATCATCGTTGGTGTAACAGCAAGACCTGATTGTGTTTTTACTTGTATCGCATCTAAAGAATCAACAAACACAGGCTTTTTATTTGCACCAAATGTTTCGACCATTTGCACAACAAGCTTTCGGCCCTTCGCAAGCTCATGCGGTTTTTCAATCATATCAAGCCATGCTGGTGTTGCATGACGGCGTCCGCGTGGATCATGCCCCATATTTGGTGCACCGCCAAAACCTGCTAACCGTCCTGCGGTTACAGTTGAAGAGTTAGCTTGAGCGTCCATTTGCAGTGTGGAACCGATAAACATATCAACCGCAAATTGGCCCGCTACTTGGCATAATGCACGATTGGAGCGCATCGATCCGTCTTTACCGACAAAAAAGATATCAGGTCTTGCCGCAATATACTTCTCCATGCCGACTTCACTGCCGAAGCTGTGAATACTCTCGACCCAGCCGCTTTCAATTGCTGGTATTAATGTTGGATGAGGATTTAATGCCCAGTTTCTAGCAATCTTTCCTTTTAAGCCGAGCTGTTCCCCATAAGTCGGCAGCAATAGCTCGATAGCTGCTGTATTAAAGCCAATTCCATGATTTAAGGATTGCACCTGATGCTTTCCATACACCCCTTTAATGGCCATCATCCCCATCAACACTTGTAATTCGGTGATGTTTTGCGGATCACGAGTAAACAGTGCTTCAATAACATATGGCTTATCAGCTTTCACCACTACATCGACCCATGAACCTGGTATATCAACACGAGGCAAATCATCGACAATATCATTGACCTGTACAATGACAATTCCGTCTTTAAAAGCAGCCGCTTCCACAATCGAAGGTGTCTCTTCGGTATTATTGCCTGTATACAAATTTCCGTCTTTATCCGCTTTATCTGCCGCAACTAACACGACATCTGGGATTAAATCGATAAACAATCGTCCAAACAACTCTAAGTATGTATGTATATCGCCTAGCTTCAACGTGCCATCCTCAATCATTTGCGCAACACGCAAGCTTTGCGAACCAGAATAGGAAAAATCAATTTTCGAGGCAATTCCGTAGTCAAAAATATCTAAATGTTCAGGCATTGAAATGCTCGACATAATCATATGCAGTTCATTTACCTTAGAAGGATTCACTTCTAATAGTTTTTTAGAAAGGAAGGATGCTTGCTTTTGATTATCCCCTTCTAACACTACCTTCGCACCTGGTTCAATAAGCAGCTCCATTAATTCCACAATCCGAGAAGTGTCTACAAATTTTCCGTTCAGCAAGCGGCTTGCTTTTTCTAATTTCGCTCGTTTTTTATCACGCTTTTGCGTCCATTTATTCACTCTGCTTGCTCCTTCCATTTATTAATTAAGTATCGTATTGCTTCAAGACCGACCTCACCGACAGCGATTTGCTTTGTTGTTTCATGTGCTTGCTTAACAAGATTTGTTAAAACATTACCAGGCGGCATTTCTACAAAAGTATCCGCGCCCGACTCTACACAAATCTCAGCCATATCATGCCAGCGCACAGGATAGGCAACATTCAAAGCTAAGTCTTCAGCAATTTTGTCTTTTTGTCTTAAAATCCTTCCAGTGTGATTTGCTAAATAAGGAATTTTCGGATTATTTAAGGTAAACGTTCCTACTAAATTCAGCAGCTCTTGTGAAACATCAGCCATTAATGGGCAGTGTGATGGGATTGCTACTTTAAGCATTGTTGTTTTTCTGGCGCCGAGCTTTTGGGCATGTTGGAAAGCTGTATGAATACCTTCAACTGATCCAGACACAGCAATTTGCTGTTCGGCATTAATATTGGACAGATACACCGGCGATGCTTCTGTATGAGAAAGCTCAACAGCCTTTTTCACCTCACGCTCAGTAAGACCGCTAATTACTCCCATTCCATAACCGTCTGGATATGCTTCCTCAGTAAGCTTCGCCCGCTGATACACTAGTTTAATAGCATCGTCAAAAGTCAATACACCGGCAATAACAGCCGCCGCAAATGCACCAATCGAATGCCCTGCCACAAACTGGGGCTGAATTCCCTGCTTCATTATCTCTGTTGCTGCCGCTACTCCTTTCACAAACAAAGCCAACTGCACCCAGAAAGTCGATTGAAAAGCGTCCTCATCATCTCTTAAAGTAATCCCAATATTCTCTTTTACCTGATTAACATAGTCTGGCACATCACTCAGCATTCCAGGAATTTGTGCACCTTGCCCTGGAAAGGTAAAGACAATTTTCATGCTTTTCGCTCCTAAAGGTTTATACAATTCTTTACAATCTTTATTTTAATGTGTTTCAATAAAAAATAAAAATATATTTTCAGCACCGATTAATAACCAAATGGTTATAAGGAGATTTTCGATATGGATTTACTGCAGTTAAGATACTTCCAAGTAACAGCAAAGCATGAAAATATCACACATGCTGCCAACGAATTATTAATATCACAGCCTGCCCTCAGTAAAATGATTCGCAAGCTTGAAACAGAATTGGATATAAAGCTGTTTGATCGGAAAGGAAAAAACATTTTTCTCAATACAGCTGGCGAAAAGTTTTTAAAGTGGGTAAATCTATCACTCTACGCCCTTGAACAAGGCGTGTCAGAAATGAAAGACATTAAAAACGGGCAAATGGATACGATTACCCTTTATGTAACAGTCGGTTCGATGCTGCTGCCAAAGCTTCTCCAGCAGTTTCGAACTAAGTTCCCAAAAACACGCTTTAATTTAACACAGCACACGAATAAAAGTATTAGCTACAATTTTGCGATTACCTCCGAACCATTAGAGGGTAATGAGCATATCGTCTTACTGGAGGAAGAAATATTACTTGGTGTTCCTATCTCTCATCCGTTAAGCCATTTAGACTCCGTATCTCTCAGGGACTTGGAGAAAGAGAAATTCATCAGCTTAACGAGTGGCAAACCATTGCGGCACACAACTAATAAACTATTCGAACAAGTACATTATGAGCCAGATATTATTTTCGAAAGTGATGATCCAGCTACAGTACGAGGACTGATTCAAGAAGGACTTGGAATATCCTTCATCCCATCTATTCTTTGGAAAAATGTCAGGCAGGATCCCCTTAAGCTGCTGCATATTAGCGAACCAGAATGCAAACGGACGATTTATTTATGCTATCCAAGCGGGCATTCGTTTACAAATGTAGAGAAATCATTGTTCGATTTTCTCGTTGGTTTTTTTGAAGAACAGATTAGTGAATCACAAGGTCATTGAAGCTTTTAATCTTCAATGGCTTTTATTATGTTGAAATATGTTGATATTTATCTGTTAACTTACAAGGAAATGCTTAATCTTGTCAAATATTATCAGAATTTTTATATAAGTAATTGTTGTTTCCTTATTTTCACAGTGTTAACATTATTTTTGTAAGCGATTACAAACAATAAGGAGGAGTTACATGACTCAATTATCTGGATTGCTAAAAGAAAAGGTAGAAAAATTCCTTAACGGCCAGAAAAAACTATTTATTAACGGTGAATTTATTGAAAGCACCTCACAAAAAACCTTCGATACATACAACCCGGCAACAGGAGAGGTGTTAGCAACTGTTTTCGAAGCAGGCCCAGCAGACATCGACCGTGCCGTTAAAGCAGCCCGCAAAGCATTCGATGATGGCCCATGGTCGAAAATGAGTGCAGCAGAGAGAAGCCGCCTCATGTATAAACTCGCAGATTTAATGGAAGAAAACAGCGCCGAGCTGGCTCAGCTCGAAACATTAGATAACGGCAAACCAATCCGCGAAACTACAAATGCCGATATCCCACTTGCTGTCGAGCATATGCGCTATTACGCAGGCTGGTCCACAAAAATTGTCGGCCAGACAATTCCAGTGAGCGGACCATTCCTAAACTACACACGCCATGAAGCAGTCGGTGTCGTCGGCCAAATCATTCCATGGAACTTCCCGCTCCTAATGGCAATGTGGAAGCTAGGCGCAGCACTCGCAACAGGCTGTACCATCGTCCTAAAGCCAGCCGAACAAACACCACTGTCAGCCCTTTACCTCGCAGAATTAATCCAACAAGCCGGCTTCCCAGAAGGCGTCGTCAACATCGTTCCAGGCTTCGGCGAAACAGCAGGCCAGCCGCTAGTAGATCACCCATTAGTAGATAAAATCGCCTTCACCGGATCGACTGAAGTCGGTAAATTAATTATGGCAAATGCCTCAAAAACATTGAAACGAGTTACATTGGAGCTTGGTGGAAAATCACCGAACATCATCCTGCCAGATGCAGATTTATCGAAGGCAATTCCAGGTGCACTTAACGGGGTTATGTTTAACCAAGGACAGGTTTGCTGTGCCGGTTCCCGTGTGTTTATTCAGAAAAAGCATTTTGATAATGTCGTTGCTGATATGGCATCACATGCAAAGAATATTCAACAAGGAGCAGGTATTCATGCAGATACAGAAATTGGCCCATTAGTTTCTGTTGAACAGCAAAATCGAGTACTTGGCTATATTGAAAAAGGCCTAAACGAAGGTGCACAGCTTGTAGTCGGCGGTACTAAGCCACAAGAGCAAGGCTACTTCGTTTCCCCTACGATATTCGCTGATGTGCGCGATGAAATGACAATTGCGAAGGAAGAAATCTTCGGCCCGGTTATTTCAGCAATGCCGTATGACGATTTGGATGAATTGATTAGCCGTGCTAACAGCAGTGAGTATGGCTTAGCAGCAGGAGTATGGACGCAGAATGTTGGCAAAGCCCATTATATTGCGAGTAAGCTCCGTGCCGGCACTGTTTGGGTGAATTGTTATAATACGTTTGATGCTGCTTCTCCGTTTGGAGGATATAAGCAATCTGGTATTGGGCGTGAGATGGGGTCTTACGCTTTGGAGAATTATACGGAGGTTAAGAGTGTTTGGGTTGGGTTAGAGTAGGGTGTATTAATTAAATGTTTAGAAGGTGCTGGGTTCCAGTACCTTCTTTTTGTATTCTCAAATAATAATGAAAGTGAGATGGACATTTCTAACAGTATTAAGAAAAAGAAGTAGCTTTTGAATAGGAACTCTCCCTTTAATTATGACAATTCTAGAAATCTAAATACTATCTATTTTTCTTTAGATTCTTCTTCCTCTTTGTTAATTTTATTCAACATGATACATGCTGATGCTGTAATGGCAAGAGGAATGATGGCTTGATAAACATTTGATAAATCATCTTTAATAGCGTAAATTACTAATGCTAGGATGGAGACAATGATATATAGAACTATTATAATTGTATTCATTACAAACTTATGCTTATTTTTCATAATTTGTCCTTTTCTAATAATATCTCCAACGCCAATTTATTTCTCCCTCTAGATAAACAGCAGGAATCTCAATTCCGTCATTATTCCTTGGTTATCTGCAATAAACCTTCTCCTTTTTATAAGATAGCCAAGCTATCTCTTCCAATAAAAATCCACCCTAACACATGGTTAGAGTGATTTCCTTTAATAATGCTTAAACATATTTTCTAAATATACATAGACAAGAACCCCTTACTTGTCTTCTTGTTCTTTGTAAGCTAGGGCAATATCTACAATTTCTTCTGGTGTTAATTCTTTATCATTCCAGAAAATTAAATCACTTGGTGCTGGGTATGGTACATTCTTTTCAAGAATATCAAGATACTCACTTACCTCTTCGTCAGAAAGCAGGGGGTTTATTATCTTATTTACTAATTGAACTAATTCTTCTTTTGACATTTTATTTTTCATGTTATCCACCATCCTTAATTAATTCCCTTTCTTCCCAAAGTGATATGCAGGATCCAGAATAATTTGATGCATTCTAGGAGAAGTAATCATTAAATTATCTAAATTATACACTTCTCCACCTTTATCAATTGGTTGTTTATGGTGCAGGATATATGATTTATGCTTAACGTAATGTTCAGCTTTTGGAGCAATAGGAGCATTTCCTACGGCCATTCTTGCAACGTTTCTTGGATTGAATTCACTTGCAAAACTGGAATTAGCAACAGATATCCAAAATTCTTTTCGAAAATCATCAAATGTATTAAATTCTTTCCCAATTAATAGATTTCTAACTTCTTTCGGTATAACTCCAATAGAAGCTTGATTATACATTAATTTAGTTTGATCTTCTAAAGCTTTGTCAAAATTAAAACTCTCGTTTACAACTCCTGGTCTATATCTGGCATTTCCTCCATTACCACCAGATAACATACTAAATAGCTCTTCTTTGTCTCTGCTTTCAGGTTTTGTCATACTATTTATCATTCCTGAATCAGCATTAACACGTACTACACCACTATCTGCGACTAGTCGATTATATGGATTGATATTGTTTGTAACATCATCAGCCCATGCCCAAGTAATATCCAACCCTTGCTTGCCGAGTTGTACCGTTTTATTAACAGCCTCTTGGCTTAGTCTATCTGCTTCCTTCATCATTCCTGGCAGATTCGGTACGAAAGGTAAACCTGCAAATATTCCTTGAGATAAACTAGCATGGCGTTGCTCATCTGTTAATTCGTTGCCTAGCATATCTTTTCCTGTTAGATATTCAGATAATCCATTTGCAGCTATCAGTCCATAGATACCCATTTCTGTTTTTTTCCCAAAGTAGAAAAGGAGCGAACATTCTTATAAGCACTCATTGCATGTTCAGCTGCATTAATACCTTTTGTAGCGGAGTAAATACCTTTACCACCTTTAACAGCTCTTCCAGCCCAACCTACAATAGGAATAAATCCGGCTAATGCCATGGCTCCTGCAGTCACTCTTTGAGTATTAGAAGCTTTTTCCCAGTTACAGGATCTATTCCTTCCGTTGCCCTCTTATAATCATAATAGCCACTGAATTCTCCTGCAAATGTTTTTGTGCCTTCCCAAAAATTTTTATACCATGGGCGATTCTCTATTTCTCTTGCTTCTTTTTCATCTTGTTTAAATGTCAAATAACTTAAAGTAACTTCTTCCGCTTCTGATTTCACTTGGTATGCCTCACTAGTATGAAAAGCCTCAGTGTTAAAATTAATAGGAGTAATGCTGTTTCCTTGCTTAGTCGCTTCTAACAAAGCACTAAACAACTGAATAACATAACTTTCTTCACCTTCAGAAGAAATATATTCCTCCTTTAGCTCTTTATCTAGTTCATCTATAGCATCGAGTGTTTTTATTTTTTTTTTATGTATATCTGCCATTTGATCATCGAACTTGGAGCGGGAGAATGAGTCTAGTGATATTAAATCATCTATTTCTCGAAAGATATTGTCTAAAGACTTCTTTTGCTCTGTAATCATCTCATCCGCTATTCTTTCCTTCTGGGAAAGATCATTTTCTAAGAAGTCTGTTTCAACCCTTGTATTGTCTCCTAAATCCTTATCTTGGAGCTTACCTGCAACTCCTTCAAAAAATGCAATTTGCCTGTCTGTGAGTCGCTGCCATGCTTCTACCACCTCAATCTGCCCTTGGTAAAAGCCTTTAATGGCTTCAGCACCTTTACCTTCAAAGTTGTCTAAATCAACTATTTCATTGAATGCTTTTCTTAGTTGATTAAATTGTTCTTGTAGATTTTTATAATGTTTTGCTCTGGTTTCCATGGAATCTTGTAAACTAGAAGAATCTAAAATTTTCATACTATCTCCTCTCCCTTTAAGGATTAGAAAATTCTCACATCTAATTTTACCACTTATTTGGAAATGACCCATCGAACTAATTACTTAAAATAAAAAGACACCTCACCCTAAGTTCAAATGTCTTTTGTGATATATGAAGTTAAATTCTTAGTACCACTCTCAATACCTTTCTCACTTTCAAAACCAGAAGCTATAACAGTTATTATTAAAAGTTCTCTCTATATCTACCTTCATCATCTAAATTCTCATCAATACCTAATTCTTCAAAATTAAATGTTTCTGTCTCCTCTGTACCTTCAAATTTTGTACTACTGAATGAAAAAGTGATTATCTTTTCCAATTTTTTCATCTCTCTAATAAAACCTTTTCGAGTTTGTCTTAATCTTAGTTTACAATATTCCTTCTTATTCCACTAAACTCCCTCAATAAACAAACGCTTATCTCTTAAATGCTCAGTTTTACACTGTATATGTGCGTTAACTCCTGGAATAAGTGTTAATCCTTCTTAAATTGATTAACTCACAAAGAAAAAAACCGTCTAACCATATATACCAGTGGTTTCGACGGTCTCCTAATTTATCGTATTAGAGGAAAAAAATTTGTTTATTTGCTTTGATTTGCTTTATCACTTGAGTTGATTATAAGAAATTAGTCTGTGTATATGCACTGCAAGGTAGGCCAATTCCTCGTTAGGAATTGTTTTTTCATATACTTGTTTAATGTATTCCTTAATTTTAAAAGCACCATCCATTGCTTGAGGATATAAACTAGCGATTTGCTTAAATAGTTCACTATCCTCTTCCTCTAGCATGCTATCAGCATAAATTCGTTCTACAAAGAATTTTATATGTGTAATAAAACGCGTATAATGTATGTTTTTCTCATCACTACTTATATTCAATGTATACCGAACTAGGTTTACTATACTCCCAATCATCTTGGCAGTCTTCATTGCATCTTTAGATTCTTGCTTTTCTCCTTGAGCATTTACTAGATGGAATGCTATGTTTGCAGCTTCTTCAATTGGGAGAACTATATTAAGTCTTTCATTCATTAATTGAAGCGCAAATTCTCCGATTTCGTATTCTTTAGCGTAATAATTTTTAATTTCCCAATAGACTCGGTTAGTAATATTAATATTTTTCATAAATCGCTCTACAGCGAAATGTATGTGATCCATTAATGTGAAATATATTCCAGAATTGAGCTTTGTGTTTAATTTTTTTTCTGCATAATCGACAATCTGCGTAGTGAGCTCTATAAATACAGGTGGCATGGAATCTAATAATCCAAGAAATTCTTTTACTTTAACATTTTCAACAGGTATAAATATTTGGTCAGCTTTGCTTTCTTCCACAATATTACCTGCTTTCTTACCATAACCGATTCCTTTACCCAAAAGAATATATTCTTTCTGTTGGTCATTTTCTACCAATACTATGCTTGAATTTAATACCTTTTTAACTTTAATCATTTTATTCCCCCCTAACCAATCAACATTAATTCATAAATTGAATTAACTACCAATCTTCCACAATAAAAATTACTCATTAGCTTATATTAAATAAATTATTGAAATTAAATATTGAACCTATTGTGGCTACCTATAAAAAGGGTCTGCATTAGCAAACCCTCTCTTGTTTAAATATTTTCACCATTTGTTTCAATAACTTGCTTGTACCAATCAAAAGATTTTTTCTTAATACGTTTCATTGTTCCAGTACCATCATCTTGTTTATCTACATATATAAATCCGTAACGCTTCTTCATTTCTCCAGTACCGAGTGAAACAGAATCAATACATGCCCAGCTTGTATACGCAATTAGAGGAACACCTTCATCAATAGCTTGTTTCATTTCTCTAATGTGACTTTGGAAGTAATCAATGCGATAATCATCATGAATTTCTTCATTCTCATCAAGTTCATCCGAAGCTCCCAACCCATTTTCTACAATCATTAATGGAACTTGATATCTGTCATTCAAAGTATGTAGTGTGTATCGCAAACCAATTGGATCTATTTGCCACTTCCACTCACTTTCTACTAAATAAGGATTTTTTACACCACCAAGTAGATTACCACCTGTTTGTTCTTGATTTGGATCAGCACTAACGCACACAGACATATAATAACTAAATGAGCAATAATCTACTGTATTTTCTTTGAGTAATACATCATCTCCAGCTTCTTTATTAATCACAATTCCTTCTTGTCTAAAATAATGATTTGCATAAGATGGGTAATATCCCCTATGAAGTACATCTGCACAATAATAAACTTTCATTTGCATTTCTCTAGTTGCTAGAATAATATCCGCTGGATTGCATGTTAATGGATAAAATGTTAAATGCGTTATCATGGAACCAAATTGGAAATCAGGGTTTATCTCTCTTCCTTTTTTTACAACAAGTGCATTTGCGACAAATTGATGATGTAAAGCTTGGAAGCGTAATTGTGCATTATCTTTTGTTAAATTAATCAGTTCTCCAGTCTCATCATATATAATTCCGCCGGCTTGATATGCCTTTTGGGAAAGAGTTAAACAATTCATTTCATTAAATGGAATCCAATACTTCACGCTATTTTTATATCGATTAAATAATACCTCTGCATAGCGAACATAATGGTCAATCATTTCTCTACTTGCCCAACCATTTATTGTTTTTGAAAGATGGAAAGGAAATTCGTAATGAGCAATGGTCACAAGTGGTTCAATATCATATTTCTGTAACTCCTCAAATACACTATCATAAAATTTCAATCCCTCTTCATTTGGCTCTAACTCGTCTCCATTAGGAAAAATACGAGTCCAATTTATTGATAGTCGGAACATTTTTATACCTAGATCAGCTAACAATCTAATATCATCCTTATAATGGTGGTAAAAATCAATCGCTTCGTGTGTTGGGTACCGTTCACCAGGCTCTAACTCAAGTGTTATACGTCTCTTTTGATGAAGTGATCCACCTGTATACATATCTAAAGTGCTTACACCTTTACCATCTTCCTGCCAAGCACCTTCAATTTGATTGGCTGCTGTAGCTCCACCCCAATAAAAACCCTTTGGAAATCCCTTATTCATAATAACCATCTCCTTCTATTAGTTTCCTAACGCTGATATATACATCAATGTGTCTTTAGGACCAACCTGCTTTATATCTGCAACCCTGACGGTGTAGTTTTCCTTACTTGTAACTACTGCAATAGTTACTGGATCAAATTCTTCTTTAATTTTTTCAAGATCAAATTTCAATAATAAATCACCAGTCTTTACTTCATCTCCAACTTTGACTTGAGGTTCAAAATATTTCCCTGCCAACTGGACAGTATTAAGGCCCACATGGAATAAAATCTGAGCACCATGATCAGTAGTCAATCCTAATGCATGGTTCGTTTCAAAAATCATTTCGATTTTACCATCGGTAGGGGCATATAGTTCACCTTTTGAAGGAATAATTGCAATTCCATCACCCATAACCTTTGAAGAAAAAACATCATCATTTACATCAGATAAATTAATCATTTGTCCAACCAATGGACTTTTAAACTCGCTTTCTAGTTTTGAGAGATTCATTGTCATTTGATCTTGTTGTTCTTCTGCTAGCTTTTTATCTACACTTTTATCTTTCCCTAATAAAAATGCGGCAACAAATGCCACTCCGAACGAAATAACCAAGCCGATAATAGCATTGATAATATTGTTTGGCAATTCTTCCGAAATAAACATTGATAAGCTTGCTAATCCTGGTCCAACTAGAACGAAAGCCTGTAAACCAGCTATACCAATAAAGGTACCGCCAACAAAGGAACCAATCATAACACTGCTCAGAACCTTCTTATTTTGGATTGTTACCCCGTATAATGCAGGCTCTGTAATTCCAAAAAGAGCAGAGATACCAGCAGAAATGGCTGTTGATTTCAACACTTTATCTTTTGTTCTTATTGCTACCGCAAAACAAGCACCACTCTCTGCAAGATTATGTGCAAGTGATGCAGGCAGATAAAGGATTTCCTTTCCTAGTTCACTCATTGTTGTTACTGCATATGGAACCATCGCTTTATGCATACCTGTTGCGACCATTAGTGGCAATACAGTTGCCAATAACGCTACTGCGATCCAGCCTACTTTGTCAAAAATAGCAAGAATGACTGCAGATAACCCCTGCCCGAATGTAAAACCAATTGGTCCCAAAACTAGTAAAGCAATTGGAACAGTAATCAATAGTGAAATCATCGGAACAAAAAAGATTCTAATCGGTTTGGGAGAAATTTTTGTAAATAGCTTTTCTACCTGTGCATAAAATAAAATCGTTAAAATCGCTGGGAACACTTGATAAGCGTATGCAATATTCTCTATATTAAAACTGAAAAGTTGAGCCCCTTCTCCGATCATTGCTGCCATATTCGGTAATACAAGTGCTCCTACTGCTGAAAGAGCAACAAGCGAATTGACTTTTAGTTTATTAGCCGTTGTAACGGCAACCAGTAAAGGTAAAAAATATAACGGTGCATCTCCAATCATGTTTAATATCTGATAGGTCTGCCCTGCTGTGTCCATTAACCCCATCACTGACAGTAATAACAATAGTGACTTTAAGATTCCACCACCAGCTATCGCAGGAACTAGTGGCTGAAAAATACCAACAACAAAATCAAGGATAACGCTTCCAATTTTTTGCTTTTGTTTCGGTGTATTTTCAGAATTGAAATTGGTAGTTCCTTCATTTGGTACTAAGAGTTTTTTTACTTCGTCATATACTTCAACTACTTCATTACCTATGACAACTTGGCATTGAGCGTTCATTTTAACTGCCATAACACCTGGAATACTTTTTAACTGATCTACGTTTGCTTTACTATTATCATTTAAGGAAAAACGTAATCTTGTTGAACAATGCTCAAGATGGGAAACGTTTTCATTTCCGCCGACATACTTTAACACCTCTGCTGCTGTTTGTTTATAGCTCATCCTGTATACTCCTTTTTAATAATATTGGAAATGTCGCTGGATGAAGACAAAAAAAGGCAGGACCTAAAATAACAAATACGTAAAGTATTATTTGTTATTTATAGATCCTGCCTGCATTACCAGTCACATGTCCAATTTGTTTATTTAATTATTTATAGTATATACTTCCTTTTTGAAAGCGTCAACTTTTTTTTATTTTATATTCCCGAAAAGCATCAACAATCAACTGATGATCCTCAACATGATCTAATCCACTAACTATAAAACTACCAACTATCTCATCTTTAACAATGATTGGAAAGCCTCCACCGCAAATTACGATAGTTTCATCATCTTTGTATTGCTCGTAGGTACCATTTTCTTCATTTTCTAAGAAGATGTAGTATCCGCTATGTTGGAATCTTTCAATAGTATTCTGTTTTCTGTTTAACCAAATATCACCTTTTTTGCCTGTCATCAGATACTGAAATGCTATCTCGCCGTTTAAAACAGCTCTTATTCTTATATTTTTTAAATTGTCTTTCTTTATTCTATTTACGATACTTAAGGCTATATTATAAGCATCTTCATTACTGAAAGAATCAAAAGATAATTCCTTTTCTAACTGCAGTACTTCATCTTTCAACATATTCTTTCCTCCAATTTATAAGATAAAAGATCCTTCCGGGTCCCTTTTCCTTAAGTTTTATCCATTAGTTATAACGTAAGAAAGGGTCTCAGACTTATTTAGAAATGATGCAATTTAGATAAATATGCAAAAAGATCGCCGCAGCAATCCCCCTGTTATTAAAACAGCATATATCTATTAATAGTGCTGGGATTTATTGTTTGTTTTTTTACCAAAGATAGAAACTATTGCAGCAAGCAGGATTGGAATACCCATCATTATGTATGCAGCTCCCTCAAATCCTCTGATAAAGATATAACCAAAGAGAAATAAAGTGAGTCCAACCAAAACGCCAATATAGCCAGGGATTAGTGCAATATTAGGCTTGTCATTCTTTCTGATAAAAAGAGCTATTAGGTAAATAATGAGACCTACTGCAATACCTATATATAAAGGTATGAAAAACATTTGGTACCCCCTATAATATAAACTGGTGTATAGAAATTTTTTCCACCACTTTAGAATACCACTTACATTTCATTTCTTCAATTTTCTTTTTTAATACCTCCTAGTCTTGTATATTATGTTCAGTATATAAAAAAACTGTAGATGAAACACTCTTTTATGAGTGTCCTATCTACAGGTACCAGTTTACAACACGTTGCCAGATAACCTTTCTTAGGATACACAAACATTCCTTTGAAGTACCTATTAGAAAGATGTATATATCAGCCCTACTCACGAATAAATCATTCTAGCTTTCAAGATAAATTCATTAAAATTTCTCGAAGCACTTAGCTCAGTTGCTTGATTCTCGCGGATAATATCGACAAGAAAATCATAAATACCCATTGCTTCCTCGTAGTCTTCTTTACTGATGGCGAGGAGAAAGATTAATTGCGCCTTCTGTCCGTTTCCCCAATCAAGCGGTTCTTCTGTTAGTGCAATGCCAATCTGTGTTCGCTTAGAAAGTAGATTTAAAGGATGTGGAACAGCAACTCCTTCTCCCATTACCGTTGAGCCCATTTCCTCCCTTTTTAAAATAGCTTCAAGGAAATCCTCTTCATTATCAATTACTGCTTCTAACGCCATAGCATGCGTCAGTGCTTTAATTGCCTCGTCTTTATGTTTAAAAGACTTCTTGATAAATAGTTTAGGTGAAAAATAATTCAGTAAAAGATCTGTAGTATGACTTAGCTCTTTCGTGATTTTTTTATCCAAATCAATAATTTGCCTTCTTGATGGCAAAGTCTCTATTTTAAAAATTGGTTTATTCTTCTCCTCAATATCAATCGTCGTAATCACAACGTCTTCTTCAACATATGGTAATGTGCTGTACCTCTGTGCAGAAATTGTTTTTGTTATAAATAAATCTGGAATCGTTTGTTTAATAGCTGCTTCAATAATCCTTGCCGTTCCTATTCCAGACCCACAAACTATTAAACAGGAGTTGTGCCGTTCGTATTTAACCTGATAGTTTCTCTCCAAAGAAGCCCCTATATGTAAAGATAAATAGGCAATCTCCCCATGATTAACTTCATAATTCAACTCATTTTTAATAGATTTCACAGCATATAAAGTTATTTCATAGGCGAGCGGAAAATACTTTTTGATATGTTCTTCCATTGGATTTCTTACTCTAATATTGTTATTCACTCGAAACAACATCGAGTTAATATGACTCTGTAAATCACTTCTTAGCTGTTCATCCTTATTGAGGTCATAATAATAATTTTCATTAATTTTATCTAAAAATAATTGGGTGTACTCAATAACCACATTATTTAAATGCTGACTTTGCTCCACAACTGAAATAATTTTACTTCTGACTTGAATAAAAAGATAATCTTGCTCCGATTGTGGAATCTCTATTATAAAGACTTCTGATAATAATTGGATTAAGCTGTCCATTAATTCGGTGTATTGGCCCCACTTATCACGGCCATACTTAAGCTCCAGTATAAATTGATTCTGGATTCGATCTGCCATTATAAGAAGGTGAAAGATAAAGTTCTTTAAGTTTTCATCACTAAAATACAGATGAAAGGTACTGAATAAGTGTGGTAACTGCTTTTGTAAAGCTTCCAACAAATGCTGTTGATTCTTCCAGCCAAAATACCGCTCTATTTGAGCATAGTCAAAGGTTTCATCAATGAGTGATAATAATGCACACCGTTTATTGCGCTCTGAACCCTCGATAAATATGCCTTTCCCAACCTTGGATTGTAAGGAGAGGTTGAAGCTTGTAAGAAGATTTCTTATGTCTTTAAGCTCCTGACTTAAAGTAGTTCTTCCAACATACATTTTTTCAGCTAATTCCTCCAAGGTCATAAATTGATGCGCGTTAAGGAGAATGATAATACACTGTTTTATTCTGCCTTTTTTTGTATTGATATCGAAATAAACGGGGGAAGTTACATTACTTTTTTTAAATTCGTGGAAATGGTGATGGTCCATTACATCAATGTAAAATCCTTTCCCACGCATATTTTTGATACTAAACCCATGATTCTTACCAACTTCATTCATCACCTTAATTTCCTTACGAACAGTTCTGTCAGAAATCGATAATAATTCGCCAATTTTTTCGCCATTAAATTTACACAGATTATCTTCTAAAAGGGTGAAAATTTTATTTTTCCGGTTGTCAGCAAACATGTTGAACTTCTCCTTTCCATGAAGGATTCGTTATCACAGCAAATGGACAAAATATCACTGCCCAGCACAATTTTTATGTAAATGAAAACTTCCACCCACTTTTTGTAGTAGGTGGAATGCTTCTATAATGGAATAGAGATGGTACAGAATTTATAGGGAGCTAACTCTTCTGTAATCTCTGCTTTCGTTAATTCATCTAACATCACAAAGCTCCCGTTTTCGACTAGTTCTTTTTCAATCGTTGATACTCTATCTATATAAGGATTAAAGAGCCGAACAATGAGATAATCCGTTTCTTCTGCTTTCTTAATTGTGCTAATAACAGAAGTCATTTTTGCAAAAGTAAACAGGCTGTAGTTTAACTGATTGGTTTTTTCTTCATCGCGATAAGCATAAATCATTCTTCCATTTAGAAAGTCAGAGAATTGGTAGTACGGAATGGGTGATAAATATTCCTTTGCCATTTTTGCAATATTCACTTCATCAAATGATTGGTTATTATTCATATAATAAGCGAATGTTGCCGTTAATTTACCAAGCAATTGGGCATCTGGGGTCTCAACAATACTTTCTCCAGATGCACGCCCTGGTCTGTAAAGTAGGTCCGTTTTCCCCATATGACTAAAGGTTCTAAATAAGGTTAATTGAATGGTGTCATATGAGTTTCCAACAATCTCATATTCTCTTACTCCTTCTGTGAAAATAGCAACAACAGAATTCTGATCATGTAAGGAAACAAAGCTTTGCATTGGTTCGATCGAAATCGGCGCCTCCTCCCACTTCTCCTCTTCCCAAATCTCCATTTCAGGTAAATAAACTGGTCTAGTAACCGTTCCAAATAACTGATCTGCAGTAGAGAATTGGCTGATAATGTCTGTATTAAATTGAACACAAAGTCGATGACTCAGTACTTGATTGTCGATATCAATCTCAAACCGAATCAATTCTTCATTTTTTCGGAGGCCAACTTTTGCGGTGATGATAAAGTCTCGGTTCGCAATCCCTTTTGCCCTATCCTCGAGATTGTATGGCACCTGCATTTTTAGTGTTATTTCAAGATGCTCCTCTACCTCAGAGGTAAAATAGTTTACACTTATTAATTCAGAATCTGTTGAATAGCTAACCAGATCCTTTCTAGGAGGAGAGTAATTATATGAGTCCCCATCATCCCCATTTTCAACGAAAATCATCTGGTTTTGATATTCTTTTCCGGATGCTTTGTCTAAAATCGTAAGTGTATTATTTGCAGCTGCTGAAATAGCATAATAGTCATTTTCAATTAAGGATTTAGTCGATTCTTTAAAGGTATTACTTGAATTTTCAAGGCTCTTATTCAATTCACCATCCAGCTCCAAATAAAAGCTATCATAGCCAAGGCCATTTAGATTTGTCACATGTATTAAAATTTCAGCTAAAAATACCTTTTCTGGTATATAGATCTCTTTGCTTGGATTCAATCGAATCGTTTGTTTTAACACATAATCGGTTAATTCAACTTTATTGAGAATAGCAAACGGCATGGTATTTCCATGATAATCTTTAATAACAAAGTTCTCTTCTGGAATATACAGCCCCACTTTAACGACTCCGGACCGTTGATATGGAAGCGGATTAAATAAAGTGAAATTCAAATGATGCTGATACGGTATTCTTTCCGTCACTAACCGCATATGTATATCCAAAAGGTTTTCCGCTTTTTCTTTCGCTAGCTTATAACGATACTTCACATCCTGATTCGTTGTATCACTATTACAGCCGCCAATACTATCATGAGCAGCATTTTCAAACATCAGCTTCCAGATTTCTTCAAGCTCTCTATGCGGGTACACATTTCCTAACGAAAAACTAATTGAAAGTACTGGCTCTAGGACATTTACCAAAAAATTTTCAATCTCATTGTTTGCTTGTTTTAAATCTGCTCTTGTCGAGAAAATAGACTTGTGCAGCCTACTATGCTTACCCTCCGTTAATTCACCTTTAATCACAGGAAGGTTTTCTACCTCTTGCTCAAGGGCATCAAAGAATTGCTCCGGTGATTGAAGAATATATTCTCGACGAGGATCCAACTCGTTAAATTTATTAATCATTTCAGGAAGATTCGTTCTAATAGGCGCCTGATCAAAGCCATTAGGAAAATACACGTTATTTGTTGAGGCTTTTTCTTCTAGCTTACCAACAAATTCGTCTAGGTAAGGGATGATATCTGCCTCTTCTTCCGGGATATTGCCACCATGGTAATATCCAAAAGGGATTTGCTCTGCCAGCATTTGGCTTCCGTCATCACCCTCCCAAATAAACTCAGTTTGTTTTAAGCGGTTATCCGCCACACCTCGCCAAAATAAAAACCGATTAATACCAAAGTTTTTGTAAATTTGCGGCATGTTTCCACCTTGACCGAATGCATCAGGCACATAACCAATTTCAAAGGAGTGTCCCAATTGCTTTGCATATTTAGTACCATAAAGCAGATTTCGTGCGACAGATTCCTGTGATATAACTAATTGGTCTGTTTGAGTATACCAAGGCCCCGTTAAAAGCCGCTTCTCCGCAACTAATTTTTCAAGTCTGTTTCTGTCCTCTGGCTGATATTTTAAATAGTCTTCGATAAGGGATGTCTGAGCATCCATCAAGTAATATTCAAAATCCTTATTGTTTTCCAATGTATCGAGAACCTCTCGAAGATGCTTTACTAAATAAACAGTTGATCTAGACGATGTAAAGTACCATTCTCTATCCCAATGAGTATGTGGAACTACATGGACTTTTGTTTTTTTCATTAGTACAAAACTCCTTATCTATAATTAGTGGATGCATACACTTCATACTTTTAAATAGTAGATTCCTGACTTGATAGATTATAAGCAGGAATCTACCCAATGAAAATTAATATTTAGTCAAAACTAATATCAAGCTCATCCAATTCTTCTTTTTGTTTATCAGCTTGTTTAGTTTCCAGCTCCTTGTCATCCCGGAAATTAACTAATAGATTTGAACCAATGCCAATAATAAAGGCACCAACTAAAATGCCAGCTAAATATGCCCAGCTACTGCCTACCGTGAAGAAGCCATAAACTCCACCAACCGGAGGCATAATTTCATGTACACCAAGCAGTACCGCAGTGGCTGCTCCTGCAGCACCAGCGACTACGTTTAAGGGTATCAGCTTTAATGGACTTTTTAATGTAAACGGAATCGCTCCCTCTGTAATACCAATGATCCCCATAACTAAGGACCCTTTACCTGACTCTAAAAGCTCTGGAGAGAAGTTTTTCCTTTTAAGCAATGTTGCAATCCCATAACCTAATGGCGGGATACAAATTGCAATATTCACTAAAATCGCAGGCAGGTATATGCCACTCATAAGCAGTGCATTACCAGCCATCCATGCCGCCTTGTTAACTGGTCCACCCATGTCAAAGGCAATCATGGCACCAAGCACCAATGCTAAAACAACATTATTAACATTACTTTGCGTCATTTCCGTAATCCAGTTTAATAAGGATGTATTAATCCAGCCTAACGGTCCACCTAAGACCAATGCCATTAAAATTCCTATCGCACCAACCGTAATTAATGGCAGGATAATTAATGGTACTGCACTTGCAAGTGAGCCACTAATAACAATCCGCTTTTTCACCCAATTTGTCAGCCACCCGGCAAAGAAACCAGCCACAACAGCCCCAATAAAACCAGCATTTGTTGAGCTAGCTAAGGCGCCACCGACAAGACCTGCTGCCAGCGCCGGCCTACCTCCAATGGAAAAGGCTATATAGCCTCCTAACACCAGGTTCAATAACCCGATTGCGGTCCAGCCAACTTGTTCAAATAAATATATATAATGAAGGAAACCACTTGCTTCAGCAAATTGACTTAAATCTGTATAACCAGCTGCAAAGCTTATGATTTTCGCAAGTGCTACAACTAAAGAACCAGCGATAATAACCGGAAGAACATACGAAATACCTGTCATTAAATGAGTTTTAAATGCATTGGCTTGTGATTTCATCTTCTTTCCTCCATAGCATTAGGATTGGTTTCTTTTTTCTAAAGCCTGAACAATTTTTTCAATAACAGCTTCCCCATGCGAAACAGCCTGACCAAGCTTCACCCGGACAACTGGCTTCCCCTTAAACCGTTCCTCCCCTTCAATAGCCTTATCTGCAGCTATAATCACTGCATCCGCCTCACGTATATCTGCCTCTGTTAAATCATTTATAAAGCCCATAGCCCCTTGCTGTTCCATTTTTACCGAATGCCCTAGCTTAGCCCCTGCCTTTTCTAATGCCTTAGCCGCCATTGGCGTATGAGCTAACCCAGCAATACAAGCTGTTACTCCTACAAACTTCATCTTCAAACAACCTCCATTTCAACACTCTTAAATAAATTCAAAATATCCTCTTTCGTGTTCACTTTAAAAAGCCGTTCTTGAAATTGCTCCTCCATTAGATTCCCAGCAAGTGCTGACAAAATTTTTATATGCTTCGTACCTGCCTCCATTTCCGGAACAAGAATAGCAAAAATAAATTTCACCTTATAGTGATCAGGAGATTTCCAATCAATTTTTTCTTTTGTTTTAATAAAAAAGAGCGTAGCCTTCTTAACTGTTACACTTTTAGCATGAGGAATGGCAATCCCCTCCTGAAAAGCAGTAGGATACTGCTCTTCCCTGCTAATAAAATCCTTTAATAGAACCTCTTGATTTTCAATTATCCCTAATTGCTGTGCCTGAACAGAAATATACTCTAATACCGCATCTCGATCATTTAATTCTAAATCTAAAAATATTTGGCTATCATTTAAAAGCAATCCTAACCCTCCTTTTGTTATCGCTTACAAATTGATTATAAGGTAATTGTGAGGAATGTTTAATGCGGAATTTGGCCGGTGGAGTTGGAATTATTTGTACTAGGTTTTTTGGGTTGAGTCTTTATTTATGAGGTGATTTGATAGGTTGGCTTTTGTGATATATACTCAGGGCTATATGATAAATTAACAGTGCAAAAAAGAGGCTGGGACAAAACTTAGCCTAAAGTACAAAAAAGCATGTGAAATTTTACGGATAGTAAAATTTCACATGCTTTCTTTTTTTTCAAAACAAAAAGGACATCTTCTGATAAAATTTAAGTACCCCTACCAAAATTCAATTCAGAAAGAAGTGTCCTTATGTTTAAAGATTATAACACGAATCAATTGATTTTACCTTTAGATTTAGAAGTGAAATTACAAAAGAATGATATTGCCTTTTCTATTCATCAATTAGTGGAAATTATTCCGGAAATAGCCTTTGATTCCTTTTTCCGTCAAACAGTTTGCCCAGCTTACCATCCTCGTATGATGTGGCTAGCTCAAGGGTATGAGCCAAGCTATCGGACCATCAATCGATTTCGTGTTCATCCAGAAATGAAAGAGCTTATTAGACAATGCTTTATTCAATTCCGCTGTCAGCTTGTACAAGAAAAGATCATTGACCAAGAAGCTATTTTTATAGATGGTACTAAAATTGAAGCAAATGCCAATAAATTCACTTTTGTCTGGAAGAAATCTGCTGAAAAATATCATACGAGTCTAGTGGAGAAGTCTAATCAGCTATACAATGAGTTGCTTGAAAAGCAAATTATCCCTGAAATGACACGAGAAAACGACGAACAACTATCATTAGAAGAACTAGCTCAATTGGCCGAAAAAATAGAAGAAGTGGTGGAAGACTACACAGAAAAAATGGAGAAGTCCAGTAATGCCAACGAACGTAAACAGTGGCGTAAAGAACGAAAAACACCGAAACAACTCCTAAAACAAGTGAAGGAATGGATAGTACGAAAACATAAATATCAGAAGGACTTTGACATATTTGGTACTCGTAATAGCTATTCCAAAACCGACCAAGATGCGACCTTCATGCGAATGAAAGAGGATTATATGAAAAACGGTCAATTAAAGCCTGGTTATAATCTTCAAGTAGCGTCCGAAGGACAATACACGCTTGCCTACGGCATTTTTTCTAATCCAACAGATACGAAAACACTTATTCCATTCCTAGATCAAATACAGGAACAGTACTTTTCCTTACCAGAATATATTGTCGCAGATGCAGGGTACGGCAGCGAACAGAATTATGGGGACATCTTAACAAAGCGCCAATGTACCCCACTAATTACATATGGTCATTATATGAAGGAACAGAAGAAAAAATATAAAACGGACCCATTTAAAACAAGCAATTGGTTATACAATCAAATAATCGACACCTATACTTGCCCAAATCAACAAGCAGTAACATATAAGTACACATCTACTCGAACAGATTCCACAGGATTTAAACGCACCTTCAAAATTTATGAATGTGAGGACTGTACAAATTGTCCATTTCAGCTGTCATGTACAAAGGGAAAAGAAGGCACAAACCGTCAATTGAGGATCAATGAAAAATGGGAACAGCAAAAAGAGCATATAAGAGCGAAGCTTTCAGAAGAAAAAGCTGGTTCCATCTACCGTCAAAGAAAAGTAGTTGTGGAACCAATTTTTGGATTTCTGAAGGCTAGTTTAGGTTTCACACGATTTTCTGTCCGTGGAAAATCGAAAGTAGAAAATGACATCGGTCTAGCATTAATGGCCGTAAACTTAAGAAAATATGCGGTAAGAATGTAAGATCTTACTGTGAAAAATCATAAAATTAAATGAAAAAAGTGAATTCGGGCAACCGAATTCCCTTTTTTCATTTATAAGAAGCTAGTTTTGTCCCAGCCTCTTTTTATTATATAGTCATGAATTTAAGCTCAAACATTTATAAATTATAATCGGGGTGCCGAATCAAGCTGCCACAGTCGCGACCTTTGTTATATTTAAGTACCAGTTAACCCCACTTTAACTAAGCAGGAAATTCAGTGGTGGATTTGAGTCAATAATTTGGACACAAAAAAGTTAAGTATTAAGCGGTTCTTCTAATCTGATCCTCCATAGCTTGAGGTGTTTGATAGCCGATGCTGCTGTGAATTCTGTTTCTGTTGTACCAGCCCTCTATAAACTGAAACATGGCCAGCTTCGCTGCCCGGTAGTCTGTGTACTGGGTATGATAGACTTCTTCTTTCTTTAATATGGCGTGAAATGACTCTATACAGGCATTGTCATAAGGACAGCCTTTCTGACTGAAAGACTGCCTGATTCCGTATTTTTGGACATGCTGAGTAAACTCACTGCTGGTATATTGTGAGCCAAGTTCGGTATGAAGAATTAAGCCCTTTCGGGGCTTTTGAGAAAAACAGGCGTTTTGAAGTGCTTCGATCACTAATTCCGAAGTCATAAAACGAGAAAAAGAATAGCAAACAATTTTTTTCGAATGCAGATCCAATACTGAGGCCAGATAGCACCAACCGTCTTTTACCGTAGGAATATACGTAATATCCGCCACCCATTTCTCATTGATCGTGCAGGTAGAGAAGTCTCTTTTTAAAAGATTACCCAGCTGCACAACCTTTTCTTTTGAGGGGAAAGGACGGTATTTTTTCCTGGTAATCGAACGGATGCCTGCCTTTCTCATTAAGCGCTGGACACGCTTCAGGCTTAAACAAACCCCGTTGTTCGATAGGGTCTTATGGATTTTCGGTGCGCCATAACGCGACTTACTTTCCAAGTGAATCCGTTGGATTTCCTGCGTGAGTTCCTGGTTTTCTAGTTCACGTTTTGACGTCGTTTTTTCAAGGGATCCATAGTAGCTGCTTCTTGGCACGGCCAGTACTTCGCACATTTTCTGGACGGGATAATGATCCTTGTGTTCCTCGATAAAATCGATGAGCTCTGATTCGGTTACTTTTTCGCGAATATGGCCATAGCCTTTTTTAGGATTTCTACCTCCTGTTTTAACCGAAGGTTTTCTTTCTGAATCTCGGCTAACTCTTTTGGTGTCAGCGCCTCTTTTTCTGAACCAATAGGGGTAAAGTCTTTCACCCATTTATAAATTGTTACTTCTGATACGCCATATTCGCTGCTTAATTCTTTAACCGGGCTGCCGGAATGATACAAATCCACAATCGTTTTCTTAAAATCATCGTTATATTTTTTGCCTGCAGGTTTACGTTCCAATTCGGACACATCCTCTCAAAATAATTGTAAGGACTTAATTAAATTGTGTCCATGAAACTATACTAACTCCAGTATCCCCTATGTACTACCTGTAGTTTGCTTAAGTGCTTGCTGTTTTAATTAATATATAAGTTATCAATAATTCATATATTCCTTCCCAAATTATAGCAAGAAATTTAAAATTGTGATGCTAGTAATTGCGATATTTTTAGCAAGAGAAGAATTTGATATGAAACTAGTTGAAAACAGAAGATGAAATGACCCTTAAAGAATCAGTAATTCATAAACAATTGTAAAGTTAAATATTACGCAGAACACAATTACATCTATTCCAGATGAGGGTCACTTATATGTAAAATTCATTTTAGATATTTAGTTAAGAAATTATCTCATGAAGGTGCATAACATTTAGGAAGAACAATGTAATACTGTGCAATATGCAATTACAAAGTATTTATCCTTTAAAACGCATTCAAAACTTGATTTATTAGTTCACTCAACATCCGCATTTAGAATAAAAAATAAGAGACACTTCCATCATGGAAAGTTGCCTCTTTAATATCTTTAATTAATTCCGAAAAAATCAGATACCTTTTCTATAGTATATTGACTTCTTAGCTTATATGCACTATTTTGATTAGCTTTTAAGCCTTTCTCCCAATAAGCCTGATCTTTTGGCACATATTTCTCCCATTGTATTTTAACTACATGCTCGCATTTTTCCAGATCATCTTTATCGTGCATCATATCAGGTGCAAGTAAATCTATTTCTTCAACTTTTTTTTGTTCATTATTATTTGTAAAAATAACATCCTTAATTGGTGTTGCTGTTTCAATTACTTTTCCTATTCCTACATATCCTTTTTTAGGAATCATACAGAAAACTCTAGCACCAACAAATAGTTTATATAGCGTCTTACTGTACCATTGTCCGTTTCCTGCAGAGATAAATCCATACTTAATAGCATCTTCCCAGCTCCGGTATTGACCGTCCTCAAAATTCACTACAAAATCTTGCTTATTCCACTTTTCTCTTTTGCTATCAACTTTAATACTGCTGGATTTTTCATCAACTATATTAGGATCTAATAACCAACTTCTTGTAATAAATTGTTGTTTGTTATTTTCAAAATAACGGAAGAAAACAGCATTTATAGGTACATCAAAATTATTTGAAAGATAGTTAATTATCCTTTCAGTTTCGCTATCTAATTCAGAAGAAACTATCATTATTTGGTGTGTATCATTAATCTTTTCAGGAAGAGCATTATCAAACTTCTCCGCAAATGCTTTTTCCATAGGTATTCCATTTTTTTCCTCAAATATATTTAATATACGTTCATAGGATAAGGTCTGTACCCATGATGCATAGTCTATTGCCTGAGCCACTACATCTCTTGGAGTTCTACTTTTTTTCAACTCAATAATATTCAAATTACCGTCTCCATCTATGGCAAGCATATCTATGAATTTCCCATAATCTGTCTGGATTTGACGACCTATAAGTAATAGGTCATCTGATAGTATTGATATATCCTTTGTTAATATGTCTTCTAACTTTTGCTCAGATTCTATATTGGAATACGATAGCTTCTTCACTCCATCATTTATATTCCATATTCCCACTTCTATCGGCATTTCTTTTCCACCTTTATTTTAATTATTTCTTTACTTGTTAGTTCTTATTACCGTTATTTGCATATTCTAACAGATTTTTAAAATATAGCACTGCCATATGTCGTAACCTATTATATTTGATCAGACTGGAAATGCTAACATACAAAACAGCAGAGACGCCAATTAAAATGAGGTATTGGTATACTTCATAATCTTTCAGCAATACCTGTTGGAAGAATGTTATATAGGCAGAGAAAAAGAAAATAGTTATAGTGATTGTTGGTGCAAGTATTTTAGAAATATCAAAAGTATTCTCTAACGTATTCATTCGAATTATCCCATAGTCTATAATATCATTTTCTAATTGTTTAATCCTTTGAAAATTCCTAATTCCACCTTTACTTGATGCGGTATAAAGCTTTATAAGATAGTCTACAAGTTCCTTATCATTGCTTTCAATGATTTCTTTCTTTAAAAAAATTAAATTAAAATCATCTATTTCTCCTGCTTTTATATTATTTGTGTCAAAAATCTCCATAATAGATAAAAAAGATGAGCCCAGCTCTTTGTTTTTTTTATATTGTTTATAATGAAGATATAGCATTATTAAAAAGCCAGCAACAAATATACCTAGTATAATAAACGAAACAGTATTTACCATAATTCCCTCCCGATTAGATAATCAATATACATACTTTTATACCATGCCTTAACGACTACAAATTTCATTTTATAGTAAATCAATTAGTTAATATGTCATTTTTTGTCGAATAGCCACCAAAAGTTAATGAAAAATTCTTATCTCTAATTCTATTAACAGAATAAACTTACTAAAATTCATCTAATAACTAAACATGTCTGATATAGTAATATGCATATTTAACATACTTTCGTCATATATTTCACAAAAATGTTTAACCAAAAAAAGGATTCCTCCGCATCTAATAGATAGCTACCTACATTAATGAATACTTATATTACTTTACAAATTGATTGAAATACGTTTTTAAGATATAAATTTTATATCTGAGAATAAATAAATATAAAAAAACCGCACTATATAAGTACGGCTTTATCCTTTCTAGGCAATCTCTTAAGTTTAATGAATTGATTGATACCATATTGTTAAACTCAGAGCTTGTCTGTTCCCTATTTCTAAATTGAGAAGCTAAAAATTGTATTGCGTCTAAATAGTGAATAGTTTTCCTTAAAGTATTAATTACTATATCAATCAACTTATCTATTTTAAAAAAATAATAAGATTATTTTCTTAAAAGTTTCGACAAATAATAACCCCATCTCTCCCCCTAGTAAGCAACACTCTATATACATTAAGCTTCAGCTGCTCAGGATCTTCAGCACCCTTTCGTAAATATTCAGCCTTCCACTTCCCGTTTTCCCAGCTTAAATCATTTCCCCAACACACTATGGCCATATCCAGTTCAAGTCCTTGAACTTGAAACTCTGTTGCTGCATAATCTAACCTTTTGCAATAATATTCAGACTCTGGATAATTAAAATATTGTACATGCGCTTTTGGTATCACATATCGAGCAGAAGTTGGTACTAGTTTTACACCTTTTGGATATTTAATGCTTGAAGAGGCTACAATGCCATATGTTTTATCTGTTCCTTCATATACTTTTTGCACATATTCTTTTGCCTCTTGTAAATTATCTACAATCTTTAACGTGAATCGTTCTTTTCTTAGTTTTTCTTCTAGTATTTTGCACTTTTCTCGATCATTATTAATAAATGCCTCTACCCATTCGAAATACATTAATGCATTGTGTGTTCTAAGGGAAGTATTCAAGTGTAACTGTTGATTCTCATGATATGAATAAGCGTATGAAAAGACCTGTTGATGGTGCTTTGCGTGTACATGAAAGCTTTTATCTTTGATTGCTTCATTCCATAGGCCAATGCCACCTTCCTCTCCAATGTGGATCTCTTGACCTTCGCCTATTAAACCTACAACAACTGACCAAGTCTTTTGTTTAGCAATCTCTATCATTACATCTGGTTCGCTTTTATTGATCTTCATCCGCTTAGCATCCCAAGCTCGTTGTGCCTCATCAAAGATGAGGACATGTTCATCTGGTACACGGTTATACTTGAGGTAATCTGTTTTATATCCAAATAGAGCCTGTACAAATGTCTTATTTTTTAGACTGTCTTGTAGGACATCAACAAGTGGGCCGTTTCCACTTAAATAAACCGCTTTGTCTATTTCATGAGCTAAGGTTAAGCCGACAAAGGTTTTACCTGCACCTGGGACACCGGAAACTAGCACTAGGTGATGCGTTTGATTTTGTTGAGCCATTTCTATAATTGATTTCACTTCTGCAACTACTGTATTAAAATTACTACTTTTCAATGTTTTTATTTGTGGGAGAGGCTCATCCCTCATAATTGCTCGGGCAGATTCAATAATCGTCGGTAAAGGCTGATACGTCCCCTCTAAAAATTGCTCTGCTGAAATCAGGGAGTTAGCTGTAATATGCTTTCCAACTCTATTAATTAATTCACGTAGCCCTTTTTTTCCTAATTGATATATTTGATAATCAGGAATTTGTTGAAATTCTTTATCATCAGTTGTTACAACAAGAGCTCCCCGGACCTTTAATGCAAACTCTTGCACAGCTGAATGGTACTGCTGTATGTCACGAATATAGAATGATGTTTGTGCATATTCTGGGTCATTCACATTAGAATATCTTTTAAATTCAAGCACTAATACTTCTCCAGGTAAAAATAACAATACATCAGGACGGCGTCGACCGCTTCTTAATATTTCATATTCAAAAATTAAAAACCCAGGCATATGCTTAAAATAAGGTATTTCCTCCTTCAAGTAAGCGATACAATCAAACCAGGATTTAATTTGAGAAATGGTACTCTCCTCATTAGGATTTTGTTTTGCTTCTTTTAAGGTTTGGTTATATATATGCATACAAAGACTATTAACAATTTCATCTCTGTCAGCTTCAATAAAATCTACTAAGCTGCCTTTCCATCCGAAGTTATTCATGGTTTCTTCCTTTTCTACCTGTAATTAAACTGCCAACAGTGTTTCTATCCAAAAGTTGATTAACGATTGGGCTTTGTAATGGCAAAAAATCTACTATAGTCAACATACTTAGGTTTATAAATTGTAGCTCTTTGTAGTTGAAGTCTTCATTTATATTTTTAATATTATAGGCCATAACTCTGTAAATCTCGGAACCTTCCTTATAAATACCTTCACCAAAATATTTACCCAGCTTTAATCTCATACCGAAAGCTTCTTTTAATTCACGACGTAATGCTCTTTCAGGTGTATCATTTGTTTTTAAACTCCCGCCTGGAAGCTTCCACTTTTCATCAGCACAGCTTTCTAATAATATTTCTCCTTGATTTATTAGTATTCCAACTACTACTGTAGTAACCTTAGCAGCATGGTGAAATTCACGGTGACAATTCGGACATAGCGCAACCGCATTTGCGACTGTATCCTCTCCACCTTCTGCAAGAGATATCTTGTGGTGCACCTCTAAATATGGTGACAGGTCACTTGCTCTGATGAAGGTTGCTGGCTTACGGCATTTATCACAAACACCGTTTGCACGAGTTAAGACCTCTGCAATAACATCTGGATTTCGTTTAAACTGTGTTAAAGTAACTACTGATTTTCCAGGTATTTTTTCAGCATTTCTTAAGCGATTTCTTCGTTGTTCACGCGTCTCTCTCTTTGAATTATCTACTTTCTTTCCTAATTCATTGTTAAATTCTTCTATAGTCATTAATTTTTTCGTGTCTATAGTATTAACTTTGTGAAGAATAAACCATCTTGACTCATCCTCAGGATTACTGTGGTCACTTTCATACCTATAAATCCCTTTTAATGTTAATCTTGTATCATCTTTCTGGAAAACATAAATCGGAGTATTAGTTCTTACTGAATTTATAATCGCTGCATTATACTTATATTCCTTTTTGAAAACACTCTTCAGACTATACATATAGTATTTTAGGACGTTATTGCTTTCAATCCATTCATTGGGGTATTTACCTTCCGCAAAGGTAGCTTTAACAAAAATTGCTTGATAATTTGGTTCATCCCCAATAAGATAAATACCTGATTGTGTATCATAGGTTCGTGAAAATATTGAAATATCCCATGACGTATATTCACTCCCAATCACAAAGTCATCAAGCACTGTAACATCGTCAATGTAATTCGCAAACTTTTGTACAAACTCTGGGTAAAGGTCTTCATATGTTTTAAGGTTCAATCCCTTAAGTCGATCATATAGTTCTCTTTTTGGATCTCCAACAGGTGGAACAATTTCGAACCTCTTCAAGTATCTATTTAAATCACCGATTTTTTTCATTCTATTCACTAAAATTTTAGTGCGTTTTACTTTGCTCTTAAAAGAATCCTCTAAATCTGGATGTTCTAGTGCAGGATCCTCTACTTCCTCCACTACATATTTTATTGCATCTACTATATTCACTGGTGCACCTCTGACAACTGAATTTTCTCTATTAAAGCCATTAACAACCATGCTCTTTTTTAAAACACGTTACTTGATTCATACAATTGATACAATTAAAATAGGTATTTAAGATTATTATTTTATTTTAATACAAGAAAACAAAAATTTATGTCGGAATATGTCGATTTCGTTCCTTCAAGGTATATAGAAGTATTTGCACTTAGTAAAAGTTTTGCTTCTCTATTAAATTATATAGTGTCCCTTTTAAAGAATTTATTAACTTATATTCAAAAATGATGTATTTGAAGTATTACAATTATAGAATAATTCCAATTAAAAACCATTTAAGAGGAATAAAAAAACCATTCTCACGAATGGTTATGTACTGAAAGTAAAAATTAATATTATTCAAGATGTATTGGTTCAAAAAAGGTGATATAGCTAAACTTGAAAATGTAAGGAAGTTCATTTCGAATGGTGGTCTATATTCAAATAAAGTCGGTTTAAAAAGTGCACTATTTGACTGGCGCCCACTACCAAGACGAAATGAAAGAGACAACCAATTTCCTTATAAGAATATTAACGTAAAAGAATACTTACAAGCGTTTCAATTTAAAGGGCAATCTGATAACCAATACAATGGATGGGTATTAAAACAAATAGACCTTTTTAAAAATATATTGAGTAAATTTAAAATTCCGATTTTATTATCCTTTGGCGATGTACAATCCAAATTAATATTATTTCAAAATATCTGGCCGGAAATTAAATTTAAAAGATTGGTATTAGAAGCTAGTAACAAAACTATTTATGTATCAAAGGAAAAGGTTGGGTCTAATACAACTGTCATTGTCGCTGAATTTTTAGATTATCAAAATTTAGGATATACAGGCACTAAGGAATTGGTAAAATACTTAAAAGAACATATTATAGAATCATTAGATGTAATTGTACCCTTCCAGCAGGTTGCTTGTAACTTGCTGGTTTTATTATTTTTTTCAATATAATTACCTCAGTTTAAATGAATTTTTAAATAGCCCTTTTTATTTAGCTATTTCATAAAATCTATCAATACTCTTTTTTTTTTCGATTACCTTCTTAAAAATAACTTTCAATTTTTTAAATTTACATTTTCAACAGAATTCTCCTTTTATCGATCAGTAATAAAATTAGGCTCTTGGATAAGATCCTTTTTACTAGATAAATAATTACTTCTTATTTAACCAAAAGACGGAACTCACGATTCAGAGTTCCGTATAATATTATAATATGGAATTTCCTAACTTATATCTTACTGAACTACTTACTGTCAAAATTTATAACCGTTAGCTACAATTACATAGCTGAAGATATAAATTGTTTATACCTTTGATTAACTTCACTAACTCTTTCATGTGAGCCTTTGCCAACAATTTTTCCATCTTCAATAAATAATATATTGTCACCTGGTTTAACTTCTTCCAAATTATGAGTTACTTTAATTACTGTCTTGTCTTTTGTAAGTTCCTTTATTGAATCTAACACTAAATTTCTAGATTCTATATCTAAATTAGATGTAGGTTCGTCTAACAAAATTATATCCGGATTTTTTAAAAATAGCCTAGCTATATTCAATCTTTGCTTTTCTCCTCCTGATAATTTGTCACCGCTCTCCCCTATGTGTGTATTTAGGTGGTTTTTTTGTCTATTAACAAATTCTTCTAAATTAGCATATTTTAAAGCCTGTCTTATTTTAGAATTTTCCACATTCTCTCCTTCAAGTCCATAAAGTAGATTATCTAAAATGGTACCGCTAATTAAAGTGGAACCTTGACTTACTATACCGATGTTTTTTCGAAGTTCATAAGTATCCAATTGATTGATATTGATATTGTCAATTGTTATATTTCCACCTGAGGGATGGTAAAACTTCTCCAATAGGTTAATTATAGTTGTTTTTCCAGATCCTGAGGGACCAACAATAGTTAAAGATTCTCCTCGTTTTATGGTAAAATTAATATCACTTAGAATTTGATTATTCTTGTATCCAAAATTAACTTGGTTAAAAGCTAATTCTTCTTGAAAGCCAAATTTTGTATTACCAGTATATTCAACTTCATTATTACTCAATATGTTATTCAAGCTCTTAATAGCTCCATTCGCTTTATGATATTCTCCTATAAACCCACTAATTGAACTCATTGGGGTCATCATTTGAAAGGCATAAATGACAAATGCAATTAATGTACTAATAGATAAAGTACCAACTGATATTCTATAAGCTCCATAACCAACCACTATTAATAAACCTAGGATAAGTAAAAAGTTCACTAAAGGAGCAACCAGTGCGAAAATTTTACTTTCATATAAGTTAGCAGAGTATAGTCTATTAATACACTTATACATTAAAGATCTTTCATGTTTTTCTGCCGTAGAAGCTTTTACCATTTTAATATTTTTAAAAGTCTCTTGAGTTTTTGAAATAAAAACAGATATTTCTTTCTGTTGTCTATCCCCAGTATTCTCCACCTTTCTCATAAGCGGGAATATGATACCAAATATAAATGGAGCAATCATTAGGATAACAATTGTAAGTTTCCAATCCAATATGATTGTTAATACTAATGCACCTAGTATCATAATTACTCCCGTAACTAGTTTTGGGATGTGGTGCGTTATTAAATCCTTAATAATTTCTGTATCATTAACTATCCTACTAGACAACTCTCCGCTATGGTAATCATCAAAAAAATCAACCTTAAAATAGATAATCTTATTGTATGTATCTTTTTGCAAATCACGGATTACCATATTACCAAATTTAGATATTATGTACTGATTTATTGCTTCAATTATGGACTTTATTATTAAGAATAAGACCAAACTTCCAACCATCCAAAAGCTTAAATCATTAACTGAAAATTTTTCAATAGTGTCTTTCACAAAAAGTGGAAATACTAGAGCGGCAACTGTAAATAGAATTGATACGAATATTATTGTAATTAGGAGTATTTTTTTCTTTTTATCATTAATTGCTAGTAAAAGCACATTATATGCATTCAATAGATTCACCTCATTAAATTAAGACAATAAAGTTTGATAAATCAAACCTTATTGTCTTTTACAGAAATAATCATTTAGTTTTCTTAACAGAAAAACCAGCTTGCATTACTACTCTTTTTACATACAATGCTTCCAGACGATTTTGCTTTTAATTGCACATCTTTTGATATAGTTTCTTTTTGTAGAGATAGTACTTTATTCATTTTTAATTCCCTCTTTCTAATGTATTTTTTGAATTCTCTTAGCAGAAAAACCAGCTTGCATTGCTGCTTTTTTTACATACAATACTTCCAGATGATTTCGCTTTTAATTGCACATCTTTTGATATAGTTTCTTTTTGTAATGATAGTACTTTATTCATTTATAATTCCCTCTTTCAAATGTTTTTTTTGAATTCTCTTAACAGAAAAACCAGCTTGCATTGCTGCTTTTTTTACATACAATGCTTCCAGACGATTTCGCTTTTAATTGCACATCTTTTGATATAGTTTCTTTTTGTAATGATAGTACCTTATTCATTTATAATTCCCTCTTTCAAATGTTTTTTTTGAATTCTCTTAACAGAAAAACCAGCTTGCATTGCTGCTTTTTTTACATACAATGCTTCCAGACGATTTTGCTTTTAATTGCACATCTTTTGATACAGTTTCTTTTTGTAATGATAGTACTTTATTCATTTATAATTCCCTCTTTCAAATGTATTTTTTTGAATTCTCTTAACAGAAAAACCAGCTTGCATTGCTGCTTTTTTTACATACAATACTTCCAGATGATTTCGCTTTTAATTGCACATCTTTTGATATAGTTTCTTTTTGTAAAGATAATACTTTATTCATTCTTAATACCTTCTTTCTATGGTTTTTATTTAGTTCTTTTTAAATGGAAAATCAGTTTGTAATACTAATTAAGGATTAAACAATTAACAAAAGAACCAGCTAGTATTACTGGAAGGAGAACAACCAAGACTTACGCTTGATTTTAATGGGTTCTCTTTTCGTTCTCTCTTATCCAATTTTTGCAATCCGAGAACATTTTTCATTTTTCATCACCTCCTAAAAAACCATTGTCTTAGTCTTACAACAATTAAATCTATAAATATATAAATTATTTAAATCCTAAATTTAACTAATATAGTTAAATTTTACATTTTTAAAATTAACCTACCCACCTAAGATGGATAACTCAGGCCTTTTATTAGACAATTCCCCATTAAAGTTTGAAGAATTAAATAGCTTATCTAAATTGAGTAAAGGTAACCATGAATAGTTTCTGTTTTCTAAAATATCATGTACTGTTAACAATAAACCTGAAGAACCCGACATAATATCACCCGAAAGTCTAAAGCATGAATCACCAGGAACAAATATACAGTCATCTTTCTCTAATAAGTGTAAATTAAGTGTGAATAAGGCATATTTTACCAAATTATTTTCTTGAGTATATAATTCTAATAGATTTGCAATAGCTAAAATTCCAGTAGTACCCTGAAATAATCCTGCATTAAAAAAACATTTACTTTTTGGTATTTTACTAATACCATCAATTTCTTTCTTCCATTTCTGCTTTTCTGAAGTTAGTTCGAATTCTACAATAGGGATAGCTAAGCCACTTCCACCGCTAGCAAGATACGGTAATATCCTATAGTCATCATCAATCTGATATAAACCATCACTATCAAATAAACCTAATTTTAGCTCCTTTTCTAATGCTTGTTCTGATAATAATAACCATTTCTCATCTCTTGTTTTTTTATACAGTGCAGTAAAATACAATGATACACCCGACCAACTGGTCATGATTCCTTTATCAACAACATCATAATCAAAAGTTATGATCGGTACATTAGAGTCGAGTTTTTCTGCTAATAGCTCTCCGATATGAAGACAATTATCTAGGTACTTATGATCGTCTACTTCATAACTAAATCCTAAGTATGCTAAACCGATTCCACTTAATCCTGAAACAATGGATACATCTTCCATTTGTTCAAAATTGTTCACAGAATCGAATAGAGATTTTGCCTTTTCAACATACCCAAGTTCCCATAAAACTGTTGCTACTCCCACCTTACCGGTAAATAAACCATCTTCTAATTGAACAAGGTCTTTAATATCTTGTTTATCAAGCCAATCCTTTACTTTTTGATCTATCCCACCTGTTCTATGTAATGCCATTGCAATACCAAAACCACCAGTCAAAACATTCGTCATTCCTGATTCCATTTCAAATTGCCTAATGTCTCCTGGTAATAGTCTATCTTCATTTTTTATGTCTTTAATGATTGCATTTCGTAGTTTAGTTTTCAAATCTGATAAATTAAACTCTTGTTTTAGAAAACCATTTGTACTCAGTAACTCATCCATTGGCCTTGATTGATGAAATTTGCATATAGATTCTACCTTTTCTATAATTTCTTTTGCTTTTATTCCAAATTCAACTTCAATCCAACTACTATGAATAGCCTCCATATTCCAAGATATATCTTGCACGTTACCAATTGGTAAAAATAATTGTTTTGCTATCCTTAATAACGCAAACCAATCACTTTGTTCTTTATTCATTTCTTGATTTCCTATGAAACCAGGAGTCATTAATCCAGAAAGAGAATCATTTGTAGTACTAGCTGTTTCAAAATCTATTAATCGAACTTGTTCATTTGGAGTTATGATGACATTTGCAGGTTGTAAGTCACCCATTCCCACATTATTTATATGTATTTCTTCTATCGCCTCAATAAGTTGATTGATAATATTTATACACGAGCTAGTATACGACTCATTTTTTTGAGTACTGCTAAAAGGATAGTTCTTAACAATCCACTCTGACAGTGAATCACCTTCTATATACTCCTCTTCTATAAAATAATGTTCCCAAGCACAAAAGGAACTTATCTTTTTAACAGGGTATTTTGTCTTTTCTAATTTATCTAGTGTCGCACTTTCATTCTCTATCCTAGAAAATGCATCTTTTCCTTGTGCATCTACTGCAGCATGAGGTCTTCCTTCTTTTAGAATAACCTTCATATTACTTTTATTTTCACAGATATAAACTCCGCCTCCATTACTAAAATGCAAAGCTTCTTTTATATCATAAGCATCTAGGGGAGAGGTAGTATCGGACTGATCTAGTACTTTATCCATCTTAATAATTTCTAGTGGTTCTTCTACAAAGTCAGGAAGATAATAATAAGGAACCCTTTTATCTTCTATAAGTTCGCCTTGTAAATTTTCAATTGCATCGACTTTTTTCCCATCTATCCATGTAGTTCTAGGTATAAAAGCTCCATATCTGAAATAAACATTAGAATGATACCATCTTTTATCATTTAGAATATAGGGCCCTGGTTTTAATTGGGATAAATGCTTCTCTAGCAAACTTAATAATTCAATAAATTGATCAGTATTCTTAGGATATATAGTTATAAACTTCCCTGACGAACCTCTATCTCCATACTTCGAATCTTTCAGCAATAGCTCTGTATTACTTTTAACGTATTTAAATGAAATATCTCTTTCTATCATTAGTTTAGAGACAATATTTAAAGTCTTTTGTGCTTCTTTCATAGTCGTACTAATATGAATTTTCCAACCCTGGTAGGGCAATTGTTCTCCATTTTTCGCCAATACATTTGTCCAATGTTCACCAGCAATTAATGCATAATTATCTGGTAAACTTTCTAATTTAAATAATCCTTGATCGACTTCACTTGCAACATTATAGTAATAACCTTTATTTATGTACTTTATATATCTGTGATCCATATGAACACCTCGATTTAAGCACAAATTAACCTAATTAATTTGTGCTTAATTTATAATAATTATCTAGGACTAACACAAAAGAAAATACTTAAACTACTGTGTTTCTTACAATTCACACTAACATTTGAACCAATCGGTTCATCACTTTTTTTATAGTTTTTTAAACTTTGTAATGATAAAACATCTGCTCTAGACATTTATAACACCTCCCTTCGATGATTAAAATTTATAGTTTGAATGTTTTTATATTATCTAAGTTACTATCTTGTTTATTTGCTTGTAAAAATAAGTTTTCTATTTGTTCACCCCAATAGGGTCCCCAAACAATATTCTGAACACTATTAAACGATAAACTAGTGTTAGAAAATTGAAAGTACTCATTTTCCTTTTTAATTAACCAAGGACTCCCCGAGCTTCCCACTTCTAATTTGCCTTCTAAACCTAATAGAGATGAATTGTGTATATGATCTTCAAAACTAATGTTTTCTACCATTTGTACTTTTTTCTTTCCAAATAAATTTTTTATAATGTAAGGAATTAGAACCTTTTGGTTCTTTGAAACATTATTAAAAATCGGTTTTGCCATATAATCCGTTTTTAATGTGGGTTCTCTCAATGTCATAAAAGCAGTATCATAATCTACTACTCCATTATTAACCCATTCACTACTAATGTAGATTTCTTCAATCTCATATTCTTTATTATCATTAGTTATAAAGGTTACTTCATTTGCATTTAATTGCTTATACCAATCAAAGACACAATGTGCTGCAGTACAAACCAATGGATTATTCATACCTTTTATTAGTGAGGCATTACTTATAAATTTATTTTTATTTTGTTTTATTTTTAGTAATCCAGTATTACATGCTTTATTTTCATTATTTGTATTCATTTCCACATTCCTTTAATTGGTATATTACCAAAATACTACCAAATTAAAGAAGGTTCAATATTTTGTTTATAAAGTAGTATCTTATGTATAATAGAATTCATTGCACAATACTATGTTTTTGTGGGCAGCAAATAAACATCTACTAGAGAAAGAAGGTCAGTGTATATAAAGGGTTTATAAGTTCCTCAATACAATGAACTCCCTACACATGCTTTTATGCTTCCCACTAAAGGACAGTGGAAATTATTATTTGTTTGTTCAGCATGGTATCTTTTTACTTTTTTATAAAAAATCGAAATGAATGTATGTTAAAGTAATTTGAACCCAGGTATGGATTATCTTAAAAATCTATCAAATCAAACTTTCTTTTAATAAGTAAGTTTATGACGTAATCACTTTCAGTATTAAGATACTATTAAGTGGAAAAGGACCTATAATTAATCTAGATTGCACTTAATATGGTTTACCTGGCAGCTTACAAATAAAAGAAAGGTTTTCGACTGGGGAATTTAATGTAAGTTGTCCTCATGCAGCAGGCCTTAGAGGATTTGAAGGGCAAATAGAAGAAATCATGTAGAAATAAAATTTCATAATCTGGTCTATCCAATTGGCAATTTATCATCTCTAAAGTGAGCTTAAAAACAGCTTTATTTCCATTTTTTTCATATTAGAAGATGAGAGAAAGCTATGTTTTTTTTATAGCCTCTGTGAGATTTAAGTTTAGAAATAGATTTATACTTTTATGCACTTCAGTGGGTTCTGAACAACTATAAACAAAGTTCTATTATCTTTATGTATAATGAAAAACTAAAAAGGCATAAAATCGGTGAGTACCCGTCTTATGCCCACTAAGTCATTTAATGAAATTAACTGTATATATATTTCAAAAACCTATGTTAAAGCTATATTCCTTAAAAAATTCTTTTATCTAGTTATTATTTATATTTCTCTTCCAAATGCTTTTGTTTTAATACCTTTTTTATCTAGGAAGTCCTCAATCTTTTTCTGTTCTCTTCCATTCACTACTTTAGTATTACTTTTTATCGCCCCTATATTTATCTTAGGAATTTTCCCCTCATTTAGATCATCTGTAATATTACTAAGCGTTTCATCTAGTCCATAAAGAATTTCATTTGAAGCTGTAATGTATCGACTAATTCTCTTAGTCTCTGCTTGATATTCTTCAGGTAAGGTATTTTTTAACATAAAGCTAGAAAAATTCTCATCATTTTCTTTAGTAAGTTTGGTGATTTTATCAAACTTCTCTAATTCATTTTCATTTAAACTATCCTCTCCATCATAGAGAATATCTAAAAATGGTGTACTAGCATTAGTTAACTCTTCATAGCTATCTAGATATGTTTTTATGCTTAATTTTGATTCTTCTTCATCTATTTTCTCATTTCGTTTTTCAGAGGTAAAAATAGTTCTAGGAATTTCTACATCCTGAGTAGAAAGAATTTCATCTTCAGTGTCTTCTATATTTTCTTTCTGTGAACATCCATTTAATATTAATAAAACTAAGAAAAAATATGAAATCCGTCTCATTATAATTTCTTCTCCCTCGCAATTGACATATTCCATCTCAAGTATTTAATCAATATTTTTAGCAATAATTTCCCTAAAAGATAACCTGCGAATGCTAAAATAGCCCCGAAAATAAGCCCTTTTAAAGATTCAAGTATTTCGCCAACCCCAATTGTACTAAACCCATTAATAAATCCCATTATTACTAATATTATTGGTGATAAAATCATTACAGGAACACCAATGATATAAGCTAGAAAAAATGGTAATAGTATTAGCATCACAAAAAAACCTACTATAATGAATACAAAATTCATTATGCTTAAACCCATAATTGACAACATTGCTGTAAATAAACTTTTAATGCTACGATTTTCTTCAACTCTATTAACTGCATAAACAGCATTTAATTCTTTAGCAATTTCTTCTGGTTGCCCTAATTCTTCCGCTATTTCCTTATCACTTTTTTCTTCAAGCCTTCCCTCTTCAAAATGCATATTATATTCACTTACTATGTCAACTTTTTCTTGTTCAGACATAAACTTCAAACTATTCTTAAGTAATTTTAAAAATTCATTTTTGTTCAAGCTTATCATTCTCCTCAATAAAACAGTTAATTATTAGGAAAAATTCTTTCCATTCATATTTTAAAGTTTCAAGTTGACTTATCCCATTCTTTGTAATTCTGTAATATTTTCTGAATGGTCCTTCGTTAGATTCCTTATTATATGTCGTTAGATGTTTTTCCTTTACTAACCTTCTTAATATTGGATAAACAGTACCTTCTGAAATAATTATCTTATTAGATATCTTTTTTACTAGTGAATATCCATATTCATCCTCTTTGTTTACTATTAATAAAACTATTAATTCAAGTACACCTTTTTTAAACTGAGCATTCATTATTATCACCAGCGTTTTTATTTGGTCTATACTACAGTGTATTATTCGGTACTGTTTCAAACACTGTACCAAGTCATAATAAATCTTAATGTTGTGAGGAAAAAAATTCATGATGTAGTATAATTTTTTTAACTTTGAAGTTTGATTTATAATTTTCGTTAAATTAACTTTATTGCTTTGGTAAATAATCTCTCTAATGTAAAAAATTGATTTATTTTAATTGTGATGTTACATTGTTATTTGGTATACAGATAAGATTTCAATATTACAGAAGTCCTCCCATAATTTTATTTACTGATTACATATTTCGTTATTTTTTTAAAAAATCCACCTACCTTATATTTGAATTATTTTATTATAAAGTAATTACAATAATTTAATATCCAAAAATTGTTAAAGGGATAATAAATTATCTAAAAGGACATTTTTAACATGTAACAGGTGTCGTTTTAATAAAAAATTATTATTCTCTATAGATTATCAGTTATTATCTGCAATATAGTAATATTGCATTAATACTTATTTCATCTTGTCAAATCATAATAACAGGAGAAAAGAACCATGATTTTCATCGATTTTATTGGAGCCCTTTTTGCAACAATACCATTTCTTTTATTAACACTACAGCTATTGAATAAATTGCATTTTAAAAAAAAGGGATTAATTTATTTTTTGTTAATAAGTTTTGGTACAGCTATACTTTTAGCACTATCACTAGGAAACCCCTTATTAAAGTTATCTATAGCAGTTATGATTTTAGCTTTTCTTTGTACAAAATTTTATAATGTAAAGTTTACTTTTTCATTATTATCACTGCTTTTAAGTGTGATCCTTCTGCTTATTGTGGAATATGTGGGTATTATTATTTTGAATTTACTTTATGTGGAGTCATTATCGTATAATCAAATACGCTTTATCACTGCATTAATTAACGCTTTACTTTTATCTTTATTGTTTTTATTCATGAAGTCATTAAAGTTGAGTCTTATTCCTAACCATGACGTTTATTTTGCTAATAACTCAAAACTTTGGTGGACTTCTCCAGTATTTGTTGTTTTATCCTTGCTAATTGTCGTTGAAATCATTCAAGATGGAGTAACCATTTCCTCCGTTTATTTAATACTCACTTCCATTATTGCCTTTATTTATCTTACAAGGTACATAATTTTTCAAAAGACAGTAGAAACAGAAAAAATAATGGTAAATGAACAAGAAAAAAGCGCAAAGTTTTACTTAAGAGGTATTCAAGCCCAAAGGCACGATTTTATATTTCAGGTTAACACAATTAATTCACTAGTCCATCTGAATAGAATAGATGAATTAAAAACGTACCTTGGTGAACTTACAGAAGAGTTTCAAACCACTTCCGAAACACTTCCATTACATTATATTTCGACAGCCGGTTTACTTATTCAATACAAACAAATATTTAAAAAGGATGGAGTTCATTTTAAAATTATTGTAGAGGATACATTCGAAGGAATCCCTATGCAAGTTTATGAATTTAATAACATTATAGGTAACTTAATTACTAATGCATTTGAATCTGTCAGATTAATAAAAACAAACTACAAAGAGATAACAATTAAATTCTCTAAAGATCAACATTTAGTGGTAGAGGTTATAAATGAAATTAATCAAGATTCATTTGATTTAATGAACATATTTCAGGATGGCTTTACTACCAAGGAGAAGGATAAAAATGGTCTTGGTCTAAACAATATTATGATGACCTTAGAACAGTACAACGGTTACTTATATCCAGAATTAAATAATCGAACATTAAGTATGTTTGTCATAATACCCACAGAAAAGTAAATAAAAAATAGCAGCATGTTTTATTTCAACCGCACAATCAGTATACTTACTTAACCAAGAAGCAATTCTAATTAATAATTATTGACTATTGCCTGATAGACTAATGAAAACTAAACTAATATTCAAAGAAAGATAGATATATATTATTTTTTTGATGAATTTATTTTCGACTTTCAAATTAAATTAAAAGTAACTTATCACAGTATTTCTTATGTATGTATCTATCCTTCCAAGTAAAGAAAAATGAAAGAGGGACAATTTAAGATGACCAAATTAAACATTTTAGCCATAGATGATGATCCTATTCAATTGGATGTATATAAGGACATTTTTAAAGATTCTCCTTATAATTTGGTATACACCTGTACAAATGGTGATTTACTCCCCCTTTTTTTGAGTGAAAATAACGTAGATATTGCATTATTAGATATAGAAATTGCATCACAGTCAGGATTCAAATTAGCAGAACATATTAATCAGTATTATGGAAACATTAAAATCATTTTTATTAGTAATCACAAATCGTTTGCTTTAGAAGCCTATGATTTTTATCCATTAGATTATATTGTTAAACCAGTAGACGTATTCAGATTGTTTCAGACATTAAGCAGGATCAATTATTCAGGCGGCCAAAATAATCTTCGAATTGGGGTTAAGACATCAACAGGATTCTCGTTAATTAAGAAAGATGACATTCTATTTATTAGTAAAACCTTAAATAAAACAACGATCCACCTTGCAAACGGAGAAAGAATAGAAAGTAATGAGAAACTGGAAGCACATGAAATGAAATTATTAAAACATGGTTTTTATCGTATTCATAAATCCTATCTAGTTAGCTTAAATAAAGTAAAAAAAATTCAAAAAGATGAATTTATGAATTCATTTAATATAGTTCTATATGATTCTAGTACTACCATACCAGTAAGTAAACACCGTATAAAAGAACTAAAAGATGCCGTAATGAAGCAGTTTAATTTTTAAATACTCCTTCATTTCAATTATATAGTTATATTCACATGACTATTCACAAAAAGTGGATACTGTGCCGACATACTAATAAAATGGAGTGGCACCGCGATTTAAAATCTCATTCTCAAGACTAACAGTCTTGAGACGAGATTTTTATTTAGTTTTAGTGATTTTTATAGGAAGTTTTTTGTGTTTTTTTGGAAGCTTACAGGAGAATAGAAATGACTGTAGTCCATTGCTATTATTTCTACAATTAAATTTGATTATTTATATTTTTTTGTATAAGTATAGTAGTACTTTCAACAGATCAAAAGCAAATAACCATACCATCAGGTCATTTGCTCCTTAACTGCTATTCCTTGAATTAACTTGCCACGCAATTCTCCAAGACTCTCCTCAATATTAGTAACATCCACAAAAAACAATCGAATCTTAGTCTCTAAACCAAAATCCTGATAAAAGGACTCAAAGCTTATTTCAGCATCCTTCATCTCTTCATTCATAGGATAAAGCAGCCAAATTTCTGGTGTTTGATATTTTTTAGAGTAGGCATACATTTGATACATGTCTGCCTGTGAAATTCCATAATTTTGGCGTGGTTGATTGGTTAGGGACTTCCACTTCGTATCAAGGATAATCGTGCTCTGATCCTCTCTTGTGATAACAATGTCTGGTCGTAAAGCAAATTGTTTTGGGTGATTAAATAAATAATGCCCTTTATCTTGGGTTAATACTTCCCATGGTAGGTCTGCTAAAACTCGTTTTAAATGTTGTACTACATATGATTCGAAAACCTTTTCCATTGGAAACAGTAATGCTCGTGCTGTTGTGTTACCAGAAAAAGTGGTAAAGCTTTGATTCAGTAGAAAAACCCTCGACCAGCTCATTAGGATTTCGTAATCCTTTGTATTTCGGTCTATTACAACACGTGAAAAATCTTTTGTGAAATTTGTAGAGGGTTTGACCATTTCGAATGCTGTAAGTAGTTTTCTTATTTCTTTTATATTAGCTGAACTACTTGATAGCTTCTGTAATTTCAACAATGTCGATTTAATTAATCTGTTCTCAGGTCGATTTACCTCAAATTCATCGTATCGTACAAAAAAACGCTCTTTATGAGCATAGTTATTCTTTATTTGCTCTTGAACAATCAGTTTTCCTTTAAAAAAGTTTAAGTTATCTTCTATGGGTATATAGGCAGAGCGCAACCCTCTTTTCATTAGGTTACGCAATTCCTGGATATACATATTAATAAAAATTTCATATAGGTTCATACGATCCATTTTTAAACTTGCATCATTAAATACTTTGCTTGGAAAATCCTTCATGCTGCGCAGCATTCGTAGGAAGGCTGTCTTTGTATCCTCCATTTCACTAGCAGTTACTTTTGGAAGGATTTGAACTTGAAACCCGTTTTTCATTTGTATAAGCCCAACAAAGTTCTTTGCTTGAATAACCTTACCAACATTCCGTCGTACACCTATTTTCAAAAAGTCTAAAGCGTCACCGGATTGATTCTCATTAAAGGTTAGGATAAAGTTTTCAAGCTCAGTGAAAATTTCTTTATTCAAATATTTGTATTGAGGATCGTTACGATAATCCTCATTGCAAGTAATGGACTCATACTCACGAACCTCCAACAGCTTGTCCATGTTTTTCACCACTTTAATAGATTAGTTTGTAGCTTTCATCCTTGTAAAAAGCATCTGTTTGAATAGAATACTTCTTCTCAGGTAAATCGATATCCGGGTTCCCTTTAAAAACTTCTCGCACTTTAATGTCAGTATCCAAAATAAATTTAATACTAGCATCCACCTTTGCATTATCCCCCAGAACAAGTTGAATTTTGCTGTAATCCTCATAGAAATATTCTTGAAGCAATGGAATGATTGCATTTAAAAATATTTCAGCAAGCTTATCTATTGTCGGGTCATTTGCTAGAGATGTAAAATAGGCATGACCAATCGTATGCTCACGATCATATAAATACTCAATTCGTTCATTAATTGTTTTTAGCATTTTTTGTATGTTAATGCCTTCTATTTCCTGAATGTTTAATTTGGTTAAGACGTTCTCATCTGGCATCATTTCAATAAACTGAAATCTTCTTCTTAAGGCAGTATCCATCAGGGCAATCGAACTATCAGCGGTATTCATGGTTCCCAAAATGTATATGTTGTTTGGGACACCGAATTCATCTCCTGTATAAGGAAGAATTACAGTTGTTGCCTCTTCCTCACCAAGTCTTTTAGTTGGTTCAATTAATGTTATCAATTCCCCGAAAATTTTGGAGATATTTCCTCTGTTGATTTCGTCAATAATAAACACATACGGTTTGTTATTGTTCTGGCCATTTTTTTCACTCTGATTTATTGTGTTATTGGCTTTCTCACAGAATCTTTTAAAGATACCCGAAGCATATTCATATTGAATATCTGTCTTTTCATCTTCCACTTGCTTGCTAATTACTGGCTTTATTCCTTCAATAAATTCTTCATAGCCATAAGATTGATGGAAAGTAGTAAATGCAATTCGACCTTGATCTTTATATCGGTTATATCTCTCAAATACAGACGCATAATCTTCATCTTGAATATTTTCTAGAGATTGGTTTTCTATAATAGAAACAGCGTACGTGACAGTATTGTATGTCTTTCCTGTCCCAGGAGGCCCATATAAAATCATATTTTTATTGGTGTACTTCATAGATTTGTTGTCCCCATAATTATCACTAAAACTTTCTAGCGGTCCAGCATTGTTTTCACCTACAGATAATTTATAAAATGGCATTAATGCATCTATCGATTTAAACATTCCATTTATAATACCAGCATTATCATGATATATGCTTTCAATATCATACTTAGTAATCAATCGAGCCAATTGTATTTTTTTATACTTCCCGTCCTCTACTCGTTGTCTAGCCTCTAGAGTTGAATCACTAAGGTCTCGCATTTCATCTTCTTTTTGATTACCACCTAAAATGTAAATCAATTTATCTGTCGCAGTCGATTTGTCTCTATTTAAAAAACGGTGATGATTATGATAATCCTCTTTGGTAATCTTTGTCTCATTCAATTCAACTGAAAACTTAAACCTAACTTGACCGTTAACTATTTCAGCAAATAATGATAAGCTTGTTGGAGAGCTCTCATAGCTGGCTAGCTTCAGCTGCATCCAGAGATAATTTCTAACTTTATTGTTCCCACCAGTTAACCATTTTGAAGGTCTGGATTTTATTAAACCGAATCTACCTGCGCATAATTCAGCCATTTTATCTAATTCTTTTACCGCTGAGCTCCCTGCAGCCTTAATATCTAAATAGTGTTGTCTTTTAGATTCATCCACTCTTTCAGGACTTTCATACGCTTGTCCTCCATAAGCTTCTAAATAATCTAAAATTGAAATACATTCGATATTGTTCATAAGATTATTAGTGTCCTCCGTCGCAAGTAATGCTGTGTACTCTGATTCAATAAACCGTTTTATATCTCCGATAGCTTTAACACCAAGTGTAGTTTGAATATAATTTTCTTCATCCAATTCAGGCTTTTCTTTTATTCCGTTAAATTCTCCGGGATAAGAAAGCCTTCTAGTTGCATCTTCTCCTTGACGAAGAAAATTATAAGTATGGTTATCGTGATCAGCATTATACCATTGTGAAATTCTAGCGTTCTCGACATTTTCACCACAATATTCTTGTGCTCTATTTTGTATTTCCTTCTGTTTAAAATACATCGTTTCTACTGAAGGATTAGTAGAAAGGTGATAAGCCTCGAAAGCTAGCGTAGCAGTAGCAAGCCAGATTGCAGTAGGAACATCAACATTCATTTTTGCACTAATTCCTTCTTCAGCTAATTTCTCTTTAACTTCTCCTGTGTTTAGTTTTCCTTCTTCGAACGTGTTCATAATATAATCACGCAATTCTCCAGTTAGCTTTATCGATCCTTGAATATTACTTTTTAGGCCATGATTCCTCAATTGCTCCAATGACAATTGAGGCGTATCAACCTCATCTAATAATCGTATGCGGGTCCAATCCCATTCCTTTGCCTGCTCAAATTTCTCTTTATCTGCCCAAAATTGCTCATTATATGTATTATCACTTAAGTCTATGTAACCTTGTACAACTTCCGCTTTATAACGTACTTGTTTTATATGTCCAGAAATATATATAAATAATAAATCACCATTTTCGTAGTTATACGAACGTCTCCAATCAATAGTGTCAAAACGTTGGAAAGCAAGTTCTAAATCATAATCATTAGGGTTCGCAGGTATTAACCAAACACGACGTGCATTTTTAAGTCCTCTTTCTTCCATTTCCACACGTCTTTTTGCTGCCACAGCTTCAGGGGCAAAAAACACATACTCATCTTCCTCTATATATTAAGGAATGTTATAAACATAACCCCGTTCAATTGGATCATATAATTTAAATTTACTAATATTTAAATGGTTTGCCATAAATCTAGCAGCATCTTGGATATTAGATGCTTTATATAATTGTTCCTCATTTTTGAGAATAGTAATCGGACTTGCCATATTTGCCTCCGCCAGTTGGTTTTTATCTGTTAAATGAATCGATTAGTAATAAAAATATACCTTTTGGATTAGGTAATTTTGATTAATAATTACATTTTAATACACTATCATAACTTCACTTGTCGTAATATGTCGTTTTTTATCGTTTTAATATAAATGAGGGGTGTACCTTGGTTGGTACACCCCTCATAATCTATAGAAATCTAAGTCTTTGTTTTGCTTGACCAGTTCAATGGAGGAGTATATTTCTATGTACTTCAGAAGTTCCTGGTGTGTCTCTTCCATGTAAATACGTTTAACCTCTGCATCGAATTTTCACTTCACCTTTTCTAATTCTGATGGATTGGTAATATTAAAATCATCAGATTAATCGCAGTTAACCTTTTCACTTGCAAAAACATCCACATTATACTTTTTTCTATTCCTCTTTATTACTGATAAATTGAACGGAAGATATCATCTTTTTCACTTTATCTCTTGCATTTTTTTCATCTAAAGAACAGGATTGATTATTGTCCTTACATGTAAAGATAAAGGTATATTCCACTCCCTCATCTAAGCTTTGATTTGGTTTAACAAAGCCGAAGTATCTATAGGAGTAATTATTTTTTCTGTCCAAATTATCAAAATTACTTTTTTTATACCCTATAGATATTTCTGTATTATCCGTATTTTCATTCTGATATTCTTCTGAGTATTTATTTTTTCCACTGATGATTTCAAGCATTGTATCGGTTTTCTGTAGAAAACTTTGTCCTTGGTAATAGGTAATTTGACCATTCATCAAAGTATTTGCCTCTTTTTCATATTCATCAAAACCAATGTTTTCTTCGTTTTTGCTATAACTAGATAATAAATCTGAATACTTTCCTTCTTCTGGAAATAACATTCTGATTTTCTTAGATTTAGATTCTAGTAAATAGTATCCAGGCTCCACTTCTTCGGTTGATGCCATGTATGCTCTTGTTGCTTCATCTTGGAAGGCTGTTACCTGTGGCAAGTCCTTTGTATCCATTTCCTTCGGAGCTTTCTGTTCTTCTCTTGCTTGTGTTTGGTTAGCTTCCTCTTTATTCACTCCGCAACCCCCTAATAAAACTGCAAGAGTTGATAATATAACCAGTGCATTATTCATCAAAAACCTCCAGGTATAAATAACCTCTTTAGAAATTGGATTACTCCAATAAATCTGTAAACTTCAACCAAAAAGATATAATTCCTTCAAAGTTTCTAGAAAATCAGAATCTGTTTTCACATCAATAACATCAATAAGATCATAAAATTGGCTTAATTTAATAGAAAAATTATATAGAACAACCGCAGCACTATTCAATTTTCTAGATTTATCTATATAAATCTTAGAGTCATTTTTCCCTAAGAATAAAACATTATATCTATCATTTGTACCTTTTTCTAATATTACTCTATCTGGCTTTAGTTCTAAAAAAGAATAATACTTTTCATCTAAATGGGTTTTAAGAATCCTTTGCACATCATTTAATGAGTCTTCTCCCTCAATCTCCGCTTGAACGTTTGCATCATATTTTCTTACTTCAAATTTACTTTTCGAAAAGATATATAATGCTAATACAGACTTGTATTCATCTGAAAATGCATCTACTTTGTATTCCTGCCCTCTAATTTTTTCATATAGATCGTACTGATTACTTACTTTATTAAAGGTTAGTTTAATAGTAGTTTCAGGATAGCTTTCTCCCCTTTTCGGTGCAACACAAATACTATCTTTTTCCCATTGAATCACTTTAAACTCTGTTTGTATTAGATTATATATATTACTAAACCCCATATACTATACTCCTTGTACCGTTTACCCATTTTTATGTGGATAACGTGTTCCTAATGTAAAACTGTTAAAACATACTGTACGATGACTTCAAAAAATATTACAACCACTATTTTTTATATCGTTTTATCTCTGGTAGTATCGTACACTGTATTCATAGGATTATTCCTTGCCGTTACTTAAAAATGAAATAGATTCGATGATTTTTTTGGCTGAATTTTTTGTTTCCCCTTCTTCTAAATTGCATGCTTTACCATCATCTTTACAGCTGTAACTGAATGAAAACTCAATGCCTTCATCCTCTTCCTTAAATTTAACAAAACCAAAATAGTCATAGGTAAAGTTGTATTTTCTGTCTATATTGTCAAAGGTATATTTCTTAGATGCTAGATAAATATTGCTGTTATTATTCTCTTCATTGTGGTATTCTCCCGTATAGTCATTCTTTCCACTAATGATTTCTAGCATGACCTCAGTATCTTGAATGAAGCTATGTCCTTTATAATAAGTAACTTTTCCATCAAATAAAATGTTATTGTCCTCATCATAACTGTTAAAACCAATACTTTCTTCATACTCACTAATGTAACTAGACCTACTCAAGATAACTTTTCCTTTATCAGGAAATAACATTCTAAATCTTTTGGTCTTGGATTCTAGTAAATAGTATCCAGGCTCTACTTCTTTGGTTGACACCATATATTCTCTTGTTGCTTCATCTTGGAAGGCCGTTACCTGGGGTAAGTCCTTTGCATCCATTTCCTTTGGAGCTTTTTGTTCTTCTCCTGCTTGTGTTTGGTTAGCTTCCTCATTATTTCCTCCGCAACCCGCTAATAAAACTGCAAGAGTTGATAAAATAACCAGCGCCTTATTCATCCAGTACCTCCAGTTAAAACTTATGTATATGTATTAATATAACTCCTTTGAAAAACAACGCTCTAATGCCTTATACCCAATATTTGTATTTATTTGTATGAATCAATATTAAAGTAAGTTATTTCATTAGAAAATAATGTAATTAAACTAATTATGGCACTTTATGTAACTATACAATTAAAGAGCTAAATCAATTGATATTATTTCCAAAATAGAAAAAACACCAATTTATATTATGAATCTTTTGATGTAACCTATTTGTTTATCGCCAAGAGTTTTGTCATTCTCGTTAGTTTCTTAGCTATTCTGCATGTCATAATGGAAAAAAATCATCTCGCCAAATTATCGTACTTCTCACAATATCCAAGTATTACAACACTACTTCATGATGGTATAATATTCATGAGCTATGAATGAATTTCAGTTAAACATCACCCATGTCGTCCAATTTAAATTTCAAAAACAAAAACACCTGTTGCCTAAAAGGCAATCAAGTGCTTTATAATTAGCTATATAATAATTCTTCCTTCATTACAGATACAAGCATATATATAGCCTTTTCATTTTCTATCCTAATGTTTAATTAAATCGGATTATTTGGAAATTCATTATGATACTTATCAATTAATGCTTTGTAGTTTTCATCAGTTGATATCTCACCTAAATATTTATATTTCCAAATAATCATCTGATCACTAAAACTATACTCTGTCTCAAACCAATTTGTATAATCATAATGTAACTTAAATTTCCCACTACTCTCTAACGACATTGTAAAAGAATACCAAAGTTCTTGTTCATTTTCTTTAAAAACATTTCTTAATTCCTTACTCAATTTATATAAAAGATCTTCTTTTCTCTCAAATTCATCTTCATCAATTTGATATTTCAAGGGAATTTCTAAACTGTATTTATATTGTTTATTTTCGAGTGTATTATAAAAAAAATAAGTTCCTCCCCCATTCTCTGATATTTGGGCATAAAAATAAAATTTATTCCAATCTTCTGGAATCATTTCATTAACTGTTTCAGCTATCTCTCTATATAATCTATTCATTTCCTTTTCCATACTCAACCTCCTGCTCTATTTTCAATGGTTTTCCTAAATATTCCTTTACCTTCAATTTCATAAGTTACCTTATAAGAATCTGGTCTTAATGAAGTCTCAACAAATACTGGCTTAATTTTTACAGAAACTTTTTTTGGTGGAATCTCTTTCAAAGCGTTTGCCCACTCAGTCTCCATCTTGTACCACTCTCCTCCAGAGCGATTAATGTACTTATTCTGAGCAAGCAAATTATCAATATCTCCTGAACCACGAAACTGAGTTCCTATCAAGTGTCCACCATCATCATCAAACAACCTATCTTCTCGACCTACTGCCACTTGCATTGCTGTATTTCTTTTTCCTTTTCCCAGTATTAATTCTGCTGCGTTTACATCTACTATTCTACCAATTTCATCAGTTGTATATTTATAATTTTCCTCAGTTATATAGCGTACATTTGGAGCCAGTTCTTTCCTTCCATTCTTTCCTTTAATAATATGCTTTCCAAAGTTTTCTCCTGTTACTTCGGTTATCTTTCTATAATTACTCGTACCCTTATCAACACTAACCTTCCCAGCATCAACCTTACCTTCAGCCTTCAAATATGTATTCAGGTTGCCTATCCCACCTGCGAAGGATACATTAGGACCAGTATTAATCTTTTGGCCAAAATCTTCTATAAATGATCTAGTAATATCCGCTCCTTGCTTACCAAACTGAACAGTTGAGTTGACTGCTTGACGGCCGAGTTTGCTTGCTTCTCTTGCCATACTCGGTACAAATGGTAGACCTGCAAAAACGCTCTGAGCTAAACTTGCTTGGCGCTGTTGCTCTGTGAGTTCGTTTCCGAGCATATCTTTGCCTGTCACGTATTCGGACAGACCGTTAGCGGAAAGCAGGCCATAAATCCCCATTTCGGTTTTCTCCAAAGCGGTGAAGGCATGGACATTTTTATAAGTGCTCATGGCCTGTTCGGCAGCGCTGATTCCTTTGGTAGCCGCATAGATGCCTTTTCCACCTTTGACTGCTCTGCCCGCCCAGCCGACTATTGGCAGGAATCCGGCAATGGCCCATCCAGCTGATGCTGCTCGCTGGATTGCTGACATCTTTTCTCCTGTGACTGGATCGACGCCGTCGACTGCCCGTTTATAGTCATAATAGCCGGTAAATTCGCCGACGAAGCTTTTCACTCCATCCCAGACCTTTTCAACTGCAGGAAGGTTCTCTAGTTCTCTAGCTTCCTGCTCTTCTTTTTTGTATGTAAGATAGCTTAAAGTGGCAGCTTCTGCTTCATCCATTTGCTTGTATATATCACTAGTGTGGTATGCATCTGCATCAAAATGAATGGGAGAAATGCTTTTGCCCTTGCTTGTTGCTGATAGTAAAGCTCCGAACAACTGGATGACGTAGCTTTCCTCTCCCTCTGAAGACATATACTCGTCCTTCAGCTCTTTATCTGTTTCCTCAACAGCAGTGAGTGTTTTCGTCCGCATGCTATTCGCATTCATCATTAAGTCGTCGAATTGACTGCGAGAGTAGAGCTCAAGTGGAACTATATCATCAATATCCCGAAAGATATGCTCTAATGAACGCCTCTGCTCTGTAATCATCTCATCTGACTGACGCTCTTTCTGAGCCAAATCCTCCTCAAGAAAGGCTGTATCTACCTTTGTATCGCCGCCCAAATCTTTATCATCGAGCTTACCGCTAACACCTTCAAAAAAGCTTATTTGCCTGTCAATCACCCGCTGCCATGCCTCAACAACCTCAATTTGCCCCAGATAGAAGCCTTTAATTGCTTTAGCACCGTTTCCTTCAAAATCGTCTAAATCAACGATAGTCTGGAAATCTTGCTTAAGCTGCGAAAATTGTGTGCCTAGCTCTTTGTAGTGCTGCTCTCTTTCTTTCATTGTATCACGTAGACTAGCTGAATCTAATACTTTCATTGTTTCGCCTCTCTTTTACATGGATAATAAATAGTTTAGGCTTAAAACAGAACCACTATATGTCATATCCTTTTATTGTAAAATAGATATAAAGGCCTTGAAATAGGTAAAAGGTTGGGAATTATCCACTATGAAATTTATCTATATTTAAAGTCCAATATTAGAGAAATTCACCCTACTAATCAGTATAAAAGACCTAACCCTTCTCCATTTAATTTCGCAGACTTTATTAAAGAAAAATACAAACTGAGGGAAATATAGAGTAATAAGAAGAATGGTTTTGAATAAAAAAATATATTTCTAGGCACAAAAGGAATGCATACTTACTTATTGTTTTGTCTTTTTATAAGCTCATTCAAATGACACCCAAAACAAAAATACAAGGTCCTGCCTATACAGACTGGACCTCCCATTCCTATTTCAGCATAGTAGCCTTCAAAAACTCCCGAGTTCTCTCCTCCTTAGGATGGTTGAAAAATTCCTCAGAAGTTCCGTGTTCAACAATTTTTCCATCGTGCATGTACACAATCTTATCCGCTACTTCCTTCGCGAATCCCATTTCATGTGTTACTACGACCATTGTCATTCCTTCTTCTGCTAGGTCTTTCATGGTTGTTAGAACCTCTCCAACAAGCTCGGGGTCGAGTGCGGATGTTGGTTCATCAAAGAGCATGATGTCTGGTTCCATTGCGAGTGCTCTGGCAATCGCCACCCGTTGCTTTTGTCCTCCTGATAGTTTGCTTGGGTAGACATCTGCCTTGTCCTCTAAATCTACTTTATTCAGTAATTGTTTTGCTTTGAGGATAGCTTTCTTTTTATCAACACCCTTGACCATGATAGGTGCTTCGATTATATTTTCCAAAACTGTTTTGTGTGGGAATAGGTTGAAATTTTGAAACACCATGCCTACCTTTTCCCTTATCTTATTGAGGTTATCGGTATTTGGATTGACCTCTTTTCCTTCTATTATAATACTGCCGTTATCCTTCTTTTCTAAAAAGTTCAAACAGCGCAGGAGTGTACTTTTTCCTGAACCACTCGATCCTATTAGACAAACCACATCGCTTTCAAGGACTGTCATATCGATATTTTTTAAGACATGTAAGTCTCCAAATGATTTATTCAATTGAGTTATTCTGATCATTTCCTTCTTGTCCAATGTCTTCACTCCTATCTGTCACTTGCTGCTAGTTTTGATTCGATTCTGTTCACTATAAATGTCATCAGCGCTACTAGAATTAAATAGTAGACTGCGACAATTAGTAAATAGGTCATTTCGTCAAAATTATTGGAACCTAGGGTTGTCGCGACATTGAACAGCTCATTCATGGAGATAAATGCAGCTAATGAAGAATCCTTTAAGCTTATAATAAATTGATTGCCTAAAGGCGGCAGCGCTCGGCGAAATGCCTGTGGCAGAATAATCCTTCTTAATGTCAGTGTTTTTGTCATTCCTAAAGAGCGTCCTGCTTCCAGCTGACCTTTGTCAACACCTTGGATTGCTCCCCTTAAAATTTCGGAAATATAGGCTCCGTTATGTAATGCTAGGGCAATGGAAGCCGCCCAAAAATCTGGTAGCAGGAATATGCCGCTAATTCCGAAGTAAAGAATAAATATTTGAACAATCAGCGGTGTACCACGAACTAAATAGACATATGCATCTGAAATAACTTCTAATACTTTTATTTTAGAGATTTTTAATAAAGCAAAGACTAGTCCGATGACGATTCCCAGTAAAATAGAAACAGCCGTCAGCTCTAATGTTAAAAGCATTGCTTTTATAAATACACCCTTTGTTTCCGTTAGTATGCTAAAAAAATGCGAAAAACTTGGCAAGGTTATACTTCCTTTCTATCATGTTGATTTATTCTGGTTTTTTGGTAATGTCCTCACCAAAATATTTAAGACTAATCTTCGTTAATGTCCCATCCTTGCGGAGTTCGTCCAAAGCTTCGTTTATTTTCTTCAATAGCTTTGGATTATCCTGTGGCAGCACAATCGCTTGTTCACTGCGACTAATTAACTCCTGTGCTTTAATTTTAAAGCCTTCCTTTGCAGCACTTTTTCCTGTAACAAAATCGGTGATTACCGCATCATGACGGCCGCTGCTTAATGCTTGTAGTGCCGTAATATCGCTGTCATACGTTTTTATATTGTCTGTATACTTGGAAGCTGTATCGGCATATGTCGAGCCTTTTGCGACAGCTACTTCCTTGCCCTCTAAATCCTTGACAGTTTTAATTTTGCTATCTGGTCTCGTAAATATTTGCGGTCCAGAATAATAGTACGGGGTAGAAAAGGACACATATTTACTGCGCTGCGGATTTATTGTATGACTAGCAACAGCTGCATCGGCACGGCCTGTTTTTACTCCTTCTACAATCCCTTTGAATTTAATACGCTTTTGGACCGGCTCAAGCCCCATTTCTTTTGCGAGCGCTTCACCAACCTCAATATCAAAGCCAGACATGGTGAGATCATCATTTATATAACTAAATGGCTTGAACTCACCAGAAGCAGCAAAAACAAATTGATTTTTATGTATCAGTTCAGATCCGTCAGCAAGCTTCTCCTTCTCGGTACAAGCAGATAAAAAGCAAACCACGATTAAACTGAAAACCAATATTAATTTTTTATTCCATAACATGTGGCTATCAACCCTTTTCCTCTCATTTATTTCTTAATAACTAGCTAAATCACTTACTTATGGAAATATATACCCTATATATTTTCGCCAAAACAAAAAGTGTCAGGCACCTTTAATGGTATCTGACACTTTTTGTTTTGTATTGGAGTGTCCAAATTAAACTGAACAACATTTATAAGGTCTGTCTCTAGCATTAGTATCTAAGTGTTTCATGGATTAACGCAATGCATATGGTTATGAAACTTGATTTCTATTTGTTCTTGAACTTCTCTTTTAGAAGTCTGTTTTGGTTATTGCTTTACAATCGACGTTACCATATATTCATACTCGCCGTGAATAAATGGGTAAAATAAATTTATCAAAGCGATTATGCTACTTCGCCTTCAAAGTGATTAACCCTATGCTTGGTGTATTAAACACGCGAAATTTCGCAAATAATGGTCCACTTACACCTAATCCGTTATTTACATATTGAGTGTGGTTTTCAATAGTATGGACACCTGTTACGTTCACTTCACCTGGAAATAGGCCAAAATTAGGGGCATACAGCGGGCCAAGAATCGGCAGTCTAAATTGGCCTCCAAGTGTATGTCCATTAAGACTAACATCCCAATGTCTCCATTCCTTTCCTGTATCATTTAATGCTGTTGTCCGATAATCATGAAGATCTGGATTTTCGCTATCAATTTCAGTTGGGCGGTGGGATATTTCAATCGTAAATGGGTCTTGCTGCTCCTTGTATTGAGCTTCAAACTCTTCCTTTTCCTGAATTAATTGACTTGAAATTTCACTTCCGCCTACTTCATTCAAGCCTACATAAGGGTTTGTTTTTAACCAAATTGATTCATTGCCCTTCTTAATCTCCATCCCTGGATATAATGGCTTAACATTATATTTTGTAAACAAATCATAAAAACGATTGCCTTTTTTCAATGCGGCAGTACTGTTATCTGCATCCTTATCACCTAAAATATAATACATTTCTTTATTTTTCGGCATTCCCTTTAATAGATTTTCGAGAGGCTGTAAATCCTCTTGCTCTTCAGATATGTAGTCCCCTGTAAAAACTACTAAATCATACTGCTGTTTTTTGATTAAGTTTACTAATATCTTTTGCTTGCTGCCGAATTCTTTTCCTTGCAAATCGGAAATCTGTAGAATTTTATAATTATCAAATGCTGCTGGTAAACGATTATGAGTAAGTGTCACCTTATCAACTGTTACATGTGAATTGCTCCAGATTGTCCCGAGAATAAATATTATAAGTGCACCAATAATGATCCAAACAAGGTTTATCCTTTTCATTTACATTCTCCTTTAATACTTCACGATTTTTTTATAATTTTTTTCTGTAAATATATAAGTCACACCGTAAATAACAGTGAAAATGATGGCTGCAAAAATCCCGCTGCCTGCCACTACAATCCAATTATCCAATGCAGCGATTCCAATGATTTTTGTTACGAGTGGCAAGCCTGCTCCTAAATGCACAAGCGCGATTGTGAGCGGAGCAAAAAACATGATCAGCGTTTGTTTTTTTATTGTTTGGAGAATTTCTTTATCACTCATTCCAACTTTTTTCATAATGGCAAACCGATTCCGATCATCAAAGCCTTCAGAAATCTGCTTATAGAAAATCATAAGAGCTGTCTCCACAAATAAAACGACACTAATAAAAATCCCTAAAAACAACAGCCCGCCAAAACGCACTAACAGAGATTCCTTGTAAATCGACTTTGCTTCGACATCCACATTGCCAATTGCTTGCGCTTTTTCTGCAACTGCATGGGAAAAATCATGGACCGCATCCGTATCACCCTGCACATTAAAGTCTTGATACATGGTCAATGAGTTTTCTAAATCTAATTTTTGAGCGAATTCACCAGATAACGGAGCGATGACATACATCCAATTTGCATCAGTATTGTCTGCAAGGGAGGTATCGATTGGCAGATCATCTACCATACCTTTCACTTGGAATGAATTATTGTCTAAGCGGATGCTTTGTAATGCTGCACTTTCTTTATCCTTTAGAAGCATGACTTCATCTGAAGCTAACGATATATTTTTGTTTGTTAGTTTATTAAAGTCCTCTAATGGCAGTATAAGGAAGAAGTCATCCTTTCCATCTCCAGTTAAATCTGCGGCAAATTGTCCGCCCTGGTAGGATGCTGCTGATGTAATTTCAACATCGTAACGGGCTTTAGTCTTGTTAATAAATGCTTGCAGCTGTTGCTGCTCAGAGGCGTTTTCTGCTGGATTTGTAATAGACACATCAAACTGAAAGCTATTGTTAAGCATCGTATTAACACCTAAATATAAGGAAATCGTTGTGGTCAATACAATCAAGGTTGCTGTACTTAATACAGCAATATTGGATAAACCGACAGCATTTTGCTTCATGCGGTAAAGCATTGTTGAAATGAGCGTAAAATTACTTTTGTTATAATAAATGCTATCCTTTTTGCGCAGAATTTTAAGGAGAACAATACTTACGGCTATAAAAAGCAAGTATGTCGCAGCAACAACAAATACAATCGCTGTAATAATTTCAGCTAAATCTAATTTGGGATCTTTCACAGAAAAAGATAATAGATAGCCGGCTATTAACAGGATGCTGCCAAGCATCGCTAGAAAAAGCTTCGCCTTCGGTTCCCGCTCACCAATTTGTGCACCCTTCATAAGTTCAATTACACGAACAGAGTGAATTTGTTTTAAGTTAAAGACATGGATAATCATAAAGACTATCATGAATGTAACCACCGTTTTAATAATTGCCGATAGTGAAATGATGTTAACGGTTAACGGTACCTTCATCATGGCAGACATCATTATGCCGACAACCTGATTGAATACTAGACCAATTGCAATACCGACAAGCATGGAGAAGAATGCCAACAGCGAGCTCTCTAGTATTAGTAATTTTCTAATATGCTTTTTCTCCAAGCCTAACAAATTGTAAAGACCAATTTCCTTCTTGCGTTTCTTAAAAATAAAGGTGTTGGCATACAGTAAAAAGAACAGAGATAATACTGTAAACAATATGCTGCCAAACTTCATCACATCGATTGTAAAGTTCCCACCTGAAATAGTTTTAAGAGCATGATCATTCACCAGGCTGTTAATCGTATAAAACAGCGCGATAACAACAACACAAGTAAAAAGGTATGGGAGAAACATTAAGCTATTATTTTTGATATTTGTTACTGCTAGCTTTACATACAGTTTTTTATTCATACAGTGCTCCTTTTCGCAACCGCTGCTGACTGCATCTCAAAAATCTGTTGAGTAATATCCTCATCCATATTGGTTTTATGAATCTCGCTGTTGATTTTTCCATCTTTTATAAACAGCACACGGCCTGCTTTACTCGCTGCATGCACACTATGCGTGACCATAATAATGGTCTGGCCGGCTCTGTGAAGCTTTGCAAATAAATCTAACAGCTCCTGTGCTGAACGTGAATCGAGTGCGCCAGTCGGTTCATCTGCTAAAATTAGGCTTGGTGCGGTGATTAAAGCCCTCGCAACAGCGGCTCGCTGCTGCTGGCCACCTGATACTTCGTACGGATATTTCTCTAAAATATGCTCAATTCCCAATATGCCGGCTAACCCCTTAAGCTTTGCATTCATCTCTTTTAAGGACACATCAGCAAGTACTAGCGGCAAAAAGATATTATCCTTTAAACTGAATTGATCTAATAAATTAAAATCCTGAAACACAAATCCTAAATGCTTGCGCCGAAATGCAGCCAATTGATCATTTTCGATATTTTGGTAGTTCACGCCCTCAAGCTTCACTTCCCCTTCTGTAACATCATCTAAGGAAGCTAAAATATTTAAGAGTGTTGATTTCCCAGAGCCTGATTCTCCCATAATCGCAATATATTCCCCTTTATTTACCGTGAAGCTTATATCAACCAATGCCTCGACACTTGCAGATCTGCGAGATTGGTATACCTTTTTTACGTTTTGAACCTTTAATATTTCCATCATTATCCCTCCAAAATAAAAAAACCTTTGCTCTTTAGTACATTAATCATACTGAAAACAAAGGCTTTCTTTATTTGGGTTATATAACAATTTTCTGCTTTTTTTCTGCGTAAAATCTTACGAAATTCTTACGATAATGGCAGACTTACTGTAAAACTAATATTTTGCCCAGCTGATTCTGCTGAAATTGTGCCGTGATGCTGTTCGATAATTTGCTTCGCAATAGCAAGCCCTATTCCAGCTCCGCCATTTCGAGTCGATCTTGAGTCATCTAACCGATAAAATTGCTCAAAAATACGGTCCAGCTTTTCACGTTCAATTGGATAGCCCTTATTACTGAATTGAATCACTGCATTATCTTCCTCGTGCTTAACGGAAATAACAATTTCACTGTTTTCCAAGCTATAATGCACGGCATTGCTAACAAGATTGTCAAACACTCTCTGGATTTTCTCCGCATCACAAACAATCTCCATATTTTTACTGCCTTCAAGCCGATAGGTTAAGTTCTTAGCTGTTAGTACCGGCTGAAACTCAAACATCAGCTGCTCGAGCATGAAGGACACATTCACTTTGCTATAATTTAACGGTATCGTCGATAAATTAAAACGGGTTATCTCAAAAAACTCATTAATTAGATCGTCTAAGCGTTCTGCATTATTCATCGTAACATGGATAAACCTTTGATACATCTCATCTGAAATATTCTTTTCATCCCTCAGCAGCGTCAAATAACCAATTATAGAGGAGATTGGTGTTTTTAAGTCATGTGCAAGATAAACAATTAAATCATTCTTTCGCTGCTCAGCTTCCTTTGCCACACGCTCTTTTTCCTTCAACTCGAAACGCATTCTTTCCAAACCTGCTTCCGCATCCCTTAAAATGGGCGGAAGCTGTAATTCTTTTTTATCCTCGAGTGTGATTGCTTCTAAATTCGCTGACAAGACAGCCAAATACCTTATCAACTGTCTGCGTTGAATCAATAAAATGATAAATACACAAGCAGCAAATAAACTTGGTGCAAATACCAATAAACGGTTACTTAACCAGTTAATCGTATCTCCCAATGAACCAGCTAGCCCTTGTGCATCGTTTAAACTAACTAGAATAAAAGACAAAAGAAAAATAATAACAAAACAAGAAAGGGTCATGATAATAAAGCGTACTGCTAGGTAATTGGAAATTTTCGCAACGTTTGCTTTCTTATTCAACTTTATATCCCACTCCCCAAACTGTTTTAACATATTTCGGCTTTTTTACAGGTTCCTTCAGCTTCTCACGCAGCCTGGCAATATGAGCCATAACCGTATTGTTATTTTCTATAAACTTCTCTCCCCAAACCTTCTCAAAAAGCTCCTCAGAGGAGATAACCTTCCCCTGATTTTCGGATAAGCACCATAAAATAGAAAACTCTATTGGAGTTAACTCGATAGGCTCACCAAATAAGGAACAGGTATGTGTAGCTTTATTAATTTTCAAGCCTCTAATATCATATTCATCCACTTCTTTAACACTAACTGCCTTTTCATTATATCGCTTATACCTCCGCAATTGAGTTTTGACTCTTGCCACTACCTCAAGTGGGTTAAAGGGCTTCGTCATATAATCATCTGCGCCAATTGTCAGTCCTGTTATTTTATCAATATCCTCGATTTTAGCTGTTAACATAATAATCGGATAAAAATAGTGCTCGCGGATTTTTTTACATAGCTCAAACCCGTTTAATCCTGGCACCATAACATCCAATATTGCTAAATCATATTCCGTTTTCTCGATACTCTCTAATGCATCCTGTCCATTATTATAGGTGTCAACAACATAGCCTTGATCACTCAGGTAAATTTCCAATAAGTTAGAAATATCCTCTTCATCTTCAACAAGCAATATTTTTTGATTCACTTTAAAATCCCCTTTAATACAGTTTATATAGTTTCTAATTTTGTATTTTTGTAGTTTATTACCTTTTTAATAGTATACATTAACTTGCGTTCTACCAAGAAGGAAAACTCGATGGACTTTTTCTTCATTTAGAATTAGGTTTTTAGCAGTGAGGCTGGGATTGTTGCGGGATTAATCACTACTTCTTCAGACAATGCCTGAGATGGCGTAATTTTTCTTTGCAGACTTTTCATATTTTTGATGTCCTGCACCTTGGACATGTTCCTATATAAAATAGTAATTCCCACCCTTAAATTCTTTACCACACTAAAAACATAATTGAAATTATCAAATAATAGTGTTACAATACTGTAGTCTTCTAACATATTAGCAGACTAAAGCAAAATGCAATTATACTTAATTAAAGGTGGTCTATATAATATGAAACGTTTATTAACTATGATTCTATTAGTGGCTGCGGTTTTCTCGATCGTTGCTGGTTGTTCTAAGTCATCTTCAAAAGATGATGATACATTGGTAATTGGAATTGATGATAAGTTTGCTCCGATGGGATTCCGTGATGAGAATAATGAAATTGTCGGCTTTGACATTGATTATGCGAAGGCTGCTGCTGAGAAGATGGACATGAAGGTTGAGTTTCAACCGATTGACTGGGAAACGAAAGAGTCTGAGCTAAGCAGTGGACGTATTGACCTTATATGGAATGGGTACACGATTACAGATGAGCGTAAGAAAAAGGTTCTTTTCTCGAAGCCTTATTTGAAAAATGCACAGGTTGTTGTGACTCTTGCTGATTCAAAGGTTACTAAACTAGCTGATTTAGAAGGAAAAGTGGTTGGTCTTCAATCTTTATCTTCTGCAGCAGATGCACTTGATGCTGATCCGATTAAATCTAAAATTAAAACTGTAACAGAGTTCTCCGATAATGTTTCTGCATTAAATGACTTGAAAAATGGCCGTTTGGATGCGGTAGTTATTGATGAGATTGTAATTGATTACTATATGACGAAAGAGGAGGGTTCATTTAAGATTCTTGATGAGTCTCTTGCTCCAGAGGAATATGGTGTTGGTGTGAAAAAAGGAAATGAAGAGCTGCTTGAAAAGCTGCAAAAAGCTCTTGATGAGATGAATGAGGACGGCACTGCTGCTGAAATCTCTGATAAGTGGTTTGGCGACGATATCATAATAAAATAATAACCAATTTTAAGATGATGCAGGATTTCCATTAGGGGAATCCTGTATTGTGTTCGGAGGTAACCCTTTATGTCTTTTGATTATATTAAATCCATCACGATGCCTCTCCTTGAAGGGGCACAGATGACAGTTCTATTGTTTATCATTGCCATCGTGGTTTCGATACCGCTTGGTTTTCTATTAACACTTGCTGTAAGAAGCAGCTTCAAGCCTCTTTCTTGGTTTGCTCAAGGCTATATTTACATCCTGCGCGGCACACCGCTGTTGCTGCAGCTTCTGTTTATCTGTTTTGGTTTGCCGATGCTTCCTGTAGTTGGTGAGTATTTGGTATTAGATCGCTTTGTTGCTGCTTGTTTAGGATTTATCTTAAATTATGCTGCTTATTTTGCGGAAATTTTCCGAGGCGGACTTATTGCTATTGATAAAGGTCAATACGAAGCATCACAAGTGCTTGGCTTGAATAAATTCCAAACGTTGCGCAAGATAATTCTTCCGCAAATGTTCCGCATTGCCTTACCTGCTGTTGCTAACGAATCTGTTACACTCGTTAAGGATACTGCACTGCTTTATGCCGTGGCTGTACCGGAATTGCTGCACTTTGCGCAAGCGGCTGTAAATCGCGACTTTTCGATTGCTCCGTTTGTAGTTGCAGGTGTCATCTATTTAATTATGACACTATTACTAACGATTATCTTTAAATGGCTCGAACGCCGATTCAAATTTGAATAAGAAGGAGTTGGTGAGCATGGCTATTATTGAAATCTCCAACCTGAAAAAATCATATGGTAATCTCGAAGTATTAAAGCAGATTACATTTAATGTTAATAAAAATGAAGTAGTCGCAGTCATTGGTCCGTCTGGATCTGGGAAAAGTACGATGCTGCGCAGTCTTGTTAATCTTGAACAAATCGACAACGGCAATATATGTGTTAGCGGTAATTATTTAGTGAAAGATGGAGCTTACGTTAAACCGCAAGAGATTAAACAAATCACCAGCAGAATGGGCATGGTTTTCCAGCATTTCAACCTTTTCCCGCATTTAACTGTAAGAGAGAATCTAGAACTTGCTCCGAAAACAGTGAAAAAGGAAGATTCCAAAGAAATTCACCGCAGAAGCAGTGAACTATTGGAGAAAATCGGACTAACTGCATGGGCAGATTCATTCCCAGCAAAACTGTCAGGCGGGCAGAAACAACGGGTTGCCATTGCAAGGGCTCTTATGATGAACCCAGAAATCATGTTATTTGATGAGCCAACTTCGGCACTTGACCCTGAGCTGACTGGCGAGGTATTACAGGTGATGAAGGACCTTGCTCAAGAAAACATGACGATGATTGTCGTAACACATGAGATGGGCTTTGCTAGAGAAGTTGCAGACAGAGTCGTTTTCATGGACAACGGAGAAATTGTGGAGTCTGGTGCTCCTGCAGAACTGTTTACAAATCCACAGTTTGAACGCACTAAAGCTTTCTTAAACCGCAGTTTGAAATAACAGCAAAGAAGAAACCACCCACAAAGGAGGTTTCTTTTTTTTTATAACTATTTATTATTTTTAACCCACTCAATGATTTCCTCTATATTATCTTCCAGATCAATTGCGACAGTACCATCTTCCGGTATTTGACTTAACCCGTTTTCCAGTTCATTTATTTTAGCGCTTAATTCCGCTAAGCTTGAATCTGCACCCTTCTTTTTTGCCTTTTCCATCAGTTCGATGAATTGCGCGTCTTCCTCTAGCTCACCAACGAGACTCCATAATTCATGAAGCACTGTTTCTAATTTTACTGCTGATTGCTGTACCTTTTGTAGTGTTGCGATTGTAGTTTCCATATGTATTCCTTCCTTGTTTAAGACTAGTAAGTATATATAGAATATCTCTTTCTAGCAGTTATTACAAATAATTCTCGATTCTTAGCTGTTTCGATTTTCTTTTAAAAAGGTATATATATAGTACACAGAAACAATTTCATAGGGAGGTCCTAATCATGTCATTGTCCATATTACAAAAAATCACTTTAATTCTAAGCATCATCGGTGCCATCAACTGGGGCTCAATCGGCTTCTTCCAATTTGATCTTGTCGCAGCCATCTTCGGCGGAGAGGATGCGGGCATGGCGAGATTTATCTTTATTCTTGTTGGAATCTCAGGTCTTATTAGCATCAGTATTTTAAATAATAGCAGAACAAACCTGGAAGCTGGTCGCAGCTATACTACAAATCACTAATGTTTTCGGAGCTGGTATACTTGCCAGCTCCTTTTCATGCATTTATGCAAAAAGACATCCAACTGGATGTCTGATTTTTTATATGTATTAACGAACTTCTAATGCCTCTTCATTCGTAACTGGTCCGTCCATTTCATTGATGATTTCAAGCATTTCTGCTCTGAGCTCTTCCCACTCGTTAAGTGGCAGTGCTACAATTTTTTTCCCGTTAGCATTCTCATTTACTCTTTGTGCTTGATCAATCCAACGCCAAACTTGAAATAAAAATTGTCTATCCTTCATTATTGCATCTCCTTTATAGTTAATGTCTCCTACTATATACAATAATTCTTTGCACCATTCTGAAATACCTCTAGCTTAATAGAAGCTTTACAAAATATTAAAAAAAGAGAAAAAGCAACTGCTTCTCCTCTAATTTATATTCCGTATTAATGTCTCTTATGCAGCCAAAGTACACCGCTTTTTGCGAGTCTTGGCAATAGTCCTGTAAATGACTTTTCGAACATGTTGCCGAAGCCGTCGTTTTTACCAAGTGAACCTAAAGTACCGCGCAGTTTAATTTCGCCTGGCGCCTTTGGTTCTCTGCCTGATAGGATATCATGCAGGATATTGGCAATTTGTTCGCCTTGGTGCTGTGCTAACTGGCCGCTTGGTGAGAAGGTGGATGACGCGCAATCACCTACAATGTACACAGACGGTTTGTCTGGAACTTGGTGGAATTGATTGACGACAATCTTTTCATATCTGTCCTTTTCAAAAGGCAGCTCTCTTACTAAACGGTTCGGTCTCACGCCTGCCGTCCACAGCGTAACATCTGTCAATGTACACACGCCATTATTACAGATTGCGCCTTGCTCTAAGTATTCAACATTTGCATGGTGTATAATGTTCACATCATTTTCCTTGAACCATTTTTCCACATATTGCTGAACCTTTGGTGCAAATGGACTAAGAACGGCACTTCCTCTGTCAAACAGACTAATGTTTAAATCAGGGCGGCTTTCTCTTATTTCAGACGCAACCTCAACCCCACTCAACCCTGCCCCGATAACGGCAACATGCTGATAGGACTTCAATTCATTCACTGCCAGAGCCGCTCTTCTTGCTTTAGAGATAGTCTGAACACTGTCTGAATATTGTTCTGCACCTTCCACATTGTGATAATTATCTTCACAGCCTAAGCCAATGATCAAATAATCATACGGAACTGTTTCACTACTGTCTTTCATGACGATTTCATCTTTATCACTATCAATTTTAACTACTTCTCCCCAAACATAATCCACTTGGTCATGCTTAGGAAAATTCATTCTAACCTGTCGATCAGACACCGTTCCCGCAGCTAATGCATAGAACTCAGTCTTCAAACAATGGTACGGATTCCGGTCAATTACAGTAATTTGAACATCTTTTGGTAATTGTTTATTTAATAGGTCCTGCAGTATCTGGAATCCTCCATAACCTCCGCCTAATATTACTAGTTTCTTCATGTAAACACACCTTACCTTGTCAGCAAATTTAGATACATAATCAAAACATATAAAGTAAATCAAGCAATCTACTTAATTGTATCTGTTTCTGATATTTTCCGCAATTCCACTTTGGGAATAGTGTATTCCATATATACTAGATTTTTCATTACTGTTTGCTTTCATATCAACGTATATTACTTACCTGGCTTTTTACCCTCTTTTTCATACATATAAGCCTGGAAACGTCCTTCCTCGCCAATTCCAGTATCGATAAAATAATTAACATACAGTTACATGAAGATAAGAATTTTTCACAAAAAAAAAACACTACGAATCTAGTAAAATGAACAAAAGTATAATTGCATTCCTTAAACAATGATTTTACAAAAAAAAGAGTATTCTAGAATACTCTTTAACAATTCATGGGTAATATTAAAAATATTAGAACTTCTGAATAGTTTCAATAAGACTCTTCTTATTTATAAAAGGTTTAATATAATCTACAATCATTCTTATTTCTGACTTATTTAAGTAACTTTTGTTATCTCTTAAAATTACTACGTAGCATCTTAATATATTATCAATAAAAAATGAACTTTTTATTGAATATTCTATTTTAGAAATATAGCTAATAATTTCTTCGTATAATTGTGCTTTAGTGTCACCATAAGTAAATCCAATTTTGGAATTAACATATCTATAATCAATACCTTCACTTCTTTTAATAATTACAGCAAGGCCTGCAAATAAATGCTTAAAATCTTCATTTTTAAAGACTATGGAGTCGTTAAATGTGTTATAAAAAACCTGCAAATCATTTAATACATTTAATAACTGATGATGTTTATTAATATTACCTAAGTCAAAGGATGAATTTATTTTTCCCGAAGTTATAAAATCTTCGATTTTAAAGTCATTTAAGAAGTTTTTATACTGCTTTTCATTGGTTCGCTTAGATGAAAATAACTTATTATTTTTACCATTACTGATATAAATAACCCAGGGAATAAATTCTGTTGATAACCATTCGTAAACAGTAAGAGCATCCCATATTTGTCTCTCATTAATACTATCCAAAGTATTTTTATAACTTAATAAATTCTGCGGCTTCCATACGATCCAAAGATACTGATCTGGTCTAATAAAATCATACATAAAATTATCGTCTTGCTCAGGTTCTAAAAGTGCATGATATCCTGCATCATACCGATTTGTTTCCTCTTTACTATATATTTTAATAAAAAATCTATTTTTATCAAAAATATGCCAATCTGTATTGCCATTATCATAATCATACTCGTCTACAAAATCAATCATAAGGTTCCAAAGATTTCTGTTGATTTTCATTAACCGATAGTTGGAGGAAAATGGTGATCTATTAAAATAAAATGTTCCAATTTTCCGGTCGATTTCTTGATATAACTTTAAATAACAATCTGAAAAGTTGTCAATTAACTTACACAGTTGCTTAAGTTCAGAAAGAGTAACAGGAAACCTATTACTCCCCAATTGGATATAATAAACGTCCTTTTCTGAAATGTGATTTCCAACAATAAAGTATCTTAATTCATCTACTGGATCGGTATACAACCCTTGAAATAACTCTTTCATTATTTGTCTATGATCCATTGTAATCATACATTCTCTTATCTTTAAACTACGAAAGGTTATGAGGCAAGACCCTTCTCTTTCAGGATAACTTGGAAGTAAGGCCTCTATTTTTATTCTATCAGTGCTCTGCAAGTAATTTCTACCGTTAATAATCTTCTGATTTTCAAAAAAACTATTATCTTCAGAAACAAAGTCATAAACTTGTTCTTTCTTTAAATCATCTGATAAAAGAACATACGATCTTACTTCTTCTATACTTTTACTTATTTTCTTTTTTTGTTTAAAATTCTTAATTTCGTTCATAATTATTGGTGCTTTCTTTTTAGCTTTTTCTAATAGCGTTAAAGCTAAAGTTTTATCTAATAACTCATTTCCTTTTTCTCTATTCACCCTGAATTTAGCAGGTACTAGGTTATAAATACTATCAAATTCAAAATTATTATAATCTAAATCCAACATTTTTAAATAATTTTCAAGTTTTAGCTTATCTTTATTTAAATCTTGAGGAATAATGTGGTCTATTGTAAGAGTTTCAAAATTTAATGGTTGTCCAGTATAAACACATTTTTCATTATAAGCTTTTAGTATTGAACTTCTAAAAGCAATATCATTTAATCTAACTTTCATCGCAGCAATATCCTTTTTTATTATTTTTAGAATCAGATGAGTTAATTTTAATTATAACTCTTAATTTTTTGCAACTAAAATTATACACACATTTCGAACAATACAATATAAGTAATAATTAATTAATCAATAAACAAAAAAGAGCGCCGAGTTTCCTCAACGCTCTTCCACCATATTAAGCCTTCTTCTCCCCAGGCTTAGATCCTTTAATAAAGAAAGCCAACACGAAAGCAACTACTGTCAGGTAAGTGGCAACCATAAATGCATCATTGATTCCCATTACTGTTCCTTCCTTCGCTGCTTGTGCAATGCCTAGTTTATCTGTTTTCAGGATGTTATGCAGCTTCATCCAGTCTTCAGCATGGTTTGCACCTTGGTTTGTCATGATTGATACGAAGAAGGCCATGCCGATTGCTCCGGCTACCATTCTGAATGTATTAACCATAGCTGTACCGTATTTATTTAATTTCAGGCCTAAATCATTAAGTCCTGCCGTAAAGATCGGCATCATGATAAGTGACATACCTAACATTCTGATTGTATATATCCATAAAATGTAGGAATAGCTTGTATTAACTTCTAATCTTGTTAATGCATATGTTGTTACCATTGTGATTGCCAAACCGATAACTGCCAGCCATCTCGCACCATATTTATCGAACAGCTTTCCTGTAATCGGAGACATGATACCCATCACGATTCCGCCAGGCAGCAGCATGAATCCTGCTTCTAATGCACTAAAACCGTGAATGTTTTGCATATAGATTGGCATAAGTATCATGCCAGAGAACATCGACATTGTTACAGCAACATTGATAATTGTTGTTAATGTAAAGAGCTTGTACTTGAAGATTCTAAACTCCAATATTGGGTGTTTAACAACAAATTGACGCCATACGAACAGAATTAGACTGACTCCACCAACGATAAACATCGTTACGACTTCTGTTGATGACCAGCCTTTTGAGCCAGCTGTTGAAAAGGCATAAAGAATTCCGCCAAATCCAATCGTTGATAAAATAACTCCTAATGTATCAAGCTTCGGTCTGCTTGTTTGTGTGACATTTTTCACGAAGAAGATTGCGAGAATAAAGTCAATGAGAGCAATTGGGGCAATAATATAGAAAATAACACGCCAATTGTAGGATTCAATAATCCAGCCAGCCCATGTTGGACCGATTGCAGGAGCGAAGTTCATTGCCACGCCGAATATCCCCATGGCGAATCCGCGTCTGTTTAGTGGGAAAATAGTGAAAATCACATTTGTAATCAATGGGAATAGAATTCCTGCACCGATTGCTTGTACGACCCGTCCAACGAGCATAATCGGGAATGTGCCAGCCATTGCACAAATTAACGTACCAATCGCAAATACGCCGATTGAAAATAAAAATAATTGCCTTGTCGTAAATCTCTCCATCAGGAAGGCCGTAACCGGAATAACAATCCCATTCGTTAATAGGAATATTGTACTTAACCAGTTCGCTTTCACTGCATCAATGTGGAAATGTGCCATGATGTCCGGCAATGCGACATTTATAACAGTCTGATTTAAAAACGCAACAAAAGCCCCTGCAAGTAAAACAGCAAAAATTGGTGTTGTACTAATAGGTTTTGTCGCAGATTTAGCCATAGTATTCAATTGTATTTCTCCTTTATAATTTCATTTATAAGTCAACTGGAACGACATAATAGTCAAATTCTAATATGCTCATAAAGAGAAATACTATACTAGTAGAATTAAAATTAGATTAAAATTTCTTAAAAACTTTGTGAGTCAGCTTATAATTAGTAAAATTAATTCCTACGCAGAATATTTCAGTTAATTACTTTCAAGTTATAAGAAAAACTTCTTCAGGAAATGAGATATCTTGATGAAAATATCCAGCTAGTAATTGAAAAACTGGGTTCTCCATTTTTATAGAAGATAACATAAAAAAACACTCTCTTGTTACATGTATAAATTTTCAGCCTATGAGTTATACTTTCATTTTTAACATTAAAATAATGTTTACATTTCTGCTGATGGGTTAAAATCTATAGTTACATTTTTTAATCCTACTATCACTTTATTAATTCTTTTCATTAGATCATCCATTTCATCTGTACTTAATTCACCTTCATAGTCACTTGGATTAAACAAGCTTAACCTTCTTGTTATTCCTGCAATAATGCCGACAAAGACAGCTTCATTTTTAATTGCAATTTCTCCTATTACAGTATCGACAATAACATCTTCCATTTTCCCCATTCTATCAAACTCTTCAGATAATCTTGCTATCGCATATCTATGACCTCTATCTTCGTCTAGTAATTCCTCATATACTTCTTGAACCGCCTCAATTAATTCATTATACTCCCAATTTTCCACTAATTTTTTCCTCCGACATAAAAATAAATAAGGTATCCACTGCCAAATCAATAAGGATTATTAAAACCTTAGTATTTAATATTTAGAACCAATGCTATTGCCACTGTACTACAAAATCACATTTCTCAAATGTATTTTTGAAATTCACCATATTTATATTAAAAATTGTATAAAAAAGCCCAGTTAAAGATTGAATTATTCATCACTAGGAGCCCTCTCCAATAAATGCTCTTCATTATCCTTGTCTAAAACAATGATATATTGATCTGTGCCCTGCACAGAGTATATCTTGGAACCAACCTCAAAGCTATTAGATTGATTATTCTCAGGCATTACATCTACTGGTGTCTCTTTTTCAATCTCTCCTATCCTTTCACCCATTTTAATCCCTTCGTCTTTCACTGTTTCAGTTCCGTTATATTCCTTGTTATTAACTACAACGATCATGGCATAAGTAATATTGTCTGTTTGTCCGTTACACGCATTTAATAATATTGTGCTCAGAATGAATAGAAAAATGGAGAATTTCCTCAACTAGTACACCTCTGCTATCTGTAATATTATGCATATATTTTAATGTATTGCCACTAATATGTAAAATATTAACAACGTATTCCCATATACAATAAAAAAGGACATATTAACATTAAGCTAAAATGTCCTTCCACCTATTAATCTATTGTTACTGGCAGCAAAATTTCCACCTCGGTACCTTCATTAACCTCACTTGCATACCTAACCTGTCCTTTATGTGCCTGAACAATCCGGTAACTGACTGTTAATCCTAACCCTGTGCCTTTTTCTTTCGCTGAATAGAATGGCTCCCCTAAGCGTTTAATACGATCTTTTTCGATTCCGCAGCCATTGTCTTTTACGATTATTTGCACAAATCCGTTGTCTGTGTTTTTAATTGTTATGTTTACTTTTGTGGATTCTGCTTCTATTGAGTTTTTGATGATGTTGATGAACAGCTGTTTTAATTGGTTTGGTTCGCAGTCAATCTCAGGAAGTGTGCCAATTATTTTTGAGTTCAATTCTACACCGTATAGGTTTGATTGTGATTCAAGCAGACCGAAAACTGAGCTCATAATGCTCTCTACTCTAGCCTTTACATAGTTCAGTTCCTGTGGTTTTGCCAATAATAACAGCTCACTGACGATATCATTAATTCTGTCGATTTCATCTAGGAGAATGTTGTGAAAAGCTTTATTTGAAGCTGTTTCGTCCGATTTCATTAATTGGATAAAGCCGCGAATGGATGTCAGTGGATTGCGAATTTCGTGTGCAACACTTGCGGCTAGCTCTCCGGCGACAGACAGTTTTTCAGCTTTTCGAAGCATTGCTTCTGTTTCCTTAATAGCTGTTATATCCCTGCCATAGCCAATAACACCGACGATTTCACCATCTAGCATCATTGGAAATGTTGTGCAGGAAATATCACTGATACTGCCGTCCTTTTTTATAATTTTTGTTTCTTTTGTAGTTGATTTACCTTGAAGTATCGAGTTTAACAAATTCTCACGAAGAAGCTCCTGAAACTCCTCCGTCACTAAGCTTACAATTCTTTTCCCATTAAATTCATCTGCACTATAACCAGTAATCTTCTCAAACTGACGGTTTACATTAACAACATTCCCGTCTAAATCGAGTACATACACCATGTCTGGGTTATTCTCGAAAAGTGATTGGTATTGCTGCTTCGTCATGCTGAGATCTTTTTCTGTATTTAGGTGCTCTGTAATATCACGGCCAATTACTACCAGTGAGTGGCGGCTGCCATCGTCGTTAAAATTGGGAACTTTTATCGTATCAATCGTTCTTATTTCCCCGTTAGGTAGGGGAATATATTCAAGACATCTGGTAACTTCTTTTGCCTTCCAAGCCTCTTTATCAGAAGTTTCGCAATACATTAGTGCATCATGATAAAAATCTGTATATTTAGCGAGCTCAGAGTCCTTTTTCCCTCTAAAATCAACCCCATCAAGCTGAAAAAGCTTCAAGCCAGCTTCATTTGCCTCAAGCCAGCGACCATTTCCATCCTTAAAGTTAACAAAATCAACCATTGAATTAATCAGTGTCTTTAGCTGCTTTTTCTCTTCTGTTACTGTCTCAAACTCTTCTTTCCTGACAATAAGTACATAAATTAGTATACTAGTAAAACAAACATATAATATTCCTTTTAATTTTTGCAGAAAAAGCATTGTCGACTGACTATCAACAAATGTAAGCAAAAAGTCTGTTCCGAAAATCCAGAGTAAACTTACTACGATATATAAATAAAGAAAGTTCTTTTTAGACATTGTATTTCTCCTTAAATCTCAATAGTGCTATTCTACTATATCTAGCATAGGAAAGAACATGGTTGAAATATCCAAATCCAAGAGAATAACTATAAAAAAGTGGCAAATTAAAAACCAGAGACAACTCTGGTTTAAAACACCCGCTCTACAAACTCCTTCTCTTCTTCCTCTGTAAATACCCCTGTCGCTTCCCCAACATTTCCGCCATGCAGCTTCCACAAATAATTATGATCGTCATCAACCAAATTAAAGTCCTTGTTCTACCATTTTTGTAAAATATACAGAAGTCCCTCTTTATTTTCAAAGTCGCTATTTTCTACAATGATATACAGCTGATTGACTCTTGCACTAGTCATTTCCACCGCGCCCCATTTTTTGCTGGAAACGACTTTTTGATGTGTCATTTTGTGCATGGTTGTAATGACTTCGTCTTCATTAAAGTCTGCGTACATTATGTCTTCGGTATTTGTTCCATTCGGGTCCTCCTCGACTAAATAATCGAGCTTTTTCCCTTCAGCTGATTCCATTGCACCATTTGTAAATTGTCCTGCCGTATATACCTTATACAGCTTAAATCCTCCGAAAATTAGTACCGTTAAAGCAACTATCCCTATTATCATTAATATTTGTTTAGGGAGCTTTTTCCTGGTTTTTTTCTTATTATCTGATTTCTCCAAGCTCTTTTTATTTTCTGCTTTTGCTTCTTGAGTCATTATATTCATCCTTTATGTATGAAAGTCAGGTATTTAGGATTACGCAATAATAATCTTTAATTCTATTATTAAAGATATTTATCATCTAAACAATTCCTTATCGTTCATCAAATTACGACAAACAAAACAAGCCTTCCGAGCACTCGGAAGGTCATGTGAGGTGTTTTAAGCACCTCCGCCTATTTTAGGCTGAATAATAGTGTGTGCTGCCCTGTATATACCATCGTATCTTAATCTTAACGGAATACTCACATTCTTGTTAAAATAGGAAACAAACGGACCTGTACATAATGCTAGAAAAAGAGTTATTATTCCTATTTCACTGTCTAGCAAAAACGCAATGGCGATACAGGTGGAATCTGTCATAATGCGGCACCAATGGTATTTTATACTCCACTTTTCAGACATAAAGACAGATAAACAGTCATATGGTGCAATTCCTAGGTCGCTGATTGTATACAAAGAAATAGCAAATGTTAAGCAAATTAAGCTTATCAGTAAAAGCAGAATGCGAATTTCAAGTAATTCATAATTGATAGGTACTGTCTTAAGAACATATAAAAAATAATCGGACATATACGCTAGCAAGATTAAGTTAATAAAGCTCCCTACGCCCATTGTTTTTTTCGCAAAGCGCAGCTGAAACAGGAGCAGAACCAGGTTTACGGCAAGCTGCATCGTTCCATATGATAAAGGAAAAATATTTGTGAATCCAAGGTTCATAGCGCTATATGGATCTGTACCAAATGCGATGAGCCTGAATATCGCAACACTGAAGCCTATTAGCGTTATACCGAGAATCATCATGATTAAGGTAATTTTATTGGGCCTCATTTTCCAGTATTTCTCCGTTTGATGCAATCACTTTTTTGTACCATTCAAACGATTTCTTTTTCTTTCTGCCAAAATCTCCTGCTCCGTCGTCATGTTTGTCGACATAGATAAACCCGTATCTTTTTTTCATTTCGCCAGTTGATGCAGACACTAAGTCGATACAGCCCCATGGCATATATCCTATTAAATTGACTCCGTCTTTAACAGCCTCCTTCATTTGTTCAATATGCGCGCCAAGATAAGCGATGCGATAGTCATCATTAATAGAGCCATCCTCCTCGACGACATCAACTGCGCCTAAGCCATTTTCGACAATCATTGTTGGCAGCTGATAACGGTCATGTATATTATTTAGTGCCCAGCGAATGCCTTCTGGATCAATAGGCCAGCCCCAATCACTGTTTTTTAAATATGGGTTCATCAAGCCGCCGCTGCCATTGCCAGATACCTTTGCTCCTTCAGGATTTTCAGCAACACAATTTGTTGTGTAATAGCTGAATGTATAGTAGTCGACAACCCCATCTTGTAAAATCTGCTCATCCTCTGGCAGCATGTTAATATCAATATTTTTTTCTGCAAAGAAGCGGTGCGCAAAGGCAGGATATTGCCCGCGCACATGAACATCTCCAGCAATGCAGTTATGAATTTGGTCTGTTCTTTGCTGTGCTCTTACATCCTCTGGCTTACATGTTAATGCATAGGCTCCAACATAGGCGATCATGCAGCCAAATTGAAAGCTTTCTGAGATAGACTTTCCTAGTTTTACCGTTTTTGCGCTGGCAACGAGCTGATTATGCATTGCTTGGTAGCGCCGTTCTTCTTCGTTTTCGACACCCTCTAAAATCATTCCGCCAGCAAAATAGCCGCCCATTGGCTGTGTGAGCAGGTTAATTTCATTAAATAAAATCCAGTATGTGACCCGATCCTGATATTCGCGTAAAATACACTCAGCATATGGCATAAAGATATCAATTAACTTGCGGTTATCCCAGCCGCCATATGTTTTTGTTAGCTGAAACGGATTTTCATAGTGAGACATTGTCACAATTGGTTCAATTCCGTACTTCTCCAGCTCATCCAGCACATTATGGTAAAATGCCAGTCCTTCTCTATTCGGCTCTGTTTCTTCACCTGTTGGAAAAATCCGTGACCAAGCGATTGAGAAGCGATAGGCTTTAAAGCCCATTTCTGCAAATAAGCGAATATCCTCTTTATAATGATGATAAAAATCGACTGCTTCATGGTTTGGATAAAATGTATCAGCCTCAAGCTCTGGAGTTATTCTTCTTGCTCTATCTTTATTGCCTCCAGTGAACATGTCTGCAATACTTGGACCTTTACCGCCAAGATTCCAGCCGCCCTCTAATTGATTGGCAGCTGTAGCGCCGCCCCATAAAAAGTTATTCGGAAATCCTTTAATAGTCATTATTATCTTCCTCTCATTCTATGATTTATTTAACCAACTAAAGCGTTATCAACCTTGCTAACATAAATGATTTCATCGAATTTCTTAATATGGTCCAATGAAGGAATCTTCACTTCATAGTCTCCAGAGTTTGTGACAATAACTGGTGTTACTAAATCAAAGCCCGCTTCTTTTATCGCTTCCTTATCAAATGAAATCAGCACATCGCCTTTTTTCACACGGTCGCCTTTTTTGACATGACCAGTAAAATATTGTCCGTTTAGATTAACTGTTTCCAAGCCAATATGAATAAGAATTTCGATACCATCATCACTTTTTAAACCAATCGCATGCTTGGAATCAAAGAAGGCTTCAATTTCTCCGTCAAAGGGAGCTACTATTTTATTTTGGTCAGGGTAAATGGCAATCCCGTCACCGATTAATTTTTTCGAAAAGGTAGAGTCTTTTACTTCTGTCAGTGGTACAAAGGTGCCGCTGACTGGACTGTCTACTGCGATTTCTTTTTCTGTTGTCTTTGTTGCTTGTGCAGTACTTGATTTCTTTTTCTTCGTTGTATCAATATCTGCTTCTTTTTCATCAAAGCCAATAAACCATGTAAGTGTAAATGACAGGATAATCGCTAAGGCGCTTGCGATAACGGCAACAATAATGTTTGTATTTCCGACACCACCCAGGAATTCACCGATAGAAATTAAACCAGGTGTTGCCATTACGTATGTTTTTAATTGGAAGAAGCCTGTGAATGCACCAACGAGTCCACCGGAAATAATACATGCGATCATTGGCTTTTTCAGTTTTACGGTTACTCCATACATTGCTGGCTCTGTGATACCGCCAAGTAATGCGGAGAATGCAGCAGAATAAGCGATTTGCTTTTGCTTTTTGACCTTAGATTTCATCCCAACCGCTAGTGATGCTCCGCCCTGTGACAGGTTACTCGCTAGCTGAGCAACTAAAATTAGTGGATCAAAGCCTAATGTAGTGATGCTTGAGAGAATGATTGGCGTAAATGCTTGGTGCATCCCTGTTAGAACGATCAGCGGCATAAAGGCTGATAATAGTACAACAGCAACAATTCCTGTAGTGTCATACACGAACATAAGAGCATCTGTGAAATAATTACTCGCGATTGCACCAATTGGACCTAACACGATAAAGGCAATTGGAGCAGAAATGAGTAAAACTAGCAATGGCGATAGGAAGTTCTTCGCAACAGTTGGAACAATGCGATCTACAAATGGTTCAATATAACTCATTGCCCAGACAATTAACAATACAGGTATAACAGAATAGGAATACGATGCGGCAGTTACTGGAATGCCGAAGAAGTGAACGCTTTCTTCACCCATCATCGTAATAAAGTCTGGATAAACTAGCACACCTATAACTGCAACAGCTAATGTTTGTGATACTTTGAAATATCTAGCTGATGATGCAGCAAGCAGGATTGGCAGGAAGAAGAATGGTGCGTCACCGATTGCTGTGAATAAACGATAGCTTTGACTTTCTTCTGGCAAAATGTCAAGCATGACAATGATTAGTTGAACAACCTTCATCATCCCTCCGGCAATTAAGGCAGGGAGAACAGGAGCCATACAGCCGGAAATCATATTAAAGAAGCGGTTAATGATGTTTTGTTTTTGTTTGTTTCCTTCTGGTCGCTTCGTTTCATTTTCATCTAAGTTAGTAATTTTCATTAGTTCCTTATAGCATTTGGCAACATCATTACCTATGATTACCTGGTACAAACCGCCAGACTTCATGATGCCAAGAACACCGTCAATGTCCTCCACTTTTTTATCCTCGATAAACGATTCATCCTTTAATGTAAATCTTAATCTCGTATAGCAATGCACAACAGATACTATGTTTTCTTCTCCGCCAATTTCTTTTAATATATCTTTGGCTGTTTTTGCGTAATCCATAGGTTTTCCTCCTTTTTTGTATGAAAAAAAACCTAAGCACAGCACTAAAAAATAATTTTTTAGTGAATGCTTAGGTTTTGCCTTTAAGGTAACAATCCTAACAACTTTCTTTCACAATTCGTTCTATATGAATAATTAAATAAAATTTCTCATCGATGGTTAGCTTATGATCATAATGCTCTAACAACATTTTTTCAATTTTGTGGGCACATTTTTCAGCTTCAGGAAATCTGTCGGCAATAATGCTTAACAGCTCCTTATCCTCAACTAAGCTTGGCTTTTGGGTTAATATCCGATAGCTGAAGAATTTCAAATGGGTAATAAAACGGCCATAGCTAATACTGTCCTCATCATAGCTGATTTTAAAATGGTATTTGACGATATTTAAAATATCGTTAATAACAATCGTAATACTCGCTACGTCATTGACGTTATTATCGAGCTCAGCATTCACGAAATGCATTGCTATGAATGCAGCTTCATCGTCAAGTAAATCCAACTGAAACACTTGTCTGATTTTATCAACAGCTTTTTCTCCGACTTTAAATTCTTCTTTATATAATCGTTTAATATCCCAGTATAAGTCATTTTTAAGCTTAATTTGCTGGCGATAGCGCTCACATGTACTGTAAATATGATCTGTGAGAGTTACATAGATAGTATCGTTTATTTCTTTTCCAATTGTTCGTTTGGCATAATCAATGATCTTCTCGCTGATATCCATATACTCAATTGGAATCTGTGATACAACCTCCTGGAACTTCTTCTTCACCGTTGAGTTATTTAAGGTATAAACTTTAATGTCTGATGCTGTTTCAATTTCATCGCCTTTAATCTTTTGAAAGGCGATCCCTTTGCCTGTAACAATAATATCGTTCAGTTCAGCATCTTTACATATAACAACATTATTGTTGAGTACCTTATGTATCAACAAAACGGCGACCTCCCATATTTATTTTGCTTGAAACGTATGATGGGTTTTGCCTAATAAACTATAAATATAGTATTAGTAACAATGCCACTTATTGCTAAAATATATCGTAAACCGTTTTCATTGTCAAATGGAATATTCCGAAAAATCTATTTTACGAAAAAAAACAGCCCTTGTTTAAGGCTGTTCTATTACTTCTTCTTCTTCTTGGCTTTCTGTTTCTTCATTTGTGCCGATTGCTTTGCTCCAGATGTTTCTTTTATGCCATTTGAAGTATACCTTATTGTCTTGGTTTAACTTAATTTTCTTTTTCGTCAATAACCCGTATTTTAAGTAATCTTCTTCATTAATCTCAGGTGAGATGTGGAGTCTGCCTTGACCGTCAAAGGCAATTTTACCGTTTTCGTATAAGGCGTCGTGATTACTGCATAGCAGGATACCGTTGTATGGATCGTTTCGTTCTTCGTTTGTGCTGTCTTTCCATGGTTTGGAGCGGCTTGCTTTCAGCAGCTCTGGCAATTCGATATCGCATAATGCACATTTGCAGCCCCATAAGGACATTAAGTCCTTCTTGAATCGTTGCTGTCCTAAACGGATTTTTGTTTTCACTTCTGATTCTGTTTCGGCAATAACTGGTATTAATGTGTTATGCTCTGTTACTTTGATGTAATCCATCGATAATTCGAGCTGCTCTGTATCTATTAAGTAAATATTTAATTCGCCAATCAGCTCTAACAACTTGATCGCTAGTTCTTCATTACATGGGTACAAATAGCCTGAATTTCCACTTGCATCGTCTTGGAAAGGTGAATATTTGATTGGAAGCAGTGGTGAAATAGCGGCGAATTTCTCTTTTACATTTACCGATTTGTCCAGTTCATAATACTCGACCTCAACTAGGTACCCAGCTTCATCATCAAAAAGGTCTGATTGCAAAATTAGTGGCCTTGTTGCTTCCACACAATCCTCTTTCGCAATACTAATCGCCACAATATTTCCTTTCACATAATGAAAAATGCGGTCGCCCTTTTTCACTTCCTTCATTCTTTCCCACGAATGCTCGATACTGCCACCTTTAGCGATTTTCGGTGACCAGATTATTCCCATGTCCCTTACTTCATGGTATTTGCTTCCTTGCATGACTATATATGTGTTCAAGCTAACTTCCTCCTGTATATCTGCTTGCTTAAATCCTGTTATTTATTTCAGTTTGTTAACATTAACTTTTATAAATGCTTATTTTATTAATTTATTATTATATTGGATGCGTATAATTTTTTAGACTTTACTGAGTTAGTTTTTGTGCAGCTACATGTTATGTGCACACACTGATGCAGTAAGTTTATTCGTACGTTTGTTCCATAAGTAATTATAACATAAGCTGTACTGATTATTGTCTCCTTACGTGCTTATATTCGACTTTTTTTGACATGGTTAGTAGATGGATTTTAATTGCTTAATACTTCTGTAATTTATTTCTTTTCAAGCGAGTCTCGACAGTAAGTGTCTTTATCTTTTCACTCGTGTATTCAAATACATAAAAACATTTTATTGTTTCAGTATTATCAATGGTTTTAATATAGTGACTATATATAGCCACTATGATTTCTACATTACAATTCCTATATCCTAAATGGCATAAATCAATGTGTTTTGCATACTATTTTTTAGGAAAGTGTCCGTCTAGTAAGTCACCTTACTAATTAATATGTAATGCCAGATTTTTTCGCAAAACCTATACAAAATCTTTGAAACACATTAAACTAGATGTAATTACGAGATAGTTCAGCTAAGGATAAGCTGCCAATCTTGTTCATTATTACATTTTAAATGGAATAGAAATTCAACTTTTACTGAGGGATATATATGACATCAAAATCAAATAATTCAAAAAAGCAAAAAACTTCCGTTCCTCTGATAGCAAACAAAAGGCAGCAAGATATGGAAAATGACTACTTAACAAAACTAGAATTGCTTATGTCTAAACAAGAAAACATCACCAATCAAGACAAAGCCAAAATAGTCTATGAATTAAGGAAGCAATATCCGGTAACAGCTCTTGTGAAGTACGTTAATATTCCACGAAGCACTTATTATAACCTGCTGAAACAAATGAGCCGACCTGATAAGGATGCTGATATAAAGGTTGAAATACAAACAATTTTTGATGAGCATGAAGGCCGGTATGGCTACCGCCGAATTCGCGAGGAGCTTGCAAAGCGTGGACAAAACGTTAATCATAAGAAGGTTTTGCGAATCATGAAAATTTTAGGAATAAAAAGTTCTTCTAGCAGAAAAAAATGATCGTTTTTTTAAAATACCTTTAATAAAAAAAGTGAGTCCGATAAAATATCGAACTCACTTTTTTTGTTAGTGTGCTTTCGCTTCCCTGCTCGATCTTTTATGTGGAACAACGTCACAGGTTTGCTGGTAAAAATCTAGCATTTTTTCTTTTAAATCGAACAGAACGGAAGTTAAATTTGGATCATTTATACGATTAGTAGTTTCTTCTGGATCTTGCTTAATGTCGTATAATTCATCTTCTTCGTACACTCTTTTTACATATTTATAGTCTTTTGTGCGAATCATCGTTGCTTTAGTGTGCTCTGGTCCTTCACTGCGCTGCATTTCACCTCTTGGCCAATAAAGCATTGATGTGTCTTCATTTGCAGGTGCAGACTCATTGCAATGATATTCCCCATGCATTCTACCGCCTTCACAAAATACTGCTTCACGATGTTCTTCTTTTATTCCTGCAATTAATGGTGAAAGAGACTGTCCGAAATGGGTGTAATCTGCCTCTATCCCTGCCATTTCATGTACCGTCGCAGCCAAGTCCACAAGCTCGATTAAAGCATCGCTGATTCCTGGTTTGATTTGGTGGTGTGCTGGTGGTTTAACGATAAATGGTACTCTTGCCAAACAATCTTGAAAAGTATTTTGCGTTTTTTCTACTAATCCATAATCGCCTGTAAAGTCACCATGATCGGAAAAGAAAAAGACAGCTGTATCATCATAAATCCCCGCCTCTTTTAGTGCTTGCATTAATAGTCCAAATTGGTAATCAACGCGAGCACACATGCTGTAGTACACCGACCTTAGCTCAGTCCAGCGCTCCTCAGACCATCCTTCCATGTTATATCTTTCCCGCAGTCCTGCCAGCATTGACGGCATATCTTTTGAAAGGTCCTCTGCTTTGATACGGTTAGGCAGTTTTGATTTATCTATCATACTGTACCAAGGGTCCTCCACCGCATATGGGGGGTGGGGATAAAGTATAGGCAAGTAAATGCAAAGCGGCTTATCCTCTGGCGCGTTTTTAATCTGTTCAATTGCGCCGAAGATATTGGCCCAATCACTGTCATAATAGCATTCTTCTCCTTGCTCCTTTTCCAGCTTGCCAACTAAAAACGAGTAATACGTGTCACTGCCAGGCAACCCCCGCCAGTTATCCTCACCACCTGTGAACATACCGCCAAACATCGGCTTTGGCTGATTTTCCGGTTCATACTTCATATCGCAATACGCATCAAAGCCATTTTCTGAAGGAACAAGATCATTTTTCCCACCCCACCAGACATGATATCCATTATTCTTTAATGTCTTTAATAGTACAGGCTCCTCTTCGCTCATCATGTGATACATAGTGCGATGCCCTCTTACATGAGGATACCAGCCAGACATAAACGAACAGCGGCTTGGTGTACATACAGGGTTTTGGCAAAATGCGTTCCGAAAGGAGACACCGTCCTCTCTTGTCATTTCATCTAAATTAGGAGTTACTGCAGCAGGGTTCCCCATATGGCCAAGCACGTCCCCGCGCCATTGATCTGGATTAAACAAAATAATATGTGGTTTTTTCTTCATCGTCATCGTTTCTCCTCCCTTAAAATTATAGACCTGGCGGCTGGCTGTTTATGTCTTTTTTATTTATTTCTGCTAGTATTTTAGAGTGATAGTCATTATTAATCGGATAGAACTTCATAAATACTAAGCCAAGTGCATAGCCGATAATCGGAACAAGGAAGTACACATAGTTAATCATGCTCAATACCTCTGGAGGCTGCTGCGGTCCTGCAACGTAACCGACAACACCAAGCAAAACACCAGACAAAAGGCCGCCGATTGCTGCTCCAACCTTATTTATAAAAATCATCATCGAGTGGACTGTTGCAGAGCCATTTAAGCCTGTTTTAAGTTTGCCATAATCTACACAGTCTGGCAGCATCATCCACGGCAATACTGTTGTGAATGGACCGAGGACTTTAACGAAAACAGATAATACAAAAATTGTCATTACATATTCTGACGGGGTTAATAAAAGAATCGCCGATGGCACAATCGTTATAAAACAGCTGAAATTATAAAGTGCTTTTTTTCCGTATTTCTTGGCGAGATGCGGTGTCACAAAGTAAGCAGGAATCGCAAGAATTGTTCCCCAAATAAATAGCTGTGAATATAAGTCAGGTCTGCCAATATTATATTGCCAGTAGTAAATGGCAATCGAAGATGTGGACATTAGGGCTGCCATTTTTACTACAGTTGCAAGTAAAAGAATAGCAAGTGGTTTGTTTGTAGAGATTAATTTCATCTGCGCTTTAATAGTTGGATGCTCTTTTTGTTCCAATGATTTCAGGTTGTTAATTTCTTTATTATCATGCTGCTTTGAACCGTAAGCACAAAGCCAATAGGAGAAAATAGACGCAATCGAGAACAAGAGTGTGGCAAAAAACCAGCCTTTCTGTCCACTGCCGAAAAAGGCTACTAATGGAAGCACAGAGCCTGAAACTGCTAAGCTTCCAAGGTTACCCATAAAATTCTTTGCTGTAACAATCCAGTTTCTCTGTGTTGTTTCTTGACTTAACACTGCACTTAGAGCGTGATATGGTATATTAACGATAGATGAAACAAAGGAATATCCGACGTATACGGCAATGGCATAAGCAATTTTACCTGTTGGACTTAATTCAGGTGCCGTAAATAGCAGCAATGTTGACATTGCCAGCAGTGGCGAGCCAAAGATTAACCATGGTCTATATGTGCCCCACCTGCTCCTCGTTCGATCTGCAAGCATTCCTAAAAAAGGATCTAAAAAGGCATCTATCAATCTAACAACCAAAAATACAGTACCAACAGCAGCAGGTGAAATCTTAAATACATCTGTGTAGAAAAACATTAAAAAGGAAGTAGTAAATACAAATAATAAATTGGAACCAAAACCGCCAAAAGAATAAAATACAACTTCACTCTTTTTTACACTTGCATTTGCGCTTTTCATACGTTTCCCCCTTATGATTTCATCCTAATTAACCTCTAAAAACAATTAATAATGTAATCACCTCCACATTTATATAGAAGCGCTTCCACATTTTGTTGTAAGCACTTTCATCTTGCTGTTAGCACAAATTTATCAAAAAATTTCACCTTCTGCAATATCATTAAATTTATAGGGTATAACGAAGTTTTATATATTTAAATTATATAAGGAAGCGCTTTCTATTATAATTCAAAGTGGCTAGAACATAAGTATGTGAATCAGCATAAAAAACGAACTATCTATTCAAATACCGATTAGATAGCTCGTTTTTTCTTGGGTTACAATAATTAGAAATCTTAGTGGAATGGAGCGGAGGCCACTCGACTCCTGCGGGAAATAGAGGAAAAGGTGAGACCCCACAGGCGAAGCCGAGGAGACTCATCTTCCTCCCCGCGGAAAGCGTTTGGCTATAGCGCAATGAAACGAACTAATTTTAACTCCATATTTTATTTAGTCACAAGCTCCATTTTTTAAAAATTGATGTAATTTTATTATTCGAGTTTAGAAAGGTTATCTTTTGTTTTGTCCCAACCTCTTATAAGGATATTAGCTAACTACTTTATTTTGATTCTCTCTTTCGTCTATGTCTTTTGTCATTTTAGCTTGTACCTCTGGAGTAATTCCATAGAATTTAAACGCAATAATAGCGATAATATAGCCAATAACAGGGGCAAGGAAATAAAGGTAGGTAATCATATTTAATGCTTCTGTTGTTTGCTGCTGACCTGCGGCATATCCGGCAGTACCAAGGAGAGCGCCAGCAAGAATCCCGCCAAGTGCTGCAGCTAATTTATTTGTAAACAGCATCATTGAGTGAATCGTTGCTGATCCGTTAATGCCTGTTTTCCATTTTCCATAATCAACACAGTCTGCAATCATTATCCATGGCAGAACACCTGATAACGGTCCGAGGACTTTGACTAAAACAGATAGTGTAAAAATTTCCGCTATATTTTCGTAGGAAGAGAATAACAAAATGACAAGTGGTAAAATCGTTATCAAACACGAAACAATAAACACTTTTTTCTTGCCAAATTTTGTGACGAACCAAGGAATAGACAGAAACGCAGGAATGGATAACAATGTCCCCCAAATGAATAATTGGGAATATAAATCCTCTCTGCCAATATTGTATTGCCAATAGTAAATAGCCGTTTGCGAGTTAACAATTTGTGCTGTCATATTAGCAAAGCCAGCGATTAATAAGGCAAGTAACGGTCCATTTTTTGAAATAATCTTCAGCTGCTCCTTAAGTGGAGGATGACCTTCAGTAGAATTCAGTGCTTTTTGATTATTAACCTCTGCGTTATCTGCATTTTTAGCACCGATTGCACAAAACCAATAGGATGCAATCGTAACGACAGAAAATGCTAATGTAGTATAGAACCAGCCTTTTTCGCCACTGCCAAAGAACGCAACAACTGGTAGTGCTGCACCAGAAATCAACAATGTTCCAAGACTGCCCATAAGCTGTTTGGCCGTTACAATCACTGTCCGTTGACTTGGGTCCTGACTCAAAATTGGTGTTAAGGCGTGATATGGAATATTGACAAGTGAAGAAACTAGAGAATATCCAACATACACCGCAATCGCATAAATGATTTTATTAGATGCACTTAAATCTGGTGCACTGAATAACAGCAATGTCATCGCTGCTAATAATGGCGAACCAAACATTAACCACGGACGATATGTACCCCACTTGCTTCTTGTTCTGTCAGCAAGCATGCCAATAAACGGATCTAAAATGGCATCAATAACTCTAACAAGCAAAAATACCGAACCTACTGCTAATGGTGATATTTTAAATACATCTGTATAGAAATACATTAAAAAGGATGTTGTTAATGTGAATAGAAGATTTGATCCAAATCCGCCAAGTGAATAGAAAAATATATCGCTTTTTTGGGCTCTTGTTTTTGTGCTCATCTGTTTTTTCCCTCCGTAAAATTACATTATAAATTATAGAAGCGCTTCCACAAATTATTAAAAGTTGTGGAGGCAACAATATGCTGCCCCGCCCTTTTTTAGCTTATAAACGCTCCCTCTTTGCTCACAAAGAAATGATACAATGCTCCATAAAGGTTCGCATCATTGCGGAAATGACAAGCAACAATATTCGGGTTCGCCATATGCATCGGATTTGCCTGTTTAATTTCCTCTACTGCCCACTTAATTCGTTCTAATAGAATCTTTTGAGCACTGACACCACCACCGATGGCAAATATCTCTGGGTCTAGAATATATTGAAGATTAAGGATTTGACCTGCTACGTGTATACAAAAATCATCAAAAATCTTCATCGCTTCCTTGTCGCCGCTATTTATATAGTTAAATACAGCTTCACCATCGGTTAAGTCTGCAAGCTGCTTAACTTCCGCTATGCTGCGCACCATTAAGGCACCAGAACCTAAAGCACCCATAAAGCTTGTTTCTTTCGTATTTGGATCTAAATTGCTCATCACATAGCTGATTTCTCCTGCTGACAGATTCACTCCGCGATGCAGTTTTCCATCTAAAATCACTCCGCCGCCAACGCCGCTCCCCAGCACTAATACGACAGCATCTTTTTTCCCTTTAATACTGCCAAGCCAAAGTTCAGCTAATGCAGCACACTTACCATCGTTTTCCACCGTTGTTTCTATGTTATATTTGCTTTTTATCATGTCTGCAAGATTTACTTCATGCAAAAACGGAAAGGAACCGCCGTAATAAATGACACCGCTGTTAACATCCACTGTGCCTGGACAGCTTATCGCAATCCCTTTGATGCTAGTTAAATCATGCTCTTCAATGATGGAAAATAAAGCTTCCTTAAAATCAGGCAGATTTGTTTTAACTGTCGGCTTTTTGTTTTTTTCCATAATCGTTCCTGCCGAATTAAGCAGGGCATATTTAATAAATGTTCCTCCCATATCCATAACAAGATACATTGTCATCATCCTTTCTTGGCAAAATTCCTGTTAGCTTGTTCGTCCTGCCAACCCTGTAAAGTACTGGGCCTTTGCCTTTTGCTCCTTTTCATAAGCTGTCTCAATGAACTCATGAACAGTCTCTGTAGAAACTCCATCTTGAGCTGACTTTAGGACAAATTCTTCAAACTGGTTTAATAATTCAGCGCGCTGTTCTTCGGGAGTTATATTCAATAATGCGCGCAGCTGATTTTGGGCAGCTCTTTCCCATGGATGATTTGGGAGCACTGTTATCTGTTCCTTTTTCCGAATTTCTTCTTTCTGCTTTTGTAGCTCTTCTACTGTCATGCGGCCATCCTCTGGTATGCCTAATCGTGCAAATTGTTCTGGTGGAGCATCATTTTTCCGCATTTGTGCTGCCATCTTTTCAATGAGCTTTAATTCTACTTCTATATTTTCAAGTTCTTCGTTTTGGTGTGGATCATTATGAACATCGAAAAGCTTAGAACCAAATTGAAATGCATTCACAAACCCGGCGCCTGCCTTAATTTTCATTGTCTGGCAGCATTTCGTAAAAGAGAACGGTTGCTGAATTTCAATATTTTGCAGCTCTTCTGGGGCAAATGGCTGTCTCATATGTGTTGGCATCAATGTATATTCATAGAGTGGCTCATTTTTTGGTGCTACAGGTGCTCGCATGTATACATAATTACCATCTGTTATATTTACATGACCGCCGTGGTATCCAAATAATGCCGTTTCCCTGATAGGTACATCCGCTTGAATGGTTTGGCGCAGTGGTTGTCCATCCATATTCTCAGGCAGCGAAACACCAAAGAAGTCGAGCAATGTTGGTGCTATATCAACTGTTTGTACAATCGATTGTCGTCTTTCCCCCGTAACGCCGACTCGCGGGTCCCAGACGAATAATGGCGTATGCGCAATTTCTTCATAAACAGGCATTACACTTTTCGACCACCAGCCATGCTCTCCTAATAAATAGCCGTGATCTGTATTGACGATAAGCATCGTGTCTTTCCACATATCATTTTTGTCCATTAAATCAATTACTTGCCCTAAGTAATGGTCGCACATGCTCAATAATGCTGCATATTCATACTTCCCATGTGAGACGACCTCTTTACTTTCCTGGACAAAATAATATGGCGGCCAATCAAAGTGCTTACCACTATATTCATGAGGATAAAGTTCTTTGTAGTGCGAATAAGAGAAAAACGGTTCATGCGGATCAAATGTTTCAAGCTGTAAAAACCAATTATCTTCCTCCTTATTCTTTTCAATAAACTCCATGCCCAAGTTGAATGTGCTAGTCTGCGGGTGATTTTGCTCTTCTTCAAAATAGGTCCGGTTAACTAAATCCTGTCTGTACATATTACTACTCGCAAGCGATTTTGCTGTTTCTGTTTCCGGATAGTCCGGGTCCTTAACATGCCCTTTCCATGGATCACCCTCTTGTCCTCTAACTAATTCAAAGGAGTTGTATCTTGTATGGTAAGTTGCTCCCCCATCCTCCCAATAATGCTGATGATCTGTTACTAAATGGGTGTAGACGCCATTTTTTTTTAAGATTTCAGGCATGGAATTGTCAAATGGTTCAATTGGACCCCAGCTGCGATGCAGAAAATTGTATCTGCCTGTATGCAGCTCTCTTCTTGCCGGCATGCATGGCAGGCTGCCTGCATAGGACTGATCAAACACAACTGTTTTTTCTCCTAGCTTCTTAAAGTTAGGTGCATGAATCCAATCACAGCCGTAGTTTGGAAGCATATGTCTATTTAACGTATCAAACATCACCATTATGGCTCGCATAAGTATCTCTCCTCCAATTTTTAATGTAGAAGCGCTTCCACATTTGTTTTCACCACATCTGAAAGCGCTTATTATTTTGTTACGTACAATTTATCAAAATTGTTAAACGCTTGCAATAACAATATATTTATAGGGTATAACGAACTTTTATACACGATTGACCTGTTCATGCTTTAATGGTAAATTAGCAGTAATAATATAGAAGCGCTTCCATAAACCTTTTAATGCTTCTATCTGCCGATAAATTTAAAAAAGTGGTGAGTATATTGAAGGTATCTATTTATGATGTTGCAAATCTAGCAGGAGTATCTATTTCCACTGTTTCAAGAGTATTAAACAAAAGCGGCTACACAAGCAGCAAAACAGAAAAGAAGGTAATGGATGCCGTAGAAAAGCTGAATTTTACACCAAGCTCCATCGCTCAAAATCTAGCGAATAATGAAACGAAATTGATTGGGCTTTATTTTCCGTTTCAAACCCCTTCTATTGAAGGCACGTCCAATACATATTTACTTGAATTCATTAACGGTGTTAACAAAATATTGATAAAGTTTGGTTATCACCTTTTATTAATTAATGAAACAGCTACAAAAGAACAAATTCAAGGAAATGAGTGCCCTCCCCAGTATTACAGCTTTATTAAACAAAAGAAAATTGACGGTCTTATACTAGGTGGTACACCGCTAATCTGTGATGCCTTTCTTGAGCTATTACATGCAAAAATGCCGATGGTCTATATTGGAGAGAAAACAGTCGACCATATCGGCTTAAATGTTTATGCAAAGTACAAGCAATATAACAAAGACCTGCTAGATCATTTCACTAGCCATCACCATCAGCATATGGCCATCATCAGTACAGAGGAGAAAATAATCAACAGCGTCACACAAGATTATACAGCAGTAAATAAAGAGGTTCTGCAAATTGATGTTCATCATCATACAGGCAGTCTTGATGCGTATATCCAGCTATTAAAGCAAATTTTCAGCAACGAAGATAAGCCGACTGCCCTTTTAGTACAAGATATTTCCATCGTTCAGCAAACAATCAATTATTTAAACAATCTTCAATTAAAGGTTCCACATGATGTATCAATAGCTACAATCGAACATCGATACGGTGATGGCGAACAATGCTTCCCTGCTGTAACAAGCGTGTATGTTCCAGCCTTTCAAATGGGAATGGAGGCAGCAAGTCTTTTATTCCGCTATCTGCAGGGTGCTGTGGAATTTAATCAAGAGATTTTAATAGATTCGACTATTACAGACCGCAAGTCAGTCATTCACAGAAACCACCTAACAAAAGAGGAAGTGATCTAAAATGAAGGAAACACGGTCATGCTGTGCAGTTAGAAGAAATGAAACAGCAAGTAAAAATAAACAAACACATGCTGACATACCTGCAGCTAACCTGGAAGTGAAATTTAGAAACAAAATGGTCCAGTTACAAGGCGGTGAGTTTTTTATGGGAACAACGGAAAAGGAAGGTTTTCCTGCAGATGGTGAAGGTCCCGTACGCAAAATCGAGCTTGATTCCTTTCTAATAGATGCTTATTGTGTCACAAATGAAGAGTTTGCAGCATTTGTGGAGGATACTGGCTATGTAACAGAAGCAGAACGCTTCGGCTGGTCCTTTGTTTTTTATCTGTTCCTTTCACCGATTCAGCTAAGGCAAACACCGCCTGTTCCCAATACGCCTTGGTGGCATGGTGTTAACGGTGCCTATTGGAAAGCGCCTGAAGGTCCTGGCTCACATATTAATGACCGTATGAACCACCCTGTCGTGCATATTTCATGGAATGATGCCAATGCATTTTGCCGCTGGGCAGGCAAGCGACTCCCAACTGAAGCAGAGTGGGAATATGCTGCCAGAGGCGGACTTGAAAGAAAAAAATACCCTTGGGGAGACGAACTAACACCGAACGGCGAACACTATTGCAATATATGGCAAGGTGTATTCCCAAGAATGAATACAAAGGAAGACGGCTATGCAGGAACTGCTCCGGCTCAATCATTCCCGGCGAACGGATACGGACTGTACAATACTTCCGGCAATGTATGGGAATGGTGCTCGGACTGGTTTAGCAGAAGCATCCATGAACGAGGCGGACAGACAAATCCGCAAGGACCGGAAAACGGGGAAACAAGAATTATGAGGGGCGGCTCCTACCTTTGTCATGAATCTTATTGCAATCGTTATCGTGTTGCTGCTCGGACCTCCAATACACCAGACAGTTCTTCTGGGCATCTTGGCTTTAGGTGTGTTGCCGATGTTAAGTAATACCTTTTATACTGCTTAAAAAAGCTTACTAAGGTGGAGATTATTAAGTGAATATAGAGAGTTTGAAAATGTTTTGCCTTGTTGTCGAGGAAGGCACGATCAGTCAAGCCGCCCGTTTAAGCTTTGTGACACAGCCAGCAGTGACAAGACAAATCCGACAATTAGAGGAAGTCTATCAAGCACAGCTGTTTGAACGGAGTGCCGGTAAATTAACGTTATCCAAAGCAGGTGAAATTCTTTATCCATTTGCAAAGGAAATCGTAGAGTATTCCAAGCTTTCCTTTGCGGCAATCCAGGAATTGACCGGGAATGAGGATATTGTCTTAAATATCGGTGCAAGCTCGACGATTGGCGAATATTTATTGCCTGGTTTACTCGGAGAATTCAGCAGAAGCTATCCAGACTTAAAGTTTAGCCTTTCCATCGGCAATACCCCTACCATATTGGCAAAACTAGACAATAATGAAATCGATATTGCCTTTGTTGAGGGTGCTGTTGACAATACAGAGCTTATCCGTGAAAAGTTTGCAGATGATGAACTGATTCTCGTCACCTCTCCTGCTCATTTCTGGAGCAGCAGAGATCATATCAGTATCCAAGAGCTTTCCGAAGCAAAAATGATTTGGAGAGAAACAGATTCTGGAACACGGCTTATTGTGGAAACTGCGTTAAACGAGCATGGTGTGCTCGGTAATATTAAAAGCGCAATGGAACTAGGAAGCTATCAATCCATAAAAAGTGCTGTCGAAGCCGATTTAGGTGTGAGCATTATGCCAAGATTGACTGTCACAAAGGAAATAAAGAGCGGAACTCTGCATGAAGTGAAGATAACCAATTTCCTTATCTCCCGTGATTTATGGATGGTGCAGAAATCCCATCGCTTTAGAAAATCCGGATTAAAATATTTCGTGCAATTTATTCGACAGTAATATATTAAGCAGGCATTTCCTTCAGAAAAAGCCTGCTTTTTCCTATTAATATAAGGTTTTTATCATGGGTATAACAGTTGCTTATAGGCTATGAAATTATTCAAATATACAATCGTCGCTTCCTTTGATAGCCTTAAGGTATAAGAAAAAGGAGGAGCGATGATGGATATCATAACAGGTTTATTATTGATTATCGTCGGCATTATTGCAGGTGGCTATGGAACAATTGTCGGTGCTGGCGGCGGCTTTATCTTTGTTCCTGCATTATTGCTGGTGTTTCAGATGGATCCTGCCCTTGCTGCTGGTTCTGGAATCGTCATTGTTTTAATAAACTCCCTGTCAGGGGTAGTCGGCTATGCAAAACAAAAACGAATTCATTACCACACAGGCTTAACACTAAGTGCTGGTGCTATCCCCGGTTCGATTCTCGGTGTATGGCTTCTGCAAATCTACTCATCTAGCTATTTTTATGTTATTTTCGCCACAATTTTAGTTGCTTTAGGGATATTCCTATTCGCCAAAAATTCCCCGTTTGCAAATCTAAAAAGGAAAAAAGCACGGCAATTAGGGCAAGAAGGAACGGCAAAGGATGAAATTGCCGCAACTAGTGAAGAATATTCTTCACTCGAAGAAGCTGTACATTTGCCAATAGCCTACATTCTCCCAATTGGCTTTCTGATGGGAGTGCTTTCCAGCTATTTAGGAATTGGCGGCGGCTGGCTCCTTGTTCCAATATTGATATATGGCTTTAAAGTTCCAACACATATCGCTACCGCAACGTCCATATTTTCCCTTACCATCTATTCATCTGTAGGAGCTATTTCGCAAATTTTTTACAGCAGTATTGATTGGCAAATTGTCTTATGGGGTGGCATTGGCGTCCTAATCGGCTCCCAGCTTGGCGTACTGCTTTCAAAAAAAATACCAGGCAAGGTCATATTGCAGATGCTGTCTGTGCTGTTAATCATTATCGGCTTTCGTTTGTATTTAAGCTAATTTTCATCTTTCACTGCCTCCCTCTTCCTCCTTCTTTTTATAGGTTAGGGTAAAACCAGTACATTTCAATACTTAGAGAATTTAACTAGTGACTGCGCTCGTTTTAGAGGTTTTTTCAAAAGTTGAGGTTTATGAAAAATCCAGTATTATCAAGTTTAATTGATGGTGTCTACATTTAGACACCATCTTGTTTGAATGGATGAGAAATAATCACTTATCGAGCAATAATCTTAAGAAACATTCACTGATTTTACTCGTTAAGTGACTATGTTTGGTCACTTATTACTATTGCTTTACCTAAAAAAAGAGCTGTTAGGATTATCACTAACAGCTCCTTTTCGTGTATTCTAAATCATGTAGCTAGGTCCTCTAAAGACCTCCTTCACATGCCAATTTAAATAAGTTTGATTTGGATAATAGTAGGCTTGAATTGGTTCACGGACGGTTTTGCCATTGAAATTCATTAACCATTCCTGAAATCCATGAGTACCATGTGCATCTTGAGAAACAATCATTCTTCGTTCCTCTGTTAACGTAAATACACCTCTATCAAAGAGCTTATGATGCAGTGAGCATAAGGCAATTCCATTTTCTTCTGTATCAGGTCCACCTGCTTGATGCCATTTAATATGTGCCGCTTCAATCCCAACAAGCGTATGAGCTAATCGGACATTAAAACCACAAATTGCACAGCTATATCCATATGCTCTCAAAATTCGCTCTCTAAACTTAGGATCTCTTTTCTTCCTTGTATATAAAGTAAAATCAAGACCAACCGCATCTAAAAGATCCTCATGCATGGTTTCAGGAAAGTGCTTATCTAATATTACTTGGGAAACCTCCTGCATCAAGCTTTGGTTTTCATTTAAAAGACCAAAAACCTCTCTTGTAAAACCAGCTGACACATGATCATTAAGTAGCTGACGATTATTGGGGCTTTTTTCATTTACCTCTCTATCCAAAATCCAAATGCCATCCTTCTTTAACCGCACAAACGGCTCTTCTGGATGATAAGATTTGCGAATTGGACCAAATTCTCGCAGTAATTCTGTCAGCCTAACTCTAGTTTCTTCATAAGACAATAATCTATCACTTTGAGCCTGCATTTGTCCTAAGGCATAAAGAATTAATAGCGGTTTATGTGGGGCACGCTGGTCCCCTTTTTTCCATATTGATAATTTCTGAATCTTCGTTTTCAATTCATCTGCATTCATTACTATCACCATTCTATTGGGGTATGATAGATATAAGTATAACAAAAACCTAGAAAATTAACTTCTTAGTTTTTGCTTGTTTATTAAGGTGCAGCTATTTGAGGTGGAGTTAGATTTAAAAGAATTTTTACTAGCTAGACAATTACTCGTTTTTAAAGTAACAGTCCTTACTTAAATAATTTTTGAATCTCGATTATTTTATCCTCCTTAAAGATGAAGGAGTTTGTATTACTTCCTTCGTCTTTAGAAGTTGAGACAAGAAAAGAGTCATTACTATTAACAAACAATACTGCTTCTGGAATTTTCTCGTTCTTCATGATAACACTATAATAATCATCCAGATTTAAGGACCTAGGCTCTCTCACCCATTTTGCATCTGCAAAATCACTCATTATTTTCGATATTTCTTTTGGATTAGTAACATTCACGACTTGTTGTTTATTGCTATCAACACTTAACTTTGTGACTTCAATGGAGGTAATATCTTCATTGTTGATTCCGGTAACAGAATTAAAATCTTTATCTTTAAAATTAACATTGTAAATAATTATTCCTATCCCTCCAACAAGGATAATGGCTATCATAATGGTTAAGACTTTTTTCAAGTTAACACTCCTAATAAGACATTATTTATAATATGGAATAACCTATATTCCCCAGCCTAGCTTAAATCTACAAATAGCTATGCCCTATCTATTTTATAAACTATGCCAATAGTAAATTATCAATTTGTTCATTTTTCCAAAAATACTGTATAATGTAAAAAATGAACAAATTGGAGGTTCTTCCTATGACTGGTAAGCAAACAGCTGCAGAAAAACGCGAGCAACTACGGCAGCAAGAGTTAAAAAACAATCCGACAGGAACATTAAAGGATTCAATAGATAAAGCAGACAATGGCAGCACATTAGAGTTTACTGGTAACAGCAATTGGAAAGAAACTGGCTTTACGATTTTATTAATTGTAGTTGCTGTTTTAGGCTATTTTGGTTATCGATTACTTTTTAGCTGATATTATTTTAGATATTCGTTTATAGAGATTTAGGAAGTTGAATTTAGATTATTGCTGGTTTGAGTACAGCTTACTTTTATTTCCTTTCCTTTCCTATCTTATCTATACCTAAATCCTCCAATTAATGGAGGTTTTTTTGATGATTATCACAACTAAGTACTGTTCTATTATTTGCTGCAGGGAAAATGCTTATCACCAACAAACCAAGCTAATGATAAAACGGAAACTGTAATTAATATTGCTGGTAATATAACTTGTGCACCTTTTTTCAATTTATATGTACTGCTTCATTCACTTATTGTGTTTTAGTTGGCCTGGGCTTACTATATCCTGCGGCAAGAAACAAAAAGAATAATGACAATAAGATTCCAGTAGCTCCTTTTTCAAAGAAAGCAAAAAATGGCGGACTGACAGCTGCAAGCATAAAGAATAGTTTCATCATATTGTTAAGACGTCCTACTTTTATTAGATTTTTCCTCTAACCATTTTGCTCTTGATAATTGTCCCCATAATCCAAGTCCGCCTAAAATAATAACAATTCCAAGTGTAATCCAGATCATCTGTACTCCTCCTTGTAGGTATTTTTCCATTTTCTTACTACCTTTTTTTACGTGCGACTGTTAAAAAAGATTCATACCCTTATACATAATAAAGATAAATAACAATTTCGGATTATTTTTCGAAAAACAATCTAATTTTAATATTTGTTTAATCTCATATTGAGATATATAATAAAGATAAGAACAGAGGGAAAACGTTTTCAACTCAACCAATTCGTTACTTCTCACACTTAAGGGAGGATTTAAAATGAGCCGAGTAGAAAGAAATTCCAAAGTAAAGAAATTAATGGAGCAAACAAAATTCAATGAGAATGAAATCTCAAAAATGACAGATTCACAGATTGAATATTATCACTGGCTCTATTTTGTTGACTCAGAATATGACTATATGTAAATAAAATATATGCAAAATAAAAACCGGGACAATCCTCATAAACAGATTGTCCCGGTTTTGCTTTGCCAAAATCCCCTTGTAATCCACCAAAATGGAAAACCCGATTAGACATACTTCTTAAATTATTCAATGCTCCGTATTCTTTTACAATTCTATAAACGCTGAAACCTTTTAACCTCTCCTGCGTATTATCTTTAAACAATACCAAGGAGACAAAAAATGAGAAAAATAGCCGTTTTTTCATTAATAATTTTCATATTCCTTTTAATTAGCTGTAACAACACGGAAAAGTCCATAATCACCGGCGCAGATTATGGTGGGACAATTCTTGAGGTTGACGATGATAGCATCGTTATAGGCACACATCCAGACGATATGTCTCTAGCGGCCTCCTATGAAGGACCATTTGAAGTTGTTATTGATGATAATACAGAGTTTACAGGTGATATTTCAAATTTGGAACAACTTAAGGAGCAATTTAGCGAGGATAAAAAATTGTTTGCTAGTATTTGGGCTAAAGAAAAAGTTAAATATAATGACTTCAATAATCAGGTATTATCCAAGATAAATATTGAGAAGTAATTGTTAGATAACAGAATTAAAGTAAGCCAGTGAACGGAACCTATCACTGGCATTGGGACTAAAATTATATTGTTAAAATAAATATAGTGTCACCTACTTTCTACTGCAAACAACAATATAGTTTAAGCTTTTTCCTGACTGATTAAAAAACTTGAACATGCTTTTAAACGTTTGTCTGTTTTCCTTTTTCAGACCATTTTTAATAATTGTTAGCATGCCAAGTAATCCTTCATCTCGAATCATTCCTTTTGGGTTCATCAACGACATGGCTCCTGAGTTTGTTTTTACTTCTGTAAAGCCTATTGTCTTAAATGTATGCTTCCATTCATCCTGCGGAAGTGGTGAGACATTAACGTGAATGATGTCTCTTAATGTATTCACTAGTGTTTGCGGTGTCCCTTTTGTTAGCATTATGTCATGTGTTAATAACACGCCGCCTGGTTTTAACACACGATAATATTCGGATATTGCTTTCTTTTTTGCGGATTCATTAAACATTGTTAGCATTGCTTCATTAAATACAACGTCAAATGTATTATCTGCATACTGTAGATTCATAGCATTCCCCTGCTGAACAGTGATATAGTTTTGAAGCTGCGCTTTTTCGATATTCTTTTTGCCTTTTGCTAATGCATTTGTGTCCATATCGATAGCTGTTATGTTACATTTGTATGTTTTTGCAAGTTCAATCGAGGTTGTACACATATTGCAAGCAACTTCTAGTACTTTTGAATTGTTCGTTAAGTTAGCTTGATTTATTAACCAATTGGTTGCTGCAATTCCGCCTGGTCTTAATCGCTTTTTACCTAATCTTGCTAAAAAGGTATGTCCAACTTCCTTTTTCCCCATTTTGCTGCACCTCTCTTATTGCTTGTCTGGTTTCACAACAATTAACAGCATTTGAAACGATTGGATTGCATGTAATGCATGTGGTATATTTGCTGGTAAAATTATGGTTTCGCCATCATGAACAAGATATTTTTCCTCACCAATTATAATCTCTGCAATGCCAGATAGTATTTGCACCATAGCATCTCCTGGTGATGTATGCATTTTTATTGCTTCCCCTTCACCTAAGGAAAATAAGGTCATTCCGATAGAAGGTCTTTGTACTAATGTCATACTCGAAACCTGATTCGCTTCAACTGCAACCATATCCCCCAATTTAATTACTTGTGAATGTGGTATTTTTTTTATTAAGCTATCTGCTCCCATGTTAAATCTCCTTATTGTTATAATTGATTTGGACGAACTTACATCTTTCAAGTGCCTCAATTGCATGCTGCGTGTTTTTATCTATGACGAATGAATCTCCTATATGTAAAGCATAGGAAGTTTGGTTAATAGTTATATTTAAGCTCCCATCTAATACAAACACCATTTTCCTATTTGGTGAGGATTCACTGCTGATGCTTTCTTCTGAATCCATTGCATACATCACAATATTGGTATTATTTTCACTTATTAATACAGTGCTCTTTATTTGGTTATGACGATAAGCTATGGCAGCACTTAACGAAAATACCTGTTCTATCGGAAAATTCATTTTTTCCCCCTTCTATTACAAAGAATGTATTGAATATTTCAGGTAATTAGCTATAATGATATCAATCAATAATGATAATCTTTATCAATTAATTGGAGTATAACAGACGGAATAGTAAATTTCGGTTGCCTAGGCAACAAGAGGTGAGACTTTTGCAAAATTCATTTAAAATCTTACAAAACATCGATTTATTTAACGGTTTTTCTGAGGAAGAAATCGGAGAATCTATCCATTGCTTAAAGGGATATACAAAAAAATATCAAAAAAGGGAGATAATTTTTAGTAAAGAAGCCCCTCTTCCGACCTTTGGAATCGTTCTGACAGGGACTATCTTCTTAAGCAGTGAGGATATTACTGGATCAACGTTTATTTTCACTGAATTAAGCGCAGGGGAAATTGTTGGGGAGACAGCTCTTCAATTCACTCAAACTGGAGTGGAGTATGATGTAACTGCGGCAACTGACTGCGAAATTCTCTTTTTTCATAAAGAAAATATCGTTCAGCCTAATAAAGTCATTTGTGCGTTACGAGCAAGAATAATCGAAAACCTCTTTACACTGCTATTACAAAAAAACCAAGAGTTATATCATAAATTAGACATTGTTTCCCATAAAAATCTCCGCAACAAAATTCTGCATTATTTACATTTGCAGTCACAAAAATGTGATACCCAGCACTTTACGATTCCTTTTTCTCGAGAGGAGCTAGCCAATTATTTAATCGTGGACAGAAGTGCATTATCAAGAGAACTCAGTCGCATGCAGGATGATGGGTTGATTACATTTTCTCGAAATACATTTCAGCTTTTGTGAGTAATGATAGAGTGATACATAAAAACGGATGAAATGAGCCCATCCGTTTTTTTCAATATTATTGTAGTTTTTTGTAATCCCTATTTTGACGTTCCATTACATCATTATAATACCTTCCACACCAACATAAAAAACAAAAAGCGAACTGCCTAAATAAAGGATTCCCCACCCGAGCTTCTTCGTTCTTTTATATTCCTGCACCCCAATAATAATTAACCATGCACTTAAAAGGAGAAATACAAACGGTTGTAAGCTGAAGTTTTCTGTAACAGAACTATAAATACTACCAAATAAAACCAGTGTTCCGATAATGAATTGAACTATTACTAAACCAGTAAGTTTTCTTCTTTTCACTTTTCTACCTCCTGTAAACAGGTAACCTCTTAACTTATTACGGATAAGTGCTAGAAATGTTTCAACATACAAGCTTGCAGATAAGAAGAGCGTAACAAAAAAGAGCATAGACTTTTCATCCCTGCCCCTAAAACATTAAGTAAAACTTATTTATTCTTCCGTAATATCCTCGTTTCGTTTTAATCGCAAATAATATAAATATATAATCGGAGTAATACCACAAATAAATATAATTCCACCGATCATTAACCCCATGTTTATTCCATCTGTAAAGGACACCACCAGGACAAAAATTGCCGTAATTAAGGAGAGCACAGCAATGGAAATCCATAAGCTCTTTTTTGGGTTTTTCTTAGTGCTCTCATGGTCTGCACTAATGCTCATTGATAAATAGGCTGAGACAATTGTTGAAATCATAAACACAAACCATAAGGGATTATCCATCATTTCGTCAAACCCTTTAGTTACTAGGTCATACCCTAAAATGGCAAGTATACCAGCGGTTTGAATGATGTAGGCAATGCGGATGTTTTTGAGATTTTGAATTTTTAAGCGTTCGTCTTTAATCATTTTCATTCAACATTTTCCTCCTTTTCTGGCCAAAATACATCGTCTAGCGTTTTATTAACTGCACGACAAATATCTATACATAACTTTAAGGATGGATTATATTTTCCCTTCTCAATTAAACTAATTGTTTGACGGGTAACGTTGATCTTTTCTGCCAGCTGCTGCTGTGTTAAATTAACTTGAAGACGAGAAATTTTCACTTTATTTTCCAAATAAGTAAATCCCTCCTTACTAATATAGTAACATATATATAACATTATTCCATATATATATTACATTTCGCACAAAAAATGGATTGTCTAATAATCAGACAATCCATTTTATTAATTAATTTTTCAATTCAACTGTTTCATTAACATCAGTCGAATCAGAGCTTTGTCCTGTCATGCGTTTATAGAAAAACGCCATTTTCTTTGTTAAATTACCAGTTTCCCAATATTCGGCTGCTTCTGCTTTTACCTTGATTAAAACAACACTTGGATCATCATAGGATGTTTGCATAATTTTCTCATATGCTTTGCTCCAAAGCTCCTTCTTCTTGTTTAAATCCTCAACGATTTCTGCTCTTCCTCGGACAGATACATAGGATTTACCTGCATAAGCGACATTCACGTCTTGATCATGTAAAATTTCGTCATATTTATCTGTCTCTTTTTTAGTGAAAAACCATAGGTCACCATCAAACTCGACTTCCTGTGTTTTCATTGGGCGAGACACAAGCCCTTCTTCTGTTACGGTCGTTAGCATGGCCGTGTCTATATCCTTGATTAACTCTCTTAATGTTTCAAGCTCTTCTTGTTTTATCATGTTAGACATTTCCATCACCTCATTATTTGTTATAGAGGTATATTACCCTTTCTACTAGCTTTTAATCATTTTTAAGATATATGAATTGAATGGTTCCATTTCCTTCAGATTATTTAGTAGCATCAATTTTAATCTATTTGTCGCCATAGTTTTTTCTTTTCAAATAGAATCTTTCTTATTTATAAAGAACTAATGCCTTAATTATTTCATAAAAGTAATCTTTCCAAGTTTTACTTTTCATCTATCATCGCTCCCTCCACATTGCATGCAGCCGCAGCTTTTTTAAAGGTATTATTTACAAGATAGATACCCATTAAAATAAATGCGCCTCCGCCTATTAACGCATAAGAAATAGGTTCATCCAGCAACACATTTCCACTTAAAACGCCAAAAAATGGAGCTAAAAATAAATAAGAGCTGGTTTTACCTGGCTCCCCTTTTTGTAAAAGGAAATACCAAACTGCAAATTGAACGATTGACGACATGATACTAAGCCATAATAGGACGACGATTGAAAATTTGTTAAACAGAAAGAACGGGTTTTCCAGGACTATACTTAAAAAAACGAGGATTATTCCACCAAATAGCATTTGATAAGCTGACAGTGTCCAAGTGTCAAACCCCTTTCCCCACCGATTGACTAATAATGTAGAAATTGCCCAGAAAACTGCTGAAAGCGCTCCAAACACTAACCCTACATTCCATTCATTAATGCCTCCTAACGTAATTCCTACACCAATAAACCCTAAGACAACGCCACTCCATTGATACCATTTATAGCGAATACCCAAAAATATCGTTCCGAAAATAATCACTAATAACGGATTCATAAATGTTAAAATGGAAGACTCACTTGCAGTAATAGTTCTTAAGCTAATAAAAATACAACCCATAACTCCTGCTGTTTGGAGAGAGCCTAAAATAATTACTTTTCTCCAATCTCTTAAACCTCTTGGATGTGGTCTTTTAAACTTTTTAACAATAACAGCCATAATAATGCCTGCTAAAACAAATCGTAACCCAGCCAGCAATAAAGGCGAGGCATAGGTTAAGCCTAATTTTCCGATGGCAAAGGATGATCCCATCAGTGCCGTCGTCAAAATAATTAAGATAAAAAAAATGTATTTATTCATGTTGATTATCCTCCAAAGCTATTTTTGTTCTTTAAAATTAACCACTTTTCCTCCCTTGTTAATATGTTCCTTTAGCATTATTATAAGAGCTATATAATACGATACTTATCGAAGTATGGATTACAGAGGTGTTCAAAATGAGTATAAGCCCGAATATTACCGCCTTAACCGCTCTTCTTACAGAGGAATCACGAGCAACAATCCTGGCAGCTTTGATGGATGGCAAATTTCATACTGCAAGTGAATTAGCCTATATGGCGACCATCACACCACAAACAGCCAGTTTTCATCTTGCCAAACTGGTTGAAAAGCAGCTTGTGATAAGTGAAAAAAATGGGCGCTTCCGCTATTTTCGCTTAGCAAACGAGGAAGTTGCCAATACACTTGAAATCTTTATGTCCATCTCACCCCCACCAGAGGTTCGATCATTAAAGCAATCCAGTCAGTTAAAACGATTAGAAAATGCACGAACCTGTTATGACCATTTAGCAGGGAAAATAAGTGTGCAGCTAACAAACATAATGGAGGAATCTGGATATCTAGAGAAAAGCGACAAACAATTTAACATTACTGAAAAAGGAGAGCAGTTCTTTATAGAAATGGGAGTCGATGTTGTTGCATTATCCAAAAAACGCCGTTCCTTTTCACATGCATGCCTTGACTGGAGTGAACGCACACATCATTTAGGTGGTGCATTAGGAAACGGTCTATTTGAACGGTACCTCGAATTAGGCTGGATTGAATCAAAAGCAAATTCGCGTGAAATTACTATCACTGCATTTGGTAAAGCTGGCTTTAAGGAGTTTTTTGGACTGGAGAATTTGTAAGTTGTAATCTTGTAGAGAATAAAAAAGAGCATTATTCCAGCTTGGAATCAATGCTCTTTTAGAATTATGACTATCTTGCTTTCCATTTATTTAAATAAACGGATTTTCATGTGCCTCCACTTTTTGGTGTATGACAATTGGATCAGAGATTAAGCCATACTTTTCATCCTCTGGATGGGTAACAGCTATAGTTGGTGTACTTCCTGCGAACAGATGAATGGCATCCCATGTTGACCATATTGTACATAAAAAGAAATGAGCATATTTATCTTGCTCAACAATTTTAACGTGCGCAGCTAAATTACCTGCAAGTGACTTTGATTCTTCCACACCTGTTTTGTTTAAATAGTCAGCAAAGGCTTCCTTTTTTTCAAGTGGTACAATACCATGCCATGTACGTGATATCACATAAATTCCCCCTTTAACCTTATCGCATATTTATAATTTTCTAATAATTAATATTCAACTAATGGTAAAGGATATAAAAGTACTTTTCAAGGAATAACTGTCCTTCGTTTCTATATAAAAAAGCTTTCTTTATGACAGAAAGCCCTTTACATCAAATGTTTTTAAGCCTAAATTCTTCCCCGCACCCTTATATATAACGACATTATAACCCAAATAATCATTGGAGCGACAATACCACCTATTAGCATAGCAGCTAAGATAGAAACAGAATAACTTATACTATCAAATACTTGAAAAATTACTAACACAACGAAAAGAAGAAATATAATTGGTAAAGCCTTCACCAATGTTACTAAGCCTTTTCTTCCTTCTGCTGTCCATTTATTACTGTATGTGGCAATCAATGTCCAAGCGGCGGGAATGGCGACAATGAGGAATACGACAGCAAGTACATTAAATACCATTTGTAAAGTATCTGTGCTTACAAGTGCTCCTAGACAAGCGGATACTGTCAGAAAAACCAGTGAAAATACGAGCCATTTCATTGATTTTATGGAATTCGCATGCTTTTCAGCCGCAGTCTCACGATCGCTGTAAATAGGCTTTGTACCAGGCGATGCTCGGAAGAGGTGGATGTTGCCTTCTGATGAAATATGTGTCCAGCCTGAGGAAGCAAAAAATTCGAAATACTCCTCGGCTTCCATATCCTTTAATGAACGATAATCTACACTATATATATAATCAGCACTTTCCCCTTTTTTTAAGGTATACCCCATAAATTTAAACCCACTAACATGCCAGCCATCATTAGAAAGCTTTCGTAATTGCTTCATGTCCTTTTCCTCAGCAAAAGCTAAACCGCCTGACAAAACATATTTATTTATGATATATATGTCTACAGATACATGTATCATAAAGTGATATATTTTTAGTGCATATCTATTACCAAATATAGTTGAACTTTTTTCTTTATTTTAAAGTGGTGGCTATCGATTTGTGGCAACTTATCGAAACATGAAAAGCACCTCCTTATAAATAGGAGATGCTTTCGTTTTTCATATTTTACTTCAAGCATTCATTACATTAGATGAATTAAGTGGAACACGATACCAACCGCGAATAATCCAAGGATCATAACGATTGGAGACACCTTTTTCTTAAGCAGCCACATGCACAGTAGTGTTAACAGCAATCCAGCTAAACCTGGAATTAAGCTGTCTAGGTTTGCTTGTAATGTGGTGACCTTCATAGGATCTAGTGATAGACCAGAGGCTTGCTGTTCGAGCGCTGTTTTTATGCCTTGTGCGCCATCAGGTAGTTTATCCCATTCGATAAAAGCACCTTTGTCGAGTTCAACGGATGATACAACTGGGGTGAATTGCACGGATACCCACCTGTTAACAAGGGCCCCGAGTATAAACATCCCGAGTATGGAGGCACCTTTTGTGATGCTTTGCAGGATACCGCCAGATAAGTCGTCTGTAATTTTAGAACCAGCTTTGTAACCAAATTCTTGTGTATACCATGTGAAAGCCATGCGAATGATATTCCAAGCAAAGAAGTAAATAATTGGACCAAGGATGTTACCTGTTAATGCAAGTGAAGCTGCTAATGCACCAAGGATTGGCTTAACTGTGAACCAGAAAACTGGATCACCGATACCTGCTAAAGGTCCCATCATACCGACTTTAACGCCTTGAACTGCTGTGTCTTCAACTGGTGCACCATTTGCACGTTCTTCCTCAAGAGCTAATGTCACACCAATAATTGGTGAAGCAACATATGGATGTGTATTAAAGAACTCTAAGTGACGTTTTAATGCGTCAGAACGATCTTCTTTAGTTTTATATAGTTTTTTGATGGCAGGAATCATGGAAAATGCCCAACCACCGTTTTGCATACGTTCGTAGTTCCAAGAACCTTGAAGGAAAGTGGAACGCCACCAAACAGAAACACGATCTCGTTTCGATAATCTCAATTCTTTTTCCATTGTTTATTCCCCTCCTTCTTAGTAATTATCAATAATATCGCCTAACGGATCTCCATTGTTGGAGTTACCGCCGCCACCTGAGCCGCCTTGCTTAGATAGTGCTAAGTAAATAAGTGCAAGCGCCACACCGATAGCTCCAAGACCGATAAGTGTGATTTGTGAAACTGTCGCTAATACGAAACCGATTGCGAAGAATGGCCATACTTCTTTTGTAGCCATCATATTAATTACCATTGCATAACCAACTGCTACAACCATGCCCCCACCGATTGCCAAGCCGCTTGTTAACCAAGTTGGCATCGCTTCAAGCATTTCTCTAACAGGACCTGCTCCAATAGCTAAAATTAATACAGCTGGGATTGCGATACGCAAACCTTGCATACAGATTGCGACGATATGCCACAGTTCAACTTTTCGTATATTACCTTCTCTAGCTGCAGCGTCCATTAAATGCACCAATGCTGTTGCAATTGTACGAACGATGATTGTTAATAACAAACCAGCAACTGCAAGAGGAACTGCAATCGCGATAGCAGAGGATACTCCAGCTTCTCCCTGTCCACTTAAAACTAAAATAATAGCAGATGCAATTGATGCTAATGCAGCATCCGGAGCTACGGCTGCTCCAATGTTTGCCCAACCTAAGGCGATCATTTGCAGCGTACCACCTAAGATAAGACATGGTACTAGGTTTCCAGTAACTAAGCCGATTAACGTACATGCAATGATAGGTTGGTGGAAGTGGAACTCATCCAAAATCCCTTCGACACCAGCTAAAAATGCGACGATAATGACTAATATTATTTGAATCATATTTAAATCCATGTTATTAGTCCTCCCGTTTTCTTTGATTTATACGATTATTTTTGTTTGTTTAATTCTTCCTGTGCCTTTTTGAGAATGTCATCCATATTGCCTTTTGAATCGTTCGGTACCTTACGTACATCGAAGTTCAAACCAGCTTCCTTAAGCTTAGCGAATGTATGAATGTCTTCCTGACTAAAAGCCAATACCTTATTCGGCTGAACCTTACCAGGTGAGTGGGCCATTGAACCAACATTAATGGTCTTTAATGGAACGCCACCTTGGACTGCTTTCAGCGTATCCTGCGGGTTTTCAAACAGAAGCAACGCACGCTGACCGCCGAAATGTTGATCATCCTTAGCAAGCTCAATCATTTTGTTGATTGGTACAACATGTGCCTTAACGCCAGGAGGAGCAGCCTGTTGAATCAATTTCTTCCGTAAATCATCTTTAGCTACTGCATCAGACACAACGATAATTCGTGTTGGCTGTGTCGTTTTTGTCCAAGCAGTTGCTACTTGACCATGAAGTAAACGAGAGTCGATACGTGCTAACACGTATTCAAATTTACCAGGTGTACCTGCATTAACCGGCTTAGCAGCAGCTGCAGCAGTAGTTTCTGCTGGCTCTAATTCTTCTGGTTTTACTTTAACCCCTTCTTTTGCTGTCCCTAGAATATGTGCAGCAATTTCGTGGGCTGTGTTCATGGAGAAGCGTGATGCATATGCTTCAATCAACATAGGTAAGTTCATACCTGCAACAATTGCCCATTTGTCTTTGTGGTCTTCTAACAAGCTGTTGGCTTGGTTGAACGGTGTTCCACCCCAAAGATCGACTAAGAATAATACTTCTTCTTGATTGTCGAAAGAGGCGATTGCTTCTTGCATTTTTGCCTTGACATTTTCAGGTCCTTCACTCGGCATCAATGTTACAGCTTTAACATTTTCTTGCTCTCCGAAAATCATCGCTCCAGATTGCATGATACCAGTGGCGAATTCACCATGACTAGCAATGATAATTCCTACCATCTTTTTACCTCCTATTATTATTTACAGCTAAATTACTAAAGTGATTTAAACAAGAGTAGTTCAGCTGTATTTCTTCAGCTCATTTAAAGCGGTTACATCTTCGGTAAAATAACAAAAAAGGCATGAGTAAAAAGTCGATTTAAATGAGGATATAGGTATAGAGTGCCCCTTATCCATCATTTCAATCAATACTTTTTACTCATGCCTGATCGAATCAGTAACACGTAAAAATATGACGATGATATTTAGTTTTATGTAAACGCTTTAAGTTTAGAATAAAAAATTTTTGCATCGCTTTAATGAGCTTGCAAAAATATTGTAGCATACTTAATTGTCATCTTACAAGGGAAATTTCATTCTTTTTTTTCGCAACCTTATCACAAAGGTTGCGGTTACATTTGTAAGAGCGTTAAAACAGTTATTATATTAAAGTCTCGTTTTCAACTTCAATTACAAATTGCCAAACTATTATTTTTTTATTTTCCCTCTTACACCACGTTTAACAACATCAAAGAAGCTTAAGGATTGCACCATTTTGCTTGCATCAATGTAATTGCGAACCTCTCGCAGCACTTTTTTCGGATCTTTTGAAGAAAATATATATTTTCCATTCCGCTTTGTTTGCACTGCATAACGAGGAATCCATTTCCCTTTGAACATAACAGAAGCAGTCACAATATCGACTTCTTCCCACGGAATTTGAATGAATTTACGAGCGTCACGCGTATTAAAGAATTCAAATCCCTTATCCCCAATCATGATTTTACCGTACACTGAAATTCCCATATGTGAGGTTGCATCTGTAACAAAATCGACCTTTGTGTTAATTGACTGGACCATTTGATGTACTCCATTTCTTTATATTTACTAATCATTATACGTATTTTTTTATTTTTAGCAAAAAAATACTTAGGCTAACATGGAGAATTTTTATGAACAAAGAGTGCATGTCCGAAAATATTACTAAATGATCAACATGATATTTAACGTCCCACTTACTTGCTTATATACTGCGTGAATTATCTTATTTACAAGGGTCTGTATATAGTGTCTTTATATAGGCACTATTATTTGTGCACCATAACAATTTATCTCACAGGAATAAATAAAACTCTTCTAATTTTTCGAACTGCTACTAATTTTATCCATAGATTTTGCCATTTGCGCTAAAATTTTCACTAGATATAAAAATGCAAGAGTATATAAATACAGCTTACAAGGAATAAAGCTCCGTAATTTACCACTTGTCTCAAAAATCAGAGCTTCGCTTAAATTTACAGACGAACCTCTGTTAATGGAGCTTCACCATTAAGCACCCTTACTATATTATCTCCTGCAAGATGTGCCATTTTCATTCTTGTGTTAAGGCTTGCACTTCCGATATGCGGCAATGTAACCACGTTTGTTAAAGTTAATAAGGGATGATCAACTGGTACTGGTTCTTGTTCAAAAACATCTAAGCCAGCTCCCCAAATTCCGCCGCTTTTTAATGCATGATATAGTGCCTCTTCATCAACTAACCCGCCTCTGGCAGTGTTGATAAGAATGGCATTTCGTTTCATTAACGAAAATTCCTCTTTCCCAATCAGATGGTAAACTTCTGGACTATACGGAAGCATGAGACATACGTAATCGGACTTTTGCAAAACCTCCGTTAGCTCTGCATAGGTAATACCAAGCTCACGTTCTTTATCATATTTTCGCGTCCGATTATAATAAAGCACATTCATGTTAAACCCTTGTGCCCGCTTCACGAGTGCTTCGCCAATTCTTCCTAAGCCAATAATCCCTATTGTCGCTCCAAATATATCTTGACCGGTAAATTCCATTAACGACCAAGCCCCCCATTGTCCATTTCGCAAAACATCAGAAGCAGCAGGTATGCCGCGAGCAGCTGCCATTAACAGCGCAAAAGTTAAATCTGCTGTCGTTTCGGTTAATACACCAGGAGTATTCGTTACGATTATCCCTTTATTCGTTGCTGCTTGGACATCAATATTGTTGTAGCCTACTGCTACATTACTGATAATCTGTAAATGCTTCGCTCTGCTTATGACCTCTTCATCTATCGTATCTGTTAATAAACAGATTAGTCCGTTCGCATTTTCAACTTCCTTAAGCAAAACTTCCCTTGGAACTGGTTTCCCTTCTTCCTCCCACATTCGGACATGAAAGTAATGCGTTAGCTTCTCAACGATTTCATCCGGCAGCTTTCTTGTAATATACACAGTCTGTTTCATTTAATCTCCACCTTTTTCACTGGTAAGTTTTTCAAACCTACTACAAGATTACAACAAATCAAGACATTGGGAAACTGTCCTGTTTCTATATATACTCACCTTTTATTATTGTGATATATATAAACAAAAAAAGAGAGATATACCAAATCGGTACCTCTCTTTCTGAATTACTGTTCAGATTGATAGTCAATATCATACTTTTTCGCTAGTTTGGCCATATCTTCATGATAATCCTTAATCAACAGCAAGTACTCTTGTGCTTTTGCGTTTGATTGACCGAATAAATCTTCTTCCTTCGTTTCTAAGCCTTGTTTTTCAAGCTGCAGTGCATCGTAATATGTGCTTGTTGCTTCTTCCATTTGTTTTTTCAATGGCTTTAACTCGGAAGAAGTAACCTCGATATTTTTTGCTTCATTAACAGCTTTTTCATATGTTGGGATGACTTGATTAATCAGCACTTTATACAGATCTTCATCTGATTTAAAGTTATCGCCTGTCGCAGTTTCGAGTGCTTCGTTTGCTTCTGTTTCATATGCAGAAACCTTTGCAACCTCATTGTTAATGAAATCCACGACTTCCTTTTGTGTATCATCAAAAGAAGCTTCTTCCTTTGTATCCTCTTCTTTTGTCGTTGAATTATCGCTGCAGCCAACAAGCAATAAAAGTACAGCCATCAAACTGTAAAATAATTTTGCCAAAACACCTTACCTCACTATTCTATGATATCTTAATTGCTACTTTCTTAACTATAACATACTGCAATTTTGGATACAGGTAAAAAGCTCGAATCAATATCGCTATTAGTATTCCCGAATAACTTATCTATTCAAGGTTTTTTATAGTTAGATGCATAATTATAAGGTCTAAACAACGTGACTATTTGTTTAAAAACAACTCAATTACGTAAATGAACGAGAATATTTATGTATATATACAAACTTTTTCATTTTATAGTCTCTATATATAGCCACTATAAATCGACCCTATTTTAGTAGTGTTTTTCTAATGAGTTAAACTTCAGAAAAACACAAAAAACGCAGATAATACTTCTAAAGACACTTACTATAGTTACTAGAAAACCCTTCTCGTAAATCCTCAAAACCAAAAAAGGCTCTAATAACTCTAGAGCCCTACGATCGAATGCAACAAATATTATTTCACTAAAACAGTTGTATGTGCTGGAATGGTTAAAGAGGATTTCGTGTTCTTAACACCCTGTTCACTTGCGAAAATAACTTTCCCTATAAGTGGAGTCTTTACAACGACTGTTTCATTTGCGATATTATGAAAAATCTGAATCGAGCTTTTTTTATACGTACGATTATAAGCAACAACTTTGGCATTATTCACTTCGATACTTTCTATATTGCCTTTGCCTAACTCCACATACTGCTGCCGAATACGAATCATTTTACGGTAGTGATTTAACAGCGAATTTTCGTTATTGTCTTGTACTTCGACTGAAATACCGTTATTGCCAATATTATAAACAGGTGTCTGCCAGCTTGTTTGGCCTTCACCATCACCCTCGTACCACCGAAATGGTTCCCGAATTAGCTCATCTGGTTTTTCACCTATCATGCCGATTTCTTCTCCATAATATAGGTACGGATTGCCAGGCAATGTTAGGAGAATGGAGGCTGCTGATTTACCCTTCTGTATATCTCCCTTAAATTCACTCATAACCCGAATTTGATCATGGTTCGTTAAGAAGGTTGCGTCGATTTTGTTTGGGTTATAGGTTCTGTAAAGTTCATCTGTAGCTATTGCGGCAGCAGCTATCCCTTCATCTATACCGCTTTTAACAGAATGAACGATTTTGCTGGCTAAATCAAAGTTAAATGCAGAATCTAATGACTTGTAGTATGGCGCAACAACCTCTGGCACATCCCAAACCTCTCCAACCAAATGCACATCTGTTTTTACCTCTAGCATCGCTGCTCTGAATTGCTCCCACCATTTTAGGTTGTTTAATGCACCATCTGTTGTTTGTCCCTTATAAATATGCATAGCCGCATCTAACCTGAAACCGTCCGCCCCCTGCTTTAACCAATACTGGCCAATCTTTATTAGCTCTTCTCTTACATGAGGATTAGTAAAGTTTAAGTCAGGCATCCCAGACCAAAAAGTGCCGTAATAATAGCCTGCTCCATTCGGATTTTTATACCACACCTGCTGGCCCCATGATCCAGTTTCACTTAAATCAGTATGTTCATCTGACCAAACATAATAATAATGATATTTACTAGTAACATCTCGGCTAGCTTCTATAAACCAAGGATGCTCACTGCTTGTATGATTGATTACTAAATCTATAATAACTCTAACGTCACGTTTATGTGCTTCTAATGTCAGTTCATGAAAATCTTCCAATGTTCCATATTCAGGATCGATACTATAGTAATCTGTCACATCATATTTATGGTAGCTTGGAGAGGTATTAATCGGCATTAACCACAAGCCATTAACTTGTAAATCCTTGTTCGTATTTCTATTTCCATCATTTAAATAATCCAGCTTCATAATAACCCCTTTTAAATCGCCATGGCCATTTCCATCAGAATCATAAAAAGACTTCACATAGATTTCATAAAAAACACCGTCTTTATCATTTTGGTTTTTCTCTTCCTTAGCACTGACCCTGGATGATAAACTAGCTGCTAACGGCAATGATAATGATACAGCGTACCATTTTTTCATTAGTTATCCTCCCTTTTATGAAATCGCTTACAATCTAAATATACAGCTTATTATAACTAGTTGCAAACATTTGTAAAAAACTGAAGCTTTTTACATTGCAAAAGCCGATTTAGGTATTATCACCTCACCATTCCTTTTTTAGCATTCTAATTTTTACGAAAGTTTTCACAAGTTATTAGGACTTTTAATCTAAAAATATCAAAATAAGCCACATTTTGAAAAAGTTAACAAATTTGTCGAATTTTCTTGGTACTTGTCGTGTTATATTGTAAACGTAATCTGACATGCAGGTCCCTGCCAGATTATTAATACAGTAACAGGAGGATAAAAATGAAAAAGAAACTTATACCAGGTTTATTAATCACCGCTTTTCTTTTTTCGATCGTAGCTCCAACTGGGTTTGCACAAAAGAAATCCTTTTCCTTTAATGTAACTCCGAATCAAAATAGTGGTGTAGCGTATTCTGCACCAAATTCGAAAGATGATTCTGAACAAAAAGGCTACATTTACACTACAAAGCACAATATAATATCCACTGATAAATACTATTACAATATAAGAAAAAGTGCGTCAATTAGCTCAATTTCTTATACTGGTTACATCAGGGTAACTCCCTCTAATGCAAAAAAAATTGTTAAATCTTATGGTAATAAAGCGACCAAAGGCCAAAAGTTAATTTTACAAGCGGATACAGATGTATACTCTGTTTACTCAGAAGGTTATTGGTACTCTTAACAAGCTGCAACGACTAAGTTAACATAGACCGACCACCTGCATCGGTCTATGATATTACTATTTAATCAATTTTGAAAGGAGCATAAGTCTTGAAAAAAATTAGGTTATTGTTGCTTTGTACATTACTAGTCGTGCTTTCAGGATGCTTTCCAACAGGTGATCAAAACGCTGCTTCTAATTCAAAACAAGTAAACAAATCAAATGAACCAATACCTGACAATCTTAATGTGGAATTGGACAAAAACTTACTTGTAAAAGCAGATATAACTGGTGGTGGAAATAACGAATATCCCTCCCTCTCCATCTCACCGAAGGATTTAAACAACGATCCGTTAAAGCAGGAGTTTGTCAATAACAAACAATTATCAAATACTTTCAATAACAATAATGATATTAAACCAGACTATAAAGATACCTACTTTGATTTTACAGATGGATCATATATGTCTATACAATTAGGTGGTGTAATGTTTGAAGATTCGTTTTACAGTGATCGTGAATATTCTGATGTTATCTATGGGGCAAAACCTTATATTCGGTCAGATTTGCACGAAATATACAATAAAACAACACTTGAAAACATTAATAGGAATGAAGCCATTGAACAAGTGAAAAAGGCAGCAACTGAATTCGGTGTAACCAATCTTGCAAATCCAGATGTAATTGCTTTAGATTTAAAGACTTTAGAAAGTGAATGGGAAGACTATGAACAAAAAGACGGCAGCCATCCTCGCAAATGGGAAAAGGCTGATGAAGCATATGTAGTCACCTTTCCTGTTGTCCATAACAATCTAAACATAACAAATAAAGGTTATTTTAATAATGCTGCCGACATAGCGGTTATTGGAAGCCGGGTTGTAGGTGTTGTTAATAAAGATGGAATAATTGCCTTAACTTTAGACGGCATTTATGATACAGGCAAAACAATAAAGGATAAAGTAAATCCAAGTTCCTTGGAAGATGCCTTAAAAATGGTTAAAAACAAGTATAAGGACGTCTTATTAACAGACCCCATAACAATTTCTAAAATAGCATTAGAGTATGTTCCAATTGTGTCCAAGCAGGATTCCAATAGCTATGAACTAATGCCTGCATGGGTTTTTACTGCCAAACAAGATGTAACGTCCACTGATGAAAAAGGCACAAATACACCCCCAGTTTTTTTTACTATAATAATAGATGCAGATACTGGTCAAGAATTGCGAATGGGAAGTGAATATTAATATGAAAAGAAGGGCGTTAACTATGTCGTTTATGCAAGTATTTTCGTCGCCTGTTTTTTACCTTTCCATCATCGGTGTTACTGTTCTTAGTTTTATAAGCATTTGGGGAGAAATTAATAATGTCGGTGTAAATGTAGCTTATTTATTTGATATCTTCATAGGTTTAACAATGTTTAAAAAATTGGTTGTTTTATTTGCAGCATTTCCTTATGTAGCCAGCTTCTGCAGTGATTGGAAATGCCAATTTATAAAACCAGTTGTCATCCGCACAGGGATTAGCAAATATGTATGGTCAAAATTTATTACTTGTTTTGTCAGTGGGTTATTAACTGTATTTATAGGTCAAATCCTATTTATCATCATATTGTCATTTAAGTTTCCCTTGTTTCCAAATGAAGATTTAAACGAAGTGTTGTTTCTACCATTTAAATCACTTAGTACTGGTTTTTTCCCGCCTTTATATTTATTAGCACAAAGTTTTGTTTTTAGTATGGCAGCAGCATTATGGACAGTTGTTGGTTTAACATTATCTGCATTCATTCCCGTTCACTTTGCTGCAATAGCTGCACCTGTAATTGCCAGTTATGTATTGGAACAAGCTACCCACTTACTTCCAAATGCATTTGACCTTTACTTACTTACAAGCAGTACAGATGTCATTCAGCAAGGTCCTCTCGTTAGTTTTATCTACTTTTGTTTTATTTTTATTATGTTATCAGTACTCGCTGGCTGGCTGTTTTCTTATCAAGTTAAAAGGAGGGTGCGTAATGAAGTTGTTTAATACAGCAAGATTTGTATGTTTTCAAAATTTCCGTAAATGGTCCTCCAATTACCGCGTTTGGATTATCGCTATTCTGCTGATCATATTGACACATAGCTTTACGAAGGAAATCATAGATTTTGGAAAAGACATTGATATTAATGTCTCGCCATGGATGTTTCCGTTTCTTTTTACACAGAAGTTTATTAAGCTACTGTTCTTTTTTCCATTAATATTACTGTTTAGTGATGCTCCATTTATTGACGAGAACCAGCCCTATATAATCGCAAGAAGCGGCAGAATTCCGTGGAGCATCGGGCAAAAAGGGTATATTTTCATCGCATCAGCAGTTTATTTTATCTATCTCCTGCTTCTATCTATCGGGCTTAACTTATTTAATATTCAATTTACGATGGAATGGGGAAAGGTTCTTGGCACACTTGCAAATACAAATGCTGCCGCTGTAGTTAACTTAAAAACATATATTCCTTCAGATGTTTTACACTATTTTTCGCCTGTTCAAGCATTGTGGTTTTCTCTCCTGCTTTCCTGGTTAACCGGAGTATTATTAGGGCTTATCATTTATGTTATTAATTCCTTTTCGAATACTAGAGTGTTTGGCATATTAACAGCATCTTTCCTGCTAGTTTTAGATGCGACTGTAACTAATAACGATAATTTGTACCGTTTTTCACCTGTGTCATGGAGCAATCTTGCCCGGATTGATATTAATGGCACAACACCAATGCCGTCGATAACCTATATTTATATTTGTTTTGCTCTACTGATTGGAGCATTGTTAGTATCAGCCATTGTAATAAACCGTAAACAAACGATTAATGTATTACCACCTATTTAAACAAGAAAGGAGTAATTAAGATGCAAGCAGGTATAGAGGTCCATGATTTAACAGTAAGCTTTGGAGAAACGACTGTGTTAAATAATATTTCCTTATCGTTTGAAGAAAATAAAATTCACGGTTTAGTTGGCAGGAATGGTTCTGGGAAAACAATGCTCTTAAAATGTATTTGCGGGTTCGTTCTCCCTGCGGCTGGAAGTATTAAGATAGCTAATCAGCAAATCGGGAAGGATTGTGACGTACCAGAGAATATTGGAATAATTATTGAAGCACCGGGTTTTCTTCCTAATTATGATGGGTACACCAATTTAAAATTTCTTGCTGCAATCAAAAAGCAAATCTCAAAAGAACAGATTCTGCAAGTAATTGAAAAGGTTGGATTAGATTCTAAAAGCAAAAAGCATGTCGGCAAATATTCACTTGGAATGAGGCAGCGACTTGGTCTCGCTCAGGCACTGATGGAGAATCCTGATATTCTTATTCTTGATGAACCGATGAATGGCTTGGATAATCAAGGTGTGAAAGATATTCGCAAGGTCCTTTTAGAGCTGAAAAATCAAGGAAAAACAATATTACTCGCAAGCCATAGTAGAGAGGATATCGAAATTCTGTGTGACACAGTACATGAATTGGATCACGGCAAAATAATAAACTCGTATACTAAAAATGGTTGATTAGTGTTTATAAAAAAAATGACTCAAGACAGCTCTTGAGTCATTTTTCTTATATCTTATATTAGTTCGTATTCTGGCCCCCGCCATTTAATCCTGCCTTAATAAGCTCATTGACCTTGCTGTTAGCAACCAATCCTAAATGGCCAATCCCACTAAGCTGAACGTTTTTCGCTCCTTTTAGGTTAGATAGCCATGTTGGTACTAAATAATCACTTGAACTGTAAATAGATGTATACAAAATTTTATGATTAGAGTCTTTTCCAACAGGTGCTGTTGATGTAATGAAGCGGTTAGGTGAACCTAATGTCACAACATCATTGACTTTTGTTCCGCCTGTATTCAAGATATACGTCAGTGTATTAATTCCGCCGGCACTATGACCGATAATATCGACTTTGCTCTTGCCTGTTTTCTTTAACACTTGATCAACATATGTTGCAAGCTGTTTTGCATTTGTGTAGCTGTTGCCTGTTTTATCGATTAGTTCAATCGCGTAAAGCTCGTTATCTGCCCAGCCCTGTGTTTTAAGATAGCTTTTTATCGCAAAGAAGTTAGTGCTGTTCCCGCCTGTACCATGGACATAAATGACTGGATCATGACTAGATGCCGCTTTAGATACAGAAGGCTTAACGCCAACAACAGAAACAATAATAGCCATACACGCAACTAATGAAATTAGTAATTTAGTATTCTTCATTATTTCCTCCCTGTTTTTCAAAAAGTTATCTTGCTATAACTAATTGTTATCTATTTCGGGAGGAGAAACAACCGGTAAGATTTGCTAGGCTGGTAATTTGCTAGGTAAAATACAAGAATTAAACCACTATTTTATAAAAGAATAATAGATGCAGTTTAGTAAGAGTTCTACTTGTAATAAGTTCTTTTTTCCACTAAAAAACTCTTACTGACCTTTCGTCAATAAGAGTTTCAGATGTCCTATACAATAACTATTTATTCGTATTCAAACCGCCGCCATTTAAGCCAGCCTTAATTAACTCGTTCACCTTTTTACTAGCAACAAGCCCTAAATGGTCAACGCCACTGATTTGAATATTTTTCGCGCCGTCAAGGATAGACAAACGGTATGGTGTTATATAATCGGTTGTGCTGTAGATGGAAGTATACAAAATCTTGCGGTTAGGATCTGTTCCTACAGGTGCTTTTGTTGTTATTACACGATTTGGAGACCCTAATGTCACAACATCACTAACCTTGCTTCCACCTGTATTAAGGATATATGTTAAGGCATTAATGCCGCCTGCACTGTGACCGATAATATCCACTTTCTTTTTCCCTGTTTTCTTTAGTACATCATCTACATAAGTGGCAAGCTGTTTTGCATTAGTAATACTGTTGCCTGTTTTATCAACTAATTCAATGGCATAAAGCTCATTGTCTGCCCAGCCTTGCTGCTTCAAGTAGGTTTTTATGAAATAAAAGTTCGTACTGTTTCCGCCTAAGCCGTGAACGAAAATAACGGGATCATGTGTAACTCGTTGTGCTTCGGAGACAGTTGGATTTAAACCGACTGAGCAAAAAAGGATTATCATGCATGCTATTAGTGAATGTACCACTCTCATTTTTTTCATTTCCTCCTAGAAACTGTGCTGTTTTTGCCTGTTTAGTATTTACACTTTTCTATGAGAAGCTTCAGGAAATTTTTGTTAGAAAAACAGAAATTTTTTTACCTTACGGACTCTGAGATGGATAAAGTAAAATAAGTGGAGAATAATAATGATAAATAATATCCATCTAACTTTTGACCTTTTGAGAATTAATATAGTATGTCTTTAAGATTAATATGTTTCATCTCGTTGCGCTGCACCCACTCGCTTTCCGATAACCCTCGTCTTTTTCTGCGAGGTCTAGAGCATCTTCTAATTACGGCTAGAATCGAGTGGCCTCCGCTCCATTCCACTAAGATTTTTATTTCTTGTATTTAAACCGTAAACAATAACATAAAAAAAACCGAACTATTAATAAATATAATAGTTCAGCTTTAACCTAAACTTAACTACACAAGTCCTGTTCATTACTATTTCACCTTTCAATATCTCCTACTGATTCTGTCATAGCCCGCAATATGTCCTTCTCTGTTGACATTGGTGTGTCTCCTGCAATTGTATGTGCAAGCATTCCCGCGGCGGCGGCAAATTCAACTGTTTTCTCAGGTGGAAACCCTTCCATTTCACAATGTATAATCCCGCTTGAATAAGCATCTCCTGCTCCAATTCTGTCATAGACAGAAAAAGATAATGTTTTTGAAAAGTGGAATGCTTGATTCTTAAAGATAAAGCCTTGTAAGGAATGTGTATTGTCACCGTTGATTGTCCGGTGTGTGCCAGCAATGACAGAGATGTTATAGGTTTTTGCAACTATTGGAATTAATTCCTTCAGCTGCTCACTGCGATCATTCTTCTCTGTTTTCAAGTTTAGTACAAACTGTGCATCCATTTCATTCATCATGACAATGTCAGCTAATTGAAGCATTTCTTCGTAATGTGGCTTCGCTTTTATATATCCGGCCTCACCCCAGAGCGATGGACGGTAGTTACAATCAAAAACAATTGTCCCCCCATTTTCCTTTACCGCTTTGGCTAATGTTTTCATAAGATGACGGACAGTATCATTCATTGCTAGCGTGATGCCACAAAAATGGACAATATCGACTTGCTTTACGATGGCGTTAAAATCATACGTTCCCTCAGCTGCGGTATTAAAACTGCTTTCAAGCCGATTGGTATATGTAACCCTACTTGGCCTGGCACCAAAGCCATTTTCTAATACGTACATACCAACATACTTTCCATCTCGTCTAATGAATGATGTTGTGATTCCAAGTTTTTGAAGGTAGGAAAGAGCTGCATCACCAATTGGATTTTCTGGCAATGTGGACACAAGCAGCCCCGTATGGCCAAATCTTGCTAGTGCTGCGGTTACGTTCACTCCCGTACCAGAAAAGGAATAGTTTAAAGTGCTTCCTTGGGAGAGAAGTTTGTATCCAGGCACCTGCAGACGCATCATAACCTCTCCAAATGCTGCAACATTCTTAGGCATGTTGATCAACCAATTTCTTTACCGTTTCAAGTAATTCACATACATCCTCGACATTTGTTTTTCCTGTTGTTTTGTCGATAATCGAGGAATACACATGTGGAATAACCTGCGGGACATTGGCTTCTAAAGCAATACGCAAGATTGGTTCAAAATTCTCTTTGTCAATTCCCCCTGTTGGCTCTAAGGCAAACCCTTCTTCGCCACAAGCTTTGGCAACTGCGCGAAATTCGTCTTCACTGCTTAACCCTTTCATCGGAAAGTATTTTAATGCATTTCCGCCCATGTCCCGGACAAGGGCAATAGCTGTTTTAATCGGTACAATTGCCTGCTCTTCGTGTGCAGCACTAACTGGTCCTGTTGAGATATTTACATAACCTGCCCGTCCTGTTGGTGATACTAAGCTATTAATCCAACTATCTTTTTCCCCAAGATTGGCGCGTGTTGCTCCAACAGAAGGAAACACTTGGTTTATATGACTGCCGGAATAGTATTTTGCAATCTCTGCAACAACAGCAGCTTGACGGTTGTCACCTGCACCCAATCCAATCGATACAGCTTCATCTATTTCTTTCCCATATTCCTTCATTGCTGTGACTGCTTCTTCTACAGTAGAATAATCCTTCGAAAGAACACCAACTAACACATAGCCTTTAGCAGCTTCAAAAACCTCTTTTGCATTCTCAACACTATTTGCTAAAACATTTAAGGCAACACGATTCTTGTAAAAACGGTTTGAGATATTGGACATTTTATTTTCCTCCCACTATTTCACGTAGCTTAGATTCAATTACCTGAATATCATCATGCTGCAGCGGACGGGGATCGATATCGAAATAGCCCTGGCTCACACCATAATCACGTGTATAGACGGCAACCTCACCCTCTCGCAGTCTTGTATTCACTTCTTTTGCTGTTAATTGAACTTTATTAGCATCAATTTGAATTCTGGCACGGAAAATGGCACGGCCCGCTTCATCCTGAACAATCGTTACGCTAACGCCATCAAGCTTATTAAGTGACATTAATATTTGCAATGCTTCTTTCTCTTGTTCGCTTTTGTCTTCTTTATTGCCGTATTCATCAAGTGCCTGAAGTAAGCCGAATGTTGCTTCTTTCCCGACTTTCATACTTCGTCCAATCCCATGTAATTGAGTCTTTAGCCACTCCATATAGATTCGCTTGCCACCAACAATACCTGAAGTTGGTCCTTCGATCGCCTTGGAACCACTGTAGATCGCAAGGTCAGAGAAATTCACATATTTTTGCAGGTCCTCTTCTGCCGCTGCATCAACGATAAGTGGAATTTCATTCCGTTTGGCAACCTCCCATGCTTCCTCAACAGAAATCATATTTTTTTGAACGGCATGATGTGATTTGACATAGAGGATAGCTGCTGTGTTTTCAGAAATGGCATCTTCAATATGCTCCGCTTTGCCTTCATTGGCATAGCCAACCTCAACAAGCTTACCACCGCCTAAATAAATCATCGTTTCCACAGGTGCTCCGTACTGTACATTGTGACCCTTCAGCATGATGATGTCACTTTTCGGAATATCCTCTTGATGAAGTCGCTCACTTTTACGGCGATTGCCCTGTGTTACAATTGCTGCAACAGAAAGAGCAATCCCGCTTGATGCCGAGTTCACGATCACAGCTGCCTCTGAACCTAGAATTTTTGCAACATGATCACCTGCTTTATCGACTAAATCTGCGATCTCCACATAGTTTTGTCCACCTTTCTTCATGGCATCCATCACCGTATCAGTTGGTGCTGACACACCTAAGATACTCATTCGCCCACTTGCATTAATTACACGCTTAAGCCCATATTTAGCATTCAATGAATTCCCCATTTATAACCACTCCTTTTGTTTCTATTCTTTGCTTCGCTTCCCGCTTTTCACCTTCAGAATCAGTGAGTGTAATCGGTTCATTCCGAACAGTAAAAAGGGTCAAATTCGCAACAGCACCAACCTTTATGCAAGCAAGCTCCGGTTTTTTTAACCAGTTAGCAGCATTTTTCGTAACTGCCATGATTACTTCCTCCAGCGAATATCCTAAAGAAAGGAATTTTGTTAGAACATTAGCCAAGCTATAGACAGGACCGTTTATCCGATTGTTTCGATAAATATCTGTACTAATTGTATTTAACCCAATGTGATGACGTTTTGCCGATTGTGCAACTTTAAAGGAAAAGCTTGCTGTACCATGCCCAACATCTAAGTGCACACCGCGTTCAATGGCATTTTTTAACACTTGGAGCGGTTTCCCTTGTGTATCGAATAGATTATTTTGTTTCCCATTGAGATAATGTGTAATGATATCTCTTTTCTCTAGGAGAGGAATAATTTCATCGATGAATGGTGGACCAGAACCGATATGCACCATTAACGGCAATGTTGTTTTATTTGAAAGTGTTCGTGCAATCCTTAAGGGTTCAATCCCATTATCACAAACCACGCTTTTGCTAATCCGTGCCTTTAAGCCAACGATTAATTCCTTATAATCGTTTACTGCTTGTAGAACTTTTGTCTTATCGATCCATTCTAATCTGGATAATTCATCGACTCTTTGTAAACCAATAGAGGAAATGTTCAAAAATGCAAATACATTTGTTTTTGCTTTTTGTCTGCTTGCAGCCATCTCAGAGATTCGATCTGCACCACAGCTACCAGCATCAACAATTGTCGTCACACCTTGATTTACTCCGATTTTATCAATTTCATCACCGTACGGATCAAATTCAGGAAATGCATGGACATGTAAATCGATCCAACCACTTGATACATAAACACCTGAACAATCTATCATATGCTCGCCAAGTCCAGTTCCTGCAGGCATGAGTTGGACAATTTTACCGTCATTAATGACAATATCGATTTCCTCTCCATTTAATCTCTTTACATGATGTAATACGAAATCTTTCATCCATTTCACCTTTTCCGTACTCTATTTAGTGCTGCTTCTAATAATATACAGCCTATGTATATGAAGCTTTAGTTAAAATATTAAGTTTATAATAAAGATATAACGTTTTAAAAACATAACGTTATAATGTTTATTTTTATTAATTAACCCTCAAAGTATTAAAATATAAAGCTAAGTACATAGGAAGTAACTTAGCTTCTTATTTTGGACTATATATTTAAGTTCACCACATATTTATGTATTTCCGTATTATAGTAGCCAATCGAATATTCGATTAATTGCTCATTAATATCATAGGAAAAACGTGTTCTTTGAAATAATGGCTTCGGCTCAATATTCAGCAAGCGAGCAATCTTTTCACTTGGGTTTTCTACACCGAATTCATCTTGAAACCGATGAAAATAAACTCCCTTTTCATACAGCAGTTCATACAAGGAATCTTTAACTGTTTCAGGATCTAACGAAAGTGAAAAGCGACCAGGAATATAGTGAGTAAAATGAATGTATGGTTGGTCATTTAACGTAAATATTCGCTCAATGCAATAGCATTCTTTCTCATGAAAAACGTCAGATAGGATTGCATGGTTTGACACATCAAGTTTTGAAATTGTTACGTTACCCTTCCTTAAGGTATATCCTGTCGATAATAAATATTCAGAAAATCCCTGTCCCTTTGATAATTTTGAAATGGCTCGATTATCTAATACTTTCGTACCGATACCACTATGTTTTTCAACATAGCCTTCAAGGGCTAACTGTTCGACAGCTTTGCGTATCGTGATTTTACTAACACCAAATTCCTTTTCCAATTCAGGTTCAGGCGGGATTAACGAATTTTTAGGATAGACTCCTTTTATCATCCGTTCTTTTAATTCATTTTTTACTTGAATATAAAATGGTCCCTTTTTCCGTAACAATTTCATCATATTCTACCTTTCCAGCGTTTCTCATCATTGATTAATTTTTTATATTTACCTTTTATTGTATCAATAATCAATAGGAAAGGGTAGAAATCATTTTTTATTTACGAACTTAAAAGCGCTCCATGGCTTAATATACTCTAATAAAAAATACTCATTAGCAACAACTTTTCCGATTTTGTTTTTTCGATTGTCTTCAGGCATATCCTTTAACACAACTTGCAATTCGCCTTTATATTTTCCAAACTGATTATTGCCAATAAAAATATCGCCAGTTGTTTGCGACACTGAACGTTTTTCCGCAAAAGATTGAGCAACGTATTTTTTGCGAACATCTACTGAACGAATCATATATTCTGTAATATCACCGCGGCGTATATGTGTTTCGTTTACGGCTACATTCACTTCCAATTCGCTAGCATCAGGCTCCAATTCTATTTCTATTTCTAAAATATCGCGATTAAGCTCCCCAAGCCTACGAAGATCATCCTCACTTGCGTATGCATTACCGATGATGATGTCATCAATAAGCCCTGTTGCCCACAAATGCTTGGCTTGGATGGTTATTGGTAAATTACGATGCTGCTCTAAAGTACATAAGCCGTCATTTATATCCCACGGGCCAATTTGTCCTTCATCAGATGTTACAAAGGCGGCAGTTCTAATGCCATATTTTTTAAAGCGTTTGGAGCAATTAATAAAGAAGTCATAAGGCAAACCTGTATATTTTTGCGGATAAAAATTGTGACACCCTATAATATAATCTTTATTTCCTTGATGTGTTAGAATATTGGACAGATAATCAACATCATTACTCATATTCAACTCTATTTTTAAACCGTAAGGATTATTTGTCATCTTCGCTTCTTTTAATCCGTCAAAGCCTAAATCAAGTCTGATTCCATCAGCACCTAGCTCATGAAAAAAACGAAGATCGTCATAACTTATATTTAATTTGTCAAAGACTGCAGGAGAAACATCTAAAATAACTTCCATATTTAGTGCCTTTGCAAAAGTAATAATCTCAGTGAATTCTCGTATTAATTCCGCTTTCGACTTTGCTGCTGAAAGTAAGCAGGTAAACACTCGCTCAAAGCCATATTGTTTTGCCATTTTCAAATATTGCTTATCCTCATCCATTACTGACTTTTCTGGATAGATGGAGACACCTAAACGCTTCATTCCTTACACCTCTCGATTCGCATATTTTTCTGCCATCATTTTTTGAACGCTGATGATATATCTTTGAAAACTAACGGTAACAAACACTGCACAGATAATTGTCGGCACGATTACTATTGAATAATATTTTCCTCCTGTAAAGACAAATAGAAGCATTGATAGTAGGATTACTAGAATCGATAAGCCAATTGATTTCCATGTTGTCCATCTTGCAACGATATTTGTTTTATAAAAGACGATATAAGAAGCAAGCAACGCTCCCCCTGACAGTATCATTTCCAACATTGTCCCATCCCCTTACGCCGTTTTAGATTGAGATTGTTCTTTTTCTTGCTCTAAGTGCTGCTTTTCAAACATTTTAAAGAATGGAAAATAGATAGCAAGTGAGATACAGAAGTTCAGAATAACTAATACGCCTGCCATAATCGTCCAATCTGTACTTATAATTGCCGCAATTGGCGCTGGTACCGTAAACGGGAGTTTCGCCATAATCATCGGAATCAAATGGAATTGAAAAAACAGGTAAGAGACAATTCCGTTTACAATTGGTGCAAGGATAAATGGAATAATTAAGATCGGGTTCATAACAATCGGCGCCCCGAAAATAATCGGTTCATTAATGTTAAACAATCCAGGTAAGAATGATAATTTTCCTAATTCCTTTAAGAATGTTGCTTTTGAGAACATGAATAACACTACAAGTGCTAATGTTGATCCTGCCCCGCCAATCCAAACAAACCATTGAATAAATTGCTCTGTAAATAAAGTTGGCAGATTATAAGCATCACCAGTTGAAGCAAATACTTCCATATTCTCAAGAATACTCGCATCCCACATTGGTCTTATGATTGGGCCCATAATGGCAGGTCCGTGAATTCCAAGCGCCCAGAAAAAGACAACCAAGAAAATCGTTAATAATCCGCCAAACAGACTATTTCCAACTAAAAAGTCTTTTAATGGTGATATGAGCAACGTAATGACTGAGTTAATGTCAAAATGTAATACATGGCGTATAAGCCAAAACAACACAATAACACAGAGGGTTGGGATTAATGCAGTAAATGAATTGGCAACCATCGGCGGTACACTATCTGGCAATTTAATCCGTATGTCCCTTTTGATAAAAAAGCGAAATATCTCGACGGTCAACAAAGAAGTAACAATTGCACCAAATAACGATTGAGCACTTAAGCTGCTTATATTAAGCCAGCGTCCTGCTTCAATAACTCCAGCGACAGGTTCAGTTACTTGAACTGGTACTATGGAAGTAATCAGAAAAGCCAAGACTGAAAGTAAAGCAGTACTTAATTGATCAAGCTTATAATGGCCAGCTAAAGCATATGCTACTCCAAAGGAAGCATATAAAGCCATTGCTCCTACAGTGAAGCGAAAGGGAATATCTAAGACCGGCCTAAAGTCAGCGATAAATTCATCATAACCTGCAATTGGAAAATTCAATAAAATGACAAAAAAGGAACCGATGATCGTTAACGGCAGCGTCGATAATATGCCATTTCGGATTGCTAAAAGATGATGCTGTGAACCAATTTTTTGAGCGGTGGGCATTACTTTTGTTTCTAAAAACTGCATTACCTTGTTCATAAAACTACCTCCTCTTTTTATCATTGTTAGATTAAATATTAATCTCAAACTTTATAACATTATAATGTTTAAAGTTAAAAATATTCCTTATTTAGTAGACTATGCTCCTAGAATTCTGATATCTGACTCACTTATAAGTTCACTTACCCTTTAACCCGAGTAATTCTTCCCTTATTTCTCTACATCTCTTTTCATTTTTGTTGCTAATAACTAGCTGACCACCTGCAGTTTACGCTAAAGACTATTCATATAATATCGCTCGCCCTCTCTGTAATGAAATCCTTTTCATACAGACATTCTATTATAGTTTTTTGGTCTAGTCAATATAACATTATAATGTTTAATCGCTATTTTTTTATTATTTGCTGCTTTGGTAATCGAATTTTATTTCCCTAATTTTTGAACAAAATGTTTATGTAATGATTATAATACAGCACTCTTATATACTTTCTTCTTTTTTTCCATAACATTAAATACGAGGTTAGTAATTTTTTCACAGGTTTATCATAGGACATTCCTCCATTAAAAAGCTGCAAATGAGTAGCTATATTTGAAAACAATCGTAATTTATTCCTACTTCAGAAGCAAGCAACTTGTAAGGTTATTTAACAAGGTCTTTCTAATAAAAGTACAAAATAAAAACAGAGCTGCACCGATTTTAGATTCAGCTCTGTAAAAATACTATTATAATCCCTTTAGCTCTGTTTAAAATTCTCCTCAATCTGCTCTAACGACAATCCTCTAGTTTCCGGTAAATACTTGCCTATAAACACAATCCCTCCGATTGCAAATACAGCGAATAAGAAGAAGGTTGCCGATAAGCCGACACTGTCTAATAGAACAGGGAAGAATAAGCCTACTAAGAAATTGAAAAGCCAGAGAAACAAGACTGCCATTCCCATTCCTATGCCCCTGATTCTGGCTGGAAAAATCTCAGATAATGTGAGCCATGTCATCGGGCCGACTGCTCCTTGGAAGAAAGCTAAATAAACGCATGTCATGGAAAGGACTATATATGGCAAACTTGGGGAATCCGCAAGAAGCAGTGTAGAAATTCCGATTAAAATAAGTGCTGCTGTAACACCAATTAACCCTGCCAGAAACATGGAGCGTCTATTGACTTTATGCATGATGGACATGCCGATAATGACGGCAACTAAGGAGATTAAACCATTTGCGACATTTCCTATTAATGCTGCCTTTGTCCCAAACCCTGAATTTTGAAGTATTTGTGTGCCATAGTACATAATGGAATTGATGCCTACTAATTGGGAAATCGCTCCAATTCCAATCCCGAGGACAATAATTTTTTTGATCCAAGGAATCCTTAAATCTTTAAAGGTAACCTTTTTGGTATTTTTCATTTCAGTGATGCTTACTTCTATATTTTTTAATTCCTTTTCTGCGGAAGCTCCTTCACGAATTTGTCTTAACGTTTTAAGCGCTTCTCCGATTCTACCTTTGGATGCGAGCCAGCGTGGGCTTTCTGGCAAAATAAGCACCCCTAACCATAAGGCGACAGCTGGAAGTGTAGCAATAACCAGCATATATCGCCAGACATGGCCTGCTTCGTCAAAGGTATTTCCGATAACAGCATTAAAAACATAGGCAAGAAATTGGCCAGTGACAATCATTAATTCATTTTGGGTTACTAATCTTCCTCGGCGTTCTGCAGGTGACATTTCTGCAAGATAAGATGGAATGCTAACCGATGCTCCGCCAACCGCAAGCCCTAACAGAAATCGGAATAAAATCATGATTGTTGTATTTGGGGCTACAACACAGCCGAGTGCTGCGAAGAAGAACAAAATGGCTAAATAAAGAATTGTTTTTCTGTGACCTTTATTATCTGACAGTTTCCCCCCAAAGATGGAACCAATCGCTGCACCAAGGACAAGTGAACTTGCGACTAAACCTTCTGTAAAAGGAGTTAAGTTAAGCTGGTCAGGCTGGGCCATAAATGGGAGCGCTCCGTTAATAACACCCGTATCATACCCAAACAGCAGTCCTCCAAAGGTCGCAACAATGGTAATTAACCGGAGATTTTTTTTAGGATCTTTTTTGCCTTTCCCTGTTTCCATCGAGTAATGATCAGACAGCTTTGCATTATCCACTTTCCATTCCTCCTTTAACATTTAGGATAAATGTATCCGCTTGCAAAAATATTAAAATGAAACTCAAGCATTCTTGGCATTCATCTCTATCATAAGAGTTCTCTTCTTATGATAGAGATGTAAAAATCATGCTACTGTTTATTTGACATTAATTGAGTTAGAAATTGTCTTTAAATACTCACTTGTCCGCTTTGCGATTGGATACGGCTTATCAAATGGTGCTGGATACATATCCTGCTCGACAACTGCCCAGCCATTATAGTTGATATCACTCAATACTTCGAAAAATGCTTCCATGTCTACTACCCCTAATTCAGGTTCACACATTATATCTTCACTCACTGCTTTAGCAAATGACCAGTTTTCTTTTTGCATTCTTTCCCTTACCTTAAGATTACAGCTTTTTATGTGAAGATATGGAATACGCTTATTGTGTTTGCGCATGAATGCAACTGGATCACCATCTGCATAAGCGTGATGTCCTGTATCTAAGCATAGATTTATGTCTGTATCCTGCAGAAGTCTTTCGATTTGCTCCTCTGTCTCAACATGGCTTTGGGCATGTGGATGAAAGACTACTTCCAAACCATATGTTGATTTTGCATGGTTTCTTATTTGCTCCACATTGCGGATGAATGAGCGCCATTCCTCTTCATTTAAAATCTGCTGACGGATAAGTTCGCCAGAAAACAGGTCTGTATAACAATCATCAATTAATACAACATATTTTGCCGTTGGAAACTTCAGCTGAAGATCGGCCATTTCATCTAAAAGGGTAATCATTTCTTGAGTTTTCTCTTCAGAAGTGAGATCACCGACTAAAGTTGTTGCAGTTAGACTTAAGCTGCGCTTTTCAAGCTCTTGCTTTAATTGTGGATAACTATTTGGAAGATAGCCCCATGGACCAAGCTCAATTCCCTCATAGCCAGCCGCTGCCATTTCATTCAAACAGCGTTCCCACGGAATCTGTTTATCATTTTGCGGAAACCAGACTCCCCATGAATCAGGTGCTGTGCCTACTTTCATATTCATGCGATTACCCCTCCTTTTTCATTCACACGAACCCATTGCTGCTGTGCTGCTGATTCTAAAATAGCATCAACCGTTTTATCGATTTGTGCGCCAAATGCAAAATCGCAAGCATAAGCAGTGCCTCTTGAAAGTGCTGACAGCAATTCATGCGCCTCTAACACTTTCATATCGTTATAGCCAATCGCAATGCCAGCCGCTGGATAAAACGCACTATACCCTTTATGATCAGGACCTAAAAATACTGTTCGGAAGCCTCTGTCAGCACTATTATCTGAAGTAAAATACACATTTACTTCATTCATACGCTCTAAAGAATATTGAACAGTTCCTTTTGTACCTTGGATTTCATACGATAAGTAATTTTTTCGTCCCGCTGCAATTCTACTGGAAGAAATTGTGCCGAGCGCTCCGTTTTCATAGTTTGTGAGGATGGCAATGATATCTTCATTTTCTACTTCTGCTAATGATAACGAACCGGGAGCTGCTGGTCTTTGCTTAAATATTGTTTTTGATGTTGCGTTAACGCTTTCAATATTTCCCAAAATAAACTGGGAAACACTTAATAAGTGAGAGCCTAAATCGCCAAGTGCACCTGATCCGGAATATTTATTAATATGTCTCCAAGTAATAGGCAAGTCTGGATCGAGCAGGCTATCTTGCGCATAAGTCCCGAAGAACCCGACGATGTCCCCTAGCTTCCCTGCGTCTACTAATTCTTTAATATAGCAGCTTGCTGGATTCATTACATTATTGTAGCCAACATAGTTAACAACACCATTTGCCTTCGCGATTTCAGCAAGCTCTAATGATTGCTCACTTGATAAAGTTAAAGGTTTTTCACAGTAAACATGCTTGCCGTTCTCTAGTGCCACCTTTGCAATTTCATAGTGAAATGCATTTGGTGTTGCAATATCGACAATGTCAATACTTTTGTCAGTGACCACTTCCTTCCAGTCAGTTGTCCATTTTGCATAACCTAATGTCTCACTGGCTTTTTTGGCTGCTTCTGCACTAACATCTGATACTACCTCAAAAACTGGCTTGCCATATTCAGGACCAAAGTTCAATAAAGCGTTTACAAACGAATTCGTATGAGCTCTCCCCATCCAACCTGCTCCAATTAATCCAATTCTAATTTCCATGTCGTTTATCTCCTTTATTGTTTATTTTTGCTTTTCTTATGTACATATTAATAAACTCTATTTACAATGTCATTATAGGATATTGCTAAATAATGTAATATTCTTGCTGTCTTAAAAGTTAAACAGGAGGACGGTTTTACATGGTGGAAAAAGGTGTTTTATCACAATCGAAAATGTATTTTCATACCCCTAGTGATTTTGCGAAAGATGCACTTTTCTATTTATCTTACTCTGGTACATTCTGCTGTAGTAACGAATACATCGTGGAGCGGAACAATTGGAACAGCTATCTATTTATGATTGTAAAGAAAGGAAAAATGCGAATCTTTTATGAGGAAAAGGAATATATCGCTTCAGAAAACTCCTTTGTTTTTCTAAACTGCTATAAACCGCATAAATACCAAGCCGAGGAAGAAACTGTATTTGATTGGATTCATTTTTCTGGCAATGCGAGTGAAGCTTATTATAATCTCCTTTATGAGGCAAACGGCTGTGTTTTTTCGATAGCAAACAATTATGTAATTCAAGATTATATGACTAGTATTCTTCATGCTGCCAAAGAAAATCATGTTGAAGAGGATGCTGTATCAATCTATATTCATAAGATTTTATATGAATTAAAAAAGAAATCAAGTGAAGTCGATTCCTTGCAATTCAAGTCTATCTTAGAGGCAATTAATTACATAGAAAGCTCTTTTCATACCCAGATTAAGCTTGAGGATATTGCAAATTGTGCAGGCTTAAGCCCGTATCATTTTTCACGAGTGTTTAAAAAACATCTGAACTGTTCTCCATATCAATATTTAATTAATTTTCGTATAAATCATGCCAAGGAGCTCTTGCATAACACTGACTTATCTATTCAGGAGATCACCTTTGAATGTGGGTTTAACAGTGTACCACATTTTATTAAAATTTTTAAAGAGCATACAGAGTTAACTCCGAAAAAATTTAGAAATCTGCCGTTTTAATAAAAAAAGGAACAAGTGGTATTCACTTGTTCCCTCCATTGTTATTCCCAAATATCCTTCAATTCCCAATAAGTAAAATCCATTACTTCCGTTTCCCCGTTTTCGCTAAACAATTCAAATCCTAATCTTTCTTCTGTTGGATAAATGCGGCTTGTCATTGTAACTTCTCCATCATTTGCGAATACTTCTATTGAGGATCTGTCGATAAATATTCTTAACGAAAGCTGTTGCTCTGCTTTCAGTGCTGTTCGTCTCACTCCATCCTCGCCTTTTCCAGACTTAGAGCAATCTAGCACTAACTTTTGTTGTTCTACATCATAGAAAAGTTTTGTTTCATCTTGATTGGTGCCGCGAATTTTCACTCCGATTGCTTGTGCGGATGTTTTCGTTAAATTAAAATCTAGTTTTAGTTCGATTAAATCCTGTGTTGCCTGAACGAGATAGCTTCCAGATAGGCTTTTATCTGTACATACTTTTTGCTGCTTTGTACGCAATAATGACAATTCGTCGACAGGATTCATTAGAATTTTGTTATTTTCACCAAGTGTTAATTCTCTTGGCAATGTTAACGCACCACACCAGCCATCTTCTTTTGTTGGCATGCTGGATTCCCACATATCCATCCAGCCGATTGCAATGCGGCGGCCCTTGTCGTCTAAAAGGGTTTGGACTGCATAAAAATCATGGCCATTATCTAATTCGGTGAAGCTGCCTGACTTGAATGTATTTGTTGTATAATCGTAATCTCCGACTAAATAGCCTGTTTGGAAGAGATTATTGTATAAGTCGCCTTCTGCTTCGATGCCTTGCGGAGAGAACAGCAATATATGTTTGCCTCCAAGCTCAAAGAAGTCTGGGCATTCCCACATATAGCCAAGTGTTCCGTCACTTTCAGCTAATACTCCGACATATTGCCATGTACGTAAATCCTGTGATTTATACAGAACCACCTTTCCTGTATCTTCCTGTCTTGTACCGATAATCATGTACCAGAGATCCTCGTGCTTCCAAACTTTAGGATCACGGAAGTGGCCGGATCCTTCTGCTGGATGCTTGGAGATTACCGGATTAACAGTTTCTTTTGTAAAGTGGATGCCATCTGTGCTTGTCGCAATACACTGGGACTGGTCAAGAATATCCTGCTCTTTGTCTATAAATATATTGCCTGTGTATATCAAGGTAAGAATGCCATTATCATCAACAGCACTTCCTGAGAAACAGCCATCCTGTTCATACAATTCTGTTGGAGCAAGTGCTATCGGCAGGTGCTCCCAATGCACTAAATCCTTACTTTTGACATGCCCCCAATGCATTGGTCCCCAATTTTCATCATATGGATGGTGCTGATAGAATGCATGATATTCGCCTTTATATTGAACTAAGCCATTCGGGTCATTAATCCAGTTAGCTGGTGCCATAATATGAAAGCCAAGTCTGTAGCGATTATTTATTTGCTTCTTTGCATTTTGGATTGCTTGTTCTGCTTGCTGAAGTTTATTTGTTGATATCATAAATACGTCCCCCTAATTGATCACTTGTAGTTTTTTCGGTTTATCAACCGGTGATTTTTTATTATTTAATAGTGTGAAAATGGAAATAACGGAAAAGACTAGAACTAATATGCCCATAAATATATACGACTGTCTGAAGCCAATGCTGTCATATAATTTGCCTGCTAACGGCGATAGGATCGATGCACCAACCTGTGAGGCAAACTGAAAGCCGACTAAATATAAAATGGACGATAGTCTTGTATCAAAATTCGCTGCTAAATATTTAAAGATGGCAATTAACATAATTGGCAGCTCAACAGCATGAATTAACTTCATCGAAGAAATTCCGATTGGGCCTATAACGATACCTGAGCCGATTATTCGAAATGCCATTAAGAACCCTGCTAACAGCAAGCTTTTCTTTGCGCCAAGCTTATTAACAATGAACGGTGCTAAGAACATCATGCCCGCTTCTAAAAACACCTGAAATGAGTTCAAATAGCCAAACACTTGATTTCCCAATGCCTCCGTGGCAAAGAGAGATGAGTAATAAATCGGAAACTGCTGGTCATAAACGCTATAAACACAAGTAACACCAACTACATATAGCATAAAGAACCAGAAATCTCTTAACAGAAATAACTGCCCAACATCCTTGAATGTAACGGAATCGGCTCGTTCCATTTCATGATGTGTCATTTCTACCTTAACAGAGATTATAATCGTAACTAGTATGACGGCAGAGACAGAAGCAACCCAGAAGTTGATGTTTGGGTTAATATTGAAAAGCTGTCCGGCAAAAAATGTTGCTGCTGCCCAGCCGAGAGAGCCCCACATTCTTGATTTTCCATACTCAAATTGATATTTACGGCCAATTTTTTCGATATACGATTCGATTGCCCCAATACCAGCAAGAAAGGCAGTACCCAAATATAAGCCTCCGACTATTGCCCCGAGTAATACATTAAATTGTAATAGTGGTCCATACACGAAAATATAGAATGGTCCTACTAGCACAAGCAGCAAGCTGATGAAAAACAGAATGTTTTTCTTCAGACCGATTTTATCGGAAATATACCCATATATCGGCTGCATGCATAGTGCGAAGATAGCGTTTACAGAAAAGATAATACCTGTCTCTGCTCCATTCAAGTTAATTTCTTGCCCTAACCAAATCGAAAACAAAGAATAACTAGAAGACCATGTGAAAAAGAAAAAGAAAAAATAAGCACTTAATTGCCAATACAGTCGTTTTGAACCCTTCATTTCTATTTCCCCTTTTTAATGTAATAGAGAACAAATTTAAAACTGAAAGCACTTTCAACATCATTTTATGTCAACCGGTTTCATATGTCAACGGGTTGACATAAAAATTAAAAAAAACATTGCGTGATGGCAATGTTTAAGCTGTCGTTCCCTTTAATAATTGGATAGGAAGTCTTGTTTCTAAAGGTAAATCTGGAGATTCTTCTTCAATTTCCTTTATTAATATATTGATTGCTGTTTCCGCTAAGCTCTTAATCGGCTGCTTGATGGTTGTTAGTTCAGGCAGTAACGTACGAAGCGTTTCTGTTCCGTCATAACCGACTACTTTCAAAGGTTTGTCTCGCTTTTTCGCTTCATTCAAAAATGCTGCCGCAAATAAATCATTTGTTGCAAACACCCCATCTACCTCTGGATGCTCTGCAAATAGATTATTTATTATATGTATATAGCTATTTTGCTCAAAAACCTCCGCAATTTCATAAATAATTGGGTTTTTTCCGTGTTGTTGCATTAAGTCAATATAAGCCTTTCTGCGCAGTCTTGCTGGTGTTTCTAATTCACCGATGCCATCAATTAAGACAATACAGTGGCACTGATTTTGTATTAATAATTCTGTTGCTATTTTTCCGCCCTCGTAGTTATCAGAACTGACAACTGGAATGGTTTCTGATAAATAGCGATCAATTGCCACAACTGCCAAGCCTTGTTTATGATAGTCAAGGATTCCACGATTATGTGTGCCGACAATAATACCGTCCACTTGATTTCTTAACAGCATTTCTAAATATTTTTCTTCCTTGTCTACTTGATTTAAACTGTTACAAAGCAGTACTTTATAGCCGAGCGATGCACAAATATTCTCAATATGAAAGGTCAACTCCCCGAAAAAAGGGTTAGCAGTTGTCGGCAATATTAAGCCAATCAAATTGGAACGCTTATTAAATAACGTCCTTGCGACATCATTAGGGAAATAGTTTAGCTCATTCATTGCTTGTTGAACCTTATCCCTTGTTTTATCACTTATGTATCCACGGTTGTTTAAAACCCTTGAAACCGTTGTTGGCGATACACCGGCCAGCTTCGCCACATCTTCTATTTTAGGCTTCATTTTAAGATCCTCCTAAAAACCAATTACTTATATTATAGTACAAAAGATAATAGTCTGTTTCATGTGATTGTTGTTTTTCTTATTTTTCAAAGCAAAAAAGCGGTTAACAGTGCTTTGACTTCTATCCGCTCCGTTTTTTTTTTAGGGAATTCTGTTACACAAGCATCCATTGGAAATTGCCATAATTCCTCCATTTTTTCTTAGTAAACATGATGTAGAATAACCGCAAACATTGTCATTTCCTGCGATTTCTCAGGAAATACAACATAAAAACGGAAAATATTTCTCGGCTTGTCGCTCCTCCATGATATATCTCGAATAACGGCATAATAAAAGCCCAAATCATTATAGAATTGGGCTGTCCGTTATTTATTCTTCTGTAGTTAACGATTTGTCTGCTTCTTCTAGTGCATCTGGATAAACAGTTGTATCAAACACTTCACCTGTCGCTTCGTCTTTAATATCAATATTTATCTTCATTTTGTCCATATCTTCACCGTTAAAAAGATTATACATCATTCCAGTTATGCCAATGCCGATAACAGACCAAGCATCCATGCTGTTTTCATAGGCAGCTTTGTCTACTGTCATCGTAAACTTAGAAAAGGATTTATTATGTTCAATATCCTTAACTGATGGGAAGGTCCCATCTGTTTTTATTTCTTCCAACGAATCTTCCGCGTTCTTTTTTAAGCCCTTCATCATTTGTTTATGCTCTGATTTAGACATTTTATACGTTAAAGATCCATCTTCATTTTTTGTTACCTTAATACCTTCTGCTTCCGCTTCTTTAATGGTACTCTCAATATCCTGCCCTTCAACAAAGGATGCTGGCATCGTAATTTCCACATTCAGCAAGCCTTTATCCACTGCCAACTCCTCAGACTCCGCTGTTTCCTTTTCGTCATTTGAAGCCTTGCTTGCTTCTTTGTCGGCACCACACGCAGCAAGAGCAAACATAGCCATTGCTAAAAGTAGTGAATAACTCCATTTCTTCATAAGTAAGAATCTCCCCGCTGTACTATATTTTGTATTTTTACGTACAATAGTACAATACCATATATTAGGATATCATTCTAGTAATGTACAAATTCAGGAAGCTATTCATTACTGGAGATAGATAAAATTATCAAATGATGAAAGAAATACTTCTGTGCCATCTTTTTCGTAAGTTGTTATTGCCCCTGCTCTTTCCTTTTCCTGCTAACCCCATATACGAATTACTAGCCAATAATAGGGAGAGGAATACTATCAGTTTCAGAAGCAGCCCACCACTTATATTCTTCATATTTATTTTCTTGATCTGCTTTAATAGGGTTTGCTGCTAACGGAACTGGAAAACCTGCAAACATTTCTGACTCTTGATAGTTGAAGAAAAAGTAATAAACCGAAATAATAAAAATAGTAATACAAATTGTGCTTGCTAACTTTCTCTTTCTTGTACGAAAAAATGCTGATAATCTCACGGTAATCTCTCCTATCCCCTTTTCGGTAATAGACGAAAAAAATTCCAAATAGTTACAGAAATAACATTTATCCCTAAATACTTTGAAACTACAGAGAACTCCTTTGTACACTATAATAAAAAACCGGGACGCTCATAGTAGGCATCCCGGTTTTTCAGTATATTTACTTACTCTTTAACAGCTTCAAATTCCTTACTAACTGCTTCTTCTCCGGGCTGATTTTGATAGCTCGGTTTCACTCGTTTGATGAAGAAAGCAAGTATTAAGGCTAGAACTGCAATCCATGTGGACACGATAAAGGTAAAGTTAATGCCATGCAGCATTGCGGTGTTCATTATCTGCAGCTTGAGTTCTGCTGTATTTTGGGCAGTACTTGCATCCATGTTTGTCATTGCTTTAGCAGCTAAATCCTCAGCTTCTGCTTTTGTGCGGTTTTGCATAACGGTAATTAACAAGGCAGAACCAATCGCACCTGATACCTGCTGTAGTGTGTTGTTTATTGCTGTTCCGTGCGGGTTATTTATTGCTGGCAGCTGATTTAAACCGTTTGTCATAACTGGCATCATAACCATTGACATCCCAAACATACGGAAAGTATACAATAGGACAAGTGTAGAATATGCTGTATCCAAACCAATCTTGCTAAAGAAATAGGATGTCACAACAGTTATACTTAAGCCGATTACGGCCAAAACTCTTGCACCATATTTATCAAACAGCTTTCCTGTAATCGGAGACATAATTCCCATGACAATAGCTCCTGGCAGCATTAACAGACCAGAGTCTAATGGGGTGATCCCGCGAATCGTTTGCACATAAATCGGCAGAAGGATCATCGATGAGAACATTGCTACCGAAATAACGATTGAGATAATGGATGACAGTGCAAACATTGGATATTTGTAAACACGAAACTCAAGCATTGGCTCATCTGTTCGGAATTGACGAAGAACAAAGGTAATTAAGGCAATGGCACCAATGATTATCGTGCCGTATACATACGGACTGTCCCAGCCTTTTTCACCGGCAGAGCTAAATCCGTAAAGCAAGCCTCCAAAGCCGATGCTTGATAAAACTAATGAAATGAAATCAAGCTTAATTTTACGCTGTGCTGTGACATCTTTTAATTTTATGAAAGCAAATATCAACGTGATAACTGCAATTGGCAGCACAATATCAAATAACATTCTCCAGCTGTAATGTTCGATCAGCCAACCTGAGAGTGTTGGTCCAATTGCTGGTGCTGTTATCATAACAAGACCAAACATCCCCATTGCCGCTCCTCTTTTTTCCACTGGGAATGCTGTTAGCATAACATTCATTAATAGCGGCATCATGATAGCAGAGCCTGCAGCCTGAACCATACGTGCTCCTAATAACACACTGAATGCAGGTGCTAAACTAGCTAAAAGTGTTCCAAGAGTAAATAATAGCATCGCTGTAATAAATAGCTTTTTATCAGAAAAACGCTGAATAAAGTACGCGCTCGCCGGAATTAATATCCCGTTAATAAGCATATAGCCTGTTGAAAGCCATTGAACAGCAGTTGCATTTACATCAAATTCCTCCATGATTGCTGGGAGTGCAACATTCAACAAGGTTTCGTTCAATATTGCGACAAAGGCTCCAATAAATAGAATTGCTATCATGCCATAAGGCGGTTTTTTCTGAACAGAATTAGTTTCTGTCGACATTAGATCATTCCTACTTTCCGTGTTATATAGAATAAATGAAAATGAAGTGCAAACTGTTTTTATAAAAAAGGTTATCGTTTTTAGTAAATTTAAGCTTTAATTACCCCTTCCGCTAGTACATTTCGTAAAAACATGCTTGGCTCTCCTACGCTATATAGCGTTAAATGATGCATAGCTCTTGTGCAGGCAGTATAAAAGAGCTTACGTAAACTTTCATCATCGTAAACTTGCCCTGATGCATTATAAAGGAGGACTGCGTCAAATTCTATGCCTTTTGACATATATGCTGGTATAACAACTACACCTTGTTCATATTCGATCGCGTTGCTCTTTACAAGTATTATTTCTTCAATGCTTGCAAGAGATTCATATGCTCTTATACTTTCTTCTGCAGATTTGCAGATTATCGCAATACTTTGAAAGCCACGTGCCTGCAGCTCCGCAACTTTTGCTTTTATAGAGCTGTGGAGCTCGTGCGCATCTGTTACTTGCTCCAGCTCTGGACGCTCACCGTTCCGTTCAAACGGAATAATAGTAGCTCCATTTGGAATAAGTCGGCGAGTAAATTCAATGATTGGTTTAGTAGAGCGATAGCTTTTCGCTAAATTTATCAGCTCTGTTTCATCTGGTCCATAAAGGCTTGAAAGTGTCCTGAAGTCCACCTTATCATTTGCATGTGCGAATATTGCCTGATTAAAGTCTCCAAGCACTGTCATTTTTGCCGCCGGAAACAATCTTCGCATAAACTCAAACTGAAATGGTGAATAATCCTGTGCCTCATCAACAACAATATGTTTAATAGCGCTGTTTGACTGAAAGCCTTGTATTAATTCCTGTAAAAGCAAAAATGGAGTAGCGTCCTCGTAATACAGCTTATCATCGTCAAGCATTTTCAGCGTTGTTTCACAAATGGCCGCCATTTCCACTGGTATTTCGCTTTTCATCAATTGGTTGAAAGCTTCGGAATCTGCAAAAAGCTGTTTATAAATACCGGTAAAATTAATGAAATGAACGTCTCGTATTTGTTTGCGGAGTGGCTTGAACTTTTTAAGTACAATCAGTCGGGCAAGTGCTGCTGGCTCCACTTCGTAGTCGGCGATTTCTTCTCTTTTATAGCCGCGCTTTTTCGCTAAGTAAATACGTGCCTTATGATACTCATCATCACTAAGCAATTCTATTTCCTCCTGCACCCATGGCTGTTTCCGTTCTGCCTTTTGTGTATCGATTAATCTTTTTAACAGCCAGTCTTGCAGTTTTTCCAGTCTATTATGAAAGCGAAGTGCTGTATCGTGTTCGTAAAATCTTTCTGCAATTTGTTGTGCAGTTACAATTGGTTTGCCTCTAAAGATAATGTCCTTAAATAGCATTCCCGCTAATTCCAGCGACTGTCTATATGCTTGAATCGCTGCAAAAAAAGCGGTAGATGCTTTAAAACGGATACTTGCGAGCCTTGCGTTGTATGATGAATTCTTAGCATGAGTTAGTATATATTCCAGTTGCTCATACGGGGTTTCAATAAGGAAATTCCTACTCAGATGATGATGTAAATATTCCTGAAACGTAACCTGCTGCATATTCTCCTCACCAAGCTCAGGAAGCACATTGGAAACATAACTGCTGAACATCGTATTAGGTGAAAAAAGAATGATTTGATCAGCACTAAGGCTATCTCTATACTTGTAAAGCAGATAAGCAATTCGCTGCAGTGCTGCAGAAGTCTTACCACTTCCCGCTGCACCGTGGACGATGAGCAATCTTTTATGATCGAAACGAATAATCTGGTTTTGCTCCTGTTGGATCGTCGCAACAATATTGTGCATCTGTTTGTCTGTACCTTCACCAAGCACTTGCTGTAATATTTCGTCCCCAATAGTGATGCTCGTATCGAACATAGATTGAAGTTCGCCACCACGGCAAAGATATTGCCACTTTTTTTCTAACAAGCCGTTAACTGTTCCTCCAGGTGTTTCGTATTTAGCAGGTCCAGGCTGATAATCGTAGTAGACGCTTGACACAGGAGCTCTCCAATCATAGATCAGGAAATCTTCGCCACTAGCATCACTTAGTGAGGCGATACCAATATAAATATGTTCACAAGCCGCCTCCCCTTTCTCCTTATAATCAATCCGGCCAAAATAAGGAACCTCCTGCATTCTTCGCAATGTGGCTAAACGCTTGGCAGCATGATTATGCATGCTTTGACTCACAGACAAAACTTGAGCTTCTTGCCGCAGGTTAATAATCGTCTCAAGATAGTCATCAAATGTTTCTGTATTCACCTTCACTTCATCCCAAAAATGCCTGCGGATATGAACGACTTCATTTTTACTTCGAACAGTTTCATCCTCCATTTTTTTCATTTCTTCCGTAATTACCTGTGTCACACTTGCGACCCGTTTTTGCTCCTGCTGAAGTTCTGAATTCATAGCAACACTCCTCAGAATTTTCTTTTTGAAAAAAGGTTGACTTATGGCTCGTTCCCATCGTATAATTAAAGTAGAAAATAGGATAATTATACATAAAAATATATATTAAATGTGAATCTTTATAAGATTATCACAGGATTAGACCAATTACAATGGGTTAATCTTTTTTTGCTGCGATTTTTTAAAAAGAAAAAAGAAGTACGTTTTAACGTACTTCTTTTTTTATTGCCCCTTCACCTTATCTTAATCCCTCATTCGCCTTTTATATACAGAAGAATTAGCAAGCAGCTCCCCATCTGATCCAAGTACCTTTTGTGTAACATACAATAACTTGCCGTCTTCCGATAACACTCTGCTAGCTTCATTTATTATCAGATTACCTTTATAAGCAATTGACATAAAGTCGCCAACGGGTGTTATACCATATTTCACATAATCAACATGAGGGTTTTCCTCGTATGGATACTTTATGCCATCTGGTATTCCTGAAAATTCCACTTGGAGCTTTTTACAGTCTTTATCTACCCAGCTAACATGAAACTGGACCTTGCCCTTATCCACTTTTATCTGATAGGTTCCTGCCTTCGGAGGCTCACCAAAAGCATAAGAACAGTCTTCATTTATCAAATCCCATGTTCCGCAAAAGCCACTTAATATTTTTTCGATTCTTTGATTCAATTTGTTTCTCCCTTCTCTTAAAATAAAAATATTGCCTCTTTTTAACAGTAGCATAGGACACAAGCAGAAGTATCTGAACTTTATGAGAAAAATTAGAAAGGCAATAGACGGATTTGCCATCTATTGCCTCTTCATTTTAATTATTTTGCTCAAGATAATGATAGACCGCCATTAAGTCTCGTTTATTCAACTCTCTAATTCGGTTAAAGATAGGAATATCAGCAACTTCATCTATATTTGCCGCTTCGATTACATCGCTAACTTTACCTGTCAGCCATGTTTGTACTTGTATTCCTTCGACAAGCTCTTTGCGGCCTTCGTCATTAACGCCGCTCGCAAGGCAACTGACGCATGGGACGGATAATTTATAAACACCATCATGCAAATTGTCCTCTGAAATGACTTTTTTTCCTTTGCAGAATGGACATTGATGACTTGTCTTTATTTTATTAATTTGCGTTACAAGCTTTTTGTAACCAAACGCTTCATATACGTATGTTAGTTTTTTGAACTTACCATTGGTGAAATATTTATCAATAATCGCTTCTCTTGTTTCATCAATATTGGCAAAATCACAGATGGTTAGCTGATTTTTACTGCTGATCGCTTCTATATTCCTGTTAATTTTGCCCCAGAATGGCAAGGCATTTTGTAATACTACCTCGTAGCCAGCAAAGCTTGCTTGTTCTAACTCAAACATTTTCAACGCTACCTGTGTTTCTCTCGGAAGTAAGGAAACATCTTCTGTAAGAACCATTTCGCCGCCAACGATTGATTGAAGTTTCTCAAGCTCAGGTACTTGTCCTATTATTTCAATCACTTGATTAATCGGCAGTTGGATTATCTCGCGAATATCGTTGTTTCCAAAGCTTAATTTTTTCTTATGGTTTAAAATAGTTCCTTTACAAATTGGGCAAGGAATCATTTCTTTTGATTGCTTCATTTGCTCTTTTATTATTGATTTAGAAATAACCATGTAGCGCCCAAGGATAAAGTTAAAGCCTTCCCACTTTTTCGACGATTTTGTGGCTTTATCATAAAATGACTTTTCCCAATATCCATATAAAAACGTATGTTTTTCTGCTTCTGTCAGATCATTGTAGCTTTTACTTAAATCTTGGCCTAGTTCATTTTTTATTTCTGCAAACAGAAACTCTATTTTGGCATGCTGATAGAACTTCAACACTTCCATCACATCCGGATGTAAAAGCCCGTCCCAAAACGGAACTGTTTTGTCTTGAATCACTAATTCAAAATCAAAACTATCCATTTCCATACGGCCTGAACAGCTTGGACAATGATTATCCTGGCTGAAAAAATCAAAGCTTCTAGTATCTTTATTTGTTGGATGTGCAGCAACTAGATGATTAATCAGACCACCCATCTCATAAAGAAAACTGTATTGACTGTACAGATGTCTTTCTAAATCAATGGCAATAACTGGTGCGATTTTATCTGATTCATATTCACCGTAAATCAACCGAGCCATTGAAGACAAGCTTTTTAAAATACCGCCTTTATATGTGTTTTCCGCTTTTTTAAAGTAATCTATATGATTTTCCTTTAAGTAATTAATCCCGTATTTATTATCTAAAGTGGAAGAGATATGTACTGGTTCATGATTATGTTCACCATTATCCTTTGTAAAATAATGATCAAAACTGACAACATCAAGATGTCTCACAGGCTCCTCCTGCCTTTTGCCAAAATCAATGATAAAATCAGAGCTTTCAAGCATGTAGGCATTATGTTCAATCATGATGATTGAAACAGATTCATCTTTTAAAATAACCCTAACACTATCGATAAACTGGTTTAGTATATTTTGAGATAAACCTTTTGATGGTTCATCGAAAATAAAAAGGGTATGAGGATTTCTTGTGTTCGCAAACAGCTCTGAAACTAAATGAACACATTGAAACTCTCCAGTTGATAATGTCTGTGTTTTTCTTTCAAGCGTCAAGTAACCAAGTCCTAGCTTAATAAGCAAGCTCAACCGTTTATGAGCAATATCCTCATTAGGAAGCTCTGCAATAATATCCTCAATGGACCGCTGGAAGATATCATCAATGTCTTCACTGTATTTTGTCAGCTTCTTCTTTATATCAAGAAATGTCGCAATTGTGGACCTGCTTGTTATCGACTGGTTTCGATCTTGTCCAACCATGACTAGCTTATCTTTTGGATATCGCCTCACAAAATCCTTGGAGATACATTCATTTACAAGTGTCGATTTGCCACAGCCTGATTCGCCTGTAAAGCTCACAAGTCTGTTTTTGGGAATTTGGATTTCATCCATTTGAATGTTGCGACAGTAAAGGTCGTGAAAGTGATAGTACTCAGTTGGTTCTTCATGTTTACGACTCCAATTAACTGGTTCTGGCCGCGGTGATTCGTTGACAATTTTCCCGCCGTATTTTCCACTGCCTGGACCAAAAAACAATTGTTCGTCTGTCGTATTTAATACTGTATCAGAGTGGTCAATAAGCCAAATTTGATTTTTATAACCTAGTTGTTTAATTTGCTCCAAAATTTGCAGCAATGTGTTGTGATCAAGCCCAACGGAAATTTCGTCAATTATAATGACGCTGTTACTGCTGGCTGCCATAAACTCTGCTAAGTACATTCGCGTTAATTCTCCGCCTGATAATGTCCCCATTATGCGGTTTAACGTCAAATAGCCAATATTCATATTGATAATATTTTGGAGGATTTTTTGTTTTTCGTCGCTTATATGTAATTCCTCTGATAATGATAGAATTGTTTCCATACTCAAATTATTAATCTCAGAGATGCTATGTGGTTTATTAAATAATGACAGTGTATATTGCTCTACCTCAGGATTGTACCGTTTGCCTTCGCATTTCTTACAAGCAACGTTTTTCGTAGTACCGCGTCCTTTACAGGCAGGACACCAGCCAAGGGCATTATTAAAGGAGAATACTTCTGGAGAAACATGAAAGGTTTCACCAAGTCTTTCACGAATCTCTTTAAAAACACCAGTATGTGTGCCGATCGTTGAGCGTGGATTTGACGAAATCGATGATTTTCCAAGAAAAAGGACTAAAGGCATATCCTCCATTTTGATGGCGCTAAAATTCGTTTCCATTATATTAGAAAACAAATACTGATATTCAGCCTTTGGCAATAAAGAAACAAGCCGTTTTTTTGATTCTTCCCCAATCGTTTGGCAAAATGTTGTTTTTCCAGAGCCGGATAACCCGGCAATTCCTAACGATAAATCCTCAGGCAAAACGGTATTTAAGCGATTAATATTATTGGCAATCAATTGATTTATTTTCATCGGCTTCCTATCCTCTCCATTTTCTCCATACATGTATCGAATTCCTTAATACTCTCCCATTCAAAATGAGGTTAACATCTTACATATTTACGTTTGAAGCCAAGCTTTCCTAAATCGACTTGTTTTTGAATATTTTCAGCTGCATTAAGAAAACTGCTTTTTTTATTATCGCGTTTCATTTCGACTACGCCTATTTGCTTGGCAGTTTCAACTGCTTTCTCATGAAGCGGTTTATAAGAAATACCAACCGTGTATACGAAGTTATTCATCGCAGACTTTGTTCGTTCTGGTGCCTCATGAATAGAGTCTTTCACCTTATCAAGCATATTGGCAATCTTCTCTTCAGAGAATTCACTGTCCTTGCGATTGCCTAACAGCCAGCAATAGCAGCTCCAGCCTGCCGACATTTTCAGCTCATCTCCGCTTTCAATCCATTTATCTGAAACCTCTTGGGCAATATCTGACTCCGACAATGTTACCGCTACCACATAATCGGACAGCATATAAAAGTATGCTTTATCAATCCAACGATCAAAATCCGCTTCCGTCATCGCTTTTGGATCGGCAATAACACCTGCAAAATACATAGCATCATAGTTTCCTGTTGCGTATAGCTCTTCTGCCAATGGCTGATTTATTTTTATTTTCCTTTTAATTGGTTTCATCGCACCTGTTGCTGCCCCAAACAATGGTTCCTGTGCACCATTTGTCATGTACATTTTTTTCATTCTTTCCTTACCAAGTGCTTCTAGCTCTTCCATAACCGTTTTGAATTCCAATGCTCATACTTCCTTTCCATATGTAATTTCATTTTAAAAGTATCCCATACTTGTCCATTTTACCATTAATACAAGGAAGTATACCGACACAATTTGTGAAATAAATACGAAGTAAAACTAAAGAAGGAGCATTTTCAGAAACAGCTTTGTATATATCTATTTTTCATTAAAATTCCGCTTTAAATGGTAGATTTACTCATAAAAAACAGCACATGGGATATAATTCCTCTTGGAAATATGTATAATGTTATATATCAACCAAAGGAAAGAAGGAACAACGAGAAATGAAAGAGTTATTTATTCTATTGAAACAGGGAAACAAAGCGGCATTAACGGCAGGGATTGTCAATGCAATAATTGCCACAATTAGAGGAATTGCCTTTGCCTTTACAGGAAACGTTGCAATGTTTGCAGAAACCATGCATGGAATCGGGGATGCAGCCAATCAATTCTTTGTTTATATTGGTTCGGCACTTTCTAAAAAGGCTCCAACAGAACGATTTCCTAGTGGTTTTGGAAGATTAGTCAACTTAGTGCTACTAGGTGCAGTATTAATTGTTGGTATTATGAGTTATGAAACGATTAAAGAGGGCGTTCATCATATCATTCATCCAACAGAATCTGCTGGATTTGCGATTGTTGTAACTGTATTAGCTATCGGAGTCGTTTTAGAGTCCTCTGTGCTATACAAAGCAATGAAGGAAATCATGCATGAAACAAATTCTTCTGCAAAAGGAATGCAGATCATTTTCAAAAGCTTTCAGTTAGTTGGGAAAGCAAAACCAGCCACAAAATTGGTATTCATGGAGGATTTAGTTGCTGCTGGTGGCGGTCTACTCGCTTTAGCTGCTGTTATCATTTCTAAATATACTGGTTTCCATGCATTAGAGGGAATTGCTTCCGTTATTATCGGAATTATGATGTTTTTTGTTGTTGGAAAGGTATTTCTTGACAATGCTGCAGGTGTAATTGGCGAATCAGATGATGAAATGGAAATCCAAATTGGTCAGCTTGTCATGCAGGATCCTTTAGTGAAAGATATCCAAGAATTAGTCGTTATTAAAGAGGGCGAACACTTCCATGTGGAAGTAAAAGTGGAGCTAGCTCCAACTCTTACTATCGCTGAAGCAGATAATGTCAGACTTAGGATAGAGGCTAAAATTGGACAAGTAGAAGGCATTACAGATGTTATTATCGAGTTCGTTAAAGATGACGGCATCCTTAATTGGAAACCGGAAGAAAATCCGAACATATAATATTAGGAGAACGATTATGCAGTGGCATGATCGTTCTTTTCTAATTTTTTGGGGTAACAAAAAACCTTCCAAATATAACGGAAGGTTTGATCGCCATTTTATTTACTTATCATTTAAGCCTTTTCCCTCAAGAATATGCGGTAAATACTTTTCTATTCTTGCCTCTCTTGTTTTCGCCTGTTTTGCTTGCGAAAAATGCAACAGATAGGCTCTTTGTCTCCCAGGTGTTAATGCTTCAAAAGCTTCTTTAAACGCAGGATTTTCTGCGAATTTTTGCTGAAGCTCTTCTGGTACGCTATATTCCTCATTCTTTTTAAGCTCTACCTCTAAACCAGCTTCCTCGACTGCTATTGCTTCGTGAATATAGGCTTTTATAACTGCTTCCTTTTCGACTATTTCTTGTAAATTAGTAAAGCGAATTTGACGGGCTGCTTGGACATTTTCTGTTTGTTGAACTAAAATACCCTCTGGATCCTTTAGCAACGCACCTTTATGAAACAGCAATGCAACATATTCTTTAAAGCCATGTATTAACACAATGTTTTTGTTATTTAGCGTATAACAAGGATGCATCCACTTAAATTCTTCAGTAAGCTCGCAGTCGCAAATGATGCTTCTTAGCTTAATATATTCCTCCTGCCAGCTCTTGGCTTTATTTATAAACTCATCGACCTTTGGATTTAATGTTGTCATGACCAGATACCCCTTTGTATTTTTTCAATTCTGACAGTGATTCTAATTATAAAAAGAGCTGCCATTTCAAAATATGGAAGTACGAGAAATGACAGAGTTGTTTTCCGAGTAATAATAGGGTATTAAGTGTACGGTGTCAAGGTAATATAACTTACTACCAGTCTTTTTCCCAAAAGAGTTAATGCTTAAAATTTTCATCATAGGTTTCTGCAACAAACTCAAATTCAACAGCTTCTTTATGGACAAATACACCTGATTTAGCCGGCCTGCCATTGGCATTAGAAATTATATCAACCTCTACTAGATTAAAATTCACGTTTTTTGCTTCCTCCACCTCAAGTCCTCCACCAGGATTGTATACCCCGTCTCCAAATGCCTTAAAAACAAGTGACTTGTCTTTCCATTCCTGTTCACTCATGTTAGTCCACTCTTCATTAATTAGCACATCTATTTCCTTTTCTTTTGGCAAACATGCAATATGATTAATACCTTTATAGCATCTTAATGAGAACCTATAAATATGGGTTTCACCACCATTTATTTCGATGCCATGCTTATATGAAAACGTATTATAAACCATTTCATAAAATAACGGCATCACAATATCATCAAAGGCATTATAACCAAATGCATGAATCGGAATTAAATGTGGATACAAATCAGCAATTGCTTTTTGGAAATTCAACACTATAGATGTGTCTGACAAACTCTGGAGATTTTCATCTATGTCATGATCAAAAACTTTACTGCTTCGGTTATCTATCACAAAAATCCCCCTGTTCTATCCTCTTGTTTCAATCCCTTTCAAACAAAATTCAATGGCACTTACCTGTTGTTGTTCTAAATCATGTCTATGCTTATATAATAAGGCTTTTATAGTTTCAATTTGCTGCTTTGTTGGTAAAACAAAACTGCGATTATACTGGGCAATCCATCCTTCTAGCTGTCTTTCGCCTAAATTGGAAATTTCATCGTCTTCAGTATTTACATAGAACTTTATTATATATATAAGTGCCTGCCATTTTGGAAGTGAGCTTAATAACAACGCTGTATTGTTTTTAGTATGGTCGTATATAGTATCTTCATAAAGTGTAAAAAGAGACTCTTTCATATCCTCATAATTAAGAGTAGTTATTGCCTTTGTTGCTGCTTTAGAAATACCTCTATGCTTACAATTCAGCAGATCAGCAAAGCTACTTTTATATGTTTCACCGTCTAACATGGCTACAGCACGAATCGCTGCCTTCACGATGGCAACATTATGATGCTTTAAGTATGGAGCAATTAATTCTGCATGCTCCTTTCTGCCCGCTTCACCTATGCCTAAAATTGCTATATGCACTGACAGATGAGCGGTTTTCTTCCGACTGTAAAAATGAACAAAATCGTAGGTTGTATCGTACTTTTTTATTAAATATCTAGCATAATCTCTTATTGCCCTGTTTTTATCTAATAATGCCGCTTCTAACTGTTTAGAACGCTCACTTGGAAAGTAAGCAATAAATTCTTTTAATGCATGTAAACGAATTGTCGGAGAATTGTCCCTTTTTAAAAGAGGATAAGAGTTCTTAAAATCATCAACCTGTATATCCCTCTTCCATTCATTAAAAATGAATAGTCTCAATGACGGCTCTTTTTCTTTGCGATAGTACTTCATAAGGGATTCTTTACTAACCACATTCAAGTTCATCGTCATTTGATAACAAGCTAACCGAGTTGACCTGTCTTTTGATACTGTGCCCTTATCCAAGTAAGGGAAAGACTCCTTTTTGGTTAGAAGCTGCACAACTTTATTAAAGACGTTGCTGTTGTTGTTTATATACGGAAGACACTTAACAATTTCCTCTAAATGCTGTTCAGTTAATCGTGACTTTATGTATTGTGCTGCTGGCTTTTTTATTTCTTTAACCCAGTCATTACATCTTAATAGTAAGTACGGGAATTCTTTTCCTGTATTTTGCTGTGCTAATTTATGCAGTGCCTTTTCTCTAAAATACCCATTTGGATGAAAACTGCATAAGCCTAATATAACTGTTTTTTCGTCTTCCGACATACTGGGCACAAACAGACTTTCCGGGTTTTCCTTTTTCCAGTCATAGGACCAATGCAAGGATGTACGTTCTCTAAATAAAGAATCAAGCCTCGATAATTCTAAAATATTTAAGTTTGATACACGCATATACAATACTTGCACTGCTCTCATTTTCAATTCCGTTGAGCTTGTTAGTAATAGTTCAAAAATCGCAGGGATTTTTGTTAATAAGCTGCCTTGCGTATAATTAAGCACCTCTTCTATATATTCCTTTGAATAGTTATCTGCTGGATAATAGGATTTCTTTTTGAAAAATGACCATTTCAAAATCAAGACATCCTCCGATCGATTAATGGTTTTATGTTACAAGACTAGCATTAAATTATAGTAAAAGATTATAAATATAAAGATAACTGCCCATAGACAGTTATCTCAAGCGATGGATTATATTAACTTTTTTGTTTAACATGTAGATGTTTTCGATTAGAAATACCAACTAGGAACGAAAGCAGGAAAAATCCTGCTGCAATAAGAAATGTAGTTGTCACACCATATTCCTCTGTTATCCAGCCTAATATTACAGCGGAAATACCAAAGGCTGCATACATTATAGTGCCTCGTGCTGAAAATACTTTAGCAAGCTGTTCTTTTCTCACACTCTTTTGGACAATTGACACCTCTGCGACATCCCTTACCATTTGAGGAAACCCATATACTAAGGAAATAGCAAGAGCCAACCAAACATTTGATACTAATGCAAAAAACAATGTAAGCAAAGATAAACAGCATGTCGACCAGATGATATATTTTCCAAGCTGCAATTCCAATTTACCAGAAACTCTGTATACAATTAACCCGCCAACAAACATTCCCGCAAAGAAAAAAGCATTGATAACTCCCCACCAAAACTCCTGTTTATGAAGAACATCCTCCACATACACATATAAAATGGCAGCAATCCACACCCCATTTGCAAGGGTTTCGAGCAGACTCATTATTGTAACAGATTTTAATTGTTTAGACTTAACAATAATCAGCCAGCCTTCACTGATAGACTCCCAAACAGAAGCGTGTGACTCTTTAGGAGGTTCATCTTCTTGTTTTATAAGGAACATGAATATCGAGGAGAGGACAAATAACAGGAAAGTCAGCCAAAGCAGATAGCTTCCTTCCCAAACAACTAACAATATACTCCCAATTGGCCAAGCTATTAACTGAGTTAATTGGTCTAAAATCGCTAAAAAACTATTTGCTTTGACAAGTTCACTTTCCTTCACTAAAACAGGTACAAGCGCATTTCTAGCTGGTGTTGCGAAGCCATCCAAAAAGGAAATTATCGCAATTAGGAAATACAAAAAAAGCAAATTATTTATATGTATAAATGGAACAAATAAGCAAAGTACAAGCAGTAATGCTGTTTTGCCACTTTGCGAAAAAAACAAAATCCACTTCAGTTTATATTTATCTATGATGAGTGGTGCAATAAACCCACTAAATAAGGCAGTTATTGTTATTACAAAAGGTACAAAAGACATTAACGTAACAGAACCAGTTGCTTTATATACAATTGTCGTTAAACAGACAGTATAAATAACATCTCCAAGATTAGCCAGCACTTGACCAATCCAAAGAAACCTAAAAGAATCAATATGAAATTTTGACATAGATAACCCTCACTTCTTATTCATTTTTATTTATATAAGAGTGTAGGATTCTACATCAAATTGCCTCCTGTCAAAATATTCTATATCTAGAATACCATAAATCTTGTTACATAATAATCACTTAAATAAATTCTCCGCTTTAATCTATAACCTTAAAGAATGTTTCGATCCCTAATAACATCCTTAAAGTAAAAAAAGACAGGAAGCTCCTGCCCTTTTATTTTGCAGTTTCAAAAACACAAATCTTCTCGCATTATAGATAAGTAACGCCCATCGTTACATACACAAACACTGAAATCGCCAGAAAACCAACAAAAAACAAAATCTTATCCCTTTTACTCCAGCTGTTCATCCAGCCCCATCTTTTCCGTTTTTTATCAAGCCAAAAAAAATCAACCACCACTGCTAAAATAACAATAAAGAATACTAAAAAACTACTCATAGTCTCTTTACCTCCTTTGTTATCTTTCTATTAGCAATCAAAACGGAAGTTTCAGCTATCTGTTTTTATAAATATCTTCTGACGATAGCCATTGTGTGAAGTGTTCATACGGATAATAGGTCGTTCCTTTTAAGACTAGCTTAGGTGCTTCCGGATACTTAACTAACAGCTCTTTCACTTCTTCTGGTCGCAAGCCTAAATAAATATATAAGTCTTTTTCTTTGATTAATGTCGGATGTCCTGACGGGCTTCCTTTTGGATTTTTGAAATTTTTTAAGCCATCGCCTATAAAATAACCAAACACTGCCAACCCTGCACCTATCCAGAAAAAATCAATATCCACGTTTTCAGTCCCTTCCTGCTTTTTATTTATAATTATACGATAAAATATGGCGTAAGTTTCAGTGGATTTCTATTTTTTAACATTTAATTCCTTATTATCAGCAAAAAGGGTTGTTCTCCTTATTATCAGAAGAACAACCCTTTTGTTATTTATGTAAAAGTCTATAGAAGAGCTACCCTTCTAAATTTTTATTAACTAGGAAGCCATCCATAACTTGATTTAGCTTTTCACCTTAAATGCATACTGTTTATTTAAAAGATATGGGCGCATATAGCCATTAATATTAGATAGCGGCAATACCTCTGGATTGAGATTTATTCCTAATGTTTGGATCATATATTGCCGTCTTGCTTGAATACGATCCCAAACTTCTGGATAGTGAGCAGCCAGCTCGTCTCTTAATTTTTCGTCAGCAATCGCTACACCATCCTCTGCACTAGCGCCACCATAGCCTGGGATACTTGGAATGATGTCCATTTGAAATAGCATTCCACTTTCAACAGGAATCTCAGAGCCTGAGTAAATCGGGGATGACATCCATTCTTCACCTGCTGTTAAGTGGCCTGGATTGAGCTTCCAGCCATATTCAGCCTTCGGAATAACCTCTTCAATTAATTCATACATGTCATTGCCACTCATGCCAATCGCAATATTTTCATACCATGCGACACTTGCAGCATAATACGGTTTGGCTACTGCTTCTAAATAGTCCTTGACCTCTACTGGAAGATCTTCCTGTGATGCGACTGCATAACCTGATCTGCTGCTAAGACCGCCTCGGAACCCTAATGTTGCGGAAAACTTATCACCAACACTGACCTTTTTCGCTCTTGGTGCTACGACTGCATTTGTAAATCTGTCGCCTGTAGCAACAATTGTCTGCACATTTGTTTGCTGGCCCCAGGCAGCCAGTTCACCAGCGAGCTCCATTTCCGATATGCCAGGTTCCAATTTATTAAGCAAATTCAGTATACGGTCTGATGCTAATGAAGCACCAAACTCATAATGGGCAATTTCATTCGCATTCATAATAACCCGTGCACCCTCACCAGGATGAATGAATAAGGAAGTTGCATTTATTAATGAGCCTTGCTCTCCGATTGCTTCTTTAACGGCAGTAACGATAAAATATGGCACATCGTAGATTTGTTCATTATCCTCTAATACACTTGTGAACAGCTTCCATCCGGCAATTCCAGCTTTCATTCCTTGTTTTATCCCGGCATCCTCCATCAACCCATCTAATGTTTTACTATTTCCCATTGGCTGATTAGGTAAAGAGAAATACGGTGTATGTACTGCTTCGACTTTAATACGACTGTATTGCTGCATCCTTAACGATTCATTGCCTAACATCATATATGCCTTACCGTCTTTATGAAGAACCAATGCGGCTTCCTCAAATCTTGGTTCAAACCCTGTTAAATAGCCAAAATTCACACCATGCTCCCGGTCTGCATATATGACTAATACATCAAGCTGTTTTTCCTGCATACGCTTTAATATTTTCTGTTTATGTAGGTCCATTGTTTCATCATTTAAATCGACCGGCTCCATAGCTACAGATGTAGTTGGCTCAGGCACTTTTGTGTATTCAATTGTCTTTCTTGTTGTGGTCATAAAAATTCTCCCATCTATATTTTAAATCTATCAAAAACAACACTTGAAAGTCACTTCTTATAAAGGCAGAAAGCTTCCTCACTTTAGCCACACAAAGATTTGCTTCCCTATCATCATGGCATAGTTCTTATCATTTCGTCCAGTTGTTTGAAACCGCTATACATACTGGATATAAAAATTTATTTCTGCCAATTTTTATCCTAATCTGTACCAACACTAAAGCTGACATAATCATCACTTATTATATCCCATTCTTTTCAATTGCTTTCAAATCATTATTTGCTAAAAAATTATAAAAAAACCAAGACCGTAAATAGTGGTCTTGGTTTTCTAATTCGGTGTTCATATAAATATAATTTGTAGCTTATGCTAACAGGTTATTTCCTCATCAACACAAGCACACTAACAGAATTAGCAGCTAATGGAACAACCGCTCCATTGTCCTCTAGGTTAATTTTCGTTTCTACTGGAACAATTTGCTCGGCATTCTTTTTATTAACATTCGGAGTATGCACAAGGGAATCGTCTCCTGTAACTGTTATCATTAGGCCGTCTGTATCTACTGGAAGGTCTTTTAATTCAAGCTTCGTTTCTTTTTCAAATGGATCTGCATTTACTAGCTTCACGTATACATGATTATCGTCTTTTGTAACGGAGTGGAAGATGTCTCGGTTATAGGCTTCTAATTTGTAATCAAGTACTTTACTTGTGAAGCTTCCATCTGTGTAGGAACAAATGAGACGATCTCCTTTACTGCCGCCATAATTGACTGTTATCGTGTAAGCCGTATTTTCAGCTAGCTCTTCGTAGCAGCTTGCACGTAAATTGCCTGCAGCAGTGCTTGATGAATAGTCGCCAAGCATATAGCCTTCTATTCCTTGCTTATGAACCTTAACACCTGTTGCATTACCATCATAGCCGATTGCATATTCGATAACATCTTTTGTTTCTGGTGATATATCAGTCAAGCCGACACCAACAAAGATACCGTCATTACCGGAAACCTTTGCGGCAACAACCTCTACTTTATAGTTAGTCCAAGCTTGATTATTTATATATAAACCGTTAAGCCCACCGTTTTGTGGCTGTAATACTAGACCTCTGTCTTTATCAAGTGAGTATCCTGCTGAGCCAGGAATGATTTCCCAGTCTGGAAGCAAGTCTCGGCTGAAGTCCTGTTCAAACAATACCTCACCATTGACGTTACTTATAACCTTCACTGATTTCACTTCAACCTCTGCATTACCTGCTGCTATTTCAATCCCACCCTTTGGTGCAAGCTCAGTCAATGTCCCGTTTTGATAGGAAGAAAAAGAAGTTCCTAAAAGCTTCGTGCCAAGATATTTTCCAAACAGCTTCTGCACATAGTAATTTGGTGTGTACCAAACTGTTTCATCGTCAAACCAAATCAAATCAGGTGTCCAGCGGTACGTTCCGTCTGTTAGTACTTTATTGAATAGCGGTGCATATGCGACTAAACGAACGACATCTGAATTCCTTTCAAATCCGGTCATAACAGCAGCTTCTGCAATCGCACCAGCAAGTGTATTTTTATCTGTTGAAGCAAATTCACCGACAAACACTTTAGAAATTTCCGTTTCGTTAATACTTCCGTCTTGTTGATATGCTCTGAAGTAATAATTATATCTGTCTGCATTGTTCAACAAATACTCATTTGAACGATAATAATGCTCATCAGCAATGGTATCCATGTAATGGGGCTGCTTTTCATACCATGTAATATTTTCTTCTGTTTCGTTCTTGCCGTCTGTAAAGGTCACTGTTGCTTCTTCTGTCAGGTTGCCGCTAAGGAATTTCCACCCTTCTTGGTAGGCATCATCGTCTGCTTGAGCACCAACCGTTGAAATGATTTGCAAGTGATGGTTTGGATAATTAGTTTTCATATATTGATCGATGGCTGCTTTAAAATATTCAAAGTTCGCAAAAAACTCTGTACCCCAGTTTTCATTTCCAACACCTAAATACGGGAGCTCGAATGGTGCTTCATGGCCCATTTGCTTGCGTAATACAGCCCATTCGTTTTCTTGAAAATCTGTGCTTATCGCAAAATCGATTAAATCTGTAAAGCTCTTAACATAATAATCTCTCAGCTCTCCGCCAGCAGGATGGACATAATCAGATCGGGCCTGACAAAGCACTCCACACGCCATAACAGGCAATGGAATGGCGTGTAAATCCTCTGCCAGCTGGAAATATTCCATATAGCCTAACCCCATTGTCATCATATAGCCCCAAACATTAAAGTTTTCCTTGCGCAGCTCAACAGCGCCAACAGAGTCCTTCCATTCATACACATTGTCCCAAATATAAGAGCCCTCTGAAATACAGCCACCAGGGAAGCGCAAAAAGGTTGGGTGCAACTCGATAAGTGCATTCACCAAGTCCTTCCGTAAGCGATAGTTCGGATTTCCTTTATAGTTTGCGTGAGCCGTCTCAGATCTCACTTCCTCACCTGCTCCCCAAACATCCTGCGGCATCAAGGAGACCATATCGATGGAAATTTCACCATTAAAAGATAACACAAGCTGTCCTAATACTGTTTCAGTACCAGTTAGTACATTGGAGTGAACACCATATTTCTCCCATTTATTTGTTGCATTAACCTCAACAGTTACAGCGTTGCTGATTGTTGTGCCGTTTGTATCCTGAAGCTGTACAGTAATTGTTCCAGCTTTGTTTGCTTTCGCCCAAACCGTAAAATGGTAATACTCACCTTCTTTAATAAACATCGCACAATGATTGTTGGAATCGGTGAAGCCTTTATTAATAAGAGTGCTGCCATGTGGGACTGTAATATAATGAGAATTTACATCTTCATCTGTGATTCCAAAAAACTCATTCAAGCCTCCTGTGTTGTTAACTGTTACAGAATCAGTATCTCCAAACCAAGCATGAAGCGGCTTTCGGTTTCTTCCTGTCGAGCACCCGCAAGCTCCAGAATGGTGTGAATATGTATCGAATACGAAGGATTCAAAGGAGCGGTTTTGAACTAGCTCTGCATAAATCCCGCCGTCTGCAGCATTATTAATATCTTCATAGAAAAGACCGTACATTGTTTTGCTTATATCTAAAACCTCGTCTCCTCCGTCAATCGTTAGTAAATGTGATGGAATACCTTCAGGCAGGACAGTCAGCGGAAACTCCTTTTCTGCGGTGTCATGCCCTTTTCTTAAGATTGCCGTCAATGTAACTCCAATTGGCTTATCCATTTTCCCAACTGTGCCTTCATTTGAAAGTGCTGTGGAGTCACTGGATTTCCAAGTGACAGCCACGTTTCCGCCCATTAAGGAATCTGGAAGGGTAACATTCTGTGAAACAACCGTGATTGGAAATGTTAAATACTTGTCTTTAGCAAGCTCAACAATTTCTGCATCTGTAAGGGACTCACACATAACTTCAATTACTTCATCCTGTGTCAGACCAGCTTTATAAATACGAAAATCAGAGACAGAGCCGTTAAAGTCAGCATCTGCTTCAAATTGTGACTTACCGATAAAATTATTGCTGTAGTTGTCCGAATAAGAAAAAGTTTCGAACCAACTGCGCAATTTAGCATATGTGCCACTTGACGTTTGGCTGATTGAGCCGTCTGCGACAACTTCACCATTGACATAAATAACAGGTCCTGCACTGCTTAGCTTTCCACCTTCTGTACCGCGAACACTCATCGCAACATGAAGCCATTCACCTGCAGAGTAAGTTCTGCCTGCATCAGCGATAAGGTCTGAGCCAGAAAAACAATTCCCTCTGAAATTCCTTGTTAGAAATAGGTACGGTCCTGTTTCGCCTTTTCCAAAATCAAAAATCCGCTCCCAAACATTTGAGCCTTTGCCTAAATAAAGCCATGTGCTGACAGTCATGCCTGTATTATCATTAATATCCGCAAAAATACCTGCAGGTAAGCTTAAATAAGATGTACCAGATTGACCACCTGACAGTGTAACAGCAGACCTCGCGTCAATTGCTTCTATTACAGGTGGTACTGTTCCTTCAGCAGTTGCTTGATTGCCATTATTGGAACAATCTTTTCCTATATTATTCGGATCATTAAATGGATATTGAGCAATGATTAGTTCTTGCAGTGAATTGCTGTTTCGATTCATTTGTATTCTCCTTATTAGAAAATTTTAAGCGCTTACTTAATCACCTAACTTGTATGCACCACACAATAAAAATACCAAACTTATACTTACAACTATTATAATATTGAACAACCATTTTTCCAATGATTATTTATAGAAATTTCCTATAAATCACATTATTCTATTCTAAAAAAATAAGGTATCGGTTTTAGTAGCACCGATACCTCCATCTATTTATAATTTATACTCTACTTTTTTCAACATAACGAGAAAGCTCAATGATCATCGCACCCATACGCTCAAGCTCTGGCACAACAATTCGGTCAATCCCTTCCTCTGATAAAGCCTCTGCCGTCACTTTTCCGACTGCAACTGCTAGTGTATTGCTTTGAAATGCATGCAAAATTTCTGACGTTATTCCCTTTTCTTTAGCAAATGTAAATAAGGATCTTGCTTGAATGGCGCTTGTAAAGCAAACCGCATCCACTTTCTCTTCTTTGATTTCGTCAAATAGTGTTTGAACAGCATCCCATTCTGGAGCAATATGCTGATAAGGCAGGATAGTTTGAACACTTGCTCCTTTGCCCTCTAAAAACTCAATCAGCTTAGGAGCTGTTTCACCATGTAGCTGTACAAGCACTCTTTTCCCAGCAAAATCAACGTCTTCAAGAGCACGTATCAGCCCTCTCGTTGAGCCATCTTCATCCAATACATCTGGTTCAATGTTTATTTTTTTGAGGAAGTTTTTCGTTTTATATCCTCTTATTGCCACATTTGCGTTGTGTATTTGCTTAAGGTAGGCTGCTTTTACTCCAAGTTTATCAGCGATGTTCACTAATGTTTCTGTTCCGATTCCTGTCGTAAAGATTACCCAGTCCGCACCTTCCTCCACAAACTTAATTAGTTCTGGCTCAACCTCCTTCTCTGCCAAAAACACCGTGCCTTGCAGTGAACGAACAACCGGAATACCTCCTTGATTCTCTATCAATTTGCTGATTTCATCTGTTTTGCGAGAAGCTCCAATTGCAACGCGTTTTCCTTCTAAGCCTTTACCCATTCTGTTACCTCATTTCATAACACATAATTGTTTAGTCTGTTACTTTTCTTCACATATACCTTCTATTATACTAGCAGACCGTCTTAAATTGGTAATATATTATGCAATATTCTATTAATTTTGAAGTTAAAGTAGTACAAAAAAAAGCCATATAGTGTCACACTATAATGGCTCTTCTGTTCATTATATTTATTAAGCTTTGTTCATTTTGTCGAGATCAAGCTCAAATGGGTATGTGCTATATACGACGATTTTGTTTTTATATTGCTTTACGACATCTATTCTGTCCTTATAACTCGAAAGCAGCAGCTTCCACTCTTTTTTGCCTGTTTTCGTATGAATTGTTAGAGAATAATCGGCATTTTCCGGATGTAGATAGCTGTCTTCACTTCCTGGGTACAGGCTGTATTTTTCTCTGACAATCGCTTGATTAAAATGGCTTAAAATATCGGCTTTCGTATCACCTTCGATTTTTTTGCCATTGAATACAATATCTGTATGATCATTAGAAAGCTTCATATGCAACTTATACTTTCCAAGCAGCCACTCCACAGCGCCTGTTGGCAAGCATGTCATTAAAACCTTAACAATACAAAATAGAACTAATGCTATGATGGAAATCCAAGTCATAAATGCTCACTCCAATATTAAAATCACATCATGATAATTATATCACATTCCTATCATACTGGATTTCCTACAAAAGTTAACCATCCAATTAAGGTATTTATTGACCATCCAATTTCGCATACTATTCCTTTGTATTAATTACCCAATAATGGGTGCTGCTTGTGTCAATCACTTCTGAACTATAATTCGCTTCCCTTTGATCATCTGTTAGGAAGTATGTATAAAGAATATAACCTTGTGTAGCAATTTCCTTTAAGTTCGTTGTTCTGCCTATCGTCACAAATGGACTGCTTTGTTCCTCAGCGTGTCTTGCTGCAAATTCTGTTACTAATTCATCTTTTTCATTAATATAGGCGAACACCTCCATTGGATTAGCTCCTTTTGGTAATCTCACCTTCTCTTTTGCAAAGAAATACAGTGTATCATTAAGGATCGTTGTAGCAAAGTTAGATCTTTTTAATGTTTGGTTTAAATCCTCTATCGTCTCTTCATCCATTTTAAGTATCATAATAGCCCCTCTTTCTTTTAAGTGCAGTTTGAATGTAAGTTAATTATATAATAGCACTAACTATTACAAAAGCTTCTCTACTGCTCTAGTTCATTTAAGGGAAATCGTTTCAATGCCAGTTAAAGCTTTACCAACTAAGAAAAAGTCCAATATTGAAGAATCGCTCATTTCATCACTAACCCGCCATCTACATATATGCACTGTCCTGTAATAAATGCAGCAAGGTCAGACGCTAAAAACAAAGCACTGCCTGCGATATCCTCTGGTTTCGCCAAACGGCCCATTGGTGTCATGTGAATGATTGATTCTCTGACAGATTCCTGTGTTTCTGCACTGGAGTCTGTTGGATATGTCAGTCCAGGGGCAATGGCATTGACTGTTATCCCGAAAACCCCTAGCTCTTTTGCCAAGTTTCTAGTGAAGCCTAACAGCGCCATTTTCGAGGTTGTATAGTCATGATATGGTATAACAGGAAATTCCATTAAATTACTAACAATGTTAATAATTCTCCCGTGTGTTTGCTCTTTCATATAAGGCATTACTGCTTTGCAAACATTAAAGGCTCCGTGTACATTACCCTCCCACTGGCTGTTGTAATCCTCCCAACTGATATCCCACGCTGTTTTTCTTGTTTTCGGGTTAAAGGTGTAGTGACTTAGCGCATTATTGACAACAACATCAATTGTGCCAAACGAATCACCAATTTGAGCCATCATATCGGCAACCTGATCCTCTATTTGAACATCTGCTTGAATGGCTGCTGCCTGTCCGCCCTTGGCCTCAATTTCCTCTACCACTGAATTAGCGAGAGTCTTATTTTTCAAATAGTTTATAATGACAAATGCACCCTCTGCGGCAAACTTCTTCGCAATTGCAGCGCCAATGCCTCTGCTTGCACCAGTTACCAGCACGACTTTTTCCTGAAGATTCATAAAGACACATCCCTTTACTCGACATCATCGTCGTATTTTTCCATTTCGTATTCAAGGTCTCTTTCCATATCGACCAAGCGGACAAGCTCAATAAGATTAAAGCCGCCGTCATGATGCCAGCCTGGTTTTGCTCGATTCATTTCACCAAGCGGACAAAAACGATTAACACCAACAGCACCTAACAAGCTTGTAATAGCAAACAATCTGGCCGGTTCGACAGCCAACCCGCACGACTGCAGGTATGCCTCATAAGCTTGAAGAATATCTGCTGCTTCCTCCAGCTTGTCGATTGCATATACATGAACAGTACGATTTAAAGGGGTTCCGCTAAAAGCCGTTTCTTCCTGATAAATAACTGTCCAAGCCGTATCATCATTACTGCTGTAGACCGCTACCTTATCTGAACTTAAGCTGTTAAGTTGATATTGATTGCGAATGTTTTGAATGGCCATTGCCTCTTCACCTGTTAATTTTGCTCTCGGTCTTTTTAAATGATAACGTTCAAGCTCTCCAGCCAATCCTTGGGCGAATTGCTTCGGACTTAGCGCTCCGTTTTTTTCGACATAGACTACTTGGGGAGAAAGGCAGCTTTGCTGGTCGTAAACAGACACATCCTCTGCCACCTTATGCAGTGTTTTAGCAAAATGATCAGCTGCTAATGCTTCCTTGCCAATCAACGCTATACTTATCTTATGTCCATATGACAGCAGCTTCTTATGGACAGGGGTTCTTTTCCTGATTGCCTCTACTGTTTGATTAGAACCATACACAATAACTGCATCGCCCCAATCAATGGCAGTCTGCTCCAGCTCCACTGTTCCCCCCTTCCACGGAATAACTGCCATAGATTCAGCTAAAGTTTCGTCCACTTCTTTCAGTGACTGCAGAAATAATACAGGTAAAAGCGGCTCTGCTAACGAGGTTTTTCCGATTGCTGCTGACTTCAGCAAAAGCCCCATCACTAAACTCCATAGCTGCACACCTGGCACATTTCCGGAAAAGATATGGAAGATCGTGCTTGGCCCAAAGGCCCGGCTCATTCCGCCTGATTTTCTTGGCCGAAATTCATCTAGTATTGCAGGCTGATCAAATTCTTCATCAAGAAAACGAAGGAGCTCTTTCCTGCGGAATGTTCGCATATATTTTTTCAGCTCAAGCCGTACCATCTCGCTATCATAGCCAGTGATTGCAGGCACAAGGGATTCCGCCAGTTGTCTTAATCGATAATCAGGCTTCAGCCACAGCTGGATGGCTTTATTGATTTTAGTCACTATTTCACTTGTGGAAAGGGTTGCTAAATAAACCCTTCTATTCTCCTTAACTGCTGTACCTATTTCCTGAAGCTCCTGTTTCTCGATAACAGGAAATCTTAATAGATAAGTTACTCCGTTAACAGAGATGGATTTTTCCTCGAAGTTGTTTAGTTTAATAGACTTAGGCAAATAAAAGGCATCAACGTTTACAGGATTAGTCACGAGAACGTTGCACCACCTAAAGCTGACTGCATCATCTGATCAACAGCGATCGAGCAGCCTCTTGCTTCCGAGCCTTTTATCCTGCCAAGCAGCTGAAAGCCGTTGTCTGTTTGTACCCCTTCATCCTGTGTCAAAATTGCCAGACATGAATTCCAGTTCGCTAAATCAAAATGTGCAATGACACCTTTTGTGCCTTTCTCTACAGGCGTTAAGGTTTCGGGATCAAGTATGACTGTTCTCACCCAGGCAGGGCCTGTTTTATCATAAATCACTTCACCTTTAAAGCTTGACAGTATCGTCTGGTCATAAAGCTGAGAGCTGAGTTCTGTCATACCATACATATTGATGCATTTCGAACGGCTGACATGGAAAAACGCTTGGAACTGCTGGTACAGCTCCTCCATATCTACTTCACGGGATTGCCCTTTAAATCCGCCTGTATCAAATATCCTGCTTCCTTCTGCAAGCTGAAAGTGCAGCTTCTCCGCCTGTAAATAATCAAGGATATGAACATAGGCAAATGTTGCGCCAATCAACAGAACTGGTTCTTGGTTTTGCTCACATTTCTCAAGCTCTATCATCAGTCCTGCCATGTCTAACCCGTTTTCTTTAAATAAAAACTTGCTGTTTTCTGTACCGAAGTTGGCTACTGCTTTTGATAAATACCTTGAAAGAGAAGAGTTTTTATGCAAATCGTCTGCAGGTGAAAGAACTAGCATTGTCAGCTTCTCTACATCTGGCATAACAAATTGTTTAAATGGATATTTCATGGAAGTATCCCAAACACGTAATGTTGGATGATAATTCCGCCCCTTTTGTTCAGGATTTGTTGTTCCACTTGTCATAAACACTGCTTCTGTCTCATCTGCCGGTTCACAGGATAATGTCAGCTCCTTATATCCTTGAATCGGCATTGGCGGAATTTGTAACCAATGCTTAACAGTGAGCGGTGTCCTCTTCTTTGTCTGACAATACTTTTTATATGGTAAGTTATACTGAAATTGATAGTTAAATAGCTGTAGTGACAGTGTATTAAAATCTTGTTCATATCCTTCCAGTTCTTGAACCCCCTCTTTATATGTATCCATAAATGTGAGAATATTATTTGTTATTGCCATAGCGCTCTCCTTCATTTCCCTGTCCCCTTTCTTAACCAATTTGGGATATTAACAAGCAATAGCTGTAAAGTGATTGAACTGAATGCTCCAATTAGAATGGTATTAGAAAGGAACGTTCCTGTAGCACCAGTCAGTCCTGTTGCAAAGCTCGGCAATGAAATTGCGAGCAATATCGATAATCCAATAATCATATAGTTGCGATCATTTTGGTCTACCTTTGCTAATAACGAAATTCCGGTAAATATTAACGTTGCAGCAGCAGGCAGAAAAATCCCGCCCACAACTGGACTCGGTGTTAAGGCAAGCAACGCTCCAGCTTTCGGCACAAAACCAAGGATAAGAAAGATAACTCCGGCAATCATCACTGGATATCTTGAACCAACACCTGTTAGACGCAAAAGCCCGACGTTTTGAGCGTAAGCAGTCGTTGGAAAGCCGCCAATCAGCGAGGAAAGCATGGAACCAGCCGATTCACCAGCAAAGCCATTTCTTATTCGCTTCGTATCTATTTCTGTTTTTAATATCGTGGACGATGCTTGATAAACACCCATTGCTTCAATAACTGCCACAATATAAGCAACAAAAAATGTGATAAATGTCGTCCATTCAAACTCAAGTCCTCCATAAGGAAGAAATGTCGGAAGCCCGAACCACGGCTTTTCTGCTATCATCGAATAATCTGCTTTTCCGAGAAAAATTGCGATAATGTCACCAACAACTAATGCAATAAGAAAAGAAAATGATTTCAAATACCGTTTTCCAAAAATCGATAAAAGCAGCACGATACATGCCGTCGGAATCGACATCATTAATACCGCCGGACTGGCAAATCCAGTGTCGCCTGGTGCTCCACCAAGGAATTCTGATAGTGTAAAGCCAGACAATGAAATTCCTACTAAAAAGATAACCGTTCCCGAAATCACCGGAGTAAATAGCACCTTTAATCTGCCAAGTAAACCAGTGATTGATAGAATAAACACGATTATCGCACTAACAAGGATAGCGCCGCTCGCAGCAGCAAGACCATTTGCTTTTCCAGCAGCTATCATTATCGAGTCAAACGCTGCTGACGGACCTTGAACGATTGGCAGCTTCACGAACTTGGCTGCTTGCAGCAATGTGACAAGCCCTGCTGCAATAAAAATCGAGTTTACTAGATTAGCCGATAGTGCAAATGGCAGTCCAATCATTGCTGCTACAAAGATAGGATCAAGCCAAACATTGGAAACAAAAACATGCTGTAATCCGTATAGAATGTTTTTGAAAGGCGGGAGCTTTTCTTCAAGCTCCACTGTTAATTGTTGCTCATCTGTTTTTGGTATTATTTCTGTCATTTTTTTCTCCTTTTATACAAGCAATAGCCTGCCTTTTATTTCTTAAGCCATCCTGCATTTGTTAGGACAACTAATTGTTTTTTTACAAATACACTTAGAATAATGAAGCCTAGCAACGCTCCAGCAATCGAGCTGAAAATAAACAGCGGAATGAATCCAAACAGCGTCGCTTTTTGTCCAAGCAGTAAGGCAGCGATTGGATATGCCAGCATTGCGCCAAGTACACCTGTACCAACAACCTCCCCAATAAATGCCATATACAACTTTCTTGTCTTCAAATATAGGAAGGATGCCAACAAGGCACCAACCATGCTTCCTGGGAATGCAAACAGAGAACCTGTTCCCATCATATTTCGTAACAGGGAGACACTAAATGCTTGGAGCACTGCATAATAAGGACCTAGCAGCACGGCTGAAAGTACATTAAGAAAATGCTGTATAGGAAAGACCTTTGTAAACCCTATCGGAATAAAAAACAGATTACTTGTCATTGTTCCAATTGCAACCATCATCGCTGTTAATGTGAGCTTCCTTGTTTTGTCCATAAAAAAATCCCTCCAGTAAAATAGCACCGAGGGAAAAGGGTAGCCAAAAAACACAGCTGTCTCCAAGTAAACACTTTCCTACGCTGGCATTATCCAGTTCAGGTCCAAAAGGGTCAAGACAAAAATGTCTACTCTCAGCCGATAGGCCCCCCCAGTGCAAAAATATTATTTAATTGTCATGCTCACCAGCATAAAAAAGCCAGATCTTTTAAAGACCTGGCTTAAATAGCAGTAAACACATCACTTCACTGACTACTTTCCTCCGCTGGCATCACCCAGATCAGGTCCAAAGGGTTAAAAAAATCATTTTTCTCTCAGCCCGTTTCCCGGGCACCCCTAGTAGTTAAAACATATGTAAAATTCAGATTAAGCATAAACCTAACTTGTGCTAATGTAAAGAGAATTTTTGAATGGAACTTAGTTCTGAAGAAAATTACTTAAGCAAAACCATATTAAATCGATAGCAGGGAAACTTGTTATTATAGAATGCCCGTTATGATCCACTCATTCAAATAAACCTTACTTCATATTCCGCTCGGAATGTCTCTCCTGTTTCCAGCTTATTCATGCCGAATTTTTCATTCAGTTTGCCTGTTGTGTTATATGTATCGGCAATTCCGTACCATGGCTCAATACAAACAAACGGAGCCATTTTTCCTTCTGGTTTAGAATAATTCGACCAAATTCCAACAAAAGGAAAATTCGTAAACTTTACTTCAACACCATGATTCGAAATATTTGACGCTAACTTGATAGAATCAATATGGCTGTATATTAAAGCATCTTTTTCAAATAGAGAGTCTTTAATTTGGATAGAATTAATATCAGTAGCGTTGCCTTTTTCATGAATAAGAGCATCCTTTAATTCATACTCTGTTACACTCTGGTTCTCTGCAGGCGTAAAATACAATGTATAGTCTGCAGCGGTTTCATTTTCTGTCAGCGGGACGTTAAAGGCAGGATGGGCACCGATAGAAAAGTACATTTCCTCGTTGTTTTCATTAACTATTTCCCAGCCCACAGCTAAAGAATCTTCTATTAACTTGTAATGAATCAATGCTGTAAACTCATAAGGATAGATTTCGAGGAAACGGCCATCCGATTTAACAACAAACGAAACAGCAGTGCTTGTCTGCTCAGCAACCTCAAAGGTTACATCACGTAAAAAACCGTGCTGCGACATTTCATACGTCTTTCCGTTCAGTTCGTATTTATCATCCTTTAGACGTCCGACAATTGGAAATAATACTGGCGAAACTCGTCCCCAATACGTTTTGTCACCTGTCCACATATAATCAAGCCCCGTTTTTTTATGATTTACTTTGCGTAGCTCTGCACCGCTGCTAGCGATTTCAACCTTAAGCAAATCATTTTCCATAACAATTTTCATGCTAATTCCCTCTTTTCTGAAGTGACTTTTTTATATGAAATACCCAATTATATAGCTACTAACCTAATTTAACATAATATTCCCGTTTTTTTATATAAAATATTTACAATTATTAGTGAGGTTTTACAATTTTAGTTTTATATTAAAATTTTTAATGTCAACCGATTTGAATCTATATTCTAAAGCATGAATAAATGTAAAACCCTTCTACTACAAAATTCCTTGTTTATATGACTTGACTAAGGATTTCTGAGAATACTATTATATAGATAAAAATAAGTAGGCCTTAATATATGTATTAACTTGTTAAGAGCTATCATCCATTACTATTGAAATTATAGCATGCAGCAGTTTTAATCTCCTTGAATTCTACTTAGAATACTAATAATAAAATTTGCTTTTTATGTTTATTATAGTTTTATTAAGGGTATTAAGAAATGTTGTATATAGAAAAACAGACAGTAAGTGAGGGGAGAATAATTGGGAATTCTGATTGTTGATGATAACGAAGCAAATTTATTCGTTATTGAAAAGTTGCTTCAGCGTGCCGGGTATATTGATTATCTGTCGTTTACTTCCGCACAGGATATGTTTAACTACTTATATTCAGATACCCCATACGTAATGGAGAGTCAGGTGGATGCTATCTTAATGGATATCATGATGCCTGAAATTGATGGGATTGAAGCATGCAAACAACTCCAGCAAGTGGAGCATTTAAAGGATATACCTGTTGTTTTCGTAACAGCTTTAGAGGATTCAAGTAAAGTAGTCGAGGCATTAGACGCAGGTGGAACGGATTATTTAATGAAACCGATTAACAAAACCGAGCTGCTTGCCAGACTTCGCGTTGCGATCCGCTTAAAATATGAAAAAGATTGGCATAAAAAGCAGGAGGAAAAAATTCGCAATGAGCTTGAGCTGTCTACACAAGTTCAAACAAGTGTACTAAGCCCGCCAATTTATAAAGAAAACCTACTAATAAAGGCATCCTATGTGCCTGCATTTCAACTGGCAGGCGATATGTATTTCTGGTATGAGATAAGTGATCATCGTTATGCCGCCATTCAGCTTGATATGATGGGACATGGAATTTCGGCCTCGCTTGTATGCATGTTTATTTCCTCGGTATTGCGTGATACTATTCAAACAAATCCTGATCCTGAGTATGTTATACAAGATTTAAACCGCCGCATGAGTATGCTTAATTCAAATCAGAAAATACCTTATTACTTTACAGCCATTTACTTAGTGTTAGATACGAATGAACGAACGATAGAATACATAAACGCCGGACATTTAGATGGCTATGCTTTAATTGATGATAATCAAATAGCGGAACTAAAAAGCAACACGACAGCTGTCGGTTTCTTTGATGATATAAAAACGAAAAAGAATGTTATTACTTACTCCGAATCTATACAGCTCATCCTTTGCACGGATGGTGTACATGAGGCTATTGATAAATATGGTCAAACAGGGATTGACTGTATTAAGAAAGCGGCTTCTTGCCGACTTGCCGAAGCAAAACTAGCGGAACCAATCGACTTAATTACAACGAAAGATCATCAAGATGGAGCCGCAGATGATATGTGTGTAGTTCTTATTCAAGCAAATTAATAAAAAAAGCAGTGTCCTAATACGGAACACTGCTTTTTTTGCGGAATAATTTCTCCTGCGTATTAAAATTTTCAAAGTAGACTGAATCACTGCGAATGGTCTCCTTGCTGCCTAATCCAAGAAACCCTCCTGCACTCAGACTTTCATTAAATAAGTTATATACTTGCTGCTGTAATTCCAAATTAAAGTAAATCAGCACATTACGGCAGATAATAACATGAAATTCATTAAATGACCTGTCCGTTACAAGATTATGCTGTGCAAACACGATGTTTTTTAGCAGCGTTTCATGTAATACCGCGCCATTGCTGTCTGCTGTGTAATATTCGGAGAAGGACCTTTTCCCGCCGGCGGCCAGATAGTTTTTCGTATAGGCCTGCATTTTCGGAAGTGGAATCACTCCTCCTGCAGCTTTTTCCAGCACAACATCATTCATGTCTGTGGCATAAATCTTCGTTTTGTGAGCCAAGCCCTCTTCTTCGAGCAGAATAGCCATGGAATATGCTTCCTCACCAGTAGAACAGCCTGCATGCCATACGCGGATTTCAGGCAGTTTCCTTAAAATAGGAACTACCTCTTCCCGAAATGCCTTGAAAAAGGATGGATCTCTGAACATTTCCGTAACATTTATGGAAAAGTCCCGCAGCAGCTTGTGCAGCACTTGTTCATCATAGATAATCTTTTCCGTTAGGGCAGTAATAGTAAGCAGTTTCTCTCTGCTTAAGCGATTCTGAACACGACGCATCAAGGAGGAACGCATATACTGCCTAAAGTCATAGCCAGTAAGTCTGTATACAGCTGTTAAAAGTAAGTCTAATTCAATTTCTTCTTTTTCCATACAATCAGTTCCTTAATTTTTTACTTGAGACTAGTAACCGAGTTTAGGAGAGCCATACACGCATTGCCGATAATAATTGATCCAATTTCAGCGGTTTACTGATATAATCCGATGCTCCTGCTTCAATACATTTATCTCTGTCACCCTTCATCGCTTTTGCTGTTAAAGCAATGATTGGAATGTCATTATTTGTGTCTAGCTTCCTAATTCGCTTGATTGTCTCATAGCCATCCATAACTGGCATCATAATATCCATTAAAACAATATCGAAATGCTCTAACTCTTTCATCTTCTCAAGACATTCAGCACCATTTTCAGCAGTAATAACATTCATACCTTCTTTATCTAGTGCGTTTTTTAATGCATAGATATTTCGGTAATCATCGTCAGCAACAATCACTGTTTTTCCTTGTAATACAGTTGATGGTGACTTTGTGATAGTTTCCTCTTCACTAACAGCCGCTTCATTCAGCTCTGTTTCCGCCAATTCTGTTCCAGTAGTTGGTACAGCTTGCTCTTCTGCTATGTTATCTATGCCGATTAAAGGAATTCCGCCTGGTAAATTAGGAATGTAAATTGTGAAGGTACTGCCTTCTCCTTCTTGACTTTCTACCTTGCACATACCGCCAAGCAGCTGAGAAAATTCTCTGGATATAGATAATCCCAGACCAGTTCCACCATACTTCCTCATTGTCGCTCCATCAACCTGCTGGAATGCTTCAAATATCATCATATGTTTATCTGCAGGAATTCCAATTCCTGTATCTGTAACAGACATTTTCACCCATATGTCTGCATAGTTAGAAAGCGGCAGCTGGGATACTTCCTTCGCATCTGCTTTATTAACAGTGATAGCTACTTTGCCTTCTTTTGTAAATTTGAATGCGTTCGACAATAGATTTTTCATGATTTGCTGTAGTCTTTGTTCGTCCGTGTAAATAATTGGCGGAACATCGTCAGCATAGTTAATATCGAAGTCTAACTCTTTGCTTTTTGCAATTTGCATAAAGTTACGCTTAAGCCTATCAACGAATTCACTTAAGTACACTTCTTCAAAGCTAATTTCCAGTTTCCCTGCTTCCACCTTGGAAAGGTCAAGAATATCATTAATTAAATTCAATAAATCATTACCAGAAGAATTAATAACCTTCGCAAATTCTTTTTGCTCTGGCGATAATTCTTCATCTTGGTCATCTGCAAGCATTTCTGAAAGCAGCAGGATGCTGTTAAGCGGTGTACGCAGCTCATGGGACATATTAGCCAAGAATTCAGATTTATATTTTGAGCTAAGCTGAAGCTGTTTCGCTTGGTCCTCAAGCTCTTCCTTAACAGTCACAAGTTCCTCTGTTTTAAACTCAGCATCATTCGTGCGCTCTTCGAGTTGTTCATTTATCATCCGCAGTTCTTCTGTCTGTGTTTGTAATTCTTCTGATTGGGCTTGTAATTCTTCTGACTGGGTTTGCAGCTCTTCTGTTTGCGCTTGCGATTCAAGCAATAAGCGCTCGACTTCCATTCTACCCAGAATATTCATTATTCCGATACCCAATGTTTCTAAAACATTTTCAACAAGCTTCTGATCGGCTTTAGTGAATTCGTGAATACTCGCTATCTCCATAACAGCGACAACATCGTCCTTCACTAATATTGGAGCAATCAGAACAGCTGTCGGCTTAACCTCTCCTAATCCAGTTGAGATTAAACGATAGTCTTCCGGAACATTATTTATAATAACCATTTTTTTGTCGTGCACAGTCTGACCAATAATGCCTTGACCAGAAGTAAATGTCTGTCTTCCAGTCTCTGTATCTGCATATGCAGCGACTTTCTTGAACACAGCCTCCTTACCTGTTTCATCCATAAGATAAAATGCACCAAAACTTGCTTTTGTAGCATTTACTACCTGCTTAATGAATTGTTCTGAAAGTGTGGTTATAGAAACGTGGCGGCCGTATAATTTGATGATTTCAGCAGAATTAGATTGTACCCAGTTTTGTTCGGAAATTTCTTCGACAAATTGTTTTTCCTTTGATGTGTAACTCTCAAGGGAAGCAGCCATTGTATTAAATGATCTTGCAATATCACCAATCTCATCATTTGTATCCAATTTAATTCGCGGAACTTCAGCCAAATTATTAAAGTCAACATCTTTAATGACATGGACGATGGAATTAATATTTCTTGTAGTACTTCTGATAACCCATAGCATGACAGAAACAATTAGGATAAGTGCAACGGAAACAACCGAAATTAGTGCGATAACAAGCTGCTTATATGTAGCATTTGCTTCACTTAAAGCGTCTCCCATTAACGATTCCTGATAATCTTTGAACTCATCAATTTTACTTAATAGCACTCTTCGATTATCTGCACCAGCATTATAAATGGCTCGAAGCTCTTGTGTGGAGCCATTATTATTGTACAAAGTTAAAATTTCTGTTTCCATTTTGGCAAAATCTGAGTAACCATTACCAACTTCTTTAATTAACGATTTTGCCTTATTTGTATTCAGTATTACTTCAAGATCAGCTATTTTCGTATTAAGAAGGGTGATATCCTCCGCTGACGAATCAGCAAATTCATTGTTAGATTCTTCACTTTTTCCGTTCATCAGGTTAAGCATATTACGGTCTTCCAAATAAATCTGCTGCCTGATTTCTGTAGCCTCATTCACCTTATGATAACGGTCTTGCACAATCTCCAGCATATTATCTTTAATGGATTGCATCATGATAAGAATGATTCCCATTAAGAGAACCATACATAAGACGGTCAATCCTAATCCAAAATATTGCTTCCTTTTGTATCCCACAACAGTTCCTTCTTTCTACTTGTCTATACTTCAACTATAGCAAACATTTTACTTGTTTACTAATTTGGAAAAATACAAATCTAATAGATTTTATATGTAGATATGCAAATTCAGCCTTACAACAAGAATTTAATTATAGCACAAAAACAATACATTTTGTTTCCTTTGCTTTCATTCGCTAATATGTAAAAATAATTTTAATTATGTATCATTTTAAAATAGTTATAAATCTTCTCCAACTTTTTCGGTTGGTTCCCTTTCGGACTTTCCATATTGCCAAATTCAAAAAATTTCACCTTTTTAATGCCGACAAAATTAAATAAGGCTCTTTTCATCAGTATTTTATGCGCATTGTTCAACCATAAAAACGGATAATTAGTTGGTCCCTTCATTGTAGACACACAAACAACAGATTTGCCTATTAATAAGCCTACTGGGAAAAGTCCTTTTTTATCTTTATAAGCAAAATTAGACGCAAATAATTGATCTATATATCCTAATAGCATCGCAGGAGGTCGTCCCCACCAAATCGGGTAAATAAAAACTAGTTTGTCTGCCCACTTAATTTGCTGTCTATATTTCTCGGTTGCGGGATCTGTATGCATATCACGTCTTCGCTTTTCCTCATTAAACACTAACAACGGATTAAATTCTTCTTCATATAAATCAAGGACCTGAACTTCTGTTATATGTCGATTTTCTTTGCTTCCTTTCAAAACGCTTTGCAGAAAATCATAATTTAGACTGTTATGATTTGGATATGTATAAACGACTAACATTTTCATGTGAATTACACTACCTTTATATGTTATTTAGAAAATCTTTTTCATTTATATTCTCTTATCCTCTAAAAAATCCTTCCTTTCTTCTGTTCATTGCTTGTATGGAAGCTACTTTCATACTTTTATTTATTTGGGATATCAATACAAAATTTTAGTTATCAAACGTTTATAAAAGAAAACATTTTGGCTCTGTCCTTTTTTTATTTAGTGGCATTATTTCAACGTCTGTTAAATAGCTTAAAAGCAGGAGGTGTTTCCATTGCTAAAAATCTTCAAAAAAAGGTGGATGCTCTTTGATCAAGCGGTCAGCCCTTATAAACCATATGTAACGGTTGATTATGGCGTCACTTCCGTTTCACCTAGAGATATCATTGGCTTAAGCCACACACCTAAAGAAATTAAAAATGACGAAAAAATGGCTGAACTGCGTAAATCAATTGAAACACAAGGCTGGGACAATGACAAATTGAAAGCAGATTTGCATTTGGTTCGTCTGCCTAATGGAAAGTACACCGCAATTGGTGAAGGAAATCATTTGTCATACCTTTCTGATCAATTAGATATCCCGAAAGTTCATGCTTTTGTTTCAATCCTTATTCCTGAGGAGTATATTCCTGAGAACATTAAAGCAGAGATGGCCGAATACTCCACTAAGGAATATTTATTTGAGAAAAGAGCATCAACATTGCTTTCATTAGCAAAATTTCTTAATTTACTTCCTAAGACAGGGAAGGATTAATTTAAGCTCTTTTTAGTTTATGTCCCCACAGAAATTCACTAATTTTACCCCTTACCATATTCCCAGTGAAACACACCAAAAAACAGAGCACCAAGGTGCTCTGTTCCTAATGTATAGGCATTGTTGCCGGTTTTTTAATTTAAATACGCTTTGCACTATAGTATGCTGATTTCCAGTAGCTATTATTTAAGCTAGTAATAGTAACACCTTTAGTGGAGTCTGCATGGATGAATTTATTGTCACCTATGTATATACCTACATGTGATGCGCCTTTTTTATATGTTTCGAAAAACACCATGTCTCCCTTTTTCAATTTGCTTTTAGAGACTTTTTGGCCTTTTTTATAAAGCTCAGTAGTTGTTCTTGGCAAGCTTTTACCTGCCTTTTTATAGGCATAGTTGACAAAACCTGAGCAATCAAATCCTGATTTTGTTGTTCCGCCCCATTTATATTTTGTCCCAATGACCTTTTTGCCTTCTTTAACTGCTTTATCTTTATATGAAGTAGAAGATGCAGCCTCTACCTTTCCTGAATCGATAGGAGAAGGAGCTAATACTCCTGCGAATATACTTAAACTTGCCAATCCTGCGATAATGGCCTTTTTCATATGATGGTAACCTCCAAAAATGTTGTGTTTTCCATTGGCTATGTATCTCGACGTTTTAACTATCTCAGTATATCAATATTTTCAGAAAAATATAGTTAATTCTCATTACACTTACATTAAGAAATATTACTAGTATTACAAAAAATGCTAGTTTTTGAAAAAATAGAGGAATATTAAGGAAAGAATTTTATTTTAATAGATTATATAAAAAAAACCGCCACTATTGGCGGTGAGAAAATACAATGCTAGTTACTTTCGATTATTTAATCCTTCGAACTCATTCATTTTTCCACAAATCTCAGTCTGTGTCGTTTTAACGACTTCTTGTGAGTTTTTCGTTACTTCACTTACTCTAGTTACTTCTTTCGCAATGTTTTCAATGTTATTATTTATTTTTTTAATAGCTTCTTCTACACTGCCGGCTAATTTTCGGACTTCCTTCGCAACAACATTAAAGCCTCGACCATGCTCACCAGCACGAGCAGCCTCAATCCCTGCATTCAGCGCCAATATATTTGTTTGTAAGGAAATATTTTGAATATTTTTAGACAAATGTCTGATTAATTCTGTTTGTTCCTGCAAAGAATGGATCGCAATCATATTTTCCTTTGCCGTTTCTGTGACAATCTCTCCTAAATCAAATGATAGATTCTTTAATAATGAAACAAGCTCTACTGTTTGATTTTCCCGTTCTGTAATATCTGTCGCTATCTTAAGAACATTTGTCACTTCTCCTTCGTCTGATAAGACAGGAATGTATGTTGCTTCAAGCCACAACAAGTTGCCTTGCTTACAAACTCGTTGAATTTTCTCCTGAAACTTTCGACCTTTTCTTAAATTAGCCCAAAGCTCTGCATATTCCTTGCTAGCTTGCAATTCCTCCGTACAAAATTGTTTATGCAACATATCCGTTACTACATGAACAGTATAACCAAGTGTTTTTGCAAAATTTTCATTTGCCCAAATGACCCTTCCGTTCAAATCAAATTCAACGATAGCCAAATTCGACTCTAATGCAGCTAAAACAGCATTTGCTTCTAATACTTGCGTACTTATGTTAACTCCAGCAGTTGTGTTCAAGTTTCTTCTTCCTTCTTCTATATATTAGGATACTCTTTCTATCCTTAAATATCTCCATATCTAACAACGACCAATTCAAAGTGCAACTGATGATATATACATTCATATTAAATTACTAAATTATAAACATCCCTCTGGTAACCCAGCTATCAAAGGAAAAGACATGATCTGTGGTTTTGCGTCCCTACCTCTCGATAGGTTTACCTTTTTGTTGAAATACTTTATCCAGGATATAATTTATAACGGCAGAAAAAGGAGAAGTTTTAGTAGGAAAATATGACTAAATTTTAGCTTGTTAAAGGATGAAAATATTGTTAGGTAGAAACCTAAGAATAAAGGGCAACATGCACATTGTCTTACATTATTTACTATTAGAAGCAATTTAAACGGAAAACAACAAAAAAAACGACCTATTATGCGAATATTTATATTACAATCGCATAATAGTTCATTCTTATTCTCTGTATTCTATATGTGGCCAGCTTTTACAAAGCACTGCAATAAATCCATCTCTGTCAACAGGTGAAATTAGGACTGAGTTATATTTACCATAAAAAATCTCAACCCGTTTTAATGACAATGCGGGACTTGAGAATGGATTGTTTGTTTTTTTGACATACTTTATAGCATGGAGTGGAATGGTTGATTGGAAGGGGCCGTACTTAATAATCAAATCTTCTTTATTCAAGAAATAGTAAGTAGTAAACCACATCCAAAGCATAAATAATGGAACAGTAATCGCACCAATAAGAACAATAAAAAAGATAAGCAAACTCGCAGGTTTTACCATGAGTCCGTATATGCCACTACCCAATGCTAACAGTGCTGCTCCCCAAATGATAAGTGTAAGCCACCAGTCTTTTTTCGAATTAAATCTCAAAACCGATCACCTCTTATTAACAAAGCTATGCTGTTCTTTTCTATGTATACCGATTCCTTTTTTCTATTAAGTCGTAGTCAACTTAGCATACACAATAAAAAAGATTGTCATCTCTCCGACTATAACAATTGAAGGAACTGGGACAAGTAAATTAAAGATAAAAAATACGCCGAGAATCCCTAAAAATATTCCCAAATGATATATTTTCAGACGATGGTGCACATGTCTATACTGATGGAATACAAAAGTAGTTGCAAAAAAATAAAGTAACACGGAACCAAAAATAAAAAACAAGCTGAAGAAATAGTCTACTTCATGTAAAACCATAAGTCTGATTGATGCAGCTACGGCACTTAATGACATTAAGATAAACAGATGCCCATAGATTATTGTCTGCCCGGCGGTTTGAATTGATTTATCTACCTTCTTCTCGACATTATCGAAGTATTGCCACCACATTGCGATGATCAATACAAATGATATAACTGCAAAGCCTATCGAGTGCAGGTCGCCTTGTGTAGGCTGAATAACGGCCAGTGTACTCACAAGAGATTCGCCAAAAAGAATAATCGTAAATAAGCCAAAACGCTCAAGCAAATGGGCGGTATTTGTTGGGACTTTGACTAAGTATTTTCTACCTAAGATTGGCACGATAATATCTATCAGAATACCTAGGTACAGAATAAAATAGCGAATCCACGAATCGAAGAAAAGCGAAATTAATGAGATGATAATTCCAATCCAAAAGTACTTTCCTAAGTAGGCAGCTGCTTGCTTCCGAGCCCCCTCTTCTATTCGCTGCACAACAAGGTACTGAATAGCGGTTACTGTTCTTAAGCCAATATAACCAATTAGGAAGGTAAGATAATATGCATCAAAATCAACATTTAAACTGGAGGTCATGACTAGTGCAAAAAACATTTGCAGAATTAAAAACAGCCGCTGATGAAACAAATCCTGTCCAAAGCGGTTAACAAACATGGTTTGGCCTACCCATGCCCACCAAACTGGTACAAAAATCAACACAAATTTAAATAAATATTCGGTATGGATGTGTCCGTCTTCAACATGTAACAATACATGTGTGGCAACTGCGACAGACGCTACAAATAATAAATCATAAAAAAGCTCTAACCAAGTTACTTTCTTTTCAAACACCTTTTTATTCCTCCTATTTCCCCTCTTATTCGCAATCTCTTTATTTTTTTACTCAATATTCAGAACACTCTAGTGACAGTAATGGTGAAATAATCTCGAAATAAAGGTATTGATTTTAGGTTTAGATAACTTTGATTACCCCTCCCTTTATCACTATTATTACATGGTTGAAATGAATGCCTGATATAACACATTTTAACAGAATAAATACGTTATAAATAGTTAAAAAACAAAGAAACTGCCAATTGGCAGCTCTGTTTCAATACTGGTTACAATTAATCAATCATAGCTTGAAACTTTTGGATAACTTCTTCTGTGAGGATGCCTTTTTCATTAAACTCACTGATAAAAACGGCAAGGAGCATTTCATTTTCATCTGAAATCTCAGTCTGAAGCAATACATTGTTAATAAGATCCACATGCTTCATAGGATTTGCAAACAATGTATTCCATGCACGCACCTGCAATTCCAAATCAGTTCCTAAAATGGCGGATTCTATTTCTTCTTCGGGTAAAGGCTCGTTATTTTGAGCATATGGATCTTCGTACGTTTCAGTAAAAATAAAGTTGGTTGGATGATATTCGTCCGTGCTGTATTCATAATGTCTATTTGCGACTATAATAATTGTTTTGTCCTCAACACAGGAGATTTTGCCACTTTCCAATAAGATCTCATTGACATCAAGCTTTATTGGACAGCTAATATCAGGTGTGATTAGCCAATAATTATGGTCAGGATTTAGCTGCTTGATATAATTTTCAAAGGATAATTCTTCGGCCATTTCTTCATTATGATAGATAGTGTAATAAGCCGGGCGGTAATAGCAAGAGGCTTCTATATTCGCCATGCTTATAGTCCATTCTGATTCTGGTGCATCGAATAACACACGAAGAGCATAGCCGTCTGTTATTTTCATCAGCTCATCATATATCATATACTGCCCTGGCTGCAGCGGTTTGTCTGCCTCTTCATTAAAAGCATTCAGTAGTTGTAAATGGACGTATGCCTTATTATAAAAACCACTTTCAGTATTAATAAAAAGATGAAGGTTTCTCCCCTCTCTTTCCACACGCTCTATAATCGCATCATGAAAACCTTCTGTCAAAACAGCTTGTGCTGTAGGTGGTAAGTTCGCTGCGGCCTTCTCCGATTGATCATAGGCAGCCTCTAATAGCTTTTCAAAGGTTTCTTCCTGCTTTCTTACCCATTGTAAATAATCGTTACGAACAGCTTTAGGGAGAACTGGCTGATTTAATGTACCATTATCTAAAAATGGGATAAATCGGCTCGGCAAAACCTGCAGTAAGTCTGCTTTTGCTTCCTCAAGCTCTTCTCTTAAAATTCTATGTATATCTTCGGCTTCTTCTTTTGCTTCCCTTAACGTAATCTCCCAATCCTCATCCGTTTCATGTATCGGCAGGACTGTACATTTTGAATAAGCCTTTTTTGCATCGATTGATATATTCCACATACCATCACCTCGTTTTATTTATTCATCAGAAAAAACTGCATGGATGTGCAAATCCTATACATTCTACGAACATACAAAGATAAAGTTTCTAGTATTCGGAAATATTGTACAACTTATTATTTAGCCAATAAAGTTAACTATAAATTAATTATGTAAACAAATAATGTGTTTCACCCCATGTTAATCATAATATGGGGGTGAAACATCATTTTACCAGACGTAAATCTTGTTTTTTTTCATTTTTAAACTTCGGCTTTTTAAAAACACTTTTGCTGTCCTGGCTGCTTTTCTTTTTATAGCTGCTGAAGCCTTTTAATTCGTTCGTTTCCCATATCCAACGTGTTTCTTTCTCTCCGTTGCTTAAGTAATAGACATTATTGTTGATTATATTGCCTTTACCTTGTTTAAAAGGATTGCTGATAAGAAGCTTCGAGCCTCCTGCTACCATTGTATTTTTTTCGATTTTATTTTGCTTTGTATTGTATTGGATGAGCAATTGTCCGCCATCTTGAAATTTAGTGTCATTTTTATAGAGCACATTGTCAGAAATAACTGTTTTAACCGTGTTCCCTCTTTCCTCATCATAGCCGCCAATGGCTATACCAGCACTTCTGTTTTCGTAAATCGTATTTTTGCGGATTGTAATATTGCTTGTGGATTTATCTTTATGCTCACTGGCAGCTTCAATTCCAATATCATTTTTATAGACAGTATTATTTTCAATAATAATGTCTTTACCACCATCCACATAAATTCCGTCAGCAGAATAATGTTTCCCATATGCAGGATTTCCATAGCTTGATATATCATAGACCGAATTATTGCTAATAATGCCGTTTCTTGCTTGGTCATACGCTTTATCAGGGGCTGTGCCTTCAAAGCCGATAGCATCAATGCCGATATTATCATTTCGTCTTACAATATTTTTTGTTACCTTAAAGTTTGTGACATTTCCGTTCAGAACTAATGCTTCACTCCAGCCAAGCTTCATATCCTCTAGTTTATTTGCTGATATGATAATATCCTCAATTGCTTTAGGCGCATCTGTACCATAAACCGCAATCCCATGAGCATTGCCGTTTTTGTGAGTTGTTTCTATATGATGTAAATGGTTACGCAATATTTGGATGCCTTTCCCGCTGCCGCTGACAGAAATACCGATTGGCACTAAATCTTCAGCTGCTGTCTTATAGTTCTTAATTTCAAATCCATCAACAGTGACGTAGCTTTTGTTATGTATCGAGATCAAGCCTTGATTGTCCCATGACACCTTAACCTTTGCTCCATCAAGCGTTACCTTTTCCTTGTTATATGCTTTGATGATAATAGGGGCTTTTTTTGTACCAGATTTCTTTATGACAATCTGTTCTTTATAAGTACCTTTTCTAACATTAACAGTCGTCCCCGCTTTTGCAGCATTCACTGCCTTTTGAATCGTTTTATATGGCTTTTGCTTTGTACCTGTATTTTTATCGTTCCCGCTTGGCGATACATACAGCATGACTTTCTGATCAGCTTTAGCAGTTATTCCGTGTGTAATAACTCCTGCACAAAGCAGCAGTAATACGATGAAAAAAATTCTCCATTTATTATTCATGACACTCCTCCTTGTAATACATTTCGGTTAATATCATGATTTTTTAATATATTGTACCTAATTAAACTGTACTCCCATAAAAATGGCGCCATAAGCTACTTTAGCTTATAACGCCTGTCTATTAGTTTAATTCACCATTTTCAATTATTACGTTATCATCCACATAAACTGTTGGCTTTGTAACAACCCCGTCTATATGTACACCTGCAGCTATTGTTCCTCCGAATGTATTGTTACTGCCAAACGCTACATGGATTGTGCCATACACCTTTTCATCCTCAAGGACAACTCCTGTAATTCTGGCTTTATCATTTGTCCCAATCCCAAATTCACAAAGCAGTCTGCCATGATCTTCTCCTAAAATGGCTAAGAGTTTGTCACTATGTTCCCCTTCAGCCTGCATAATCCGTCCATTTTCAATTGTCAATAGGACAGGTGAGTTTAGTCGGCCTATTCCTGCAATCGAGCCATCAATTAAAATTTGACCAGCTGCACTTCCTTCTATCGGTGCAATATAAGCTTCTCCTGATGGCAAATTGCCTGATTCACCACTGTTTACATACATCCCAGTACTCGGAATCCCTTCGCGGCCATGTATGGAAAAGGAAAGGGTATAACCGTCTTTTTCTATTTTAATCTTACTCCCAATTGATAATATGTCAGTATACTTTTCTGTTAATGCTTTTACTTTTATATAATCAGCTGCGATAGCGCCTTCTAGAAACATGTCTTCTGTTATACCCGGCATTGTAGCAAGGCGTGTTCCTGCAGCTACGGCATTTTTTCTTGCTTGTGTATGTGTCAAGGAATGCTGGGTTACACACACTACAACATCTGACTCTCTCATAGCAGCTGCAATTGGGGCTGGCGGTTCTTGTCCAGACTTGTCCCTTTCCTTCATCACAACAAGCATAGCTTCTGCATCGAGTAATTTGCCAGCTTCATATAACGATTCAGCTAAATCCTTTTTTACATCATCAGCTACGACAAGGAAGCTTTCTCCCGCTTGTAAACCAAGACAGTTCACTAATACATTTTTGCTGATTTCTACTAATCTTTCGCTCATTGTATTCCTCCTATTAAACAAGTTCTGCAACTAGTTTTGCCATTAGTGCATTAGACAATATGACTGGTAATCCAGTTGCACTTGCGACAAGATCCCGTGCTTGCTCTGTATATCCCATACAGTCGAGCAGGATAACGTCAACATTGTCTTTTAATTCATTGCCCGCATGTACAAAGCTCTCTGTATCACCCTCATATGGTGAAGCAACAGCAAAAGATGGGTTCAATCCGTATGGTGAGTATTTCGGCTTTAAGTTCGTCTTTTGCTCTGGCAACGGAACAATTACGCCAAAACGTCTTTCACCAACTAATGCTTTAACTGTCGGGGGGATAATGTGATCTGGTTCAATTAAATAAGAGCTTTCTGTAGTTAGTCCAGGAAATACTCCAGTGCAAAGCAAAAGAATAGTCTTAATTCCTTTGTTCTCTAAATTGTCAATTTTCTCCTGCAAAATCGGCTTGATTTTCTCTCGCGACATGACAACAGATTCACCAGTTGTCAGTCTTGAGGTCAGTACATAATCATTGTCTTCTGGAAACAAGTTTTGCTCAATATATTCTTTTGTCATGCCATCGAGAACGCCAACTTGCAGGAGTTCTGCTGCTCCATGTAAATATTTCTCAAGAATTGGAGCAACATCGACACGCGGAGCTTGTCCTATTGTTATCATCCCAAGTCGTTCCATCATAACTCTCCATGTAAAGAAAAAGAAGAGGAATGCCCTCTTCTTCCTCCGTTATTGTTGTGACGCCTTTTCACCCATTGTTTGCAGTTTTTTCATGGAACCATAAAGCTCCGTTATTTGGCTGAATTCAGCATCACTATAAAATTGACACGTTCCATTTGTTGCTTCCTTAGCTGTTTCCACAGCGAAGCGAACAGCATCGGCAATATCTGTTTCATGACTTGCACCTGTTCCACAACCAGGAACAACTGACTGTGCTGTGATAGCTACGCCAACAACTGGTGCATCTGTCGCAACAGCTGGCTGCAGGATAGAGTTAATATGATAGAGTCCATTGCCGTATGGAGTTATATCCTGAACAGTTATCGGGAACGTAACGGCAAATTGACCTGTCGTCATTTCCATGATGCGCAGCAAGTCTTCGCTAACACGCAGTATATATCCCTCTTTTACGGTTGGCGATATGGCAATGCCTTTATGGTTAATAACACGGTTTCCTTTAGTCGTATCAATGGATAGAATGGCATCCATCTCAGCAGTTACTTCGTGCTTATTCATTGTTAAAATATCGACAGGTGAATCCATAAAATCAACGGGCTCATGTGGGCGTGTTGGCGCATCAGGGCAAATATGTGTCGTAATGATAACATCCCCTTGAAGATGGTCTCCCTTCACTTGCATGTCTGCCAGCTTTAATGCAGAAGCGATTGCTGCAATTGCACCGTCTGCATCCGATACTAGCCCAATTCGGCTTGGGCGTGCCCCAATGCCGCCAAGTCTTCCGATAATCCCAAAAGTAGGCACAGTGCCTCCGTTTGTTTTTCCATTGGTTCCAGGCACGAGGATTTTTATGAAGTCTGTGCTGCCCTTTTCACCGGTAACAGTCGTAACCGTTACCTCGACATTTGAAAATTTAGAGAATAACTCCTTTACAATTTCTCCAGTTACATATGCACTATCCAATGTTTCAAGTGCGATCAATGTTTGTTTAAGTACCATTTTTATCTTCCCCTTTCAAACTATATTAATAGATATATGGAATAATAGATTTATTAATAATCTCCTCAATCGGCTTCATTAATTTTTCGTTTTTCATCGTTGTACTTAAAATTAATTTTTCCTTTGGGACAGAAATAACCGTTATGTTCTGGCCTTTTTGAATTGCTGCTGAAACAATAGGTTCTGCTGTTTTAGCATCCAATGTCATAATCAAATCAGGGAATGTGCCAAACCGATCGCCGTTTTTTTCAATCGTCATATATTCATTCCAAAAGGTTAGTTCATAGGAATTATTAATTGTGACTGTTCCAACATCAAAGCCGCCAGTCGTTTCCAGTACAAAGTCTGTGACAGTACCTTCAGCAACAACCTTCCCGCCAAGTTTGCTCACGACCGCTGCAATTGCTGCTTCACCTTTGTTACTCAATAATGCTTCCCCTACTGCTATTGCCTGCTGGATGGCTCCTGCAGCACCATTTTGCTTGGCATATGCTACAGTTACTGGATTTCTGGCAACAGCCAAAAGTCCGCCCGCTTCAATCGAGGCTTTTCGAACGACTGTAGATACTTTGTCGAGTGAGCCTGCGAGACTTAATTCCATATAATTGGGACCCTGGCCGCCAACTGCAGCTTGATAGGAAATATAGTCCAGTTGTTCTGATAAATTCATAGAGCCCATTGATCCAGTCGGATGCGCGCGCCCATTACAAGGTATATCAACTACTGGGATTCCTGTAACAGCTGATTGAAACCAGCCGTTCACAGTCGTCCCTGCTCCATTTTCATTTGTTATGATGCCTTTTATGTTTTTTCCAACCTTTTGAGACAGAATTTCTAATGCTTTTGCATAATGGATCGGTTTCACATACTTATCCTTTGCTGCAGGTGCTCCAACAAGGGAAACTGTTACGAGTAAATCTTCATCTTGAAGACTATCAATAGTTATCAGCTCTGGCTGGCCCACCTCGAAAGCAAGCTTTCCGATTTGCAGGCCGTCTTCAATCCAGCCACCACCGCCGCCGCCGAGAATGGCGCCACCGTATACGGCGTATTCGACCGTTTTTTCATCAATGATTATTTTTGACAATGTACTCACCTCATTTTCCTAACTTAAATACGGAACTGAAGAAACTGTAAATCGCATCACCGGCGATAAATCCTGCAGCAAGAATACTCATAGATGCATCTGCTTCTTTTCCTTTTGCTTTTCTCCAAATAACGCGGATAATAATCCCCGCTAATACAGCAAAGCTTGCATATGGAGTTGTGATAAGTAAGCCTGTCGCAAACAAAATTCCTAATTGTCTGCTTGGACCACCAATTAATTGCAGGATAGCTCCTGGAATTGCCCATATTAATAATTGTTTGGCTACTTCGAGTGATGTGCCTGCTTGAATAGTAGATACATATACAGCATCAACTGGCGGCACTAAATTTTGTGCGAAATAACCTTTATAAGTGAAAACAACTGTTAGAAGTGCGATTCCAAAGGCAATCATTGCTGTAATATATTGCTGCTCTCTGCCTTTCTTTTCGTACTCTATATCCTTGCCATGCCCTCTTAAAATATGGCCTGCTTTAAAGTCATAACCCATATCAGCAAATGCTGGACCTGTCGCTGCACTAAATCCTGCAAGTAACGCAAGTGCAACTGGCGGGAAGCCAATCATCATTCCAATTAATAATGTTATAAAGGCAACTGCGAACGCTGGGAACCAACCAGAATGCATTGCGGCAATTCCGACGATTAATTCATGAACAAAGGCTGCAAAGGCTGCAAAAAACAAGAAGCCGATAAACATGCCTGGTGACATGTCTGTCACAATTCCTCCAGTGATAGCAATAATTAGAGCTACAACGACATATGCTAAAAAGCCTAAGCCTAACGCCCTTTTTGCTTCCTTGATCGGACGAGTATATTGTGAATCATCTGACAATTCTGTTGCTGCTGCTACTTCTGGATTACTAGAATTCTTTGCTGGTTTGTCTTTCGAAAAGATCAGGATGGATACTTGCACTAATGCTACTAAGCCTGCACCAATCATAAGACCATGTGGAATATATAATGCATTGACATCAACACCAAAGAATGGGATTGAATATTGGCGGAACAACAAACCGATACCGAACATTGTTAGTGCCCAAATATTTCCGATAAATGCTACACCAAAAGCCGACATTGGAATATGAAGGAATGCACCTAATATCCCAATCCCAGTACCTACGCCAAGAAGTCCTGCTCTTTTTCCACCCTTATCACCAGCAAGAATTGCTTCCGCAGTCGCTGCTCCAGGTGCCCATGTACCTTTCGCAGGGAAAAGCTTGGAATCGAATAGTTTATAAAGCACTGCTGCATCCACAAACATGGCTAACGCTGCACCAATAAGCATTGGAATAATTAATTCTGTATTTCCCATCAAAAACGGTATGCCAATAGGGATAAGCAAGCTGTTGGCTGCACCAAAGGTTGCGGACGAGATAGATGTTTGCACTAAATTTTGACGGTGAATAGACTTATATTTTTTAAAGATTGTAATCGGAATTCTTGCAATAAGCATGGCAATAAGTGCCCCAATTATAGACGTATTTGGAGTTACTCCTAGTGTCGTAATTATTTGCATACCAATGATGGCACCAAAAATAGCTGTTACAGATGTTAAAATAAGTGCTACAGGTTCAAAAATTCGTGGATGTTTTGGTTCATTATGTTTGTTTTTCACTTAAATCCTCCTAAGTTACTGAAAATGTTCATTTAACTACGGTGTTAGGGCACAATCTAAATTACAAGAATCCTGCTTGAGAAGAAACAGATAGAACTGACTTTTTTAATAAATAAGAGGCAAATAAGCCTTCTGCTTCAACTGCATCAATTATTGGAATAGTTAACTTTTCTCTCAAAACTGCTGCAAGCCCAATCGTCGAAAAGCCTGTACAAGCAAATACAATTGCTTCAGCACCGAGACTTATAAGATGCTCTGCTGCTTCGATTCCGTTTTGTTTTCCTTGAGGTGTTAATAGATCAGTCGTATTTGTCACGCCATCAGGTCTTTTATAACCAACAAGCAACGAACCGAGTAAATTTTCCACTGCTGCTGGAGCATTATCTGTTATGCCCATTACCCCAACCGATTTACCTATCGATAAAGCAGTAAGTGCAGCAGCACTTCCTGCTCCGATTACTGGAATTGATACTGATGTTCGAAGCTCCTCAATAGCTGGGTCTGCCGCACAGCTAATTACTAGCACCTTTGAGCCCTCTCTTTCTAGCTCTTTGCCCAATTCCACAATTTTCGGAATTGCTTGTGCTTCCGTTTCGTCATTAAATATACCAAGGGGTTGATCTTGTATACATTTGCTCACTGTCGGTATGTTACTAGTATTTGTGATTACCTTTCCGTGTTGATTTAATATCTCTTTATTATCAGTCGAAAATACACGAATAACTCCTATCATGACAATCACCTCTTCATCTTGTTTCTATTAATTGATTGAATATAAAGAATTATTATAATTTTAAGTATTTAATTCTCTTTTTACAATGTTCCCAAAAACCAAAAATAAATAGAGCTCGTTGTGCTCCAAGCACAACGAGCTCTTTCAATGTGATTTTTTAAATAAATAATGAAAAATGGATAAATAGTAAACAAATTTCTCTCGAAAGCTTGCTATTTTAATGTTTGCGACCTTTTCAATCTTATCCATCCGGTATTTAACAGAATTGCGGTGGATATACAAAAGGTTAGCAGTTTCCACTAAACTTCCATCTGTTGTTAAATAATAGAATAAAGTTTTAACTAGATCTGTATCATTTTCCTTATCATATTGACAAAGCTTGCCTATGTTCTTGGCTACAACTTCATCCATATTTACATAATCTGCGGCATCAAGCAATAAACTAAATACCTCCATTTCTTCATATGTGAAGAGATGCTGTGTTAAATCTAAGCTAGAACCAAGTAGTATAGCTTTACGCGCTTGTATGAAGCTGTTCTGTACCTCCCATAAAGCTGCTTCGGTTCCAACACCGATTCTTATCTCTTTAAACTCAGTAAGAATAGGTGTAAATAATTCCTTCCACTTTTCCGCAGTCCCACCTTTCGTTTGTAATGAACATAACAGCACGATTCTGTTTGCTTGCAAATGAATATGCATGCATGCCTTTTTGAAATATAGTGAAAAATGCTGCTTTAACCCGATCTCTATTTTCTGGAAAAAGGCATGATCTTCTTCCATTTCTGTTTCATTTTCCAGCACCATAATTCTCCAAGAGGTGTCAGGGTTTAAGCCTAATTTCCTGCCTTTGTTCATTACTTCTTGCTTGGTAAGCGGCAGTCCAGTTAACAGTTCCTCAATAAAACTGCCTCTGAGCTTTTTTTCTGTATCTATCGCTGTTTTTCTGCGCATAAGTTCTAATGCAAACACTAAACGAGCTTGTTCTACACAAACCATATCTAAGTCGTCGAGATTGTCTCTTTCAATATAAAGCTTGCCGACAATTTGTTTATCAACGGTAATTTCCCAGCACCTAATATCAGTGAAAGGAGGATTGCTATTTCTTTGCGGAGCAGACACAATCGTATTACCTTTTCTGTCTAGTAGCCATATCGGCGATTTTAATAATCCAGATACATTATCTGCAACAGTTTGTATCCCGCTGTTTTCTAATACAAGAGTTGTTAGTTTCTTGTATAATTCTTCTGACCTTCTCAGCAAGTAGGTTTGTTTATCAATTAAAAGTTCCATAACAGCATTCGTAATATCAATATATGGTATCCCTGTTGGAAGCTCAATGATAGGCAGGTTGAATTCATTGCTTATTTGCAGCATCTCCTCAGGCAAATCCTGCAGGTATCGTTCTCGTTTTATCGCTAAAGCAGCAGCATCTGCTTGAGCTAAATGCTGTACTAAGTTTGACAGCAGCTTAGTATCGTGACGTATAGCATAAGCAGTAGTCAGCAAGAGCTCTCCCTCTCTCAGCCAACCCTTAATATCAGGAACTTCCATGATGTCGATATAACGAACCATTCTGTTTAAGCCCTTTGCCCCGCTTATTACCTTCGCATCCTTTAAGACCGGAAGACGAAGCAACTCATTGATTGTTATTCCTACTGAGTTCATATATGTCACCTATTCTATTTATTGAATTTTAGAAATATTATAGCAGAAAACTATGTTTTATGTATAACTGGGTAGTAATTAAGACCCTTCCGCCGTTGAGATAAGAGTATCTAACTTAAATAAGAACACAAACAATATCAGCTTACTATGGAACAATAAACTCAAGACTGTGAATATAGTATGGCTTGTAATTTAATTCGTTTCCATGCGCGCACGTCTAGGAGTATGGACTCTCCTCGGCTTCGTCTAAGGGCTCTATTTCCCTTAGTAGTCAACTGGCCTCCGCTCCTTTCCACTAAAATTTCTAATTATTGTATTTTAAAAAACAAAAACAAAAAACCGAACTATCTATTCGAATTTCGAATGAGTAGTTCGGTTTTTATACTGATTCATATACTTATGTCCCAGCCTCTTTTCAACTTTAGCTTTACTACTTATATCCCTGTTTCTGAAAAAGTCGACTTCTTAAAATACTTTCTTATACCACTCTGACGCTGCTTCTACTTCTGATGGGATTAGGGAATGTCCGCGGTTTTCCCAGTGGATCTCAACATCTGCATTCGCATTTTGCAATAGTGATTCAAGCTCCCCCGATTCAAGCGGCGAGCAGATTGGATCATTTGTTCCAGCAGCAATGAACACAGATTTTCCTGTTAAGTCAGGCAAGTCTATTCCTCGTCTTGGAACCATTGGATGGTGGAGTATAGCACCTTTTAATGCATCTTTTTCATGAAACAATAAGCTTGCGGCGATATTTGCTCCATTTGAATAGCCAATTGCTACAATATTACTGCGATCGAATTCATATTTTACTGCTGCTTCATCTAAGAAGCTGTTCAGTTCACTTGTTCTTGCAAGCAAATCCGCTTCATCAAACACACCCTCCGCTAATCTGCGGAAAAATCTTGGCATACCGTTTTCTAAAACGTTCCCACGGACACTTAACACGGAGGCTTGATTATCAATTATGCCTGCAAGCGGCAGCAAATCTAGTTCTGTTCCGCCCGTACCATGTAGTAACAATAATGTCGGTCTTTGAGAATCTGTTCCTTTATTGAATATATGTTTCATTAGTTTTCTCCTCCTATTGAACGTACTTCTACCTTTGGTAATACTTCTTCTAGTTCTGCTCGTTGCGACTCCAGCCAGTCTGGCAGCATGAGCTTGTTTCCGAGCTCTTCTAAAGGCTCATCTGCGGTGAAGCCTGGCGGGTTTGTTGCTATCTCAAACAGGATGCCGCCTTCCTCATGAAAATACACAGCCTTAAAGTAATTGCGATCACGTATCTCTGTTGGATAATAGCCTTTCTCCTGCAGTAATGCTCGCCATTTCTGCAATTCTTCCTCATCTTCAGCTCTCCACGCAATATGATGGACAGTGCCAGCACCCATTAAGCCGCGATTGGAAGGGTTAAGCTGAATATCAATGATATTGCCTAAATCACCTGCTGATCTGAAACGAATAATTTCTTCTTGTTGACCAACAAATTCCAGCCCTAATATTTCCTCGAGCACTTCCTTTGTTTTATGTGGCCGCGCAGAATATAATACGGCTCCACCGAAGCCTTTTATTGCATGCTCTGCTGTTATTCCTGCTGTGCTCCATGTATTTACTGGACCTTCTTGTCGTTCCACAAGCTCTAATTGCAGTCCATCTGGATCACTGAACTTAATTGTCTTTTCACCGAAACGCACGAATGTTGTTAACTCTATTCCATGTTTAATTAAACGATTTTCCCAAAATGTGGCTGAACCGATTGGAATAACATATTTAGTTACTCCGACTTGCCCTGTACCCACTCTTCCTTTTAGCTGCTTTTCCCACGGAAAAAAGGTAATGACAGTTCCAGGGTCTCCTGTTTCATTGCCGAAATATAAATGGTAAACCTCAGGACGGTCAAAATTAACCGTCTTTTTTATCAGCCTTAACCCAAGTACTCCTGCATAAAAATTAATATTGCGCTGTGCATCATTAACCATTGCTGTTATATGGTGAATGCCTAATGTTTTCGTCATTTGCTTTCCCTTCTTTCCGTGTATTGACCAGACATAATTTTTATAATATCTCGAATTCGAGATATTATTTTAAAAAAATATGAAACATACTATTAATTAAATTATCTTGAATACAAGATAATGATAATTGATAACCTTATGAATGTCAATAAGAAAAAGGAAGATTCTTATTGTTTTAATATCAATAAGAATCACTCCCTAATGTTAATGGAATAATTTCAGCAATACTCATGAAATAACCGCTGCGAAAGCCCCAAATATCATCATTGCCAATAAAGTGATAATTTAGCTTTTTTAATAATTCTTCTGTCTCTGCTTTTGATTCTGATAGGCTGAGCTTATATTCTTCAATTAATCGCTCACTTTCTCCCCTTATTTCGTAATTAGTAAATACTATAGTATAAGACACTGCATTCTTCCCCCTGTTATATATACAATATGTTATTTTCTTTTACTGTGACTCCAATATAGCTTTGCAAAGTAAACTCAATATAAACATTGTGTAGGAAATAATTGATTTTCAGTTTACATTTCAACGCTAAAATTTTTTATGTCATAATAGTTATATGGAGGAGCTAATTTATGTTTAAAATATTAGTGGTTGAAGATGATGTGAATACAAGAAAGCTTATGTGTGCAGTATTAAAGCAGTATGGCTTTGATGCATATGCTGCAGAGGATGGCATCTCTGCACTTCACTTTATGGATAGTCAGCATGTTGATCTAGTGGTGCTTGATTTGATGATGCCAAATATGGACGGTTATGAATTAACAAGACAGCTCCGCTCCTCATGGGAGCATCTGCCTATCTTAATGGTTACAGCAAAGCAGGAACCAAACGATAAAAAACAAGGGTTTCTTGCTGGTACAGATGATTATATGACAAAGCCAGTAGATGAAGAGGAAATGGTACTGCGTATTAAAGCATTGCTGCGCAGAGCCCAAATAGCAAGTGAACATAAACTGACAGTTGGTAAATCAGTCTTAGATTATGATGCATTGACTGTTACAAACAGAGACACTGTGATTGCATTGCCTCCAAAGGAATTTTATCTTTTGTTTAAACTGCTTTCCTATCCGAACATGATTTTTACACGTATGCAGCTGATGGACGAAATTTGGGGGCTCGAATCAGAAACGAATGACCGTACATTAAATGTTCATATTAATCGCTTACGGGACAGGTTTAAAGATTGGTCTGACTTTGATATCGTAACTGTCAGAGGTCTTGGCTATAAGGCAGTGAAAAGAGCATGAGAGAGTTCTTTAAAAAAAGATTAAGTCTTGCCATAACATTAGTTATTTTTGTATTTTTTGTATTTGTGGCAACATTTATTATTGCACTGGCTATTACTATCTTTTTAAACTATATAGGTTATGTAAAACATAGTGATATGACAAAAGCCCTCCCCTTCTTTGGCTTTGTCGGCTTTTGCATATTGCTTGGTACTTCGCTGACTGCTTTTCTCAGCAAAAAAGCTTTAAATCCGATCAGAACCGTTATTGATGCTACACATAAGGTTGCCGATGGCGATTTTTCAGTCAAGGTTAATATAAAGGGCATTGGCGAATTGGAGGAGCTGTCGCAAAGCTTCAATAAAATGACCTATGAACTTTCCAGTATCGAAACATTAAGAAGTGATTTCGTTAATAATTTCTCTCATGAATTTAAAACACCAATCGTATCAATCAGAGGATTTGCTAAGCTCTTAAAGGAAAACAATTTGACAGAGGAAGAACGGCAAGAGTATCTTCATATCATCATGACAGAATCAGAGCGTTTAGCTGCTCTGTCTACAAATGTATTGGCATTATCGAAATATGAGCATATAGAAATTATTTCTGATAAACTGCCGTTTAGGTTAGACGAACAAATTAGGAAAACAATCGTGCTAATGGAACCAAAGTGGTCAGCTAAAGATATAGCTGTTAATGTGGAATTAGATAATGTCACCTTCAGCGGCAATGAAGATTTAACACAACAAATTTGGGTTAATTTGATTGATAACGCCATTAAATTTTCCCACAACGGCAGCGCAATTCATATTAGTCTTTCAAATAAAAACGATAAAATTATATTTACAATCCAGGATGACGGCATTGGGATGGACAATCAAACAAAGGCTCGGCTTTTTGATAAATTTTACCAAGGCGATGTCTCTCATTCGAAACTAGGTAACGGGTTAGGGCTTTCCCTTGTCAAACGAATCGTCCAGCTTTGCAGTGGGACGATTTATGTAGAAAGCGCAAAGGATGAAGGCAGTACATTCACCATAATTCTTCCGAAATAAGGTGCACAAAAGCCGATAATTGAGAATCCAATTATCGGCTTTTATTATTTCTGTGGCTGCAAATGTTTATCATCAATCTTCTTGTATATTTGTTCAACAGACTTTTGGTCTTCTAATATAATTTTCTTGTTTTCATTCACTAATTCTTTAAAGGTCTTTTTCCTCACAGCCTTTTCCCCCTAATATGCAAGTAATACTCACTTTCTAATTCACTAAGACTTAGCTCATATAACTGGACATTTTCTTTTTTATATATACCGATGCTTAACAGCTGATCTATTATAAACGCTTTTCTCACTTCTACTGCATTACTCCATATAGACAAAGGATTCATCTCCTCTAATTGATAATAATTTTCATTCTCATTAATATCTTACTGGATAGAATGGAAAAATTCAACTTTTTCAGTATGGATTTACGTAAATACCGGTTATTTTACGCAATGTAAAAAAAGCTGCATAACAGCAGCTTTATCCTTATTAATTATCAGAACCAAATCTATTGGCAATTTTCGATTCGCTTGTTGTTTCTGAAATTTGATTGGCAAAAAGTGAATTTAAATCCTGCAAATTAATATTGCTTGCAGCGATTTTACTTGCTATTTCCTCGTTAAATAATTGTTCCATCTGGCTTACTTCCTTGCTTAGTAATTTTCCTTTTTCAGTCAATGAAATAATGACTTTTCGGCTGTCATCTTTTGAGTTTTCTTTAATTATGTAATCTTTATCTAACAGTCTTCGGACAAGCCTGCTTGGATGCTGAGAATTACAAAGCAGCAGCTCTCCTAGCTCAGCAATCGACATAGACCCAAACTCACTCAACACTGTAATGACTTCACTTTGACTTGGCGTTATATCAAGCCCTTTTGCTTGAAGCAAATGAGCAAATCTATTATTACCTTCCCTTTGGACACACTGAATTAAATAGCGTAGTTTATCGATTTCTCTCAAACCATTCACTCCTTTGAATACAGTATATCATAATATATGTCTTGACATACATTTCTCGTTCTAGTTATTATATGTCTAAACATATATGTTGCGACATATATAATAACAAAAGGAGTGGTTGTTATGAGTACATATGCATTAATCACAGGAGCATCATCAGGTATTGGCGAAGAGTTTGCCCATAAATATGCTAAGGATGGGTATCATTTAGTGCTTGTCGCCAGATCAACTGAGAAATTAGTAGCCTTAGGTAAGTTATTGGAAAATAATTACGGAATAACTACATATTCGCTTTCGATGGATTTAACTGAGGAATATAGCGCCCAAAAAATATTTGCAGAACTAAATGCACTAGGAGTGGAACTGGATGTTCTGATCAATAATGCAGGCTTCGCAACAAACGGAAGACTAACAGACACTAGCTTAGAAATGCAGCATGAGCAAATTATGCTAAATTCCGTTAGTTTGATGGATTTATGTTATTTATTTTTACAGCAGAAAATGACAGCTGGAAAACAGGCGGGAACTATTATTAATATCGCATCAACCGCGGCATTCCACCCTATTCCCTTTATGGCAATATATGCTGCTACAAAATCATTTGTATTATCATTTACAGAAGGTCTCCATAAGGAATACAGTCCATTAGGCTTTAAGATTATCGCCGTTTGTCCTGGGGCGACAGACACTAATTTCTTTAAAAATGGCGGAGTATCATTTGGGGCAATGCGAACACCAGCAGATGTCGTTAAAACCGTTCATAAAGGGCTAAAAAAACAAAAAGCTGCTGTAGTCGATGGCAGCCAAAATATTTTTTCATCTGTAATTCTGCCAAAAATACTATCAAGAAAAAGTATGTTAGCTTTAGTATCAAAAATAATGCAGACTCGAATAAAATCTGCTTAAGATAAGAAATGGTGGGGCTGGTTCTATTTTTGTCTAACTGAAACTGGCCTCCTTAGAAACAAATCTCCCCTTTTCCTTGCTATTTTTACTTTTATTAATTACTATAATGCTAATTTGTTAAACTTCTCACAAATTTAATTTATAATATACATATAAAAACTCATAATAAAAGAACAAAGAAAATTTATCATTTGTTTGAAGGAGATTTATGAATGAACGAACAGCATCAATTGGGTCCTAAAGTGGAAAGAAGCTTTGAGCTTATAGGAAAAAGATGGACGGGCTTAATTATTTATGTTTTGTTAAGCGGACCAAAGCGCTTTAGTGAGATACACAAAATCATTCCTGATTTAAGTAAACGAATGCTTACCGAACGAATGAAGGAGTTAGAAGATCACGGCATCGTAATTCGCCAAATTGTGAAGGAAAGACCTGTTCGCGCCGAATACTTATTGACGGAAAAAGGCATGGAATTAGGAAAAATCCTTGGTCCATTAAGTCAATGGGGTGAAAGCTGGATGAGTGACTAGTTAAATCTCTACTGCATGTTTATTAACCGCACCTAAAAGACGAAAAAGGAGATAAAAATGGCTAATATACTATATATCACAGCTAACCCCTATGATGAAACAACATCATATAGTATGGCAGTGGGACGAGAATTTATAGATGCATATAAAAAATTACACCCAGAGGATAATATTGTTCATCTTGACTTGTATGAGGCCGAAATACCTTATTTAGATCGAGATGTATTTAACGGCTGGGAAAAGCTTAAAGCAGGCACCCCTTTTGAAAAGCTGTCACACTCTGAAAGATTAAAAACAGGACGGCTTGCAGAATTAGGAGGACAATTCTTATTGGCAGACAAATATGTTTTTGTTAACCCAATGTGGAACTTCTCCATTCCAGCTGTCATGAAGACATATATTGATGCCGTGACTGTCTCTGGCAAAACCTTCAGATACACAAAAGAAGGCTCTGTTGGCCTATTAAAGGGTAAAAAGGCTTTCCATATTCAATCAAGCGGTGATATTTATTCTTATGGTTCTGAAGCTAAAAATGAAATGAGCAATCGTTATTTAGAAGTTATGATGAATTTCTTTGAAGTGTCTTCTTTTGAAAGTATTATTATTGAAGGGCAACAAAGATTTCCTGAACAAGCGGAGGAAATTAAAGCAAAGGCGCTTATTCAAGCACAAGAGGCAGCTGCTGCATTTTAATAAGCATCAAAAAAGGCCAGATATCAAATAATCTGGCCTTCCTCATACTTTTTATTTTTGACTGGCTGCGACTGCTGCACGAATGCCAAGCAAGTAGCTTTCCTCACCGAATCCAGAAATTTGCCCTGTTGCAATGTCTGCAAACACTGATGTATGACGGAATTCTTCACGCGAATGGATGTTAGACATATGAATTTCCACTACAGGCACTGTCAGAATTGCTAATGCATCTCTTATTGCGTAGCTGTAATGTGTCCATGCGCCTGCGTTTAACACTACCCCATCTATTCCATTAAGGAAGGCTTCGTGAATCTTTTCGACCATTTCTCCTTCATGGTTTGTTTGATATGCTTCCACTTCGATTTGCAATTCGTTTGCTAAAGCTTGAATATTGCTGTTGATTTCTTCTAATGTAATTGTGCCATATTGCTTCGGATCGCGTTTACCGAACATATTATGATTGACGCCATGTAACATAAGGAATTTTTTCATTGCTTCTCTCTCCCATCAATTAGATTATTGATTGTCTCCGAATAGTATCTCTTTAACTTGCTCAACAGGCATATCAACACCTGTAAACAGCTTAAATCCTAGTGCTCCTTGCCATAACATCATCCCTAAACCGTTAATAGCTGTAGCACCAGCCTCTTCTGCTTGTGCTAACAATTTAGATTTTTGCGGGTTGTATACAACATCTGTTACGACTAAATCCTTACGAAGCACATCTAATGTATCATCAATAATACTTAAATGATCGAGCGGCTTCATGCCAAGGCTTGTACCATTAGCAAGAATGGCACTTTCTGCTACCTCACGACGGAAGGCTTCTTTATCTTCAAGTGGGAAAATATTAGCTTTAACGCCGAATTGCTTCATTTCGTTATTAATGTAATCTGCGTTTTCTTCTGCTTGGACGAAGAACGCATCATTGCGAGCGAAAATGCTGATTTCTTTGATTCCTGATTGCACTAACTGAATAGCGATTGGTGTTGCCGCACCGCCAGAGCCAACAAGTGTTACTTTTTTGTCTTCAAGTGTTACTCCATGTTCTAATAAATTTTTTACATATCCTTGTCCATCTGTATTGTAGCCTATTAATTTGCCATCACGATTGACTACTGTGTTGCTGGCACGAGCATATTTTGCAGAATCATCTAGTTCGTCCAAGTACTCTAACACCTTCATTTTATTTGGCATAGATACATTGAAGCCTGCTGCTCCTGCAGCTTTTAAGCCTTTAACTGTTGCTTCGAGCTCATCATTGCCAACTTCAAAAGCAAGATATGCATAGTTTAGATCTGTTAAAGTGTAGGCAAGATTATGCATACGTGGTGATAGACTGTGACCGATTGGTGTTGCAAGCAAGCCTACTAATTTTGTTTTTCCATCAATATTTTTTTCGTGTGCGTTTGACATAATAGTAATCTCCCTTAGTTTCATAAATTTGTATTTTTATTTTAACTATTAAGCAAAAATCTTTTTAAATCTGCTTAATACATATACAGCAAGAAGGACACTGACTACGGCGATAACCATATCGAATACTAATGTCATTGATATGCCAGCCGAGCCTACTAAACTACTTGTAATTATCGGAACAAGTATAAATGATGCGCTTGAAGCAATATTTACGTACGAAGATGCAGTTGCTTTGTTTTTTGGGAACAGCTTCATCATAATACTTAAGGCTAATTGCAAAATACCTGATGTAAATAGACCCATTAAGAATGTACAAACCAAAACAATGCCGTAAGAATTCACCATGAACAGTCCAAGCATCGAGATAAATGCGCCGATTGGATATACGATCGCCACCATAATTGGTGAAATGTATTTATCTAGTACAACAGCTAGTAATAACACAGACACAAGTGCACCGATACTAAAGAAGGAAAGTAATTGCACTGCTTGGCTTGAATCAAGTCCAATAAATTGTTTACCAAGCTGTGGCAGCCATGTTTGCCATACAACAAACAGTGCTGTTGAGGTGAAGCCAAGTAGAATCACGGCAATCCCTTCCCCTGCAAACTTCGGCTGAGCTTTAAATACAGTCTCAGCGACACCGTCTGCTTTTGTTACATTTTTATGATTTGGGAATGGCATAAATATTAAGTAAATACCAGTTAGTAAATATAAAACTCCAAGTCCAAAGAATGTCCAGCCCCAGAATATATCGTTAGCAACTAGAATTGCCATAATAAATGGCAGCAATGTTGCACCGATTGATACAGATGCTTTTACTAGTACAGAAGCAGAGCTTGCTTTTTTCGGGAATGACTCGGTTAAAGCCGGATACGTTCCTGAGTCAAGCAGTGAATTTGCAATACCAGCAGATATTGCAAAGATAAATGCTACGACATAACTGGTTGTCGTTGGGACACCAATTAAGAACACAAGATAAAGGAAGTTCGCCGTGATAATGACTGGCTTTCTCCCTAATTTGTCGGAAAGACGACCAACAAAAAACAACGCAATCAATTTTCCAATCCCGATCGCTGAAACGAGAAGACTTATTTGTCCAACAGTAACTGCGTATCGTTCTGAAAGGTTATCCATATTGGAGGCGATGATAATATTAATCATGCCAAGCATGAAGTAGTTCATATACATTCCAAATGATGATTTAATATAAGGATTTTTCATTTTAACACTCCTAAATACAAAAGCTTATTTTCTTATAAGTAATTATTTCTTATCAATTAAAGTGCTTAGCTTATTCCGTTGGCTAACTGATATAAACAAAGCAAGAATCGTGCTTATAAAGGCAATAACAAGGTCAAGCAAAAATACAGAGGAGACTCCGATGTATTTGATAAACAAACCTGTAATGAAAGGGATTACAATAAAAGCGATACTCGCAGCCGCACTTATATACGAAACGCTTACTCCCTTTTTATGTGGAAATACTTCTATCATGACCGTCACGGTTAATTGAAAGATACCTGACATGAATAATCCAAGACAAAAGGCAATGATAGGCAGCAACGTCGGATTGTTATTAAGGACTAACAACAATAATGCAAGGAACGCAAATGCTGGCAGAATTACGATGGCCGTTATCGGTTTTATCGTTCTTTTTAACAGGACTGCAAGCAATAAAATTGAGATAAGCCCGCCTGTACTGTAAAAGCTCAGTAATCCAATTGATTTCAGCTTGTCTAAATGAAGAACCTCTTGTCCATATGTTGGCAGCCATGTTTGTACGACCGTAAATAAGGAGACTGAGCTAAATCCTAATAATATAAGTGCTGCTCCTTCTCTCCAAAGCTTCGGTCCAGCAGAAGCTGCAGACTCTGAAATGATGGCGTCTTGTGGCGCCTTTTCATCCTTAAACTTCGGAAAGCTGACCTTCATTAAAAACAAACCATTGAACAGAAACAGCAACGCAGGAACAAAAAATACTAGTCCATAAAACAGTTTTTCCACAACGAAAAAGTTAATCATGATTGGCAGCAAGGATGCACCAAAGGATATAAATGCCTTTAATAGTACTGTTGCTGTTCCGGAAGCTTCATCAAATGCTTCATTAAGTGCAGGGTATGTCCCTGAATCGAGTAAGGAATTACATATACCTGCAATAAATGCCAGTCCCATTGCAATTTGGTAATGCGATGTCAGCGGAATTCCGATTAAGAAAACCATATACAACAAGGTTGCCACCACAACTAACGGCTTTCTGCCATAACGATCAGAAAATCGTCCTGCAATATTAATTGATAGTAAGTGCCCTACTCCTACGACAGAAATTAATAAGCTGATATCGGTTTTTTCTACATTCAGTTGCTCAGATAAAAAACTCATATTTGAAGCTAAGATAATATTGATCATTCCTAGCAGGAAATAACTCATATATAAACCTAGCGCCATGTTTAAATATTTATGTTTCATGGAATGCTCCTAATTTTCAAGGCTTAAACGCTAACAACCATTACTATTTGTTTTCAACTTGTTTTTATACACAATTCACGGTTTTACAAGCTGACTCATTTTTAGTTATTCAACCTTTTTAGTACATCGTTCTACTAAAAGAACATAGCATATATAACTATCTCAAAATGAATTAATAAACCAGCACCTTTCTTCTTGGTATATCGTTCTACTAAACTCTAAAAAAATATATCTTCGCATCTATTAAGGTAAATTATTTAGTACATCGTTCTACTAAAAATATTTAATTATAGAAACTGAAGAATCTATCAAAAATAAATTAGTTATTTTTAGTAACCTCGGTTACTTTACGTACATATAATAATCCTAAATTTACTTAGAGTCAAGAATTAAATTTCATATTAACAAGGTGATAAACTTACAAAATGGGGGAAACTTGCATTGGACAAGGAATTAGAAGATAACAAAGCATAAAAAATTCTTAATATAAAGATTCTCGCTTCATTATCTCCAGCTGTAAATTATGTTGATGTTTCTCTGATAACTAGCTCTGGATTTAAGATGATTCTTTGTTGAATGGAGTCATCTTGGTCCAATTTATTATATAGAATTGTTGCTGCCTTAATTCCTATCGTTCTTGGGAAAGACGAAACAGTTGTTAATGGCGGATGATATATTTCTGCTTCAGGAATATTATCAAACCCAACAATATCTATGTCTTGTCCTGGTATAATTCCCTGCATGCTTAAACCTTGCAGAACACCAAATGCCACTAGATCGCTAAAACAAAAAATAGCTGTTGGAGGGTTGGGGTTTTTAAGCACCTCTAAAACTGTTTGCACTCCGCCCTCACTTGTTGGCAAGCCATCAATAATAAGTGATTTATCCACCGCTACTCCAGCATTATCATGGGCTTCCTGAAATCCCTTCATCCGATCCTTCCATGTTGAGGACATCTTTATGCCGCCGAGAAAGGCAATTCTTGTATGTCCTTTTTTTAATAAATGACTTACAGCAAGGTATGTACCTTTTATGTAATCAATTCCGACATAATCGCAATTCACATGCTCCACTTCTCTGTTTGCGAGCACGACAGGCAGTTCAAGGTGATTTAATTGACTTATTGTACTTTTATTGGTTTTGGAGGCAGCATTTATGATTAATCCGTCCACTCTATGCTCGACCATCGTTGAAATTAACCGCTCTTGTTTCGAGACAGAATCAAAAGTTGTTCCCAGTAATACAGTATAATCCATGCTCTCAAGTGTTTGTTGAACACCTATTAAAAACTCCGAGATAAATTTATTGGAGATATCCGTCACAATGACTCCAATAATTTTAGAGCTTTGTGACCTTAATTTAGCTGCAACCCGGTCGTATACATATCCCAATTCTTCAATGGAATATAATACTTTTTTCTTCGTTGCATCTGAAATCCGAGGATGATTGCGAATAACTAATGAAGCAGTTGAAGTCGAGACACCGGCATGCTTAGCAACATCTTGAAGCGTAATCCTCCGTTTTTTTTGTTTCAAAAAAATCACCATCTTATTCTTTTTAAGTTATCTATTATTATAATCGATTATTCAAGGTTTGCGTCATTTCTTGTATCAATTTGACTATTTTTAGCATTAATTGCATTTTTAAATCAACTTACATTATGACAAAAAAGACAAGCCGTAATCTAATTCCGGCTTGTCTCCTTATATTTCCTCACTTTTCAATCTGTTGATAAGCTCTTCCATCCAGCGTATGGTGTGGTCTGATCTTGTTGAATAATATCCGCTTATAAAATGAAGCAGATTTTCTTTTTCTGGGTAAAATTCCACTTTATCAAATGTCTTCACCTGCTCCCACCTTGCAGTAAAGCTGTCGAGTTTTTTTTCGAGAATATCTATGATTTTGTTGCGGTCCACATAATCCAAGTTAGATAAACCTACGAGCATATCTGTAATAGCATCAGCATTATCAAACAGCTTGTAAATTTTCTTTGGCAGTTCTTCCCTGCCCTTTTCGGTAATGCCAAATACTTGTTTATCTGGTCTGTGATCTTCTTTTATTATTTCAACGATTTCAATCAAACCTTGCTTTACTAGTGAATCAAAGTGGTAGTATAGCTTGCTTTCTGTCAAACCAACAAGCTGATCAAGTGGTATTGGCTCTGAAAGCTGTTTTTTAATTTTATAAGGATAATTATTTTCCTCCATCAGCCTGCTTAAGATGAAGATTTGAATTTGAGTCGACATGCGGGTTGTACTCCTTCACAGAGAATTATCCTTATTCTAGCAAAATTAAGCGGTAATTTCAGCACCATTCTTAACTTTTGCCTCTGATTCTTGATTCTCAACTGGTACATGCTTGTGCACGAATGTAACGATGACAATATTAATCAACATCGCTGCAGCACCAATTGCGACCATTGACCATATATATGGACTTGGGCTAATGCCTCCATACATGTTTGCAAAGTAAGCTTGAACAGAGTAATACATTGGTGAAATATGACTCATCCATTCATATGGCAGATACATCATATCTCTTGGGATAGTTGCACCATTTGCTAATGTTTGGAATAAGAGAATTGGCAAGTTCAATATCATACCGCCTTCCCCCACTAAGAAAAGCAAAATCGCTGTAAAGTTAAAGCAAACAAGATAGTTCAGAATTTGCTGGCCAAGCATACCAAAGAATAATTCACCGCTTGGCTGGTTTACTAAATAAGTAATACCTAAAGCAATCAATGATGATGTTACAGCAATTAATAATGCAGTTGATTGTACATAAAGGAATAGTTTTGTTTTGCTTGCTTTTCCGCGACTAGCTTTAAATGCAGCTACTAGCTGCATTGCACCAATCATCGCACCAACATAACCTGCCATTGTCAAAAACATCGGCACCATATTATTATTCATGCCATCTGGAATTTCATTAATGGATACTACATTTCCTGTGTAGGCTGTTTCGATTTTATTCGCTAATTCTGCAGCCTGATCTTCAGGCACATTAAAGTTCATCAACACACCTTGAGCTGTTTGCTGAGAGAATTGTGTGCTCAGTTGATTATTGATTTGTGTTACAACTGAGTTCATTGTTGAGGAAACAGTTGTTGCACCTGCCTCATTAATAGTGAAATCAATACTTGATGAAACTTCTCCTTTTTGTAAGTCGGCAGAGAACGTTTCTGGAATATGAACAACTAACGCTAAATCGTTTTTATCTAAGTCTTTTAACGCTTGGCTGTTGGACAGGTCTGTTTCAATATTTTTAAAAGGCAAGTTCTCCTCTAACTGACTCGCAATCTTGGCACCATACTCCCCAGCATCATCATTGACAATGGCAATTGGCAATTTATCTACATTTCCTGGAATTGCAGAGTAACCTGGCAAGAAGATGCCGAGCATAGCAATCGCATAGAAAATCCCCATAAAGATGGCAGCAATTGCTCCTCTTGTTTTTAAGAACTGTTTAAACTTCATGATTTTTACATCCCCTTAATAAAATTAAAGTACTCAAATTAAAGTACTTTTTATAAAGTATTTCATCATTTTAATTTATTAATCATGTCCTGTCAACTGAGAAATCCTCTTCCTTCATGCAATAAAAAGAGGCTAAAAGTTTCTTTTAGCCTCTGGACAAGTTCAACTATGAAGTTTATGTTTTGATATGTTTTTTTCTAGTATATAGTAGTCAATTTTCAGAAAAGGAAGGCCAAATAGCTTCATTTTATGGATAGCGGTTAGTTCTCCAGCTTGTTTTTCTTCAATCAAAAAGTCTTCAGATAATGGCAGCTTAAATAGCAGTTTTCCAGTTGCCAGGTATATACCTTGATTCCCTTCTCCTTGACTAGACAGCACAAGAGATTTGGTTCTTTTTTCAAGCCGCAGGATGCCTCCCATTGTTGAAAATGGAAGTGGCAATGCGATATTCATATATGTCGTGCCTTTATTTTCATGACTAGAATAAATGGCCGTAAAAACGGTGCTTCCATTCACATCTCGCACCCATGCTCGAGGGCTCTTACGGCCATCAAGCAATGAATTTACCCCAAGAATTTGCCCGTGCATTTCCACTTGTTTCTTTGATATGGGCAGATTCAACTGATTAAGCAAAATACTGATGGGTTTATAGATAATAAGCAGTGGTTTAAACCAACCAGCCCAATATGTTGTTGCAAATAAACGATATTTATCACTTTGCTCGTAGAAATGGACGATTGTTTTAGGTAATCCCTTTATATCAACAAATTCACTAAGATCATCAACTAGCCCTGATTTATAGCTATTATCTGTCGTTAATTTCCCTCTTATCCTACTGACAGGAAAGCTCCAGACAGCCTGCTTCGATTCAGGCAGATGAAGTTTCCATCCAAGTACACCAATAAGCCCGAAGAGAATACAGTTCACTACCCCATGAAATAACAGCATAAAGTCTAATGTTACATACCACCTTCCAAAGGCACGTCCAACTGAATAGACAAGAGAAAATAAGATTGTCATACCAAGGGCACTATAAGATAATCGAATAAACAGCCCTTGCAGAAAATACTCAAATTTAGTCTTAAATGCCAGATAGATTAAACTATAAATCGCAAACATGTAAAAAATAACGGAAATAAATTCGAGTAGTCGCCAAAATGTTATGCCTAGCGCAACAAGCATTGGTGCAGCTAAAATGAGTGGCACAATTACATTGTAAAGTGCTGACTTATGAATTCGACCAAAGAAGCCAACCGATATTGGCAATAAAAAGGCCGAATAATGAAAGTGAATCGCTGTCAGCCAATTAAGCATCGGACTAAATCCGGTATTAATCCCATTAATATCAATAAAAAACCAAATTCCTCCCATAAATAAATACATCATCCCGATATCAATCGAAATTTCCGCCCAGTTGACAAAACCACGCCTAAAAAATCGGCCCAAACCGTTCAATGCTACAAACAGTGTAAACAGTATATATATTATAGATAGTATCATTTGTCCTGTCTGAATAGTGATCACATGCAACAAAAATACAGACACCTGACCTGCGCCAATAATAAACGCCTGTTTCTTGGTTATTTCCATTACTAAATGAAGTGTCATTGGAACAAGAATCAATTGTGCGGCCGTTAACAACAAGAAATGCAGCTCTGTTGTATAAAAACAACTTGCCAGAAATAAAATAAGTCCACTTATCATTGATGAGTTATGTATTCTCTTGCTTGAACCTGCCTTCATATGACATCAACCTTCCTAGCAGCGGATTTCTTATATCCACATGAATAGTGTAAAGCTCAATTACATCATCATAGCCCTCCTTAACCGTTACCCTTCCTTCCAATAACCGCGGGAGAGGAACTTCCCATTTTCCAAGGAGGATGCGCTGTGCGCCTGATTGGATTTGCAAGTCTCCGGTCGATGCTACAAGAAAAGTTAAATCCGAATAAAATAAATTAGGCTCTCCTAAATAATCTTTAACAATCCTGCGTTCCGCATCAATTGTCATATATGCATTAAAATGTCTCGTAACATCAGAAAAGTGAAAACTCCGTTCCCAATATATTTCTTGGTCACCATTTGCAAGCTGCTTCGATGTATTTTTTAACGAAAACGGGATATTGCTTCCTTCTTCAGGAAACAGAAACTTCCAGCGAACCGCAAATTTTAAAAAAGGATTTAACCATCTTTTTCCATTGCTGATATGAAGCATTATTCCCTTTCCATGAAATGGCCGATTAACTGTGATCGAATAGCGTTCCTGCAGCTTTGGATGAAGCTTATAGAAATCATCACCAAGTATTTCTTTATAAATCATCATCTCACCTTATCCTTTTCTTGCGTATACAGTTAGTCGCAGTTGTGAGCATCCTTTGCAAATACAAATCCAACGACAGAAAGAATCCACAGACTCATATTAAATGCGATAGGACTAAAGGGATGTGTCCAAATGGGCGGCTCTGCAATCACTGCTGACAATGGAAATACAGGAAAACCAAAATTAACTGTATTGCATGTAGTAGCCTCTTATTACGGTATAAAAGCCAAACAACACCAAATACAATTTCGGCTATGCCAATAATCGTCACTGCTGCCTCAGCTTTAGTCCCAGTTAATGATGTTAGGCTCGATAGCATCGATATTTCTAAAGGATGATGTGCCAGGATTTTAGGGACGAGCCCTTGATAAACCCAAATAAAGCAAAACAGCAAAGAAATAAGGATATTACAGCAAAAACGTACATACTGCCATCTTGGCAATTCACCTTTTTCAGTCCACCTTTTCAATACATCAAAGCTTAATGCCGTCCCCCAGCCGATGAGCGGACGAAAGAAAATATCAATAAACTGTCCAAATACCCCTTTATTATGTAAATCATAGTCATATTGCGTGAGAAATATGGTTCCTGCTTCAGCAGGGATATATTTCCAATAGCCCTTCCCTTCCTTTATTGGTGAAATTACTTGCTCTGGCCCAAAATGTAGGGACGAGGTTTTGGTCCCATCCTGTTTATGTGTACCAACACTTTTTCCCCAGCCTTTTACCTTGAAGCCTAAGCCAAGTTTTTCTTTCATATGTGAAGGCCTGTGGCTCTGCTTCTGTCTTTTTCGGCAAATAGGCAATGGAAGAAAACCTTAGATCCCATTGCTCATGGTGCTCAGGTGTTTGCGTCCTTTCCCACACCTCTTCTATATTCGCTTTAATAGTTGTTTCTACATAATTCGGCTTGTTATTCATTCATTAACCTCTATAAATTGTGAAAATTTTCACAAATAGTAAGATAACTCTTCTTCCAAAAACTAGTACATACTAGTATTATATCAGCTTTCCATCTGATATCTAGTGCCGCTTGCATTTTCCCTCTGTTTTTCAGCTAAAAAAAAGCTGCCCTCCTGACAGCTGAAACGTCTTACATTAGAGATAAGAAAAACTCCTTTGCATATCTGTTACCAAATAAGGATTGTCTTGTTTCATTTTTCCCACAAGCTCATTCGCTTTTGTATGATCTTCTTTTATTAACTCCAATTCCCTTTCCGTAATTCCTACTAGCTGAAGAAAGTCAACCCTTCCGTGCACAGTGTCAACTCCAGCAGCTTCTGTATCATTAACTACTAATAATGCTGTGATTTGCGATTCTGCGCCGATATGTATAGATGTCCCGTTTCCTGCAATATATTGAAGTGGTTCTAAAAATCGTTTTTGTGTAAAGGTATAGCTGGCCAAATTAGACAGCATATCAAGTGCCCACATACAGTCATCATAAGATTCTTCCTTTAATTTAAATAGCCCCATTTGCTCCACTCACCACCAAAGGCTTCTACTTCAGAATAAAGCTCCGTCATTCCATATGTCAGGATATGCTTATAGCCAATTGCTGATTGATAAATACTATAGCCGTCTAAATATTGATCGCCTCCGAATATTGCTCTTGCATGGAGGTCTGTTGCGAAATGAGCCGGCTCTTGCTCTGCATACAGTTCTGCAAAAACCTCATCAATAGCATCCCAGCCTGGTGCCCAATCCTCTTGTTCTGCTGCCTGCTTTGTATATTCCTGTTTATTCACATTCGTTCCCTCCACAACATATCTATTATTCTATGCTTTTCCACTTTTATCAGCATTGTAATCTGCGAATTTCTAACCTGATAATAATCACATAAAAAAAGCATATTTTTAATAAAAACTTCGTAATCTCAACTTACATAGCTTACTTGCCGATTCGGACATTCAAATTCTGATGCTACATGTATCATTTTATCATTACCAGCCAAATTATGGATACCAAATAAAAAATTATAAAAAATTTAATGTTTCATATTTTCACAGACTTTATCATTTTTTAAGTTAGTTTTATTGGTGAATATCCTGCTAAACCTTTGGGAAAGCTGACTATATCACTTGTCTAATACTCTTTCGATAAGTTATGCTTTACTTAAGACAAGCTATATTTATGCTTGCACTTATTGACTTTAATCAGTCATTTTTTATAAAGAGCGTCATACTATATAAAAAGCAAAGCACATTCGTTGGCGCGAATGTGCGTTAAAGACATAATCTACTATTTGCTTTTTTTATTTTGTTTATTTCGGTATTCGTCTAACCAGCGAAATAAGCGTTCTTTATCTGCGGCCTCGGCTTTTTTCTTCCGTTCTGCATTGGCGTGCAGAAGATAAAGGATAAGCCCAACAACAGCCCAGATTGCAACCCACTTATAAGCCCAGTCGTCCATCAAGAATTGAACCATCTCCAAAATTGGCGTTTTGGAGAATGAAACAGTTCCACTGGCAAAACCGTCGCGAATTCGTTTGAAATTTTCGAACAAAGCGGTTAATACAAAACCACCGTAGAGAAAATTTGAAATGAACAGAAGCACTTTCTTCATCCTTACTCACCTCCGTGATAACGAAGAATGTCCTTAAAAATCTTTCGTTAGTTCGGATAGACGACTCGGGTAAAGCTTTATTTTTTTGGCAGCACATCCCCCCCTTTCAATACCACAAAAAGGAAAAATCACATAATAACCTTATCAGAATTAAATATATTAAGTAATTGGCGAAAATATTCCTATTCTATTTAAACATTATTAGGCTTTTTAGGAGTGCTGTAAATTTTATTGGGATTTGTTGTTTGGAGGAGTTATTAGCTTTGGCTATAGTATTACCAGCACTCTTCCCTGGTTATTCACCACTGCTTGTCCCTATTTTAAAATGAGACTTTCTTCGCCATTCTTCCTACCTACATACATCTACTCTTCTACAATACCGTGGTTACTGCTTTCCATGCATAAACGAATAAATTCCTTTACTACAGGGGGAAGGTTTTCGCCCTTGCGTGTACAAATGGCAATAATATTCTTTACTGGTGCTATATCAACAAAAACCCTCGCAAGCTGTCCTGTCTTCACATACTCCTTAACAACTAGCGAGGACACAAAGTTAACGCCATACCCTGTCATAACAGAACGGATGGCCTCATTTAATCCGGTAAACTGCAAAGCAATTTTTGGCGGTGTGACCCGATGTGTGTGACATAAGGAGAGTAGCCTTTCTCTTGTGGAACTGCCTGCTTCTCTCATGATAAAAGGCTCCTTCATCACATCCTCAAGTGATACGGTACAGTTGGCAAGCCTATGCCGCGAGGATACGACAAACCATATCTCATCCTGAAAAAGCTGTCTCCACTCAATTTCCTTCATCTGCTGCTCCGATCCTCCTGCATACATGGCCATATCTGCTTTATAATGAATCAATTCCTGAAAGGCATCTGTTGAATTTCTCGTTGTAATGCTTATCTCAACCCCTTCATTTTCTGCTTTGAATGCAGCTGCCCATTCCGGGATAAGAAAGTTGGCAGGAAGATAGGTTGCAGTTATACGGATCCGCCCTTTTTTCGCTGTTTTATAGTCTTGTACAAACTGTTCTAGTTGTAATTCATGAGCAAAAAACAGCTCCGCTTTTTGAGCCATTGCTTCTCCAAACGGTGTTAAAGTAAATCTTTTGCCATTCTTATTAAACAAAGTAATTCCCAGTTCTTTTTCGAATTGTTTTATTTGGCTCGAAACAGCAGGCTGACTTATCATCAGAATTTCTGCAGCCTTTGTGAAGCTCCCCATACTAGCAACATGATAAAACAACCGAAGCCCATGCAGGTTCATTTTAACTCCTCCTTATAAATTTTATTTATATATATATAAATAACATGTATTTTATTTATATAAAATTATAACTTACAATGAATATATAATCCAAAAGGAGTTGGTTATCATGAGAAATGAGAAAACTTGGAATTCAGTTGATCACTATTTTACGAAACAGTTTCAGCCAGAAATCAAAGATTTGGAATATGTTAGAGACAATAATCAAAAGAACGGCCTACCAGAAATTGATGTTACTCCCACACAAGGAAAATTCCTCGCAATGCTTGCCCAACTAAAAGGCGCAAAAAACATCTTAGAAATCGGCACACTCGGCGGCTACAGCACAATATGGCTCGCTCGCACCCTCCCCGAAAACGGAAAAATAGTCACCTTAGAAGTAGATCCAACACATGCAAAAACAGCACAGGCAAATATAAACTCAGCTAAGTTAGCAGACAAGGTTACGATAATAGAAGGACCAGCATTAACGACCTTGCCTACATTACAGGCACAAGGCTTCAGCAAGTTTGACTTCATCTTCATCGATGCCGATAAGCCAAATAATCCCCATTATATTAAGTGGGCACTTCAATTGGCCGCAAAAGGCGCAGTAATCGTTTCTGATAATGTTGTCCGAGATGGAGAAGTAATTAATAAGAACAGCAGTGATGAAAAGGTGATTGGAATAAGGAAGTTCATTGACATTCTTGCAGTGGACGAACGGGCTGATTCAGTCGGTATCCAAACAGTTGGGGAAAAAGGGTATGACGGATTTGTACTAACATTTGTTCAATAAAAAAGAAAGGGAAGGGCAAAATAATTGCCCTTCCCTTTCTCTCACGGTTGAATTGTTTCCTCTTTAGAACGAGGCTTTCGTTCCTCCTTATATCCTCCCTTTGGATGGTCGCCATTGGAGAAAATAATAAACAGAATTGAAAGGAAAACAAACAGGTTTTTCAATATAAAAACTTCTTTCTAGATTAATAAATAAATAACATGAAAACATGTTTTATTATATATTGTATTATTTAGAAAGACAATTGTCCTTATTACCCTTTTTTTCGTTAGCACTGCTGGAGAAATAATTGATTAGTCAGCAGGTAAACAAAAAAACGAACTAATAATTGATACCTCTGAATAGTGCCATTTTATCCCCAACATATATAAGTGATTTCTGCATAGGAAAATAGTATTTAAACACTTTAATAGATAAATATGACTGCACACAGAATCCCACTAAACAATCGATTCTACCACTATCACAGACCAGCCCTTTCCTTTGTAGGCGTTATAGCCTTCTGTTAAGCAGTAAGCATAAATTTGATTGTCTTCAATAGTAAATCCTCTGACATCCCTGCCCGACATAATATTTTTAACTGCTTTCAGGTTGTCGAGTCTTCTTTCTAAAATGCCTGTTCGATCAGTTGAGGCAATAACATAGCCGTCTGAATTAATGACATATAGCCTGCTTTTTTGATCAAGCTGCACTCTGTCAATAATATCGAAGATGAATTCCCAATTAAATCTTGTTGTCATTACCCCGATAATGTTGCCTGAATCATCATGGATAGGACTGGAATAGGCCATTGTATGCCCACCGACAACAGAGGAATGATACATATCTGTCACATGTACGTGATTTTGCTTCACTGTTTCCTGAAACCATGCTCTATCTGCTTTACTTTTTCCTAACTCGCTTTGATTTTGGGCTGCTACAATAATTTCTCCATGCAAATCAACTACGAATAAATCAAAATACACTTCATAAATTTGATGGATATTCTTTAAGAACTTTTGAGCCGTTTTTTTCGTCTCTGCAGAAGGTGCCAGCAAGCAGTCTTTAATTGCATCATATGTTGCCCATGCTTGCACATCACAATTTCTTTCAAATAAGTTCCGGTCTATTTTATCAATCGTATCAAAGGCAATATCCACTGTGCGCACAGCCATAATTTCATTTGCCTTGTTTTGGATTGTTTTAATAATTGCTTCACTCTCTTTACTTGCATTCAAGCTCTGTTCAGCAAATCGTTTAATTTCAGCAGCAACAACTGAGAAGCCTCTCCCTGCTTCCCCGGCTCGAGCAGCTTCAATCCCAGAATTAAGGGCAAGAATATTGGATTTCATCGAGATATCACGAATCTTTTTCATCACAGTATCCATTTCACTATTGCTTTCCTTCAGTTCATTCATGAGGATAGACACATTTAAGCTATTATCAAGTGTTTTGTCCATATTCTCGACTCCTTTTTACCTAATTATTTATGTGAATATTCTAAAATTATAGATATTATATCACATTGCCGCGGTAAAAAAAGGAACACAGGTAGAATTTTTAGGACTTTAGCCTCAAAAAAATGCCTACTGGCTAAGTTTCACTAAAAACAAACAACAATAATTTGTTATAATAGGATTATTAAAACTACTGTGGAGGGCTGGTCTCATTGACAGAGGAACTGGAACAAACAATTATCAGCTACTTAAGTGATAAAATTTCCCCCTTTTTAATTATTTTATTATTTTTGGTTCCAGTGATAACGGAACCACTCATCCTGAAAGTGATATAGACATTGCTTTTCTTTGTGACAATAAAGTGCAAGATAAATACATTTTATTTATAGCTGCACAAGAATTAGCAGCTCAAATTGGCCAAGATGTTGATTTAATTGATTTAGGCAGTGCTAGTACAGTATTTCAGGCACAAATAGTGCATACTGGTAAAATCATCTACTGTACAAATGAGCAAAAAAAAAGATGAATTTCAGATGAAAGCTTTTTGCAAAGTTGAATGAAGAACGGCATGAGATTCTTAATAAGGAAAATGATAACGGTTGCATTTTTAAAAGTGAAGTACAAATGATCAAAGTAGCTATTATCGAACGGTGTATGAAACGGATAAATGATGAATATCACCAAAGTCCTAGTAATTTAGAGAATTATACTAAACATGATTCCATCATCCTTAATTTGCAAAGGGCTTGTGAAGCAAGTATTGACCTTGCAATGCATATTGTTGCAGACAAAAGGTTGGGGCTACCTCAAAATAGTCGAGAGGCCTTTTCCTTATTAGAAACAGAGAATATTATCACTGCTTCTCTTTCCAATAGAATGAAGGCAATGGTAGGATTTCGAAATATTGCTGTTCATGACTATCAGGAGATAAACATAGTGATATTGCAGAAAATTTTAGATGTTCGTTTAGTTGATTTCTCTGAATATACTAAAGCAATTATTCACTCCTAATCACCCTTTGATAAGGGAAAATTGAAGAAAAATCGCTCAAAAACCCAAAAAAAGCATGCGAACATGCCTCACTGCTCCTTATCTTCATATGTTTAGGTCTCCTTTGATTCAAGTAACTTTTTGATAAATTCAATAAATCTTTGCGAAGCTGGAGCAATTTCTTTTAAAGATAAGGCAGCAATACTAATAATCCGATGCTGCTCTGGCTCAAGACGAAGTGCTGTCACTTTGTATGGCATACTTTGCAGGACAAGTTCAGGCATAATGCTGACACCCAGTTCATTTTCCACCATCGCTAATATAGCTTGGTCATCAGCCATTTCAAAACTGTTCTTGAGTGTAACACCAGTCTCTTTTAAGATACGTTTAATGTCATGGTTATAACCAGATTTAAGAGTAATAAAGGCTTCATTCACTAATTGATTTATCCGGACCTTTTCAAGATTACTGAGAGGATGTTTGTGTGGAAGGATGCACAATATCCGATCTTTTTTTAATGGGATAGTTTCAAAGTTATCTGCTGTAGGCAAGGTTGTAAAACCAAAGTCTATAACACCGTTCGTAATCCACTCTTCAACATCTTGATAGCCTCCTTGAAAAATTTTAATTTCAATGAGAGGATACTCTTGTTTAAAGTTCTTCAGCAATCTTGGCAGCCATTGAATACAAACACTTGTAAAAGCCCCAATTCGTATTGTACCAACTTCCAGCCCCTTGATGGAGGCTGCTTCTTGCTTCAGTTTTTCATCCCAATGCAGGACAGTACGGACAGATTTCAATATTCTTTGTCCATTACTAGTTAGAGTAATACCAGACCGGCTTCTTATTAATAGAGGAAATCCAAATTCTGCCTCTAGGTTCGCGATTGAATAACTAACCGCAGACTGAGTCAGATTTAATGCTTCTGCCGCTTTTGTTAAGCTTCCTAATTCAACAACTGTGTTAAAAACTTCATATCTTGCAAGGCTCATCCCTATCATTCCTATCTATGAATTTCATTCATACTTACTATCTAAAACTTTGATTTTATTTATATATAATTTACCCCTATAATACAAGAAAACACAACAATATGGAAAGAGTCAGGTGAGTCAAAGTGATTTTAATGGGGGCTTTAGCAAATGCAATAGGTGTAAGCGTTGGTACATTATTAGGGAGTCTGCTTCGTCGTATTCCAGAAAGCATGAAGGACACTGTGATGAAAATAATGGGCTTAGCCATTGTCGTTTTAGGTATGCAAATGGGACTTAAAACCGAAAATTTTCTTATCGTGATTTTAAGTCTTGCTATAGGGGCAGTAATTGGTGAACTACTTGCCTTAGAAGATAAAATCTCCAAACTAGGTGATTGGCTAGAGAAACAGGTCGGTTCCAATAAACAAGGAAGCATATCACAAGGTTTTATAACAGGTACATTAATATTTGTGGTTGGCGCAATGGGTATTATCGGCGCTTTAGATAGCGGGATTCGGGGAAATAATGATGTGTTGTACACAAAAGCAGTTATTGACGGATTTATCGCCATCATCTTAACGACCACATTGGGCATCGGCGTGTTATTCTCTGCTATACCTGTAATTTTATATGAAGGATTAATAGCACTTTTTGCTACCCAAATTGTTCAATTAGTTCCAGATGCCTTAATGGATCAGTTTGTTATTGAAATGTCAGCAACTGGTGGTATTATGATTATTGCTATAGGATTAAATTTAGTCGGAATTACAAAAATTAAAATAGCTAACCTTCTACCAGCGTTAGTAGTTGCTATTGTTGTCGTTTTGATTATGCATTTGTTTTGATTATCATATTATAACAACAGACAGAAGCTGCATCTGTCTGTTGTTTTTGTAGTTCATACCATTCATTTTTTTAAATAAGCTGGTCTCCATGTCAAGGACATATTAACAAAGGAGACTTCCTTGTTAACAGTTACTATTTTTTTACATATACCACTTCATTCCTTATAATTAGATAAAAAGGGTTGTTACCATGATAAAAAAGACAAAATTAACAACTTTGCTCTTATGTTTACTTATTGTTGCTTCGTTTCTCTCTGCCTGTGAATCACAATATAAAGAAGGTATACGTTCAGACAGAGACGACTCAGGAGCAACTGAAACCTTAGAGAATAAACATTCTAAAGAAAGTGAAGACCCTGTTTATCAAGAAACGGGTGGTTTATACACAGAAGAAGACCTTAAAAATGCCAAACCACTGGAAATGCCTGTTCAAGATTAGAATCTCCTTAAATTATTACTCGTTGTTTAAAAAAATACCAATGGGATTCTTACAGAAAGATTATACTAAACAACTAGTTCCTATACTCCGTTTGTTTTTCATTAACATAGTCAATAAAGTCCCTTGCTTCTTCAAATGGAGCTTGCAAATCTGTTGGTATTTCCTTTGTTTCTATATAATGGTCTGGGTTTATCTGACTACTTGCAATAATTTCTTCGTAAACCATTAGTGATTCAATATAATGTTTGTATTCTTTCTCGGTTAACAAATCCTTACTTGATTCCTGTCCATTTAATAAATCATAGTATGGTTGTATGTCTGAATATACTTTTTCAAGCTCTGCTTGTTTTGCTGGTGAGAGATCAGCATAGTTAATCCCCCCATATTTGTCACCAAATTCAAGCTTAGCATCGGTCATTATTTTAACAAGTCCAATAAACTCTTTATATTCTTCTGGTTCTATCTGGCCTTGTGCCTGGGCAATCTTTGCATCCAAGCGGAGGTAACCTTCCATTGTCGCACTTGTAATATGCTTCTTCAGATTATCAAAAGAGCCGTAAAGTCCATCAGCTATGAGAGATTTTGAGGCAAATGCCCCTGTCGGTATTAACAATGAAGCAGCTAAAACGCCGGTGATAATTCGTTTTTTTGTTTTTGATTTACCAAGATGAATACTAGTTAGCACATTCATTTTTAATCCTGGTGGAGGGGTTATTTCTTTTCCTTTCTCTTGTAAGGACTCCCTAAGTTTTGTTTCAATATTCATAAACCTTCCTCACTTCTTCGAGTAATCTTTTATTTTTTCCTTTTGTACGCAATTTTGTTAAAGCAGCATTTATTCTGGACTTAACTGTTCCAATAGGAACTTCCATGATTGCTGAAATTTCCTCTTGGCTATAATCGTTTAAATACCGAAGGATAATGACCTGTTTCAGTTTGAATGGTAATTCATCCACTAAATTGACTAGCTGTTTATTTGTTATCTTTTCAATAACCTTGTTTGAGAAATCTACTTCTTTTTCTTGTTTAAATTCTTCAACCTTCTTAACAGTCCTGAATATCTTCCATTTTTTCCTTCGATATGCCTTAATTTGTTTTAACACAATTCCCATTAACCAAGGTTTAAATTTCCGTTCTACATCGAATTTTTTTATAGATTTAAACACTTGTATGTAAATGTCTTGAATCACATCATCTATATCTGTTTTTTCCTCCATTAAAAAGTGAACTGTTTTAAATACATCGTGGATCGTTTTTTCATAAAGTTCAGCACATGCCTCTTTGTCTCCAGATTCAATAAGGTTAATTATTCTAATTAATTCATTATCAACACTCAACCTTATTCACCTCCCTCATCTTTCACACTATATATTGGTAACAATTTGAGTTTTCGTTCGATTTTTTTATAATAAAAAAGAGCCAAACATGCATTGGCTCTTAAAAATATAGTCCTAATGTATAGAACTTGTTTAAAACGCTCCTGAAACAAAGCACTATTGATTTTTACTCTATAAAAAATTTAATATCCAAAAAATTTTGGAACGCTAACACCATAATCAAATAATGTACTCATTACAAAAAAGAAAAGAATGATAACAACACAAATATTTACAATAATCTCCCCAAATTTACTATCTGTTTCTGCAGCATCTTCTTGTTGCTGTCTTTTTATCTCTTTATATATGCCTTGAACCTTTTGGTGGTTTTTCATTTTTGTATGGCTTTTTGGGTTCATATAGGTTCCTCCTTTTTATGAAAGGATAAATACGTCAGGTAATTATCAGTTTACTACAAATCACCATTTGGATAAATATGTATTTTGTAACCAACGAATTAGAAATACTATATAGAAGGATTTTAACCAAAAAAAATAAACTCCCCCTAGGCAGTTTTATGTTTTGCTTTATTTAAATTATATTAAAAGATTAAAATCTCTAAACTAATAAAATACGAAGCTGTTTATGTAAAATGCAATTAAAGCTTACGTATATGATAGTCATTTTTCTTTATACAGTTTCCACAATTCAAGCTGTTTTTTGCTTATATTTTCATTATCTAACTTTATTTTTTTCAGTCTTCTTTTAAGCATAAGATTTGTTGGTTCTTGCTGCAGCCTTTTTATTATTTTTATACTTCGCTTTCTATTATTAGTTAATTCGTTATTCAATGTTTGTATATCAAGGAGAATAAGGGTTTTATTCATACGAACTCCTCTCTTATAAAAGTTTTAATTTTCACTTTACCCTAAATAATCGATTTGTAATAGCTTTTAGTGCTATAAAGCTAGACTGTTGGCTCGAATAATCTTTAAGAATACTTTTTATTATTGCACTACAAAATTGTAAATTTAAATTGTTCTCCTTCCATCCTATTTAAATATATCATATTTTCATCTAAACCATTACAAACTGCCAAATATCCTTCTTCAAGATGAAAACCGATGCCGATCAATTGATTGAAGCATTCAATAATTTCAACCTTCACTACTGGTTTGTTCCTACATTCATTAAGTTTTGGCATCTTATCAATTTCCCATTTAAGCAAAAAGTCAGTACCATAGTAATCAATTTCTTCTGCTAAATCAATTTGGTCAAAGGTAATAGCGAATTCACCACTCTTATATGCACATAATTCCAACTGCCAATCTTCAAAGCTGATTATAACGGGTAGATCATTAAACCACTCATCTTCCTTTTCTTCCCATGCAACCCAGAATTCTATTATTTTGATACCTATAAGCCCTTCTAGCGAATTAATTCCTTCACTAAACAAATTAATTATTGCTTTTATGATAAAAGCATTTCTTTTATTTATCAAAATAATTTTTATATAACTACAATAAGGTTATATGTTTATAGATTCTACTCGAGGAATAATATATGCTAAACAGTTGCAATTCTTAATGTTCTCTCTGTTCTAACACTTTTTTTTAGCTCAAAACAATCACTCTATTTATTAAAATACATGCTGCAAGTAACTTTAAAGTACATCATTATGTAATAAAATTAATGCAGAAAAAAGGCATTAATCCTTCTTGGATTAACACCTTTTCTTACATTTAACCTTCACCTACAAATAACACTAGCATGCAATATTTTGAAGCGAAGATATTAATTTGTCACATGCCAATCTTACCTGTTGATAAACAAGCATAAATAAGTTACAAGATAATTTACTCTTATTAAACCAATTCCTTCATATAAGCAAAAACCTCTTTGCTTTGTTTTTCTAATTTTTGCATTTCCTCTAGGAAATCTACCATAACAGTGGATTGTTCTTCTGATGACGCACTTACTTCCTCAATACTGATTTTCAAGCTTTCGATGCTATTTTTTATTTCAGATAATGATCCGCCAATTGTGCCAACGGCTTGTTTTGTGTTCTCTGAAAGTTTTCTTATTTCTGTTGCAACCACTCCGAAGCCTTTTCCAGCCTCTCCAGATCGTGCTGCTTCAATTGCCGCGTTTAATCCTAATAAATTTGTTTGCGTAGAAATTCCTTCAATGATTTTCACTAAATTGCCGATTTGCTGTGTATTATCATTTGCTTTAATGGCCTGAGAAGTAATTTCATTGCTTGTAGCTGATAATTCTTCTGATTGTGCTGCAACGATTTGGATTTTTTCATGAAGTGTACCGATAATTGCATTTAGTGAGCTTAATTCATGATCCAGCTTTTCTTCAATTTCTAATGTCTTACTTATAGAGAATAAGCCGACAACTTCTTTTGTATCTTTATCTTTAATTGGTGTTACAGTGGAGAAAAATGGAATGCCAAGCCTTTCTTTTGGGACATATTCTTCTACTTTTTTCGCTTCCTTCAACGAACGAATTAAAAGTTCATTACCGGGCACAAATGCTGGGTCGCCAACTTTTATAGATAATGGAAGACTTGTTGAAGGTGAAAAATAAATGATATTTTGTAAGTCTGTAATCATAATCGCAGTAGTTTTGCCTGTTGTCTCTTTAATAATAGGTCCTAAATCAACTAAAGTTTGTAATGAATTATGCAATGATTTTATGCCCCTTTCTTAATATCTTAGTATATATCGGTTAAAACACTGAACCTTTAATGTTAATTTGAGAGATATCCTAACTATAGCGCTTTCTTTGAAAGTTTTATTACTGAAGTATACAGATATGCAGAAAAAAAGGATTGCTTAAGCAATCCCTTCATCTGGTTACATTTTGTGTTTTTTTATCAACTCTTCAAAGCTTTCTATATTGGTAGTAAAATCAGGAACAGTTTGAGAATCTTCCGCAGATTTAACCAGTTTAACAACTAAGTCATTAAACGGTGTGGGAATACTTGTACCTTCTGCCATTTTTGGAACAACTCCATTGATAAAATCAATTTCTGTTTTGCGCATCTTTTCAAGATCTTGTAGCATACTTGCCTTTAAAAGCCTTGAAGGCTCCATTACTGCCCTAAAGGTTTGCACTCGTTCAGGTACATCTTGTTCGTTTATTACTTCTAATGCAGCAATATCAAAACCATTCATTTTAGCAAATGTCACCCCAATAGCATGACCAACTTTAATCGTTTCGTCTGCAATATGAACGGCACTAACGATGCCATATTCATTATCGAGAATGTCACCATATTCACCATTCAAGGCAGCGGATAAGCCACTGAATGCATTATTGATAAGTAGCTTCGACCATTTTGTTCCAACTAAATTGTCCGATATATGTGTACCCCCAACAAGGTCTAACACAGCTTTTATTTGCTTAATTCTATCTGTTGTTTCTCCATTTAATTCACCGATTTGAAAGGCATACTTTTTGAATTGAGTGTATTCGGTTGTTAAGCTGGATACTCCTGGTTCCATAAATGTTGCCCCAAATTCAACTGAACCTGCGATTACACGCTCTGCACCAACAATGGCTGCAACATTCTTCTCCGGTATACCGTTTTGTAAGGAACAAACTACACTATCCTCCCTTAAATACGGAAGTAACTCAGCAAGAACAGAGTCGTTATATAATTGTTTTGTCAGCAGTAAAACTAAATCATATTTGCCAGATTTATTTTCTGGTGTAATAGCTTTCACCTTTGCTTGAAACACATGTGTACCAACTACTTTAGCTCCTGTTTGATTTAGAGCATTAACATGTGCTTCGTACGTATCAATTAATTCAACATCCATTCCACCCTCACTAAGATATGCTCCTACGATAGTTCCTAAAGAACCTGCTCCTAAAACAGCAATTCTCATCATAAAGTCCTCCTTATTTTTCCTCTAGATAGTTATATACAGGCTGTGCAGCATTTAAAGTCAAATCTGTAAGAATATGAGAGGCCGAAATGACTTCTAATACTGGTAAGTCTGCCAAAGGTGCCAATGCGTGTTCAAACAATTGAAGTCGCGCAGGTCCTGTCCATGCCTCTTTCACTTTTATATCTGTTATTTGTGTTCGAATTAGATCACAAACCCGTAATTCTCCCGTATAATCGGTTGCAATTTTCACCATAAAATTAGGACGGCAAATTTCGCTTTTAGCTTTATCCTTGTCCATTTCGCCATGCTTATACCCCATAGTGGCAGTCGCTACTCGAAGGCTTCCATAATCCAATGTTCCAACAAGCGTATCAGAGTCTGTATATAGCTTAGGTGCTCCCAATTTCTTCGGATAAGCCGTTAGCTCACGCCCACTTGCAATTGCTGGGAAGTTGTCTACATACATAGAATGCACATAATCCCCTTCCTCTCCATTAAATCGGACAGGAATCACTTGTCCAGCCTCTGTATAAGCACCAAGTCCAGAAACATCGGGCATCCACATAACTTCAAATTTCACTAATGGTTCCGTTATTTGAAGAGGTTCTGGCACTGCCGCCCTTAATGCTTTTTCATCTGTGCGATAAATAATATTAAGATATTCGCGGTTCACAAACTTATATGGTGGCATAGGGTAAGCTGGTGCAGTTAACGGTGTATTGAGATTTTTTGCGATATTGTTAATATCAATTTTCATTGTAATGACACCTCTCCTAAGTTGTATATAATATCCTTTTTCAAACTATGTAATTAATTTATCTTACATCTTCATTTACATTTAATCTAATACATAATAAGGTATATATATATTTATCAAAATAAATAAGGGGTTTAAATAAATGGAATTACTTCAACTCAAATACTTTCAGACAGTTGCTTATACTGAGCATATTTCAAAAGCAGCCAGCACCTTAAATATTGCCCAGCCCTCTTTAAGCTTAACTATAAAACGATTGGAGGATGAATTAGGAACAGCGCTTTTTAATAGGAAGGGGAGAAATATTCAATTAAACTCCTCAGGCAGAATTTTTTTGAAGCATGTTGACAGGATTTTTATGGAGCTTGCAAATGCACAAAAGGAAATTCACGCAGAAGAAGATAAAATGTCTCATACGATAAAAATAGCTATCTCCAACCCAAGATTTCTTGCAGGATTAATCAGCGAGTATATTAACACCTCCCCTGAATCAACCATTCAACAAGGAATAAAAGCCAAAAGTGACATAATTGCAAGCTTAAAAAAAGGGGATGTTGATTTAGGGATAGCTGGTCATCCGATTGAAGACGATGAGATAGAGAGTTGTTTATTAGTCGAAGAAGATATTGTGTTAGTGTTGCCAAACACCAATAAGTATAAGGCTAAAACGGAACTATCATTATGTGAGGTTGCAAATGAGCCGTTTATTTCATTGGCCGATAATGAGGAATACAGCGAATTCACTACGAATCTCTGTAAAAAACATGGATTTGTTCCGAATAACATTTTTGAGGTGGATTCCTACTTACTTTTAGAAATAATTAAGGTAAATCAAGGGGTTGCACTACTTCCCATTTCGGTCTGCAGGCAATTACAGTTAAATTATGTGAAAATCGCAGACATTTCGCCCTCCTATTCAGTCAGTCTTTCATGGGTTAGAAATAAATTGCTGTCTTCATCAGAAAAAAGCTTTAAAGACTTTATTATTGCTTATTATCAAGAGAATATAAAAATGTTTAAGGTGGATTAAATATAAATATGGAAATAAAGGAATATCCATACAAATGGGTATTCCTCTTAGCTTACTTGATTTGTGCAGATATTATTTAAAGCTCACACTATCCTTTGATATTTGCACACTTATAAAGTCACCTAACGCATGGACTACCGCAATTGTGACAACAATTACATCATCCGTTACATAAACAAATACTTCTGGAAAGTCCATTTTATCTGCTTCTAAAAATTTCTTAAGTAGGTCTTGATCATCTAAGCTTGCGATATACTTTTTGATTTCCTGTTTATATTCTGAGGATTGATCTGTAACAATGTCCCCCAGTTTAAACGCTTTAATAAACTCATCATCAAGATTGACTAAATCACTTAAGCTTACTTTTTCACCTGTTTGCATATTTACAAGTGTTGAATAAGATAAGTTTATCGGATAGCTATTGATTGGACTCGTAAGTAACCCTGCATATGTTATACTAACAAGCTCATCATTTACAAAAGGAATATTATATTTTACTTCACCTGTATAGCTCTCATAATAATCTTTCTCAAAAAAATAACTCGCGTCCTTCGCAATCACACGGTTAATTTTATTTGCCTTATCCAAATCATCGGCTAATTGTGGATAATCTACTGTAATATTCCCTTTTGCATACTGTTTTGTATGGAAGTTGTTTTTGTTATAAAGTCCAATTGTTTTCTCGGTTGTAGCTGCTTCTTGGTTCTCTACATTACCATTGTTATCTTTCGTTTCTCTTTGTTGATTTTCCCCTGCATCGTTATCTGCTTTTATTTCTTGATTTTCTACAACTTCGTTTTGATCATTCCTGTTTGTAGCCTCCTCATTTCCCCCATTACTGCACGCAGATAACCACAATAGAGATACAATACTGACAATAATAATTTTTATATGCATGACATCACCTCTATTGGTAAATTCATCACTTTAGCATAAATGAAGTAGCTATTTGTCACCTGAATTCTCATTACAAATCTTTTAAGTTGATGTTTTTTAAACCAAAAGAAAAGATAAAGCTAACAATAACATAGTAAATACCTAAAATAGACAAGCAATCGGTAGCAACTTTTATTAACTCTCTATGCAGAAATAAATAGCGCCAACCGAATGAACTAAGCATAAATGTTATCGGAAGCACAAGAAATAAAATGATAAAGATGATGCTTTTTTTATTATTCATTTGCTCTCATCTCCTTTTTAACCATATTATATCAGGTGCAAATGTCATTCTTTATTTAGAAACATAATACTTTGTGACATAATTAAGTCTTGGTTAAATTGTAGCATTTTATTATTTATAATTCGTTTGTTCAGTGAAATTTTCTAATGTAATATTTGAAATTCTAAGTGGTATATGGCGGAGAACACTCGACTCCCATGGTAAAAAGAGGCCGAGGAGCCTCTAGTACTCCTCTTTGACAGCGTGTAATCGAGAGTCCAATAAAAAGAACTAATTTAATAGCCATACGCTTACGATTTAAGGAATAATTTGCTTAATTAGTGCTCTTTCGAAACCCCTCCTTTTCTCTATCTGAAAGAAAGTCCCATTTTTTTATTTTGATCCATTCTAATAATTTTTGGACTTTATTATCATAATCTTTATATTTACTTAGAAATTCAAATGCTGGTACTAACTCGTCACTATCTATCTTTCGTTTTTTACTTAATACTGTTTTTACACGTTTATACACAACGTCTATCGCCGTTTCATCACCATGGTTTTTAATTGCTAATAGAGCATAGCTTTTTACATGTGGGGAACGGTCACCTAATGCCTCTATATAATGGGAAAGGTATGCTGCTCCTCCTAAACTAGCGAGTGCACAGACAGCGGAGCGTCTTACTTCTCCTTTTGTATTCGTGAGTAAGGGAAGGATATATGGAATGGATTTTGCGGAACCCATATTACTTAGAGAACCAAGTGCATAATAAAGATCATATTCATCTTGCGATTTTCTAATCACTTCTATAAGTGCGTCTTCTACTACGTCCGTACTTTTAAATTTTCCCAATGCTGAAATTGCTGAATGTCTTACTAGCCATCTCTCATCATCTAAACACTTAATAATAGAAGCGGCATCAGGTATGACTTCTTGTTCCTCAATACTCATCAGTATCCTTTCTAACGTATGTTTATTTGTTTCTTTATCAAGCTGTTTTAATAGAAAATCTACAACACGTTTATCACCTGTATTTGCTCCAAGACACCCTAAAGCAAAATAAATATTCCTTTTGACTGATTCTTTGTTGCTTGTTTTGAACATGTCAATTAGATACGAGATACAATTTGTGTCTGTCAATGCTTCTGCTTTACGGTATGCATTCCAGGAAGGAGCTCCCTCACTTGTGTAGGTTCCATCCGCTTCATTATAAATAGTGTCCGCTCCATCCATCTCATTGATTAAATATTGCAATTGAATTTGATTCATCATTGAAACCTCTACTCATAGTTTTTAATCCTATTATATACTATGTCTGTATTAGGCTCACTGCAATTAAATTACTAAAAAAAAAGCCTTAATCCTTATTCCAATGGATTAATGCCACTTTACTCCGTTTATTAAAGATACTATCTTCTAATCCAGTTATTGAATAACTGTAAGTATCTTTTTCCAAATGCTTTGTTTCTTATAATTGAATTTTAATCCATTACCAAAAATGCATTTCCCTCTTCTAACAGTTCCTCAAGCTCCTCAAACCCCAAATAGCTAAATCCATGTGTTCGTGAGACACAGGTAATTACATCTTTTTCTTCATCTATATTAAAGATAGAAAATCTACATCCATCTAAGATAATTGCTAATCCTAACGGAAGGTTTTCGCGATTGTCATTTCTAGGTACTCCCCCTGTTTTCTCAAAAACTTTCATACTATCACCTCTGTGTTAAATAAATTAATTATCATCTTGCCGGTACTCTAAAATGTCTCCAGGCTGGCACTCTAATGCCTTGCAAATTGCAGCTAATGTAGCTATCCGCACCGCTTTTGCTTTCCCGTTTTTTAGGATAGAGAGGTTTGCTATAGTGATACCGACCTGCTCTGAAAGCTGTGTGACACTCATTTTTCGTTTTGCTAGCATCACATCTATATTAATTACAATTGCCATATTTTCCACCTCATATCGTATGCTCATTTTCGTCTTTTAGTTCAATTGCGTCCTTAAGAAGCTTTTGAAGGACAGCAGCAAACACTGCAATAACGACTGACGCAAAAACAGGAACCATACCAATAAGCACTAAGCCTGGAGCATCGTCTAGCTGTGCTACACAAAAAATAAATGGAAGCATAAAAACATATAAGCAACTTATGACAATGGCACATAGTTTTATCCACTTTAACGCATTCACTGAGTCTTCAGAGAACGCTTTGTTCTTATCAATATAGTTTAAAAGTCGGTAAGCCTGATACAACGCATAGAAATAAGGGGCAGCTGATGCATACATGATCGTAACAATAGGATATAAAACCTCCGCATAATCTGGATTTGCAGCATGTGTAGGTAACCACGTTAAACCAAAAATCCCTAAAGCTAAAATAGGAATTCCCAACAGAAAAACAGCTAATTCTAAAAAAGACGTAGACCCTCGTTTCAATTAAAACACCCCACTAAATGAATTTACAAAATGAATTTAACACATAATTTATTGTTTTACAATAAATTATTATTGAAAATTACTAATTAGTTATTGAAATACATTTTATAAAATACCTGTTAATTGTTAAAATGTCTTCAAAAAAGGACGTTTATCGTCATTTTTGATTAACTCATCCACTACATTTTTTCTTGTGATTTTTTGCAATTTATCCATGCTTTTTCATAGGTTTGCGCTATCCTCTACGAAAGCTTTAACAGTTATAGACTAAATCTAAATAAAAAAAGCCTAAACTCCATATGTTCCAAGAGTTTAGACATTTTAAATGTTCTAACATAAAATATATTTATTCAAAGAAGCCTATTAAATCCCTTCCCAATATAAAATGGTTACAAGAAATTTCTTCTATCACAAAGCTGAAGGACTTTATATAACTAGATAGCTTAAAATATAGTCGGAACCATTCCCCCATCCATACGGATTGGCGATCCCCTAAATGCAGATGCATAGGGACTGCACAAGAATGTAGCAAGTCTTCCTATTTCAATTGGTCTGATAAATCGCTGTATTTGAGAATGTGGCAGATTATTGACCATAAATTGTTTTTCTTTTTCTGAAAACTTCATGTTTTCATCGCTGTATATCCCCTCAATTATTACTTGGACATTTTCAGATAGTGTTGGTCCAGGCATGATTGTATTGACTGTAACTTCTGTTCCTTTTGCTAGAATAGACAAGCTTTTTGCCAATGACAGCAACATCGACTTTGTCATGCAATACTGGGGCATTTGTCCAGAGGGCATCACAGCCTCTTCACTTGCAATAAAGATGATGCGACCATCATTACTTCCCAGCATTTTTGGAAGATAATGCTTACATAATCCATTTGCGGCTAATACATTCGTTTCAAAATACGTTTGCCAGATTTCATCCGTAACATCTTTGTATTGCATGATTTCGTAAATCCCCATATTGTTAACTAATATATCTACATTGGGGTACTTTTTAAATAGTTCCTCTCTTTGTTGAGCATCGACAATATCCGCAGCTGCATTTTGAGGGGACGTTAGCGGGAATTCTGATTTGATTTCCTGTACAGTCCGCTCTACCTCCTCATAATTACGCCCATTTATGAGGACATTTGCTCCTTCTTTCGCGAGTTCTTTTGCGATTGCTTTACCGATTCCTTTTGTTGAGCCTGTAACTAAAGCTGTTTTATTTAATAATTCCATTTCCATGATACATTTCTCCTTTAAGTTGGTTATCTTTGTAGTTCGTTTATAAGTGCATGTTCAGCACGCCAATTTAAAGGAGTTTCACCTTCCCAACTGCGAAAGGCACGATAAAATGAGCTCTGATCTTTATACCCAACGAGAAAAGCCACTTCTTTAATGTCTAGAGCAGGATTATCCAAATACTGTCTTGCCTGTTCATGACGAGCCTTCTTTAGCAATTCCTTAAAGCTTGTTTTTTCATCAGTAAGCCTCCGCTGTAAAGTACGTTCGCTCATGCCCAACTCACTTGCTACGTCTTGAATGTCGAGGCGTTCTCCTGTTAAATTGCGTTTCAAAATCCACTTAACTATCTCCGTTACGGAATGACTGCTGCGCTGCTCATCCAAAGTTTGCTCCAATACTGGTGTTAAAATCTCCAGTAATTCAGCGTTGTATGATGTAAAATGGCGATCGAGATCTTCACTATGCAATGTCAGTCTATTACGTTTTGCTCCGATGTGGATAAAGCAGCCAAAGTATTCTTCAAGTGCCTCTACTTGACCAAATGCATGTGTAAATTCTACTAATTTCGCTTTTATCGGATACCCTGTGCCTCGTCGTCCTAATTCAAGTAAAAACGCGAGTGTTGTGCCAACTAGCAGTGCTGGTCCAGCTTGCTCCGTATCCAACCATGCCACTTCAATGACACAGTTTGCACCTTGTTCCACAATGCGTAATTTTTCAGGAGGACACATTTCTTTGTAGCGCTCCATTCTTTTAAGCGCATCCCGATAATCACAGGCATGATAAGCTGCCAGTACGGACGGGGGATACTGCGTTGTTTCAAACACTTTCGGAAGCTGCAGCATTCCAAGCTCCATATCACCGATAATATCGGAATATGCTTGCCATAATGCATAATATTGTTCTACAGTGACAACTGATTCCGTAATTACAGTCAACGGCATTTTTGCTTTTCGAACTAAATCATACACATTAATTTCAAGTTGTTTTAGTCCTGTCCATAGTCCATCAGGTATTCTAATACGAGTATTTGTAGCCATTTTACACCTCTCTATCTATCAGCACATTAACGCTTAGCTTATATTGTTAACGGGATAGCTATTTCATTTTACTTATATCAAGTCTCTCTGTAATTAGCAGGGGACGACAATCAATTTGCCAAAAACGCCAACTTTTCTTAGATTAATTATAACAATTCTTCCTTCATGCATCTCTTTAACCCCCTTAAAGCTACTCTAAGTTATAAAGAACTGAAACTCACAACCTCCGTGTGTACTTTTACACAAAAAAGGCACGTTTGATTAAAAAATAATGGTAAAACTGCATAAATGTCTAATAAAAAATTTCGCTTGACCTCAAGAGAACTCTAACTCTTATGATGAAATTGCACCAAAATATTATTATAGGAGTGGATACTATGAAAGTAAGAAAGCTTGGAAATAGTAGTTTGGAAGTGTCATCAATTGGACTTGGTTTAATGGGGATGTCACCAGGGATTTATGGACAAACAAATGATGAGGAATCCGTTAAAACAATTCTTGCGCTATGGAGTTAGGCGTGACATTATTAGATACTGCAGATGTATATGGAAATGGTCATAATGAAAGTCTACTCGGCAAAGCTTTGAAAGGTAATCGAGATAAAGCAATTGTTGCAACCAAGTTTGCTTATACGATAAATTATGAAAATATTGTGGGTCATCCTGATTACATTAAAAAAGCTGTTGACGAAAGTCTGCTGCGCTTAAATATTGATTATATCGACCTTTATTATCAACATCTTGTCGATCCAAATATTCCAATTGAGGAAACAATCGGTGCAATGTCCGATTTAGTGAAGGCCGGAAAAGTCCGAGCAATTGGTTTGTCAGAAGCATCTGTTGAAACAATTAAACGAGCACACAACATACATCCTATTTCGGCTTTACAAACAGAATACTCTTTATGGAGCAGAGATATTGAGGAAGAAATTTTACCTGTTATACGAGAATTAGGAATAACACATGTAGCCTACAGCCCTTTAAGCAGAGGTTTTATAACAGGAGAGATAAGTAATTTTAAAGATTTTGGTGATGATGATTTGCGCAGATTCATGCCTAGACCAAGGAGAGAACTTCCAAAAAAATCTTGATTTAGTAAGTGAAATTCTGAAAATGGCTCATAAAAAAAATGTTACACCCTCTCAATTAGCTATTGCTTGGACTATTGCAAACGGTGCCTTACCGATTCCGGGGACAAAGCGTCAAAAATACTTAGAGGAAAATGTCGAAACTCTAGAAGTAGAGTTGACTCCTCAAGATTTAGTGCGTCTAGACACTATAAGTCCCAAGAATACTGTCTATGGAAATCGATATGATGATACAAACATGAAAAATATTAGTCTATAAATCTTTTGGGGGCACTACTCTTTATGTGGTGTCCTTTATTGTGGCAATATCTTCAAGTCTTTTTCATGAATATCATAAAAAGCTAATTTATAATTTATTTTCTCAAGATAACTATAAGTTTCCTGCAGCTGTTCTTCTACTTTTTTCTTATGTTTAAGCATCATTTCTTTTCTTTCACTAATAGATTCTTTACCATATTGCGTTAACTCAACGTATTTCTTCATTTCACTCAACGGCATATTCGTTGAACGTAAACAAACCATAAAGCTTAACCATTCCAAATGATACTCCTCATAGATTCGAATGCCATTATGATCTCTATTAACAGTAGGAACAAGCCCTTCCTTTTCATAAAAACGTAATGTATGTGGAGCTATACCTGTTTTCTCAGCAACTTCACTAATTGTTAACCCCATATTTCCTCCTCTATTGCCACATGCAATTATCTTGTATTTTACTCCATAAGATATGACATAGTAAAATGTAATCGAAATCCAAAATAATGAGAGACCTATTAACGAATAATAGGCGACTCCTTTAACAGCGCATAAGAATGTGAAGCTGCTGAAGCATACATGATTGTAACAATAGGATATTACAATATGTTCTATAGAACTCTTAAAACTGTCCTATTTAAATATTGCACGAAATAGTTAACTTTTGTCTTTCAAATCTGGTAATGTCAACCGCTCTAATATAGATATGTTATGCAGGTTTTCCAAACATTAAAATTTACTAATTCATTATCAAAAATGCTACTTTGTTTATTTATTCTCTGCTTCATTAAAAGACTATTTGCTTTAATTAAAAGAAAATTAAAATATTAAATTGACAAACTAGTATATAATGATTATCATTCTCAATATAATAAAAATATAAAAAAAGAGGGGAAAAATGTACATAACATCTATTAAATCAAACATTGTACTTGTTGCTGCACTGTTTTCTTTATTCCTTGCAGGATGCTCAGCAGGTCAAGAAAATACAAATACTGAAAATATTGCTACACACTCTGTGACACATGAACTTGGAACTGCAGAAGTTCCTAATAAAATAGAGCGAGTTGTTACATTGGAACTTGGCTTAACTGAGACGGCCGCTGCTCTTGGCGTGATCCCCATCGGTGTTGCAGATGATGATAAGCCGGAAAGAATTGCTGAAGATACAATGAAATTAATCGATGGATACACATCAGTAGGTACACGTGCTCAGCCAAATTTAGAAGTAATTAGAAGTCTTAATCCTGATCTGATTATTGCTGATGTTGACCGTCATGAAAGCATCTATGAGGAACTGCAAAAAATAGCGCCGACAGTTGCATTTAAAGACGATGCAGCAAACTATGAAACAGTTGTAGAAACTACAAAAAAGCTAGGTGAAGTATTAAATAAACCGTCTGAAGCAGATAAATTGATTACACAGCATAATCAATCAATAGAGGAACTGAAGTCTAAGCTGCCGGTAACAGATAATACAGTATTACAAGCAGGATACAGTGAAGGAAATATATTCAGTGTATCGACTTCCTCTGCTTTTACACCTGGTTTCTTAATTAGACTCGGTGTTAATTATGCACTAGAGGATGATACTGCAACTACTCAAGAGCTAACAATAGAACAGCTTCTTAAAATCAATCCGGATACATTAATTGTAACCGTAACGGAGGATGCGCCTTCTGTTTTGAAAACATTAAAAGATGATCCTTTGTGGAATAAGCTTACCGCTGTCAGCAGCAAACAAGTTTATGAGGTTGGCCATAATGACTGGTCCCGTAGGAGAACACTGTTAGCTATTGAAGATAATAAAGAGAAACTTACCGAAATTTTACAAAATATGAAAACAGAAAATGCAGAATGACTTTATAGTCGTTCTCTTTTTTTGGAGGTGAAATTCTATAGCTTACCGTTTTAATCTACCATTTGTATTTGCAGCAGGTCTATTAATTCTGCTAGTATCTAGTTTTTTTTCTTTAAAAATCGGTGCCTTTTCCTTTACATCCACCCAAATAGTAACCGATTTATTTTCAAAATCGGAATCAGAGTCAGCAATCATACTTCAGGATGTTAGAATGCCAAGACTACTTATTACTATTATTACTGGAGCAAATCTAGCTGTTGCCGGGGCATTGATCCAAGCATTAATGCGCAATCCCCTCGCTTCGCCAAGTGTACTTGGCATTAATGCCGGAGCCTCTTTAACAGTAGTATCCTGTTTAGTATTCTTTCCAGCTATTACTGGCTATTGGCTCATTATTACAGGATTTGTTGGCGCTACTATCGCCGCCTTGCTTATTTTTATCATGAGTGTTGTATTTCGTGGAGGAAATATTGCTGTCAGCATTTCACTCGTCGGCATAGCCATTCAAGCGTTTTTTTCTTCTGCAACTCAATCAATCTTAATATTTAACGAAGAATCAATTAAAACAATCCTTATTTGGCTGGCTGGCATGACAGCAGGATCTGCCTGGGACGATGTCTATCTTCTCCTTCCACTCAGCTTGCTTGTTTATTTGCTTGCCTTTTGCTCTCATCGCTCACTGTCCATATTGCTGTTAGGAGAAGAAGTGGCCATTAATTTAGGGCAAAGAATTATGGCAATCAAGCTTTATGTCAGCATACTAGTTATACTGCTCGCCGGTGCAACCGTCTCGATTGTCGGACCGATTGGATTTGTCGGCTTAATCATTCCCCATATTGTTCGCTACTTGGCTGGACAAGATTATAAATGGGTGCTTCCATTAAGTGCTTTATATGGCGGCTGTTTACTTGTTGTCGCAGATATTCTATCGAGGTTTATCATGTTCCCTGCTGAGACACCAGTTGGAATTTTAACAGCCTTATTAGGTTCTGTATATTTTGTGTATCTGTCCCGCATTAAAAAAATGAAAGAGAAGAGTTGAATTATGTGAACTATAAACGACATCCGCTATTTATCCTGTTGGGGTTGTGTGTAGTCCTCATAACCTTGGCTATTATTAACATTGGTCTGGGAGCAGTGCCCATTCCGCCACTGCGAGTCATCTCTTCCTTGATCGGATTAGGAGAATACAACGAAACATACATTATTGTTTTTTACAGACTGCCCCGAATTGTCTTAGCCTTACTTGTTGGCGGATGCTTAGCAGTTGCTGGTGTGATTGCTCAGTCAATCTTACGAAATCCATTAGCCGCACCAGATACATTAGGGATAACAGGCGGAGCAAGCATTGGAGCCATCGGATTTACCCTGCTGTTTCCCGCAGCATCTCCCTCCCTGACAGGCATTGCCGCTTTTATCGGCGGCACTATTGCTGCAGCAGCTGTATATCTATTAACCTATCAACGTACTGGTACCGAGCCTGCCCGATTAGCTTTAGTAGGTGTTTCTGTCAGTGCATTTTGCGGTTCATGTGTGGAGCTTTTTATTTTAAAAATGGATACTAACCTGCAGACATCCTTGCTTTGGCTGAACGGCAGCTTATTTGGCCGAACATGGCAATCTGTTATCGATATCCTTCCTTGGGCTGTTATCTTAATAGCAATTACACTTTTTCTAGCAAAAACGCTCGATATTTTCATACTAGGACAAGAATCAGCGATCGGTTTAGGGATAAAAACGGAAACAGCAACTGCCATATTAATGGGATTATCTGTTCTGTTGACTGGTGCAAGTGTTGCTGCCGCTGGAATGATTGGTTTTGTCGGACTTATCAGTCCTCATATTGCCAGAAAGCTAGTTGGCACTGTTCATCATTATCTTATTCCAACAGCCACATTGATTGGAGCAATCATGCTGTTATTTGCTGATTGTATCGGCAGAGGACTTATTCCTCCAGTTGAAATTCCAGCAGGAATTGTCACTGCCTTGATTGGGGCACCGTATTTTCTATTTTTGCTGTGGAAGCAATCAGCGAAGAAGGGATTGTTATCTCGGTGAAATTAAATTGGAAAAGGAGGAGCAATTAATTTGCTCCTCCTTTTTAACTTAGCCTCACTATAAAAGTAGTATTACCACCAGGAACACTTTTCACCGATATCTTCCCTTTATGTTTCTCTACAATAGATTTAGCAATAGCTAAACCAAGCCCATTCCCACCATTTTTCCGCGTACGAGAAGGATCATTACGATAGAATCTGTCGAATATTTTTTCTAAATGCTCTGATGTAATCCCTTCTCCTGTGTTTGTTACCTCCAGCAATATTTCATGATGTCGTTTTCTTAAATCTACAGTAATTAAGCCTTGATGATTGGTGTATTTTATCGCATTATCTAATAAAATCATTACTAGTTGCTTCATTTGCTCCACATTTCCAAAAGTGTTTAAGTCAGGTTCAAGATGGTACTCAAGATTGACTTCCCTTTCAAAGATAACACCCTCCATTGTCAGAATGACACTTTCGACTACTTTGCTTATATTTAATGGTGCAAAGACTATATCAGAGCGTTTATCATCCATTTCTGCCAGGTAAAGCAGGTCATTGGTGAGTAACTTCATTCTTTCTGTCTCTGTCTTAATATGATGTATCCACTTTAATTGAGTTGCAATCAAATCTTCCTGATTGCTCAATAATACATCTGCATTTGTATGAATAACAGATAATGGTGTTTTTAGTTCATGAGAAGCATCGGAAATAAATTGCTTTTGCTTATCAAACGCTTCCTTGACTGGCGCAATATACCTGTTAGCCAAGAATCTATTTACAATAAAGATGATAATTAGCATCATAATACCAACGAGAATAAAGGTGTATATTAAATTGTTCACCACTTTTAACTCAGAAGTAACATCAAGGGCATAGACTGAAAAACCTGACTGGTTTTTCTCCACTTTATAAGCCCAACTAATCTCATTTAGTTTTAAGCGACCATTAGAAGAGTTCCTTGATGCTATTTTATTTATGATTTTTTCATAGAATTGATTTTCCAAATCTAATTTTGATTGTACAGAAAGAATATTCCACTGATTATCTGTCTTCAGCTCAAAGCACGGTAAGAGTTCATCCTTTGAATAACCAGTTTGATCCCCTTGAGGTGGAGGTGACTTATCATCATTGCTGGCCTTTTTTTTATGATAATAATCAGATACCATTTCAAGATTTATGTTTATATCAATTATTACTTTTTGACATGTAATAATATAGATTGAGATAAAAGCGACTAACATGATAAAAATAATCGTTGCCATATTAACAATTAAGAAGCGATTACGTAATTTAGTGAACATCTGATGCCACCTCCAAAATATACCCTATCCCTCTTATTGTTTTTATTTGAACAACAGAATCTAGAAAAGCCAGCTTTTTTCGTAGAAAAGAAATATATACTTCCACATTATTGTGTTCAACATCTGAATCTAGCCCCCATAATTTTTCAATGATTTGCTCTTTCGATGTTACTGTATTTTTTCTAATCAATAGCAGCTCTAATAACTTGCCTTCTTTTAAAATTAACTTCAGATCTTTGGTTTTACACATTAACATAAGAGTAGACATATTTAACTCCAAATCTCCAAATTTCAAGGAATCCTCTGGAACTACTTCATTATTGCGCCTTAGTGCCGCTCTTATTCTTGCCAAAAGTTCATCAGTAGCAAACGGTTTTGCGATGTAATCATCTGCCCCATTATCAAGTCCTGAAACTTTATCAGGAACTTCGCCTTTTGCTGATAGCATTACAACAGGAGTTGCAATTGCCTTATCTCGAATCGTTCTCAATACCGTTATTCCATCTAGTTCAGGCAGCATAATATCAAGCAGGATTAAATCGTAAATGCCAGTAAGGATATAATCCAGCCCTGTTTCTCCATCGTGCACTATGTCCACATAATAATTATTTTTATTCAGAATTTGCGCTAACGCTTCAGCAAGTCCTACTTCATCCTCGACAATTAAGATTCTCATCCTACTTCCCCTTACCAAGATTAATTTAAATCCGAAACGTATTCCATGAGGATAATCTTAACACTTCTCAAACGGAATAATAAATATATTCTTTATTCATTCTTCCATTTAAGATTCATTTAAGGTTCGATTTATAAGATAGTCTTAACAAATGAACAGAAAGAAGAGGAGGCCCAGTTAATACAATTACTTTCAGGACTTACTCAAAATGATTAAGTGTTAAATATAGTATGCAAAGTCTTTTGGGAGTAACTAATATATCGATCAAAATTCAACTATTTAATAATAAAGGAGAAAATAATGTGAAGAAAAAATATATTATTTCAATAGCAGCAGTTGCTGTTCTTATACTTGGTATTGGAGGCTACACATTACTTAACAGCTATATGGGAAATAATGTGGAGATAAGCTCTGTATTAGATAAAAATGAGGAAGCTGACTCATCTGAAGCAAGTGCAGACTCTGATACAGCACCTGTTTCTACAGAAGATTTAAACGGTGATTGGCAAGTTGCTGACGATTCAAGTGTCTATTGGTCTGTTACAACATCACAAGAAACAGTTAACTTTGTCAATGAAGATGTAACCGGCAACTGGACGGTTGATATCAATGATTCAACTGCAATGTCTGGTGAAGGAATTGTCAATATGAATGCATTGGATTCAGGAAATACCCAAAGAGATGACCATGTCAAAGAAGGCGCTGAGTACTTAAATGTTACCGAGTATCCAGAGGCATCATTTGCGACAAGCACCATTTCAGAATTGCCAACAAGCTGGACAGAAGGTACTGTTGTACCAGTAACAATTGATGGAACAATCACTATAAAGGGCATCGAAAAGGAAGTTCAATTTGACTCAGAAGCAATGTATCAAAACGGGCAACTACTTTTATCTGGAACTACAGTTGTAACATTTGCTGATTTTGGAATGGAAAATCCGCACTCTGTTGCCTTAGAAACAGAGAACGACCTTACTGTGCAATTAGAGCTTGTATTAGATAAGGCATAATTAAAAATAAAGACGTCCCTTAAAGTTGGCGTCTTTATCTTTTTACTAGAGGGTAAAGCAACAGTAACCTCTTTTATTAATCTTTTATATTCTCCGTTTAATTTTCATATGCATTCTACCATGCTGCTAGATACACTAACGCCAAATTGCATTATGAAAATGGGTAACGTCATGCAGCTATAATATGTGTGCTTTGTGGATTTTCATGTTTTTTCTGGAAATCTTATTTAACTAAAGCACCCGTTCGTTTAAGTATAATCTTCACAAATTAACCTTATTTCATCCTTTAATTACAGGATTGCTGCCTAGTTAGTGTAGAAAAAGAAAAGTAGAGCATTATTTCTTATTGTACCAATGCTCTCTAAAGTGAAAATATTCTTTTTTAACAGTTCTTTCAATAGAAAATTGATTTTAAAATTACTCGCATTTAAATAAAATTAACTTTACTGCAAACTAAACCAGCACTTTTTTGTTTAGATGAAGCAATACAATTTTTGTCTATATACATCCACTATTATTTCTTCTTACATCAATTGCACCGATAATTAATTCTTTTTCTAGAATCGTATAATGATAATAATTCACTTGAAATTTTGTTCTCTCTTACAATTATTGTATTTGTAACTTCTACTGGAGATTGTTAACTTTCTGGAATAAATATTTGTTGTACTCTATTTTCCCTTCCGTTCATAGATAAGCTCCTAACTTTTCAATCATGTTAGGTTTTTACTTAACTGGAAGTAAATGATTGACCACAATACTATTTATGGCATTAATATACGCATAAGCACTTGCTTTTAAAATGTCTGTATCTGATGCTTTGGCAATATATATTTCCCCTTTAAATTCAACTTGAATTTTCACTTTTCCTAATGCTTCTTTTCCCCTTGAAACACTTCTAATATCGTATTGAATCAACTTCATTTCTAAATCACATACATTCATAATTGCAGAATATAAAGCATCAATCGGACCAGAACCTATCGCAGTTCCCTTTATGATTTGATCAGCCTTCTTTAACTCCACACTAGCAGAAGGAAATTTTGTATTACTGATCACTTGCAGATCTATTAACTCATAAAAATTGTTACTGTAATGGCTGATGTCCTGATTATTCCCCTTTGCTTTTTTGTAATAATTTTCAATCAATACATATAGATCATGATTATATACCTCTTTTTTCGCATCGGCTAATTCAAGAAAGTCTACAAAGATTTCCTCGAACTCTGAATTTGAAAATTGATTCATACCTAATTTTTCAAAAGCCGTTTTAACCGCATGGCGACCAGAACGTGCTGTTAGAATCAGCTCCATGTCATCAAGACCCACCGTGACGGGATCAATTATTTCATAGGTATTTCTTGACTTGATTAATCCATCCTGGTGAATACCTGAAGAATGTGCAAAAGCATTTTCCCCTGTAATTGCTTTGTTTACTTGTACATCAAGTCCCATGAATCCACTTACCATTCTCGACGTATTCATAATTTCCTTTGTATTAATATTCGTATAAGCTTGATATATCTCAGAACGTGTATGAACAGCCATAACTACTTCCTCTAATGAAGCATTTCCTGCACGTTCTCCAATTCCATTAATAGTACATTCTACTTTTTCTGCACCATTTTTAATTGCTGCCAATGTATTAGCTGTAGCCATTCCTAAATCATTGTGGCAATGAACACTTAGAAGCACACTATCATTCAAATTCTTCAAGCGATCATTTATTTTGTATATTAATTCACCGAACTCTTGAGGTTCAGCAAAACCAACTGTATCAGGTATATTAATAATTGTGGCTCCTGCTTTTACAACAGCCTCTATAGTTTTCCATAAATATTCAAAATCAGCTCTAGACGCATCCTCTGTTGAATATTGCACTTCTGGTAGGAGTGTTTTCGCATACTTCACAGCATCCACTCCGATATCTAATATTTGATTTTTGGATTTTCCAAATTTCTTTTCCACATGAATATCCGAAGTACCTAATACAATATGGATTAGTGGATTTTCTGCATATTTCACACTATTATATACAGCATCAATATCGGATTTCACTGCTCTTGCTAACGCAGTAATTATAACATCATCTGTATTTCCTATCTTTTTAGCAATTTCTTTAACCGCGTTAAAATCACCTGTTGATGACGAAGGAAATCCAGCTTCAATCATATCAACTTTGAGTTTCTTTAATTGCTTGGCGACTTCCAATTTTTCATATACATTCAATTTTGCACCAGGAACTTGTTCTCCATCTCTTAATGTTGTATCAAATACCCAAATTTTTCTTGACATGTGAAACACTCCTTATTTAATAAAATATAAAAAAGCCCCGCCTCTATATAAAAATATAGAGACGAGGCATTGCTCGCGGTACCACTCTAATTGGTTAATATAATACAAAAGTAACCCACTCATTTTCGGCGGCGATCACCACCTATCTTTTATAACGGAAGAAATCCGACATCTCCTACTTATATGGTTCAGAGAGTAGCTCTTGGATGAGTTCAAAGGGTATAACTACCGATTCGCACCAACCATCGGCTCTCTGAAGAAGTTTATAAACCTTTTACTATTTCCAATCTTTGCTTATTTATTATTTAATTATAGGCTATAATATATCAGTAATTTCAAGTTGTCAATATAATTTTCAGAAATATTTAATTAGAATAATTTTTCTGAAAATGTAACATAAGGTTGTCTTTAGTAATTTTATTAATTGGACAAAATAAATGTCATTTCCTCTTACTAAAAATATTCTTTATTTCATAATCCACTTCAGTAATTCGTCTGGTACTTAATAAATAACTCTTTTCTTTTTGAATCTAAGCAATTTCTAATTTAAACATTCAGTCGAAATAGTATTAGTAAATTCTTTCCACACTTACTATAACGTTTGATAATTGTTTATATTTTATCATTAGATTAGATCCAGATATCATTAACTGCGGTTAATGCTGATTTAGTATCGCCAGTATTTACAATTCCTCTTGGCTCTACTAACATGATATGACACTCTTGTGTAGCGAAAGGTTTATGTTCGGTCCCCTTTGGCACTATAAACATCTCTCCTTGAGACACCTTAACTTGACCATCGCGAAAATCAATGAACATTTCACCAGCGAGAACGATAAACACCTCGTCGGTATCTTGATGATCATGCCACACAAAATCCCCTTCTATTTTGACCACTTTGAATTGATAGTCATTCATTTCACCAATGACCTTTGGAGACCAGCGTTCGTGAAACTTAGAAAATTTCTCATTCAGATTAATGGCTTGATAATTAATATTAACCCCCACCTTTTGAATTCTATATACCATATTGACTCGATTCATCTTAACCAATCCTACTTTTAAACTTTCAGCAATTTATCAAATTCCTTGAGGGTTCAACACAGTCCGTTCATTGACCACATTTCCTGTATTTAGCGTGGTTTTTGGTTCGATTAATAACAAATGGACTTCCTCTTCAGCAATTGGCTGATGTTCTATTCCTTTAGGTATAACAATAAATTCTCCTTCATTAAGAACTATTTCACCATTTCTCAAACGTATTATCAGCTTTCCTCGCCATACGAAGAACATCTCATCCTCATGATCGTGGTGATGCCAAATAAATTCACCCTTAATCTTCACCATTTTTATGTTTGAATCGTTTAACTCACCACCTATTCTAGGATTCCAATAATCATTTATTTGTAAAAATTCATCCTGTATATTGACCTTTGAAATCAAGAACTTACCTCCTCGTTATCGACAACTCTGTGTTTTAACTTACATAGCTATTTCTCTATTTTCCTCCTCATTAATGAATAGAATAATAAGTTACTCTATTACTTAGTCTTAACATAAAACCCTTACAAACTAAGTTTACATACTCCGATACATCATGTAAAATCAAATAAAAGAGGATAGTTAATCACATTTTGTGATGCTAAAGGAGAAAATTGTTTTGGATATTAAATCTTTAGAAGTGTTTAAGGCAGTAGCTATTGAACAAAGTATTACTAAGGCTGCTGAGAAATTAAATTATGTACAGTCAAATGTTACTGCAAGAATACAGCGTCTTGAACAGGAATTAGGAGTTCCCCTGCTGTACCGATATCATAAGAAAATATCACTGACCCCTGCAGGTCGTGAATTATTACCATATGTAAATAAGTTGCTTTTCGATTTTGAGGAAGCTATTGAAGCAGTCAAGCTTTCCTCTACTCCGCGAGGATCTTTGCACATCGGAGCTATGGAATCAACTGCTACTACACGATTACCAATTATTTTCTCTCGATATCACAAAGAATTTCCCAGTGTAGACCTGAGCTTATATATGGCACCTACTGTAGATCAGGTTAATGCTATTCTCAATTACAAGATAGACGGAGCATTTGTTGATGGGCCAATTCTTCATCCAGAAATTATTGAGTACCCTGTACTTGAAGAATCCCTAGTTCTGATTACAAGCTACTCTACAGAAACATTTCATATAGAATCAATTTTACATGAACCACTACTTTCATCATTCGCACATTGCACATATTTAGGAATTTGGCAAAAATGGCTTGCGGACAATGATTTTGCTCCTATGAGGGTAATGGAATATGGTACTCTAGAAGGTGTCCTTAAATGCGTTGAAAACGGGTTAGGAGTCACCGTATTACCAATATCTATGGTTGAATCACGGATGCAGGACAAACTTAACTGCCATCCATTACCAGATCCACATAGAACAGTTCCCACTGTGTTTATAATGCGTCGTGATTCGTATATGACCAGTGCTCTCTCAAAATTTATGGAGCTAGCAGGCATTACTGATTTATGATGAACGGTAGCAAATCAGCCAGTATGCAGCTCCAAACATGATTTGTTAGACTTCAACAGCCGATACTTGAGTCAGTTGAAACTTTCTTTTCACGTATAAAAAGAACGACTCTCTTTAGAACCCTTTCTTTTTATTCTATTTCTATACTGTTTTTTATCTATTCAAATTAAGTTTCCTTCTGTATTACCTGCTAAAGCTAGTGAACATGTTACCAGTCAGCAATAATTAGTTTTAGAGCCGTCTTCATATCTTAAATTTTTTTCGCTAACCTTCCCCGTTTCTTCCATAGGGCTAGTTTAATATATTGAGAAAATCAGGAAAAGTGACTTTGGACAAATATGTGTGTTCTTCAAGTTTAAATCCTCCTTTTTTATTAGAATATAAACCCAGCAGAGTTTTCGAACTTAATAGTTTGAAGACTGCTGGGTTATTAGGTACATTTGTAAATTAAACTGCAGTACGTAGTTGTTTACGTTATTTATAAATTTCATTCTTTCCAAAAAATTTTAAAATACTTTAAGAAAAAGTAAATTCCAAAAAACAACACTCCTAAGGCGGTAGTCCAAAATCCAATAATTATCATTAAATGATAATTATTGGATTTTGGGCTATGTTGAGAGTTCTTACATTTTTGTGAACATTACATATAATCGATACTTGTTATCACCTTTATTGCGGAACTTCCTTGTCTCCAAGCACTTTTAAGGATATTTATAGCAAAGATACCCAAAATGTAAAATATAAAAATTGGTATCTTTTATTTACTCCGTAGTTTTTGTTATAATTCCTCAAATAAAAAAGACAGAACAAAAAGTACTATCTCTCAAAAATAGTGAAAAAAGCGAGAATATATGAATAATTTTAAATATTATTTCTTATAAGCTTAGCATTAAAACGAATCATTTATATACCACCATCAAGTGGTCACTAAAATGGACATAAATTAGCCGCACACGGTTCCCTTAATAAATTTCCCAGAGATTTTTTAATCAGTGTTCCCTCTGAGCTGCTTTTCTATCAATAAGCAAAGACTGTTGATAGAACTAAGTAATCAACAATCTTTGAAATCTATATTATTTATTCATTCTTACTTTTTAAGAGTTGCCTAAACCCAAAATGAAGACGATTATCTGAAAACTGTAGCAAGAATTCGGTCCCATTCATTGTAATTGTGACAGCCCTTTGGCCCACTGTACGGTTTGGAAGTTCAGTTCCTTGGAATTCCACAAAAATTGCAGCATTTTTTTCATAGACTTTGATTGCTAGACCCTCACTAGATTGATATGTACCGATGATTGCATGGCGGTCTTTTTCAGTGAGCATATAATCTTCATATTGCATTGCTACTTTATCAGGCTTAATATCCATTTCACATTGCACAGCCCCTTTTAAAAGAGCTTCAGCAGGTGCCCCTGCAATATTCGTTAAACAAATGGCAGCAATATCTCTCTCAGGTAATACTGCAAATTGTGCTGATGCGCCTTTAATACTTCCACCATGTGTAATAAGCGTAGTGCCAAAATATTCAGGTAATACGATAAGGCCATATCCATAATACACACCAGGTTCCGCTTCAATGTGTTTTGAAGTTAACACAGTAAGACTTTCTCGAGTTAAAATACCGTTCCCATCTTTTAAAAAGATATCTCCGAAACGGAGCATATCATTGGCCGTTGACTTTGCATAACCCGCTGGTCGCATCGCAGGAGCATCCCACCATTCAGGTGAATATTCAACCATTCCAGTAAGTGGATTCACGCTGTACAAGCAAGCTGCCCGTTGATCGATACGATCAAGTTGAAAGAAACTGTTTTTCATCCCTAGAGGTTGAAAGATGTTTTTCTCTATATAATCTTCATATGACAATCCACTAACACGTTCAATTATAATGCCCAGTAAAGCGTAGCCATCGTTTGAGTAACTAAATGATTGTCCAGGTTTATCAAGGGGTACAAGTTGAATCGTATTTAAATAGTTTATCAGATCATCATATGTATCAATGCTATTTTGCTCTCTGTCAAGGGGTACACCCAACTTAATCTGCAAATCGAATGTACCATCCCTTTCCATTGAGAGCTTATTCGCGTAAAAGAGTGTATTCAATGGTGGAATACCCGATGTATGAGTCAGCAAATGATGAATTGTTATATTATCACTTCCTTCAAACGTAATTTCTGGTATGTATGTTTTAATGGTGTCATGTACAGAAACTTTTCCAACTTCTTGTAGCTGAAGTATCGCAATACTTGTCATTGACTTTGTAATACTGCCAATACCAAAGATAGTGTCTGCAGTTACAGGTAATTGCTTTTCCTGATTACGGAAGCCGAAGCTTTTTTCGTAGCGTTGATTGTTCAACGCAATTATTGTTGCTGGTGTCTGATGGGTCTTTATAAGCGATTCAGCAAACCCTTCGTAGATATATTTATCCATATTAGCGCCTCCTCTTAAATTGCACTTTAGAGCATTCAGTTAATCAATGCCCTATTCAATTTTTTAAAATCATTTAATCTTTCTTATAATAATATACCAATTAGTATTTAAATACTAATTGGTATATTATTATAGTGTGTTAATATTGTCAAGAGGAGGAAGAACAATGAATAGAAAAAGAATGACTCAAGAGGAGCGAAAAATAGAAACACGAAGGATGCTTCTGGATGCAGCTGCGGAAATTTTTGCTCAACTAGGATTTCATGGGGCATCAGTGGATAAAATTGCGGAATATGCAGGATATAGCAAAGGAGCCGTTTACGCCAACTTTAGTTCAAAAGAAGAACTGTTTCTAGCCTTATTAGAAGAGAAAATGAAAAGAGATGTAGATACTATTCATCAAGCCATGAAAAAACAACATTCCATTGATCAGTTTATCGAAAAAATAGAATATCATTTTGACTTAGAGAGACAAACAAACAAAGTTTGGAGCATCCTTAACATGGAATTTCTCTTATATTCCATGCGTCAAGAATCAGCACGTAAAAAGTGGACTGCCATGATTGTGGAATCGGTAGAACAAATTTCTGAGGGTATTGAAAGTATGATCGAACCGAAGAATCGTGAGAGTGCTCCATCAGCAGAAGAACTTGCATGGACTATTCTATCATTAGGAAATGGTATGGCTACTCTTCATTATATTGCCGAAGGTCGTGTCCCTCATAATTTGTATGGAAAAGCTTTGAAAAACATTTTTAAAACTTCCTAATTAGGAAAACATTACAAAAATTATACACAATCAGTTAAAACATCCAATAAAAGTATACAAAAGAAAAGATGTATTATATTTAACGTTTCACTTCGTTTGGGACCAACAGCCCATAATTTCAAACGATGATTTGTATATTTAATTATTTTTATAGAAAGAGAACTTTATTATAATAATCAACCTTTTTTATAACATCACCCAAAATAGTTCCTTGTATGAAAACTGGTTCGTTATTGAAGGGACCAGTTTTTTGATTACATTGTAAATGTTTATTATTCAGAAAAAGCATAATCAGATTAATATTACTAGGAAGAAGAGTGTTTTCTAATTAACACTCTTAAGAAAGGTATCTTCCATTTTTATAGGAATACTGCCACTATAACACCATAAAAAGGCTATCCTTTGATTTTAAAGAGTAACAGTGAAGAATTATAGGCAATAATTTCAAATACATAGACAAAAAGCGTTCTAATTATTATTAAGGTCGCTTTTTGACTTAGTAGCATTTATTAAAAATTTAGTTCTATTATATAATTTGTGAATAAATGTACTTATACTATCCTGCCCCGTTTCTTCCATAAGCAATTTTTTCATTTATTACAGGAATTCTGTCCTGTTAGTGCCGATAAAAAGAGACATTAATATATTTACTGGATAAACGCCGCTTTTATCATCCTTCCATAAGGTTTGAAAAATCACTAAACCCTTCGGAGCCTTTTTACCATGTTTGGGTCAACAATAAGAAAGTATTTTTAATAAAAACTTGAAAGGGTTCCCCTCACAAGTTACTACACCCCTTTAATGTTAAATCTCTTTCTTATTTCCCCTAATAATTCTTCTACATGAACACGATTGTTAGGATACTTTTCTAGGTACTCCTCACTGTCTTCGACTAAATATTGATAGAATGTATCATAATCTAAAACGAATTCGACATCCTCTTCAACCGCAGGAGCATCTATGTAATAGCAGACCCCTTCTTCTCCGAAGTAATCTTCTTCCCACTCGTCCCAATTATTAGCAAAAACGAATCGAGCATATTCATCTCCATATCCTATTGCCTTAGATATATGTTCTAAAATAGTCAGAAATCTTCCATCACCCATCACATGATAGTACACCTTAATTAATTCTCTTTGTTCTTCTGTTCTCATTATATAAAAACACCTCTTTACTATTCGATAGTCGGAAAGAAGTTAGTAATTTCGTTAGTTTCTAAATTTAAGAAACCTCTAAATCGCACCCCATTAGATGCAATCCCATCAACGACCCTTCCATTAACTTCCCCATTTTTCATAGCTTCTTTACCCCATTCTATTAATTGTTCATCCGAAACGATACTTGGATCATAAACCGTTTTTGGTTGAGTGTCTTTACTCAAACAGTAAAGATATCGCTGAGTTGGATAAAAACGGAAAAATAACCTATCTAGAAAATATACCAGACAATACAAATATGTTTGATTCATACAAAAAATAATATGTGATTTATTCCACTAAAATTATACTACTCCGTTAGTATCATAACCAATCAGGGGCATTATTCCTCTAGGATTAATGCCCCTCATTAATTGAGTAATACAATTTACAATCTTGGTTATTTCATGGAGAATTTTTCAAGGTATATTACACCTTAAATAAATAAAGCTTTTAAATACAACTTGTTTTTTCGGAACAGGGAACAACTGCTTAATAAAATTCTATTTATTATTCTTTATCATTTATTTGCTTATTTGGGATATACTTTTTTAAACATTTCACACACAACTAACATATTTGGTGAAAATGCTATATCATACTCTTTTAACAATTCAGTAAAGAACTTCTCGTGTGCATTCCACCAGAATCGGTAATCACCCTCACCCTCAGCTAAAGCAAATTCTTCGGTAACCTCATTCATTGGAACAACTTGCACAGATTCAATTTCTATAACCGCAACTGGATTTTCCTTACCATTTAAAACAATATAATACTCACCAACCGTAGGAATTGCTTCTTTTTCCATTTCATAAAACACTAGACCAGAAGTTGTTGCTTTCTTCTTTCCAGTAACAACTAATTCTGCTAACCAATCAGCAGAAGCACCAAATTGGAAAGCATCTCTATATTGAATTCCTTCTTTTTTAGTTTCTTCACAAAACTCATTCCAAAATTCTTTAACCCTGTTATTCATTTGATTATTCCTTTAATAATATTTTTGTTTCTTCAAAATCTTCAATCTAGATACTTATTCTAGGTTATTTTGGGTTATCCTTCTTGCACTATACTGACCAGTTTGTGACACAAGAAAGAACCTCTTCATTTATTACAGGAATGCTGCCCCTTTAGCGACATAAGAAAAAGACCTCCCTTTATTCAAGGAAATCTATATAGTATTTAAACAACCCAATTCAATCAAGTTGTCTTTAATAATCTCAAATTCTTTAATATTTGCTATCGAATGAAGCATTTATTCTGCGTTAAATACTGAAAAAACGTTCTTCATTTGCCACTTTTTACTCAGTCATGATCGGCAAAAGCACCTCTCCCCAGAGTTATTATATGGGCATCACCGTTAATTACAATTTAAACTGCTCTTACACTTTCTCTTGTTGACCATTCACAAAGATAGGTAAATGTGGAATGTCAAAACCAAACTGGACAACTTTTATAAGGCCTGTTTCTTGAATTCTACTGGCGTTAAGTAACCGAGTGTTCCATGAATTCGAATATGGTTAAACCAATGAACATAATCATTTAATTCCAGTTTTAGCTGTTCAAGAGAAGTAAAATGGGCTCCATTTGCGAATTCCGTTTTGAAGACTTTGAACATGGCTTCGGCGACGGCGTTATCGTATGGACATCCCTTTGTACTCAAAGATCTTTGAATCCCAAATGTTTCTAAAGCCTCGGAAAGTAGTTTATTATCAAACTCTTTTCCTCGGTCTGTATGAAACATTTGAATGTTATGCAAGTTACCTTTAATGCTTGCCAATGCTTTATATACCAGGTCAGCTGTCTTATTTGGACCAGCACTATAGCCGATAATTTCTCGGTTGAAAAGATCGACAAATAAGCATACGTAATGCCATTTTTTCTCGACACGGACGTATGTTAAATCACTTACAACTACTGTTAATGCTTCTTCTTGGTTAAATGGACGTTTTAACTCGTTTCGGGTAGGAGCTTCCTTACTGGATTGTTTATATGGCTTGTATTGTGCCACCGTATAATTCGATACCAAGCCTAGTTGTTTCATAATCCGACCGATTCGACGACGAGAAACGATCTAGTTTTGCTTCTTTAACTCTACTTTGAGTTTGCGAGTACCATAGTTACAACGACTTCCCTTAAAAATGCGTTGAATTTCATTGGAAAGCTCCACTTCTTCTCTTTCATGGGCTTCTTTTTCGCACAAATTGGCTTGATAGTAGTAACTACTTTTGGGTATATGGAGGACGTTACACATTGCTGATACTGAATATTTGTGTGTGTTATTTCGAATCACGTTTATTTTCGTCCCATAATCAGCGCAGCTTGCTTTAAAATGTCATTCTCCATCATTAAGCGTTGATTTTCTTTGCGCAATCTCACTAACTCATTCTCTTCCTCTGTACGATTATCTTTCGCAGAAAAGGATCCAGTATCTTGATGATTTTTAATCCAACGATTTAATGAGGATGGTGTGATTTCATACTCTCGACAGATATCCGCACGGGACTTTGCATTTTCATATAGCTTTACTAATTGAAGTCTGAGGCCTTTTGCTGCTTTTTCTGATGTGTAAAATGAAAGAGCTATCGCTCCACATTTATCTTCTTCTTGATAAGGGATATTCGCTTCCAAATGATTTTCAAAGTCAGTTTCTTCAACCACTTCTTTTTTGGTATATCTATAAACTGGTTCTAAATTATCTGCTCCTGCGTCGGAGGGTGGGCAACATTCTGGCATATCAGCCTGATTTTAAAAAACCATTATTATATCCTTCCCCTTCTTTTTTATGCATATACCTTACGATTATGTATAAATAGTAAATAATTCCTAAATACAATATAGCAATATTCACTACAAAAAAGATAAATTCGACAAAATAAGACATAAAACATATAGAAATCTAATTTTAACTTTAACACTGAAAGAAAAACCGAAATAAACTCACTATAAAATCGGACATAATGGATATTTGTTTGTTACATAAATACAAAGAAAACCAGGTAATCCATGAAATTAAAGAATATTTCTACAGACGAGGCAGTACTTGCAAGTAGAAAATTTGCACCAGCGAATCCAAATGGGCTTTTGACGTGGATATCGGGATTGATCCAGTAACTGGTAAACGCCAGCAAAAGACCAAAGTGGTATTCCAAAGAAAAAAGAAACTGAAAAAGCTGAAACCTTGACGTTCCATAATGGAAAATATGATTTGTATTAAGGAGTCCTGTCAAACCTTTAGCAATTTTACAAAAGAATGGAAACTATTTACAGTTAAGCGGAAAATGTTAAACCCGCAACCATTCAAGTATGTCATGAAATCGGGAAATTGCTTCCTTACTTTGGTCAGTTAAAGCTGAAATTTACGATATCAAGATTCTTAAACGATTTAAAGGAGTGAGGATATTCAGACAGTACAAGAGAAGGAATTCATCGGACTGGTAGGTTGATCTTCTGAAAAGCGTTAGAGTTTGAATTGTTTAAAATATTCCCAGCTGAATTTGTTTATCTCAAAATAGCTAAGAAGACCATTGAGCAGTTGGAGGAAGAAGAGCTTTCAAAATATCTCGTTTCAGTTTAGGTTAGAAATGATTAGATTTTTGTGTGTAAATTGATAATAATGTTTTCCATTTCTTTTATTCAACGATAAAATTTATTTCTCATTCTTGAGACCATTACATTTATTAGTGTTTTACTTCAGTTAATTTTCTCTCAGAAGAAAATCAGATTTTTTCCATGGACAACTACTCAGCTAATTTTTTAAAATGCTTCTTCCAACACTTTGAATTTATAACTAATTTTTTAAACCAGTCTTTTACAACCTATTTATTACTATCTAATCGCACATAATGGTTATAATGTGCGATTAAGAAAAAAATTATAGTATACCAGAATTTATCTTCTTTCCTTATATATTCATATTTAATTGTTAATTGCATTTTAATAAAACCACTATAAAATCAGCATCTGCAATAAGTGATACTAGAATGATAATTGAGTGACTTATCAGTAAATCTTGATTTTTATGTTTACGAGTTGCAAAAATCAAGTTTTTTCTATATATAAGAAATGTAAATTTCACAACTCAGTACCAACGTACTATATTATTTTAAAATAATGAACATTAGCAATAGTTCACATGTTGAACAGTAACTTTATTTACCTTTGTGGCTAGGAAACTAATTTTTTTTACAATAATGACTTTTATTAGAGCCAGATTAATAGTCAATACTAAATTTTAAATGAATTTGATGTACTAAAACCCAATTCGCCAATTCCGCTTAATGACAGTACTAAAACTTATTCCAAAATAGCCATCTTTAGCTATTCCCATTGCACTCTTTAAAACACCTAAATTTATATATTAGATGGTGTAGCGGAACGAATTATAAATATATTTTCCAAAGAATAGAATAAATGCATTAAAAATAAATTGGTAATTATGTAATATATTCCTAGTAAAATAAAAAAAAAAGGAAAGAGGTATTATTAATGAACAAAATTACCAAATCTAAACTTTTTAAAATTCCTGCCACACTTGCACTAGCAGCTGGAATACTCTATGTAGCACCTGTTACATCTCATGCTGCAGAAGGTGGATGGACTGAAGGCGAAGGTAGCTGGATTTCGGAAAATCCCTCACAATTTTCAATTATGGCTACTAAAGTTGCAAAAAAACCACAAAAACATACTGCGTCTTTTAACTATAAAGTACATACTACGTACGTAGCTAAGCAAGTTGTTGCTCATACAGAATGGAAGGATGCTTACCATTACTCAAGAGCAAGATTTGAAGGATCTTTTGGTCGTGTTGAAGGAGATAGCAAAAGAGTATGGGGAACTGGTTCAACCACTGCTAAAAGTGAATATATAGATCCAGTAGCAGTAGTTGCGAAAACTTATTGGGGAAACTAATACCTACCAAAAATAGGAAATGGTCTTTGGCCATTTCCTATTTTTAGGTAATAATATAAATATGAAAAAATATTTTATTTTCAACTTAAATTATATACCTATACTTCTAGTCATACATTTATGCATTTTATTATTAGCATATTTTGCATCTTATCTAAGCAGTATAAACTTACTTAATAATGGATACATAGATCAACGAGCAATCACATTTATTACCAATGAAAATCCTTCTTTTATTATGAAAAATCAAGATAATTCTATATTAATACAATCTCAACAAGACTCTAATAAAGTAAAAAATATCTTATTGGGTGAGAAGGTTTTATTACCACCTATAAATTGGATCGAGAACTACAGTGAGATTACCTTAGGAAAAGAGAACGTAGCAATTATCGGGGAAAATGCACAAAAAGAAAACGTGCCAAAGGATTATGAAATTATTGGAACTTTCAGCTACTTAGACTCCTATAAATTAAATAATGATATTTGGTTAATCTCCCGAGATGGACAGGTTAATGATAAAAATGGAAATATTTATATTTTCAATTCACAAAAAGAAGATTCTTATAAACAAATAAGAAAACTTTTAAAAGAAAGATCAATTAAAATTGTTGATACAGAGTCTTCTGGAACATATACATTAAACTCCAATAAAACCCTTATAAATGCATTAAAGATAGGTTTATTTTTTTAAACAATAATTTTTATTTTTGTTGTTTTTCATTGGGTCTTTAAAGACAGATTTTTAATCAGAATTCTATATTTAGAAGGGAAAAATATATATATAATTTTACTTACTTTATTACGATTCAAACTTGCTCCACTTATATTATTTTCATTCATCTTAGTTATTATTGATTATTCAATTCATAAGTCTTTGAATATTTTTTGGACTACCGAGTGGCTAATAATTTCGAGGCTAATAATATTAGTATCTAACTTGTACATACTTTTAATAAGTTTGATTCAAATAATTCATTCTACAGTAAGAAAAGGTGGAAAAAGATTTTGAGCGTTCTATGGATATTATTTAAACAGAATCGTTTTTTAACTTATTAATGATTCTTATTTCGATATTGTTCTTTTCGTTAGTTTTTATTTTAGTAGTAAATTTAGATCAGGCAAATATTGACACTAAAGCAGCTACAAACTTTAAAGATAAGAATCTCTATCAGATTTCAGATCGTCTTTTTGACGATAGAGAGACTGAGTTTTTTTCAAACAAAGACGGCTTTGATATATTAAGCAACTTTAATAACAAGTTATCTTCTTCATCTATATTTGTTACCTATACAGCAAATTTCCAACCTATTAGCGTTGCAGATTTTAAAGGCGATAATACGTTTAATCCAAACTATCAATCTGATTTATCTGAACCTAATACTTTTGAATTAGACAATAAAGTTTACTTTGATGTCCTCTCATTACAAGTTAATGATTCTGTTTTTGAACTAAATAATCTTCAATTATTAAAGGGAAGAGTATTTTCTCAGAAAGAGTACTTTTATAATAATAATGAGAAAGTAGTTCCTATTATACTTGGTAGTGACTATGTTGATATTTATAAACTGGATGAGATCATAGATATATTAATTTATAACAAAAAATATAAGGCAAAAGTTATCGGCTTTTTTTCTACCTCTCAAAAAGTGATGACTTCTAATGATCCTGAAATAATATTGGATAAGTATATGATTTTACCGGCAATACTTTTTAATGAACCTATATCTAATTACCTTCCTCAAGAATTAGAAGAACAAGTTTTTTTCCGAGCAAACTTATTTGCTGTTGCTAATAGTCTTTTACTGACAAAAGATTCACCTTTGGAATTAAGAAAAAAAGTAGATACTATTTCCGAGCAAACTGGCTTTAAAGACTATGAAATCATCGGAGCTAATGGGTTAGGGATAAATACTATAGTTAAAATGACTAAAGCTAATATGAATATGATCTACATAGCTATTGCTGTTATTTTTTGTCTCGCGATACTTACTTATATTTATATTTTACATTTAAAAATCAAAAAGAATGTAGACACTTATATCGTATTGCTTATTAGCGGGGCTAATATGAAGTATATAAAAGGTAATCTAAGTATTGAGTTTCTTCTAATTAACATTATTGGTATTTTTGTACCGCTAATCCTTTTCTTATTTATATCCATGAATTCATGGATATTTATTGTAAATTTTTTATTTGTTAGTGTTGTATTCTTATTAATAATTATATTCGTAATTAAGATAATGATTGATAGAGTATTTAAAAAGGTTAATATAGTTCAACATCTAAAGGGGTAAATCTATGTCTAGAATAGTTTTAAAGAATATTAAAAAATCTTTTAAAAAGACAGATATTCTCAATGATATTAACTTAACTGTCAAGTCTGGAGAAATGGTTGCTATAAAAGGTAAAAGTGGAATTGGAAAAAGCACATTATTAAACATCATAGCAGGCCTTGAAAAACCTAATGCAGGATCCTACACGCTTGAAGATATTGAGATGACAGGCAAAAATCTTAATCAATTGGCTTCTATACGTGGAACAAAAATCGGATATATATCACAGTTTAGTCCGATGATTCCAAAATTAACTGCATTTCAAAATATCTATCTACCTCTAAGTCTCAATAAAAAAAGTAAGGAATTAGAAGCGTCTATAGAAAAAGAAATCACAGAGATTTGCGAACTATTCGATATTAATCTTTTATTGGATAAGGATATTAAGAAATTATCTGGTGGAGAAATCCAGCGAGTAGGAATTGTTCGATCTGTAATAAACAATCCCAAAGTAATAATTGCAGATGAACCAACAGGATCCTTAGATGATGATACAGCATTAACGGTTTTAGAGTTTTTTAAACAAATGGCTTCCAAGGGTAAAACTATAATAATAGCAACCCACAGTCAGGTGGTAGCCGAGCAATGTGATACTATATATCATTTAACAAAAAGTGGACTCCAACAAGAATAATTTTACTTAATGCGAATTTTTTCCTTTGCTAAAATACGATTACTAATAACATAATGAGCCAATAAGAATAATATTCCTTATTATTCTTATTGGCTCATTTATCTATTCTTCATTACACTAGAACTAGTTTCAGAAATTTGCTTTATTCTATTCTCTATCATTTCAAAAATCCATATTTAAATACCCAAAATCGATTTATTTTAATAAAGTGGGATACTGCTAAAAAAAGAGAAGTTTTATATTTTCTGCTCTTTAAGTTGTACAGGATATCTTCCTTTAATTTTATCCAATTTAGTTCATTGAAGACGGAACCATAAGTATTGATTATTAAAACAGAAGCTGTGCTAGCACATGGTTTATTTCCAATATTTAGCTAGAAATAGACAAATAAAGATTATGCTACTATTTTCCAGTAAATCCGGCAGAATTGCAGCCTAATAAAACATGGTCACTAAGCAATACAAAATTTTATTCTTTTTTTTAAATTACTCCTTGGAAGATAAAAAATGCTATCAGACTTTACAATTGACTTTTATAGTGTTTATAAATTAATAATACACAAAGGTATTTATTTAAAAATAGAATGTTAATGCAGGCAATTAAACCAGTTTTAATTAAAGTGGACGTGAATCATTATTTTACAAAAAAAGAACCGCAAAGTTTATACTTACGGTTCTTTTTTATTAAAACTAGTAAAATATACTTTTAATTTGTAAACTTTCCATCTGTTTTACTAACTATAGTATTAGTTGCTGCTGTAGATTTTCCTTCATCAACTATAAAAGCATCGATTTTCATTTTTGCTGACTTACCAAAGTGAGGTACTGATTTTTTACTTAAGACTTTTGTTGTTCCCTGTTTAACTTTCGCTACAGAAAAATATGAACTATATTGAAGAATATATGTAGAGCTACCAGGAACCACTGAGTATCCTTTTACATAACCAGCAATTTGATCAATGGTAGTAAGTGGAACATAATTTATTACATGAGGCTGCGCAGAAAATCTCGTTGAACTACGAGAATAGCTTTCAAAACCAACTGCTCCTAATCCAAACGAAATTGCTCTAGCTTGTATTTTTGGTTGTACATCTTCAATATCAGTAGAAATATCAGATAGATTTAATTCATCTAATATTTCTACTACATTTACTTCTAAATTTGGATTTTCTTCCAACTCTTCATTTGCTTTATTAACTATCTCTTCGTATTCTTCTTCTGTCGCTGCTCTTAAATCTTCTGGATTATAATTGTAATGCCTATCAATAAGTGTATTTATTTCTATTTGATTCAATTCTGATAATACTTCATTTTCCTCGCTTGCAAATGCTAGAGTAGGCATCAAAAGTGTAAATGCCAAAGTTAATCCTGCTAAAGATTTCTTATAAGAAAATTTCATTTGTTTCCTCCTAAAATATAAAAATAGTAAAAAAGTAACATTTCATATTTTAACATCATAGGAAGAAAGTAGCAATATTTATATTCTATCGTTATTCATTAATTTGTCGATTTCTTCTTTTGATAATACATTTCCAGTATCCTTGGTGTTTATATTTTGGAAATATTTATTAAATTCTTCATTTGAAATTATTGTATTTCTCTGTTCATTAAATAGGAGTATATCTAAAGATTTATTGATTAAAGTAATGTCCTCTTCAGTTCCTTCTTGTTTAAGAATTTTTTCAACAAACATAAGATACTCTTCATAGTCACAATTACTTAGATAGAAAAAGTATTCCATGCAAATGTATATTAGTTTCAAATCTTCACTAGTTAAAGAAGCATCTTTAATAAACTCTATTCTTTTTAATTCTAGTAAAGATTTCATGTTTTCATATTCCATACCGTCACTTATTAATTCTAGCCCATGGCTAATAGTGCTCTGGATTATGGAATCAAAGTTTGTTATGTTTGCTTTTTGAGCTGTAGCAAAGAAGCCAGTCATACGAGCTTGGTACATAAGATAATTAAAATTATGAAATGTATTAATTAATTTTTGAGAATAGGTTAGCATCATGTATTTCTCCTGTTCTTGCAATTATTTGAATAGTACTTTTAACATTGTAACTCGTGATATTAAGGATTAACTTTACCCTATAAAAACTAAAACAGCTCCTTTTTACGATTGGTTAGCATCTTAGCACTCTATCTGATTCTAAGTAACGCCTTCCCAAAACTATATCATAAACTAAAACTAATAATATTTATAAAGAATCTTTTTTTCACCATTGTTTCATTCCTAATTTCTTTAACTTATATTATTATCTACTGAGAAAAATATCCAAAATCTCAAACGCAGAGCTATACATCAAATATAATTAAATCCTATCGACATTATACACCTTTTTCCATTTTTAAGTTAACCTTAACTCCCTCAATAAACAAACACTTATCTTCTAAATACTCAGTTTTAAGCGGTAAATGAGCGTTAATTCTTCTTAGATTAATTAATTCGCAAAGAAAAAACCGTCTAATCCCATATATATTAGTGGTTTCGGCGGTCTCTTTACATATTTTATTAAACGTTAATAAGAATTTAACGCAGACTTTAAGGTTTATATAATTATTGTTAATACTTCTTCTCTTGTTTATATTAGTAAACTTCACATTTTTTTGTTAGTCGTTTAGGTTACCCTTTGTGTAACATATCCATTCATTTAGGTAGTTACTATTGGCAAAAATCAAAATCTTTGACAATTCTCTGTGGAGCTTAGAATAACCTGGTAAAGCAATAACTCAAGGGGCGCTGCAGTATAAATAAGACCAGATGTAATTATCTCAGTTCGTTCACTAACACCACCGATGATTTTGTGTGATTATACAGTATGTAATCTGTTATAAGACAATCCACCCTTGACATATGTTGTATTTATAAAGGAGGGATAAATGTGACAGAGATTAAAATTATTGCTTCGCAGATAACAGAAGTTTTGATGCAAACTCAACTGATAGAAGGAAAAAGCAGATTATTAAAATATTATTCTTTTTTTCATTGTTTAGAAGGAAAACCTGTTATTGAACTAATAGGCGATAACAACTTCAGGTTAATTACTTACCATGAAAATTACGAATTTTACAGTAAATATAAACCTAATATTCCTTTTGATTGCATAGTGAAAATATTTAATACTAATGCTGACCGGTATCTTGAACTCCTTAAACAGCTTTTTCATGGAAAGGCTCGATCGTCCTTTAACAATAAGTATATTATTATTGATATTTTACTCTTAAGTTTATCCCCTAAAGAAATTGCTACTAAAATTGGGGTTACCATAACAGAAATTCAAAAATATATTTTTGCCGATAAATATAAAGAGTACCTAGAATTTGCAATGAAAATTAACAAAAGAACTATCATGGAGGATGTAATTAAATATTTCAATTCAAAAAATATCTTTAAGGAAACAACCAAGAAATATTTATTAGAATTAGTGATTAGTCAGAATTCAGCACTGCAATTAACTCGTAACAAATGGATTATTATTAAATGGGTATTAGAAAGAATAAGTAATAAATTTATTCTTCTGCAGGCTAATGATCAGATAGAGATACTAATTGAAATTTATCCATCTGGTATGAATGTTCTTAACAATCATTTTAGCCTCCGTTGTGACCAATTTTTAATGCGTGATAATTTATATAATAATGGAGATGATTTTTATCAGCCACCTCCTATTCATTAATAAATTAAAAATAACTTTTTTTATCTAATTATATTCATACTTCAGAAATTCTATCAATTTGAATTCAAATTTTTTTAAATCTGTGCTTCTATTCACTGTCAATTTGATTGATATTCTTCCTTGAAGTCGAGTGAAAAATTTATATGCTACTTGCAAGCTATTCCTAAGTGAATTATTAGGAAGCCTAATACACATATCTACTAATGTGCTCTCTTGAATTCGAATATGATTATACTTCATATCCTTTGAAATTAGCCATGTTTATCCCCCATAAGAATAGCTAATTAATATAATTTCTATTACAATAATGATTTTCCTTCTTCATCACAACTACACTGATTGTGACAACATAAGCAAGTCTCTTTTCAGTTATTACAGGAATGCTGCCCTGTTTCTTCTGTAAGCCAGTTTTTAATTTGTGATGGAAACGCTAACCTGTTTGTAAAATAAAAAGAGCTGCTCTTAGCAGCTGAATCCTTTACACCTTGTACTCATATTAAATTAATATTCTAACTCTACTTTTGTATAACTACTTTATAGAGATTATTCTTCCCCTATTCTGCCATGTCTGTGGCACAAGAAAGGTTATATTCATTTGGTACAGAGAATAAAGCTGTACTTTGGATAAATTGGCTTACCACAAAGAAATGTCCATCATTCTTGGATTAATGCATCTATTTACAAAATAAACTGTTTTATTTTGTAATTCTAAGTTCTAATTTAACATTCTCCAACTTTCCAACTAATTTCTTTGCTAATCCATATGGAAATTCTTTTACTATGATAAAGGGAAGGTTTTTTGATTCCTCTAGTAAATCGGCTACTGAAATGTCTAGTCTAAAGTATCTTTTAATTTTTAGTAGATCCATTAATTCACCATCACAAGTGTCTATTAAAACTACTTCGCAATTTTTAGACCAGTTGATATCAATTTCAGTTTCATCTGAGCTAATTAAGAAACCACTTTGAACCCATTTAGTAAAATCTGAAGTAATCAAATGAGCATGTTCTGGAGCCATATCCCCACCATCAACTATTAAAACCCTTTTCTCCTTTTCACCTTGGTGCATAAGAAATACTCTGCCACCGCCATCGTCACCAATTGCAATATACCCCTATGCATATACTTGTGTCTCCCAAGTTTCATTTCTCTCCATTATATCTTGTGTACCATAGATTAATATCCTTTCATCAATAGATAAACCATTATTAACTCTTAGTAAATCCTTATAAGAATTAGGTAATCTGATCTTCATCTTTTCTTCAATAATTGAAATTTCCCTTTCATTTGTTGGGGGCATTAACATTTCATCACTCATGCTTTGAATCCTCTTTCACTAGGTATTTCTTTATGTAATTATTCTTTGTTCTTATTTAACATTCCTTCCTTAATAAAGAAACACTTCTCTCTTTATTATAGGGTTTCACGCAGTAAATGAGCGTTAAATCCTAAAACAAGCGTTAATCCTTCTTAACCTTAAATATGGTATAAAAAGAAAACGGCTAATCCCTTATATATCAAAGGTTTTAACCGTTTATAATTAGAAATCTATGAAGCGTTAATATGTATTATACGAATCGTTGTTCTTTTTTAATATGGAATTCTGTATCCCAGAGTAGACCCATTGATTTAAAATTAAGGAATTAAGATTCATATTCAGATGAATTCTGGTATTATTTTCCGAATCTCCTGCTCATTATGGTTAACACTTGCTAACCATATATCAACTAATTTCACCCCATCAATTAATTCCACATTAATCCCTTTAGCATATGCACGAGCAGCAGATGTAAATGATCCAGTTGTAATCACATAACCTCTTTGTGCATTTCGCTTAACCATATTTGAATGCACTAAAGCTATTGGTTCATAGGATAAGTCACCTTGGTAACATTTAACCTGTCCTAAATACAGTTTATCATTTACTGTCTGTTCAAAGTCAACACCGTAATCACCAGAAGCCCTTGATACCCATGTTGATCCGCCTTTAGATTTTTCAAACACATCTGCTACAAATCTTTCGAATTGTAACGGATCTTGTTTTATGTAGATAGAAGAGTATTTAGGAGTATCATCATTTTCCTTTTTAAATCTTAAATATAGACCCATTGCTAAAGTCTTTTTAATTTCATCACTTGAATTTAAATGATTTACCACTAGAGATACTTTGTATTCATTGTTTCTTTTTGTAAACAAGTAATGAATAAATGCCATAACCAAGACTATTCCAGCGATTAATTCTATTGCTATCCTATATCACTCCTTTTTTCAAGGATAGACAATAAATAGTCTGAATATACAAATAATCATGTAACTGATTAATGGTTCCTAATTTTTTTACTCAACTTAATATATAATAATATGGATAACAAAATTGACCTTTCAACTATCGTCCTTTTTCCTGTTTATGATATGATAATATCAACTTAATAATAGGAGGTGCAATTATGGTCAGCTTTAAAGGCTCCTTCACAGTCAAATTTACTGTGTTAGAAATTACTTTGTTGGTAATTCTTATCCTCGAACGTATTTAATCTAGTAATAAGAAATTAAATACGCTTCAGTATATAAAGGAAACTTTTATACTGAAGAAGTCCTTTAAAGCAAAATAAATTAATTTAACGAATTAATATTCGTAGGCCACAGTTGCACTCAATCGGATATATGTTTCTAAAATTCCATCTGAAATATCCTCTAATTTATATTCATATAAATAATCAGATAACATGCTTTTTATATTGGATATCATCGTATAATCCATATTTTTTTAGCGTCCGAAGTAGTTACAAAGTATTATTAAAAGATATGGTTGTAGACTATTTTACCTAATTATAGTAAAGTATCTATGTATAAAACTGGAAAGGAAATATAAAAATGACCAAAGATCTTTGTATTATTTATTATTTTTTTAGTAATAAGTATCGGTTTATCTGTATATTTATCTTACATAATTAATAAGAAGCTTTTTCCTAAATTAGACGAATTGAGTATAAAAGTTTCAAATTACTTAATAAACAATAAAGTAAAAAATGACAATAGAGCCTTAATAATCAGTGAAATAATGTTACTTTTTATAACTATTGCTATTATAGTATTTTTATTGTTTTATGGAAAAGAGCACCCGTTCTATAGTTGTTTTTTTGTTCTCTTATATGTGGTGTTATGCTTTTTTGTTTCTACTTTTATGGTTAATTTGAGAAAAAAAACTGCTTCTAGAGAATTTGAAAATTCAAAGTTTATTAGTAGCATTAAAAATAGTTACTTCATAAATAGATTATCTCTTTTAGGTGGAAGAACAGGGATGAGTTTATATGCCTATATTGGTATTATCTTCATATTAATTACTGGACTTGCTATATTTAGTAATATTCCATATCAGGCAGGTTATGTAATATTCATAGCTATTCCAATCGGTCTTGCTGTATGGGTATACTTTACTTCTTTTGATAAGCCCTCTCAAAGCCTGCGAAGGATTTTATCATATGTTTTATTACTAATATTATCTTTTATTAAAAGTATTAATGACTTTAAAATATTATTAGATTTACAAGAGAGTAATCCCATGAATGATTACTTGTTATTCTTAATGTTAACTATATTTACCGCAATTGATAGATTGTTTAAGAGTGTTATTGATGATTATGTTGATTATAACTCTAAGAGTGAGAAAACAGTTGATAACTAAGATAAAAGAATCTATAAAGATATAAATGGATTCTAATGACCGATAGGAAAAATAAACTTTTCAATTAGTAACTAGCTGTCTTTTTGATTTTATTCATGCTATAACATTTTTTCGACACAAAACATCCCGACTAATTGCATATTTAGTAAAAAAACTTTGGCTATGTGTCAAAGTTTTTTACTTACAAATAATAAAAGGGATTGAGACTGATATATTGGTAATATTTATAGTTAAATGTACTTACCCTATTTAAGAATAAAAATGGAGTCAGCCAAAATACGTCCTGTTACTTATACTTCTTTTAATTGCTTTTTTTTTACTATAAAACTACATATTATTTAATAAATCATAATATTATTATGCAAACAACAGTTCGTAATAATTGTATTATACGAACTGTTGTTCTTTTTTGTGTGATACTCCACTCTAATGATTAACACTTTACAAACTATATTAAGTAACTAAATTAATGATATTTAAGTAGATACCACCTACTCTTTTTTAATTTTCCCTTTCGCATACCTATAGCTAATAATCAAGATAGCAGGACTGATGGACAAATTAAAATACTCAAACAATTGTATTAATTGGAGATAACCTTTTTAAAGCTTAAACGATTGCGTTTACGCAGATGAACTTGCGTCTATTTACATCTCTAGTTTAAGAACTTTGGTACAAAGACTTCTTTCTACCAAAGTTCTTTTAGTTTAATACTTTCATACACCTTCTTCTAATAGGTACCTTAAAAACCCCATATTTTCAACTGTATTTATATCTTTTTTAAATTGGGTAATCGTATTCTTATAATGCTTCGAATTTTCATATAAAGGAAAACCTAAACATAAATTTAATATACTATTTAGCCTTTCCGACGAGCCTCCCAAGAAATAATCAGTGAAATATTCATTATCTTTACTAGCAATAACGACCATTATAGAAAAATCAAGAATATCTTCTAAATCATTCTCGGGAAAAGGTCTTTCTGAAAATAACGTACTATTAATAGGAATATCTTTAAATGATTTGTACTTTTTTTCAAGTACATCTAGAATTGATTTTTGATAGATAAAATAAACTCCTGAAATATCGTGGTAATTTGGTATATAAGGATCATTCATTAAATGTAATATTCGATTATCATCCTTATCAATTAAAACAGCCTTAAAACAGTCTATGAGCATCTCATTAACAAAATCTAATTTTTTAGGAATATAATCTTGTTTTAATTTTGTTGTATCCATACTAATCTCCTAACTGTTAGTTTTAAAGGTATACCAGCATGTGGTATACCTTCTTCTTGTATTTACTATACCTTAACTTGATAAAATTACCACAGTTTTCCTCCACCATAAAAAGAATGTGCACCTGTTGTTTCATATGGATGATAATGATTAAATGTACGTTTACCTGATTTTGCTGAATGAGCATCATGCTTTAGATATCTACCTGTTTTTGAAGCACCTGTTGCTAACAATCGAGCATTTACCGAATCGATACTCCAACAGTCTTTCCCATTTTTAATCCTTGAGATCGCTTTTGTTTTAGTTTTTCCAGGTCCAACCCAAATTCCTTTTGAATTATTTGCGCGAGACGCCTCATAATGAACATATTTTTTATTCTTTTTATTATCGTTAGCAACCTTGCCAGCTACCCATAATGCTCCACTTACTAGATTAATCATTCCTTTAGAAGCTAAGTATATTAAGGTTGAAGCCCCAACACTGATAGCAAGCATTTCTAGCATTGAAAGACCAACAAAAACACCTAATGCTGGTATCCAAAAAGCTGATGTCTGAAATTCTCCATCAGTATTATTTAATTCTACTTTTTGATTGGTACTAAGGTTAGTCAAATCTGCGTTGAATTCTTCTTCAGAAAGGTCATTTAATTCCAACTTGTATTCATTATTAGTTTCTACGCCTGTATCATTTACAATATCAATTACATTATCACCAATAGAAAAGCCAAGTGCAGTAGTAAATGATTCACCCATATCATCTTTACCTGTAACTTCAATAACAATATCATTTTTATCAACTATATTCTCGTTTTCTATGCTTAAATCTTCCTTCATTTCTTCAATTAGTTCATTATCTTCGCCAGCTTCTTCATTTGTAAAAAATACTTCCTCAAATTCCTGAACATCTTCTACTTTTATATCATCAATTCTTTCTGCTTCTACATCTTGAATTACTTCTTTTAGGTCACTTTTGTTTACTTCTTCAAGAGGCTTATCAATAATTGTGGACAGTTTATCTTCGTAAACGGATTCAACTTCTGCTTCTACCTTATTTGATTGTGTTTCCATCGGTAACATTATATTTACATCTGCTTCTTCAATTCCTACTAGTTCTAATTCATTTACAAGATTATCCTCTAAGACCGCTAATTGATTACTTGTTGGCTCATTAGCACTGGCAGATTGGCTCACTGTAACAAACGTTAAACAAAGAATAATTACAAAAACAAACGAATTTTTCAACAATTTAGTATATCTCATCTCTTTACTCCTTTTAATCTTGAATAAAACCATATCCATATTTATCCTTATTTTTTAAATCAATAGAGTTATTTTTCAACTCATCTAGAATGCTATTAAGAGTATAGTTATCTTTATCAGTATAACTACTAATCTTGTTTGCAATTACTCCGGATACATATGCTGTAGCAGCAGAAGTGAAGCCGAAGTAACCGTAACTGTTATTAGGCTGCGTAGTTATAATGTTTGTACCAGGACCAACAAAATCAATTTTCCCATAAGATGTACCCGATAATTTCTTAAGGTTATAATTAACTGCTCCAACAGAAATAACATTATCCAGCCTTGCTGGAAAATCTACTTCATTACTAATATTATTACCTGCAGCTGCGACAATAATAATATTTTTTGAAGTGGCTTCATTAATTAAATCTAATAATTTTGGAGATTCCTTTGCTGTTCCAGCACTAAAATTAATAATATCTACATTATTTTGAATGGTCCATTTGAGAGCACGCTCTAAATATTCTACTTTACTAGTATTATTACTAAATGCCTTTATTGAATAGATTTCAAGTGAATTCGAATCACTTACTCCTCTTATACCTTTTCCATTATTTATTGCACCAATAATACCAGCTACGGAAGTCCCATGACCTGTGTCATCTACAACACTCTTGGCGCTATTAATAGCATTGTATTCCTTTTTTATAATGCCTTTTAAATCAGAATGCTCTCGATCAATACCTGAGTCAATTATTGCAACTCTTATTTTTCGGTTCACTACTCTTTTTTCATTAATATTTAGTGCCTTCCACCCCCACCCTTCTAATTGTTTTTTATCTATATTGAGAAGTTCTTGCTTTTTTTCCCAATCTTGTATCTCTATTTTAAACCCGGTAGTAGATTGGACTGGGAAATATACGAAGACTCCTAATATAATTAAAATAAATATCGCCTTTTTTATCATTCCATTGCTCCTAATTCAAAAAATATTATGAAACTTGGAAATCACACATTTATCTTCCATACTAGTAATATTTTACCATTAAAAAATATAAATTCAACCATTATTTTACAATACAGGTAACAAAAAGCAGTAAAACATATATCTGGTATGCTAATGTTTGGTGACTAAATCGTGTAATAAATAGAAGGACATATACATTTCGAATATTATCAGGATGAAATGAATTTTATGCACCTGAAGTATCTATCAGTGAAAAAATTTAAGTTCGTTTACATCCTCTTTCCATATATCTTGTAATAATTGTTGTTAGTAATGCATGAATATATCATCCTAACCAGATGCCTTCGTACTTTTCAAAAGAGATATTGAAGGTTATTCGAGTAGGGTACTGAGGTAAAAGTATAGATACATCTAGAAGAAATAATTATTACCATAATAATCCGCTATTAATCTCTAATCTACATATTTTCTTTTTCAAATATTATTTCTAACATTCCTGTAACCTTAACAGCTTCATTAGTTTCAGATGTAACTATAATGGTTAAAATTAGGATGCCGTTGACTTAATTGTTTTAAAGCGGAGCGGTAACTTTATCATTAGTTAACCCTTGTTAGCATCTCCTACAAATACCAAATGGATATTCTTAATGTACCTGTAACTTCTTCTGGGTCAAATCCCTTCTCCATAACAGTTTTTCTAATAGTAAATCCCTTTACTTTATATTTTGTAACTTTAAAATTAATAAATTAGATAGTAAGTGGAAATTGATTGAGCAAGAAACTAAACTAGATGGATATATATAGTTTTTCTAGAGAATAGTTGAAGACTCCCCAAAAGATACTGTCTATTGGAAATCTATTTTAAATATATTAAATAAAGGGGCAAATATTGATAGTGAAATATGTCCTTAAAATTTATTTAAAAAAACCTCTTAAACCCTTGATACCACTGTTATTATAAGGGATTCAATTCACTTTTGTTGTGTTCTAAGACAAAATTAGATTTTTTTCATGAACAACTGCTCATCTAATTTCGTATAAATGACCTCTAGAAACTATTTAAATAGTAGTTCATCACAATTTTATAAACCTTTTATTACCATCTAATCGCACATAATTACAATTATGTACGATTAAGAAGTTTTTATTTTGTTTGGAAGTTTTTAGAGAGAAATTGGGTGTCTTAGCTCGTTAGATGACCAATTTAAATTAGAGCAAGACATACTTACTTACTATGAAGAAGAGGTGGAGATTTTTCGAGTGTACCTGGAGGACTTGAATTACTCTACCTTTACGATTAGTAACTATAAATTGAAAATCATTACATTGAACACTATCAGCAAACAAGATATTGCGGGATTTTTACGTAAGCATCATCGAAACGCTTCGAAGTCAAGCAGGAATCGACGACTCATGACTCTACGAACTTTATATAAATCTTTAATGAAATCAGAAATCCTTTCTTATAACCCTGCACAAGAAGTAGATATGGCAAAACAGGAAAAAGGACGAATTCCCACTTATCTTAGTGAAGAAGAATTGGCATTACTTTTTTCAGGTATGCCAGCTAGCGACTACTATATACGTAATAAATGTATGCTGATGTTGATGGGACTTGCTGGATTGCGTATCGTAGAAATACATAATCTTAACATCTCAGATATTATTAGAAATCAAGAAGATCCAGGCATAGAAGTATCAGGAAAAGGAAATAAAGCAAGATACATTCCCCTTCCTGTTCCTTTATATGAATTGTTATTGGATTATGAACGAATATACCGTCCTATACCTAAACCTAATCATTCCAATGCGTTTTTCCTATCCAAAAGAGGGTTGAGAATTTCCAGAAGAAGAATACAAGAAGTAACAGAGAATGCTTTTGACTTTTTAAGGCAGCAACCTGGATATCAATACTTAGAGCAAAAAAAACTAACAGCTCATAAATTACGCCATACCTTCGGAACAGGTATGGTTCGGGATGGAACGGATTTAGTAACTATACAACAGCTGATGGGGCATACAAATTTAAATACTACACAAATTTATACCCATGTTAGCAATGAACAGAAGCAAAAAGCTATGAGAAATAAGGATGTCTCAAGATTTTTTAGTGATTATAATCACCCGTAAACCATTGATACTATTAGGTTTTGCGGGGTTTTTGCTTAAAAATCGCATACGCTGAGACGAAATTAGAATAGCTAGTATGATGAACCACTCATTAAATTGTACAGAATGCGTTTCTCTGCCTACATTTAATCCACCATTTTTGATAAGCCCCTTTTTAAATAGGTTATCAAATCTAGTAGTAATATTTTTGGAAAGTCGTAATTGCTACTAGATTTGATTATTAAATATATTGAATGCGTAAAATTATAAAAAAGGAGGATTAATTAGACAATCCTCAAAACATTGGAATAAGCCTCCATACTAGTTCTCTTTAAAATTGCAAATATAATTTATGTATCATTCAGTAAAGAAAACAGACTTCAACTAAATGGAAGTCTGTTTTCTTTACTTTTTATCTCTCAACTAAGCAATAAAAACAATTCATTAATTGTTTTTATTTTTTTGAAATTTTATTTCACCTTATTATATATTGAAATTAGTAAACCAATAATTACTCCACCGAATATTGCAAATAGAAAATAAGGTGTCAAATCTCCATTAAAGATACTAAAGATTAAAATAAAGAATAATATGCAGGCAAAAACACTAGTAATAATGGTGGAATATAATTTTAAACCAATCATCTCCTAAAATATAACTAAAAAGACTACAAAGTAGTAAAATTACAGATAACAGTTTATTAAAAAAATTTGGTGCAATGAATAATAGTTTAGAAATATTCTCCACATACAGTAGAAACAATTTGTAGTTATGCTTAACTTTTATGAATCTAAACCATTACCTTTAACCCGGCTTTTTTATTAGGAGATTTGAATTAACTTTCATAGGAACTCCGTTTAAATAGTAATATATAGTTTATTAATATTGAGATTGAAAATGTAAAGAGAATAATCAAAAATGAAGAAATAAATTTTGTATTTTCAACTAATTCTATGGTTACTACACCGTAAAAATCAAAAATCTTATTTCCAAAGAAGAAAATAGAATTTTTCAAATCATATGTACCAAAGTTAGGTAGTACGAATGTATACACTATAACTATGATTAAACCAACATAAATATTTTTAAATAAAATACCTAAAGTATATCCAATCTCAGCAAAAAATAAAGCAATACCATACGCAAAAATAATCTTTAATAAAACTGGAGAACTACTTGTATAAATACTAGAATCTATTGCAAATTCTTTAATAGGTATTTTGTTTTCCAAATATCTAAACTGGAACTCTCCTGCTATATATGCAAGTGTTAAAGCTGCAAGTAAAATAACTAGACTACTAATAGCAAGGGATAATTGCTTAGCTGCTCCCCATTGCCTTTTATTTATTCTAACTGTACGAAGTTTAATAGTTTTGTATCTGTAATCATTTGTAGAAAACAGTAACCCCACAACTCCAAAGACTATTGGAAAATATAGAAATGATGATTCTAATAGCTGAGATAATCTATATTCAGAACTGGCAGCAAATATATATCTACTAATAGTATTTTTATAATAAGCAATTGGGTTACTTATTAGGCCGCCTTCTAAATTAGTTTCAACATTGTATTCAGCGTTAAGATCTTCTTCAACATCAAGATTATTTTTTTGATAATAATTTAATGTGTATTCATACTCAGAGTACGAATCAGTCACTGCTGTGTAATTAATATATAAAATTACTCCAAATAATAAAAGGAGAAATATTGACATATTATCATACATTTTAGATCTTAATCCATATTTTATTTCCTGTTCAATATATTTCTTCATCGTAAATATCCTCCAACAAAACTCCGCTGCTACTAAAATCTAATAAGGCTATTTCATTATCTTTAAATACAAACAATGATCAATTATATCATTATTAAAACTAATTGATGTCCAAACCACCCATTTTCACACTTCAATATTTACGGTAGGAATATATACCAGATTAGATTTATTTTGACATTTTGTCAACGGAATATTATATTTTTATATGTAAACGTATTGTTGGAAGATTGTATATCATAACAAGCTGTTGTTATCTTTCTCAATAAATAGATCATTTTTGTAGCAAAAATATTAATAACTCCAACTCCACCTTGCTTTTCTTAAATGAATTGTATGCTTATTTAGATAATAAAAGGAGGTAAATTACTATGAAGTTTTTTAAGAAGATGAATGAAAAACAAAAAGTAAATACAAAAAAAGCTGCAGAGATTACTTGTGTGTTTTATATGATAAGCTTACTAATACACTCAACTTTTATATTTATTTCAACAGGAAAATTGTTAAGTTCTTCTTTTTATATATTAATAGCTGGATTAATCGTTTTCTTTTGTAGTGAGGTTATTTTCAATAAAAAAGGTTGACTTTCCATTATTTAACATATATGTTTTTATATGTTGAATTAACAAAGGGGGAGCAATCATGTTAAAAACACAAAAAAGTATTCGCAGTCTAATTATTATTTTAGTTTTCTTTTTAGTCTTTTCGGTATCAATACCAATTAAGTCTTCCGCGGAAGATTATGATGAAACTACAGTGTTACCATCAGACATTAATGAACAATTAGACAATCTAATAATTTTATTAAAAGAGATGAATTCTCTTGAAATTGATTTACTAGATATTGAGAATAATAGTAATCAACAAATTGCAGATTTAAGTTCAGAAGCAAAAAATCTATATTTAGGTTACGAGGAAATGGTAGATAATGGAGAGTATGAAGATCTAGTAGAAGAGTTATCAGAGGTTGAATACAAGATAACAGATGATTCTCTATTCACATCGGTAAATTTTAGTGGTACGAAGGTAATGGCAAAATCAAAAGGTGAAGTAAAAATCTCAAATGCTACTATAAAAAAATTAAATGAATTAACTGGTTGGAGTGGCGGAATTTTTGGAGTAGCAGCTGCACTTATTAAAATGAAATTAGGATTGAGTCCAACAGCTTTAACATTATTAATAATCGCTGTAGGTGGTCTTGGTCTGAAAGCCGTTAACTCATGTAATAAGTATAATAAGGGTATTATATTAAAAGGGTCGTTTATTGGCCCAGTAACAATGCCTCTAGGGACAGTTACATGTAAACCGGTTAAATAAATGTTGAACAAGCCTGTGCATAACTGCTGGCCCCGTAAATGTTGATACCATTTTAACATTTACGGGAGTTTTTTTACGACATCATTATCTCAGTACTCCAACCTTAACTTTATTTGGAGCAGAGTTTGGCAGCGTTATCCACCACTCTCCACGTTCAGGTTCAATATAAAACGTTCCTTTAGGAGTAGAATTTTCCTCTTTATAGTCTATTCCAATGGAAGTAATCATCTTATATAAAATATCTTCCTGATTATTCAATGAAACATCTATCCAAATAGTAGCACTATCCTTGATCTCTGGATACGTCCCATCAAAAGGGTATTCCAAACTATATTAGTTGCTTTTAGTAGCTAGCTCATTATCTTGTTTTGTTATTCAAAATTTTTATTTTATATCTCTACATAATCAATCACCTTATTCACACTTTTTTTCATTTTGATTTGAAACAAGAGTACCTTTAATTTAATGAGCATCCTGAAGATAAACCACAAGTATTTTGGAGTTAGTATAGTTTCATGGACACAATTTAATTAAGTCCTTACAATTATTTTGAGAGGATGTGTCCGAATTGGAACGTAAACCTGCAGGCAAAAAATATAACGATGATTTTAAGAAAACGATTGTGGATTTGTATCATTCCGGCAGCCCGGTTAAAGAATTAAGCAGCGAATATGGCGTATCAAAAGTAACAATTTATAAATGGGTGAAAGACTTTACCCCTATTGGTTCAGAAAAAGAGGCGCTGACACCAAAAGAGTTAGGTGAGATTCAGAAAGAAAACCTTCGGTTAAAACAGGAGGTGGAAATCCTAAAAAAGGCTATGGCCATATTCGCGAAAAAGTAACCGAAGCAGAGCTCATCGATTTTATCGAGGAACACAAGGATCAATATCCCGTCCAGAAAATGTGCGAAGTACTGGCCATGCCAAGAAGTAGCTACTATGGCTCCCTTGAAAAAACGACGTCAAAACGTGAACTGGAAAACCAGGAACTCACGCAGGAAATCCAACGGATTCACCTGGAAAGTAAGGCGCGTTATGGCGCACCGAAAGTCCATAAGACCCTATCGAACCACGGAGTTTGTTTAAGCCTGAAGCGTGTCCAGCGCTTAATGAGAAAGGCAGGCATCCGTTCGATTACCAGGAAAAAATACCGTCCTTTCCCCTCAAAAGAAAAGGTTGTGCAGCTGGGTAATCTTTTAAAAAGAGACTTCTCTACCTGCACGTTCAATGAGAAATGGGTGGCGGATATTACGTATATTCCTACGGTAAAAGACGGTTGGTGCTATCTGGCCTCAGTATTGGATCTGCATTCGAAAAAAATTGTTGGCTATTCTTTTTCTCGTTTTATGACTTCGGAATTAGTGATCGAAGCACTTCAAAACGCCTGTTTTTCTCAAAAGCCCCGAAAGGGCTTAATTCTTCATACCGATCTTGGCTCACAATATACCAGCAGTGAGTTTACTCAGCATGTCCAAAAATACGGAATCAGGCAGTCTTTCAGTCAGAAAGGCTGTCCTTATGACAATGCCTGTATAGAGTCATTTCACGCCATATTAAAGAAAGAAGAAGTCTATCATACCCAGTACACAGACTACCGGGCAGCGAAGCTGGCCATGTTTCAGTTTATAGAGGGCTGGTACAACAGAAACAGAATTCACAGCAGCATCGGCTATCAAACACCTCAAGCTATGGAGGATCAGATTAGAAGAACCGCTTAATACTTAACTTTTTTGTGTCCAAATTATTGACTCAAATCCATAAAGCAGCCTTGTTAACTATTTTATTATTTAAGAAGTTTGTTTAGAAATGCTGTATATTCCTGTTCTTTCATTGTAATATCTATTCTGTCAACCCTATCTGCATTAGCAAACAATATCGGTGTTTGGCTGAATTTGGTTCCTGTTTGTCCAATCCCACTAATCATGAAATTAAGTACTTTAAAGCAATTTGTATCTAATCCATTTTCCGCCTCATTCTTTATACTAATAGTTACAAATCCATCAATTCTTGAAAATCTCTTTCTTTGTGGTGAGATATCTTGCCTTCTACAGTATCCTTTTACTGCCTCTTTAAAATAATCTACCTTAGGATCCATTTGACTATAATCACCTCATTCAGATTTAACCCACTCACTAAACCTAACTTTTTAATTCGTTGAGTGTTTTACCGATTCCTTCTGGCACTATCCTGCCATATTTCAAGTTTTTTTTTTCAGTTATTATAGGAATGCTGCCACTATAGCGCCATAGCCAATAAACATTATTTCCCCAGTTAATTTAAGTTCACAAGTTTGGTTTTTATTTAGGTAATATAACAAAGTAATGCCTTCACCTCTGTCAAAAAATGCATTCTATAACTCTTGGTAAATACATCATTCCCCTTTTTATTCCTTCAACTAAGGTTTTTAATAATCAAAAAAAAATTGACACTATACTGTTATATACAGCATACTGTTATTAACAGTACTTTATTATCGATAAAAAAAGGAGGTTATTTACTTTATGAAACATACTGGGAGACATACAGGTGCATTTCTATTGCTGTTTTTAACAGAGGGTGATAACTATGGAGGAAAACTCCTACAAAAATGCGAGGAAGAACTTCCCATCAATCCAATTGATAGTGCGATATTATATCGCACATTAAAAAAATTACAGGTGGAAGGTGCTGTGGAGTCTTATCTTGATGTATCTGATGGAGATAAACCAATTAGGATGTACAAAATCACTAATGTAGGGAAAAAGAGATTAGAAGAATTCCAAATAGATATTGAAGAAAAAATAAAAAATTTATCGTTTTTCCTAGAAAGATATAAAACATGGAAAGATTAAAATAATGATTAGTGGAATTATTCTCTATACTATTGCCGCTATTTTTTTGGGAAATTCCTTCATAAAAGACAAACATAAAACAAAGGCTGCCCTTTTGAGTTCATGGAAAATGTTCCGCAATGTTTTACCGGATTTATTAGCGATTATGCTTTTTATTGGGCTGGCATTATCGTTATTTACACCGAATCTTATCTCGTCAGTTATTGGTGAAAGTTCCGGCTTATTAGGTATCATTTACTCAACAATCGTCGGCTCTATTGCTTTAATACCGAGCTTTATTGTCTTTCCTCTTGGCCATACATTAATTCAAAATGGTGCCGCGCTTCCACAAGTAGCTGTATTAATGTCAACAATGATGTCCGTAGGACTTGTAACTTTATCCATGGAACAAAAAACTTTCGGAAGAAGATTTGCTTATGCCCGAAATATTTCTGCCATAATAATGTCTCTTCTATTTGGATTGATTATTGGGGTGGTAATGACATGACAAAGCTAAAAGAATATCGTTTCTTTTTCATCTTATTATTATGCCTTCTTATAACTGCGTTTATTAATCACTCTATAGCTTTGAAAACCGTTCAGATAACTGGTAAGAGTATTTTAGATATGTTAATCCTCCTTCCTCCTATATTCATTTTAGTGGGATTATTAGATCAATGGGTAAAAAAAGAATCACTTATTCGGTATATGGGAGAAAAATCAGGTATATATGGCGTCTTCTTCACTTTATTATTAGCAACGGTGGCTGCAGGCCCTCTTTATATTGCCTTTCCAATTGCAGTAGTATTATTAAAAAAAGGAGCAAGTGTCCGCTATATAGTGTTTTTCTTAGGGGCTTGGTCAACAGTTAAATTACCAGTTATAGTCTATGAAATCACTTCATTTGGCTCAAAATTCACACTTATTCACATTTGTTTTGGCCTCTTGTTTTACTATTTAACAGGAATTCTATTTGAAAAGTTTTATAACCGACAAACTTTGATAATGCATGATCTAAAAAAGAAAGTCTAGATACAAAAGCATAAGAACTTGAACTTAAATGCAAAATTTTCCGAAGAGTTAAAATTAATTATATTTCTCATAAAAAGAACTTTACTTTTATAAATACTATGCTTTAAATAACCCTGTACCTATGTAATTGTTTAGAAACAAGAGGATATGATACACTGTATCCTCTTGTTAATTTCCTTTTGAAACTAAACTGCCACGATTGTTCCATAAGCTATTTTTCATTTAATACAGAAATGCTGGCACTATAGCAACATAAGAAAATGACCTCCCTTTTATTTAAAAAGGGCACCCGTTAACTTAAGTACATTGTTTCAAAAACTAATAAAATATTTTTATGTTTTGTATGACCTTCTCTATGGATATTCTCCTCTTTTTTATCAATTGCTTATCATGGAATTGAACAAGAAAATCAGTAAATTTCGACTTTGTTGGAAGATCTGAAATAATATGAGTGTATTTATCTTTTGCGACCTTCTCATGGATATACATTTCTAATGCGTGAATTACAGTTACTTCATGCTTTTCTTCTAAAGAGGTCCACCTTTCTAAGTCATCCCATGAAAAGTTTGACCTTACGAAGAGCTCATCCCAGCCTTCTGTTACAGGAAATTTCACATGATTCTCCATCCACAAAATAACATCCCTCGAATGAAAATCACCAAGATGGGAAAGTGCATCATACCCAGTTATCTTTTTATTAGATTCTTGTTCAAGAAAATTAAATACCAGAGATAGTCCCTTATCCTTACCTAAACACATTGAGGTTAGATAAGAACGTAATCTAGTATCGATATTAAATTGTTTAATTTCCCATAAGCTTCTAACCCAGGTCTCTGCGTAAATCCCTAAAACTCTTCCAATAATCTCACATATTATCTTTTGGTCATTAAATGCCTCTTGTTTATGTAATTCTTCTATAAGGAAATCAAATAACTCATTTTTATTAAATCTCTGGAGACAGTCGATTGATTCTTCATCTAATTTCTTTCGATAAACAACATAAGCAATTAACTGTTCCATGTTATCTTTCACATCATCTAGGGTTGTCTCTGAAAATGACTCAAACCATTGCTTCCACTTAACTGCTGCTAGACTTGTAGTATTCAACCCTGTATCACTTAGAAAATATTCAAGCTGCCATTTTTCACTACCAATACACCCTAGTTCAGTAATCCTAAATAAATAATCGATAAACGAATCCGCAATATAAGTAAATGTATCTTCTTCGTGATCCCAATAAATAACTGGTTTCTCATCACTCTCAGCAGTCATATCAAACGCATAAATATCTCCATTTCCAGCTTGAGAAAACTCTAATTTCCCTCTCAGCAACCTTCCATAATCTTCTCCATCTTCTATAAGTTCGTTAGCTAACATATTTAAATTATGAAGGGTTTCAATATTCCAATTTATTTCTCCTGAGAATATTTCCGTAAATTCTCTAGGAATCATTGTATCCTCAGAAAATGAGTAATAAAACGATAATGATTTACCTAAATTATGTAATATATATTTATACGAAGAAGGTAAATGATAACCTAACTCCTTTTCTTTAGCTTCTATCTCATTTATTGTTGCTGTCTTTCCAATTACGATTGGGTGGACTTGGCCGTTATTGTTCTCTAATTTTTGAAGTATCTGCTCCCATCTTGATTTTAGGATTTTAAAATCCTCCATACTTTTTAACCCCCATTTCATAGTTCTAATTATAATTCAATATGGAAATGGTAAATACCATCTTGTACTAAACTGCCTCGTTTGTGTCACAAGAAAGGTCCTTTTCATTTAATACAGGATGCTGCCAAGTTAGCTCTAAGCAAAACAGAGCATATTCCCTTTCTGGAACATTACTCTTATTTCCTCCTTTTAAATTTGTTATTCCTTTGAAATACATCGTTATGTTACCTTTAGGTGCAAATCGCAATCATTAATAATAAACTTCTTTTTTCATCTACTACAAAGTAATTCTATATACTAGATTAAAATTTTATGGTACATTTTACTAGTAAGTTATTGTTCCAATGAATTGTTTGGGAGGAGGATGTTTGTTGTTAGTGATACTTTTAATTTTAATTTCAGTTCCAATATATTCCTTAATATTAATGGTTCGGAGTTTTAAAAGGAAGACTAAGCATGATGCTAAGGCTGGAACAGTCAAAATGAAAACAAGGGATTCCTTACTTTCTATAGGTATTTATTGTTTATTTTTGCTTGGCTTTTATTTAAATAGTAGTGCCGTGGATGCTGGTGAGCCATTGCGTATCTATGAATTTACTGGTGCCAAGTCAAATGGATATGCTTCGTTTGCCAATGAATATATAGTAGCAGTGATTGTCTTAATAACATTAGGAATGCTTTCCTTTTTTCTCGCAAGTATTAGCTATAAGTCTATTTCGCCTATTGTGTATGTGATATGTAGTACATTAATTATAGCTAATATCATATTGGCAGTTGTCTATCTTACTCATACAGGCTTCTCACATGATGGTGAAGAATACTCGGTCCTCCTTCTGCAAATTAGCTTTCAATCACTAATTTTTTTATTTATCTCAAGATTGAAAGATTTTCTGGATTATTTTCTTGATAGACAAAATGAAAAAGAGACTGAGTACAACAATAAATTTATTCTATTTCTCTACAGAATATCTAATAACGATCAAAAGATGTCAAAACTATGGGTAATATGTTTATTTCCAGTTTTAATCATCTTCCAGCTGGTTTTGGTCCTGTTTGGACAACGTCCAGATAGCTTTATTCGTGTGTTCCTTGAAACGAGCTCTTTCATTTATTCGAAAATCCCTGCGCCAAAACCAGAGCTAGTAGAGGGTGACGGGCATTATTTATGTACGGTCACTGTGAAAGGGCATAAAAAATTGGTCAAAACAATCAGAGCTGGTGTAAGAAGAGGAATAAGAATCTCTGTGAACCGCCAGTTGCTTATTGCTAATGCGTTAGAGAACATTCTAGAACAATATGTGCCAACCATCCATAAAGTCATCCGTAACTTTTACGATAGATATGGCTATCCAATAAGTAGGCATATCAATTCAAAATGGTCCGCAGACATCATTTATCTTTTAATGAAGCCTTTAGAATGGTTCTTCCTTTTTGGGCTGTATACGATAGACAAAAAACCCGAAAACAGAATTCATATACAATATAGTGAGTTGAGAAAGTGAAAAAACAAGTTAGTTTACTCTATGGTATTCGCTTTTTATTAGGTAATTTGTTTCATAAATGAATAATTTGATAGCCAACTTTTAGAAGAAAAGAAATCATCTCACACTGAAGAAATGAGATGATTTTTATTTTCAGTATTAAAGAAATCAGTTATCTAGTTGGGTACACTAATATAGATTATTTTCGTGAGCTCTTTGTAAAAAAAATAAGTGTCTCTTCCAAGGCATATCGAAAAAAGAATACTATTTTATGAGCTTTAGACAATAAATCTAAGTTTAAAAAGGTTAACCAACATAAACAAACAGCTGACATCTCAGCTGTTTGTTTTTTCTTTTTATTCAAATATAGGCTTATCCGCTGACAGCCTTCATAAATTAACACTATTAAGTCAGCTAAAACCTAAAGATTATTTCTAGACATATTCCTTTAACCCCTTCTTCTTTCACTAAATTCACCTTGGTGTACCAGGGGAAGGTACATTAAGGACCCTCAAAAAGGGACGGCCCATTAATATAGTGGCTGTTGATTCTGACAAGCTGGAAATCCATTTATATCCTGAATCATATTAAAATCATATTGCTTTAATGCAAATTGTGATTGATACAAATATTCAATTACAAGTAGTTTTCCGCCGGATGTACCACATAAAACACCTGACGTTCCTTGTCCATTTGCTAATGAAAGACCAATAGGCTGACCAATCAAAAAGCTAACTTTTTGTTGCCACGGCATATTCATCACTCCTTCAAAGCCATCATATTTAGATATAAGAAATAAGTGCATGTATTGTTTTTTAAAATAAATTTTTAAAAATGTAGGGCATGCCTTAAGCTAGAGGTACGCCTTATTGCTCTTTAGTTGTACTATTAACACCTGTTGCCTTTCTATTAGATATCACATGATGACTTGAAAAAAGCGATTGCTCATTCAGTAAATGGGTAAGAGATATATCGTTTTTAGGATCAGACTTTTGCTAATTAAATTAGATTAAAGAAATGTTATTTTCTTTTTAATGTACCATTAGCGGACAAATGGCAGAATCATATAGAAATGACTCAGCAGCCAATTTTACTATTTCATTCCTTTGCAGCTAACTCTACATGGTTGTCACAAAAATATCGGTCATTCCATTATCAGTTAATTTAATTGAATTCCTTATTCAGATTGGACTCTTGTCTCTGAATACTATCTAATTTCACTAAATTACCACTTTAGTGAAATAAAAAAGCCCCCCCTTTAAATTTGGAAATCCAACTAGTGAAACAACTATAAACTCTCTGGCAAGTGAAGTTTATACATTTCTAATGCATTTGTATTTACTTTTAGAACAGCAACAATTTTAGGATGTGGCTTAGCATAAATAACTGGATAATCCTTCTCAGCAAGTTCTTCATTAATTGTAAAAGCTAACATTTCTTCTTCAATTGAAAATTGGGCATCAATTCCCGCTTTATTTCCACGCGCATCAACCCTAACCCATTTATGAATGGATTTCAGGTAGATAGAATTTAAAGCGTGAATACAATATCCTTTTTCTGACGTATCAAATAGCATTAACCTTTGATAAGAAAAGCCTGTTGGTATTCCCTGTGATCTTAATAATGCCGCTAAAAGGTGTGATTTTGCATAGCAGATACCCTCTTTATACTCCATTACTTCCGAAGCATTACAAGTAACTCGCTTTGATTGAATATCCCAAGAATGAGAAATTTCATCACGAACAAATTCGAAAGCCATTCTTGCCTTTTCCATTTCCGTTTGAGATGGATTAAAAAGTTCATCTGCTTTCTTTTTTATAATCGGATTAGAATAATTAACTTCGGTTGATTCGAGTAAATAGTCTTCTAGTTTTTCCGACTCACAGATCAAAATCATAATCACTCCCTTTCTTTCGAATGAATAAAAATTCAATAATTAACATTATTATACTGATTCAGTTTTTTAAATGAAAGGGTTTATTATTATGCTAATCTGTGGGTTAACGCCACGTTTCACCTTCATTATTAAATTACAGTACCTTTTAGCAAAAAAGCTGCTTATCGTAGCTTTCACCTTGTCTTATATGAAATTTAAAACCAATAGTAACCAAGTTGTACCCGAAGTCATTTTGTGCATGTTCGGAGACATCTCTCTTTATAGCCCTTATTAAATCGAAGTAAATCGAGAAATCCCTCAGTTATAACAATACCTCCCAACCTGTTAGTAAGTGGGAGGTATATAGTAATTAGTATGGGTGATTATTTTTATTTTTCCAATCCTCATAAAATTTCTGCACTGTATTATGGATACCGTATAATGCTAATAATATTAAATACAGCATCATAACAGTGGCAATTTCACCTGTGAAAATCGCAATCACAGCAATCAAAAGGATTGAAAAAGTATGTACCAATTTGTTGTTCATAGATAACCTCAGTATGTATATTATTTTTTCTTATTAATTTTACAATAATAAGTTTAATATTTTAATTTTTCATCTACTAAGGTGGAATGAATACATCTATAGATACTATCTTAATCTATTAATATTATAAAAGTCTTACTCATGACCATTTATCATTATCATCTATCCATTTCCAAGCAGTTAAATCAAATGATTTCAGTGAATCATGGAAAACAAAATAAGCAGGTAGATTTAATGAATCTGCAGCTGCATTCTTCCAGCAACTTTGAAACCACTCTACAATTGCTTTTTCTTCCTTAAATGCTAACTCTTCTTCATTTTCCTCATAAAAACTGTAAAATTCATCAAGATGTTCATCAGATATGTGACTTATTACCACATCTGAGATTATTCCCTCACTGCCAGCAAATAGCACTGAATCCTCAGTTTCTTTAAATACTTCATTATTATCTCTATCCATTGAAAACATCCTAATACTAAATGATGATTGCTCCATAAAAACAACGAAGTCTAATAAATCAATTTCAGGAGAAAAATCATATGCTCTAATCTCCTTTAATTTCTTTGTAAGAGTTTCTTTATTATTATTTAGGTTCTCTACAAATGTTTCCATATACTTATTAACGAAAAACATAACAACCTCCAAAGTATTTTTATCCATTATATACCAAAAAATACTGAGAAGTATATGTAAAAATGTATTATTCTAGTTTATGCTTCAAACGGAGCGAAAGGAAAAAACTAGGTAATTAATCCAAGTTAGTGGATTGATTGAGAAACATTTAGATATCTAAGAGGAAGAAAAGCGATTAAATTGATTACTCTTTTAGGGAAGCTGTGGCAATGGGTATAGAGCAAGCGAAAGAGATTATAAATATGGTGTCTAAATATCATAAAACTATTAGTCAATTTAAAGAGAGGTTACCCACAGCGTAACCTCTTAACAGTTTAAAACTAATATACGCTTATTTGCCTAAAATAAAATTCAAAAGCAAATAAACCATCGTTGACAATACAATAACAGGTACAATACCTACAACACCACGTGCTAAATATAGCTTTACACTATTTGATTGATATTTAGCAAATTTCAACTTTTTGACATAATTAGAAACCACAATAATTGAGAAGACTATAATTAAAATAGTGACAGTGCTACTCATCGCCGTTGCCAGCTTTCCAAAAAAAAACTATGCTTTCATTGTCACTTAAGCTATACACGATTTATTTCCCCCATTTTCTAAAACAGTCTCATTCCATTGGATATTTGTTTGTTCGGAAATGATTAACTGGTTCGTTTCGTTAACAATTAATTGTTTATTGTTGTTTGCTTGAGCATGTGTAAGACTTGGAGCAATTCCCGTAAATAATAAAATTGTTGTTAAAATCGCTGCACCAAATAATTTAATTATCTTTTGTTTTCCCCCTCTAAAATGTTATAACATATACAGTTTACTGTAAGGTTTATGCCTGTGAAGGTTTTTGAACTTTGTTAGGGGTAGTGAGAAACCCAACAGCTCTAATTTAGGCAAAATGCACAGCATGGTCCTAAGCTCGTATACTTGAAAAAAAGTAAAAATGTTTATGCATTTACTTCTTATTTCAAATGCTTCAATACATCGTCATATCCGGCACTCCACATAGAGAACATACTTAAAGTTTTCCAAACATCTAATTTTCCAATAAAATCCTTGTTCAGCATGTCTGCGAGTATTAGCTCATTTATAATAGAATTACTCTCTCGTTAACTACCTTTTAATAGCCAGATGCACATCTATGTATGGTTTTTAAATGGATATCGCTCTAAAGATAAAACTAAATTTTTAAATTCATCAATATCTTCTTTTATCCACTGATTCCTGTCAAGTTCGCGTATTACTTGCTTTGAAACAGAAAGTAACGAATCTTTGAGTTCTTTATAAAGGAATGTTCCTTTAAAACTTTCATTTAAGTCATCTTCAAAGCTAAAATTCATTTCTACTTGATCTTCACTTACTTTTTTCACCAGAACTTCTGGTGTACCATCCATAAAATCAAATTTATAAGTTGTTCCTATTCTAGAGATATCTACACTTCTAATAGATTTAATCCACCAAGATAAGATGATTACCAAAAAGTCATCCCATCCTTCATCAGGAAAATAGCGATGATAATCAATAATAAAATATATCGTGCCTGTTATATTTTTACTGCGATTAATTTCTAATGAATCTAAATCAACATAAAGGGAGATATGCTGTGCCAACTAATTCATCCCTTTCAGTTTGTTTTCTATACTATTCTCCAAAATTATTATATACCTTTTTTCACCCTGAAAGACTGTAACTGAAACAAAACATTTTTTTATTAAGTCTCCATTTTGTCTAACTGATGTTAAAATAAATGTAACTCAACTAAATAAAAGGACTACAAAAAGTCCTTTTACCCGTTAATACTTATATAATAAATATGGATTAATAACATTCATACAATAATCCCAAACCGTTTTTTCATTTTCGACTGAGTAGAAGCGATCGTAAGGTTTGATTTCCTTAGAATTGCCGAAGTATTTTCCTGTAATGCCTGTTACAGTTGGCGATGTAGCTAAAAATACATTTGTTGAAGCTCCTTTTTCTGGGCTCGCCATAATTGGCAAGGCGATTTTATATATAAGATTTGTTATAATGCCTTTATCACTGTCTTGACCAAAATTTGTGGCAACTGCACCAGGATGTGACACATTGACTGTAACATTATTTACTCCTTGATCTTTAAGTAATCGAGACATATGACGTGTGTTCCAAATCACGTAAAGCTTAGATAGTCCATATCTTTTCTGTGCGGAATAGTTTTCCTCAAGGTTCAGATCTGCCATGTTTGGTTTTCCACTGGCACGATGGGAAGCTGATGACATGTTAATCACCCGTGCATCTTTGCTTTTTTTTAAGATATCCAGTAGTAATTGCGTTAAAAGCAAGGGAGCTAAAACGTTCAATGCCATCGTCTTTTCAATGCCATCTTTCGTAATGGAGCGTTCGTTATCTAAAACAGCTCCAGCATTATTGATTAAAACATCAAGGTGATCATAACGTTGTTTAAAATTAATGCTCATTTGCTTGATAGACTCAAAAGAGAATAAGTCTGCTAGTATATAATCAACTTCATTGTTTCCAGTAGATGCTTTTATTTCATCTACTACTTTTTTGGCTTTATTTTCGTTACGGCCGTGAACAATGACTTTGTGTCCTTGCTTGGCTAATTCTTTAGCAGCCACCATGCCAATTCCGTCCGTTGCACCAGTGATTAAAATGGTTTTTGTTTTCATAAGTATACTCCTTCTTAATAAATGAATGTTCGTTTTTAAAAATAATTTATAAAAAGCACTCTAAGAGAGTGCTTATGCTTTAATTGCATCCCAACACATTTGAAATACTTCTATAAAGTCAACCTCATTGATATATTCCTTGGAATTAAGATTTTCCTTATAAATTTGGGAAATAGGATACATACAAAATCCAATAAGTATATTGGGATTCGTTTGCTTTAAAATACCTTCGTTTATGCCTTTTTCAAAGACCTGATAAACCATGCGACTTGATGTATCAAAATCTTTTACCGATAAAGAATTTAAAACAGGCGAATTAGAAGCTTGCTCTAAAAAAATAAAATAATCTCCTCTGTTCTTGAGGAATAGAAGGATATTTTCACAAAATTGCATAATAGATTGCTTAACCGGAGCTTCAGAAGTTAAATTTTTAGAACAGTCAAGCAGCATCTGTGTTTTAACGTCCAAGTAAACCTTTTGGATCATATCCTCCTTGTTCTCATAATAAATATACAGGGTTGAAGCAGAGACGCCAGCTGCTTTAGCAATTTTAGACATGGAGACATTCACAAAGCCAATTTCATTAATTTGTTGGATGATTGCTTTCACAATCGCTTCTTTTTTATTATTATCTTTTTTTCTCATATATCCATAATAACGAACATTCTGTTATAGTCAAGTTATAGAAAAGTATAGTCTTCATATGTTTCTCGTGTCCTTCATTTGGTAACTTCTTGATAAAGAAAATATTCAACTAGATTTAATTACAAAGTAGATGTATCAATAACAAATCGATACCTTACATCATTACGTTTAAGCCTATCAAACGCCTCATTAATTTGATTTGCATTTATTACTTCTATTTCAGGGGCAATATTGTGTTGTGCGGAGAAATTAAGCATTTCTTGTGTTTCAGGAATTCCACCCCCTGGAGTTGCAGCAATTCTGCGACGTCCCATCAGTATGCTAAGCGTATTAAATTGTTGAGGCTTTCCAGAATCACCGATTATAACAAATGTACCGTTAATATTAAGCATAGAAACATACGCATCCAAATTAAGATTTGCTGATGTAGTGTTTAAGATAACATCAAACTGGCCTGCTAGCTTTGTAAATGTATTTGGATCACTTGTTGCGTAGTAATGATCTGCACCAAATTTTAATGCATCGCTTTCCTTTTCCATAGTCTGACTTAAGGCAGTAACTTCTGCACCTAATGCATGGGCATATTTAATGGCTAAGTGGCCTATTCCCCCAATGCCTACAATAGCTATTTTTTTACCTGGTCCTATTTCCCAGTGCTTCAATGGATAGTAAGCTGTAGCTCCTGCGCAAAGTAGTGGGCTAGCAGCGTCTAACTCTAAATTGTCCGGAATTCGGAGAACATAGTCTTGTTTTATGACAATTTTTTGGCTGTAACTACCATATGTTACACTACCATCATAGTCTTGAGAGTTATACATCATAACCATTCCTTTTGTGCAAAACATGGTTTCACCTTGTAGACAATTCTCACACTCTCCACAGGAATTGACAAGAGGCCCAGCTCCAACCCGATCACCAACAGTAAACTTCGTCACTTCTGTACCTACTGCTTCAACAACTCCTGTCATTTCATGTCCAGGAACCATCGGGAATCTTGAGTACCCATTATCATTTTGTATCATATGAACGTCAGTATGGCATATCCCACTAAACTTGATATCTATTAATACATCATCAGGACGCAATTCTCTTCTCTCAATTGTTGTTTTTTCAAATTGCGCATTAGCACTTGAAACACTTAAAGCATGAGTTTTACACATTATATTTACCTCTTTCTTTACTTTTAGTTTAGACGTCACTATTTACAGGGCAATCTTTTAAACAGCTTACAATCTATCGCATCCCCCCTTATATATTCTCCACCAAGGAAATACTGGTCCTTGAGTCGAACCAATGTCAACATTTTCGCCAATGCGAGGTGCAGCAACAATAACGTTTCTTTCAACTGCAGCTTTCAGAACACGTTCAATGGGCTCATCCCAATCATGAATTGCCAATGTAAATGCCCCCCAGTGAATTGGGAGCAAGGTTTTACCTTGGAGTTCAATATGAGCTTGAACTGTTTCCTCTGGCAACATATGCAATGGCCACCAGCCGCTGTTGTCATATTGTCCAGCTTCCAGGAGCGTTACATCAAACGGGCCATATTTATCACCAATTTCCTTAAAGTGCGGACCATAACCACTATCTCCACCAAAAAATATCTTTTCATCCTTGCCCTCAATAATCCATGAACACCATAAGGTAGCATTATGATCAAACATTCCTCTTCCAGATGAGTGCTTTGCTGGTGTACAACGAAACGTTAGACCGAAAAACTCAGCTTCTTCCCACCAGTCAAGTTCAATAATCTGTTCTGCCTTAATCCCCCATCTTTGCAGATGGCTTCCTATGCCTAATGGAACAAGAAACATTTTAACCTTATTAGTTAATTTCTTTATCGTTTTAGAATCTAAATGATCATAGTGGTCATGTGATATAAGTACAGCATCAAGCTCAGGAAGATTATGAACCTCTATTGGTAGCTCCTTACTATAACGTTTTCCGCCTAATTTAAAAGGAGAAGAATATGCCTCAAAGTTTGGATCTAACAATAATAATTTGCCATCTAATTGGATTATTGAAGTAGAATGCCCTAACCATGTAACAGATGCTTTATTTGATTTGCTGGTAAGTGTTGATATTTGTTGAACCCGAAGTGTTTCAGTAGGACGCTTATTGGGATTTCCTTTAATATAATCAAGCATCACTGGTAGCAAAGCCTTAAAACTGTAGTCAATCGGCGTTTCATTTGGATACTTAAATTTTCCTTTACTAAAGTTTTTCGATTGTTGTTTTCGTAAACTTGTATTTCGCAACTGTTCTTCTCCAAGTATCATTTTCAAACTCCTTAAATTCAAATTAAATGAACGTTCGTTCTTAAAATATTAAAATGAAATAGCCTAAGCTTTAATAGCATCCCAACTCAGTTCAATTAAGTCACCTATATTTTTCTCATTTAGTTTCCATTCACCATTAAAATGCTGCTTAACAAGTGCCGCAACTGGCGCATGGACTTGAACTAACAGCAACAAAATGTCACATTCTTTTAAAATTTTTTGCTCAATTCCCCTATCAACCAGTTTAAACAATGGAAGGAACATGTAGCTTGAATCCTCCAAACATAAAATTTGTAGCAAAGGGGAATTGCTAAATTGTTCCAGAAATAGAAATTCAGCTTTATAATTAAATATAAATTCAATTTGATTTCGAATAACAATCTCAAACGCAGTCTTTATAGGCATTGTATCCTCTATTCCCGCAAGAATTTGATTACTCATCTTTTGCTTGACCATTGCATAAAGCTTACTTAACATATCCTCCTTATTTTTAAAATAAATATAAATAGTTGAAGGGGAAACATTAGCACGCTTGGCAATTTTAAACATTGATATATCCGAGAAGCCGACCTCATTTAATAGTTGAATGGTAGCTTGAAAAATAGCTTCATTTTTATTTTTGTCTTTGTTTCTCATAAATTCTATAATAAACGTTCATTCGTTTATAGTCAATTGGAATATCTTGACCTTTGTCTAATTTTATTTCATTTGTTTTTTTGAATTTAATATTTTAACAATACTATTGGAAGTGGGAGGCTTTTAAAAGCATAAATTGTACCATTCTGTGCACAATATGCGCGTTTTTTTCTTTCATTTCCATGTACCAAAAACACATTAATTCTATTTACTTCTAAATCTATTCCTTCGAAACGATCCATCCATTTCTTGATCATTTCAATTTTCAAGGCAATTGCCGCTTTTGTCATATAAAATCTATCCGCTAAGTCTTGCATAGTTATATAATTACTCAAAAAAAAGATAAGGAATTATTGATGAATACTGTGGCAATAAAGTATTTTTTCTAATCCTTTCTTTTAAAGAAGTAATAATACATTATTGTGATTGCAGCAATTGCATTTATGTATTTCTTAATTTTCTTGGTGTTTTCTTGATACAGTAGATATTGTACCTGTTGTTTAACTATTGCACCCGTTAGTTTAAGTGTAAACATTCACAAACTTTCTCCAGTTAATATAAAAAAGAACTCCCCTTAATTGAAAGGGAAGCTCTATTCGTATTGATTGTCTACTGAAATTGATTTAACTTCGTCCCATTAATTTCTTGCCCATTTGTTTTTATTACATTTTGATACCAATAAAAGGATTCTTTTTTTATTCTTTTTAAAGTTCCATTTCCTTGATCATCTGTATCGACATATATAAATCCGTATCTTTTCCGCATAGTACCACCTGAAAGGCTAACTAAATCTAAAGCACTCCAAGGTGTATAACCTATTAACTCTACACCATCTTCAATGGATTTAGCCATTTGATCTATATGCCTACTTAGATAATCAATTCGATAATCGTCAAATACCTTATCATCTTCCGTAACTATATCAGTAGTTCCCATACCATTTTCTACAATCATAATAGGAATTTGATAACGATCATAAACATTATTTAATACCCAACGCAATCCTAATGGATCAATCTGCCATCCCCATTCCGTTGCTTTTAAGTATGGGTTCTTGGCTCCAATTACTAAATTACCAGACATCATTTCTTGATCTTCTTCAATACCTATACAGTTTGTCATATAGTAACTCATTGAATAGAAATCAACTTTCCCTTTGCGCAATATTTCCTCATCTTCAGGTAACATCTGTAGCTCAATATTCTTTTCTTTAAAATAGCGTTCTGCATATCTTGGGTAGTATCCTCTCACTTGAACATCGCCACATAGCATATTTTTAATCTGATCGTGTTCCTGTGCTAATCTAATGTCTTCTGGTCGACAAGTTAAAGGATAACTACACATATATGCAATCATACAACCTATTTTATTATCTTCGTCAATTTCATGTCCCATTGCTACAGCCTTTGCACTAGCAATAAATTGATGGTGAAGTGCTTGTATGCGGATTTTCTTCGTATTTTCTTCAGATTTGATTGGTATATTTACTGCACCAGCAGTAAGAATACCAAATGGTACTAAAAGACAGTTAATCTCGTTAAATGTAATCCAGTGTTTTACCTTCCCTTTATAACGGGTGAATAATACTTCACAATAATTTAAATATGAATTAATCATATCTCGACTCGTCCAGCCACCAAACTTATTAGCTAAATTAAGTGGAGCATCATAATGAAGAATAGTAACAATAGGTTCAATATTGTATTTTTTTAATTCATGAAATACTTCATCATAGAATTTTAAACCTTCCTCATTAGGTTCTGTTTCATCTCCATTTGGAAAGATACGACTCCATGCAATAGACATTCTATATGCTTTTAAACCCAGCTCTGCAAAAAGCCGGATATCTTCTTTAAAATTATGATAGAAATCACTTGCTACCTGTCCAGGATAATAAACGTCTGGCTTGACCTCATGTGTTTGAATTCTGAACGCACTACCATCTATACTTCCCCCTAGTACGTCTAATACACTTGGCCCTTTCCCTCCTTTATCCCATCCACCTTCAACCTGTCCTGCGGATGTAGCTGCTCCCCATAAAAAGTTTTCTGGAAATTTATTAGTCATTTTTATCTCTCCCATTCCTTATGCATTTAAAACGGTATCGCCATAAGTAACTATACCTATCTCATTATTTAAATTTTTGTAGTTATTTGAATTCATTACTATAATAGAGGTTGTTACATCATATCCAAGATTTTCAATCTCATTTAAATTAAATTCAATTAGAAGATCTCCTTTTTTCACACTTTCCCCCACGTTAACAAAGGTTTGGAAATGTTCACCTTGCAACTTAACTGTATCAATACCTACATGTATTAGGACTTCCATACCCTTTTCACTAACTATAGCAACAGCATGTTTTGTATCACTAACTATTGCAATTGTCCCGTCAAATGGAGCAACTACTTTTCCTTCTGATGGAATAATAGCAACACCTTTTCCCATTGCTTCAGACGCAAAAGTTGCATCATTTACTTCTGTAATTGGAATTGACTGTCCCTTTAAAGGACTAGCAACTTTCTCTCCTTCTACCAAAATTTCTTCTGATTTATCTATTACGTTTTTGTTTTTGTCATTTTCTTTACCTTGGATGTCCTTAAATCCTAAAATCATTACCGCAATAAACGTGAAAATAAAAGCAGCTATAATAGAAATAATTGTCCAAAGGAGAGACATAAATCCATCATCTCCAATAAATATTGGTAATGAGACAACACTTGGATTTACAAATGAATAGGCTGTAACTCCAGTTAATCCTGCAATTGCTCCCCCTAACGCAGAGCCAATTAGAACTGCAATAAATGGCTTCTTTAGTCTAAGATTGACACCATATAAAGCAGGTTCAGTTATACCAAATATTGCGGAAATACCTGCTGAAATTCCAGTTCCTCGCATTGCTTTATTTTTAGTTTTTGTTGCAACAGCAAATGCAGCACCTGCTTGAGCTATATTAACCACCAAACCGCTTACAATTAATACTGGATCAAAACCTTTTGTAGCAAACATTGTAACAATCAAAGGAATTAAAGCATTATGTGTTCCACTTAGTACAAGGAAAGGATAAATAACTGCATTTATACTTACCGCAATCCAACCCCATGTATTCATAATGTCAACAAATCTCGCAAAATACTCACCTGCCATTGCACCAATAGGTCCAAATACAATAAGCATTATAGGGGCAACAATCAATATATTTAGCATTGGCCTTAAAAATACTTTAATAGTCGCTGGACTATATTTGTCAGTAAATCGATTCACATAAGATAATATCCAAACACTTAATATTACTGGTACTGCCTGAGCACTATAATCAAACAATTGCATTGGAATTTTTAAGAAGCTAGTCGAAGTTGCTCCTTCTGCTGATAATGCAATAAAATTAGGATGTAATATAATTGCTGCTAAAACCATTGCTGTAAAGTGATCTGTTTTCAGTTTTTGTGCAGCTGTGAAAGCAACAAAGAAAGGCAAGAAGTAATAGACACCATCACCAAGGATAGTTAAAATTGCTAAAGTCGGGCTCCCATCTGAAAGAATATTCAGGTTAATTAGGATGGAGCATAGTACTTTAATCATTCCTGCTCCAGCAATAACCGGTATTATTGGTGTAAAGCAGCTGATGAATACATCTAGCACACGGTTACCTAAAGATTTCTTTTCCGAATTGTTTTCTTTTTTATTCTTTTTATGGTCTTTTTCTGTATCAAAAGAAGACATTTCTATAAACTCTTTATAGACCTTATCTACTGTTGTTCCAATAATTACCTGATACTGTCCCCCTTGATTTACTGTACCGCTTACATTTTCTAAATTTTTAATAGCTGTATCATTGACTTTAGACTTATCCTTTATTGAGAACCTTAACCTAGTTACACAATGAGAAACAGAGTTAATATTTTCACTGCCACCTATGTTTTCAAGGATGTCTTTTGCTGTTTGTTTGTAACTCATACATTATCCTCCTTCAATAGAGCTCTTTTACACCTTAATAATAATTTATTGTAAACACTTTCAATAGTTTGTTTTCTGCGAATTAGAATGTAAATTTTTACTCAAAAGGTTATTTCAAAAGTAGAATATTAATAATTCGATATGAATTTTTGTTATCATTCATAAAAAATAGGATATCTAAATTTAGATATCCTTTAATTAATATTGATAAGTTATTCGAATACTTTGAATCTCATTTCTTTCCAAAATGGTTTCAAATTCAAATGTCCCGTTTTCTACATTTACTTCGTGTATTTTCATTCTTGGTAAAGCAATATCCCTTAGATAATCTATTTCACTTTTACTAAGATCCATGCCTGAGTTCAATTTAAACCATTCTTGTTGTATATTTCCATGATCCTCATTGACCGATTGTATTTTAACTTTATATGTTCCATTCTTTACATTACAAATTCTATAGTTAAGAACCTTTTTTTCTATTTGCTCAAAAATATCTGAATATACAATACGTTCATGCCCTTGATACTGTTCTAGATAGTATTTATAATTCAATCTTCCAACATTTTGACAGACTATAAAGTAATTCTCTGTACCATCAGATGTAATAAAACTATTATCATCCTTACCTAAATAATACTTTCCTTCACCAATATTAAGGAATGCATAAGCATAATAGGAAGGTTTTCTCAGTCCCTGATTGCTTAACAGTCCTGGGCTTCCATATAAGAGTAAAGGGGTATTAGCGGATGAAGAAAGAGAGTCTAGGGCAAACCAGTAACCCATTCCTTCTAAAAGGCCATAGCAATCAATAATATTTTTAATAATATATGCAGCTTTATAGCTACTATCATTTAAAAAATTATGTTGAGAGAGAGTAAAATTCCATATTGATAATTGTATATCATTAATTTCAAAATTCACTTCTTTCGATATTTCTCTTACCATTAATACCTGGTTTTTTATATATTGTCCGTCTAAAAGCCTCCTTATGTTTTGTTCTCCAGATATATGTAAGGAAGAATCCGGAAAGGATTGTAATGTAAGGTAATCAGGCTTACACTCATTATCGTGCCATTTTATCAACAACTCTTTTATTGTTTCTGAACCACAATGAATTGGTATACCAGCTCCTCCCACCTTAAATCCCGGAGAAAACTCGTTCAAAATTCGCTTAATATTATTGAAGTAAGTAAAGTAAAATTCATTAATCTCTAAATTGTCATTCTTGATTGCACCACTAATTTCAAAATACCATTCCTTCACCTGTCGAATTCCGTACCTATTAACAATATGAGACACAAAGCTTTTAAATAAATGAAGAAAATCATTAAGAGTTTGGCTTTTATCATTCGTTTCTAAAAGGAGCATATCTACCTCTGGATTTAAAACAATATAAGGTTTAATTTTATTATCCATTAAGAAGTCAAAAATTCTCTCTAGATTAAAAAAATTCTTTTTAGTAATTAAATCTTGTTCTAAGATCATTAATTCACTTGAAAACAAGTCCCAAATTCTTCCGTATTCAAAACCCAATTCTTTTTTTAGTTTAATAATATGGTTTTCCGAATTAAACCCCAATAGCCTAGATGCCTTATTTAGATTAATTACTTTTTTCCAATACTTGTTGAAAGAACTTTCATTATTGCCATCTAACTCAAGAACAGAAACTTCTTCTCGATAAACGTCATTTTTAACTTCTTTATTACTAATTATTTTTTTCATTTTTATTATTAGTTCATTCTTTTTCAAAGTATCTTGTTTATTTATAAAACTAATATGTTTAGTTCGAAAATCATGTGGAGTTGTTTGATATTTTTCCTTAAAAACCTTATTAAATGAACTTACATTAGGAAAACCATTATTCATCGCTATAGATGTAATAGAAAGCTTGGAAACTTTAAGCTCCTTAACAGCTTGATTTAATCTAAATTCATTTAAGAACTTATAAAAATTCATTCCAAAAACTTCTTTAAAATATTTAGATACATAAGCCGGCGAAAGGAATAGAAAATCCGCAAGATCTTTTAAGCCAATAGGATTTTGATAATTAGCTTCTACAAAAACTAGAATGTCATTTTTACGACTAGCCCCTAAATCATTAGAATTAAGCTGTTGTATAGAAAAGTCTTTAACTAAGCATTCTACTAACTGATAATTATACATATTTAAACTGATACTGCTATAGTGAGTATCCTCGTAATAACATTTAAGAATATTTTCTATAATATTTTTTAAAACCGAATATTTATGTTGATCATCTATTGAGGAGTTACATAAAAAATAGATATTTGATGAACGCAAATGCTTTAAAATCATTTGATAATTTATATGAAAAATAACATACAAAACTTCCTCATTTGTACTAAATGAGTGTTGGTGTGTGGAATTTATCACGATAAGATCTTCAGGAAAAAGTTTAAATTCTTCCTTGTCAATCTTCACATCCAAAGTTCCTTTTAATATATAAAGAAACTCCGCTTCTCTATGATAATGATTTGAAATATTCTTTTGATCAGTTAATTCATATGTAAGTAGTTGAGGCAGAGTATAGTGCATATTAGTCATTATATTTCCCTCCAGATAAAAGCTTTATTTATTACCTATAATTAACATTCGTACTTTTTTCATCATCCTCTTTTTTATTTTTTCTTTTATAATGATTTCTCTGATTGTCAGTTAAATCCTATCAGATTGATTCAATGAAATAAACATCACTATTCTTTACCATATGTATTCTATTGTTAGGGACATTCATTAAAATGGATTTATTATCCCAGCAGGTAAAGTAGTGTTTTTATGAATTACAAAAAATAAAAACGTCTAATCCCGTATATATCAAAGGTTTAGCCATATTTAAATTTCCAATTTAAATTATTAAATTAAGTTCGCTTTTTACCGAAAAAATTGTAATGCCAATTAATTTTAAGCATCATTCCACTAAGCATTAATCATATAAACACTATCAGCTTATCTTTTACCACGGATAATCACCATCTATTACAAAAAGAAAAGGACCGTCATTGACGATCCCTTGTAAATTATCTATCCAGCAGACCTTAAAATTAGTTTATAATCAGAGATTGATTTGGCCAACTAGTTGACTATTCTTAACATTATCCCCTAAATTAATTATGGAAAGTTCTTTTATTTCAGATGAATTTGTAATAACAACAATAATATCCGTTTGTTTGCCATTACTTTTAATTAAGTCCAAATCCATTTTAGCAATCTGTTGCCCTGCTGCTACTTTTTCATTCTCAGAAATAAATAACTCAAACCCTTCACCATTAAGCTCAACGGTATCTAAACCCATATGAACTAATATTTCTATTCCATTTTTAGATCTAAGTCCTATAGCATGCTTCGTGTTAAATATGCTGACAACATCACCCTCAATTGGTGAAAATACATTTCCATCTGAAGGTAGAACAGCAAATCCTTCTCCCATTAGTTTACTTGAAAACACTTGGTCTTTAACACCTTTTATATCTATTAAATCCCCATTACCAACCGCATACAGTTCAACACTTTTACTTTTTCGTTTAAATAACATACCTATACCTCTCTATACCAGTTCAAGTAATGTTGTTTCATTTTTTACGAAGTAAGGTTTTAAGGATGCTTTATGTTTCAGGAAAATCCCTCCAGCTTTTTCACTACCCATCCGTTCTTGAGATTCCCATACATTAACAATATACACACTATCTTCTTTCTCACTATCTGTAAGGACGTAAGCTCCTAGACACCCATCAACGTTCTCTTTATTTGCTTTACAAAATTCTTTTGCATTTTTTATATACTCCTCTTTTTTTCCTGGTTTAACAGTATTTTCTACCAATTGAATAATCATTTCATGTCTCCTTTTACATTTAATCCATTAGAATTAATAACTTCTTTGTACCAATAAAAACTATCTTTCTTATAACGTTTAAATTGATTATCATAATCAACATATACAAATCCATATCTCTTATTTCTATTTCCACTAGCACTATATAAATCAATACATCCCCATGGTAAATAGCCAAAAACAGGTACGTGGTCTTCTTCTACAGTCAATAATACCTGTTTAATGTGCTTTTCAAGATATTCTATTCGATAATCATCATGTACTTTTTTATCATCCGTTAATTGATCTGTTTCCACACCGCAACCGTTTTCAACAATCATTAATGGAAGCTTATAACGATCATATAGTTCATTCATAAATATTCGGAGTCCAAGGGGGTCAATCTGCCACCCGAAGGATGTCTTCGGCAAGTATGGATTGTGATAAGCTTGATAAAGCAACTGAACAGTCTCAGCCTCTTTTACTTTCTTAGGGTCTCTATCCTGCATACAAATACTAAAATAATAACTAAAAGAAATAAAATCAATTTTGGCATTTGGGTCTTCCATTAATTCCTTTTCAGCTTTGCTAAGTTTAATGTTTACCTTTCTTTCACTAAGTCTTGTGTAAAGTGTTTCATCAATTTTACCGGTTGTTAGAATATCTAGATCATTCCACATCGTTTCCCGATTATGTTTTTGTGCTTCTAGTACATCTACAGGATCAGAAGTAAGGGGATAAGCAAAAGCACTAGCTAACATACAACCTATTTGAGAATTTGGTACCAACTCATGCCCTAGTTGGACAGCTTTGAAATGGCAGATTAAAGAATTGATATATATATCCCATTTTATTTGTTCAAACTGATCATCTTCTGGTGAGACTTTTTCATCCAGGAACATATTGGGAATCAATAATCCTAGATTATTTTCATTAAGCGTTAACCAGTACTTTACGTATGCTCCGAATTCTTCATAACAAGTCCTACAATATCTTTCAAAATGTTCAATGAATCCCTTGTCTTTGAACCCATTGTATTTTTCTACTAACTCCTGTGGCATATCCCAATGAAAAAGTGTTACTACCGGTACAATATTATATTTCTTTAATTCTTGAAAAACTTTAATATAAAAATTTATACCTTCTTTGTTTGGTTCCTGTTCTGTTCCATTAGGATATATTCTAGTCCAAGAGATAGACATTCTAAATGCTTTAAAACCCATCTCAGCCATTAGGGCAATATCTTCCTTATAATGATAGTAGAATTCTGAAGCTTCTGAATATTTAACTCCTTTTCTTTGTTCTCGAATGTCGTATATACTTAACCCTTTTCCACCTTCTTTACCTCCACCTTCATATTGAAACGCTGAAGTTGATCCTCCCCAAAGGAAATTACATTCCATAATCCTTACCTCTTCTCTTCATAATTTTATTAAAGTCAAAACTTGATTTTGCTAAACCCCAGGTAAATAAAGCACTGGCAACGAATGAAATTACAATGGTTAATAAACCTATAATTAAGTTTTGAATTCCTTCGTCATTAATCATTGCTGGAATCCCTACGATACTTGACGAAGCTATCATAAACATTTTAAATTTAAATATTCCTGCAAATATTCCACCTACTAATCCTCCAAGCATTGCTCCAATAAAGCCATATTTTGACGGTAAATTGACACCATACATAGCAGGTTCTGAAATTCCTAATGCTGCAGTTAGAGAAGCAGACAAACCTTCTGACCGCTTTTTCTTATCCTTTGCTATCAGTGCACAAGCAAATGCAGATCCAGCCATAGCAAGATTCTCTGCTAGCATACTTGGCATTAACAATTGGTCATAACCAATACTCGTTAGTGTTGCAACAATAACAGGGAATGCAAAAGAGTGAGTTCCTGTTACAATCATTAGTGGTGTAAAGAATGCAAGAATACCAACTGCAAAGAAACCTAAGTTATCACCTAACCACACCACACCAGAACCTAAGAATCCAGCAATATAATGACCTAATGGGCCGATAACAATTAATTGGATCGGCAAGATTACAAGCATAACAGATAACGGAGCCATAAACGCTCGAACTATATCAGGATAAAACTTATTAAAGAGTCGTTCTAGATAAGATAAAAGCCAGACTCCTAAAATAACCGGTAATACAGCACGACTATAATCTATTGTTGGAACTGCAATTGATAGGAAATTTAAACTCTTGACTCCATGATCGGCAAAATTTAAAACATTTGGATGTAACATAATCCCTGCTAAAAGCATAGATAAAAATGGATTTGCTTTAAATACTCTAGATGAGGAAAATGCAATAAAGAAAGGTAAGAAATAAAAGCCCGCTTCATATACTATATTCATTAGGTAATATGTTGGATTTGTTTCCGTTACCACGCCAGTTAGCTTTAAGATAGTAACAAGAGCACCCATCATTCCGGAGGCCATTAATACTGGAACAATTGGGGTAAATATACCTGAAACTGCTTCGAAGAATTTATCAGATTTTGTTTTATCTTGTTTAGAAGACTCTTCTATGCTGGTGGACTCCATCTGATCTTCACCTATTATTTTCCTAACTTCTGCAAATGCTTTACTAACATCAGGTCCAATGACTATTTGGTACTGGCTATTTTGAACAATTACTTGAATAACCCCTTCAGTTTTTTCTATTGCTTCCGTATTTTCTCGAGCCTTTTCTAAATTTTTCAGATTAAATCTTAAACGGGTAGCACAATGAAATACGTTTTCAACATTTTCTTTTCCTCCTATAAGATTAATAATTTCTTCTGCTAATACCTTATAATTTTTCGCCATAACTTCTATCCTCTTCCCTTATTAGATTTACATAGCATACTATGTATATAACTAATTTTATCCATATACATAGTATGCTATGTATATGGATAAAAAAATGCTATAAAAAATACCCTATGTTTTAAAAAGCAAAAAATCGGCGTAAAAAACCAGTGATCACGATTACATAGTATACTATGTAATCGTTTTCGTCAATATATTTTATAAATATTTAAAATGATTCATAATCTTTTCGGCAATTTCTCTGAATTTTTCTTCCTCTTCCTTACTCAGTATTTTTTCAAATTCCTTTTGAATACTAATATATATATCACAACAAGATTCGTATAAACTCTCGCCTTTACTCGTTAGGTTTAAATTATAATATCTACCGTCCTTCATGCTTTTTTTGCGAATAATTAGGTCTTTTTTTTCCATTGATTTAATACTAACTGTTAAAGTAGGGTTTGTTAAACCAAAAGTTGTTTCAATTTCTTTCTGGTAGTTATCTTTCTCTTTATTTTTCATTAAGTAGATAATTACTAATGCTTGAATATGACTTATATCCAACACATCTAAACGATCAGTTAAATACCTAAACATTACTTTATCCAAATCATGTATAATCCTACTAAACCCCAAATTTTTCTGAGAAAAGATTATATCATCAATTACATAATTGGTATTTCCTTCTTGCATCATAGTTCCTCCTGACTGTTCACCATATACTCTATATTTTAAGATAGAATGAATACTACATACAAACAAAAGATTAGTCAATATTTGTTTTCCTACAATTAAAACTCTTTATAAAAGAATTATCTGCAATATTATCATAAACTTATAGCCAAAAACAGACTCCTTCTATTTCATTGTGAAAGAGTTCACTTAAACAAAACTGCCACGTTTCTTCCATAAGCTATGTTTTCATTTATTACAGGAATGCTGCCCCGATAGTACTAGAAAAACTTAAACATTATGCTGCTTCAGTTATTATAAAAGGGTTGCATGTTTAGCCTCTATAATAGTTACATTACAGTAGCCTTGTTAACTTATATGTTATTTTATTATTTAAAAAGTTTGTTTAGAAATGCTGTATATTCCTTTTCTTTCATTGTAATATCTATTCTGTCAATTCTATCTGAATCAGCAAACAATATCGGTGTTTGGCTGAATTTGATTCCTGTTGGTCCAATAGCACTCAAAATGAAATTAAGTACTTTAAAGCAATTTGTATCTAATCCATTTTCCGCCTTATTTTTTATACCAATAGTTACAAATCCCTCAACATTTGAAAATCTCTTTCTTTGTGGTGAGATATTTTGCCTTCTACAGTATCCTTTTAATGCCTCTTTAAAATAATCTACTTTAGAATCCATTTTTCAGTAATAACCTCATTCCGAATTAATATACTAAACTTTAACTTCGATGAGTACCTTACCAATTCCTTCTTACACTATCCTGCCATGTTTCTTCCAATAGTTTTTTTTCATTTATTACAGATATGGTTATATAAAACGGGCTCAATATCTGCACATCTAATATACCAATAATTACCAGGATATAATAGTTAGTTAATCATATATAATACATTACGTGTATAAGTTATATATGCATAAAATTGTCTCTACCCATTCAATTTTATACAATTTTGCTTATATGCTGTTCATCATAAAAGGAAAAAAGTAAATTTTTTTCTTTTGTGATGGATTATACACAATGTAGTATGTGGCGGCTAAAAAGGTAACAATTAATTCTGCTAACCAATCAGCAAAAGCTCCAATTTAGCAAGCATCTCAATACTAAATCCCTTCTTTTGGGCTTTCTTCACAAAATTCATTCCTAACCAAAACTCTTTAACCCTGTTATTCATTTTTGACTCTTCCTTTATCTTTATTATAGAAAGAAACCATTAAATAATTTATGGATTCTTGTTCAATTAACCTCCCTCAATAAACAAACATTTATCTCTTAAATACTCAGTTCATATTTTTTGAATTCAGCTATTACTGCATTCTATAATTGTTATATTTCTTTTTAATCATCCCGATTGTCAATAATAAGATAGGGAGTAAAAAACAAACAGTGAGTGAAAATAAAGGGTACGTTTTATTCAAAAAGTAGTTAAAAAAGACAATATCTTGATAAAAGAATATGGAACAGGAAAAAATCAGTAAAGCCAGAGGGTATAAAAGGATTTTGTTACTTCTCAATTTTAACAATTGGGCCAATCCAAGTGAAATTCCGTAAAAACAAATAGTTAATTTAAAGTACATAGTAATAATCCAAATAAAAGCCATTATGGCTTCAACTCTAAAGATAACATCTCCAACACTAATTTTTTTGCCTAAAGTATAGGTTGGATATACTTGAATCCTAGTGGTGTACGTATCTAGAACTAAAAGACAAAAGAAGATAGTCAATACTAATATCAGGCCTCCTACTAGCATCCCTCGATAGTAGAATCTCATCATTTTTGACTTGTCCTTCACGTATGGCATTAGCATAAGAAATATAATAAGTTGCAAATATGGTAGCGAAATATGATGATATACTCCATTGATTACAGGTTTAACTCCTTCACCTAAAATTGGCTTTAAGTTATCAAAATGCACATCAGGTAAAAGAAATAAAAATAATATCAAAAGTAAAAAAACGATCCATGGAAAAAATATTAAGGCAGATCGACAAATCACTTCTATCCCTAACCTTACACCAATTAAACTTGTAAGTATAAATACAGCCATTATCATCTGAATAGGAGTTTCATTAAGTAACTCCGTACTCATAAAATCACCTATTTCTCTTAGAGAAGCAGTAGATAATTCAAAAAAATAAAAAAGGAACAGGAGAGAGAACATTTTCCCTAATACATTTCCATATACTTTTTCGTTACATTGTATATATGTAAGTCGTGGAAAAAGCTGATGAATTTTATTGTAAATAAAAATAAAAAATAAACTTATAATGGTAGTAACAACAGAAGAAATCCATGCGTCCTGTTTCGCAGCAGATGCTAAGCTCGATGGTATAATTAATATAGAACTACCTACTGTAAATAAAACGACCAGTAATAAAAACTCTCCTGCATTGATTCTTCCTTTTTCAACCACCATGCCACATCCTTTCTAAGAGAGAATATTCTCCATGACATTAGCTATAGGTCTATATAATGTTATAATCCAACTTAACGGAGAAGGGATTGTCATATTTTTTGAAAGTAGGATACATAGCATAAGACCAGTTGATACCAATAAAAAGACTATGAAAACCTCATACCATTTTCTTTGTTCTAAATAGTGCCTTACCTCCCAGAAAAAGAATAAATAACCGCCACATATCATAACAATAATCTTTATCATTTACCTCATTCTCCCTCATCATCTAAAATGGCACCGATGCGACGAATGTTAGCTTTAACGGTTACTTTCACATCTAAATCCGCAAATTCCTTCTGCCAATTTCCTTTTACTTCTTTCCATATGTTAGGTTGGTTTTGATGTATAACTTCGCCAAATCCAAATATATCGCTTTGATAAGTTTCTTGCATATTTATTATGACATTTTCCACTTTCTCTTTAATTACCTTTTCATAATCGTCCGTTATTTTATCTAAATTCTTTTTACTAGAAAGGTTCATATTGCATTCCACATCGCCTAGTACTCCGTTTGTGAATATATTTACTTGTATTAGTGGTTTTCCATTTCGAGCTAGCGCTTTAAGATTTGTAGTTGAATTAATCGTTTCTATACTAATTTCCGCATCCTTACATGGTACGTTTATTATTAAATTAGAGATATTATCTTGTGTGTAATTAAACCCTATACTTTCTTCTTCATTTAACCAGCCCAACAACTTATCCGTTCTTAATACTCCTATAGAATCAACCGTTATGCCTGATTTTGGTATAATACTTTGTACACTGGTAAGATCTCCACTCGTTTTTGGATCTCCATAAAAATGTATACCTGTCAACACAGGTTCTTTTCCTATTTTGTGTATATCAGTAATTAATCCATCTATCATTACTGCTTTTGTAATGCCTAATGACTTTTCGGTATTTTTTATCGTTTTATTAATCTTCTCACCCGGTACTATTTCCATAGGGGACTGTACGTTAAGTAGTTCTTTAGCTGTTGATCCTTTTGCAATTGCTATTAAAAAGTCCGAACGCATGTCATGATCTCTTGTTAGAAAGTCTAGTGCTTTTCCTATTCCTTCTTTAGCCATATCTTCCCCAAAAATTATCGTACGAATATGTGCTACATAAATCTTTCTAGGTGCATCCATAGAAAGTTTACGTAGTGTTTCAAAAATAGTTTTCCCTTCTTTTGTAATTAAACTCACCTCCGAACGGCCAGATTTCCTCTCTCCAGCTAATTCACCAGGATTAATGATTTGAACAGAAACTTGATATCCATTATCTGTCTTATCAATGCCTATTGCAGATGCAATGGCAATTTCATTTAATTCACTATTACTCCAACATCCAGTTAATAATATGGTCATTAAGCTCAACAAACAAAGTAGAAAAATTTTCTTCACAGTTTATACTCCTCATTGATTTCATATCATACTTTGTTTTCCATTTCTATTTTTTTCTTTTTGTTGTTTCTAAAAACCATTTGGGTAATCGAACGATACTATCTTTCTGAGCTTTTAATTTAAATGGTGCTAACGGAGTTAAATACGGCTCTCCAAATGAGCGTATACTACTTAGGTGAAGCACTAATAAAAGTAAGCCGATAATTATTCCAAATAATCCTAATAGATTAGCGATAAACATAAACATAAAACGAAGTATTCTAACTGACGCAGCCATACTGTAGGAGGGAGAAACGAAATTACATATGGCTGTTAAAGAAACAATGATTACCATTGCTGCAGAAACGAAACCGGCTTCCACTGCAGCTTGTCCAATAACTAATGCACCAACAATGGATATAGCAGTACCTATAGACCTTGGCATTCTGATACTTGCCTCTCTCAATATTTCAAAAGTTAATTCCATTAAAATAGCCTCGAATAGAGTAGAAAGAGGAACACCCTCCCTTTGAGCACTTAAATTAATTAGCAAGGAGGTTGGTAGCATTTCCTGATGAAAGGTAGTAATAGCTATAAATAATGATGGTGTTAGTAAGGATAAAAAGAATGCGAGAAACCTAATTAAACGTACAACTGTAGCGATATCTGCTCTTTGATAATAATCTTCACTAGTTTGAAAAAAGTTAATTAACAGGGCTGGTACTAAAAGCACAAAAGGACTTCCGTCAACTAAAATCGCTATTTTCCCTTGTAAAATTCCAGCGGCAACTGTATCAGGTCTTTCTGTATCATAGACCGTGGGGAAGGTTGTTATTTTACCATCTTGGATATATTCCTCTATATTACCGCTGTCTAAAATAATATCTGTATCAATGTCTTTTAGCCGTTCTCTTACCTCATCTACAGTCTTTTTATCAGCCACATCTTGAAGAAACATGATTGAAACATCCGTCTGCGTTCTTGCCCCAATCTGTTTTGTTTCTAACCAAAGATTTGGGTCTTTTATTCTTCTTCGTATTAAAGCAGTATTTGTACGCAATGTTTCTGTAAAACCATCTCTAGGTCCTCTAACTACCGTTTGAGATTCAGGTTCCTGAATACTTCTTACAGCCCACTCTCTTGAACTTAATGAAATTCCTTCTGTAATTCCATCAATTAATAAGATTGTGTCTCCAGATAATACATGAAGAAATAATTTGTTAAAATTATTTACTTCTGTTATTTCTGCTACAGGGAGTGTATTTGTTTTTATAACATCCATCAAACGGTGATGTAAGGAATTTAGGTCAAAATCAACTTGTCGGATATTTATCATTAAAGTTTCCAAGACGAATTCATTTATTAATTGTTTATCAGATAAACCATCTGTATAAATAATCCCTAGATTTATTTCAGACTTTTCACCAATCTTAAATTCCTTAATCATAATATCTGTACTATTGCCCATGATTTTTTTTATCATATCAAAGTTCGTTTTTAAACTAGCAAACAAAGGAAGGTCCTCTTTATTGAAAAAATCGGTGTTTTTCAATAAACTTTGGTGATTCTTTTTCTTACTGTCTCTTCCTTTCTTTGATGAGAAAAATTTTAATAACTCCAAGTTGTCTCACCACCTCTGTTGTTGTTTAATATTTTCATCCAAAAACATTTTTCTATACGATTAATTTTTCAAATTAAATGGGAGGTATTAGGAAAATAACTAATTCAAAAAATCTAATTTAATAAATGCACAGTGATATCAGAATTTTTTCTAAAAAGTTAGATAAAAACCAAGGTATCAGTGAAACTTCAATACTTTAAAATGGCAAACAAGTAAAAAAAACAGCAATGCTGTTTTTTTCGAATTAGTTACAGTTTTTATTGTATAAATTTAATTCTTCTAGTGTAATTAAAAAAATCTTTCCTTTGTTTCTCTGATTATTCCCTCAACAGAATTTTTTTGGTAACTTTGTGAAAAAATTCACTTAAACTATTCTGCCACTTTTGTATCCTAACCTATGTTCTAATTTATTACAGCAATGCTGCCATATTTAGTTCCAATATTGCCGAAAAGGAAATTCCCACTAAAACTGCAAAACCTATGCTTGTCTTTTTTCTTGAATTAACCCAAAATGTTATTGCCATGATAATCGTGAAAGTTAACCCGAAAAGTAATCATTCATTTTAACAAATAATAATTGTATATTGAAACTTTTTTCTGTTCCTTTGACTCTAATACTATGAAGGGAGGTTATTATGAACGAATTTAATCTTATTGAACAAGCGAAAAAAGGAGATCGAAAAGCGTTTGAACAAATATTTACTGCGCAAAACAAGCAGCTTTATCATACAGCTTATTCATATGTACATAATCGTGAAGATACCCTAGATATTATTCAAGAAACAGCGTGTATTGCTTATCTGTCGATTAATAAGCTTCGCAAAAATGAATATTTTGGTACTTGGTTAACACGAATCTTAATCAATGAAGCTTATAAAGTATTGCGTAAGAAAAAACCTAACCTAGTGGATCTAAAGGATAGAGAAATGGATAGTATCGCTACTTTTTCCGATTTTGGTGATAATCGAATGATGATTGAGGTTGGTTTGAAAGGTATGAAAGAAAACTATCAAACGGTTATTAGATTATATTATTTCCGCGATTATTCTATTAATGAAATTGCAGACATTATGCGTCGACCGGAAAGTACGGTGAAAACATATTTACGAAGAGCAAAACAAAAGTTACGTAAAAATTTAGAGGAGGTTAGTCATGAAGGATTCTCGATTTGAGAATATGAGTGAAAATATTGAAGTTCCTATAGAGGAAATAAATCAAGCGATTCAAACAGGGATTCTTTCTGCTGAACAAATAAAACAAAAACGGAAACAGAAAAAACGGATTACTTGGGTGGCTATCCCACTTCTCGCAGCAAGTCTATTATTCTCAGTTGTCTCTTTTCCAAATCAAATAAGTCATGCACTAGCTAATTCACCAGAGCTAAATAGTGCCTATCGCTATTTTTATGATACAGTAGGGCGTAAATTAATTATGCAAAAAGCAGTAACGGAATTAAACCAAACGGCTGAATCAAACGGGATTAAAGTCAAATTAACTAGTGTTTATTATGATGGTGTCGAAATTGGCATTACAGGGACGATGGATGGGGAGTTAAAATATAATAAAGGCGAAGAAGACGAATATAGTTTGGATTATAATTTTTTTCATGGTAAAGGTGATTCAGACCCCTGGTTAAGCAATGCACAATCACAGTTTTCTAACACTAGTAAAACACATGCAGATTTCTTAATTACATTAGATAATCCACGAGGAGAGTTAGCCAAAGATTTTACTTTACCAATTAATATTCGTGCGGCTAACGTAACGCTAGGTACATGGAAGTTTGATGTACCTGTCAAACAACTGCCAATCACGAAATTAAATGTTTACGAGACCATTCATTATCCAGAGTACGGTGTTTATATTAACGTCAAAGACTTTGTTCAAGGCAAGTATAATACAAGCTATTCAATGAGCATTACGCAAGATAATCCTGATTTTGAAGTGAATGTAGGAGAGTATTCCATATTAGGGAAGGAACGTAATGATTACAGCCAGACTATTCAATCAAAGGAAAAGCGTAATGGCAACGAGGTTAAGGAAATAAGTACGAATAAATTGGCCGCTTCTACTAGTGGTACAAAATCGATTACGTTTTATCCAACGGTTACAAAAACAGAAAATACACCGAGGGCCATTTTATTGGAAAGAGGTGTTACATTAGCAACTTCACTTTCTTCTTCCAAAGTTAAAATTTTAAAAGCTGAAGAAACAGAAGAAGAATTAATTTTAACTGTTCAGAATTTGAATACACCAAAAGATATAAGTTTTGGTGAATTAGAAAGTTACATGAAATATGGGTTTGAAATTTCTACAATTAATAGTAATGACGGACAAGAAGTATTTATGAACTCCACTGAGATTATTAATGGCCCAAATAGTAAAGCGGAACTCATGGATAAAAAGCAAAGTATTTTTAAGGTCACGCTACCGAAGGTGAATGTTAGAACGACGGTATTAGACGGGAAACATTATCTTTATTATGATTTTGGGTTATATGCAGAAACAGTAGCATTAAAACCATTTACAGTTGATTTAACGAAATAAAAAGCGAAGTATAAATGTGCTAAATCCTTCTTAAGTATTATCAAAGAAGCAAGTAGATCCCAGCTCCATTCCATGATAATCCTGAGCTCTACCAACATGATAATGTTTAGCTATATCAATACCAATAACTACGGTTTTAACTGTAGTTGAGCTATTTTATGATTTTGGTTATAATTCATATTGAGACCTCCGTGTAGATATTTTGTCCCTTTTAGCTGGCCAGCTCAGGACACATTTATCTTATCAAGAGGTCTTTTTTCTTTCAAATCCCATTTTCACTTATTATAGGAATGCTGCCACGTTTCTTCCCTAACTAACAATAACATGTCAGTCATTATAACAAAATAAAGCACGAACATTCCAGCAACCATATACTAATGAAGCATGCCCTTTTTTACCAAATTGAACATACGTCCATGCCCCTTTTGAATAACAAACATCTACTATACAAAGATGTTTGTTTATATTTTAATTAAGGGGAAGACAATATGAAATTAGACGAAATTAAAGGTTCATATAATGCTATATTTAGCCTGGGTGAGAATTGTATTCCTGCTTTAAAATTAAGAAAGTATAACCTAAGACAAATGGCAGGTCCTTTTGATTGGGTAGGAACGCCAAAGCTAAAAAATGTAAACGCTTTAATAAATACTAACTTCGCTGATTTTTTAAACGAAAGTAATTTGGTCATCCCACAGTACGCTTCTACTGAGGATGTCCTAGTTGTGGATTCCGTAAATTACGTATCCTTTAATCACGATTTTAAAACAGATGTTAATACATTAACGGATCTTCCCAGCTTACCTCAGGTACAAGAAAAGTATTCCAATCGTATCAATCGGTTTATGACTACACTTACTACCTCACAACGTTTATTATTTATTAGAACGAACGCTTCCATAACAGACATAGTGGAGTTAGAAAGAATACTCTCTCAAAAAGGTAAAAATGAATTTTCTATCCTTGTTGTCAACCACACCTCTGTGAAGGAATTAATAGAAGTAGATTGGAATATAAGTAATGTATGCTCTATTGAACTGCCTAATGAGGAAATATGGGAAGGAAATAATGATTGGTGGGAGTTTATTTTTCAAGAAATATCCCTTTATTAAATATATTTTTACATGCTGAAAATTTTTTTCTAGGCTAACATATTTTTCATTCTTTCTCCCACATACCTATAATATAAACTCTTCAGCTAAGGTGTACTTTAATTGTACACCTTAGCTATTAAGTAAAAGACCCTTCTAGTAAGAAGGGTAGAAAAGTAAATAATATAAAAGGGGAAGTTACATAAATATAATATGCTAGTACAAATAATTGGTACGGGCTATTAGTTTTGAGTAATTATAAGCATAAAAAAAGAAGACATCTCCATAAATTGTCTTCGTTAAAACCTATCTTATTGGGACAGGTGATATTATGTCTAAATATCATATTCGTGTTACTTACTTTTGTTACAGGGCGTTTATAGCTCGTTGCTTTACAAACACTTATAAGAACCTGTAATAGAAAAATAAAATAGGCGTACCTTATAAATAACCATTAACTTTATTGAACTATTTTGCCCCGTTTCTCCCATAGGAGGTTTTCCATTTATTACAGGAATACTTCCATTACAGTACAAAAACATTAAAAAACATTAAAAAACTATTCTACTAGACCTAATTCATAACCATTTCTTTCATCGTTGGGCTGTATAATTATCTGGTGCTGTACTTAGACTTTTTGCACCTGTTTCAATGACAAACTGTTTCGCTTTATGTAAAATAGTTCACCTACGCCTTGTTTTCTTGCTGGTGCATCAACATATAAGTCGTTTAATATCCACGTTCGTTTCATGGAAATCGTCGAAAATGTGGGATAAAGTTGCGTAAACCCAAGGTAGTTTGCAAAATCCAAAGACTTTTGCATGGGAGCAACCTGTAGTAGTAGAATTCCAGCGATTAGCAGGCCAATATAGTTATCTAGTTAAGAGTTTTTGGAGAACCGACTACATTATTGAAATTCTCTTCTGCTGTGGAATATAAATTATATATTAGAGATAACAGTAATCGAAACATTTCTCAATGATTTTCCATATTTAGTGGAATAAAGTGTTACAACGTTGATGTATACAGCAGTAGCCTCTACTACAGTAAGAAAAGCCACTAACATTCACAATGTTAGTGGCTTCTTACTACGTTCACCCTTTTTTGTATGTAAATTATTGCATAAGTTTCATTTAAAGACGAATAGACCCATATTGCTGTCGCCCCTCAAACAGAAACGCAATGATGCTCTCATAATAAGGGATAAATTTTCTTTGTTCGATTAGCTTTAAGATTTCTTCTTTAGTGGCCCATTTTGCTGCTTGTACCTCTTCAGCCTGTAACGTCAATTCATTTAGATCAATGTCATATTCTATTAAATAATAATCATCAAAGCCCCGTTCAAAGTTAATAGTAAGGTGTGGACGAAGCTTGTCAAAGTTATAATGAATTCCCAACTCCTCGAATAGCTCTCTTGAAGCAGCCTGATGACTTGTATCGCCTGCGATGGCACTCCCGCCACAAGTGATATCCCAAAGATTCGGCCATCCTTCCTTAAAGGGCTGACGCTGTTGAATGAGCATTTCTCCTTTTGAGTTAAAAATACAGACGTGTACTACTAAATGAAACTCGTCTGGTGCCATTTCATCTCCACGCATTATTTGTTTTTCGATTTTATTACGATCCTTATCGTATAAATCCCACTTTTCCATAGTAATGCTCCTTATATAATTTTTTGTAACAAAATTCCCAGTGTACTTTAACAATTATTTATATTAATAAAGTTTACAATATATATAAGATAAAGTAGATAAAATGCTTTCAAATTCATATGTTTTTATAACGAAGACAGTACTCCTTATTCCCACAATAAACATTTAACTCATAAGTCGCAATAAGTGTGCTAACAACCTTTCCTTGACAGCCCTACCTCTTTTTTTCTGGTCACCACAAAAAAAATCTAAAAATCACAACCAAGATTACAGATTCGATAACGTTTTCGAGCCAGTTAAACGTTCCTGTAGCTGAATAATCGGTATTCTTTTTAACAATAACCACTAGTAATAGACTTATCATTAAAAACCATCTTCTAAGTAACTCCATGATATCACCACTATTTTTTTATTCTTTCTGCTGTTTAAGAGCTATTCTTTATTATAAAAAAGATAATGGCATAGGACAGGTTAATCCTTTAATGTCACAAAATAATTGGTTGTGCTAATGTGAAAGTTCAATAGATTTCAGTAGTGGAGCACCAATAATTAGTCCTTATTAAAAACAGATCAAGTTGAACGTAAAATCACGTCCCTTTTATTAAGCAAGCAAGGATAGACATATAGTTGAATCTGACGAGTTTGCTTGCAATTCTGTTAGCGCTTTAGTGGCCATCTCATAAGAAAAAGCCCCCTATATGACAAATGTCATATAGCGACCATGACATGTATGTCTGCAAATATGTTAGGGCTATATTTATAATGTAGATATCGATAAATAGAAGGGAAGCTAATGATGAATATAAAAAACTTAAAACAATTGAGAACTGCTGTAGCCCCCTTTGAGAAGTCCACTTTAAAAACAAGTGTCTGGCAGCTTGTCAATACTATCCTGCCCTTTGTATTGCTCTGGATTGCGGCCTACAAAAGCTTAACTATTTCTTATTTTTTAACACTTGTGTTCACTATAGCTGCAGCAGGATTTTTGGTCAGAATTTTTATTATTTTTCATGATTGCTGTCACAATTCTTTCTTTAAAAACCGGAAGGCGAATAAGGTTTTAGGTACTATTACAGGAATCCTGACATTATTCCCATACAACAAATGGCAACATAGCCATTCTATTCACCATGCAACAAGCAGCAACCTGGATAAACGCGGCGTCGGCGATTTATGGATGATGACGATTGACGAGTATGAGAATGCCTCTATGTTTGTAAAGCTACAATATCGCTTGTACCGCAATCCGTTCATTATGTTTATTTTAGGTCCGATTTACGAATTCCTTTTGGCTAATCGCTTTAATCGTAAAGGAGCTAGATGGAATGAAAGGCTAAATACGTACGCAACTAACATTGCCCTAGTATTATTGGTAATATTGCTTGGAAGTACACTTGGCTGGTCCTCTTTCTTGCTTGTACAGCTGCCGATTTTTCTTATTTCTGGCTCTGTTGGAGTTTGGTTGTTTTATGTGCAGCATACTTTTGAGGATACGTATTTCGAGGAAGATGAAAATTGGGACTATGTTAAGGCTGCTGTTGAAGGAAGCTCCTATTATCACCTGCCGAAATGGATGCAATGGCTGACAGGTAATATTGGCTACCACCATGTTCATCATTTAAGTCCAAGAGTTCCTAATTATAATTTAGAGCAGGTTCATAATGAGACGGAACCTTTGCGGAATGTACCAACTGTAACACTGGTAAGCAGTCTCCGTTCTTTGAAGTTCCGATTGTGGGACGAAAAAGACAAAAAGTTTATTAGCTTCTATGAATGGAAAAAACAAAAGAAATCACTTAAATTGTCTGCCGGATCAGGGATGCAATAACATAAACCAATTTAGCAGCAATTATGCCATTAATTGCTGCTAAATTATGTTAAACTGAACAGATGACAGCCAATAAATAATGAGGTTTGAAACTGATGATCAAAAAATTAGAGGTACTAAAAAAGAGCACCGGCATTTCTCCTTATATATGGACATTACTTACTATTTTGCCCTTTTATTTTATATTTCACGCCTCTTCAGCGGTTGATGTGATTGCCGGTATTATCCTTACAATTTTATTTTTTCTGTTTTATAGATTAGCCTATCTTTCAAAAGGCTGGACGATATATTTATGGCCCTCCCTTTTAATCGGGATATCCACCTTTGCCATTTATGCATACAGCTATGTATATTTTTCTTTTTTTCTGTCGTACTTTATCGGTAATATAAAAAAACAAATTCCCTATTTTGTCCTTTACTTTATTCACTTGGCGGTTACAACTTTCGCCATTTACTACAAAGTCATAATTGGCGATGCCTTGCTGTTAAAGCAGCTTCCGTTTGTGCTTATTATTTGGTTTGGCGTTATTTTATTGCCATTGACCATTCATAACCGCAAAGAGAGAGGCCAGCTGCAGGAAAAGCTGGAGGATGCGAATAAGCGCATATCCAATTTAGTTAAACTAGAGGAAAGACAGCGAATTGCCAGAGACCTTCATGATACACTTGGCCAAAAGCTCTCCCTTATCGGCTTAAAAAGTGATTTAGCAAGAAAATTAGTTTACAAGGACCCTGAACAAGCCCGCTTGGAGCTTAAGGATATTCAGCATACTTCAAGAACAGCATTAAATGAAGTCCGAAAAATGGTCTCTGAAATGCGTGGCATTAAATTGAGAGACGAGCTTCTCCTCGTCAAAAAAGTATTAGAAGCGGCTGAAATAACCTTGGTTAGCGATATTGCTTCCAATCTTAAAATGTCATCGATTGCAGAAAACATTATAAGCATGTGCTTAAAAGAGGCTGTTACAAATGTAGTTCGCCATAGCAATGCCACCTCTTGTTATATAAGCATCAGCCAAAATAAAAAAGAAACAATCATGGAAATTAAAGATAATGGAACAAGCCCTTTTAAGGAAGAGGATACTCATAATGGAAACGGATTAACTGGCATGCGAGAACGTTTGGATTTTATAAACGGTACTTTAGAGATTTCCGTGAATGAGGGAACAATATTAACAATCGTAATTCCACATGATGGGAAATTAATCGAAAGGGAGGAGTTATTATGATCCGGATTGTCATTGCCGAAGACCAGCGCCTGCTTTTAGGTGCTTTAGGTTCCTTACTTGATTTAGAAGATGATATTACAGTTGTCGGCAAAGCAAATAATGGTGAAGAAGCAATCCAGCTTGTTAAGGAAAAAAATCCTGATATTTGTATCATGGATATAGAAATGCCTGCCAAGACTGGCTTGGAAGCAGCGGAAGAACTCATGAATCATCCTTGCAAAGTCATTATCTTAACTACCTTTGCCAGATCAGGCTATTTCCAGCGTGCTTTAAAGTCTGGCGTATCGGCATATTTGCTTAAGGATAGTCCAAGCGATGATTTGGCAAAAAGCATCCGCAGTGTGATGGAAGGAAAAAGAATATACGCACCAGAGTTGGTTGATGATGTATATAAAGAAGAAAATCCCCTAACAGAGCGGGAAAAAGAAGTGCTTATGCTAGTTGCAGATGGAAAAAATACTAAAGAGATTGCTCAAGAGCTATCAATTAAAACAGGGACGGTACGCAACTATATCAGTATGATTCTCGATAAATTAGAAGTGAAAAATCGCATAGAAGCCATCACAAGATTTAAGGAAAAAGGATGGTTTAAATAAAAAAGGACTGAATCCAGTCCTTTTTTTGTCTTTACGCTACTTAAGCCATTCGCTGCTAATTAATCTTTTGTAACTAGTTTTAGCGGTGCAGCAATGTTTTCCTCGACCTTTTTACCTTGTAAAACGTCTCTTGCAGCATTTACTGCAAGCTTACCAATCAGTTCTGGCTGCTGAGCAACTGTCGCTTCCAAGTCTCCTTCTTTAATAGCATTCAGGGCGTCGTCATTTCCATCAAATCCAATGACCGCAACATCCTTCCCAGAGCTGTTAATTGCTTCAATAGCACCTAATGCCATTTCATCATTATGAGCAAATACTGCTTTAACATCAGGGTTTGCTTGCAGCAGGTTTTCCATGACAGTTAAGCCTTTTGTCCGGTCAAAATCAGCTGCTTGCTTAGCAATGATATTCAATTGCTTGTCCGCTATGTTATGAAATCCTTGACCTCTTTCCCGTGTTGCTGATGCCCCTGGCACCCCTTCTAATTCAATAACCTCTGCTTTTTCTCCTAACTTTTCAAGCAGATAATTTGCTGCCATTTCTCCACCCTTAATGTTATCGGAGGCTACTAATGCTTCTACCTTCCCTTTATCTGCTGAGCGATCTAATGTAACTACAGGTATACCGATATTATTTGCTGATTGAACAGCAGTTGAAATAGAAGCCGAATCGGTTGGATTAATAAGCAATGCATCTACCCCTTGCTGAATTAAATCCTCAACATCATTCACCTGTTTTGCCGAATCATTTTGTGCATCAACGATAATAACTTCCATCCCTAAGCTTTCCGCTTCTTTAACGACTCCATCTTTTAATGAAACGAAAAATGGGTTGTTTAATGTCGAAACCGATAAACCAATTTTTATATCCTTTAGATTCTCCTTTTTAGCTGGTTTCGCCCATGAAGGCGGTTGCATAGAACAAGCACTTAGGAGTAAAAGTGTTAGTGTTAAACATATAACAATTAATTTTTTCATGATAATCTCTCCCTATACTACTTTTTACGATCAAGTAATACTGCAATTAATATAACAATCCCCTTAACTACCATTTGATAGAAGGATGATACGCCAAGCAAATTCAAGCCGTTATTTAACGTACCGATAATTAACGCACCAATGAGTGTCCCAAAAATGCGTCCTTTGCCTCCTGATAGGCTTGTCCCTCCTAACACAACCGCTGCAATCGCATCAAGTTCATAGGAAGTACCGGCTGTTGGCTGTGCTGAATTCAAACGAGATGTCAAAATCGCTCCTGCCAAAGCTGCAAGCATACCGGAAAGACTATAAATCATGATTTTTACTTTTGGTACTTTAATTCCTGAGATTAAAGCTGCCTTTTCATTGCCACCAATCGCATATGTTTTGCGACCAAATGGAGTTTTGTGCAAAAGAATGAATAAGAATACAAATGCTAGGATCATTGTTATAGCTGGTACAGGTATGCCAAGAAAATATCCACGACCAAATAACTGAAACAGATAATTATCTCCAAGACCAGTTATCGGGTTTCCGCCAGTATAAACAAGGGTTAAGCCTCTGAAGATCGTCATTGTTGCTAGTGTCGCAATAAATGGTGCCATTTTTCCGATAGTAATAAATAATCCATTGACCATTCCCATTACTGCCCCAAGAATACAGCCAACTAAAATGGCAACAATCGGGTCTACGCCAGCTACCATCATTCCTGCTGTCAACGCACTTGATAATGCAAGGATGGCTCCGACAGATAAATCAATTCCTCCAGTCAAAATAACAAAGGTCATTCCAAAAGCTATCAGTGCATTAATGGCAACCTGCCGTAATAAATTTAATAGATTCAAAGGTTCAAGGAAACTAGGATTCAAGATGGACACAATCACAACTAATAAAAATAGCCCAAGTAATGGTCCTAACTTTTGAGTAATAGCATTCATCATATTCGTCTTGCTCGGTTGTGTTACTGTATTAAGGGGATTCATATTATTGACCTCCTGTTGCCAATGTCATAATTTTTTCTTGGGTCGCATTCTCTTTCAATAATTCTCCATTTACTTTTCCTTCATGGACGACGAGGATTCGATCACTCATGCCAAGAATTTCAGGTAATTCGGAAGATACCATGATAATAGCAACACCACGCTCCGTTAACTCATTCATTAGCTGATAAATCTCTCTTTTCGCACCAACATCAACTCCTCTTGTTGGTTCGTCTAAAATGAGCAGCTTTGGTCCTATTCCTACCCACTTGGCAATGACAACTTTTTGCTGATTTCCGCCTGAGAGTCTGCCAACAGCGATATCCTTGGATTCTGTTTTGACTGTTAAGCGTTTAATCAGCATATTAACAAAGTCTGTCTCACTTTTTTCACGGATAATTCCTTTTGGAGCAAAGCTTGCAAGAGTTGGCAATACAATATTATCTTTTATAGAGAAATCAAGAATTAACCCTTCATCCTTGCGATCCTCTGTAATGAAGCCGATACCTAACTTAACAGCCTGAACTGGCGTCTTAATCTGCACTTTCTTGCCATTAATCCATATTTCACCACTATCACTTGAATCAAGACCAAAGATCGTCCTCATAATTTCGGTTCGCCCTGCACCCATCAAGCCTGAAACCCCAACGATTTCTCCAGCACAAACGGAGAAGTTGATGTTCTCAAAAGAGTCTTTTTTTGTTAATCCCTTTACTTGAAGAACCGTTTCACCCAAACTATGATTTCTAGTCGGAAAGCGGTCTGTTAATTCTCTCCCAACCATTTTTCTAACAACCTCATCAAAATTGGTTGCAGGAATGGCCTTCGTATCAACGGTTTTTCCATCACGCATAACGGTAATCCTGTCACAGATAGCGAAAATCTCCTCCATTCGATGTGAAATATAGACGATGGATACGCCTTCCTTTTTCAAAGAAGTAATCACATCAAACAGTTTACTGATTTCCCTTTCGGTTAGTGCAGCAGTTGGTTCATCCATAATAATCACTTTTGCTTCTGTCATTAATGCCTTCGCAATTTCAATCATTTGCTGTTCCCCAACAGAACAGCTACCCGCCTCTTTATCCAAAGGAATGGATACGGATAATCGCTCAAATTGCTTTTTTGCTAACGCTTTCATTTCGGTGGTTTTTAACAGCCCAAAGGAATTCTTACGTTCCTTGCCAATAAATAAGTTATCAAGAACAGTCATATCAGGCCAAATATTTAATTCCTGATGGATAAAGGTTACGCCGCTTTGCTCAGCTTCTTTTGGATTTCTAAAATAGGTTTCCTTTCCATCAATGGTAATTTTGCCGTTATCTCGCGCATGCAATCCTGTAAGAACATTCATCATTGTTGATTTTCCTGCACCATTTTCCCCCATTAGCGCATGTACTTCCCCATCCACCAAATCAAAATCAACACCAGTTAAAACTTGATTGGTTCCGAACGCTTTATGGATGTTTTCCATTGTAATTCGCATCGTTTTCACCTCATTTAATTAAAAAATACTCCTGATTGTAAAATACAATTTGCGTATGGTGTAATCTCACCTGTACGAATGACTGCTTTAGCTTGCTTCGTTAATTGTTTAAACTCCTCGTGGGAAACGTTTTCAATTCCCTTATCGGCGAATTTATCCTTTATGTAGCTAGCATGTTCAGGGTTGCCTGCTTCTATTTCAGATGCAATGATCACTTTTTCGATAACCATATCCTCTTCCACGGCATTCACAACATCTATAAATGAAGGAATGCCGCCTTTAATTGCTAAATCAATCTTTTTAACATCAGCTGGAATTGGTAAACCAGCGTCTGCGATTACTATATAATCTGTATGACCGAGATCAGCTAAAATCTTCGCAATGTGACTATTTAAAATGCCAGAACGTTTCATATTTATAAACTCCCTTCTACTTCTTCTCTTGTTGGCATCCCGCCTTGTGCACCGAATTTTGTTACAGACAAAGAGGCAGCCCGATTAGCAAAACGAATGCTATCTTCCATGCTTTTACCTTCAGCAACCGCAACTGCAAATGCTGCATTAAAGGTATCTCCTGCACCAGTTGTATCAACTGCTTCAACAGAATACGCTGGAATAAGTCTTTCCTTTTCACCATCATAATAACGAACTCCGTTTTGACCTTCTGTAACTAATAATTTATTAGGAAACTCTTTAAATACTTCAGCGATATTCTTGTCTTTAAAAAGAATTGCCGCCTCTGATTCATTTGGTGTCAGATAAGCAGCCCTTTCAATGACTTCTTTACTTATAGGTCTTGCAGGCGCTGGGTTAAGTAATAAGGGCACATCATTTGCAAAACAAATTTCTGCCACATATTCGACTGTTTCCTCTGGAATTTCCTGCTGAATAAGGACAATATCGGACGCAATAATTGTATTAAGTGCTCTTTCAACTAAATCAGGTGTGACATAATCATTAGCACCTTTTACGACAATAATGCTGTTATCACCCTCTGCTAAAGTAATATGTGCTGTGCCTGTTTCTGTATGTGTAACCCGTTCCACATAGGTTGTATCAACACCATTATCAGCCAAATTGGTTATGATTTTCTCCCCAAACTCGTCGACTCCAACACATCCAATCATATTTACTTCTGCACCGAGCCTTGCAGCTGCAACAGCCTGGTTAGCTCCTTTTCCACCAGGAACTGTCTTAAAGCTTTCTCCAATAATCGTTTCCCCTTGATGTGGTCGTTTTGCTGCAGTTACAACTAAATCGATAGAAGAACTGCCAATAGTCGTGATTTTAATCATTTTTCTCCACCTTTCTTGTCGTTTGCCTTTCTATAAAGGTTACAGGCAATTCAATATTCTTTAGTGCTAACGGCTTGTTATTTATAATGTTCATTAATAGTTTGGCAGCTTCCCTCCCCATATCATAGGCAGGCTGTCTTATAGTTGAAAGGGATGGAAACAGCAGCTTGCTAAGCGGAATATCATCATATCCTATAATTTGCAAATCTTCTGGAATAGATCTTCCGATGCGCAGTGCCTCATGTAATATCGCTGCCGCACTTAGATCATTGCTGGCAATTATTCCATCTGTTTCAGGAAACTTCTCAAATAAGTTTTTAGCCATTTTTTCGGCATCATAAAAGCTAAACGATGATGTAATCACTTGAAAGTCCACATTAGCAGCACACAACTCATCAACTGCACCCTTGAATCTGTCTTGTGCAGTCCTTAATTCAATCGGACCTCTTAGTAATGCGATTCGTTTACTGCCTCTTCTGACCATTTCTTGTGCTGCTTTTTTTCCTCCATCCACTCCATCTGCATAAACAGAAGGATAACTTCCTGTTATGCGATCAAGTAAAACGACAGGGAAAGAAAGATTTTCGTAAAGGTTCGTTTCAGCCTGATTAGTTGCTGAAATAATTCCGATTACATTATTTTGTTTAAAAGTTTGTATGTAATCTATTTCTTTTTCTAATTTCTCATCAGCATTGCCAATAATTAAGTGGAGTCCTTGCTCCTGCATTTCATCCTCTACCCCACGAGCTAGCTCAGGAAAGAAGGGATTACGAATATCGGGGAGCAATAACCCTATTAATCTTGATTTTTTTTTATATAAAGATCTTGCTACTTCATTTGGTTTATAATTTAATTCTTTTATTGCGTCGTTAACGAGCTTCCTCGTATCTTCATGTGCATAGCCTTTGTTGTTTAATACTCGTGAAACGGTTGCCACAGATACTCCGGCTCTTTTGGCAACATCCCGTATTGTAGCCATGAACTCACCTCTTTTGTGTAACCGGTTACACACATAGTAACCTATTATTTTTTGGTGCGCAAGATATATAATTTGATAATCTGCCGAGGTTTCTTAGAATTACTAAAAGAGGCTGAGACAAAGTATTCAAGTCTAAATCAAAGACCGAACTAATTAATCGTTTATTGATTAATATTTAATTTTTTGTGGTTTTCCGTTTAAAACAATCATTTTTAATCTTAGTGGAATGAAGAGGAGGCCACTCGACTCCTGCGGGAAATAGGGGAAAGGCTGATACCCCGCAGGCGAGACGTGGAGGCTAAAGCTTCCTCCCCGCGGAAAGCGAGTGGGTGTAGCGTAATGAAACGAACCATTTTTAAAGGAATACTCTATTGATAATTCCATGCCTCATTATTTCAAAGTTAGATAAAAGTATAATTGTTTGTCTTCAGGAAGGGGTATTTTTGTTTTGTCCCAGCCTCTTTTGTATATTTTTCGATAAAAAACATACCAATCACTCTTAATAAGTGTTTTCCGTAATTACCACTCCCATAATCAAAACTTTACATTTAGTTAGCTTCCTGAAACAAGTTCCAACGTGACTTGTTTGTTCGCTGCTTGAAGTTCCTCTATTCTGTGTCTAAAGCTAACAACTTCACCAACAACAATCATTGCCGGGTTTTTTATTCTCGTCTTTTGAGCGATACTAACAATTGTTCCAATTGTACCTGTTACTGTTTTTTGTCCTGATGTTGTACCTTCTTGAATGATGGCGACTGGTGTATCCTCCCGCTTACCATGCTTCACTAATTGGTCACATATATACGGCAAATTTCCAACTCCCATATAGATAGCTAATGTATCCACCCCATTAATAAGACTTTCCCACTTAATATCTGCTGGTTCTCCGTTTTTGCAATGACCGGTAATGATTGCAAATGAGTTACCAAGCTCCCTATGTGTGATGGGAATTCCGGCATAAGCTGGGGCCGCAATTCCAGCTGTTATACCCGGTACGATTTCATAAGGAATATTATTCCTTACCAATTCCTCAATCTCTTCCGCCCCTCTGCCGAACACAAAAGGGTCCCCACCTTTAAGTCTAGTAACCACTTTTCCTGAGCGAGCAGATTGCACTAACAGCTGGTTAATCATTTCTTGTGGCATTGTATGATAGTTTGGCTGTTTGCCACAATAAATGAATTCTGCACCAGATTTTGCTTCCTGCAGTAATTCTCTGTTGACTAACCGGTCATATACAATAACATCTGCCTGCTGTATACATTTCAAACCTTTAATTGTAAGTAAGTCAGGATTACCCGGGCCTGCTCCAACTATATAAACTTTCCCCATCATCATGCCTCCCTTTAAATCATCTGTTAAGTTTCAGCAATATATTCTTCCTGTTCTGAAACTACCATGCTAGTTTTCTTTTTCACTTTATGATGAGTAAAGTATAATGCTAGACCTGTGAATACAACTCCACTTACCATATTGCCGAATAGTACAGGGAGCTGATTCCATAGCCACCAATCTGCTACCGAAACATCTGCACCTAACATCATCCCTGCCGGAATGACAAACATATTTACGACAGCATGTTCAAACCCTTGAGCAAAGAAGATTAAAATCGGCAACCACATTGCAGCAATTTTTCCAATTGTACTTGTCGATGTCATCGCCATGACTGCCCCTAATGTTACCATCCAATTACATAGCAATGCTTTTACAAAAACGACGATTAAACCATCGCTTCCGAGGTTTGCATACATAAGAGTTTTTGCTTCTGCAACTGCAATAATTTTTGTGGCGATTGCATTGTCAGGCACATGACTTAACTGTGTTATTGCGATAACATAAAGTAAAGCATACAGTCCTGCACCTAATAAATGACCAATTATGACCCAAAACCAGTTCGAAAGCATTTGAAAAATGGATACCCTTTTTTCTAAAACCGCTAACGGGATGAGCGCAAAGCTGCCTGTTACTAATTCAAGTCCGAGCAGGATGATTAGTACAAAACAAGCCGGAAATAATATTGCTCCAAAAATCCCCATGCCTGTTTGAATTTCAGCTGTGAATGCCAATGTCGTCCCGAATCCAAGAAGGGCTCCTGCAAGCCCACCTCGTATTAACATATCTATAACAGATAATTTCGCTTTTGCTTCACCTGCCTCAATCATGCCCTGCACTACTTGATCTGTCTTTACGAATGACATGGTATTCCTCCTTTTGTAAAATCAGATAACAATGTATACAAGGTTTTCTTCCACTTCCACTTTATATGCTTTCACACAACCATGATCTGGTGCTTGAACCTGGCCGTCACACACATTGATTTTCCAGTCATGCATCGGGCAAAAAACATGTTCTCCGCTTACCATTCCTTCCGCAAGGACCCCGCCCTTATGGGGACATCGATTCTTTATTGCACGGACCTTCCCATTTGCCAGCTTAAATAACGCAATTTCTTCCTTCCCAACAAAAGCCGTTTTCCCGAGGCGTTCTGGCAAATCCGAATATTTACCGATTAAGACTCTTCCTAGTGTATTTTCCATAACTACTCCCCCCTACCTATTATTTAGAAGCTACTGGAACATGAACTGTTTCATAAAGTCTTTTTACTAAATTTTCATCCTTAAGTGTTTCACTCCATGGTTCTTGAACGGTTGCTAACGTTATATCCATCCGTTTATTCAGTTCAGCGCGGAAGTCTTTATCATCAAGTTTTTCCTTTACATGATCAATTCCAAGACGGCCAACCCAGACAGATGTTCTTTCTAAATAATTCGCTGTTTCTCGGTAGTACTGTAAAAAGGCCCCAGTCCATTCAAGTACCTCAGCTTTTGTTTTAACCTTAACGAATAAATCCCCTTCCCTAAGGTCTGTCCCTGCATTACCTCCTACATACAGCTCCCAAACTCCATCTAAACCAACAACTCCAACGTCCTTAATTCCGCTTTCAGCACAGTTTCTTGGACAAGCTGATACAGCCATTTTTATTTTATGCGGCCCATTCAACCCTTCAAATTTCTTCTCTAACTCGATGCCCATTCCAACTGAGTCTTGTGTGCCAAAACGACAGAAGTCAGCACCAACACAGGTTTTAACTGTACGTAATCCTTTAGCATAACCATGTCCTGATGGCATTCCAAGCTCTGCCCAAATACTTGGTAAGTCCTGCTTTTGAACACCAAGTAAATTAATTCGTTGTCCCCCCGTTAATTTAATCATTTTCACCTTATATTTATCTGCTACATTAGCAATCTTTCTAAGGTCATCGGCATTTGTAACACCACCATACATTCTTGGAATCACACTAAAGGTACCGTTATTTTGAATATTGGCATGCAATCTTTCATTAACAAAACGAGATTCTCGTTCGTCCTTATATTCTGTTGGGTTCAGCATTCCTAAATAATAATTTAATGCTGGTCTGCATTTAGAGCATCCTTCATCGTTGTTCCAGCCCAACACATTCATAACTTCCCTTGTATGTGTTAGCTGCTTTTCCTTAATTTCATGAACAACTTCATCCCTAGTTAACGTGGTACAAGCACAAATGGATTCCTTTTGCTCTTCACTATATTTATCACCCAGTGTAAATTCCAAAATATCAGCAACTAATGACTTACATGAACCACATGAACGTGAGGCATTCGTACAGCCCTTCACTTGTTCAACTGTTGTTAGTCCCTTATTATTTATTGCCGAGACAATACTTCCCTTCGTTACGCCATTACATCCACATACGACTTCATCATCGGTCATTTGGGCTACTAGGCTAGCTCCTGAGTCTTCGGTCTGAGGGGATTCCATATATTCATCTATACTTGCACCATTCTTAATTAAATGTAATAATCGGTTGCCTTCCTTGGTGTTTCCAAATAGGACTGCTCCAGTTATTTTCCCTTGCTCGACAATTATCTTTTTATAGATGCCATGCCAATCATTTACCATTTTTATTGCTTTAGTATTCTCATCCTCTTTGATTTTCCCGGTAGAGAAGACATCTACACCAGACACCTTTAATTGTGAGGAAAGAACCGACCCTTTGTAGCCCTCATCGAATATATTGCAAATACGTTTCGCTAACGCTTCGCCCTGTTGATACAGTGGTGCAACTAAGCCGTATACCATTCCCCTGTGCTCAGCACATTCACCGACTGCAAATATATTAGGAATTCCTGTTTCCATAAAATCATTTACGACAATACCTCGATTAACAGGAATGCCAGATTGTTTAGCCAGGTCCATATTTGGCTTTATCCCGACTGCCATAACAACTAAGTCTGCGTCAATTTTTTCCCCGCCTTTAAAACGCAAGCCTGTCACTTGTTTTTTCCCAAGAATTTCAGTTGTCTGTTTATTTAATAAAAAATTCATGCCTTGATTTTCTAACTCTGTTTGTAACAGTTTACCTGCCTCTCTATCTAATTGACGGTCCATAATATAATCATTAATGTGAATAACATCTACCTGCATTCCAAGATTAAGCAACCCACGAGCCGCTTCAAGTCCAAGAAGGCCTCCACCTATAACTGCTGCTTTCTTATGCTTTTTTGAGTACTGCAGCATTGTTTCACAATCTTTAATATCACGAAATGCAGTTACACCTTGTTTATCTGAACCAGGTAACGGCAGCATAAACGGATTAGAACCTGTTGCGACAATTAACTTATCATAAGGTTCTTCGCGGTCCTTATCTGTATAAACAACCTGTTTTTTTGTATCAATATTAATAACACTTTCGCCTGGATATAAGCGAATATTATTGTTTTCATACCAATTCCAATCATTCAATGTAATATCTGCAACTGTAGTATCTCCTTGCAATACCTTTGATAATTGGATCCTGTTATAATTTGGATGTGGTTCACTTCCAAAAACAGTAATTTCAAATCCATCAGGCTCAAGCTTCAATATCTCTTCTATTGTTCTAATTCCGGCCATTCCATTTCCAATCAAGATTAACTTTCGTTTTAACATAACTGGCAGCCCCCTCAAACTTTCCGATTATTCCGATAATAATCTTGTGCCTAGTTTACTTGGCTGCCTATAAGTCCTGCAAGCAACTTGTTAGATTTCCTCACATATTCTTTTTGCTGTATTTCCGTGGTAAAGTGTTACTACTATATAGCTTTAATTTAAAATTATTTAATAATATCAAGGATGTAAACGATACCATACTTTTGCCAACTCAATTTCTTCATGGACAAAAACACATCTAAAGACCTGTAAAAGTTTTTAACATAGTAACCAAAAATATATGGTGTTTTCATTCAACTAAGATCTGACCAATATGGAACAAGATCATCATTCTTTAAAAAAACTGGCCCGCTCCATATTTGGATTGGAGTCGTTGCGAACAACCACCTTTAATGTGAGTGGGTGGGATTCAAACGTATTATTTTTCGCACCAGGAACCACTTTAGAGTTACATTTCGAAATTAATTCAAATAAAAAACCTCATTTAGATTTAGTACAGAATCCGTACCGTATCAAAATGAGGTTTTTTATAATGAAATAATGAGTTGTCTCTATTATCGCTAATCATCAGTTGAATCCGCTTTCAAAATATATGTAACTCTCTTGATGTCACATAATTATTAACAGCACGGCTACAAACATACTCTGATGCGTATTCGACTTTAATAATTATACTTTGCCCACTAATAAGTGCGACTTCTCTCACTATTTCCAGCTGTTTGAATAAACTACTTGGTGGAAGAAGGATTTCTCCCTGATCAGGAATCAAAATAAGTGTCGGTATTAAAAACAAAGAACAATTTTCTTAGAGTAGCTCTATTTCAAGTTCCTTTAGAAAAATCTGTATCTTGGACCAATTCATCCAACTGTTCCTTCTATCACTTTATCAGTTTACAGGGAACATAATAATAGCACCTACACATAGTGCAAAAATACGGATTAGGTACATAGGTACTGTAAATAACCAGAACTGTGGTAGCTTATATTTACCCATCCCTAAAATCATGGCAGGCATACCATCGACTGGCATGTATCCGCCGTTCCAGCCAGAGATTACGACTGCAATTGCGGCAGCAGCAGGATTAAGTCCTAAACTAATGCTTGTTGCAATAGCGATTGGCGCAAAGATATAAACAGCACCCATATTGGAACCAGTAAAAGTAGCACAGGTACTAGTTAGAAGTGCAAAGATAAAGATAAGAATAAATGGGTGGATATCAGTACCCAATGATTTCGCTACAAAATCTCCAATCATAGCTGTAAATCCAGAGTTTGCCAGAGCGTCAGCAACACCGATAACACCAGCCATCATAAGGATCACAGGTGCACCCATATTATCTCGAACTTCCTTGAAGTCGAGTACATTGATTATTAGTAAGAATGCTCCTGCAAGTCCCGGGATTACATAGGCAGCATTGTCCAATACGTTCATAAGCATCATACCAACCACACTGACAATAAATGCAGCGATGGTGCAGTATTCTTTCCATTTAGGCATAGTCACAATCTCAGTCGTAACCGCCACTTCATCATATTCAGAATGTTCTGTAATCGAATGATCTGGTAGAAGACGATAAGCAACCAAACTCCATACCAAGAAACCAAGAGCCAAGATAAAATTCACTACAGCAAATTTTGACATTGATAGCCCGCCGGTATAACCAGCTGTTTCTAGTACACTGACAGTAACTCCATATAAAAGTGCTACATTGAAAGGAATCAGTGGATGATTAGTAGCGAATCCCAAAGGCATCATCAGTTTGGATGTAGGCATTTTTTTGTTGTAAGGGATTGTAGATATCAACGACAGAATTAGTACATAGTAACCAGTAGAACCAGTACCCGCTAAACTGGCACCAAGCATAACTACCACAAGTAAAAAAGCATAACTCTTATAGCCGCCCTTATTCACCAAAGCAAGCATAGATGACTGCACCCTACCTATCAAACTAGTCTTCATTAGTCCTGCCATAACAACCATAAAGCCAGCGACCATTATCACGCTTGGGTTCACGAAGCCTGCGAAAGCTTCCTGAACTGTAGACAGACCTGTGACTACTAGCAGAAGGGAGGCCAGGAGTGGTGGTGCGCCGAAGGCAAATTTGTCTGACATAATCATTACAATCATCAGGATCAAGATACCAAGGGCAAGAATCATTTCCGTTGTCATTTTTGTTTCTCCTCTCTCTTATGTATTGATAGTTTGCTAACATAATGAAAACTATCAAGGTCTTAGTGAACCTGAGCAGCTGTTGGGTTATTAATTCTACTCTCCATTCTTCGCACCACATTCTGCTAGGTGAAGTGAACGAATATATTTCTCACCTTTTAAGGGGATGAGCAGCATAAGCCTGTTGAATTATTCCATCAAAAGACTGCATCAAGTATGGATAGTTATTGGTCTACTTCTAAATTCCATAAATACCACACACTCATTCCATCCAGAGAACATTTTAAAACACTTAGCCACCATCCTAAAGACAGTGCAAATACAATTGGGTACTGCAATTCCATTTCATGCAACGTTGCCTAAAATTGGGTTAGATATGCATGTAGGATGATATGTAAGTAATTGCGCTAGGCCACTCTAAGGACGCAGCACACTGATGCTAGCGTTACGAATTGGCCGCGGTGTCTGTCTCCAAGGCTTGTACATGCCAAAGGCCTTGCTGTAATTAATACGATAATCATAATGTTTACGCTTACAAGAAACCAAAGGACCAATCACCAATCATTTTATGAACTGATCCTATACTATGTCTTTTATTTAATAGAAGAATAAAACTAAAGCCCGTTTTTAATAAATATTATAATTATGTGATTAATTTATTTCGCCAGATGTAGGATTATATACACCTTCATTTTCACGTTTTTCACCATAGATATCTTCAATTGAAAAACTGTTATATTTTACACATAGTCTATTCTTATATGCGTATACTAAATGTAAAAGCCCTTTTCCATCCTGATAGATTGTAGGATATTCAAATTGTGAATTATTTGTTTTATTCTCTGCTCCAATGTAACCTTCTGCATATTCAATTATTCGACCGATCGGCCAGGTATTTCCGCCATCTTCAGACACTGAGACTACTACCGGGTTTCTTAATCCAGGCCATGCTACTTTACCTTTTTCAGGATTATTAGCAGAATTTGCATTGTATGCAATTGCAATTGCATCATTGTTTAGTTTGATTGCACTTATACTTGAATTATTATTTGGTAAGATTGTTGGCTCAGGTACCGTCCAAGAATCCCCATAATCCTCCGATTCACTTCTATAAATATAATCCGCAAATCTACTTCTCATAAATGCCACTAAATGACCAGCTTCTAATTCAATAACATTGGCATGTACTCGGCCGTTACTTTCAGGCATGCGTACTTCTTTCCACGTTAGTCCCTCATCATCTGATACTTGAAATACTGTAGGATCGTTTGTAAGACCTAATTTTGAATCTTCACATACCCATGTGCTAAATATCCATCTACCATTACTTAATACTTGAATTGTTTGTCTGGCAAAGACACCAGACTGACTAAATAATACTTCTGGTTCAGTCCAATTCTCACCATTGTCATAGGTTTTCTGATATTTGATAATCGACGTAAACTGCATATTATCTTTATCTGGTTGTCGGCCTTCCTGAGAAGTATATATTAACCAGACCGATTTATCTGGTGCGTGGAAAAATGATGGATTTTGCTCACTACGAGTATCATCTCGCGAGATAATTTTCGGTTCATTCCACTCTTGAGTTTCATGATTAAATTTTGATAATACAATTGAAATATCAGGACTCCCCTCAAAGGAACCAGCAAACCATGCACATAATAAATCTCCATTTTCCAACTTAATAATAGTTGGTGCATGTGCAGTTGGAAAAGGACCAGACGGAATTAAAGAAAAATCAATATTTGTATAATCATTATGATATAATTTGCCGTTTGGAATGGACTCATTAACTACTAATTTATTATTACTCATACTAATCACCCTAATCACCTTATCTTTTTAAATTTAATGCCTGCCCTAATTAGTGCTTTATTGAATACTGAGACTTTACGTCCATTGTGAAGCAGACAAATATAGGCTAAACCTTTAATGATTTTTGGTCCACCTTTTTTTGCATTATATTCAATATCGACTACTATTTAGTGATCATGCTATATATTCTAATCTGTCGATAACCATCATCATCTTAAAAGCTCTCTATATTCATTTAATCCACCTTAGTAAGGGGTTACATTTTTAGTGTAGCTATTTTGATATTACCGCCCGATACCAATGGTCTGTGTTTTCTAGGGAACTTAAAATTATTTCTAAGTGCTAAATGTCCAAATGAGCCCAAATCAATCAATTCAGTATACACAAAGAAATTTCCCATTAAGTTCCCTTAAAACTTTCTTTTTCATATCCTTAATTGCAAACTTCTTTTGGAGACAAATCAGCAGCAGATTGGATGGCTGCAAGCATACTTCTTTCATCAGCAATATTTTTTCCGGCAATATCAAATGCAGTGCCATGGTCTACAGAAGTACGAATAACACCACCATTTAAACCAACCGTGATATTAACACCTTCTTCTAAACCCAGTACCTTTATTGGCACATGGCCTTGATCATGATAACAGGCAACAACAAGATCAAAATCACCACGAACCGCTCGGAAAAACACCGTATCTGCAGGGTGTGGACCGCTTACATTTATTCCTTCAGCAATTGCCTGCTCAATTCCCGGAACTAGTTTTTCTTCCTCTTCTCCTTCTCCAAACAAGCCATTTTCACCCGCATGTGGATTAATTCCGCAAACTGCAATTCTTGGATTTATATAACCCGCACGTGTTAGTGTTTCGTGGGCAAGTTTCACCACTTTATACGTCCGTTCTGGTGTAATAGACTGAACCGCTTTAATCAGGCCAACATGTGTGGTCAAATGGATGACCTTTAATTTAGGTGAAGATAACATCATTGAATAATCCACCGTTTCTGTTAATTCTGCAAGAATTTCGGTATGTCCCGGATATAGATGTCCTCCCTTATGAAGGGCTTCTTTATTTAATGGTGCGGTACAAATTGATTGAATCTCTTTATTCATCGCCAGTTCAACAGCCATCTTCAAATATTGAAAGGCTGCATCTCCCGCTTGTGGTGATAACTCTCCAAATGGTAGATCAGCAGGTAGTAAATTTAGATCGATACAATCAATCCTGCCAAATTGAAATTTGCTTTCAGTGACAGATGCAACCTCCGCAACAGTTAATGGTGCTTGAGTAATACTAATGGCTCTTTTAATCATTTTAGCATCACCAATCACAACTGGTCTGCATATTTCATAAACAGTTGGATGGCCCAAGGCTTTCACGATGATTTCAGAACCCACTCCTGCGGCGTCGCCCATGGTAATCCCTATTATCGGCTTCATCATATTCCCTCCCATGAAGTTTATGTAATGCTTTCAACATGACTTCTTTAGAGCCAAAGTTTCCAGCTTTTGTTACAATGAAAAATTCTCTGTCAGTATATACCCGGCCAAGCGGGACACCTGATTCTATCTCATCCATTAAAATAAATTCATTCGCATTTAATTGAAGGAAAACTTGCTGAGCAGTATCTCCTCCAGTTAAAAATAGATACTTTAAATCATGATTACGGATCATTTCTGCCGCAAATTCACCTAATCTCATTGAGATTATATTACTGATTTTAACAGCATCATATCCCAGTTGCCCTCCAATTTTCCGGGTTTCATTCACATTATTCGAAGAGTATAACACTACATTTTTCCCTTGTGAAATGTCCTCTTTAGCCTCAGACAGGATTCGCATTAGTTCGATTGACTTCAAATTTTCGTCTTGCAAAACTTTAGCCGAATTCATTTCCAGTCCAACAGTATCTGAATTGTTCAAAAGGTGCTGCAGCTGAGACCTCCCTGTTTCACTAACACTACCAACAACCAAGAGAACTGGTTCACGATGGATTGGTAGAGTAAGTGCTTTTGGGATTTGTTTCATTCCGTATTTCTCCGGTAAATAATTCATTAAACCGGCAGAACCCACCCAAACGACGGAGAAATCCGTCTTGTGAATCAATTCCACTAACTTTTCTAAATCAGACTCTAAAACAGAATCAACCGTAATGTAAGAGACCTGATTGTTCTTAAAGGAAACCAATTTTTCCACAATCGTGTCATATCCTTGATGAATCTCTTGGAATGTAATATGCTCTACCTTTCGCTTCGATTGATTCTCTATTAATCTTTTAATTTCGGAATCCGTGACAGGTGTTTTTGGATCTTTTGCCACCTCGGTATTCTCCAACTTAACGGAATTTAAATAATGAATCCCATTGATGACTTTACGCCCATTCACCGGGAAGGCAGGGGCAATGATCACAAAATCCGGGCAAAATGCATCATAGATGGCATTGATTTCCTCACCAATATTCCCTCTCATGGTCGAATCTATCTTTTTATAGACCATGTCAACAGGCCCGGATTTTATCGTATCACAAACCTTTTTTACTCTTTCGTAAGCCTCTTCCCCTGTAACAGAGCGGCTGTCTGTATTGTAAATAACTGCGTCACAGTCGTTAATTTTTTCATCATGTTCCTGCACCACTACGGACACCTTTAAACCAAATCTAACTAGCTGCCCTCCACAATCACTTGCTCCCGTTAAATCATCCGAAATGACTGATATTCTCATAGTCAAGTATTATAGCAGTTCGCGATAAATCGCTTCAATATCTGCTATGCTTAATTTTTTCGGATTATTATTTAGTAAGCGGGTGACTTGTGAGGCTGACACAGAAATTTCCGGCAATTCTTCTTCTTTAACACCATAGTTTTTAAGATCTTGAGGAATTTCCAACACATTTGTCCACTCAACGATTTTTTCTACAACTTTTTCTGCCAATTGGCTATTCGATAGACCTTGAGCACTGATTCCCATAGGTTCAGCAACTAAAGCCAATCTGTCTGCTATCGCATCCATATTGTATTTCATGACATGTGGAAGGAGCATTGAATTTGCCACACCATGAGGAATTTTATATTTCCCGCCTAAAGGATAGGCCAGCGCATGTACGGCTGCTGTTCCTGCACTTGTTAATGCCATTCCACCATACATAGACCCTACCAACATTTTTTCTCTTGCCTCAATCGATTGTCCATTTTGAAACGCTTCCACAATACTGGAAGAAATTAACCGGATTGACTCTAACGCAAACATATCACTGATTGGATTTGCCTTTGTTGAAATAAAGGATTCTAAAGAATGAGTAAAGGCGTCCATTCCTGTTGCAGCAGTGATTGGCTTAGGTAATTTTAATGTGAGAACAGGATCAAGGATAACAAGGGTTGGAAGTAAAAGCTTACTTACAATACCAACCTTTAATTCTTGGTCTGGCAGGGTGACGATCGCATTTGGTGTAACCTCTGCACCTGTTCCAGAAGTGGTTGGAATTAAAATCGTTGGAGCCCCTGGATTCACGACAAGGTCCGTTCCCAAAAGCTGCTCAACCGAAGAATCGTTTGTTTTTAGCACGGAGAGAATTTTCGTTGTATCAAGCACACTCCCCCCGCCAATTCCAATCAATACATCATAATTCGTACTTGCTGTTGCTTCAAATACTTGTTCAATATTCTCTAATGTTGGTTCTGGCAGAATATTTGTATTAGTATCAACCGAAACTCCCTTTGCCTCCAATTGACTAACTATCTGTTCAACAAAGCCTAAATCCATCATTGGAGGCTGAGTGATGATCAATGCTGATTTCACTTCAACTCCTAGTAGATTCAATTTTTCTCCAAGCAACTGAAGTGAGTTTGGTCCTGCTACAATATTCTGTGCAGTTTGAAATTGATAAATCGTTTGCATTTCCATCCACCTTTCTATTCCGTTATGTTGTATTTTTATATTTTTAATTAGTTTGTAATCGAAGCTTTTTGTTGTTTATACTTTTCCACCATTTTAGAGACAATTTCTAGCGCATCTCCTGAAATCTCAGAGACAGGCATTTTCGGCGGTCCCACTGGAACACTATAAAGTTCTACCGCTTTCTTTAATACAGAAGGCAAGGTACCATGTTTAAAGGTGTTACGAAGAGGCTCTAATTTCACCTGATTTTCCTCTGCCGCTTCTATATTTCCAGCTAACCAGCTGTCGTAAATTGCAACTACAACATCTGGAACCATATTGGCTGTCGCAGCAACTGCTCCTTTTCCACCAGCCTGTAAGGTTTGGAGAATTAAAGAATCTGTACCGGCAAAAACGGAAAAATCTTCGTCCTTTGTTGCGTTGATATATTTCTCGATGTTGTCAAAGCTACCGCTGCTATCTTTGATTCCAACAATATTTGGCACTTTAGCCAGTCGTGCAACGGTTTCAGGTTCAAGGTTAACTCCTGTTCTAGCCGGTATATTATATAAAAGAACAGGCAAGGAAATACTCTCAGCTACCTTTGTGAAATGAACTGCCATTTCTTCTTGCGTTGGTGAGATAAAGAACGGAGTAATCAAGGATAAAGCATCCGCGCCCAACTGTTCCATTTTTTGTGATAACTCAATTGTTTCCTCTGTACTATTACCGCCAGTACCAACGATTACAGGCACTCTTCCTTTTGTTTCCTCTATGACAGTCTTAGCAAATCCTATTTTTTCCTCAGTATTAAGTAGGTGAAATTCACCGTTTGTCCCAAGAATGAAGAGTCCATGTACACCTGAATCAAGCAAATGGTTTGTTAACTGTCTTGTAACAGATTCGTTGACTTTTTGTTCCACTGTTAATGGTGTCAACATTGCTGGAATGATTCCTTTTAGTTGCATATCCTTACACCCTTCTAATTGAATTGTTTAACTTTTAAACAGTAATAAAATCGCTTACATGCTGAATTATAAATCAATATGTTTATTTTTACAATAAACAAACTAAATAAAAAATTAAAAAACACCAAAACTGTTTAAAAATGAAACAATTTTGGTGTTTTTTATCTATAATTCTTTTAATTTTCTCCATAAAGTGGTTCTATTAATGCCTAGCCTTTCAGCCGTTTTCGTTTGATTCATACCTTCTTCAACCCAAACTCGCCTGATGATTCTCTGTTCTATTTCCTCTAAGGTACCTTTAAGATCCAGCTGAGCCATTTCCGTTTCCTCTAACTTTGTTTTTAAAATATAATTCATATCTTCTTTTTCAATAAAAGGTCCATTTGCTATCAGTACAGTTTCATTTATAACTTGTTTCAATTGGGTTATATTTCCCGGCCAGTTATAATTCTCTAACTCTTCCATAGCTTCATTGCGAATCCCGGCAATTTGCTTTCCATACCTTGTATTAGCTTCATTAATAAAAATACGAGCGATATGATCAATATCTTCTTTTCGCTTTGATAACTGCGGAAGACTTAATGTCAATTGCGCCAACAGATAATACAAGTCACTTAAGAAAGAACCACCTTCAATCATGTTCAAAATATTCTCTCTTGAGGATGCGATAACGCGCGCCTCTAGGTTATTCTTTATAAAATAGGAAACCAATTCCTTCTGAGTAGATAAAGCAATTGCATCGATATTTTTGAGGAAAATTGTTCCATTATCATTAGAGGAAAGCAGACCTTCTTCTTCACTTAACAACAGGTTCCACTGTTCTGCATTTAAAAGCGAACAATTTATTGTCATAAGAGGAAAGGAGCGTTTGGAACTGCGAAAATGGATATAGTGAGCTAATTTTTCCTTCCCTGTTCCTTTTTCACCGCTGATCCAGATCGATTCTTTCTTCTCACTATATCTTTCAGCTGATTTTATTATCATTTTCATCTGGTTACTTTTTATAAACGAAGATTTGATTGGGCTAGAATTCATGAGTGAAGAGATGTTTATACCTTCAGAAAGCCTTTTTTTATCGGATTCCACTCTTTGTAATCGAAACAAGACTAGTGATATTTCTAGCCCTTGTAATATAGACCCCTTTACCTTCCAAAACTCGTTGCTGTATTCAATTAAAGAGGTATATTCACCTTTTAAACCAACTTCTGTCACTGCCTCTTCGATTTTAACGGAAGCATTAAAGGTTGTATTTAACTTTTCAGTAAAGCAGGAATTAGAATAGACATTATTGAATGTTTCGTCAAACACTACAATGCCATCTTTCTCTTCTTGAAGAATTTGTTCGGTAATCGATAATTTTTTTCTAAGTATGGAAAAATAATTGTGAATTTTTTTTGCATTTTGAAAGGCCTTAAGGATGCTTTCTTTTCCCGAAGTAATTAACACCCCATTCAATCCAAGATTTTCAGCTTCCTTCACGGTAATTACATCACCTATAATGACTTCATATCCCTTTTCAAGCAATTGTTTTAACGTTGGTTTAACTTCTTCCTCCTTTGAAATAACAAAGGGGGAAATATCAATTTCAAGTATTTGACAGACAGTTGCTGCACCTTCCGATATGGGAGGAAAGCCAACAATCGCAGCCTTACCAGGATAGTCTTTTACAAGAGTTAACACTCGGAGCATATCATATCCGGAAACTTCAATTTCAATAACAGGAATGGAGACTTTCTTTTGAATAAGTTCTGCAGTCCCCCCTCGGCTAATAATAATATCGTATCCCTGCTCTGCTGCACTACTGGCGAGTTCCACACCTTTTTCTAAATCTCCAACCTCCACATGTATTTCAATGTCTTGATTACGGCCTATTTCTATAATTAATTCTCTTAACCCCTCATAAGGGGCAATCGCCAAAACCTTCACTTAACATCACCTTCTGTTGCATTATTAAACAATACTTATCTATACTATACCAAAAAACAAATAGCAGTGTTTATTTTTTCAAATGTTTTCTAGCAGATTACCTAATACATACTTCCATAGAGTTGGTTCTCATGATTTTTAATTATAAATTAACTAAATCAGTTGAACTCTTCCTAAGATTGCTGGGTTAATGTGCATGATTTACATTTTACGCACCAATTCACTTTGTTTTCGTGCATACTCTTATAGTGCTCTTCTCCATTAAATTTAAAAGAGACTGGAACATTAATAACTTCTTATAAATGAAAAAGTGAATTCAGACAGCCGAATTCACTTTTCTTTCATGAATATTCACGTAAGACCTTATGCAGTTACTGCATATTTCCTTTTGTTTTCTGCCAATAATGCATGATTTATATTTCGATGTCCCGCCTTCATGTCGCCGCCGAAGAAGCCGCTGCTTCATCAGCCTTCACACAATCAATTGCAACAACCAACGCAATAATAATTGCCTCCATGTCTTCCTTGACTACTTGCACCTTATAGCTGTCACCCCAAGTGAACCACTCCTTGCTAACTGTACCAATCACTTCACCATGCTGCAGAACCTGAAAATCCATATCCCACCAGTTCCCCTGCACATCAATACCTGCTGCATCTATCGTATAACGTGGTTTAAAAAACGAAAATTCCTTTCTTATCGTTAATTCCTCTTGACCATTGACTTCAACATAAAACTTCGGTAAAAAGCTGAAAACCTTTTTCGTAATAAGGGCAACTTCTTGTCTCGCTGTATTCATAATGGAAAAGGTCTTTGGTATCTGCATAAAGCTTCCTTCTACATAATAAATATCCTGTTCCTGCTGATCCTTGACTGTAAACTTTCCACTTAAACTGAATACCTTTTGCTTTATATAAAGTTGTTTCATAAGGAACCTCCTTGTAAATTGGCTCTTTCTTATCCCGATTAATAACTATCTTCTTTAGTATTAAACCTAACCTATTTACGTTATCATTTATAATTATTTACGTATTATTCATTAAAAAGTTTCAATATCCTATCTGTTCATAAGAAGGAATAATTGATTTCTAGTGGATTTATATTTTTCTCACATAATTAAAAAAGTAAAAGCTCCAAGGCTTTTACTTTTAATTACAATATAATTTTACTCATTAAGTAATCGGTGTTCCACTTCAACATTAAAGTACCTAGTCTACACTCTGCCTCCACTAACTCTTCTACTCTGTCAATTACAAGAAAGCTCACTGATGCTTTACAAGGTTTGCACCAATTTATTATCATTTTTTCAACTGCCAAACTGCCGCAATATTTCGTGCTGTTCTCGCGACAAATTCGTCTGCATGAAGAAATGCCTCCTGTAAGGATACTATCCCGGGAACGATGCTGAATATGGCATCAATGCCGTACTCATGAACAACATCGCTATCGCTTGCGACGTTGCCAGCAATCCCGATCACAGGCACACCGTGTTGCTTGGCTGTTTTTGCAACACCGATTGGGGTTTTTCCGAAGATGGTCTGTCCGTCAATTTTACCTTCGCCTGTAATGACTAAATCAGCTCCCGCAATGATGTCGGAAAGCTTTGCCGCTTCCATAACAATATCGACCCCACGACTTAATTCAGCTTGCATAAATGCCAGCAAACCTCCGCCAAGACCGCCTGCGGCACCGGCTCCAGGCACATCTGCTATTTTCACGCCGAGATCTTTTTCAATAATTTCCGCATAATGAGCAAGGTTTTCATCCAGTTGGTTGACGATTTCTGGTGTCGCCCCTTTTTGTGGTCCAAAGATGGCAGAAGCTCCTTTTGGACCAATAAGCGGGTTATCAACATCGCAGGCTACTTCTATTTTGACATGTGCTAATCTAGAATCTAAGCTGGATAAATCAATGGCAGCGAGATCGCTTAAAGCCCCGCCTCCTTCTGCTATTTCTTGTCCGTTTGAATTAAGAAAACGTACACCGAGCGCTTTCGCCATCCCAGCTCCGCCGTCATTTGTAGCACTGCCGCCAATTCCGATAATTATATGATTGACATTATATTCAAGTGCAGCAGCAATCAATTCGCCTGTGCCTCTTGTTGTTGTAAGTAGTGGATTTCTTTTAGTTGCTGCAACTAAGTGAAGGCCAGAGGCGGCGGCCATTTCAATTACCGCTGATTTTTCATTCCCTAATATGCCAAAAAACGCCTCTGCTGCTTCTCCCAATGGTCCAGTAACTGTTTTCTTGATGATTCTTCCGCCTGTTGCATCAACTAAAGACTGCACAGTGCCTTCTCCACCATCTGCCATTGGAACCTTCACATATTCAGCATTTGGAAGAACCTGCTTGAAGCCTCTTTCTATCGACTCTGCTACCTGTAATGCTGACAAGCTTTCTTTAAACGAATCTGGTGCAAGGACAATCTTCATTATTTTTGCTCCTCTCTATTTATTAGCCAAATAAGTGAAAAACTCCATAAATAAGCGTCGAAATAAGTGCTAATGTGAAACCAACTAGCGTTTCATAAGGTATCAGCTTTAAACGCTCCTTCATCTCCATATTGACACTTCCGCCTGTTGAATGGAAAAAGCTGCCGTGCGGGAGATGGTCGAGCACTGTTGCTCCTGCGTGAATCATTGCTGCCCCAGCAAGTGCGGACACCCCCATATCTAAAATGGTTGAGCTAAACACTTGGCTCGCAACCGCTGTTCCTGCTGTTGTTGAGGCTGTTGCCGCTGACATAAAGATACCGGAGACAGGTGCAAGTACAAAGCCTGGCAGTCCAAGGAGATTTAAACCATCAATGAGCACATCCTTTAGGCCAGAGTTTGCAATAATACCTGCTAATGTCCCTGTTCCAAGGAGCATGATGGCAACACCTGTCATCTTACCTAATCCCGAAACAGCATAATCATTAATCTTTTTCCCTCTTCCCATTACAATTGCCCCGACAATACCACCAACTGGCAAGGCAATCATTGGATCAATACTAATATTAAACAACGGTCGTAATGATAATAATAGTATCGTTACAACAGGTGCAATAATAGCTGTTAAGAAGGAAGGAAGCTCCAGACTATTAGGCGTTTCTATTTCCTCTACTTCAATTGCTGAACCTTTTTTCACGAGTTTCTTCGCGAGTATGTAAGTAACGATTAGTCCGAAGACAGCTGGAATGATACCTGCAGCCATAATCGAGGTTAACGGAACATCAAAGGCATCTGATGCTGCAATCGCATTGGGGTTTGGTGACATAATATTCCCTGCTTTTCCTCCGCCAATCATCGCCAGTAGTATAGCCATTTTTGAAATGCCTGCCTTTTTAGCAATGGCTAATGCAATAGGTGCAACTGTTATGACCGCAACATCAACAAATACACCAACAGTTGTCAAAATCATTGTCGCTAATGATAAAGCGAGAAGTGCCCGCGTTTCGCCTAGCTTCCTAACGATTGTTTCGGCAATCACAGCAGCTGCTCCAGATTCAATCAGGACACCAGCAAGCACACCGGCAGCCAAAATTCTTAAAACAGCAGGAATGATGTCCTCCGCACCAGCCATCATTAATGACACTGTATTGACTATATCGACTCCTCCAACAATTCCTCCGACTAAGGCGCCGGCAATCATCCCATAAGCAGGAGAAACCTTCTTCAGTATTAAAACGATCGCTACGACAAGTGCAACAATCGCTCCTAACGCACTTACTTGTATGTCATCCATAAGAGTTCCTCCTCGTTTGTTATAATTACATTGTAAGCGGTTTCTTGTATTTTTTCTTTGGACACAGCATAAAAAATAAGCTTGGCAGCACCAAGCTTTTTTGTGCATTTGCACAATTTTGTTAGGAAAGCTGGTTTTGCAGGACCGACAGATAAAGCTCCACTAATTCCTTCAATTTTCGCGGGTCTTTGCCTGTCAGTTCATTAATTCTCTCCAAACGGTACCTAAGTGTATTGCGATGAATAAACAGCTTGCCTGCAACTTTATTGACATCGCCATTTTCCTCCACATACATAAGCAATGTTTCAAGCAGTTCCCCTTTTTTATCGTGTTTCTTGAAGTACTCAACATATGATTCAATGCTGACACTTAATCCCAACTCTTGCGCTTGTGAAAGAAAAATCGGCAGTTTACTATCCTTTGAGAAATATAGTCTTGTATCTGGATACAACTTCTTACCAACCTTTAAAGCGTGAACAGCCTCCTTATAAGAAACGCTTAGCCCATCCATGCCACTATGATACGAGCCTAGCGCAAATTTAACTGGTATTCCTGCATGGTTTTGAAAGTAATATGCCCACTTCTCCAGTTCAAGCTTTGTAGCAGCCTCGTTCCATAATCCGTCTTTTAAATCTATCTTTTTTAATAGAATAATATATTGCTGGTGAACCACATGAAGGTCATCCTTTAACAGCTTTGAACGGAGCGATTTAAACACTCTCGCTTTATCTTTTGATGCAATAATTACTGCCGCTCTTGGGATAGACACATCTATTCCAAGCCGTTTGGCCCTGTCAAAAAAAAGTGAATCGAAGCTTTCCTTCCCATCCAGAAGCTTTGTGACAAGCTCCTCCTTAAGTCGTTCATCCCATTGCATTTCCTCCATTAAAAATGCTTGCTGGATAATCATCTCGGCCGCCATCTTCACTAGTTCTCCATAATTTCGGATTTCCGCTGGATCGCCTGTAATCCCAATAACTCCGACCACTTTGTCGAAAGATTTGATTGGCAAATTAATGCCTGCTTTAACGCCATGGAACTGTGTAATTTCTGTATTATCAATTTCAAAGCCAGCCTGCGTTTCAATCACCTTTAATGCGCCTTCATGAACAGCATCAACCCGCCGCTCATCTCCAGAGGCTATAATAATCCCTTTTTCATTCATTACATTAATATTCCAGTTAATGATTGTCATTGTTCGGTTGACAATTTCCTGTGCTAACCGTTTGTCTAAGTATTTCATCTACTTCCTCTTTTCTGACACAAAAGGATATTTATCATTGTTATATCTATCATAACATAGCTGCCTTTTTTGCTAATTTATCTAGATTTATTCTTTTACAAAAAATAAGTCTAGTAAAAAAGCATGTCCAGTTATGACCATACTGTTAACAACTGGACATGCTTTTTAGTTTTTAGACGACATCTTAGTACGGGCAATAAGAAAATACATCGCGTGCAGGATAAAGAATATTACCACAAAAATAAGGAAATCCACAAAGACATTTAATGGGGCATTTTCTACAATGAAATCATGAAGAAAGAATGTAATACACAAAACAATTAGGGATCCTAAAACACTTTGTTTCCAAAAAGAACTATATGCTATCTTTATGACAAATACCTCCTTTTACTCGCGCTCTAGAAACTAGCATCTAATTTGAAACCGATTTAAATAAAAGTTAACAAATTCATTGACAGGTTTTTGTCGAAAGTTGTCGTATATTTGCATGTGTCATAAATTAGACAAAATTACGGATTTTAACAAATCAAACATAGTTCAGATATTAAATACTTGGTGGCTATCTACTTCTCTAAAGGCTGAAACAAATCTATTACCATTTTAAATCTCAGGTTGTTAGTAATTATTATCAAATAGGAAGGTTGAACAACACCTTAGTGTACAAAAAAAGACCACTCCAAGTATAAGTGGTCTTCCGATTTACATCATTCATTTTCGCCATTCTCTAGCAATCTCTTCAATATCCCGTGGAGATGTTCGGCAGCATCCGCCAATAATACTCGCTCCTGCTTGAAACCATTCTTTATGGTTCAAACCGGAACAGGCTTCCTCACCATGCCATGTTTTCGTGTCTGGATTATATGTCTCGCCTGAATTCGGATAGACAATGATTGGTTTATTTGTACTGTCTTTAAAATTCTTGATTGTATCTGTAACAATTGTTGCCGGAGCACAGTTTAACCCAATTGCAGCAATTTGGTCGTTTTCGACAAACAGACTGCCACAATCTCTGATTAGTGTACCGTCACTGATTTCTGAATCTGTTTTTAAAGAAAACGACAGCCATGCATATGTATCTGGAAATTCCTTCAGGAGAGTCGCTAATACTGTTGCTTCCTGCAATGATGGAATTGTTTCAAATGCTAGCAGGTCAGCACCTGCTTCTATTAAAGCCGTCATTCTGCTGCGGTGGAAATCTGTCAATGCCTCATCTGATACTCCGTAATTGCCGACATACTCTGATCCATCTGCCAAGTAGGCTCCATACGGTCCAACTGATGCTGCAACTAACGGCTTCGGTCTAGTTGGCTGTTTATGCTTCTGCCAATAATCATCCCTAGCTTTTCTTGCTAAAGTAACGGATTTTTTTATCAACTCTAATGCCACTGTTTCATCCATCCCTCTTTTTGCAAACCCTGCAATGGAAGCCTGATAACTTGCGGTGATGGCACAATCTGCTCCTGCTTGAAAATATTCCGTATGAACCTGATAGATTAGCTCTGGATTCTCTAGTAGTACACTTGCCGACCAAAGTGGATCATCTAAATTACAGCCATGCGATTCTAATTCAGTCGCTAACGCTCCATCTAAAATTATTAAAGGGTAATCTGTTAGAATCGTCTTAATTGGATTGCTGCTGAACATAGTCGACTTCCCCTTTCTTCTTAAGCTTCTTTGTGATGTAAAAGCTTATATAGCAGAATACGATAAACGGAATTCCACAATATAATGCAATTCGTTGTGTTGGATCAAAGGCTATGCCAATACATGATACAAGACAGAGTACAAATGATGCAATTGGTACAAAAGGATACAGCGGTGTCCGGTAAACAAGGTCGTCAACTGAATTTCCTTCTTTTAAATACTGCTTGCGGAACAAAAACTGGGAGGCACTTATGCTCATCCATACAGCAACAACAGCAAGTCCAGAAATGGACACTAATACGATATAAACGGTGCCTGGTGCAATAATGCTTGATAAAAGGGCCAATCCTCCGCCAAGCATGCTGAATATGACAGCATACACTGGAACACCATTTTTAGATAGCTTTTTAAATCTTGGAGAAATAGTATTTTTATCTGCAAGTGACCACAGCATTCTTGATGATGCATAGAGTCCTGAGTTCGCGGCTGACAAAATAGCAGTCAAAATCACAAAGTTCATAATATCTGCTGCATAAGGAATACCAATTCGCTCAAAAACAGCCACAAACGGGCTTTCTAGTACACCAGCTTCAGAAGATGGCAATAGTGCTGACAAAATAAAGATCGTACCAACAAAGAAGATAACTAGACGCCATAATGTTGTGTGAATCGCTTTAGGTACTGTTTTTTCTGGATTGGCTGTTTCGCCTGCGGCTATTCCGATTAACTCTGTTCCCGAAAAAGCGAAGTTAACTGCCAGCATTGTCATAAACACTGTAACAACTCCATTTGGAAAAAGACCACCACTTGTGAAATTACTTAGCAATGGTGCTGACTGTGTATGAGTCATTGGAATAATCCCGACAACAGCTCCTAAGCCAAGTATAATGAAAAGTGCGATAGCTATTACCTTAATAGAAGAAAACCAAAACTCAGATTCTGCGAACATTCGCACTGTTAGAATGTTCAACACCAATATTAAAAGTGCGAATATTAAGCTCCAAATCCATACATTAACAGTTGGAAACCATCTTTGCATAAGAAGTCCTGCCGCTGTAAATTCCGATCCTAATGCAACAGTCCATGTTAACCAATACAGCCATGCAACTGTATAGCCTGTGGCTGGATTGATGTATTTAGCTGCGTAGCTGTGAAAAGCTCCTGTTTCCGGCATATGTACAGCCAGCTCTCCTAAGCACAGCATTACTAAATAAACGACGAGTGCTCCAATAAGATAAGCAAGAATGGTGCCTATTGGGCCAGCCTGCTGTATCGTATAGCCTGAACTCAAGAATAGTCCTGTTCCAATAACTCCTCCAAGTGACAGCATCACTAAATGTCTCGTTTGCATCTTTCGTTGAAATTGTTCTTTGTTGTTTTCCATCCAAACTCTCCTTAAAATATCCAGAAAAAAACACACCCTAATTAGAGTGTGTCGCTGACAAATAAACTAAGCTCTCATCTATCAGGGAGTCAACACCCACTGGAATTAGCACAGTGTCCATAGACCTGCTGCTGAGGCTTCATAGGGCCAGTCCCTCCACCTCTCTGGATAAGAAATATTTTTTTAACATTACCAAGCTATGAAATTAATGTCAATAGGGTCGAGTCTGGCAAAACAGCAGAGAATTATTCTTGTATTTCTTATTTAAATGGGGCATATGCAAGTTACCTGTTACTACCAACACTAGTTTCTGTGTGAGGAATATTTCAATATAACAAAAAAACAATAAAATTAATTTCTATTATAAACTAGTTAATCATCTAGCTACTATTTTTAAAACAAAAAAACTAGCTTTGTTATGTTATACTGGATAAGGTTTGCAACATTAGAGAGGAGTTACCAATATAATGGACTTATCAAAATCATCTGAGTATAACAAATCTAAAACTATATCTATTTATTTACTTATTGCAGGGATTGTCCTTGTCGCTTTCAACCTTCGCCCGGCAATTACTTCTTTAGGACCTCTTGTCGGCTTTATTCAGGAAGACGTTGGACTTGCCCATTGGAGTTCAGGGTTACTGATGAGCTTGCCCTTAATCACATTTTCCGTCATGTCACCTCTTGTACCGAAAATATCGGGCCGATTATCAAATGAAAAGGCCCTTCTTCTCGGTCTTATTGTATTATTAACAGGCATTTGTTCAAGATCCATTCCATACACCTTTTTCCTTTTCGCTGGGACACTACTTATCGGAATTGGTATAGCTATCGGCAATGTCCTTCTGCCAGCAATTGTTAAGGATAAATTCCCAACAAAATTTGGTCTAATGACAAGTGTATATTCTACTTCTATGGGTATTTTCGCTTCCTTAGCTTCAGGTCTTAGTGTTCCGCTAGCTGAAGGAAACGGTCTAGGCTGGCAAGGTGCTCAAATGGTGTGGGGCATTCCCGCTGTAGCCGCGATTATTGTCTGGTTTTATTTACAGAAATACAATCGGAATGATAGCGCTGAAGTTACAAATACAAATCTAGTTACACCGACAAAAGTTTGGTCTTCTCCAATTGCTTGGCAAATTGCTATTTTTATGGGCTTTCAATCGTTTTTATTTTATGTGACGATTTCATGGCTGCCGGAAATTTTGCATAGCTATGGAATGAGTATCGAGACTGCAGGATGGATGCTATCCTTTATGCAATTAGTGGGTTTACCTGCCAGCTTTTTCATCCCATTTGTGGCAAGCCGTCTCAAGTCCCAATCTTGGATTTCCTTAGGTTTAGGCATTTGCGCGATTTTAGGCTATTGCGGGTTATTGTTAAGTGCTGACCACTACCCGATTTTAATAATCAGCATCATTTTAATTGGTTTAGCTCTTGGCGGAATATTCCCATTAGCACTAAGCTTAATTGGTTTCCGTTCACAAAGTGCGAAACAAGCAGCAGAGCTTTCCGGAATGGCACAATCAACAGGTTATATTCTTGCTGCAGTAGGACCTTTGTTCATCGGTTCCCTGTTTGATTGGACACATGTATGGTCAATCCCTCTTATCACCCTTATTTTTGTCGCAGCGATTGTTACAATATTTGGAATGATGGCAGGACGAGATAGACATATTTAATAGTCAACAGACACGAAATTTTAATACTTTAATCTAAGCTAAAAGGCCTTGCCAGAAGGTTCTTAGTCAACATGAACACCGAACAATCTCATTGACGATTGTTCGGTGTTTTTTATTTAATTTACTCGGTTAATAAATCATCTAAAGATAAATATTTAAATTCCACAAGGACAAGCTAAGGAAAAACAAAAGGAGAAAAAAATGTCTAAGCGGAATGAATTGAACTTCTTACGATTATTATTATTTGCAAGCATTGGTTTATTTATAAACATGATAAGAAAGCCGCCGCTAAAGGAATGGTTAATTATCTTTTTGATCAAAAGCTATATTGCCTCCATATTAGATAATATTGCCGTAAAAAAAGGCTATATAAAATACCCTGTAAGAATATTTAGGATGTTTGATATTAGTGTACTTTTCAGCTACCTTATTTTCCCTGTCACATGTGTTTATTACAACCAAGCGACAAAGGATTCCAAATTGCCAGGAGTGTTAATAAAGTGCCTCCTTTTCAGTATTCCATCAGCAGTCGCGGAGCATTTTATTGAAAAAAACACGAAGCTTGTTGAATATAAAAAAGGCTGGAACTCTTTTTGTAGCTTTACTTCTATTGCTTTCTCCTTCTTGCTTGTAAGGTTATTTATGGCCATTGTTCGCAAAGTGGAAAAAGCCCAAGCAAACAACTAGATTATATGATGTTATGCAGAAGGATTGGCTGCAAATATTGATGCAATGCTAAAGAAAAGAAGGTCCTTTAATGTGACAAATGCATAGTCAATATCCAATCTTTCTGTCCACTGGTGGGCATCAAAACCAACAGGTCCGATATTTAATACAGGTACGTTGAATGCTTCTAATTCCTTAAGAGGAACAGAGTATCCCCTCTCCCACATCGGCATATTAGCGGTAAGTGATATCATGGATGCAGCAGGATACTGCAAACCAGCATAGCTTAAATCAGATATTCCATTAAAGTAGTTTCTTTTTTCAAAATCTACTCCATGTGAAGCTAATCCATATTTTTGAATGGCTTGCACAACATTATTGATTAATGGATCTTTATAGGAGCTTATCGCTGGATAAAAGGGCGGCGCAAAGAATAAGATCATCATTGGTGCCAGCTCCTTACATAAAATCGCTAGCTTATCGACCATTTCAATTGTGGCCTCTCTATCATCCATTGTTCCTTTGTTTTTCAGGATATTTGCATGGATACTTTCCACACTTTCTTTTCCATACTTTGTCACAGCATACTGACTCAGTTCATCAAATGTTAATACAGTAACTTTCATGTCAGGCGGCACAAAAGGAGTATAGTTTGCAAACGCAGAAGCTTGTTTTTGATAGGAACTAGCTATGTTAGCTGCTGCTTTTTCAGCAGTTTCTTTTAATAAGGATACGACATCATCCATTTTTTTCTCTAATAAAAATAAATTAAATAACGTTACTGCCCGATGCGGAATTTGCACAGAATAGTCCTTTTTAATCCCATATTGTATAAGATTAGTTGGCGGTGGCGTAACTTCTCCTTCTACTATTTCGCATAAATCGGTATTTAACTCAAATGCCTCGGTCAATAAGGAGACCATATAATTTGCATTTAAGCCAGCAAAGGGTTCCCCAACATGCGTTTCTTTTCCATAGCATAAAAAGCCTGGCAGCAATTTCCCAATTGAGCCCGTATAAATATATTTATTTTGGTCTCCAGGATATCGCATAAACATCGGCTCACTATTTAATACCGTCACATATTCCAAGTCATGTTCCTGGGCAATTTCCACTAAAACAGGGACAGCCGCTCTCATGCCGACAGAATTCACTTCCTCATCTGGAACTGTTACTAGCAGAATATTTCCATCGAACTCTCCATTGCATGCTTTTTCTAGTATAGACATATGGAGCGCAAGCCCACATTTCATGTCCATTGTTCCCCTGCCAAACAACCAATTTCCAGTTTCCATATCGTTTTTGACTTGGCTTGGTAGCTCTTCCTTATGCTGCTGAAATGATTCTGTAATTTTTTGCGGCTCAAATGCGTATTCCTTCCATCTTCCATAATCCTCTACATCAACTACATCAAAATGACTGATAAGTATGACTGTCTTTTTCGTCTGCGGTTGATTTTTCACAAGACCAGTAACAAAATACGTTCCGTCACCTGTTGGATTTTTTCGCAGATACTCTGGATTTTCTTGAAAATACTTCAAGCTTGTTAACTGATTTATGACAAAGTCAGGCAGCTCCTTTTCTGCCTGTGAGCCTGTAATGCTAGGAATTTTGACAAGATTACATAAAAGGTCAACTAATTGCTCCTTTGTACTCCATTTCTCCATGACATAGCCTCTTTTCTTTTCCGTATGATGAAATTACTTTCCATTCACTATATAAAAATGGACAGAACCCGCAAATTATGTGGTTCTGCCTATTGCTGTTGAAATTTCGTCTGCCGCTTTCTTTATACAATGAATCAAATAGGATAAACGTTCTTCACTAACACGATATTGGACGACACCAATACTGATTGCCCCGACAATATCATGATTAAAATTAAAGACAGGTGCTGCAACAGATATTGTGCCATCTGTTCTTTCACTGAAGCTAGTAGCATAGCCTTGTTCTTTAATAAGAGTTAAATGGTCAAATAATTCTCTTCGTTTTTCTTTAGATTTTGGCAGCAGCTCCATCACATTTGCCTCGATTGTCTCTTCTGGCATATTAGCTAGAATGGTCTTATTGGGCGCTCCGATGTGAAGGGGAATTCGCAAGCCGATTTTGTCAATAATTCGCACATTTGTTGGACTGTCCACTCGTTCGATTATGATAGCTTCCTTCCCGTCTGGAATATTGAAATAGATACTTTCCTCTACTTGAAGTGCTAGTACTTCCATAACTTCTCGTGCTTTCGTTCTATAATCAGCTTTCTCAAGCTCCCTCAAGCCAATCTCCATCCATAAGCTTCCGAGTTTATATTGCTTCGTATGTTGGCTTTGCAGTACGAGGCGATGTTGGATGAGTGTATTTAATAAGCGATGGACCGTACTTACTGGAAGACTCAAGCTTTCAGCGATTTCTGAAATGGACCACCATTCTCCTTTATCAGACGCCATTAACTTGATAATGCTTAATGCTCTATCGATAGACTGTACCATAATGACCTTCATTCTGTTTTTGACATAAAAAACCTTTTCACACCATCAATGTAGCAGACAGGTAAACATTGTGCAATATAATTTTTAAAATGTTGAGAATTATTAAAAAATTACCTGTAACAAGCATTATAACCCATTGACTTAATACTGAAATTATTTGACAATAAAAGTGATTTCCAAATTGTAGATATGCTTTCCACATTGCGGAAAAATAACTAAATTATTTTATCTTTAACAACACACCATACGATATATACACACGTTTGAGAAACCACCTAATGAATGGAGGAATCCTTATGTCTATGTCAGAAAGGATTATAAGGCAAACGGAGAAATACGGAGCTAACAATTATCATCCCCTGCCAATAGTAATTGAAAAAGCGGAAGGGGTTTGGGTGGAGGACCCAGAAGGCACTAAATATATGGATATGCTTAGTGCCTATTCTGCCGTTAACCAAGGACATCGGCATCCGAAAATTATTGCGGCTTTAAAAAATCAGGCTGATAAAGTGACACTAACCTCTCGAGCGTTCCACCATAGTCAGCTCGGTCCATGGTATGAACAGCTTAGTACTTTAACAAATAAGAATATGGCACTGCCTATGAATACTGGTGCAGAGGCTGTTGAAACGGCTATTAAAGCGGCAAGGCGATGGGCCTATGATGTGAAAGGCGTCAAAGCTAATTCAGCAGAAATTATTGCATGTACAGGAAATTTTCACGGCCGCACGATGGCCGCCGTTTCGTTATCGACTGAAACTGAATACCAGCGTGGGTTTGGTCCATTGCTTCCTGGCTTTACACTTATTCCATACGGAGATTTAGACAGTCTTGAACGAGCGATTACCCCAAATACTGCGGCATTTTTAATCGAGCCGATTCAAGGGGAAGCAGGTATAATCCTCCCGCCGTCCGGCTTTATTAAAGCAGCATTTGAGCTATGCAAACAGCATAACGTTCTTTTTATCGCTGATGAAATTCAAGTTGGCCTTGGCAGAACAGGAAAAATGTTTGCCTATGAGTGGGAAGACATTGAGCCAGACATGCTTATATTAGGTAAAGCACTTGGCGGTGGCGTATTTCCTATTTCTTGTGTTGTCGCAAACAAGGATATTCTCGGTGTATTCAATCCAGGATCACACGGATCCACATTTGGCGGAAACCCCCTTGCATGTGCCGTCTCCATTGCATCATTAAAAGTCATTAAGGATGAAAAGCTTGCAGAACGGTCCCATGAGCTTGGCGCTTATTTCCTTGCCAAACTGCAAGAAATCAAACACCCAGCAATTAAAGAACTTCGTGGCAGAGGCTTATTTATCGGCATGGAATTACATGTGGAAGCGCGGCCATATTGTGAGAAGTTAAAGAATCTTGGCTTACTTTGCAAAGAAACACACGATACTGTAATTCGGTTTGCGCCGCCGCTGATTATAACTGTGGAAGAATTGGATTGGGCCATTGAAAGGATTAATCAGGTGTTTACCACAGAATAAGGAAGATAAGTAACAAGAAGCTGATTAGACATCCTAATCAGCTTCTTGTATCATCGCATTTCCGTTTTGCTCTGACAGCCACTGAATCACTTCTCTCCGTCTAATAATTCCGATAAACACGCCTGAATCATCTACAACTGGGACAAAGTTTTGTTCAAGCAGGGTACTAACGATTTCTTCTATCTCACTGTTGACGGAAATGGCTTCATACTTAGAATGAAGCGGCACGTCTTGAAGGCTGACCACATTGGTATGTTGGAAATCAAGATTACCAGTATTCTTCATCTTCCACAGTAAGTCACCTTCCGTTATAGTGCCTAAGTAGCGTCCCTCCTTGTTTAAGATTGGCACGGCACTGTAGCGGTGATATTCCATCTTTTCCATTACCTGCCTCATTGTCCAATGTTGAAATACGAAAGCAACCTCGTGTTTTGGAATGAGAAAAAATGCTACGTTCATTATCGTTTATTTTCCTTTCTGATTGGCTTACTGTCTGCCACAATATGAATATCAATATTAGTTGTTTGTCTCATAATATCATTAACGATGGAGCCTCTTTTAATTTCCTCCCATCTTGTTCTTGCTGATTGCCCTAATAATATTTGCGTGATAAAGTAACTTTTGGCTGTTTCAACAATTATTTGGGCAGGCTTTTTCTTTTCTTTTTTCTGAAGAATAAACTGTGCATGAAACTGTAATGATAATTCTTCCCAGACTTTGATCTTTTCTCTTTTCCACTGCGGCATTTCCAGCACATCAGCATCTGTAACATGGAGCACATACAGCTTTGCCTTAAGCCGGTTAGCCATGCGCCAGCCTCTTCTTATCAGCTTCTCCGCTGTTTCACTGTACTGCACGCACACTAATATCTTTTCATGAAGTCCTATCGGCCCTTGATAAAGATGAGCATTATTTTCTTCAATTTTTTCATCGACATCATCGGCTACTTCTCTTAACGCTAATTCTCTTAATGCATAAAGATTTGCTTCTGAAAAAAAATTACTTAAGCTTTGCTTAATTTTATGGTTTGCATATATCTTGCCTTCCTTCAGCCGCTTTCTCAATTCAATGGGAGTGATATCAATAAGCTGAATTTCGTCTGCTTTATCAAGAAAAAGGTCTGGCAGTCTTTCCTTTACTTTTACTCCAGTGAAATTCTCAACAATATCATGCACACTTTCTAAATGCTGTATATTAACAGCTGTGTAGACGTCAATCCCTGCAGCTACTATTTCTTCAACATCCATGTATCTTTTCGGATTAACTGATCCATAAATATTCGAATGGGCAAGCTCATCAATAATGACTATTTCAGGCCTTCTTGCTAAGATTGCCGGCACATTTACTTCAAAAAACTTCTTGTTTTTATACGTTATTTCAAGTAGCGGAATTCTTTCTAGCTTTCCAATCTGATTGCCTGTTTCCATTCTGTTATGTGTTTCAATCAGCCCAATGACAATATCCTTTCCTTCATTATGCAATTCATTAGCATCCTGCAGCATTCTATATGTCTTTCCGACACCGGGTGCTGCGCCAATATACAGCTTTAATTTCCCCCTGCTTTGCTTATTAATTTCTGCTAGGATTTCTTCAGGCGTTCTCCTGTTGGCAAATGGATGTTGTTCCATATTCACACGCATTTCAACTCCGTCATTTATAAGTTTCCCGCTTAGGTACAAGCGGGAAACCAAATTTATATTAGGAAATTAATTTCATTAATTCTATGTTCAATTGCAGAACATTTACCTTTTGCTCCCCAAACAGCCCCCAATCCTTTTTCTCTGTTTGGCTCTCAATCAATTCCAACAATTCCTGCTTTGATATACTCGTATTGGTGGAGATTCTTGTTATCTGTGCCCTTGCTGCCTCTGGAGTAATATGTGGATCAAGCCCTGAACCAGAGTTTGTGATAAGGTCAATTGGCAAATCCTGCAATGATTGATTTGGATTTTCCTGCTGCCATTCTGCTATTGATAACTTCGTCCGCTCAATCATCTCTGCATTTGTTGGAGCATAGTTATTGGTGCCAGAGCTTGAAGCATCGTAATTAATGCTTGAGATTCTTCCATGAAATAAACGTTCATCAGTAAATGACTGACCAATTAGCTTAGAGCCAATTACTTCACCATTCTCCCCATATATGAGACTGCCATCAGCCTGCTGTGGCAGTAAAATAGAGGCAATACCTGTAACAGCTAACGGGTAAAGCAATCCACAAATAAGCATAAACAGCAGGCTGGTTCTTGCAACGGTTGCAAACATATTTTCATCCCTTCCCTTAGTCAAATAAAGTCTATAATACAGTCGCTATAAGCAGGTCAATTACTTTAATGCCAATGAACGGAACGATAACTCCTCCAGCACCGTATAAAAACAGGTTTTTCTTTAATAATGCATCAGAGCTCATTGGCTTATAAGCTATTCCCTTCATTGCCAGCGGAATGAGCAGCGGGATGATAACCGCATTAAAAATTAATGCAGACAAGATCGCCGACACCGGTGAGTGCAGCTCCATAATATTCAATCTGCTGACCTCTGGTATTGCCACCATAAACATGGCAGGCACTATGGCAAAATACTTGGCAATATCATTAGCAATGCTAAAGGTTGTTAAAGCTCCCCTTGTCATAAGCAGCTGTTTCCCAATGCTAACTACTTCAATGAGTTTAGTTGGATTAGAATCTAAATCAACCATATTGGCAGCCTCTTTTGCTGCTGTTGTACCACTATTCATGGCCAATCCAACATCAGCCTGTGCTAAAGCTGGCGCATCATTGGTACCATCACCTGTCATTGCAACCAATTTTCCTTTTGCTTGCTCCTGTTTAATAACTGCAATTTTATCCTCTGGCTTACATTCAGCAATAAACTCATCAACCCCTGCTTCCTTTGCAATTGTAGCTGCTGTCAAAGGATTGTCGCCAGTGCACATGATTGATTTTATGCCCATTCTCCGCAGCTCTTCAAATCTTTCTCTCATGCCTGGTTTCACCGTATCCTTTAAATAAATGAGCCCAACTATTTGGCTGTCAATTGCTACAGCTAAAGGAGTTCCACCTGCTTGTGCAATTATCTTTGCTTTATTATTCAAATCAGCAGGTACTATACCTCCCTTAGACAAAACCCATTGCTTAATGGCATCTACTGCCCCTTTTCTAACAAACCTTCCATCCTGCAAATTCAATCCACTCATTCTTGTTTCCGCTTTGAATTCAACTATCTCCGCTCCAGCTGCCAGTGTATCATCATAGTGATAGGTCTCTTTTTTTAATAGCTCCAAAACAGATCTGCCTTCAGGTGTTTCATCCTTTAATGAGCTTGCTGCAACCCATTTATAAAAGTTATCTTTATCAATCTCGCCTGTCTTGATAAATTCACTTGCCATCCGATTCCCAAATGTTATCGTACCTGTTTTATCTAAAATAATCGTATTAATATCACCAGCAGCCTCAACTGCTTTACCCGACATCGCCAAGACATTGAATTTAGTCACCCGATCCATCCCTGCGATCCCAATGGCAGAAAGGAGTCCGCCAATTGTTGTCGGAATTAAACAGACAAGGAGAGCAATTAATACTGGCACTGAAAGTTGAAAGCCAAGATAGCTTGTAAAGAACGGCAGTGTGATGACAACAAACAGAAAAATAAGTGTTAAGCTAATCAAAACAGTATTCAAAGCAATTTCATTCGGTGTTTTTTGCCGCTTTGCTCCTTCTACTAACGAAATCATTCTATCCAAAAAGGATTCACCTGGATTGCTTGTTATTTTCACCTTTATCTCATCACTGACAACAATTGTTCCGCCAGTTACAGAATTAAAATCGCCGCCAGCTTCCTTTAAAACAGGTGCTGATTCACCTGTGATTGCAGATTCATCGACAGATGCCAATCCTTGAATTACTTCGCCGTCACCTGGTATCGTTTCTCCCTGCTTAACTAAGACAATATCACCTTTTTTCAGCTGAGAGGACGGTACATGACTAATGCGGCCCTCGTTTATTAGGTTTGCGAACATATCTGTTTTCGATTGTTTAAGCGTGCTTGCTTGGGCCTTTCCGCGTCCTTCTGCAATCGCCTCTGCAAAGTTTGCAAACAAAATAGTAAACAATAGAATGATAGACACAGCAATATTAAAGCCCCGATCCGTTCCATTAGCGACGATTACGTCAGGAAAAATCGCTAAAACTACTGTGAGAATAAAGCCTAATTCTACAATAAACATAATTGGATTCTTCACCATTAATGTTGGATTCAGCTTAATAAATGAATCCTTCACCGCCTGAATGATAATATCATTATTCATTAACGTACTTCCTTTCTGACTTTGCCGTTCCTCCTGAGTATTCATAGCTACCCTCCATCACCATGTTAAAAATTCTGCAATTGGCCCTAAAACTAATACTGGGAAAAACGTCAACGCTCCAACAATGAACACTGTTCCGATAAATAACCCTCCGAAAAGAGATGTGTCTGTTTTAAATGTTCCTGCTGTTTCTGGTACTATATTTTTTGCTGCAAGACTTCCAGCGACTCCAAGCATTGTGATAAGGGGGAAGTATCTGCCAATAAACATCGCAATTCCTGTTGAAATATTCCAAAATGGCGTTGCATCACCGAGCCCTTCAAAGCCTGAGCCATTATTATTAACAGACGAAGTAAATTCGTACAGTACTTGTGTCAATCCGTGAAAGCCTGAATTAGATATCCCATCACTCCCTAATGGAGTAAATAACGCAAGCGCACTTCCCAATAATATAAGACACGGTGAAATCAACATTGTTATCGCAATCAGCTTCATTTCTTTACCTTCGATTTTTTTGCCGAGAAATTCAGGTGTTCTGCCTACCATCAGCCCGGAAATAAATACAGCGATTAATACATACATCATAATATTGATAAACCCAGAGCCGACACCGCCAAACACTGTATTTAACAGCATATTGGCAAGCGACAGCATGCCAGATATCGGCGTTAATGTATCATGCATCGTATTAACAGCACCTGTCTCAGTTGCAGTTGTTGTTATCGCATATAAAACAGACTGCGCAATTCCTAATCTGACTTCCTTTCCTTCCATACTGCCGTTGTCAGCAGATATGCCAAGTGCTGTGATCGCTGGGTTCCCCTGATATTCTTGATACAAAGAAGTGCTGAGGAACACAAGAAAAATCATCGCCATTGAAATTAATAGTACTTTTCCTTGTTTTTTATTTCCAACTAGCTTTCCGTAAGTAATTGGAATGGATGCTGGCAATAAAAACATTAAGATAATCTGCAGGATATTACTGATTGCATTTGGATTTTCGAATGGGTGAGCAGAATTAACACCAACAAAGCCACCACCGTTGTTTCCAAGCTCCTTAATGGAAAGAAAGGATCCAATCGGTCCTGTTGCAATTACTTGCACATCCCCTTCTAGCGTAGTTGCTTCCATCGTTGTTTCCAATGTTTGCGGAACACCAAGTGCAATGAAGAGAAAACTAGTCACAAAAGCAATAGGCAGCAAGATTCTTGTAATGCTTTTTGTAAAATCAATAAAGAAGTTGCCGATTTTTTTTCCAGCGAGTCCCTTTATGAACGCAATCGCAACAGCCAGCGCAGTAGCCGGTGCGACAAACATCATGTAAACAATGGCTATCAACTGGGACAGCAACGAAAGTCCAGACTCACCGCTATAATGCTGTAAATTCGTGTTTGTCATAAAGCTGATTGCCGTATTAAAGGCTAGATCTGGGCTCATTCCCGCAATATGCCCTGGATTTAACGGCAGATGGCCCTGAATTCGAAAGATCAAATAGACTAACAGAATCATAAAGGCATTTGCCGCAAGCATTGAGAACGCATACTGCTTCCAACTTTGGTTATTGTTCCTTATCCCCCCAAGCTTATATATCCACCTTTCAATCGGATAGAATAGCTTATCTAGCTTAGTTTTATTGTCACTGAAAACGACTGCCATATAGTTTCCCAACGGTATTACCAGTCCAACTATGAGCAGCAATGTGAGAATGATAGATAATATTGTCAAAAACAATTTAATTTCCCTCCAGTCAGCTTAAAATTTCTCAGGGTTTAATAAGGCATAAAGCAAATAACTTACCACTCCAAATGCAAGAACCCAGATAAACAGCATCATTTTTGTTCCTCCTGCCCTTCTCCAGCTGTTTTCCTATCAGACCATTTAATCAGTCCATACATCGAGGTTATACTTATTCCGATGATAAATAGCATAAGCAAGTCTTCCATACATTTCTCCTTTATTTGTTAAAATTTACCAGTATTTTTACACAAAAAACCCCCTGTATTACACAAGGGGGAAAATTCCAAGGTAATACCTTCTGTCTTAACGCTTACGAAGTTAGCTGTCGGATTCGGGCCAAGAAGTAGCCCTACCTTGTAAAAGGATTCACCCCAGTGAGGATTCTCACATATTAAATGGGTCCCCCGCTCCAGTGGATTCAGCGATATAAGATATTTTGTATTTTAGTTAACAGAAAAAGACCGCGGAGGATTACCCCGTGGTCGAGTTGATTTTTTCGATCACCAGTTACACATCCTCTCTCTTCACGCTTACGAGGTTAGCTGTCGGATTCGGGCCAAAAGAGTAGCCCTACCTTACTAAGAAGGATTCACCCCGTGCGGTATAAATACCGCGGATGGGTCCCCCGCTCTAAAATAGATTCAGCGATATAAGAAGCAATATTATGTTAGCAATCATACTCCTTTAAGTTAATGCATGTAAAGATAGTTAAAATTCGATTTTCATTCAAATTTAACCATATTGAACCAATTAAGCTAAATTTAATAGCATAAGTTAATGCTAGCTTCTTTTTTCACCTGAATTCTTGTATTTTATTAGCTTTTGCAATAAAAAGAGGAAAATAAATAACTAGTCTAAATCATTTTGTTTATGTTGCTGAAAGGGACTTTGATGGCAATTAAGTTTCCGTTGTAGTCATACAGTCACTCTTAAGTTATTCGGATTTTAAATGAAGTTTTGCTGCTACTTTCGATTAAATTAAAGGCAACGAATACATTTCCCCGTACCGTCGATAATATTATATTAAAATAAAAAAATAAGCCCTCTCCTTTATATAATAAAAGAGAGGGCTTATTTAAGTACGCGCCTTAGAGGATTCGAACCTCTGACCGTACGCTTAGAAGGCGTATGCTCTATCCTGCTGAGCTAAAGGCGCATGATTTTTTTAAAATTATGTATTACTTAAGTAATTATGGCTCCGCAGGTAGGATTCGAACCTACGACCGCTCGGTTAACAGCCGAGTGCTCTACCACTGAGCTACTGCGGAACAATAATATGGTGGGCCTAAATGGACTCGAACCATCGACCTCACGCTTATCAGGCGTGCGCTCTAACCAGCTGAGCTATAGGCCCATATTATTTTGGAGCGGGTGATGAGAATCGAACTCACGACATCAGCTTGGAAGGCTGAGGTTTTACCATTAAACTACACCCGCATTATTTAGAGAGGGATTATGATTATTACCAGTATTCCCTCTATGACTGGGCTAGCTGGATTCGAACCAACGAGTGACGGAGTCAAAGTCCGTTGCCTTACCGCTTGGCTATAGCCCAATGAAAAAATATGGGGCGACTGATGGGAATCGAACCCACGAATGTCGGAGCCACAATCCGATGCGTTAACCACTTCGCCACAACCGCCAAGGTTATAAATTATAATGGTGGAGGGGGACGGATTCGAACCGCCGAACCCGAAGGAGCGGATTTACAGTCCGCCGCGTTTAGCCACTTCGCTACCCCTCCGACATAAAATGAAACATGCTGCTATTTTTTTTGTGAAAAATGGCGGTCCGGACGGGACTCGAACCCGCGACCTCCTGCGTGACAGGCAGGCATTCTAACCAGCTGAACTACCGGACCAGATTGCGGGGACAGGATTTGAACCTGCGACCTTCGGGTTATGAGCCCGACGAGCTACCAGACTGCTCCACCCCGCGATAATAATATTCATATTGAGTTATATGGAGGAGGAAAGGGGATTCGAACCCCTGCGCGGTTTGACCCGCCTGTCGGTTTTCAAGACCGATCCCTTCAGCCGGACTTGGGTATTCCTCCTCGAAACGCATTCCTATGGTGGACCTTGTAGGACTCGAACCTACGACCGGACGGTTATGAGCCGTCTGCTCTAACCAACTGAGCTAAAGGTCCAGACATGTTTAAAATAATATGGTAGCGGCAGAGGGGATCGAACCCCCGACCTCACGGGTATGAACCGTACGCTCTAGCCAGCTGAGCTACGCCGCCATTATTTTAATATAGTTAATTGAATTAATTGGTGGAGCCTAGCGGGATCGAACCGCTGACCTCCTGCGTGCAAGGCAGGCGCTCTCCCAGCTGAGCTAAGGCCCCAATTGTTTAAAGGGATTAATGGTCGGGAAGACAGGATTCGAACCTGCGACCCCTTGGTCCCAAACCAAGTGCTCTACCAAGCTGAGCTACTTCCCGTTCATATGGCGCGCCCGAAAGGAGTCGAACCCATAACCTTCTGATCCGTAGTCAGACGCTCTATCCAATTGAGCTACGGGCGCATTTTTATCTTTAGTAGTAATTCTGGAGCGGAAGACGGGGTTCGAACCCGCGACCCCCACCTTGGCAAGGTGATGTTCTACCACTGAACTACTTCCGCGTATTAAATTTTAAATGGTGCGGGTGAAGGGAGTCGAACCCCCACGCCTTGCGGCGCTAGATCCTAAGTCTAGTGCGTCTGCCAATTCCGCCACACCCGCATTATGGTGAGTCATGCAGGATTCGAACCTGCGACCCTCTGATTAAAAGTCAGATGCTCTACCAACTGAGCTAATGACTCATCTTTTAGAAAGATGGTGCCGACGAGAGGACTTGAACCCCCAACCTACTGATTACAAGTCAGTTGCTCTACCAATTGAGCTACATCGGCATATATGGTGGAGGATGACGGGATCGAACCGCCGACCCTCTGCTTGTAAGGCAGATGCTCTCCCAGCTGAGCTAATCCTCCGATATATTGGTGACCCATACGGGATTCGAACCCGTGTTACCGCCGTGAAAGGGCGGTGTCTTAACCGCTTGACCAATGGGCCTTTACTTTAATTTTCCCTTTGCTGATTCAGCGTTTGTTTCGTTTGTTGTATCAGCGACAAGTAGTATTATATAACCCTTTAGGACTTAACGTCAACACTTTTTCGAAAGTTTTTTTAAAAAAACAGACGTTTTTTTCGCAAACCTTGTCCCATCAAGGTTTGTAGGGTGTTTTTTTGATAGATTTTTAATTTTACACTATAAAATCCAATGATAAAAGCACTCTTTTGACAAGAGAAAATTTAGACATTGCAAAAAGACGCATGCTACTTTACGCCCTCCCTTAAATATGTATTTTTATAATATTGTATTGTTCGATAAGACCTGCACTTTCTTTATGATAAGAATCAATAATCAATATTCGGTCTTCATCATTTTCCTCTTTATCTATATTCGAATTAAATGGATAAAATTGTTCACGGGCTCTGCCAGCAACTCGTTTCAACCCATCATTGCCTTCTTTTTTCCAAACAATTACTTCATCTTTATCAAATCCTATAGGGACCAAATAGGCTTTTCTGAAGATTCCGCTATATGTTCAAATAAGTTATCAAGACCTTCACTTAAAAGAAGCTCGGTCATTTTCTTAGTGAATTTACCTGCCGCACTTTTATATTCCTGAATTTCTCTTTCCTGCTCTAAAATTGTTTTAGGATCTTCAAACAATCCCTACTTCTTTATTGTATCTTTTATAAACGCTGCTGCTCTAAAGCCAGCTTTTAATAACTGACGGTTGCATCATAATTGTTAAAGGTGGATGAACTTTCCAAGCAACATACTCTTATCTAAAGTGTATTCATCTATCCAGTTGGCTTTGGATTTTTTATAATCTTTACTCGCTCTCGTATATTTAACTTCATGCCCTTTAAATTTTATGGCTACAAATTCTATCTGCCGTAATAGGTGGACAGTATTCAGAGGTATTTGCAGAATTAGCAAATGGCAAAAATATATGTAATTGAAAATAAGGTAGTTCCTAGATTTGGATGAAGAGGCGCCCTGATTTCAGGTATTAAATTTTCCAACTTAAAAAAAGGATAGTGATTGGAGCAAAAGGGATGAGACTCCTACGGGATTAGCGAGACAGGTAACACCGTGCAGGTGTTAACGGAGATGCAGCTCGCCCCGTGGAAAGTGAACCCCTGTAATACCTGAATATGAGTTTGTAAACGATCAGAAGCGGGCGATTGCCCGCCCGCTTCTTTTCATACCTTCTATTCCAAACTGCCTGCCGGGCCAAAAAATTCAAAATGAATATTGTCACCTGGTACTTCTAATTCTTTCAAATGAGAGTTTATCATTTTCATAAATGCAGTTGGTCCGCAGAAATAGAAATCTGCATCCTTGCTTGCAACTATAGACTGCAGCCATTCTAAATCCATAAACCCTTCCTTATCAAATGCCTTTTCTTCTATATCTTGTTGCGTTGGTTCGGAGTATGCCACATAACTTCTTATATTTGCGTGCTTTTCAGCTAACGCTTGCAGTTCCACCTTCAATCCATGCACAGAGCTGTTTAAAGCACCATGAATAAACAATACTTCTCTCTCTGGCTGTTCCTTAACAATTGTGTTGAGCATGCTGATCATTGGGGTAATACCAACACCCCCGCTAATCAAAACAACTGGCGTTTCTTTTTGATTAAGAACAAATTCTCCAGCAGGTGCACTTATTTCTAAAATTGAACCTGTTTGCACATCTTGGTGCAAATAATTAGAAACTACCCCATGTTCTTCTCTTTTAACGCTTATTCGATAGTATGATTTGCCTGCAGCATCAGATAAGCTGTAATGGCGTATATGAGAATACTCTTCTCCCTCTGGGTGAACTCTGACTGTCAAATATTGTCCTGGTAAGAATGAAGCAATTGCCTTTCCATCTTCCGGCTCTAAATAGAAGGAAGTTATACTGTCGCTTTCTGCCACTTTTTTTGAAACGACAAAGTTTCTGAAGCCTTCCCATCCGCCAGTCTGCTCTTTTGCTTCTTGGTACATATCCTGTTCGATTCCGATAAATGCATCTGCAATGACGCCATAAGCTTCAGCCCATGCACCGATAATTTCATCCGTTGCCGCATCCCCTAATACTTCCTTAATTGACTTAAGTAATGTTTCACCAACAATTGGATAGTGCTCTGGCAATACACCTAATGCACGATGTTTTTGAGCAATTTGTTTAACAACTGGAATAATCGCACCTAATTTATCAATATGAAGAGCTGCTGCATAAACAGTATTAGCTAGAGCTGTTTGCTGCTTCCCTTCTCTTTGGTTAGCATGATTGAAAATATTCAATAACTCCGGATGATTAGTAAAAAGTGTTTTGTAAAAGTGAGTTGTTATCGCTGTTCCATGTACTTCTAGTACAGGTACAGTACTCTTAATAATTTCGATTGTTTTTTCATTTAACATGATTACGTCCCCCATAATTTAAACATGTATTTGTTTTACATGTTTCTATTATACTTAACTTATTAACAAAAGATATATATTAAATACATCTTTCATAAATTTGTCACAATTACATCTAAAACAGTTAGGTGCTATAATAAAGATAGCTTCAATGGAGGTTTTCTAATGAGATTAACAAATTATACGGATTATTCTTTACGCGTATTAGTATATTTAGGATTAAAAAAGACCGGTCAATTAAGTACTATTAAAGAAATTGCCGATACATATAATATTTCTAAAAACCACTTGATGAAAATAATTCATCACCTTGGAAAGCTTGGTTATATAGAAACAATCAGAGGACGTAATGGCGGTATAAAGCTCGCTATGAACCCCACTGAAATCAATATCGGAAAAGTAGTTTTAGCAACAGAAGAGGATTTTCATATTGTCAACTGTTTTAGTGAAGGCAAGAATTATTGCATACTTACCCCATCCTGCAAGCTTAAGCACGCATTAAATGAAGCACTGATGGCATTTTTGTCTGTTTTAAACAGCTATACTTTAGCTGATTTCCTTCATAATAATGATGAACTGAAAGCATTAATCGGCGATCCTTTTTCTGATAAATAAAAATGACCAAAACCTCAAACATTTATTCGTTTGAGGTTTTGGTCATTTCTAACTATTTAAATAATGCATTAACGTAATGATATTACCATTTTTGCTTATCATCCTGAACAGCATGCCTTTCAGCAAGCTCATTCTTTAATTCTTCTATCCGTCCTATTCTTTTACCAGTTAGATGCGATAATAATTGCAGGAAATAATGCATTAATTTACTACTGTCACCATTGTTCATTATTATTTTTTCCAATATCAACACCTCATTTGTTTTTACTAATTATACCATTTCTATTAGGCATCATCCTAAAATTTTAAAAGGGATATTAAACAAATGAATGAGTAAAGTGATAATAATAATGGATAAAAGATAGGCTCTTCCCGGTTTTTGCTGGTGCAACGCAATAACAGAAAACATGGCAAGGTCAAATATAAAGGAATACTCAAATTTCCAGCCGTTTTGATAGGATATTCTCCCAGTAATATAAAGGATCAACTCAACTATTATGTATACAACTGACCATATTACTATATATGGAATCCTTTTAGACCAACTAGAAGGAAAATGTGAAAGAAACAAAAAAACACTGATGGGCATTGTTATAAGTGCATAAATAATGACAACCATGTCATGACCATAAAAGAAATCAGGATGAAACTTCCACAATGTATCCTCCTTAACAATATACTCGTAAAGTAGGCCACCAGTTGAAATAAAAAACATGCTGGCATGATATTTCCGCCAGTTTTTCCAATCTCCCCACTTAAGAGAGGCTAAAATAGTAAGAAGTGTGATGGCAACGTGCATCAAACACAGCCCTTTCAGATAATAATATAGGAAGAGAATCATCACTAAAATGAATGATTAAGAAGAGAGAACCTTTTTATATATACTTTCCATTTATGGGAAAGTTCATGTAAAAAAAAAAAAACAGTGTAAATTATGTCTTAACACTGTTCATTGTGAAAACAATTGCTAGTTATGGTAGTATTAAAAGTGGTTTTAAAAAGAGTATATAGAAACGAGGAAAGAGAAATGAGTGTGATGACAAAAAAAAAGCCCAATAATGTTAGGTTTCTATCGCGTATTTTGTTAGTAATTATTGGCGGCTTCATAACAGCTTACGGGCTTGAAGCAGTATTAATTCCAAACAATGTATCTGACGGAGGAGTTACGGGGATAAGCATCGTTATCTCCGAAGTAACAAATCTTCCACTAGGTATTTTAATTGCAATTTTAAATTTGCCTTTTGTATTTCTTGGCTATAAACAAATCGGTAAAAGTTTTGCAATATTTTCGGTAATCGGTATAGCCTCATTAGCTGCAGGTACAGTACTAATGCATCATATTAATACAATTATTCATGGAGATACATTGCTTATTACCGTTGTCGGCGGTATTATAATCGGTTTTGGTATGGGTCTTGCACTCCGCAATGGTGGAGCACTTGATGGAATCGATATGTTAGCCGTCCTATTATCCCGAAAACTGCCTTTTGGTACGAGTGATCTTATATTATTCTTGAATGTATTTGTGTTTGTAATAGTTTCCTTTGTATTTGGTCTCCAAGGAGCAATCCTCTCTGGTATCGCCTACTTTATCGCCTCAAAGGTTATCCATATCGTCGAAGAAGGTTTAAGTGGATCGAAAACCTTTAAAATCATCACAAGTGAACCAGAATTGATGGTAGAGACAATCCGTGACAGACTTGGCAGAAGTGCTACATACAGCCTTGTGCAAGGAGCATATTCTAGCGAACAATTTAAAGAAATAACATGTGTCATTAACAGGCTGGAAGAAAGCAAAATGAAAGAAATCATCTATGAAATTGATAAAGGCGCCTTTGTTACAGTTTACGATGTAGCAGAAGTTAAGGGCGGTAATTTCAAAAAGAAAGATATCCATTAATCCTTATTGGTGTGCAAAGGGCATTCTTTGCACACCTTTTATTATGTATTTCGAACACACATTATTATTATTAAAAAAGAACCCCACTCAGAGGAGTGAGGTTCTTGCTTTAATTAGTATTTCCCTAAACCAGAGTCTGGTGTCTGGATAATAACAGGGTTTTTGTCTGGGTTCAGCCATTTTAAAACAGTCGTAACATTTGATTTTGACGTGGCCGTACAGCCGGCAGTATAGCCGTATTTCCCTGCCACATGGAAGAATATCGCACTACCTTTGCCCGCAACCGGGTTTTTCGTATTGTAATTAATAACAAACCCTAAATCGTACTCAGGTATATTCATTTTTTCCGCACTTTTCCAGCGTCCATTGTTTTTAGAAGCCTTTTGCCATGTATTATATAAGGAAGAAGCTGGATCATCTACCCATACATCATCATTCGTAATTTTACGGTATGGTAATTTAGTACCTGGATTTGCACCTCTGCCAAACGCAGTACCAATCGTATATTTTCCTGTCGGCGATGCTTGTGAGCCTTCTGACATTTTGTCAGTCATCCCCTTTTTGCCAAGCACACCTGTCATAGAATTGACTTGCTTCCACTTACCCTTTGATTTCTCAAATGTTCGGATTGTAGCTGTTTTTGATGAAGAATTCGCTGATGTAACTAAAATCAGCTGTTGGGCATTCCCAAGCGTCTTCATATTATTAACAGTATCGACAATCGATTGCTTCGAAGAACTATTAGATGATGAAGTTGCTTTTACATATGTACCGCTGACATAGCCCGTTTTTCCTTTAAAATCGATTTTATACCAGCCATTAGATTCCTTCTTTTGAACTGACAGCTTTGTTCCCTTTTTAACAGAACCAATCACTTTAGACTTTGTACTTGAACCGCTTCTTACGTTCAGAGTATCTGCCGTCACCGTGTATGTAGTCTTTGGCGCAGATGTAGTCGCTTTCACATATGATCCGCTGACATAGCCTGTTTTTCCTTTGAATGTAATCTTATACCAGCCATTAGATTCCTTCTTTTGAACTGACAGCTTTGTTCCCTTTTTAACAGAACCAATCACTTTAGACTTTGTACTTGAACCGCTTCTTACGTTCAATGTATCTGCCGTTACCGTGTATGTTACCGAGCTTGCTGCTTCAGCAACAGATGGTGTTAACATCCCAGTACCTACAACTAAACTAGAACTGATAATTAAGCATGTTAGCAGCATACAAATATACTTTTTCACTCTCTTCACTTCCTTTCCTGATAACCTCCATATTGTAACAGGTTTTATCCAATTACTAGATTTCATCACAAAAAAATCATTAAATTGTAATCGTTGACATATTTTTATTTCTTGAGATAAACGCAAATGCACTAGCTTTCATACCCAATCACTATTACTAATCCTGTTATAAATGATTTGTTAACAGGTATTAATATAATAAGTCACTAGAGCCTTTAATAATAAAGAGGCGCGGACATAAAATCCGTGCCTCTTTCAAAAGAATATACTAGTCTTCTTTTTTCTTTAATTTAAAGAAGTTAATTTTAGATTTCATTTCATAGGTCATCTCACCTAAGCTGACAGCTGATGCACTGACTTCTTGGATGGAAGCAGACATTTCCTCAGCAGATGCTGAAATCTCCTCTGCTGAGGCAGCTACATCTTCTGCTATAGCTCCTGTATGATCCAATTCTTCCATAATTGCCGTTTTTTCTTGTTGGATTTTTAGCGAAGAATCTTTAATTTCTTTAATTTTTGGTGAAATATCTTCTACAGCATTTATTATTTCTTCAAAAGAATGAATAGTTGTATCTAACTGTCCTCTTTGAGATAGAAGTTCTTTGTTAACATCCTCTGCTGATTCAACCATTTGCGTAGTATCTTTAGAAACACCATTAATAATGGAATCAATCTTATCAGAAGACTCTCTGCTTTTTTCTGCCAAGTTTCTTATCTCATTCGCAACAACAGCGAAACCTTTACCAGAATCACCAACCCTTGCTGCTTCAATTGCTGCATTTAATGCTAACAGATTCGTTTGTTCCGCAATTGAGTTAATAATCTCTGTCATCTCATTAACATTGCGGATGTTTAATTCAACAGATTTGACTCTTTCTATCAATTCCATAAATGTTGTATTCAATGACTCGAAAGCCCTCATCATCATATTCATTTCTTGACTGCTTTCATTTGCCATACTCAAAATAGAATTAGTTGAAGAATCGACGTCATTAATTGATTGTGTCATCATATCTAAGCTTGTGCCAAATTGATTTAGCCCAGAGTTTACACTTTTGATTTTATGATGCTGCTCTGTTGCGCCTTCCGCGACAGTTGTAATCGCTGTTGCAACGTTCTCCGAAGTGGCACTCATTTGTTGAGAAAACGAAGATAGGTTTTGAGCATGATCATCAATACTTAAAGCATTTGTCTGGAAGTTATTAATAACATCTGTTAAGTTATTTTGCATATTAAACAGTGATCTTCCGATATCTCCAAGCTCATCTTTTCTTGTCAGATCTTTCTCTGCAAATTCGTTCACTAAACCGCCATCTGCCACAACTTCTGCTATATTACTATATTTCTTCGCTGTTTTCCCCATCCGGTTTGAATAAATAACAATCGCTATTGTAACCAAAACAATCGAAACAAGTCCAGAAAGAACAAAAATTCTCAGCAAGTCATTTAGGCTATCAAATAGCTTGCTTTCACTTACACTTATTCCTATCTTCCAGTCCGTATTAGGAATAGTTGAAAAGTAGTAAAAATACTTTTCATTATCTGCAGTATATTCTGTTTTCCCTGTCTTATTTGCTAGCATATATTTAGAAGCAGTAACCAAGGAAGAGTTTTTATCATCCAGAATGCTTTCCTTTGTTAAACGGTTTTCATCTACACCGCCAAGAAGAACCCCATCACTCTGTACCAACATGGCTTTCCCGTCGTAATCAATGTTTGCTTCCGTAATTAACTTCTGAATGCTGCTAATATCAACATCCACTGTAACGACACCCATTAAATTCCCATTTTGATTCTTAAATGGATAAGCAGTTGTTACCATCGAAACATTTGTAGATGGATCAGCATATGCCTTTGTCCATCCTCCGTTTGCTTGAGACCCAACTTTATACCACTCTGTTGTCCAAATATCTAGGTCACCTGTAGTATAGGAATCATCAGCAGTAACCTTATCTCCATCCTTATAGGCATATGGCGCGTACTGTTTTTTACCTTTAACTGCGTTTGGCTCGAACCAAATTCCCATCCCAAAAGTTTCATTATACATAGGAATGTAATTTTGCAATAAACCATTATAATCTTTATCCTTTAATAAATCAGAATTAACTTCAACTGTTTTTGCCAAACTGTTGGCTAAACCATTTTCCTTTTCCAAAATGGTAGTAATACCTTGCGCAGTTTCTTCTATTTTTGTATTCATTGCATAATCAAGTTGTCGCTTGATGATTTGTTTTGAAAAGGTATAGCCAATTGACGAAATAACAACTAACGCAATGATGATAATAGGAACAACAAATGAAATAAGCGATGCTGCAATACTTTTCTTACGATGTTTGAATTTCATATTTCCCCCTAATTTCTTTATAATAGATTACTATATGACTACTATCGTCTAGGTAGAAGGAATTATGAAGTGCTTCTCATAAAAAAAACGCAAATTTCGACATCTGAAATTTCTCGAAGTAATACTATGGATTTGTCTGCAAGGAACTTTGGGTGATATTTGCATAAAAAAGGCTTCCTATGTTAAGGAAGCCTCTGATGAATTCTATGAAGTAATTATTAAAATTCATCGATATCTCTTTACAGCAAACTTTCCTCCAACATTTTCATTTGATAAAAATAGCCTTCCTTAAACATCAGCTCTTGATAAGAGCCAGATTCTATTATATTTCCTTGATCCATTACAATAATTGTATCCATTTTGTCTAATCCTTGTAAGCGGTGACTGACTAGAATTAATGTATCTTGTTCGGCTGCTTTAAATAGATTTTGGTAAATAGTTTGTTCTGTCAGTGCATCTAATGATGAGGTTGGTTCATCTAATAACCAGAGATGGCCCTTTTTAAGGAAAGCTCTTGCAATTGCTAGACGCTGTCTTTCACCACCAGACAGATTTTCAGCATTCTCTAATACAGGCTGATCTAATGAAAAATGCTCAAGATTCACCTTATATAAGGCATCCTTCAGCACATCATCAGTAAGGTCATTACCTGCTAATTGAAGATTTTCGCGGATTGTACCGTAGAAGAAATGATTCTCCTGTAATACTACCTTTGTTTTTCCCCAGATTGCCTCGTCAGCAATACTAGCTGTATCATGTTCATCCCAGTTAACCGTTCCTTTTTGAACCTGTATTAACTTTAAAATGATTTGGAGCAAGGTTGATTTTCCCGAACCACTCGCACCAACAATTGCGACATTGGATTTAGCTGAAATGGTTAATGATAGATTCGTAATGATAGTGCGCCAATCTCCTTGATAAGTAAATTGGATGTCTTTAAACGTAAGTGCCGGTGCTTGATCTGCTAGCTTATGAATAGATGGTTGTGTACCACTTCTTTGAATTTCAGGATCTTCTATAACATCGTATAAACGCTGTGTAGCGTCCTGACTTTCCTGCATATAGACTGGAAAGACTGCCATCGGAGCTGCTGGCTCAAAAACTGTTAAGGAAATCATGACCAGCATTGCTAGAAAAACCCCTTCTAATGTTCCAGTAGTTACTAAATATGCACCAATTGCTAGCACAAACCAGCTAACAACAAAGGTAATAAATCCATTAATCGATTGACTGGAAATTTTATTTATATTTTCAGTCTTTTGTTGATTAACATAAGCTTCCGATTGACTTAATAGATGATATTGTTTTTTCTGCAGTTGTTGAAACAGCTTTAAATCGCGAAATCCAAACATCATTTCTGTTATATATGTTGATAAATGACCTCTTTCTTGCCTAACTTTTCCGTTAATTTTCACCTGTCTTAACGTGAATAGAGCTGGAATAATAATAGTAGTCAATAAAAAGCCGATTATTAATATAACTGCAATCTGTACAGAATAGAAGCTTGTAAAGAGAATGGTGCTAATAAAAACTAGTAATAACACGATTGGTGGGTAAAAGACTCTCAAAAAGAAATTTTGCAGGCTCTCAACATCCCCAACAACACGTGCCAATAAATCACCACTGCGATATTTATAGAATACATTTGGAACTAGTGGTGTTAATTTTTCAAAGAATGCTACTCGTAAATTACTTAAAATCGTAAAAGTTGCTCTATGGGAATAAAGACGTTCTCCATATTTTGCCCCTGCTTTCACAAGACCAAGCAATTTCACAGCCGATGTTAAAATAATTAATGTATAAAAGGGAGGGATTAAGGCAGATTTAGAAATAAGATAACCACTTGCAGCAAAAAGGCCAACACTGCTTATACCAGCAATGAAGCCACAAACAACTGCAATCACGATATCTTTTTTCTCGATTAACATTAACTTAATCACTTTTACCAAAGATTTCATTATTTTGCCCCCCCTTTTTGAATAGTAACAACTTTTTGATAGGCAGGTACATTGTCAAGCAAGTATGCATGTGTACCGATTGCTTGTAATTGCCCATTTTCCAAATAAAGAATTTGATCTGCATTTTGAATGGTGTGCAAACGGTGTGCAACCGTTATAACGGTTGCCATTTCACTTAGTTTTTCAATCGATTGCTGCAAAATACCTTCCGTAGCTAGATCAAGTCCTCGTGTTGGCTCATCAAGTAAAACAATATTTGGTTTTTTAAGAAAGGCTCGAGCAATGGATACGCGCTGCTTCTCTCCACTTGAAAGTCCCCTGCCAGCTTCGCCTATGCTTGTTTGTAATCCCTTTTCTAAGGAAGTAATTAGCGGTAAAAGCCCTGCTAGTTTTGCAGCTTCATATACAGCCTTTTCATCAACCGCTTCTGACATCCCCATTGAAATATTTTCAAGTATCGTACCAGAAAAAATATAAGGGTGTTGTGAAATATATGAAATCTGCTTTAACCAAGAAGCTTCCGTAAAGGCAGTGAGCTCCATATTATTGAGTTTAACTGACCCGTGGTCTGGCGTTATCATTCCTGCCAATAAATGAAGCAACGTAGATTTACCTGTGCCACTTGCACCAACTATCGCAATTTTTTGTTTTGGTAGAAATGTAGCAGTCACAGGCTGTAATTGAAAGCCATCATCAGGATAGGTATACCCTACCTGATCAAGCATTACTGTTGGTGGAGTATCCTGCTCAGGTATTTCTTGGGTTCCCCATACTATCAAACTATCTTGTTCTTCAAATTCTTCCAATACTTTTTTTGTAGCTCCCATACTTGCCCTGCCATTATGAAAGGTTAATCCTAGTTCTTTTAATGAAGTAAAAAACTCCGGAACTAAAATTAGAATTAAAAAGGCAGTAAAGAAGGATAAGTTTTGATAAATAATCATTTGGATAGCCAGTTCCAGTGCAACAATTCCGATACTTAACATCGAAATAAGTTCAAGTGCAAAGGATTGTGTAAAGGCAATTTTAAGAATATCAAGCGTTGTGTCACGAAAGCCTAAACTTGTTTTCTCTAATTCATCCTTTTGACGATTCGTTTGATCGAATAGCTTTAACGTAACAAGCCCTTTTAATGTATCAAGAAATTTGCCAGAAAAAGAAGCTAATTTTTCTAACTTCTCTTCTGACTTTTTTTGCGTTTTAATACCGATAATAATCATGTAAATCGGAATAAAAGGTGCCGAAACGATTAATATTAGGCCAGAGTTCACATGCTGTGTTAAAACTACTATTAATATTAATATTGGCACAAAAATACTCTGCATCACTTGTGGAATAAACTGGCTATAAAAGCTGTCCATTTCATCAACACCATCAAGCAGCATGCTAACCTTTTTCCCTGTCTGCCCTTGTCCGGCAATGTGCAGGGAGCTTTTCGTATATTTTGTTAATAATTCACGACGAATATTTCCCTTAACATCACTAGCTATTGATACTCCGATATGTTTACTTAAATAATCCGAACCAGACCTCATTAGTAATATCAATAATAAAAGTAGTAGCCATGGTCCAATATTCTCAAAAGATTGATCCTTCAAAAACACCCCGTCAACAATACTCGTCATTGCAAAAGCCTGTGTAATAATTGCTATGCCAAGTAGTAAAGTTAATCCCATTAACATAAAGATGCTTTTTTTATATAGCCATATGGTCTGCTTTAGCTTTTGCATAATCAATTCAGCCCTTTTTAATCTAGTATTTTCATTACTTCTTTCCCTTGGCATAATTTGCATCAAATAAGAATAGACGCATAAGCAGAATAAGCGACGGAACTAATAAAAGCAGTCCTCCTATAAATGCAGCGATAAGTGCAATGGCCATAGAAGGATTCGTAGCACTATCTTCAATATTTATTTGCGGGAAAAGTAAATATGGAAATTTAGCCATTCCATATCCGAAAAATGCCAAGAAAAATTGCATCATTACGGCAATAAAGGCAATCCCATAAAATTTCCCAATATATAATAGACTAATGGCAATTAAGAAAAACGCCATGGATAAACCAAAAACCCACCATAAATCTATCATATTTTCGAAATTTTGCTGGTTCCTCTGACTTAAAGCAATCATTGTTGTTAATGCCATAATAATGGTTGGTGTAGCCCAAAACAGTGCCCATTTCCTCACTAGCTGAAGAGCCGGTTTATCATGTGCTCTTGAAGCATAATAAGTAAGAAAGCTTGCACTTATGAAAAGGACGGATACTATCGCTAACCCAACAATACTCCAAGCTAATGGGCTCGTAAATAACTCCAAATACTTTAATGATACTTGGCCGTTATGTTCAGAAATAAATCCGCCCTCAGAAATCGTTAAAGCAACCGACAGAGATGCAGGGATAAATAACCCTGTAGCACCATATAGAAACATGTAAACATTACTTTGCTTTGATCCATAATTTTCAAACGCATAAAACGAGCCTCGAATCGCTATTAAGATAATGGCGAAGCTTGCAGGAACAAGTAATGCAGATCCATAATAGTAGGCTGATGATGGAAAAAAACCGACAATGCCAACAAAAAAGAATACTAGAAATACATTGGTTACTTCCCAAACCGGAGATAAATATCGCGAAATAATTTTGTTTATGATGTGATCACGTTTTGTTACCTTTGCAAAATAAGCAAAGAAGCCTGCACCAAAATCAATTGATGCCACAATTAGATAACCATATAAAAACAACCATAATACGCTAATCCCTATGATTTCATAGCTCATTTTTTAGCCCCCTTTGAAAGTTCAGGGTAGTGCTTCTCCAAATCAAGCTCCACTGGATTATCTTTAAACAATTTTCTTAAGGTAAGAATAAATAGTGTGCCAAGCACCACATATAATGCTAAAAATAAGAAGAACATATGCACAATATATGGTGATTTAGTCGCAGCCTCTTCGACTGTCATGTAGCCTCTTAAAATCCAAGGCTGTCTGCCAAGCTCCGCGAAAAGCCAACCGAACTCAACTGCTAACATCGCAAGTGGGCCGCCAAGAGCAAGGAGCCATAGAATAAATTTATTGTGGACATCCCAGCGTTTAAATCTGCTTAATACCAGATACAAAAACGAAACTGCTAATAGGAAGAAACCGATCATAACCATCAAATCAAACAAGTAATGAATAATCAATGGCGGTCGTTCGCCTTCAGGTGTTGCCTCTAGTCCTATTACCTCACTTGTAAAATCTCCATGTGCTAAAAAGCTTAAAAATCCTGGAACTCGAATGGCACCAACGACTTCATTATCTTCATTTAGCCAGCCAAAAAGTACTAAATCAGCCTTTCCTTCTGTTTCAAAGTGCCATTCTGCGGCAGCTAATTTTTCCGTCTGATGTTTGGCGAGGTATTTTGCTGATAAATCCCCACCTAATGCTGTTAGCACGGAAAAAACAAACATGGAGATTACAGTCATTTTTAATGCTTTTTTATGATATTCTGCAGCTCCCTTTTTTCTTAATAGAGCAAATGCCGCAATAGCAGCTAAGATTGCAGCAACTGTTAAGTACGAGCCACCTAAAACATGAAACACTCTTGTAGGAGTGGATGGGTTTAACATTGCTTCTAATGGATTGACTGCCGAAAATTCACCGTTCTCCATGGTGAAGCCTGAAGGTGAATTCATAAACGAATTAACTGTACTTATAAAGACCGCTGACATACCAGCCCCAATAATAACGGGTAAGGATATTAACCAGTGTGTATATTTACTTTTAAAGCGATCCCATGTATAAAGGTAAATACCGAGGAAAATCGCTTCAAAGAAAAACGCAAAAACCTCCATAAATAGTGGCAATGCAATCACATTACCTGCAAGCTGCATAAAGTTTGGCCAAACAAGTGATAACTGTAAAGCGATAGCAGTCCCTGTAACTACCCCTATTGCTACAGATATAACAAAACCTCTGGACCATCGTTTAGCTAATAATTCATAATGTTTATCTTTCTTTCTAATGCCAATAAACTCAGCTAATGAAATAAATAATGGTACACCTACACCTAAAGTAGCAAAAACAATATGAAAAATCAGAGTCATAGCTGTTATTAATCTACTTATTGTAACTGTATCAAACTCCATCTTTTCAACCTCCTAATGTAAATTTATGTGAAATGATGAACAATCCATTGCAAACTTACTCCTTTTGATAACAGATTGCTCCATTCAAACAACTTCTAAATCCTACTTTGAACAAAATTACATTTAAACTATGTACAACATTTATTTTCGAACCTAATTTACTCCTTGGTTATGTTCATATTTCTTTATTACCACTATGTATATAATGTTAACATGAATAGTCACAGAATAATTGTGAACAAATGGTGTACTTTTTGTGTCAATTTTCGTAAGGATAAGTTTTCCATTTTCACTAAGTTATACAGGTCACCATCATTACCACCTACACCTCAAAGTTAGATATCTACTATTTGACTCCATAAGCAATATTGCATTTAACTAATAAATTCAGTCAAAGAATGCTTGACATGATAAAAAATTTATAAAAGAATGATATGGTAGAAAAATCCACATAATAATGATTCATACTTAATGAATAAAAGGGAGATTAAGTCTTGCGAAACATATTTACTATTTATAAAAATGATTGGGTGCGGATCTTCCGAACTCCTGTTGCATTGTTTTTAATCATTGCCTTAATGATTTTACCCTCTCTTTATGCTTGGTTTAATTTAAAGGCGTCATGGGACCCGTATTCCAACACTAGCGGTATTAAAATTGCGATAACTAACGAGGACGAGGGTGCTGTCATTCGTGATAAGGACGTACATATCGGCGATGAAATCGTTTCAACCTTAAAAGAGAATGATAAGCTCGGCTGGACATTTGTCAGCAAAACAGAAGCCGCTGAAGGGGTCAAAAAAGGCACTTATTATGCAAGTCTTTATATACCGAAGGACTTCTCCGAGAAGATAGGTACTGTTTTAGAGGATCAACAAGTAAAACCAGAAATTGAATACACGGTCAACGAGAAATTGAATGCCATTGCGCCAAAAATGACATCCAGCGGTGCTTCTACCATTGTCCAATCTGTTAAGGAAAGCTTCGTGGAAACAGTCAGCGAATCTGTCCTGACTATCTTTAATGATGCGGGAATCAAGCTAGAAGAAGAGCTTCCTACCATTCGCAATATTGAGAGTAAAATCTTTACACTAGAGGGAGACATCCCGCAAATTGATGCATTATCTGAAAAGATTATTCATTTAGAGGAAAAGCTACCAATAATTGATGAACAGGCACAAAAACTATTAGCATTAGAAGCTGCCATTCCCGAATTAAATGCCGCATCTGAAAATATTCTATTATTGGAAGAAAAACTGCCAGAGCTTAAGAAGGTAGGCGAAGGAATTCTGCTCCTTCAGGAAAAAGCACCTGAATTGGAACAAGTGGCCACAAAGGTGGCTGAATTAGAAAGTCACTTTTCCGAAATTAGCGACACCGTTACAAAAGCCGTCACCAATGTCGAAAAGATGCAAGAATTTATAACAAACGCTAGTGGGTCGTTAGCAGAAATTGAGCAAGGTATCAATAATGGGCAAGAAATCGCGGAGGTCATTCCTGAATTTATAGAAGAAAATGCGGAAGCTTTTGAAACAATTGGTCCGGTTTATAAGCAGAACCTTCTTTTATATCAAAACACAGCGGATGCTGTCCACCAGTATGCGACTTCAGTTAAAACTGGTTCACTATCTGAGCAAGAAATAACAGAAAAGGCGGCACTCCTTAAGACTCAAGTACAAACAAGTATAGATAGTCTCAATCGCTCCATTGCGTTATTTACTACGCTTAATACTGCTAATGGAGCTGCAGCTTTACAACAAGAGATAACAGACCTGCAAGCTTTACAGACAAACTTTACAAAAGAAAAAGAACTTCTTGATACTATTCAAGCAAATAATGCTGCAGAATTAATGGTATTGTCTCAAGAAGCTATCAACCTAAGTACGGCAATGCTTAACCGTTATGATACACAAACGGCACCTGCCATAATTAATGCGCTAAGTGCATTGAAAGAAACAGCCCAAAATGCGGGTGCAGATTTAAAAAGCGCTCAAGAAAACTTGCCGAAATTAAAAGAAATTCTAAATACAACAAAAGATTCGCTTACGCTTGCACAGGAAAATCTCGCAAAGCTCGAAAACAATCTACCAGCAATTAAAAAAGAGATTCAAGAAACCTCAAGCATTATTAAAGACAATATGGCAGACGTTTTAGATGGGATAGATAAAGCTGCAGACTTTTATACAAACACATATCCTTCCTTAGAAGAGAAAGTGCATGTAGCAGCAGACTTTGTCCGTAATGACCTTCCTGAAGCAGAGAAACAGCTATCTAAGGTTGCTTCGATTATTAGAAATGATCTGCCTGGATTAGAAGAATCTGTTCATAAGGTTGCAAATTTAGTGCGAGATGACTTGCCAAGCTTCAAGAAAACCCTGACAAATACTGCCGATTCTATCCGAGAATTTGAAGATAATTATGATCTAGGTGAAATTATCTCTTTGTTAAAAAATGATATAAATGAAGAAAGTGACTTTATGGCGAATCCTGTTGTTTTAGATGAGCATTCACTATTTGCCATTCCTAATTATGGGTCTGCCAACTCTCCTTTCTACACAACCCTTAGTTTATGGGTTGGAGGATTATTACTGATTTCGTTGCTGCGTGTGGATGTCAGAGATCCTGAAGGAATTTATACTTCTAATCAAATCTATTTTGGCAGAGGTTTAACATTTGTTACAATTGGATTTTTCCAAAGTCTGATTGTTACTTTAGGAGATATTTTCATCTTAAAAGCATATGTAGCAAACCCAGTCGCATTTGTCCTTTTCAGTATGTTGATCAGTATGATTTTCATGACAATTGTCTATACTTTAGTGTCTGTTTTCGGTAATATCGGTAAAGGTGTCGCCATCATTTTCCTCGTATTACAGTTATCAGGCGCAGGTGGAACATTCCCAATCCAAGTTGCTCCACCATTCTTTCAAGCGATAAATCCATTCCTGCCATTTACGTATGCAATCAACCTGTTACGTGAAACAGTTGGCGGAATGGTAAATGAAACAGTTTATCATGCTGTTAGCATGCTGCTCCTATTCGGTGTGATTGCGATAATAACAGCCGTATTCCTTAAAAAACCACTAGCAAATGCCACGAAAAAAACGGCTGAGAAAGCTAGATCAAGCGAGATTATTCACTAACTTAAATAACGTAACATACTTGACTGTAGATGAAACAATATGGTTTTCATCTACAGTTTTTTTACTGTTATGCAATTGGAGCCTATATCACTCGCTTTATTTTCTCATTTACTTTCCCTCTTACACCGAAATAGTTGGTACCAATAACACCGATGATAATCATAATCGCACCTGCTAAATGGTATAAATGAAATTCCTCTTTTAAGAAAATAACACCTGCTAGAATTGTTATGAGTGTAGCAATATTACTGAAAACACTCATTTTTGATGCAGCTATTTTTGATAAAGCATAGTTGGAAAGATAGGACGATCCTAATGACGACAGTATACCTAAATAAAGGATGGCAAGAACAAAATCACCATGCTTAAAAGGTTCGACATATTGCCTGACTGTTCCATCCACTACGTGATTTGTCAATGCGATGCCGTTAAAGACTATAAATCCAAACAATGTCATGAAATAAGTGATCGTAAAGATGGAATAGCGCTGTGTTAGCTTTCTGGCAAATACGTTGTAGAGTGAAGACGTAATGGCTGAAATTAAGATTAGACCAGTACCAAGAAAACTTGTGTTAGTGCTCCCTGAATTGTTCATTACCATAATAAAAATCACACCGACTACAGATAAACCAATTGCTAGTTTTTGACTATGTGTGGAAGTTTCCTTTAAAATGATAGTTGCAAAAATTAATGTAAAAATTGGGATTGTTGCTTGAATAATTCCTGCTTCCGATGAGGATGTATACAATAAGCCAAATACTTGGAAAGCAAAGAAGCATGTCGGATAAAGAATGGCTAACAACGAAATTCGCAGTGCATCTTTTTTTGTTATTTTGATAGACTCTTTTCTTATTAGCAATAACACTGTGGCAACAAGCCAAGCAGTAGTAAACCTATGCGCTAATGTATCTAACGGTGTAGCAACCGTTAGTGTAATTTTTACAAACATAAATGACAACCCAATGATAAATGCATAAATAGTCGCCGCAATATATGCCTTTTGTTTTTCGTTCATGTCTATTCCCCCATAAATTAATCCGGCCGGTACTACTATCTTAAGAGATAATAATACAAAGCACGATTTAAAATTACAGATCTGTACCGATACAGATTTTATAAGGAGGTTTATAATGCTAAAGTATGAATCAATCTATCAATCACTATTAATGCAAATTCAATCTGGTATTTTTGCAACAGGTGCAAAAATACCTTCCATTCGAACTTTAACAGAACAATACGATTGTAGTAAAAGTACGGTATTAACTGCATTAAAAAAACTGGAGGAACAACATATTATTTACGCCTTACCAAAAAGCGGGTATTATGTTGTCGATAATCATGTGTTCACCCCCCCATTGTCCACAGACATTATTGATTTTGCAACCTCATCTCCTACTTGGCATGCATTTCCTTATAAAGAATTTCAGCACTGTATCAATAAAGCAATTGATACCTATCAAGAGGAACTGTTTCGCTACGGGACGCCAAAAGGTTGGCCGCCACTGATTGCAGAAGCGAAAGAATTATTAGAATCCTACCAAGTATTTGCGCAAACTGAACAGATACTGATAACTACAGGTGTACAACAGGCTCTTTCCTTACTAAGTATAATGCCCTTTCCAAACAACCGAACTACCATTCTAGTTGAACAACCTAGTTATCATTTATACATGGATATGCTGAAAACCTTTCAGCTTCCCGCAATCGGAATTAAACGTACTGCCAATGGAATTGACTTAAATCGATTGGAGCAACTATTTCAAACAGAGGATATTAAATTTTTTTATACGATGCCGCGCTTTCATAATCCTTTAGGAACTTCCTACGATAAAAAGCAAAAAGAGGCTATTTTACAATTAGCACACAAATATAATGTATATATTATAGAGGATGATTATATAGCAGATTTTGAAACAAATTCGAAGAATGATCCGCTTTTTACTGAGGATTACCACGAAAAGGTTATCTATTTAAAAAGCTTTTCAAAAGTACTATTCCCTGGCTTACGGGTTGGATTGGCAGTGCTTCCTCCTGCGCTTATCGACATGTTCCAAAAATACAAAATGACTACTGATATTGACAGCTCGATGATTTCACAAGCCGCCTTATATCTTTACTTAAAAAATGGGTTGTTTGAACATAATAAAACAAAAGTCAGTGACATCTACCAAGTCCGTGGGAAAATTCTGCATCAATCCATACAGGATCATTTATCTATGTACGAATCTTCAGGTGAAATCGTCATGCATAGTCATATTTTATTGCCCAAACGAGTGAATTTACCAACATTTATTGCCCATTTACATCAAGATGGTATCCTTCTTGATTCAGTTAACAAAAATTATTTAGACGACTTTTATAATGAACGAATTTTGAAGTTAAATGTTTCTAGTGTTGAAGTCCATCGGATTGACGAAGGAATTAAAAAAGTTGCCAGCGCACTAAAAAATCCGCGAAACTACTTTTTGTAGGAGTTTACGTCACGTCTTGTTTGAAAAGTGATAAGGGTTTATCCCTCCCCTTATCGCTTTTCTATTACATTCACCTTTATATATTGTTTGACGATAGTTCTCTTAACAAAAAAACCAACCTCAGAAAATGAAGTTGGCCTTTCCATATTCATCGATTAGCTTGGTTCAAAGTCCTTAGCGATTGCATCAACATATAACTTGTTTAATGCCTGCTCCGCCAAATCGGCAAAATAATAGGCGGCGGGCAATATTGCCTCTTCATTAAGCGTATATTTAGGATGATGCAAACCGTATTCACCGGAAACGCCAATATTAACAAATGCGCCTCGTATGCTCTGTTGATAGAAGGCGAAATCTTCTCCTCCTGATGTTGGTTCCACTTCCACAACTTTATAACCATTGTTCTTAGCAATATGTCTGGCAAAGTTGGTCCATTCTAAATCATTATTAACAGATGGCGGTCCTGCATGCCAAACTAATTTGCCCTCAGCTCCGTAGGTATCTGTTATCCCTTTAATTACCCGCTCGATTTTCCCCTCTATTGTCTGCCGGATTTCTTCCTTCAATGTTCGGACAGTTCCTTCTAAATAAGCTGTCTCTGGAATAACATTCCATGTGTTGCCGCCGTGCATTTGTGTAACACTGATGACGACACTTTCACTTGGCTTTGTTTGCCTGCTAACAATCGACTGTAATCTTGTGATGATTTCAGCAGCAATAACGATAGGATCTATTCCTTCTTGCGGGCGTGCCGCATGGCTGCCTTTACCCCTAATGTTAATTTCGAAGCGGTCAACACCTGCTGTTAATACACCATCTTTAACTCCGAAGACGCCTACTTCGCTTAAAGGGTCGTTATGATGACCAAATATGGCCTCGACTCCTTCCAATCCTCCTGAAGCAATAATAGACTTAGCACCATGCCCTGTCTCTTCTGCTGGCTGAAATACAATTCTGACTGTCCCCTTAAGCCTGTCTTGTCTGTTTTTCAACAAATAAGCAGCGCCAATAATGACGGCAGTATGGAAATCATGACCACATGCATGCATAACACCAGGAATGCTTGATTGAAAAGAACTCACTGCTTCTTCGTGAATTGGCAAGGCATCAATATCAGCTCTTATCGCGATGATTGGCCCATCCTGCTCACCAATCACCTCTCCAATAACACCTGTAGCTAATGGCACATCAAGAATGGCAATCCCAGCATTTTCGAGCCACTGTCTGATTTTCTTTGTTGTTTCTACTTCTTTGTTGGATAATTCAGGCTCATTATGGAGATTCCTTCGTACATCAATTAAATGATTTTCTAATTCATTCTTATTATCTGTCACAATATTTAAGCCCAAAGCTATCCTTCCCTTCCTAAAATTCAACCTACAAAATCATTTCTGTCTCTGCAAGAAATTCATTTAAGGATTTAACTAACCCGCCGCTTCCAAATTTGACGTATTTACTATCTGTTTGGAACTGATCTTGTGTCAACAGATATTCTAAATACGCAATCACATGGATACGTCTGCTGATGATATTGTTAATTCCATTTGTATAAAACCATTCATCAATTGTATGGTAAATCCCTTTATTTATTTTATATTTTTCGTTGCACCATTGAAAAAAACGAACCTCTGGAAAATGAAGATATTCACATTGAGCAAATGCTTCCTTTTTCTTCATTCGAAAACCCTTTTTTGAGACGACAAGCCCGTAGTCAATCAGCATGTGAAACACTTCCTCCCCATTTTTATTAATTAGTACTTAGTTTTGATTAAGCGGCTGTTTTTCGTATTGACTGTGCTTGTAAGCTAACCCTAAATTCTCTCTGAGTGTTGCACCAGTATACGCTTTATTGTAATAGCCCCTGCTTTCCAAAATAGGCAAAACATTTTCGATCCAATCAGATAAGCCGTTACCAAGTACAGGTGCACCGTAAATGAAGCCATCTGCTGCTCCGCCGTCTACCCATTCAATTAACTGGTCTGCCACTTGTTCATATGTTCCAAAGAACGCACTTTTCGGTGTTGTCACTTGCAGTGCAACCTCTCTTAAAGTCAGGTTGTTTTCTTTCGCCAGTTTTTTGATGCTGTCTGTTGTGGAGCGGAAGCTGTTCGCTCCGACATCCCCGATTTCAGGAAAAGGCTCATCAAGTGGAAAAGCACTGAAATCAAAATGGTCAAAGAATCTTCCTAAGTAGTTCAATGCATCTTCAATGGATACAAGGTTTTGAATTGCTGCATACTTTTCTTCTGCCTCTTCCATTGTTCTGCCTGCAATCGGGTGAATGCCAGGGAAAATTTTTATTTCATCCTTGCTTCTGCCGAGCTGCTCTGCACGACTTTTCACATCATCGTAAAATGCCTTTGCTTGTTCAAAGGAACTCGAATTTGTAAAAACGGCATCAGCATCCTTTGCGGCAAGGTTTTTTCCTGCTTCCGATGACCCAGCTTGAAAGATAACCGGCTGCCCTTGCTTAGAGCGTTCAATATTTAACGGTCCTTTAACGGAGAAATGCTTGCCAGTATGGTTTAATGTATGCAGCTTTTCTGGATCGAAGAATTGCCCTGTTTTGCGGTCTCTTACAAATGCGTCATCGTCCCAGGAATCCCACAAGCCCTGTGCCACTTGGAGGTACTCTTCGGCAATTTCATATCTTAACGCATGGTGCGGGTGGTCTCCTTTACTATAATTTTCAGCAGAGCCTTCTAATGGAGATGTCACAACATTCCAGCCTGCTCTGCCACCGCTGAGCTTATCTAATGAAGCAAACTGGCGGGCAATCGTGAATGGTTCACTATAAGAAGTAGATACCGTCCCAACTAAACCAATATTCTTCGTAATGGTCGCAAGAGCCGATAATATTGTTAGCGGCTCAAATCTGTTTAAGAAATGAGGAATCGATTTTTCATTTATAAATAAACCGTCTGCCACAAATGCGAACGTGAAGCCTGCTTCTTCTGCCTGCTTTATGATCGATTGATAATATTCAATATTAACACTTGCGTCTGCCGGTACAGATTCATCCTTCCATGCGTTCATATGTCCCCCAGGGCCGTGCAGCATAACACCAAATTGAATTTGTTTTTTCTTTGACATGATTTTCATCCTCCATTTGCTTATTTTAAATACCAACAAAACTTGTAGGAATAGTTTAGATTATCATAAACCAAAGTTTTAAGAATGTATAATTAGTATTTTTAAAGTCACGCATTACTTTTATTAATACATTTAGCCAGACGGGAATTAATTCCAAAAATTAGTATTAGTAAATTCACCTATTAGTTTTTTCAATTTAACAAATCTTCTGGCGGATGTTAGCATAAGCACTAATCCTACAAAACAAAGTTAAATAGTAGGAATTAAATTGCATACAATGGGGGAATTACTTTGAAAAAAACAAAGTACAAATGGCTGTCACTATTACTTGTTCTATTCGTCATTGGAGGCTGCAGCAGCAATAAGGGTACAACACGCAGCTCTAGTAATACGAATGATGCTGTTCAAGATGGAGGAACGTTAAATATCGCTTTTCAAAGTGAACCCACAACACTTGATCCGCAAATAACAGGAAACTCCAGTGTTAAGGATGCAACACGCAGCATATATGAAAAGCTCGTCATTCTCGATGATAGTGGCAATGTTGTTCCTGACTTAGCGGAAAAGATTGATTTAAGTGATGACAAGAAGGTATATACATTCCAATTGCGTAAAGGCGTGAAGTTTCATAATGGCAAGGAAATGACTGCTGATGATGTGGAGGCCTCTATTAATAGATGGATTAAGCTTTCATCCTTAGGTAAAACAAACTTTATTGGCGCAAGCGTAAAAAAAACAGACGACTATACAGTGGAGCTCCATTTAAAAACACCTAATGTGAATACACTTGCACTGCTTGCAGATCCAATTCCGGCAGCTGCAATTATGCCGAAGGAAATTATCGAAAATGCTCCTGACGAAGGTGCAACAGAGTATGTCGGTACAGGACCTTACAAGATAAAGGAATGGAAGCAAAATCAGTACTTAACTTTAGAAAAGTTTGCTGACTATTCCTCAGAAGGCCGTGAGCTTAAGAAAGAGCCTCATGTAGATGAAATTAAAATCAGCTTTATTACAGACGAATCAACTAGAATTTCCGGATTAACAACAGGCCAATTTGATATTGCATTAGGAATATCCAGTGATAATGCACAACAAGTGGAAGGAGCACAAACTGCCTCCATTAAAAAAGCACCTGGTGGTTTTCTTGGTCTTTTCTACAATTCCCAAGAAGGTTTCTTTAAGAATTTGAACGCAAGAAAAGCAGTCAATGCGGTGATAAATTCTGAGGATATCCTTTCAAGCTCCTATGGCAGTGCTGATTTCTATGAGTTGACTTCTTCGATTGTTAATAAGCAGTTCCCTAACTATTACAGTGAAGCAGGCAGTGAGGAGTATAACCAGCATGATCAGGATAAAGCGAAGGAATATTTAAAGGAAGCCGGCTATAACGGACAAGAAATTAAAATTTTATCTTCTCGTGACTATCAGGATCAATACAATACTGCTGTTGTTGTACAGCAAGAATTAGAGGATATTGGTGTCAAAGTAAAACTGGAAGTCTATGATTGGGCAACATTTGGTGAAAAATTAACTGACACAAGCAGTTGGGATCTTTATCCTGTTGACTGGGCAGCACGTTCAACTATCTTCCAAGGCTTCTGGACATCTTATGGTGCACCTGTTGAAGAATCTACTAAGTACTTAGATGCTATTAAGGCCTCAGATGATGTGGAGAATGCAAGACCTGCGATTGATGCTGCTCAGCAGTATGTGTGGGATACTCTTCCATTCACATTAATTGGCCATAAGGTCGCACTTAATGCTGTTGCCAATAAAGTAGAAGGCTATGATTTCAATCTCGGACCAGTCTTCTACAATATCAGTCTCAATAACCATTAATACACACGAAGAAGCAAGGCTTGCAGATTAAAAGCTCTGTCTTGCTTCTTCCATACAAATTTTTAATTCTGAAAGGAAGATTTCATGGGCGGATATATTATAAGACGGCTTTTGTCGCTCATCCCCGTACTGTTAGTCGTTGCTGTCGTCGTTTTTCTTATCATTCATATTACGCCTGGTAACCCTGCCATGATTATATTGGGCGAAGGTGCAACTCCTGAACAAATCACAGAGCTTAATCAAAAGCTTGGTCTTGATAAACCATTAATAGCGCAGTTTTTTATTTGGCTGGCTAATATTGCACAAGGTGACTTTGGCAACTCTTATTTTCTTGGAAAACCTGTCCTAATAGCATTTTTGGAAAATGCAGGACCAACGCTTTCACTTGCCATCCTATCACAGCTAATCGGTGTCACCATTGCCCTTATCTTCGGTATTGTTGCAGCAAAAAACCAAGGTCGCATGAAGGATGATCTTATTTCTGGAACGAGCTTAATCGGTATTTCGATTCCCAGCTTTTTATTAGGCTCCTTTCTCATCATGATCTTTGCTGTGCAACTGAAGGTTCTGCCAGTCTCAGGCTATGCTCCTCTTAGTCAAGGGTTATGGGAGCATTTAAAGTATCTTATTTTGCCTGCTATCACTCTCGGCACAATCCAAGCCGCTCTTATTACAAGGATGACAAGGTCCTCCCTGCTTGATACCCTTTCGGAAAATTTTATTAAAACAGCGAAGGCAAAAGGTGTTAATGAAAGAGCAATCTTGCTCAAACATACATTAAGAGTTGCCTTCCTTCCAATTTTAACTGTTATTGGTGAGTCATTTGCAGGTCTCATCACTGGTGCTGCTGTGACGGAATCATTATTTAATATACCTGGACTTGGCCAATTGATTGTTGCTTCCATTAATCGCCGTGATTATGCAGTCATTCAAGGAGCTGTTTTAATGATTACCGTTGTTTATGTGCTGATGAACCTGCTCGTTGATTTGTTATATGCAGTCATTGATCCGCGCGTTCGAAACTCTTATCAAGCTTAAGAAAGGAGAACAAAATGTCAGAAAGCACAAAAGTACTAGTTAATAAACCTATAGCTATTAATAATACTGTCAAAAAAAAGAGCCGCTTTTTTTCGAACAGATTGCTGCTTACTGGTAGTATTCTGTTAGTTATCACCACCTTTATAGGAGTGTTCGCCTCCTTTCTTTCTCCGTATGAGATATTAGAAATCGACCCAAAAAACCGCTTGGCTGCACCATCTAATGCCCATTGGTTTGGTACAGATAATTTCGGGAGAGATGTGTTTAGCAGAACGATGTACGGTGTTCGCATATCTTTGCTAATTGGGGTTACTGTCACCTTGGTTGCATCTGTTATCGGCCTGACTGTTGGACTCTTGGCTTCTTATTATAAGCTGCTGGACCATATATTTATGAGGATATGTGACGGCCTGTTCGCTTTTCCGTCGATTTTACTTGCAATTGCCATTATGTCCGCACTTGGTCCAAAATCAATTAACGTTATCATTGCGCTAGTCCTTGTCTTCATCCCTTCTATAGCAAGAATTGTCCGTTCCGCTGCATTAGTTGTGAAAGAAAAGGTATTTATCGAGGCACTACAGGCACAAGGTGCGAGTTCATTTCGAATTCTCTTTATGCATATCGCCCCAAATATTCTTGCTCCGCTCATTGTCCAAGTGACATTTGTCTTTGCAGTCACTATTTTGACAGAAGCATCGCTCAGCTTTCTTGGAGCCGGGATTCCTGCTCCCCTTCCAAGCCTTGGGAATATGCTTTATGACGGAAAGCTTGCGATCTATAACGCTTGGTGGATGACCGTATTTCCTGGCCTTTTCATCATTTTAATCGTGCTTGGGCTTAACCTGTTCGGCGATGGCTTAAGAGATCATCTTGATCCGAAAAGCAAACTTTCAGTGAAAAGGAGAAAAAGAAGATGAGCCACGTTGTTCCATTACTTAAAATAGAAGATTTGCAAGTAGACTTTGCCACACATAAGGGAACGGTTTCTGCTTTAGATGGGGTCTCCTTCGAACTGCAGGAAGGCGAGATATTAGGTGTAGTTGGAGAATCCGGCTGCGGAAAAAGCGTTACAGCAGAAGCCATCCTGCAATTGCTCGATGAAGATAGCACCTTTTATGATGGAAAGATTATGTTTAATGGGGAAAACCTTTTGGAGTATAACAAGAAAAAGCTGGAGAAATTACGCGGCAATGATATTGCCATGATCTTTCAAGATCCAATGTCCTCACTCAATCCCGTTATGCCGATTGGCAAACAAATCGCAGAATCGATTCTTATTCATCAATCGACATCAAAAAAGGAATCGTATAGGAAAGCAGTCGAACTTCTGAGACTTACCGGAATCCCTTCGCCTGAGCAAAGAGCAAAGGAATATCCTCATGAGCTTTCCGGAGGGATGCGTCAGCGGGTTATGATTGCGATGGCTTTGTCATGTCAGCCTAAGCTGCTGATTGCGGATGAACCGACAACTGCATTAGATGTGACCATCCAGGCGCAAATATTAGAATTAATTACCTCTTTTCAAAAACAATTGAATATGGGGATTATCCTTATCACACATGATTTTGGTGTAATTGCTAATATGTGTACAAAAGTAGCTGTTATGTATTTAGGGCAAGTAATCGAAGAAACAGATGTCAAAACTCTCTTTAAACGGCCATTTCATCCATACACAATTGGTTTAATGAAATCTGTGCCGCAAATTGAAGGCGAACGCGTTGAACAGTTACCGAGCATTGCAGGCACTGTTCCATCCCTATTTCAAATTCCAGCCGGCTGCAGGTTCGCACCGAGATGCAAGTATGCAAGCAGCACATGTGAAAGCAGCATGCCTTCATTGGAAACAGTCGAAAACAACCATCGTGTCCGGTGCTGGCACTATGATGAAGTGTTGAAAGGAGAAACAATTTATGCAGATTGAACAAAAACCGATTCTGCAGGTGAAAAATCTGCAAAAATATTATCCTGTCAGAACATCATTAGGGAAAACAAAGGCTTATATTAAAGCAGTTGAAGACCTGTCCTTTGACATATATGAAGGCGAAACGTTTGGATTGGTGGGCGAGTCAGGCTGTGGAAAAAGCACCGCTGGTAGAACACTCTTAAAGCTTGTTGAGCCGACAAATGGCGAGGTTATTTATCGGGGTGAAGATATTTTTAAGCTAAGAAAATCCTCGTTAAAGTATGTTCGTAAGGAGCTGCAAATGATTTTTCAGGATCCTCATACCTCACTAGATCCACGCAAAAAAGTCGGCTATTCGATTGAAGAATCACTTGCTATTCATAACATAGGCTCTAAACAAAAACGCAAAAGCCTTGCATTAGAAATTTTGCAAAAGGTCGGCTTTAACGAAGAACATTATTACCGGTATCCTCATGAATTTTCCGGCGGACAAAGGCAGCGAATCGGGATTGCCCGCTCTCTGGTTCTACAGCCGAAACTAATTATTTGTGATGAACCTGTATCGGCCCTTGATGTTTCCATCCAAGCACAAATTGTTAATCTGTTGAAAAGTCTGCAAAAGGAACTGAACTTGTCCTATGTATTTATATCACATGACTTAAGTGTTGTCAGACATATTGCCGATAAAGTCGGGGTCATGTATTTAGGAAATCTTGTCGAACAAGCTTCAACAGAGGAATTATTTTCAGACCCATTACATCCGTACACGAAATCCTTAATTTCAGCAGTTCCATTGTTAAATCCGGAGAGCAAACGTGAAAAAATAGCGATACAAGGAGAAATTCCCTCTCCCCTTAATCCGCCGTCAGGATGTGTATTTCACACAAGATGCCCGTTCGCCTTCGAGCGCTGCAAAACCGAAGTGCCGAAAAACAACAATATACATAATAACCGTGCCGTTAAATGCCATCTATACGATGAATAGAATTTTGAATGTCTTGCTAGCTTCAGCAAGGCTTTTTTGTGCACTTAAATATTTTTAATTATAAGTTGACAGGTAGGAATTATATGTTTTATAATCATCTTAATTTAGAAAATTAAAAAATTGGCAAGCTGATCGGAACACCGAAGGCGTAACCCTTACTGCATTTACTGCATATAAAGGATTACGCCTTTTTTCTATACTTTTATTAACACTAAGGGGTATTGTACATGAAAAAATTAATCATCTTTGCGTTTATCGGGCTGTTAGCACAATTAATCGATGGTTCACTTGGAATGGCCTATGGCGTAACATCTTCTTCGCTCTTGCTTACATTTGGAATAGCACCTGCTGTTGCATCTGCTTCTGTTCACTTGGCTGAAGTCGTCACTACTGCCGCATCTGGCGCATCTCATATTAAGTTTGGCAATGTTGATAAGCAAACAGTTTATCGTTTGATTATTCCAGGCTCCATTGGGGCATTCTTAGGGGCAACTTTTTTAAGCAATCTTCCAGGTGATATAGCAAAACCGTATATCTCCTTGTTCCTATTAATATTGGGACTATACGTGTTAGTGCGCTTTTTGTTCAACTTCCGTCCATCAGAAGAGAAAAAGAAGCTGTCATTAAGCCGTAAACAATCAATTCCGTTAGGACTTATTGCTGGATTTGCCGACGCTACAGGAGGCGGCGGTTGGGGACCGATTGCAACTCCCGTTTTATTATCAAAAAAAGGCATCAGCCCTCGTAAAGTTGTTGGTACTGTTGATACAAGTGAGTTCGCAATTGCAGTATCTGCAACGCTTGGATTCTTTATATCCCTTGGCTGGGAGCAGGTAAACTGGCTGTGGGTTGGCGCGTTGATGATTGGCGGCATTATTGCGGCACCAATTGCAGCATGGCTTGTCCGCAAGTTGCATGCACAGCTGATGGGCGTGTTGGTCGGCGGATTTATTATCTTAGTGAATGCTCGTACACTTGTAACTTCATGGATAGAAAATGAAGCAGCATATCCATATGTTTATGCGATTATCATTGTCGTTTGGATTGCCTCGATTATCTATGCTGTTAATAAAATTAAGTCTTATAAGAAACAAAGCAATCCTAATATTTCTGCCTAACCTGAAAAAACCTTACAGAAAAAGCACCCCCCTGAATCATATTAGAACAATACGATTTTAGGAGGGTGTTTTTTTTATGGTTATGAAAGTTTGTTCATTAAAGATTTTGTGAACGTTAACATTTTTCCTGCTATAAATTCTTGTCTTTTTTTAATACATCAAATGCATTGGACCTTGAGATAAATCCTAGCTGTTCAAATACGTTAGATGTAGACCATGGTTTTTGAGGATTATCAGAAACCCCAAAGTAAGTTCCATACCTTACTTTTGACTCAAGAGCAAGGTCAAAAAGCTGGACTGTATCCTCATGTGTTAGCAATGTTCTATGCAGCCGCTCGTCTTCTGTTACCGCCTTCATTTCATCTGGATGAACACTTCCAATCCGTAAATTTATTAGCGATAAATTGTTATCGGTTTGATGGGAAAGAATATGGCCAATATTTTCAGAAGCCAGCTTCAACACACCATATAAGCCGTTGGAGTAAGGATAATCCGCTGTCGTAACTTCCCTTCCTAACGTTGAATAGCCATCTTTCTCGTAATAATCAGTCGTATGATTGCTGCTCGCATAGACAATCTTAGGAATATCTAATGTAATAGCGGCATGCATGACATAAAAAGAAGCCATAAAATGAAGCTTTGTCATGTTTTGAAATTCTTGTATATCCTGTAAATCGTTATGCGATTTCATAGTTAGTAAATTAATTAATGCATCTGAATCTTTTGGGATGCTGCTGCAGAGCGAGTCATAATCGGTTGCATCCACCTCAATAAATTCTTCTGCTTTTTCAGGGGCTTTTTTATCAAGGATAACAATATGGTATTTACTGCCAAGACCACGATATAAAATCGATCCAATCGTGCCGGCACCGCCAATAATGGTAACTTTCTTTTTCATTATATCCTCCGTTTAAATAAGATTTGTGATGCTTTTAGGCTGCTTCTCTCTTATTTAAAAAGATAACCATTAGGCGAAATATTAAACCTAGTATATACAAAATAGAGGCTGAGACAAGTCAAAATATAATCTATCTAAACACAAATAAAAATAATTTCATCTCATATTGAAACAATGAGCTTCGGATTATAAATAGAATAGGACTTCAAATTGGTTCGTTCCATTGTGTTGCGGTCACTCCCTTACCGCGGGAAGATGAGCATGCAGGGTATAAATCGTCTCTATTTCCTCAGGTGTCAAGTGCCCTCCGCTCCATTCCACTAGGGCTTCTATTTTTTTTTTTATACAGAAAGAACCAAATAAAAAAAACTGAACTAATAATCGATAAGTTAGTTCAGTTCCCAACCTCTTTTTCAATTATTTATAATCAAACCCACAATACTCAAAGTAATCAAAATCCGCATAAGAACTAGCTTTTTTATCCATATCATGGACAGCAATTCCAACAAAATTGCCGGTAAATCCTCCAGATAGGAACATCACATCCTCATCAACACCAATTTGCTGCCAAGCAGCGCTATCACCGATTTCGATTTGATAATAAAAATTAGCAACTGGACCATTGACTTCTACCTTAAACTTAACCTCTCCTTCCCCCATCTTTATACACACTGGACTTAATGTAAATTCCCCATCAGCGCATTTCATCAGGCGGATGACACGTCCAGCTTCTTCATCGTATGTTAAGTAGGTATACAGATAGTTACTATCGTTAAGATAGAGAAGCAACCCAGCCATTTGGTTATAGGTTTTTGGTGTGTAGTCTAGCTTAGTTTCAGCAGTGAAATGAAAATCCTTTTGGCGGACTGCAAGGAGGTGGTGCTCAAATAAAGATTGGATGGATTCACCAGCGTGCATTCGTAGATAGCTATTGCGGCTCTTTAAATCGCACCATGTTTCATCTGCTTGAATCCGTAATGTATTCCACTCTTTTTCAAGTGCATTGTTAAAATCATCTTTAAAATCGGTATGTTTTTTTTGTTCAACCTTGTCGATAGTTACAATCTCTGTTTCTTGCAGTGGACCATCGCCGCCCATTGCTAATCGCAGCCAGCCGTCTTCCGTCCAATAAACCTCCTGGATGGCCGTTTCTCGTCCAAGGATAGCGGCATTTCCTTGCAATGGCCGTGTACATAAATACACCATATACCATTGTCCTGTAGATGTTTGCACAATGCTGCCGTGACCAGAGCATTGTAATGGAGAAGCTGGTTTATCTTTTGCAGTCAGCATTGGATAATGGGGATCGAGTTCATATGGACCTGTAATTTCCGTTGACCTGCATACTGTCACAGCATGACTTGACCCAGTGCCACCTTCTGCGGTAATTAAATAGTAATATTCACCGTGGCGGTATAGATGAGGAGCTTCTGTTTTGGCTAATTCTGTGCCATCAAATATTTTGAAGACTGGACCGATTAAAGCTTCTTTCTCTCCGTCAAATTCTTGCATGACTATTCCCGCTGATTTATTGCCAGTTGTCAGTCGATAATCCCAAATTTCATTTAACAACCATTTCCGTCCATCCGTATCATGATATAAAGACGGATCGAAGCCACTGCTGTTTAAATAGACCGGCTTTGACCATGGACCATTAATACTTGGTGCGGTAATTAAGTAATTGTGTGAATCCTTAAACGGCCGTTTCGTACTTTTCACATCCGTATAGATTAAATAAAACAGCCCATCTGAATAACTAATTTGCGGTGCCCAAATACTGCCGTTCTGCGGGTTCCCCCGTAAATCTACTTGATCCGTTAAGATATCTGTTTCATGCTTCCAATTAACCAAATCATTTGATTGATAAATTCGTACTCCTGGCAGCCATTCAAAGGAAGAAACAGCAATATAATAAGTATCCTCGACCTTAAGGACATTGGGGTCTGGATTAAATCCTGGCAATATTGGATTTTCGACTTTTGTTCGATACATAGTTTGCTCCTTCACTTTTCGTTATTTTTCTAAATAAACATAAGCTTCCAGCAATAAAAAAGAAAAAAGCTAATGGGAAAGCAAGCATTTGAGTGCCAATTAAAGTAGTCGCACCTGCTGCTAAATAAAGAAAAGCCGCCCATTTAGGATATCTATTTCTCCAGATGCATATTGTCGCTGGTAAAGTGAGGCTAAGCACAATCAACAAGGTAACACCAAACCATACAGCAAGTGCTTTCACTGCAACGAAACTTTCAGAAACATAGTCTTTCGAAACATCCTCCTGCAGAATTGGAAAAACAGTTTCTGCAAAAGTCTGCTCCTCCATTGTGGTGATGGTTAACGAAAATCCCCCCAATAGAATGACACAAAGGATGACACCCACAAAGCCAATGATTACTTCCCTTTTTCGCTTCATTCTCGTAATTCCTTTCTATTCAATGAAAGTGATCCAATCCAACATGACCAACTCTTTTTTAGAGTGATAGATATTTTTATATTCTTTATATGTCGCCGTTTTTCTGTTGTGCTGATTTTCCCAATCATCCCATCTTACAGGATGAACATGCTTGCCGATTCGACAATTAGCAAAGGTCGTTTTTGCAAACGAACGCCACGGTCTTCCTAAATAAACATTTGTAACGTCTTTGTCTGCCGTTAAATAGCAATGTATAAAATACAAGCCATTTTCACCTTCAGGAGTGGAGGCTGCCGTTATATATCCTTCGTCATTATTTGGCCTTTTTAATGATTTTATTTCACAGCCTTGAAAGACTGCTTCGCCACCGCCAAAGATAAAATCAACCGTGCCCTCAATGTAACAATAACTAAAATGACAGCTGTGCTCTTTAAAGGATGTTTTTAGTTTTGGAGTTGAAAATAACTGACCGTTTTTTTGCAATGCTGGTAATGGTCCAAGACATATTGTGTCCTGATAGCCTTTGAAGGAGCAGTTCTTGAACGTAATATTGGTTCCCTCATTATAAAGAGCTACCGCCTGACCTACCGTCTCCCCTGGTCCAGCATTATTAATAATCTCAATATTTTCAATGGCTATATTTGATCCATTGATAAAAAAGGTAGCTGTTTGAAAGGTCCCGATTTCTTGCTGCTGCTCATTTTTCTGCAGCGCATACCGATTGCCAATAATCTGGACTGTTCCAACGCCAATTATGGAAATGTCTGATTGATACAAAAGTATGTTTTCATGATATTTTCCACTCAAAATGGTTAGCTTAAGTGGTCCTCTTTCCTCCTGCCAATAGTCTAACGCAGCTTGGATACTTGAAAAATCACACATTTCGTTTCTACCAACAACTAAACTCTTTAAAGATGTTTTTCTAAGAACTTTTTCCATAACGCGCGCATCTCCCTTGTTTCTTGATGCCCTCCTGTGAGCACATAGCCTTCAAAGTTTTGAGGAACATGGTGGTTCGTGTATGTTTTTTGCAATTGTATGTTTAAGTATTGCGCTCCTTCAATTGGACACATCCTGTCATCCTTGCCTGCTAAGCTTAGGCGAGGCTTTGGGGCTATCAGTTCCTGAACAGCTAAAGTAGAGAAATGCTTTAAAAATCCAGGCACATAATAGTAGAAACCGTGATGGTCTAAGCCGCGTTTGTTCATAAGCGTCTCGATATGAACCTGACCAGCAATGTCAACAGACACTTTAATGCGCTCATCAAGTGCAGCCAACCACCAGCTCATCAATCCGCCCATTGACATACCGATTGTCGCTAGTCTGTTAGAATCTACATCCGGACGGGTTTCAAGATAATCCAGAAGCGACAGGCTGTCGAATAAACGCATACCCCAAAGCGTCTGCCCATTTAAAAGCATTTCTTTCACAAGTTCACTTTCCTGTTTTCCCTTACGTTCATTAAATCCCCACATATCTATTGAACAAACAGCATAGCCAAGCCCTGTAAGTTCCTCTACAAATGAGGGATTTTGTAAATAAGCACTGCTATGAAGTAGTTCTTGTTTTCCTTGCTCAAAATTACCGCCATGAGAGTGATTAAAGATGACCGTTGGCAGCGGGCCATCTGTGTCTTGCGGTATAGCAAAATAAGCTGGCACCTTTTCCAGACCATTTAAATCTAACAGTAAACTTTCTAGTATATATCCATTTTGTTGTTCTCTACTAATTACTTGGGCAGATAAGGTTTCTGGTTTTGAACGATCTCCTAAGAGGGCAAATAATTGCCTTAAATGTTGGTCTTTCATTTCACCTTTACTTCTTTAAGTAGCTCTTCTGCAGCTTTTGTATTCTTGGACTTGCAATGAGTGACCTCTATGTCCTCTGAATATTCAATATGGAAGGCTGGTCCTTCATGGTTCTCAACGGTTACACGATTAAACAGGACGTCTTTGGCAAAGCCAACATAAAAACCACGATTATTCATATCCTCGATTCCGGCCATCATTGCCGGCTTCCCAGGAGTAGCATTTTCAGCCATTGAAATATCAATATGATTAAAGCTAATTTCCAACACATACTGTTCAGCTAAGCCATAAATAAATCCTGCTGCTGCATGAACATTACGGGCAGTAATATGCGAGAAGTGGATGCGTCTGAACATCGGTGTCTCCTCTGTTATTGGATAAGGATTTTTATCCCACACATATTTATCCTTTCCGCGCGGTCCACAGAAATAATATAAGTTTAAGATAAATGGACATATGACTCGTTCCATGACAATATTATCAACACGAATGTCCTCAATTACTCCGCCGCGACCCCGACGTGATTTGAGGCGAATCCCTCTGTCTGTATCTTGGAAAACACAGTTACTTATTGTCACATTTCTAATATCACCACTCATTTCACTGCCAAATACAACAGCTCCATGCCCATGAATCATCGTACAATTAGAAATCGTAATATTTTCGCAAGCAACGCGTTCTGCTGTACCTTCTGTTCCAGATTTAATGGCAATACAGTCATCGCCTACGTCAATGTGGCAATTGCTGATTCTAACATTTGCACAGGATTCCGGATCAATTCCGTCTGTATTCGGTGAGTCAGCTGGATTAAAAATCGACACATTATCAATGGTCACATTATTGCAACAAATGGGATTAACGGTCCAGCTTGGTGAGTTTATGAGCGTCACATCTTTAATGGTAATATTTTCACAGCCATCAAAGCTGATAAGCTTTGGACGCGGGTAAGCGAGCTTCTCCTGATGATTTCGGAATATATCCCACCATTGCATTCCATTTCCATCAATCGTGCCAAAACCAGTTACAGCAATGTTTTTGGCATTTTCCGCATACAAGCAAGATGCATAAACCTCTCTTTTTACACCTTCCCACCGCGAAGTAACCACAGGGTAGTCATGCTGATAATTAGAAAATTTCAAAACAGCTCCTCTAGACAAATTCAATTCAATATTATCTTTTAAAAATAACGCTCCTGTTAAGAACTCACCTGCAGGAATAATGATCATGCCACCGCCGTTTTCATATGCTTCATCAATCGCTTTTTGGATTGATTCCGTACATAATTCACCATCACCAAGCGCTTCCAAATCGCGAATTAAATAGGCTGTCATTTCAACACCTCTTTCATTACTTCTTCAAATTCTGCTAAAGCCTGCAAAAATGCTCCCACACCCTTTTGGTCATTACAAATAATTGGTTCACTTATATAATAAGTATAGGAGCCATCCCTGTTACCAGCACCGCCAAGTCCAGCAACCTGACAGGTTTTATTTAAATTTACCCAGCCTTCCTTCGTTAACAAAACAAATTCATCCAATAAGCCCTGATGGGATTTTGTTAACTGTGCTTCCCAACCGTTACGGTCCAAAACACCCAACCGGATACCTTTTGCAAGTGCACAAACATACATACTGCTGCATGAAGCTTCTAAGTAATTCCCTTTTTCATGTCCTTTATCTGTAACTTGATACCAAACACCGCTCTTTTCATCTTGGTAAGTCTTAAGTGCTTGCAATGTTTTCTCTAAAATTTGGATAAGAACATCACGACCTACAGTTTTTTCTGGCAAAATTTCTAACGTATCTACAACTGCCAGCAAGTACCAGCCAATAGAACGTCCCCAGAAATTCGGGGACAATCCTGATTCTTTATCAGCCCATGGCTGTTGCTTTTTTTCATCCCAGGCATGATACAACAGCCCTGTTTGTTGATCTACCAAATGCTGGTAGCTTAGCTTAAATTGAACAATGATATCCTCTAAACCTGCTCCATTAGCGAAGGTTGTTTGATATTCCGCATAAAAAGGGGATCCCATATACAGTCCGTCCAGCCAGATTTGGTATGGATAAATTTGTTTATGCCAAAATGCACCTTCAGATGTTCTCGGATGTGTTTCGAACTGTTTCCGTAATAAATCACAAGCTTTTTTATATTTTTCTTCCCCCGTTTCCTTGTAAAGCACAAATAACAGCTTCCCGTTGTTAATATGATCAATATTATATTCCTCTAAGTGATACCCTCTAATGGAACCATCATCTTGAATAAAATAATCCATATTGTCCTTTATATAGTTGAAGTATTGCTGATAACCTGTTTGTCTCCACACTTTTTCAAAGCCTTTTAAGACAACTCCATAATCATAGGACCATTTTCCATTGTAGCCTTTGTCTTCATATAGTCGGGGCAGTCTCTCCATAATCGAGTTTGCTGTTTTTACAGACCAGTTCCATTCTTTCATCTTTTACTCCTTTTCTTTCAGAAGTCAGCTTATTGTGTAAACATCCAAGGGCAAAATCCTTAATTCGTAGTTTTATAGGCTTCCTTATATTCTTCTTTTATTGTTTTCCCGCCTTGGTCATTCCAACTCTTCACTGCTTTCTTAAAGTCAGCAAGAGAGATGTCTCCTAAAATGTATTGATAAGTAGCGTCTGTGATAATCTTTTGTAATTCAGACCCTTGCGTTGTAAAAGTCGGAGATTCTAATGGAAAGGCAGGATTCATAACAGCATATTGTGCATTATCTGCTATTTTTTCATCCGCTTCTGCCTTAATTGGATTTGGATCCTTCAGATTGTATCCGGTTTCATTAGGGCGTGAAGAAGCAAATGGCTGAACTTCCTGTTGCCATAAGTCTTGATTGATAATTTCATAGGCACCATCATCATCGAGCTTGTAATGTGTACCTTCAATTCCATAAGTCATTAATGTATAGTTTTCTGTGTCTATTAAATCGTTAACGAACTTTAATATCTTTTTCAATTCTGTTTCATCTTTAACTTCTGAACGAGGAAATGCTAGTAACCCTCCAATTCCATTACCTCCAGACCAAATCGCTCTTTCAGAGTAAGACGCTGAAGTCATATCGTTAACAAGGGTAAGCTTCATATTATCCTGGATACCGGCTGCCATTGTTTCAAGATTTTTCGCGTCAAATAAGGCACCAACATAAATACCACCTTTTCCTTGAGCGAAGTTTTGCTGCTGATCCGTCTTAGCAGTTACAGCAAAATCTTTATTTATCCAGCCATTATCATATAACTTTTTCATATAATCCATTGTTTTGATATATCCATCAGTTTCAAATTCCGGCACAAATTCTCCCTTAGAATCTACTTCCCAATTATTTGGTGTTCCAAAATACGAACCGACCGTTTTGAATACTCCATAAATTAAATCACTGCGATCCATAAAACCAGTTGTATCTTTTTTGCCGTTACCATCTGGGTCGTTCTCTGTAAATGCTTTCGCTACCTCCATTAATTCTTCTGTTGTTTTAGGAACCTCAAGACCAAGTTTATCTAACCAGTCTTTACGAAGAACAATACCGTTTCTCGCCAAATCCTTTTGGAACGGTACACCATAAAGCTTGCCTTCAGTCGATGCTGATTTCAGCATTTCTTCGGGAATTGCTTTTAAGTTAGGAAATTCATCTAAATAATCTTCAATATTCCAAAACATACCTGATTTCAATGCGTTTCTAACAGAAGAATTTTCTAAAATCGTTAAGGTAACAATATCCGCCAAAGAATCAGAAGCTAAAGCAGTATTAATACGTTCTTCTTTTGACGCGTCAGGAATCCACGAGAATTTAATTTCCGTATTTGTTTTCTTTTCCAGTTCATTTATGATCGTATCTGTCGGTGGAGAAGCGGTATGGAGAATATTTAGCCAGGATATTTCTGTTTTGCCATTATCCTTGTCACCATCTCCAGATTTATTGCTAGTTTTTTCTCCACTGCACCCTGCAAGCAGCAACATACTGGCAAGACTTACACTAGCTAACTTTGATACCATTGGTTTTTTCATTACAATTCTCCTTTATGTGTTCATTTATATTTGTTTCTTTAGAATCCTCGATTTCCATTCTCGTAAACACTTGATTTGCTGTCCAAGTGATTGAAAAGAACAAGAAACTGACTCCAAGGAAGGTTATAACTCCTGGGAAAAACGTTATAGCTGCCCAATAAAGTACACCTGTCACTAGGAAAAATAGCAGTGAATATTGCAGGCAGGCTAAGCCAAATAGCAAGGACATCTTCATTTTCAAGATAATTCCATTCCAATTGTAGTGGGCCATGATTGGAAAGATATATACGACAGACAACAAATAAATGAATCCTACTATTAACAGAGCCACCCTTAAATACCAATTTGTGACGGTTAATAAGTCGACAGCTATAACAAAGCCAATAAAGAGATAAATCCAACTAATTAAGACAGATTCCTTAAAGTTTTCTTTGTAATATTGCCAATAGGTCTTAAAAACAGGTATTCTGTTTCCGCGTATCCATTGCCGGCAAATACTAACCAAGGCATAAGTAGAAGGGCCGATACCAAACACACCTAACCCTAATAACGTAAACAAAATCCACAATATATTTACATACACTAAGTTTAGAATGCTAGTAAAAATGGAATTTAATTTTTCTACTGATTTGAGCATCGAAATACCCTCCCTCTTCCTTATTAGTACACGCCGTCTTCTCCAAACTTTTTAGCTAGTTTATTAGCTAAAATAACTAATATCAATCCAACAATCCCTTTAAATAATCCCACTGCTGTACTAAAGCTTAATTGACCATTTTTCAACCCGGCTGTATAAATATAGGTGTCGAAAATTTCAGCAACATTTCTGTTTAATGAATTAAGCAGAAGATACATATGCTCAAATCCCAGGTCCAAAGTATGCCCGATTTTTAAGATTAGTAGCGTAATAATAACGGGACGAATGGCTGGTAATGTAACATGCCACGTTTTTCTGAGGATGCCCGCACCATCCATTTCCGCTGCTTCATATAATTGCGTATCAACAGCAGTAATCGCAGCAAGGTAAATAATCGTTGACCATCCTAATTCCTTCCAGATTATTTGACTAATGTAAACCGTTCGCGTCCAATCAGGTGAAGTTAAAAAGCTAATTTTGCCCAATCCTATTGACGCTAAAAACTCATTGATAACCCCGCCATCTACATTTAAGAAAACATACGTGATGGAAACAATAATTACCCAAGACATAAAGTGCGGAATATAAATCAAGGTTTGAATCCCTGATTTAAAGTATTTGTTTTTCACTTCATTCAACATGAGTGACAGGATAATAGGTAGTGGAAAAAAGATAACAATATTTAATGCAAACAGTATTAACGTATTATTCAATAACATGAAGAAAGTAGGTTCAGTAAATAAACGAATGAAATGTTTAAGACCTACCCACGGACTGTCAAGAATACCTAAGTATGGTTGATAGTCCTGAAACGCAACGATAAGTCCCGCCATCGGTAAGTATTTAAAGATTAGAAAATACAGCATACCTGGGAATATCATTAAATATAGAAGCTTATTCGTTTTTATCCCTGCCAGGATCTTTTGTCTCCGAATTCCTTTCTCTTGCTTAACAGTTAAGGTTGGTAAAGTATGATTTGGCTTCACAGCACCTCCCATTTTACTCCTCCTTCAATAGTGATTTAGCTTTCTGGATTAAGCATACTAAGACTAAATAATTACGTACATAATCATTTTATGATTACGCTTACAAACACTGTTATTTCAAGGTTTGTAAAGAGAATCCTACATTTTGATTATCGTTAATTTCCTGAATGATTATTTGGTTTTATTATCTGTAAGCCTCCAAGAAAGCGGGTTTTATAGCCATCTTCTTCTATGTTCGATAGTGATTATATACGTAATAATCTCTTCGATGATAAGGTAAGTGTATCTTTTAAACAGTAATTCAAGGAGGCTGTATATGTTGACGACGAAAAAGAATAAACTGACTAAAGGAGGCCGTGCGTTTTCAATAATTAATGGAACAATATTAATTATTATAGCACTCATTTGTTTCCTTCCTTTTGTGAATGTAATTGCCAGTTCCTTTGCATCCACTCAGGAAGTGGTAGCCAAAAAGTTTATCTTATTTCCACGAACCTTTTCTCTCGACGCATACCGGTATATCTTATCAACCCCAACATTATTTAAATCATTAGCTGTTTCCATCGGGGTTACTGGTATAGGCACACTGGTAAGTATGGTTCTTACTGCTTTAATGGCATATGGTTTATCCCGTAAATATTTATTTGGAAGAAACTTAGTGAATTTTATTGTTGTTTTTTCCATGCTGTTCAGCGGCGGAATGATTCCAACCTTCTTAGTCGTTAAATCGGTCGGATTGATTGACTCCTATTGGTCCTTAATTCTCCCAGTGGCAATTAATGCTTTTAACCTTATTATTATGAGAAACTTTTTTCAGGCTCTGCCTGATAGTTTGGAAGAGTCAGCAAAAATGGATGGCTGCACCGATTTTGGCGTATTTATAAAAATCATGCTGCCCCTTGCATTGCCATCCATTGCAACTATTTCCCTGTTTTATGCGGTGACCTACTGGAACACGTATATGACAGCAATTTTATATATTAACGATTCCACTAAATGGCCGATTCAAGTATTATTGCGTCAGATTGTTATTGTATCGAGCGGAATGCAGGCTGAGGGGTCCTCTGTTGATGTGGTTCCTCCTGCACAAACGATTAAAATGGCTGTTATTGTCATTGCAACAGTTCCAATGCTTATCGCCTATCCATTTGTCCAAAAATACCTAGTAAAAGGTGCTTTAGTTGGATCTGTGAAAGGATAATCTTAAAACAAGAAAAAGCTTCTGGAGCTCCAGAAGCTTTTTTTGGTGCTCTCTTTTCCATTTAGGAGTGCCGATATTCTTTTCGGTAATCTCCTGGGGTGATGCCCAACTTCTTTTTAAAAAAGCGGATGAAATTTTGAGGGTTGCGATATTTCAAACGCTCAGCGATATCCTTTATCGCTAAATCAGTGTCTTTCAGCCAGGTTTGTGCCATCTGTAAACGATAATTCATTAAATAATCTACGAAGGTTTGACCATATTCTTTTTTGAAAACATTGCTTAAATAATTAGGATTATAATGCAATCTGTCAGCAATCAAATCCAAGGAAATTTCTTCATCAAATTCGGTTTGGATAATATAAACCATTTTTTCTGACAGTGATTTAAACCCGCGCTCCGTCTTATCTTGCGTACTGATTATTACTGGTTTTATTAAGTCATTGATCAGCATTTGTTTGATTTTTTCGGGATGGTAAGCAGTGATTGCTGCTTGGTACATTTTCTTAATATTTTCAAAGATTTTTGATTCTGCACCTAATAGCTGGCCTAGCTGTACAAGCTCATTAATGACTCTTATTAAAGTTACCCCTAAGCTTATCGGGTTTTTATTTAAGCGGAAAATTTCATCCACTAAAACGCCAACCATGCTTATGACAACTTCTTCCTCTCCTGACCGAATAGCAGTCATTAACTCATTTTGCAGCTCGACAGGAAATTTTGAAATCGACGCATCATTTAGCATTGAAGCAATATCCTTATAGAATATTATTGATTCTGCACCAACATTCACTCGATAATGAAGCGATTCTTTCGCTAAATCTACTGCTTGCTTACTTTCTATTAAACTGTCATAAGCAGGGCTGATTCCGGCGCTTATTACTATATTCAAGTATTTCTTCACAGCTGTTTGAATGTCTGTGTAATACGTCATAATACTCCGTTCTGCGTCTTGGTCCTCTTTACCTAGGACAAAGATGACTGCTTGCATCTCATCATTTAACACAATCGGAATTAAGCGTTCATTTTTAGGGATTATTTCCTGCACAATATTATTTATGCCCAATAAAAATACGCTTCTATCCTCCAATAGTTTGTCATCTAAGTTATCGATTTGGATTAATCCAGTATAAAACACCTTATTTTCCGCTAACTGGTATCCAAATTGCTCCAATCGGTGCGTAACCTCGTTTTCAGTTATGCGTTTTCTAAATAAACTCAAAACAAATAAAGTCTCTAATTGCGGTTTTTGCTTCGTTAAATTAGCTGTTAACACCTCCTTTTGACCAACTACCTTTTCCACAGATTCAGCTAACAGAGAGAGTTCATTTTGCTTTGGATTTGCCCGTTGAATACCAAGCTTGTCTTGAATTCTTTTGATAGGACGTGAAAAGGATTCAGCCAGCAAATACGAAAGAAAGCCAACTAGCAAAATCAAAATAGCAGAAGCAATAAAAAGTCCGATTCTCGTGTTATGAATGATACTGCCAATTTCACCTTCGTTAATCTCTACTAAGTAAAGCCAATTATTATAATTTGAGCGCGTAAAAACATACTTCTTTCCGTCGTCTGTATTGATTACACTTGAATTTTCGCCATTTTCGACAGCTGCTGTTTTTAAGTGCCGAAAGCTGTCCTCAGGTAGTTTTGTTTCATTACTTGCAGTTGTATAAATCAGCTTGTCTGTTCGATCGTAAATTTGCACAAGCTGGTGATTCTCCCCAACAATTGTATCAATGCTTAATTTAGGAATATTTGCTATTCCTACTGCAAATTTTTCACTTTGATAAATGGGCAGAGTCATAACCATTTGGATGCCGTTATTAATCGGTTCCCAAAAAAGGCTTCTGCTTGTATCGGATACATATTCTTTTTGATATTTTTTTACATCATCCATCGCCTGGGTTTTTAAAGAACCTTCAATAATTCCCCATTGTTGTGTTAAGCTAATCAAACTATAGTGGCTTCCTTCAATCCCCATCAATTCTATGTAACTCATTTCTTTTTTTATGTCGCGATAAGTAGCGAAATCTTTGTCAGACAGTGGATTATTAAACACTTTTTCAAAATTTGCAGTTGAACTGTATGCCGTAAATCCGTATTCAATTGTCCTTACCTTCTGTTCCACGTTCTGGAGGATTTGCTTTGTATAATTTTTCTTATCTGTTAAAAAGCTTTCCTCAACAGATTCATAGGTAGAGTTATAGATAAAGATACTGAATCCAACAACAAGACCGACTCCAACTAAGAGAAACGGAATAAAAAGACTGTGAAACACGCGCGTTTTTTGAAACAAAATCATCACTCCTTCATAGTTTTTCGTTCACTATTTGTAAGCGTTATCATTTTTTAATACCTTATTTCTCTGCAAAGTAGCAATTTTCCTTGGTTACCATTCAGTATACACCTTCATGGTAGATAAATTTGGTGAATTATGTAACTCGATTTCCAATTGTATTAATAAGAGGAATTGACTTATAAACCTATAAGTTATATTATGTAAGCGTTAACACATCATTCGTATTTAACAAAAACAATAGTTCTATTATGATTATACATAATAGTGTTAACGTGTGCATATACCTAATTGAAAAAAATGGATAATTACTATATAGGAGTTGTTTATATGGAGGGAAATATTACTATTTTCATCGCTGGAGATTCAACAGCTGCAATGAAAATACAGGAGAAGCGTCCAGAAACGGGCTGGGGTGAGGCTTTCCAAGCATATCTTTCAGAGGCCGTCATCCTTGATAACCGGGCAATTAATGGCAAAAGCACGAAATCCTTCCTCAAAGAAGGCCATTTAAGAGCAATTGAGAAGTGCATTAAACGAGGTGATTACCTGCTTATTCAATTTGGTCATAACGATCAAAAACTGGAGGATTCTGCAAAAGGCACACAGCCGTATGGAGAATATCAGCAAAATCTCTTACAATATGTTCAGGTTGCACAAAGTGTGAATGCCTTTCCTTTATTATTAACATCTGTTACGCGCCGTAATTTCAATGGAACTATCATTGACGAAAAGTCTGTTGGAGACTATCCAAAAGCAATGCTTGAATTTGCTGCAGAAAATAATGTACCTGTACTTGATATCCATACAATAACACGAGAGTTTTTCAATGCAGCAGGTGAAGAAAAGTCAAAGGATTATTTTTTACATATAGCTCCAGGCCAATCTGAGAACTACCCTGACGGTATTACCGACAATACCCATTTTAATGCAAAAGGAGCCGCAATTGTCGCTAAATTAATTGCCGTGGCAATGAAAGAAAGCAATTTATCTATAAAGGATTTTATTGTACTGCCTTGATAATAACAGAAGCGGTTTCCTCTATATCTAGGAATTTCCCTAGCATTTTTCCCTTCTCTGTTAAAATATTTGCTAAAATAGCTTTAAGGAACAAAAACTATTCTTAAAAATTATTTAAGGTGACAAACATGAATATAACCCAGCTTCAATATTTAATTGATGTCGGAGAACTAGGCTCCTTTACAGATGCCGCCAAAAAGAACTTAATGACAGTCCCAGCCATCAGCCTGTCCATCACGCAATTAGAGGCAGAATTAGATGTGCTGCTTTTTACTCGTTCACGCAAAGGTGTAACCCCAACAGTAGAAGGCAAAAAAGTCATCCAGCATGCCGTAACCGTTTTGAAAACCATCGACATGCTGAAATATGAAATTGCTGTTTCCAAAAACAACCTGTATGGAAATATTGTTATTGCCACAATTCCCGGACTAGTTTCACAAATCATTAATAATACCCTTGAATTTCGTGAAAGCTACCCTTACATTAATGTACAGGTAATGGAGGAAGATACTGCTGCAGTGCTGGAACAAGTAAAAAATGGCCATGCAGATATGGGCTTTGTTTCGTTAGGCTCAGGCAATCATGATGTTGCGTTGGAATGGGAACCGATTAAAAGGGTCGAAGTGGTGCTTGCCGTTAATAAAAGCTCTATCTTAAGATTCAACAATAAGATATCCCTTGACCAAATCATAAACGAAATGAATGAATCAATTGTCCTGTACAATGACCCTTACTTGAAAAAAATTGCCGAGGATTTATTTCCAGATAACTTGAGGAACAGAATTGCCTTGACGACAAATAACGGAGACGTTCTTTTACAAATGGTACTGCAAAGGAACGCTATCACGATCACTAATGACTATATCATTCAAGCATTGCCGACACATCTTAAGGATGAAGTCGTGACAATTTCCATTAATGAGTATCTTACCCTTTCCAATTATTTATGGCGTGTGACTCGAAAAAATGAAAAATGCCCGGAAATGATTAATCAGTTTACAGAGCACCTTTTGCGGGATTTAAAATAACAAAAAAGCCTTCCGAATGCGGAAGGCTTTCTGTTATATTAATTTCCCAAGAAATCAGGGTCCATGAAGCGAGGATTTGGATACTTATAAAACCCTTCTCCTGTGGCAGCCCCAAGTTTTCCTTTGTCAATATACTCTGTTTTCAAAAGCTTTGCCAACTTTTTGAATTCTGAATTACCTGTCGCTTCCGCTTTTGCCTTTACAATATTGTATGATGTTGTGATGCCGACAACGTCAAGGATCGCAAATGGACCTTTTGGCGCTCCTGTTGCAATCATCCATGTTTTGTCAATTGTTTCAACATCAGCAACCTCTTTTGATAACAATAGCTCTGCGGCGTCTAAAAGCGGCACAAGCAAGGAATTCAAAATATATCCGGGCTGCTCCTTATGAAGAGGCAATGCTACCATGCCAATTGCTTTCGCAAACTCAACAACTTGATCAAACACGTTCATGTCTGTTCCTTGGTGTTTCATTATCTCTGCTGTATTGTTTATCCAAATTTCATTAGCAAAGTGAAGTGCCAGAAATTTCTCTGGGCGTCCAGTTGCTTCGGCAAACTGGCTAGGCAGTAATGTCGATGAATTTGTGGCAAATACGGTTTTTGCTGGTGCTACTTTGCTGAGATTTTGATAAAATTCTGTTTTAATCGGCACAATTTCTGGAATTGCTTCGATCAGCAAGTCTGCATCAGCAGTCGCTTTTGCTAAGTCACTGTTATAAGAAATGCGGTCAGATGCTGCTTCTACTTGTTCTTGACTCGCATTTAAATCCTTCTGATAACGTCCTTTTAATAGATTAATTTTTTCCTTTGCTGATTCAAGTACTTCATCATTAATGTCATAAACGGTTACGTTAAAACCGTGGAAGGCTGATTGGAAAGCGATTTGACTTCCTAAAACTCCGCTGCCTGCTACTGTGATTTGTTTAAATTCCATGATTTATACCATCCCTTTGTATAAAACTATTTCGTTCGACAATATTATTTTAAAATAGATTATATATAAAATAAAGTTAATAAAATTTAATTTAATTTAAGTTTTATTTAATGATGATTGCTGTCAGGTTTTTTTACGTTCACTTTTGGTGTAGAAAATCTTAAAATATGGATAAGCTGTTTTCCCATATAATCAGGCTGTTCCTGAAAATCACTGTTGATCCACTGCATTAGAATGCCGATAATGCCATGAATTCTATAGGTGGAAAATAGGTTAATATCAATATCAGCATCAACATCATCTGTAAAAAACTCAAATTCCGATCTGAAAATACGATCTAGCCTGTTAATCATTTTTTCCTGAAAGGAATAATTCGTTTCTGGTGACAGCATTAGCTTATAGAAGTCTTTATGCTCTAGAAAATGATCAAACAATACAATGGCATTAGCAGACAACTCATGAAAATCAATGACAGATAAATTTTCATATGGCTTTTTATATGCTTCTTCCATCTGCTCAAACATATCCTCAATTATTTCATCCAATAGCTCTTCCTTGCATTTATAGTGTGCATAAAATGTGCCTCTATTATAATCTGCCGCATGAACAATATCAGTTATGGTAATTTCTTGAAAACTCTTTTGTTTCATTAATTCCAACAATGCTGCTTTGAAATTCTCAACAGTTCTTTTAACCCGCTTATCTGGATAAATAATAGACAATGGAAGGACCCCTTTAAAAATTTTACTAGACAAATGATTATCATTTGTATGTTTTTGTACATATTCATTATTATTGCATATTGAAGCCCTTTCATAAATAAACTAAGCTTTAATTGCAGATAAATAATACAATTTTAAAGATGAAGGGATCGATATAATATGACATTTCCAGTATTAGACGGAAAAGTTGCTATAGTAACGGGAGCTGCAATGGGTATGGGCCTTGCAACGGCAAAACTGTTTGCTGAAGCAAAGGCAAAGGTTGTCGTAGCAGACTTTAATGAAGAAAAAGGACAAGCAGCGGTTGCCGAAATTGAAGCTGCTGGCGGTACAGCATACTTTGTAAAAGTTGATATTTCTAAATCAGAGCAAGTGCAAAACCTTGTAGCAAAAACAGTCGAAAAATTCGGCCGTCTTGATGTTGCTGTTAATAATGCAGCCTTAACTCCTGACAATGCCCCAGCGGCAGAATTCGATGAAGCATACTGGGACAGATTAATTTCTGTTGATTTGACTGGTACAGCGCTTTGCATGAAGTATGAATTACAGCAAATGATTAAGCAAGGCGATGGCGGAAGCATTATCAATATTTCTTCTGTGAGTGGGTTCCGTCCACAGCCGAACAATATAGCATACGTTGCTGCAAAGCATGGTGTTGTTGGGATGACAAAGGTTGCTGCATTAGAGAACGGTCCTCAAAATATCCGTGTTAACACAGTTGCTCCAGGAGCAATTGACACACCAATGCTAAGAGGTTCATTAGAAGAAACAGGTCAGACAGAAGAAGAATTTGCTCCACAGCTTAGCTTATTAGGCAGATTTGGCCAACCAATTGAAATCGCCCAAGCAAGCTTGTGGTTAGCCTCAGACCAATCATCTTATGTAACGGGGACAACTATCCACGCAGATGCTGGTTATACAAGCAGATAATTACACAAAAGCAGCGGCTCTATATAGAGCTGCTGCTTTTTTTGCCCTGTACTAAAGAACACGCTTAACCTGCTTTGTGTAAAAAAAACGGACAATCGCAAAGTAAATAACCTGGATTAATATAAAGACACCTAATACTGCTGTTGATATTTTTGTTAAATCATAATAAAAGAAATGTGACAGCGCTGTTAAAGCAACTGCACCATGAATCAATGCCACTAGAATTGGTGTAAAGAATAGAATCGCTGTTTGTCTTGTAAGAACATTCTTTAATTCCTTCTCTGTTAAGCCCATTTTAGCAATAGACCGAAACTTCTGTTTGTCTTCCTCTAAGTCCGCATACAGTCGGAAATAAAGGAAGCTTCCCGCCGAAACAAAAAAGACGATTCCGATAAATAATCCTACAAATAATACTAAACCATATGCCTTATTTAGCTGATAGATACTATAATCTTTAGCATAAAATTCATAAGGAGGAACTAATTTCTCTATCTTTTCGGAAGCTGCGATGACATTGTCTTGCCCTTTTGTTACTTGCCAAGCATGATAGCTCTCTACACTTATTGGCTCTGGCAGTTCTTTAAAGTCCTGATCAGAAACTACATAATAAGAGTCTGTTGCTGGAAGAGCTCTTGAATAGATTACTTCCTCTGGAATTAAGGATGTACCTGAATTCAGGTTGATGTTTTGTTTAAGTAATTCTTCCGTTTGGCCATATTCATTACCGGTAAATTCAACTACTTTAACCTCACCATTATTAATATCAATTGTATCCTCTCCCAAGAAAGCTGCAAATCTATTAAATTCAGTTTCACTAGTTATAACGATGTTATCTTGACCTATCTGATAATAATTGAGTTTTGTTTGCTCATGCATCGCTTTCATTTGTTCCTGGTTTACTGTTTCATTTATAAAAGCTACATCCTCTTTATCCTGATCAACACTTATATAGGCAAATGTATAGGGATTATTATTTTTCAGCCCTGCTGTTAAGAAGGTTTGAAACCCAAACAATGTACCGATTGCACTAAAAGCTACAGTCGATATAATCGCAACCATAAAAAAAGTACGTGCATTATCCTTCATCCGAAAGGATAAATCTGAAAAAAGGATCATATTGGTTTTCCACCAGAAGATGTTGTTATTCTGTTTCAATTTGCGGATTATATAAACGCTTAGCTGTGTAAACAACAGATACGTGCCTAGAATTACAACAATCACTACTGGCAGCATCGCAACAATTACGACCGCACCCTTTACAATTAATGCAGCTGCATAGCCAATACCAATCAGTAAGACGGCAAAAATCGTTAAAAAGATATTAGCCTTCGGTTCGCCTTTAGACTTCTTATTTCCCTTGATTAAATCAATCAGCTTACGGCTCCGTAATATATAGGAAACAAATAACGAAATCATGAAAAATAACAAAATAAAAGACAGAAATGTTACGATAATTGCTTGTAAAGGAAAATAAAAGTTAAGAGCTTCATCCAACACAAGCACATTTTCTGCGATTAATAAAATCACTTTGGAAAATATTAACCCTAATAGGATACCGCCTAGTGTTGCAAAAAAACCGATTACCATGTTCTCCAAGAAAATCATGAGACGAACTTGCCTAACGGACATCCCTTGCATCATCAATAACCCTAACTCTTTCTTCCGCGTCGTCAAAAACGAACTCATTGAATAAAGGATAAAGAAGAAGGAAAAGACATAAATGATGGCTCCTGCAATATTCATCCCTTGTTGGACAGAGGAATTCATATCACTACCAGATATCACCTCGTGGAAGGCAAAAATCGCAAATGTAAAAAATACCATTACCGTAAACATACTGCTTAAGAAGTAGGCTGCATACAGTCGCTTGTTGCGAATGACATTATTAAACGCGAATCTGCGAAAGGTCATGACCATCTCCTCCTAGTAAAGAAAGTGTATCAATTATTCTTTGGAAGAAGGCTTGGCGGTTATCGCCGCGATGAATTTCTGAATAAAAATTTCCGTCGCGAATAAATATTACTCGATTACAGTAACTGGCTGCTTGCGGATCATGCGTCACGAGTAGCATCGTTGTGCGCTCATGCTTATTTATCGTTTCCAGCATTTCCATAACATCTTTGGAAGACTTCGAATCAAGATTTCCCGTTGGTTCATCAGCAAGCAGCAGCTTAGGCACATGAATCATCGCCCTTGCCACGGCTGCTCTTTGCGCCTGACCTCCAGAAATTTCATATGTGCGCTTATTCATAATAGAGGTAATCACCAATTTTTCCGCGATTTCCTGTGCCTTTTGTTTCATCTCTTTCACCTTTTTTCCATCGAGCGTTAACGGAAGGACAATATTTTCTTCTACCGTCAACGTATGCAGCAAATTAAAGTCCTGAAAAACAAAGCCAAGTTCACGTCTGCGGAATTTTGCCAATTCCTCTTTTTTTAGCTGATGAGGATTTTTACCGTTTATCAAAATCTCGCCAGTTGTTGGTTCATCAATTGTTGCAATCATATTTAATAGAGTTGTTTTCCCACTGCCAGATGGCCCCATAATCCCAACAAACTCACCCTCTTCAACAGCTAAATTTATATTGTTTAAAGCTTTATAAGCAATTTTCCCTTCATAAATTTTACTAACCTGGTTCACTTCTAACATCACAAGATCTCCTTTTCTGCTTTTGACCTGTGATTAGTATACCTTTCTGATGGATGACTTAACTATCGATTCTTCTTACACTTTCCTTACAAGCCTGTAAGGTTTTGTGTTGCAGAAAAAACGATGCGAAAGGTTGTACCCTTTCCGTAAGCGGACTCCATTTCCATTTGGTGATTAAGATGTTTTAACGTCTCCTTTGTTAAATAAAGCCCCATCCCAGTGGATTCTCGAAACTTCCTGCCATTTTCTCCGGTGAAAAAAGGATCAAAAATCCGCCTTTTATCACTTTCTGGTATGCCAACCCCAAAATCCTCCACTTCCAGTATGGCTTCCTTCTCTCTTTCATAAATGGAAATCACAATCCGACTACTAATTCCGGACGAATATTTTACTGCATTATTAATGAGTTGGGTGAGAATAAAAAACAACCACTTTTCATCGGTTTCCACTGTGATTCCTTCCCTTTTCACATCCAGCTTCGGATAAACTTTGTTGCGAATATAAAAGCGTTTATTCTCACCGTTCACTTCATCCACCAATTTCACAAGATACACAGGCTTAATATGAAAATCCTGTTCAATGGTTTTTAGCCTGGCAATGTACAGCACCGTGTTTAAGCCTGCCTTCATCACTGCCGTTTCTTCGCGGATGCTGGAGGACTCAGGTTCGTCTAAATTTTGGGCGGTAAGCTCAATCACTGACAAAGGTGTTTTCATCTGATGAACCCATTGATCCATAAACTTGCGATGCTCCTCCTGTTCTTTTTCAACTGCTTTCAATTGAGTCTGAAAAAGCTTGTATTGACTACGCAACACCTCATCAAAAGCCGTAGAAATCGGGGCATCATCTGTTTTTTTATAGCTGTCATCCAGTGATTCCAGCGGCTGATTTAAACGCTTGTACATTTTCTGACGTGATAAATAATGACAAGTGAGATAACCGCCAAGAATGAAAAAATTAAGAAAAACAGTGTAACAAAACAGTTTAATATCGCGATAGCCATCAAACCAGAAGATAGAAAGGAAGAGGAGCATTTGCACAAATTGTACGAACATCAGCAAGGCATGCTCTTTCATAAATAACTTCATCTTTTATCTGCCGCCCAAGATACATTTAACCGGTATCCTGCCCCTCTTACTGTTTCGACTGCATCCTGCAAGCCAATTTCCTGAAATTTTTTCCTGACTCTCGTAATATTGACATTCAATGTATTTTCATCCACATAGCTTTGGTCATCCCAAAGCTTCTCAAGTAAATCCTCACGTCCAGCCACCCGAGGATATCGTTCCATTAAACTTTCTATAATGTCCGCTTCTTTTTTTGTTAAGGAAATATTCTTGTTTTTATAGGTAAGCTCCAATCTCTCCGGAAAGAATTTTAGACCAGCGTTTTCTATTATCCGATTCTCTGGAATGCTGGCATATTCGCCGTAAGCACGGCGCAGCTGACTGCGGATTTTTGCGATAACAATTTCCGCACTAAACGGCTTTGTTATATAGTCATCGCCACCATTTTCCAATGCCATTACTTGATCCATCTCTCCTATTCTTGCGGAAAGAAAAATCACCGGACACACCGATTCCTTCCGGATTTGCCTGCACCAATAATAGCCATCAAAACTTGGCAAATTAATATCCAGCAGCACTAGATTTGGAATTATTTTATGAAAAGTATTCATAACATGTTCAAAATCACTGACACACGTCACATCATAGCCATATTTCTCAATATGAATCTTTAAGTGGGTTGCTATTTTAGGGTCATCCTCAACAATCAATATTTTTTGCATATGTGATCACTCCTTAATTCAGATACCATTATGGCATAGAATGGAAGCAGCGACAAAGAAATCACTATTATTGTTCAAAGGACAATAAAAAAACCGAGCATCCAACAAGATGCTCGGTTGTCTATTAATCATTATTGTCGCAATGTTTTTAGTGCACCGCTCCATGCATGCACTTGATCAAGCATCTCATTAACATTTGTAAGATGGAGATCAGCAGGCTTAAATACTGTGCCATTCTCAAAATCTGTAAACAAGGATAGTGTTGGATGAACGCGGACATCGGCAATCAGCAGCTCCCCTAAAATTCCTCTTAAGTGCTCAGCTGCACGTGCTCCTCCAGTTGAACCATAGCTTACGATTCCGGCTGCTTTGTTGTTCCAAGCATCTCGTGCCGAATCAAGGGCATTTTTTAATGCTCCTGTAATACTGTGGTTGTATTCTTGGACGATAAAGACAAATCCATCAAGGCTGTCGAGCTTTTCATTCCATTTGGCAACACCTTGCTCCTGACCATCTGTTGTGCCAAGAAACGGCAGGCTGAAATCGGCAATATCGACAATTTCATAGTTGGCATCTCCGCGTTGTTCCGCGATTTCTTTCACCCATGCTCCAACTTGCGGACTAACTCTTCCCTGTCTTGTACTTCCTAAAATAATCCCGATATTTAACTTTTCCGTTGCCATTTTTCCAGCCTCCTCTTTTTGTTTACCAAAAATTCTTTTGAAAAAACTCATCTTATCAGCCCCTTGTCACAGTCTAAAGAGTCATCTACATTAGTTAGAGCTGCCTTCTACTATTTGTGCTAAACCTTCACGCAAAGATGTTACTGGACGTCCAAGCAGTTTATCAAAATCATTGCTTTCAATTGCCAATGTACCTTCGCGAATATCCTTTTGAATATTAACTAGCATTGGCAGCAAAAATTCTGGCACACCTGCTTGTTTCATGATGTCTGCATAATCAGTGTCCTCAACATGCTGTACGACTACTTCTTTGCCAAGAACAGCACTCAGTTCTGCGGCAATTTCGTCTTGAGTTAATAATGTACCGGAAAGTTCATAAATCGTATTTTCGTGATTAGTGCCAGTAAGTACTGTCGCTGCTGCTTGTGCATAATCCTGCTGCACTGCCCAGCCAACCTTGCCGTTTCCTGCTGATGTTACCCAAGGTGCTCCTGCTAGAACTCCTTGAATACTGGAGCTTTCATTTTCTAAGTACCAGTTGTTGCGAAGGAAGGAATAAGGGATGCCTGTTTTTAGGATTGCTTCCTCTGTTGCTTTATGTGTTGGTGCAAGGAAATTACTGCTTTCCTGTGCGTTGCCGATACTTGTGTATGCGATGAATTTCACACCAGCACGCTCTGCTTCGGCCACTGCATCTGAATGCTGACGAATTCTTGTTTCATTATCGCCATCTGCAGAAATGAGCAGCAAACGGTCAATTCCTGAAAATGCTGTAGCCAATGTTTCTGGCTGGTCAAAATCTCCGTGGCGCACTTCTACACCACGTGCACGAAGATGCTCTGCTTTCTCAGGGTTTCGAACACTAACTGCCAATTGTTCTGCGGGTACTGTTTTAAGTAATTCCTCGACCACTTTACTGCCTAATTTGCCTGTAGCTCCTGTTACTAATAGCTTCATTTCTATTCCTCCAAGTAAATTTATTCATGACAAGTTGTTAACATGCATAATATCGATGTATTTATTTCGAATACCTGTATTAATAATAGATACATCTTAAGTTTTTGTCAATGAGAATGGTTTTTATTTTTTGGGGAATATCATGTATAATACTTTTTATTGTATTTTAATCGGAAAAGCAGGTGAGACTTATGCAAATTAGCAGCCGATTTAGCGTTGGTGTCCATATACTAGCTTTATTGGATATAAATAAAGACGGGATAAGCTCCTCCGAATTTTTGGCAGGAAGTGTCAACACTAACCCAACTTTAATAAGAAAAATCATGGGCATGTTAAAAAAAAATGGTTTAATAGAAGTGCAGCCGGGTATTGCTGGAGCGAGACTGGCAAAAGCTCCGTCCGACATTCGTTTAGTCGATGTATACAAAGCTGTTGAAGTTGTGAAAGACCAGGAATTATTCAGTGTGCACGAAAATCCTCTTCGTGAATGCCTTGTTGGCAGAAATATTCAGGATTCCATAGCACCTGTCTTGTCATCAGCCCAAATAGCGTTGGAAAAAGAACTAGAAAACGTGACAATCGAAGATATTATTAAAGATATTAAAAATAAGGAAGAAGAGACAACTCACTAATCAGAAAGTGCTTCCCCCCCCCTAGGCATGCAATTTGTTATTGCATGCCTAGGGGTATTTTTTATATTACGCCCCCGCCATTTCTCCTTGGTCTTTTTAACCTAAAATAGATTAAATTCCGACCACTTCACTAATTAATCATTTAACCGATATATAAATAGTAATATATGCTTATGAATAAGTGAGGTCGAAGGATGAAAATTAAAACACAATTAATCTTAATACTGACTGTTTTGCTTCTATCTTTAGTTAGTATAGGTGTTTACAGTAATTACAGTCTTCATAACGCTGAAGATAATTATGTAAAATTAAATGAGGCGAAAGAAATGCAGCGTCTCGTTACACATGTCCAATATCGTTTAGCAGGGATGTCAAATGACGAAAGAGGCTTCTTGCTGACTGGAGACAACCAATATACAGATGGAATAAACGAGAAGACTGCAGATGTAGAAGACACACTTACTTCTATGGGGAAACTAGCGAATTATCAAGAATATCAAAAAAGTATTCAACAACTAGCTACAAGCATTCAATCCTACAAAACAATGAGCGACAAAGTAGTCAATACGTTTAGCGATAATGCTCTTGAAGCAGAGGCATTACATTTCGGTGATTTAAGAGATTTACGAAAAGAAGTGCTTGATCCTGCAGTCAATACGCTTGTAGAACAAATTAACTCAGATGTTATCAAAATTGAAGCAGACAACGCACAAAACACAGAAATTGCTAGAACAACATTAGTTACAATTATTATTGTAGCAGCTGCAATAAGTGTAGTATTAGGTTTTGTTCTCCTACGCTCCATTTTACTCCCATTAAACATAATGAATAAGCAGATGGTAGAAATTGCATCTGGTGACGGAGATTTAACAAAAAGAGTGAAGGTAAGCGGAAGGAATGAATTTGCTAGCTTGGCAGCTTCCTTTAATGAATTCGTTCAATCACTTAGAGAAATGATTACACAAGTTGGCCAAACCTCCAAGGATGTTGCGCAATCCTCTGATGAGCTTGCAGCTAGTATGGAGCAATCAAGGGTAACAGCAGAACAAGTTGCTGATGCTATTCAGATAATTACTGAAATCAGCAATGACCAAAATACTGCTGCACAGCATAGTTTAAACAGAGTAAATAACTCCCTGCAAAATGTTCGAAATGTATCAACGAATGCTAATCATGTTGCACAAGAGTCCGATCGTATTAAAGGCAAAGCAAATGATGGTGAACAAGCGATGTCAGAAATGCTTGGGCAAATGGATACCATTCACCATTCCGTTGGATTGGCAGAAAACGGTCTGCACTCATTAGTGTCGAGCATAAATGAAATTAAAGAAACGCTAAGCAATATTCAGGAAATTTCCGGACAAACGAATTTACTTGCATTAAATGCTGCTATTGAAGCTGCAAGAGCTGGTGAGCACGGAAAAGGTTTTGCCATCGTTGCAGATGAAGTACGCAAACTGGCAGATATGACAAGTAATTCTGCCAACCATATCGACACACTAGTAAACGCTATTCAGAACCATTCTTCAGAAACTGTCGGGAATATGATTCTAGTTAAAGATAATGTCGATTCTGGTATTCAGCTTTCTGAACGAACAAATTCGCATATTAAAGAAATACTTGAAAGCATTGAAGTGGTTGCTGGCCATATTAAGGATGTTGCCACAACATCTGACCAAATCACAACAGAGGTTCAAGGTGTTCAGCAGGCGATGGAAGAAATCGCAAACAGCTCGAACAAAACATTGGCGAACACAGAAGAAGTTGCAGCTGCTACAGAAGAACAAACTGCATCATTCCAAGAAGTTTCGTCTTCAGCAACAGCCCTATCCCAACTGTCCGATCAGCTTGAAAAATTGGTTCATCGCTTTAAGGTTACGGAAGAAAATAATAGGTAATTAAAAAAATGCCCTAAGGTACTTCTACCTTGGGCATTTTTTATAATTTTGTTCTCACCAGCTATTTATTTTACCCATAATTTAAATAAGCCATCTGTTATGCCAATAGAGTACATATAGTAGACACCAAATGCAAAGCTGACAGACCCGGCAAACCTTACTAACAGCTTATTTGCAAGGATACTTTTACTGCTGTATACAAATGGAATGCCGATTATTGTGGTGAAAATAAGCATGCCTATTATTGTTCCTATACCAAAAACCAAGATGTACAAGGCACACTGCCAAACTGTTGAAACTGTTGACATAGTTAACAACACCATTGCTGCACTTCCTGCAAGACCGTGAATTATCCCTATTAACGTAACTTTAATAAGTGACGTTCGTTCAGTCGGCTGTTTTAGATTTTTATTTGTATAAAACAGCAAGTTTTTGCTTCCTAAATACACAAGCATAATTCCTACCATAAATTCGAGGGTCATTACCCATTTATCAGCTAACTCCCCTTTCAGCAAAACAATCAAGATCCCAAAAACAAATAATGTTGCCGTATGGCCAATTCCCCAAAAGGCTCCTGCCAATGTTGATCTGGAAAGTCTTTTATCCTTACTGACAATGGTAGATACTGCAATAATATGATCTGGTTCTAATGAATGCTTTATGCCAAGTATTAACCCTAAAAATAATACTGAAATGAATGAAATAATCATCACAGAATCTCCTTTATATTTCTGACCTCGTATTTCTCCACACTTGTTCATATACTTCTTTCAGTGGGATTTGGTGTTGCACTGCTATTTTTTTGCAATCTTCATATTCTGGTGCCGTTTGGACAATCTGTCCTTGCAGGATACCTTCCTTCACTTTAACTATCCCCCACTCTGTTTTGACCTCTCTAAACCTTCGTTCAAGGCGATGGACGACAACTGGGTAATAACGAATGCCTAATGTGGTAGTTTCCTTAAAGAGAATTCCCTTCATTTCCGCTAATTTCTGCTGTGAACACAGCAGTTGCAGCAAAATTCCCGGCCGATTTTTCTTCATATAAATCGGTGAATAATAGACATCGTTAGCGCCACTTGCAAATAATAAATCCATAACATAACCAAGTACTTCCCCGGAAATATCATCCAAGTTAACTTCTACTTTCAGCATCGCTTCATCGATATGTTCTTCATTGGGAGGATGTGCTGTCATCTGTTTATTCTCCTCTCTACAATGGTTGGGATTGCTCTCCTATAATTACTCGCAAGACATTTGGATGTTCGGCAAAGGTCTTTGTGCCAGCCCCATAGCCAATCGATTGCACCTTTAAAGATGGAAACGCACAAAAGTCAGCTGCCAATGCGACAACAATTGCCGCACCAGTCGGAGTCGTTAATTCACCGTGAATAGTTGTATGCTCAAGTGGAATTCCCTTTAATATCTCGAGGGTAGCAGGCGCGGGAACAGGATAAATACCGTGATCAATCTTGATTCTTCCTGTGCCCACAGGTATAGCTGATGCTTTTATCACCGTGACTTCCAGATGATGAATAAGTATCGCTGCCCCAACGATATCAATGATTGAATCCACTGCACCAACCTCATGAAAATGGACTTGTTCAAGAGGCATACCATGGATATGTCCTTCTGCCCGACCGATTTTTTCAAAAATATGTAAAGCTGTATTTTTGACATCATCCGATAAGTCCGCTTCAATAATAAGCTTCACAATATCTTTATAAGAGCGGTGATGATGACTGTGCGAATGGCTGTGGTTATGACTGTGTTCGTGACTATGCTCATGGCTATGGTCTTGATTGTGGTCGTGACTATGACTATGACTATGACTATGACTATGACTATGACCATGCTCATGGCTATGGTCATGATTGTGGTCGTGACTATGATTATGACCATGCTCATGGCTATGGTCAACAGCATTATTCATCCTTATACTATCTAACAACATCACATCAAATTTTGTGCTTGTGATTCCGTTTTTTACGACCTTCTTCCAAACAAGCTCGTATTCATCGTCAATTTGAAGCTTTTTCAATTCTTGAACTAAGAATTCTGGGTCAGCTCCTGCATCAATTAAGGCGCCAATTACCATATCACCACTTATTCCTGAAAAACAATCAAAGTATAACGTTTTCATTTTTTGTGCTCCTTTTTTGTGCAAGTTGATTGATTAAGACGGCGTTATAGCCGCCGCCGAAGCCATTATCAATATTTACAACACTTATTCCTGATGCACAGGAATTCAACATTGTCAGTAATGCGGATAAGCCGTTGAAATTAGCTCCGTAGCCAACGCTTGTCGGCACAGCAATGACTGGGTGAGACACAAGTCCGCCAACGACGCTTGGCAACGCCCCCTCCATACCCGCAATCACAACGGAAACGGTTGCATTTTGAATTTCCTCAAGATGATTAAAGAGGCGGTGAATTCCTGCAACACCCACATCATATATGCGACGCACCTCGCTCCCGAGCACTTCTGCTGTGACAGCCGCTTCCTCTGCTACTTTTAAGTCAGAGGTGCCAGCACAAATGATGGCAATATAGCCATTATCACTCGGTTGCTTCTCCGTCCCCTTTTTCCAATATAAAATCCGAGCAGTTTCATTGTAGATAAATTCCGGACAGACTACTTGAATCTTTTCCGCTTTTTCTTTAGAAACTCTTGTCACGAGCACTTGATTGTTCCGATTTCTTAACGATTGAATGATGGAAATAATATGCTCAGGTTCCTTCCCTTCTCCATAAACAATTTCTGAGAAGCCTTGACGTTTGTTGCGATGATGATCTACCTTGGCAAATCCTAAATTTTCATATGTTGCTAGCTTCTGTTTGGCTTCACTCACGCTTAACTCACCACTTTGAACTTGGGACAAAATTTCCTCCAGCATATCGCTCCACCCTTCAATTTTCCAGACTATACGAGCTTCATACTTAAAAAACCGCTAGATTGTTTGTTTTATGTTATTAGTACTCTACATAAATTAAATAATTGTGTTTCCTTCTTTAACAAGTGACTTGTTCATACTGCCACTCTGGTAGCCTATTAAATCTAAAGTAATATATTTGTAGCCGAACTCCTGCAATGCGTTCACTATAATCTTGTTTTTTCCGAGGATTATCTTCATATCATCTGGCTCTACCTCAATTCTGGCGATGTCCTGGTGTGTTCGAACCCGCACTTGACGAATATGCAGTGATTTCAGAAATGCCTCTGCTTTTTCGACCTTTGTCAGCTTTACCTTCGTGATTTTATCACCATAAGCAATTCTTGAGGATAGACATGCAAAGGATGGTTTATTCCACGTTGGCAGTCCTTGCTCAAACGAAAGCTCGCGAATTTCCTCTTTGAACAAATTAGCTTCTTGAAGCGGACCTCGAATCCCTTTTTCCTTTGCAGCCTTCATGCCTGGTCTAAATTCATTCATATCATCAGCAATGACTCCATAAATAACATTGTTATAGCCCGCCTCTTCCATAACCGGTATCAGATGATCAAACAAGCTGCTTTTGCAAAAATAGCATCTGTTTTTCGTATTTTCCGAGTAACCGGGAATTGCTAATTCCGAAGTTTCAATAACGATATGCTTTACCCCGATATGTAACGCCAGTGATTTTGCCTCTTCTAATTCGCTGGAAGGGTATGTTTCTGAGTCTGCCGTAACTGCAAGCACATTCCCAGCTCCAAGGGCATCCACTGCCGCTTTTAATAAAAATGTACTGTCCACTCCCCCTGAGAAAGCAACAACAACTGTCTCCATTTTCTGAAGGATCGACACTAGCTGTTCATATTTTTTTGCAATCATTGTTTCAGCATCCTTTCTCCCGTACTATTTTTTACGTTGGTTATGAAAATTAAATCGTCATACTTCCAAATCCGCCATCTACCCTTATCAAAGCACCTGTTACAAAGCTGGACGCTTTATCTGATGCCAGCCACACTGTTGTACCTTTTAACTCTTCCGCGCTTCCAAATCGTTTCATCGGCGTATGCCTCATTATGTCTTCTATTCTCTCTTGATCAAGAATTTTCTTATTTTGCTCTGCCGGGAAAAAGCCGGGGATAATGGCATTAACACGAATTGCGTGTGGAGCAAATTCACGTGCCAAGAATTGTGTAACGCTATTGATTCCTGCCTTTGATACAGAGTAAGTAAACACTCTTGAAAGCGGCGTTGTAGAAGAAACAGACGAAATATTAATAATGCTCCCTTTTTTCCCATGCTTTATCATTCTCTCCGCAAAAATCTGACAGGTTAAAACTATGCCTTTTAAGTTAACATCCATAATTCGATCCCATTCATCCATCCCAATTTCAAAAAAAGGTGTTGCACTATTCGTGCCAGGTGCGTTAAGAACAATGTCCCAGCAGCCAGCCCATTGTTCGATTTCATCTGCTGCGTTAAGTAACGAATTCTTTGTTAAGACATCAGCATAAAATGCTTTCGCAATCCCGCCATTTTCGGTTATTTCTTGAACAATCTCTTCTGCTTTATCTAAATTCCGGCCAACAATGGCTACCTTTGCACCATGCTCTGCCAAGCCCATTGCCATCGAGGAGCCTAATACCCCGTTTCCTCCAACTGCAACTGCCACCTTACCGTTTAAATCAAATAGTGTAGACATCTATCTTCTCTCCGTTTCCTCTAAAATAAATTGCCTTGCTCATTGAAAGGAATTTCTTTAAGATCCGTAATTTGCTCCATATTTGGATGGGAGCAAACATAATCTAGTAAGCCTTCAGAAACTTCAATCTCACTCAGGACTAACGTGTTTTTTATGCGCACAAGTTTGACATCGTTAAAATTTAAGATATTGCAAGTTTTAACTGCTGCTTGAAAAGTCATTCTATCATTAGGCAGCGTCGTGGCAATTTTTGTTGGTGCTACAACAGTGGAAGTCAACCCGTTAGCATAAGTTCCTTCTCTGTCCATCTTGTCTAGTAACCGTTGTGTGGTGAAATCAGCCGTTCCAACACCATTCGCATTTCCCTCTGATTGGGGTGTCACATCTAACACGACCATCTTGTTAACATCTGGTCCTCCTGATGCATATGGGGTAGGATAGCGGCCAGTAATATTAGGGTCCATTCCGTCACCACTGATATTTTTGCCAATTTCATCAATTACAAGGACATCGAGCTGGTCAAAAAAAAGCTTTGGCAATAATGTCTTTGCTGCTTTCTGTAAGTCCGGCTCTTTAGCAATGACCTCATCAGGTGTCAGCACTTCAACGATTGCAATCTTATCAAAGGCATTTTCGACTGTCGCCACACCGAAAAGGAAGGGAGTTTTCGCCATTATCACCTTTGCCATTGCTGGAACGTTTTCAGCCATATACTTAAATCCCATTTGATGACATGCCTCAGCCCCTTTTTGCTTACCTAAACCGATGCTTATCATCTTCATAATGCCGCTTTCGACAGGACCTCGAAATGCTGTATGAGGTTTTACGCGGTTAATCACAACGATGCCGTCTGCCTGCAAAGCGTATTTATCTACATAAACAGGCAGCCCATTCGCAAGTCTGCCAACTTCAACCACTTCCATAGTGGACCGAATCTCAGCTCCTACTGCTTCCTGCGTTATTCCAAGATGCTCTAAAACAGCCCGCTGTCCTTCAGCCGTTGCACCACCATGACTGCCCATGCTCGGGACAATAAAAGGCTTTGCGCCTAAATCTTTTAGAAACTTCACAGTTACAGCTGTTAGCTCGATAATTCGATCAAGTCCCCTGCTTCCAACTGCAACGGCAATTTCCATGCCTGGCTTAATAGTTTTTCCTATTTTCTCTCTTTGCAATTTTTCCATTAAGACTGACGTAAGATCATCTATTTTGGCATCATCAAAGTTAACCTTAACTTTTGCCATTTTTGGAACTGGAATGTCTTGTAATAATACTTGAAGAATTCCCATCCGTTTTTTCCCTCCTTTAATCACCTGATTTGTTTGTAACCCCTTCCATTTATGCTGAAAAAAATATCCACTTATTCTCTAATTCTACTATTTTATTAATTTGTTTAGCAAACTAACTAATTAATTTAATCTTAACACTATAGGTAATTTGCGTCAATTATTATTTACTAAGTAAACATAGGAACGACCTACAACCAAAGAGAGAAGTCCCACTATATTAGGACCTCTCCCTTATAAAGCTTAACATTTACAACCTATCTATCAGAACAATTCAGCATATCCTAATTGTTTAAGATAATCTCCTGACTCTCTCAGACAATCAAATGGATCTCTGCCATATGTGTCGTCTTGTTCAATCAGAAAATATTGTACACCACTGTTTATCCCGGCTTCCATAATCCCTTTAATGTCAAGATTACCTTGTCCGAGCTCTGCAAATTCAATATTACCCGTAAATTTGTTCATAAAATTGGACATATCCTTTAAATCACCTAAGTCAATCTGGCCGACTCTGTAATCCTTTAAATGAATGAGTGCAACACGTCCTGCAAATCGATTAATAACATCAATCGGATTTGCTCCGCCTCTTTGTGCCCAATGTACATCAAGCTCAAAGCCTAGGTTTGAAGTTTGCTCCTTCATGATATCAAGCAGAGAAATCCCGTCATATTTCTCAAACTCAATATGATGGTTATGGTAATACAGCTCTATATTATGCTGTTTGAGCCGTTCTGCCATCTTCTCTGCTTCAGCAATATATGCCATAGCCTTGCTCTTATTTCCCATCAGATTAACAGGCATCATGCCAATTCTTATAAAATTGCAATCTAATGTTTTACAGTCACTGACAATCTTATCAAAGTCTGTTGATAACGATTCGCCTTGGCTGCCAGGCATGGAATCAAGGGGGGCACTGATAGCTGCAATCTTGATGTTAAAGTCTAAGCCTGCTCTGCGTAGTTCGGCAACATTTTCAGGTGTCATTTGAATTTGTGTCACCTCCACAAAGTGGTAACCAAGCTCATGGATAGATCTCATAGTTTCATAAACACCTATTTCTTCTATCTTACTTTTCAAATTGAACATTTGAACTCCAATTTTCGCGTTGTTCATCCTTTAGCTCCTCCATTCTGACACGTCTTTTTTCTTCTGACGATTGCCTGATTGCATCAATCATTTTCATCGACATAAGGGCGTCCTTTACATGGGTATATTCGTCGCTGTCTGCAGCAATGCAACGATAGAACCGATTAATCAGCTTAGCGTGGCTTGCTCCATAATAGAATTTCGTCCCAGGAAGCTTGTCATCTGTCACTAATTCTATCTTTTTGTCCTCGTCATCAGCTCTTGTTAAAATACTGTCCTTAATGGTAAACTTTTCGTCCTTGAATGTTACTTGCAGCTCTACACTTGAGTTTCGTTCATTCGTAATTGTCGCAAAAAACAACCCTGTTGCTCCATTGGAAAACTGAATATGAGCACTTGCTGTATCCTCTACTTCAATTCCGTAATCAAGTAATTGATCAATAGATCCTCTTATTGATTCGATTTCTCCGCCAAGCAGCTGCATTATATCCAAAGTATGAATCGATTGGTTAATCATCACACCACCGCCGGCATCATCTATCTTGCCACGCCAAGGCTTTGTGTCGTAATAAGCCTTAGGCCTGTTCCACGTCACCAGACCCTTAATTCCTAAAATCGGTCCATAATTGCCGTTTTTAATCATGTCGTTCAGGACTTCAAATGTTTTATTGTACCGATTCTGTAAACACACACAAATCTTGACATGCTCATGCTCTTCTTCTAGCTGCACTAACGAATAACCCTCTATATGATTTAAGGCGACAGGTTTTTCAAGAAAGACATTAATCCCCTTTTCTACACAGGCTTTTGTAGCAGGATAGTGAAGATAGTGCGGCAAGCATATATGGACACAATCCAGCACTTCCTCTGCTATCATTGCTTCATAGTCATTGTAATAGTTCACATTTGGGAATAGGCTTCGATGTGCTGAAGCAATATCGCATACTGCCGTTAATTCCACATCTGGGTTAGCTTCTATGGCGGCTAGGTGAATCTTTGAAATATCGCCAAGTCCGATTACAGCTGCTTTCAGCATTCAATTCTCCCCTTCACATCTTAGCTTTTGATTGGGTTTCGTTTCTCTTCTGCTATCTTTTTATTTAATTCTGCTAGATACACCTCTTCATCAATCGGAAGCTCTACTTCCTTGTCTAACCAGCTTGAAAGATGAATCGCATTTGCCAGTGCAACCCCATTTATGCCATCAGCACCACTCGCAATAAGCGGCGTTCCGTCGATAATATTAGCTGCAAAGTTTTCTAAAACAGCAATATGCTGCTCTCCCCAAACACTCTCGAATTCTAGCACTTCCTCTGTAAAGAGTTCGTCGGTGTTGCCGCCCATAAATATTTTCGCCACATCATGCATACTCATGGTTGCACTCATTTCTGACTCTGGTTTAGCAAGGCGTTTAATCGTAATTTTCTTGCTGTCATCAACAACGATTTTTCCGTTATCACCTAGTATTTCAAACCGATCAGTACCAATGAGATCATGTGTACATGTTATGAATACACCTGTTGCGCCATTGCCGTAATCAAGCAATGCCGTCACTTCATCCTCTACAGCAATATTGCGCTGGAAGCCATATTTCACATTAGAATATACTTTCTTGGGCATTCCGCAAATCCATTGAAGCAAATCAATTTGATGTGGTGCCTGATTGACAAGTACCCCTCCGCCTTCTCCTTCCCAAGTTGCTCTCCATGCTCCTTGATCATAATACCCTTGCGGCCTCCACCATGTTGTTATCATCCAGTTTGTACGGCGAATGCTGCCGATTTCTCCACTATCTATTAAACTTTTTAGTTTTTGATAAAGTGGATTTGTCCTTTGATTGAACATAATCCCAAATGTTAATTCAGGCTTTGTTGCTGCAAAGTCGTTCATTTCTTTGACTTGTTTTGTATACACACCTGCTGGCTTTTCAACAAGTGCATGCATCTCTCTTTTCAGTGCTTCAATCGCCATTTCAGGATGCAAATAATGAGGAACACAAGTGACAATTGCATCTACTGCACCGCTTTCAAGCATTTCAATATAGTTATCATAAAAAGGAATGCCAGCAAACTTCTCGGACGCTACAGACTTTTTCGCGGGATCAATATCACAAATAGCTCCAAGCACCATATTCGATACTTTTCCCTCTGCCAAATAGTCAGCGTATGCTCCGCCCTGTGCTCCTAATCCGATCACACCTAATCTCACTTTGCTTCCCATCATACTTCCTCCCTGCTTGAAATTTTTTTAAGGATTTCCAACAACGCCTCATATTGCAGCTTATATGCCTCAGCACCCGTAAGCGCTTTATTATTTTCGATAAAGTGAAGCGATTCTTCCAGCTCCAAGTCCTTTAACGACTCGAATAATACAAGATGCGGCTCAAGTGTCAAAAAGCCTTTATAGCCATTGTCAATTGCTAGTGCAAGAATCTCAGGAATCCTCCCTTGACCCGTGCCACACACTACATTCTGTCCAGTAGCTGAAACTGCATCCTTAATATGAATATAGCTGATCTCATCCTGCAGAAGATCATAGCATTGTTTTGGCTCCTCCCCACACTGAATAAAGTTAGCAAAATCAAATATCGCTTTAAAAGAAGGAGACCCAACCTCATGTAATATCTCTTTACAACGAATACCAATATCTCCATAAATATCCTTTTCATTTTCATGCAGCAAAATTACCTCATATTTATTGGCAATCTCGGCAAATTCCTTTAATTTACTTATAACAGTATCTCGATAGAAATCTGCTTCTTCCCCTTTCGGTATATAAAAGCTGAAAATACGGATATAATTGCAATCAAGTAAGCTGCAAATCTGGCATAATGTGTGCAGCATTTGCTTTTGCTCATCAAAGCCGCTTTCATCATCAATAAGAATTTTCCCGATTGGCGAGCCAATCGAAGAAACACCAATCCCAGCCTTTTGCAAACGTGGTAAAACAGCTTCCCTTATTTCCTCTACCGAAAAGTCACCAATATTTCTGCCGTCAATTCCGCGCAATGATATGTATTGCATGCCGAGCTGCTTCACAACCTCAAGCTGTGTGTCAAAATCAGCTGAAATCTCATCTGAAAATCCTGAAATCAATAGTTCATTCATATTCGTGCATCCTCCTAAAGATTTTTTTTCAGTTTAAGTGTTCGATACTTCTTTGCCGTATTTCCTACCTTCTCCTTGAAATACCTGCTGAAATGGGAGATGTTTTCAAAGCCTGATTTGTGTGCGATTTCGGATAATGTAAGATGTGGCTCGACCTCCAGTAAATATTTAGCATTGTTAAGACGACACCCCATCAAGTACTCCATTACAGTAAAACCAGTGATTTCCTTAAAAACATGTGATATATAATACTTACTTAGATTGCGTTCCTTAGCTAATCTGTCCAAACTGATTTTTTCTGTAAAATGATCATCAATCCAAGCTGCTATCATTTCTGCATGAATTTCCTTGTCTGATCTTTTTACTGGGTTCATTTGCAAATCATTATGACTCAGTTTATAAATTTCTACTAGAAGCTGAACAAGCTCCAGCTTCACTTGTGCCTCTTGAATGTCTGCTTGACCAAACCCAGGTTTATCATTGCTTGCAAATAGACTGCAAATTTTGCTCATTTTCTCTTCGACGAGCTTTGCAGAACGATCGTAATTTGTTCTTAGGAGACAGTTGTTCAGTTTTCGAAAGGGAGCAAGCAAAATCTCCATGCCAAGGGCTTGCAAAATTTCTTGTAAATAAGCTGGTGAAAAGTGGACGACACTTCTAACATAAGGAGTATTTAAGGATGGATTCGGTTTATGCAGGGTCAATCCGTCCATCAGTAAAATGTCTCCAGGCTGAAGTTCATAAATCCGGTTATTTATGAGATATTTGCAGTCTCCAGAGTGAAAAAAATAAATTTCGTATTCGCGATGTGAATGAAATTCAAAGCCTGCCGGCTCCATTCCTCGCATCCTGTAATTTGCCAATAACCATTGCTCCAGTAAAAACCACCTCTTTAAGGTAAGCGTTATCATTTTTTATTAAAAAATAAGTATCTGCTTCTATTGTATTGCTTTCTGAAGCATAATACATTCGCCAAAACTGCTGAGTTTTGCTGTTTTTTTTACTGATATTGCTTTTTAGAAAGCAATTTCAGCAAAAATTATTGAATCGCACTTTCTAGTAATTATCTTACTAGAAAGTAGCGTTCTGCATTATGGAAGCCAATGTTTTGAATTATTTCCTCCAGCAGCTCGGAATCATGCGGGATCAATCCGTTTTCCGCCCAATTGCCGATAATATTACAAACAATCCTGCGGAAATAATCATGACGCGCATATGATAAGAAACTCCTTGAGTCTGTCAGCATCCCAATAAAATGACTCAACATCCCAACATTTGCCAAGTCCTTCATTTGCCTTTCCATGCCATCGATATGGTCATTGAACCACCAGCCTGAGCCAAATTGAATCTTTCCTGCTACACCTTTTTCTGAATAGTTTCCAACCATGCCAGCTAGTACTGCATTGTCTTTCGGATTAAGATTGTATAAAACCGTTCTCGGCAAGGCATCCTCCTGGTCAAGTGTATCAAGGAACGCAGCCAGTCCATGAGCATGATTCTCCTCTCCAACTGAATCAAAACCGGTATCTGTTCCAATAAGTTTTTTCATTTTTGTGTTAGTGTTGCGCAGTGCACCTATATGTAATTGCATGACCCATTGTTTTTGTGCATACATTTTGCCAAGCTCTTTCAACAAAAACGAACGATAGCATATTAGTTCATCTTCAGATAGCTGGATTCCCTTTAAACCTTTATCAAAGATGAAGTCTATTTCTTCCTTTGTTGTGGATACATAATCCATTTTAGGGATATCATGATCTGATGCACGTCCCCCGTTTTCATGAAAGTAAGCAACTCTGTCTTTAAGTGCAGCCACTAAGCCGTCTATATTATCAATCTGCATACCAGATACGGCTGCTAATTTCTCTATCCATTCACTGAATGTCGGTCTTTCAATAAAAAGTGCTCCATCAGGCCGGAAGGTAGGAGCGATGATTGTCTTAAAGCTGTCATCTTTCGTTAATAATTGATGGTATTGTAATGAAGAAACAGGGTCATCTGTTGTTCCGATGAATGTAACATTTGATTTTGCTATTAATGCCCTTGCCGTATATTGTGCTGTCTGAAGCATTTCATTGCATTGCTCATAAATTTCTTGTGCTGTTTTTGGACTAAGCAGTTTATCAATTCCGAAGTACATTTTCAGCTCCATATGTGTCCAGTGATACAAAGGATTTCCAATCAAATACGGCACGGTTTCAGCCCAAGCCATAAATTTCTCCCAATCACTGGCATCTCCGGTTATATACCGTTCATCAACACCGTGTATACGCATCACTCGCCATTTATAATGGTCTCCACCAAGCCATAACGCTGTCAAATTTTCGTATGTTTTATTCTCCCAAACTTCTTGCGGATCTAAATGACAATGAAAATCAAAGATTGGTAAACTACTAGCAGCATTTTCATAAAGCTGTTTTGCCGTATTGCTATCCAGCAAGAAATCAACATCAAGAAACTTTTTTTTCATGTGCTTCCCTCTTCCTTTCCGTTGTTTTTTAAAAACAATTGTAAGCATTTACATTTTACTTTATATTAATTTGTTCACTAAACTAATTAATTACACCCATAATGTAACATGTTTATATTTGTTCGTCAATGACGATAACACAATTAACACTCGTTTAATTAAGTTAAATGTTGCTGGTATAATACGGGTAGTCTAATATTAAATATATCAATATATAAAAACACTGGAGGATTACATGATTACTGGTGATGCAGCATACATAAAGAAACTCAATCGCTCCTCAATAATACGAAATATCATTAAAGAAGGAATGATATCACGAGCTGATTTATCTAAGGTTACAGACTTAACAAGAGCGACAATTTCTGTTCAGGTGGCGGATCTTCTTGCTGAAGGTTTAATTGTCGAAACACAGCTTGAGCATAATTCAGTTGGCCGAAAACCGATAATGCTGTCCTTGAACGGTCATGCTGGATACGCTCTTGGCATTGATCTCGACAGCGGAAAGATCTCTTTCATTCTGTCAGACCTTCTCGGACAGCCCGTTTCCACTAAATCTGTTAAATTGCAGACAAATGATTATGCTAAGATTTTACCTATCCTTATTGAAGAGATAAAGGCGTTCCTTAAGAGTACGCCTGAAAGCGAATATGGAATTGTCGGCATTGTCATCGCAATTCACGGGTTAGTGTCAAAGGATGAGAATATCCATTTTGTTCCTCGTTTGGACTGGAGCAACATCCATTTGAAGGCAGATTTGGAGAAGGAAATAAACATTCCCATTTATATAGAGAACAATGCTAATCTTTGTTCCTTTGCAGAACGTGTCTATCAGCACCATGAGACAGATTATTTATTATGCACCACTCTTTACTCTGGTATTGGTATCGGCATGATGATGAATGATGCGTTTTTCCGAGGCCATGATGGTTTTGCCGGGGAAGCAGGCCATATGATTATTGTTCCTGGCGGTAAGCCTTGTAATTGTGGAAACAAAGGCTGTTGGGAAAAATATGCATCTGAAGCAAGTATATTTGACCATTTATCTTCAGCAAGGAAGATTGAAAACCTGACCTATGATCAAATTCAAGCTTGGATTGAAAATGGTGATCAAGAGGTAATAGACTTAATGGAACAGCTTATTTATTATCTTTCCATCGGACTGAATAATTTAATTAACATGTACAATCCTGATACACTTGTGCTGGAAAGTGATTTGCTGCGAATTTATCCTGATTCGTTAAAAAAAATCCAAGCTAACCTTTCGTCTTCCACAAGTCATTATCAAGGGTTATTAATTTCTCCACTTGGGAAAGGTGCTGTCGTTTTAGGAGCGTGTGCGTTAGCAATCAAAAATTTTTTGGATGTACCTATGCTTAATTTTACGCTTGAAAACGATGCTTAAGATAAAAACGAAGCTCCTACTGTGTATAGGGGCTTCGTTTTTTTAAAAATTAAATAATAATAAAATAGGCTGGGACAAAACAAAAGATTACCTTTCTAAACACGAATAATAAACTTACATCTGAATTTGAAAAATGAAGCTTGTGACTAAATAGAATATAGATTTAAAATTAGTTCGTTTCATTTCGCGCTCGTCCTCGCCTGCGGGGTCTCATCCTTTCCTCTATTTCCCGCAGGAGTCGAGTTGCCTCCGCTCCATTCCACTCAGATTTCTAATTATTGTATTAAAACTAAAAACCGAACTATCTAATCAGTAGTTGATTAGTAGTTCAATTTTTACGTTGCTTCACATACTTATGTTCCAGCCTCTTCCAGTTTATTTGCCAGAATTTCTTCTATCAGCAAGATCTTGTGCAAGCTGCAGGGTTTTCTTTTTACTGAGCGGGTACAAGAACACTAGCAGCAAGAATACTAAAAATAATGTGCCTGCCGTCAAAAGGGTTGCAAGTGTATGAATGCCCTGAAGAGTGCTTTCTGATTGCACATCCATAGATGCATTATAACCGACTGCAGCAAGGGCTGTACCGCCTAATCCCCCGGCAACTGCTTGCCCTACCTTTCGCGCAAATGAATAGATAGAGTAAATCGTACCGTCTTCCTTCATGCCTGTTATAAATTCATGATAATCAATGACATCTGTGACAAATGCCCAAACGACAATACCAAAAAAAGAGAATCCAAACATTCCAACAGCAGATATCGCAAGGAATTGAATAGCACTAATGTCTGCTAAGAAATAGAGTAGTAGATAATCAATGACGGAAAGCAGTAAACCAGCGGCCGCCACCTCTTTTTTTCCAAAACGTGCGACGAGCGGTTTTGCGATCAATATCGCAATAAACATGGCTGCTGTCGCAATCAGTCCGGAAATACTTAATGCTTTAGCATTGTCAAAATAGTTCTTGAACAAATACACATCGACTGCTCCCTTTAACATGGAGCTCATAATAAATACTAAGGAAGCAGACAGAATGATAAGCAGCGGCTTATTTTTCGCAACCCCTTTTAAAGTAAGCTTAAGAGAGGTTTTACTCCCCTTTCTCGTTTCCGTTATCCTTTCGGTAGACATCCTATAGCATGCCATATAACAAGCAAGGGAGAGGATAGCAAAAATTATTGCTGCTAAGAAAAAACGGTTTGGATCTGCTTTATTGTCGACAAATATGATAAGCGGACCTACCACGTTAACAATTAATCCTGCTAATGTCGCTCCCATAGTCCGGAAACTAGACAGAGAAGTACGCTCAACAGGATCACTTGTGATGACAGAAGCCATTGATCCGTATGGAATGTTCACTGTGCTATAAAGTGTTCCCCACAAAATATATGTCACAAAGGCATATGCTTCATAAAATCCTGTTGACATGCCAGGGATATGTATAAACATCAACACACCCGAAAAGACGAGAGGAAATGACATTCTGAAAATCCATGGTTTAAACTTGCCGTGTTTGCTTGGCTTTCTCGTATCGATAAAACGGCCCCATGTTACATCAGCCACTGCATCCCAAAGGCGGGCAATCAGAAAAACCGTTCCTACCATTGCAGGGCTAAGACCAAATACATCTGTGTAATACACCATAAGAAATGAACCTACTAAAATAAAAAAGAAATCATTGCCGAAATCACCAAACAAATAGCCTAACTGATCTTTCATTCCAAATTTTTGTACTTTCCTGTCTACATCCGGTATTTCTAGCTCTCTATTAGTTTGAGCCATCAGTATCCCTCCATACAGAATTGTAATTTGTGACGGAAATTTCAAATAAATCAGTTTGTGCTTATGCCATTGTCTCAAGAGGTATTAAAGTCTAGCATGCAGAACATCCTCACAATCGAAAACCGGCTCCTCCCCTCTACCTAAAGAATTGTAAACCCTTACATTTTTTAAAAAATGCACTAACCAAAATCAATTGTTATTAAACATAATTAATTTGTTTAATGAACTAATTAATTGGTCGTTATTAGATTAACACCCTCTTACTCGTTCGTCAAACACTTTTTTGAAAGCGTTATTATTTTTAGGACAGGATATAAATAATGCGATGTCTTCATTAAAGAAGCATCGCAATCATTGCCTGTATAGCCAGCGTACAGCTTCGAAAAATTGTTCGATAAAGAATTCACGATGGTGATTAGCAAGGAGCCGCATTTCAAAATGCAGGCTGTCCTGTAAGAACCCCTTTTGTTTAAAGATGTCATTAGCGTTTTTTACAGCTTGAACCATGTTATTTTGAATATTCGTTTTTCCTTTTCCTTCTTCACTGCCAACATATAAATACAGCTTCTTCCCCTCAATTTTGCAGTCTTGTGTTTCCATGTATTTAAGTATGTCTGGAAACCATAAGGATGGGGAAATTAAACCGTATCTTCCTATTTTGTTACCTGTTGTAAACAGTGCAAACAGTGTGATTAGGCCACCTAGAGAGGCGCCAAGCATACCTGTTTCCTTCATATCCGGAATTGTGCGGTAGTTGCTATCCATATATGCTTTAATAGAATTCTTCCATTCTTGCAAATATCGATTTCCTTCTCCCTTAAAAGCTGGAAAACCTGATGTTAAGCTCTCTGCAGGCCACGGAGTATACTCATGAAGTCTATCAATCGGTTCCATACCAATAAAAATCACTTCTTTCATTTCTTGGCGGAAATAGCTTTCTTTTAATCTTTCGAGATTATGGGAAAATAAATAGTGGCCATCATGCACATACACTGCTGGATAACGATGATCTGTTTGATGGTAGCTGGGAGGCAAATAAATATACAGCTTCCTGCCACCAACGGTTCTTTCAATAATCTCTTCCATTTTTGCCTCCTACACTTTCGCTTTAACTAATAAAAAGATGAAATATGGTGCACCGATTATACTTAGAATAATCCCAACAGAAATCTCTGCAGGCGCGACAACACTTCTGCCGATAAAATCAGCTACTGTCAGGAGCAGCATACCGACAAGCCCACAAACCAGCAAGGAATGGCGGTGCTTTAAACCGACAAGAAGTCTTGCAATATGAGGACAAATAAGGCCAATAAATCCAATGCTTCCAGAAACAGAAACACAGGAGCTAACTAAAACGACTGCACCTGCCATTAACAGCCATTTTTCTTTCTCGACCTGTATACCAAGCCCCTTCATCACATTTTCTTGCAGTCTAAATAAATCAAGCTTGAAGGCTTTAATGATAATAAATGGCACGACAAGCAAAAACCAAGGCAGAATCGCAACAACATAAGTCCATGTAGCATTATAAATTGTTCCGTTGAGCCAAACTGTTGCCATTTCAAAATCCTGTGCTTTCATCTTCAAGGATAGAAACATTGAAAGAGAACCAAAACCTGTACTAATAGCAATCCCCGTTAAAAGCAGCCGCTGGGAGTCAAGGCCGGTAATTCGATTCCATGCTAACAGGAAAATAATACTTGCCGCAAATAACCCGCCGACCATTCCAATCAGCGGCATAAGCAGCTTCATCAACAACTGATCTCCAGAAAAGGTGCCTTGAAAAAGGAGCATATATGCAACAATAAAGGCTCCTGCTCCACTGTTTATGCCGAGAATAGCTGGATCTGCCAGCCCGTTCTTTGTTATCCCCTGCAGGACTGCACCTCCAACTCCAAGTCCAAAGCCAATCAGTAAGGCAAGCACAAGTCTTGGCAGTCTTAATTCGAAAATAACTAAATCTATATCCTCCTGTTGCTGCAAGCGGAAGATACTTTCAAAGAATTGTTTGAAGGTGATTGGATACACGCCATTTGTGATGCTGTAATACCCCGCTGCAAGTATTAACGCAAGTAAGACAGCAACAATTATGTAAAATCTTTTATTAAACACGTTGAGAGCCTCCTCCCTTCCGTTTGATTAAATAAAGAAAGAAAGGAACACCGATGATGGATGTTATGATGCCAATAGGTGTTTCAAACGGATAGTTGACAAACCTGCTGATCACATCACAGAAAACCAAAAATACTCCTCCAAGTATGCCAGCACACGGGATAACTGCCCGATAGTCGCTGCCAACCAGATATCTCGTAATGTGGGGAATAATCAGTCCAATAAAGCCTATCTTTCCAACAAGCGCAACAGAAATTCCAGTCATTAAGCCGACAGCTGCCATTGAAAACAGCTGAATCCAGCGAGTTTCTTGCCCTAATCCTGTTGCCAAATCCTTGCCTAAGGATAGGATTGTCACTGATTTGGACAAAAGAATGGCGATTATGATACCGATTATGCCAAATGGAATGACAAAGGTTAGTAAATTCAAATCAATTTGGTGAAGTCTCGCATTGTACCAAAAGCTCATTGTTTGCGATACTTGAAAATAGGAGGCAAGACTTGAGGATACCCCGCTAAGAAATGTCCCAATGATAGTCCCGATAATTGCCAGCTTGACAGGCGAGTACCCGTTCTTAACGAAAGCTGCCAAGCCCATAACAAGGGCTACACCAAACAGAGAGCCTAAAAACGAAAGGCATAATAATTGAAAGGAAGACAAATTAGGCAAAAAAATAAACGAGATTGTAATAAAAAAGGCAGAGCCGTCTGTCACACCCATAATCGATGGTGACGCTAAGTAGTTTCTCGTAATCCCTTGCATTAACGCCCCTGATACTGCCAGCAATACCCCAATAAGCAAGGCGCCGACTGCTCTTGGTATTCTTGATGTCCTTACGATTGTCTGCTGCATATTTTCTTGATCATAGTGAAAAATAGCCGCAAAAATATCTTTAAAACTCGTATCTGTTGCCCCATATCGAATCGATAGAAGGATTACTACTGCAAATAAGACTGGTGATAATAGGATAATTAAATAGGTTGCTAGTTTTTTATGATACATACCGATTCACCTTTATAAACAATTAGTACTTGTCCGGCAATTGCTGGACAAGTACTTGTTATTTTACAGACCTAATTCCTTTTTAAATGCTGCAAGGAAATTTGTTTTGCTCCAAGCAGTACCGCCTGCTGCCATCGGATCAATGACATTTTCATATACATGACCGTCTTTCACTGCATTTAAATTCTTCCAAATTGCATTGCTCTCTAAATCCTTCAATGCATCTTTATTTTCCTGATTTTCGGAATCCTCAAATTGAACAAACAAATAATCAGGATTCATTTCTGCTAATTTTTCCAGGGAGATTTGCTCCTGTGCTTTAGCTGCTTTCACCTCTTCAGGAACAGTAAGACCTAAATCTGTGTAAAGAACAGGATTGAAATAAACACTTTCTGGATAAATAGTAATGCTGCCATTACGTACTCGGAACATCAGCACTTCCTTATCACCTAGTTTTTCAGTAACTGCAGTTTTTGTCTCCTTCACATTTGCTTCATAATCAGCAATATACTTTTCTGCTTCCTCTGTTTTGTTCGTAATTTCTGCCAACACAAGCAGATTATCCTTCCAATGTGTAGAAATATGAGAAATCGGAATCATTGGCGCAACTTTATTCAAGCTATCGGCAACATCTGCTTGGAACTTGCTCGTACCAAGAATAACATCAGGTTTTAATTGCAGTAATTTTTCTGTACTTGGCTGGAATTTATCACCAATTTCCTCTGCCTCTGACATAGAATCACCTAAAAAGGCCGGAAACTCGCCACCGGTTGCAACTGCCCCAACTGGTTTAACACCTAAAACTGCAGAATCCTCCATTGCTTCCTGACTTGCTGCAACAATTTTTGTACTGTTGCTTGGAATTTCATATTCTTTATCTAAGAAAGTAATCGTTTTTGTTGTATCAGCACTTGCCTCTTCTGACGCAGCTGCTTGTTCATCAGTGCTTGCAGATTCTTCTTTCCCGCAGGCTGCTGCTATAACTAGCAGTATTCCTAACATTATAATAAGTGCATATTTTCTCACGAGTATCTTCCCCTTTATATAGTCTAATTGATATTGATAACCACTATCAATTAGGATTATACAAAACTATCTTTTATTGGAACATGGATTATTTCCTCTCTTTTCCTTGGACTTTTTCCGTAACCAACTCTACTAAATTATCAATAACCCGGATATGCGAGCTTGCAGAGCATTCATTCCACGGGTCTGATTGGATAAAATATACCTGCTGACATTTGACTGCCTCTATATTGTTCCACTCTGGCGATTTCCTTAGCTTCCTCCAATATTTTAGTGTGTCTTCATCCTGCCGTATATTCAGCAGAATAAAATCAGGCTGTAATTTGATAATCTTAGCTAGCGTAACGCCCTCATTATGCTTCCATTGAACTCTAGCTTGAGATGAAGCAATCTGCAATTCTTCAAATATAACTTCAATAGCTGTTCTAGAGCGATTTAAATAAAAATTATCCTTGAAAAGGCTGATGACTAGTCCTTTCTTATCATTGAAATAGGGAGTTAATTGGACAGATGTACGCTCAACATGCCTTTCATAGCTATCCATCCACTCCTTCGCTTCTTTTGTACAATTCAAAAACTCTGCAATTTGGAAAAACTGCTTTTTCCAATTGTCATTTTCCGAATAATAAAAGACAGAAGCGATTTTTTTCAATTCTGCCTTTTCCTCTGCAGTTATATCCTGCTTCGCAATGATTAGATCTGGCTTTGCCTCTTGTAGCTTTGCAATGTTTTTTCCCCATTCCGTATGTTTTCGATATGACTCAAGGTGAAAGATAATATCATCTTTAAATTGTTCATAATAGTCAAGTGTCCATTTCGGATGAATAGGTGCGGCATATGGAAGTATTTGCAGTGCAAGCAAATGTCCTGTTGTTGCAAAGTCATATGAGGCGATTTTCCGGTTTCGCTTCTCACGATATGCTGATGGAGATATACCGACAGCTTGTTTAAATTTTCTGCTCAAATAAAATTCATCTGCATAGCCAACAGAGCTGGCAATGATACGAATACTGTCCTTTGTCATTAATAATAACTGCTTTGCCTTATTTACACGCAATCTTGTAATATAGTCGCTAACTGTACTACCATATTGTTTTTTAAACATTTCTGAGTAGTATTTCGGACTAAGCTCTGCCTGTTGTGCCAGCGTATCAATCTTTATCTTTTCATTGAAATGCATATCCATATATATTTTTGTTTCCTCGATTGCTAAGAGAGTATCATTAGGTGTTACGTGCTTTTTATATGATAATAAATGAAAAAATATTTCATTTAGCTTTGCTTTTTGCAGGAAATGCAGGTGTGGAATTTCCTCTCCTTTAAGGCGGTATAAATCCTCTATTAAATTCACTATTACTTGTTGGAAAGGAAGCACTTGTTGCTGAATACATGCCAAGCTGTCTAAGCAGGGCTGAGCCTCATCTTTCTTATCCTTTAAAAATACTTGAAAGGAAACAAGATAATAATCCACTTCACTAGCAAATGTTAGTTTATATGTACTGCCTGGCGGTATTAAAAGCAGCTGATGGCTTGCAAATTGCTTTACTTCTTTATTAATCGTAAATGTGCCCCTGCCAGCATGAATATATATTAATTCAAAATAAGAGGTGATTTTATTTTCCTTACTTTGCTTCTGAATACGATTAATACTGTTAAAATCTAGGTATGTTTTTTTCCAAATATTATTATTTTTTATGCTTGCCACTTGTTTTCCTCACCAGTTCCCTTTAAAATATGGTTGATATTGATAATCATTGTCATTAATAATACCAAAATTTATCCAATTAATAAAGATAACCTATCAAATATGGAAATGGAGAAAACTATGCTAACAGAGCCATATGCTTTACCTCACACGGAAACCTGGTCTATCTGTTCACAAGAAATGAAGCGTATTTATAAAATATTTGTGTCTGTTCCTGATTCACCGCCACCTGATGATGGCTTTCCGATTATGTATGTGTTAGACGGGAATTCTGTTTTTGCAAGTTTTACCGAAACGATGAATCTGCAAACAAGCAGAGCAGACATAACAGGCAAAAAACCGCATATTATTGTCGGCATCGGCTATGAAACAACTGGTCCATTTAATGACAATAGATATTATGACTTAACGTTTTCACCAGACATTGATTTTTTATCGTATTACCCTATTGATAGAGAGCTGCCACAAGCGGGCGGCGGCGAGTACTTTCTGACGTTTATTGAAAAAGAATTGAAGCCGCAAATTGAACAAAAGTACGATGTCAATAAGGAGAAACAGGCGATTATCGGCCATTCTCTTGGTGGATTATTTGTCCTATCAACATTGTTCACATCGCCTTCGTCGTTTCAATATTATATTGCCAGCAGTCCTTCCATCCATTGGAATGAAGCGTTTCTGAACACAGCAAAGCAGCAGTTTTTGGCAAGCGAGATGAAAGCGAATCTGCTGATTACGAGCGGAGAATTGGAAAGAGATCATTTTTCACAAATGAACGAAAAAGCGAAAATGCTTAATGATGAGCTTCAAAAACATACTACTGCCGTGTTTAAAAGTGAATTCCTCGAATTTCCCGGTGAAGATCATATGACTGTTCTTCCGCCGCTCATTAACAAATCGATACTTTTTGTTAATGATATAAAAACGCAAATTAAATAACTGGGTTGATTTTGCTTGATGTGTATGATATGAGAAATAAGAAAGGCCAAGGAGCGGTAGCTCCTTGGCCTTGGCAATATATTAGATTAGGAAGAAGAATCACCCTTGCGTTTGTGGCGTAGAGTGGTTTTTCTTTCTTTGCTCTTTTTCCTTTTGCCTTCTAAACGCCTTGTGTAATCCGCAGCAACTATGTAGTTTTCTTCTAATATACAAATATTTGTAGGTTTTTTTTATTTCAAGTTAACGCAGTAAATGAGCGTTAATTCTTCTTAAATTGCAATCGAATAAATAAAAAAATACGTCAAAACCCATTCTCACCATGGCCTTTAACGTATATCAATATGATTACTTGTAGTTTTGTTATCCCTTGTTTATCCTTCTTCAAACGAGTACTTTTTTTAATCTATTCAAAAAAACCCTCAATTTTTATTTGCTCCTCTTTGTTTAAAACAGAAATTGGTTCCCGACATATCCCTGCAGGTACATTTTGCTTTTCTAATATATACTTAATTGCTCGAAGTGTTCCTATCTCTGTTATAGTCTTCATATTAGGTGACAGTTTAGAGATCAACTCCTTTGCTTCATTAATATTACCAAACTTTATTTGTGCAACTATCTCATGTATTTCGTTAGGAAATACATTTCCCAAAACACTGGAAATACCATTAAAACCGAGTTCCGCATCTTCTACAATAGTTTGGTCTGATCCAGTTAATACAATAAATTCTGAACCGAGGTTTTCTTTTACTAGCTTTACAGTAGCTCGATCACCCGCTTCCTTTAATGCAATAATTTGAGGGAACTGTTTAACTAATTTAAGTAATGTATCCATATTTAAAGTAAACCCCGTTCTTGGAGGGTTATTATATAGCATAATTGGTAAAGAAGTATTTGAACAAATCCTTGCTGCATAATTGAAGGCTTCCTCTTGATTAATTCGAAGGTATGGGGGGAAACCTAACATAATTCCATTAAAACCAGCTTCTTCTGCTGCAATGGCCAATGCTATTGCATCTTTAGTTTGTACTGCTGCAACTCCTCCATAAAGTAGAAAATTATCTTGCGCCGCTTCTTTTACTTTATTATATAAAGTCATACGTTCTTCTATAGTCATAGAATGCTGCTCTCCTGTAGATCCACTGATCAGTAAGGAGGGAACATTATTCTTTTTATAATAAAAAATTAATGGCGGTATACTGGCTAGATTAAGCTGTCCTTCATAAGTAAACGGTGTTACCATAGCAACACTAAATTCAAGAAAAGGATTTTTCATTTCAAAGTCTCCTTATATATTTTTCTTCACTGCTTCCGCCACTTAGTATAATATTTCTAAAAGTAACCTTAGTAAGATTTCTTTTTGCTTATATCCTTCAACCTATAAATGGCTTCAAAAAGATTTTATACTGCAATGTGACATTAAAAAAGGTACAATTATGAACAAATAAACATGTCAAGGGTGGTATTAATGAAAAATACTATTTTTGCTCTTAATGAAAACACACCGAAATATAAACAAATTTACGAGCAGTTTAAATTTTATATGGAGAATGGAAATATTTCCGTTAATGAACAGCTGCCATCTATTCGTCAGCTTGCTGACTCGCTTTCAGTAAGTAGAAATACTACGCTTAATGCTTATGAACAACTTTTGGCAGAAGGTTACATTCGTAGTGATGGACGTAAAGGATATTTTGTAAATGACTTAGATCCGCTTTTATATCAAAGTGCTAAAATGCCAATTAAGAGTGAGAAAAAAGAATTAAGAGATGCTTGCATTGATTTTCGAGCAGGAACCGTAGATCAAGAGCATTTCCCACTAAAAAATTGGAGAAGACTGACGAATCAAGTTCTAACCTTGCAACATACCTTTCAATATGGCGATCCTTTTGGTGAGGAATGCTTACGTGAACAAATTGCAGCATATTTATTTCAGTCTCGTGGACTCAAAACAAATGCAAATAACATCATTATCAGCAGTGGCACTCAGCAAATGTTAATTAATTTAGGGAAGATTTTGAGAGAGAATTTCTCTAGCTTTATTGTGGAAGATCCAGGCTATGTTGGTGCTAGAGAAGCTTTGAAGTTTCATGATTTCACATTGGAAACCGTACCAGTTTTTGAAACAGGTACAGATTTTTCTAACCTAAACCAGAAGAAATCACGACTAATTTATGTAACACCCTCTCACCAGAGTCCAATAGGCGTTAGTATGTCCATACAAGAAAGGTTGAAGCTTATAAATTGGGCCAGTGCTAGACAAGGATTTATTATTGAAGATGATTATGATAGTGAATTCCGTTATACACAACAACCATTCCCAGCATTAGCTTCCATTGATTTAACCAGAGTCATTTACTTTGGGAACTTTTCGAAATCTTTTCTTCCTGGAATACGTATAAGTTATATGGTTCTTCCAGAATTATTAATAAACCAGTATAAAAAGCAATTTTCTCTTTTTGAATGCCCTACTTCGCTTCTTAATCAGATTGCAATGGCCAAATTCATGAAAGATGGTGAATGGAATCGTCATCTTAAACGAATGCGTCTTGTTTATAAGCGGAAAATGAATTATATCGTTTCAGAATTAAAAAGTCAGTTCAAACAGACTATAACTATAATTGGTGAACAGTCTGGGCTTTTTGTTTTAGTTAAACTTCGTCTTAACCGCTCTGAAGAATGGTTAATAAACCAAGCTTCTTTATATGGAGTAGCAGTGTATCCAACCTCCATATACACGATAGAAAATCACATGAATGAGCCAACTATAAAGCTTGGATTTAGCAACCTGACATGTGAAGAAATTCAGTTAGGGGTTCAGCTTTTAAAAGAAGCTTGGACATAAAAAAACCGCGTAGTCGTTAGTAAATTTACTAACGCTTACGTGGTTCTTTATTAAAGATAAGGGGAAATTAGTCAGTCGTTAAAATATCCAATAAATCAACACTTTTTAAATCCGCACTTCAACTCATCAATCAGGATAAAACCCCAAAACTACAATAAATAAAGCCAGACCCTAATAAGAGCCTGACTTTACAAGGAAACTGCCGTACCTAAGTTCGATAAAACTTGAGAGTTTAAGAAGGAAGGTATGGCATAGCCTTAAATCAATCGGGAAAGCTATCCATCTAACATTTTACAAGATACGAGAGTTAGAAGGAAGATGGATAATAGCCCAATATGTATTTTATAGATAATCTGAAACAATGATATCCAAATCAAAAGGAGTAATCCCTTTATCAACAGAGAATACTAAATCTGCTTCCTCTATCTTATCAGAAAGTTCTCCTCTTGCCTCAATATGAAGCTTAAATAAATCATATAAGTTTGGTTTGACGAGTGTGGTTAACGCCTTCCCCATCAAAACCATACCCATTTGATTTTCTTCTACATTATTAGCATATTCAGGTTCAGTACGAAGTGCAATATCTGTCCAAATAACTTGATTCTCATATAAATCGAGAATCATAGGAATACAAATCATGGAATCTGATGTAATATCCAGTTTGTTCTCAACTGTTTTTGGTTCATATATTTCCCCGGAATTAGGATCTTCTCTGCTCATCCAGCCCATAAAGCATTCTGGCAGCTGATTAAAAGCTTCCCCGCTGAAAGAATGTATAGAAAACACTACATATCTTCCGCCAAAATTTCGGACCGACTGTATGTCTAAATCAATGAACTCACTTGCGCCAGCTGGTGCTGATGTAATATCTCCGCTGTGACATGATTTATACTTAGAAGATCTTAAATGTGTATATGAAACATGTTCCAAGTATCCCCATGATTCATCATACATAACAGCAGATAAATCGATATCTGTGCCCCATTCATTTGACCCGTCTTTCCAATATATAAAGGTTCTAATTGTATTCGTTGACTCAGCTATATCTATCTTTGAGCCCCTGACAACAGATTTTAACGACTTATTGGCAGAGCGCTGCGAAAATGGAACAATATAATTTTTGAGCGCTTCATCCAAATAGACCTTTCCAAGCGGTTCCTTTTGCTTGTATGCTTCAATCAAGCTTTTTTCGCAGACTGAGACAGCAGCTTCGCAAACATTTGCGTCTATTGCAGGCAAGGTATAATCAATTACATACATCTTAGCAACATTGCCTTTAGGGAAAAACGACCTCTTTTCTTTGTCTTCATTTCTATGCTTGAAATGCTCTCTTACTTGCAGCAGTACTGTCGTCTCGACTTTATCAGCCACTAGCTGAAAGCTGTCTATCACAGACTGAGGTTTGAGATGCAAGCGTAGAAGCTGATCAAGCTTGCGGGCAAACTCCCCAGGTCTGCTTGATAATAACCTAATCGCCTCGTCTATTTGGTTATTTTGCAGTGCCTGTGCCACAAGCCCATTAAATGTAGGAATATCCTCATTGTTTCTCAGCTTTGAAAATGCTTCGTTCACTTTTGTAAATTGCTTGTATTCTGCAGGATGCAGTCGCTCCCCTAATCTAATCCATCTGTTTTTATATCGCTTCATATCCTCTTCTATGCTTCCGCAATTTTCAAGTAAAGCTAGTAATAAACGCCTTTCTTTTCTTTTAAAGCTCTTAAAGCGTGTATTTGCTGCTAAACTGATGTCTCCATCAGATAGAGAAACTGCAATCCTTAACACGTCTGTCGCCGTTTTAACATATGGAATCAGCAGTTTGTAGTTAAGGCTGTTTTCGACTGTTAATTTTCCGAGCAATGCAACATTCTCCTTAAGAGGAATGTCTTGCGGAATTATTTGCTCTACATGTTCTGGCAAACTAGCAAACACATCTGCTAAATCTTCCCTATCACTTTCTGATAAAGATGTTTTTGAAGAGAGAAGGTTCCGGAAAATCGTCAGAAAATCATTCATTGATCCAAGGGCAATCAGCTTTAGTTTTGTCCTGTCATACAATGGAAATCTTGTCTGCTGTTCATATTCAGGCAAAATCGTACCAAAAGAAGCGTAATGAATAAGCGCATTTATATATAATTCTGCATCACTTGCTTTCATTACCTGTTGTGGAAAATCAGGATACATTGGCTTATAGGTCTTATCAGCACCCAATAACTCTTGCAAGCTATGGATAGTGGTTAAATAGAATTCGTTAAGCTGGTCTGTGGAATATGTATAAAGGATATCTATGACAGGCTTTGACAGTGAATAGCCCAGTGACTCGAAATTAGCTGCGATGGTGGCTATATAATGGAGTTGCGGTGTGGGTTCCTTGCTTTTGTTAAGTATGAGTTTGGTTTTTCTTCGTAAGTAGATTTGATTAATCATTATTCACCTCTTATAAATAAATACCTTTCTAGTTATAACATTGTTTAGGAGGAAAATAAAATAATAACTTACAGTTTTATTATAATTTGGGAATTTTATAGTTTATATATATAATGAGGCAGGCTTTTCAAAGGTTTAGCTTAGAATGGCAAATTTCAAGGGAACAATCAGTATCCCCCTTATTTATTTTATTAATACAGTATTCAATATTAAAATTCCTCTTCATCCTCAATAGGAGTGATATCAAAAAGATAATCTGTGAATTCAGTTCCTTCCCAGCCTTCTTGAACGATATTACCTTGTTCATCTGTCTCCTCGCTCATCTTCTTCAGAGCATTTGTGGAAATATAATAAGCTTCAACTGGCAACTGTTTTTCATCTAATTTCTTTATTTCTCCATTTGAAATGACATGTGGTTCATTTTCGGTAAAGCCATATTGTGATCTTTCTCCGAAACCGAATAATTTATATGAAGAAAACTTACCTTTGGCAATTGTAATATCTTGAATATCAAGCAAATCCAAATTTCCGAAATAATACTTTGTATCAACTAGAAACACAAATTGGCTCCATGCTTCATGATGACTTTTAGATATTTCGTATTCTTTCTTATCTGTAGAGTATTGAATTCTATAATAATTATACTCATTGTCTGCTTCCCCAATCATCTCCCAGCTTAAGTCTGTTATTTTGCCAGATTGGGTATAGTTCATCCTAAAATTATCGAGCTTTATATTACTCTCTTCTAGTTTTAATTCCTTCGTAACCAATTCATTCTCGTTAGCAAAATCAATTGTATACGCCGATTCTAATTCATGCTCAATTGTTATCGTACGGCTTTCCCACATATCCACAGTAATTGGTGTAATCCATTGAACAATGATAAATATGATGAAACCAAAGATGGCTGCTTGTCGTTTAATATCTGCATTTACCTTAGGCCGGAAAAACAGTAAATAGATAATTAAACCAAGCGGCAAGGCAATTCCATTAAATTTAAATGCAAATACACCTAAAATATAATAACCAATTATTTTTAATGGAAATTTTGCTTCTGTATCACGCTTTTTCTTGATTAAATACACTAACCCTCCAACAACTAACACGATGTAAACGATAGATGCAATCACGCATGAGTCCCCCTGACTGGAGAATTTTTTGGATTTCTCCAGGTTTTTCTCTGTATTATAATACCAATATAAGTATAACATGGTAATTATGATTAATTTATAATTTTTCTTGTGTATCCTAATATAAGGAAGACCTCCATTTAGATGAAGGTCTTCCTTATATTTAACGATAAAATGATTCTAGCTCACTGACAATCTTATTAGAGCTTATTTCTGGACTAGTCAATATCGGAATTTCAACATCCTTCAAAGCAGTCTTTGCTCTTGCCATCGAAAGCTGAGCCAATATAATGACATCGACTTGATTGTTGAGCAGTTTATTGACACTGCTTGCAATATAACTGTCATGTGTTTCGTAGTCTTTTTTACTTAGAGCAGTAAAAGCCTCTGTATTAACTTCAACAAGCACCTCTACTTCTTTTCCTAAAGCTTCTGCCTTTTCAAGTACGGCTTTTTCTGTAGTTGGACCTGCAGTTGCTACTGTGGCGACGACACCTATTTTCCTTCCGAGCTTAACGGCTTGTTCAATCATCGCATCATCTACATTTTCAATTGGAAGCTGTGGAAATCTTTTGCGCATTTCTGTAATTGTTGGACTGTAGGCAGAGCAGGATAGAAGTATTCCATCCACCTCTGTCTCCACCGCTCTCCCTAGTAAACTCGCAAAGCGTTCTACTAATGCTGGGGTAATTTCTCCTTCTTTGTCTAATGCTTTGAGCAGTCCCTCATCCATGAAATTAAACGTTTCAATTTCAGGGAAATTCTTTGCGAAAGCCTCCAATAATGGGTTAACTGCGTTCAGTGTAGCATGAATTAAACCGACCTTATATTTTTTCATGTTCCACACTCCATCCTTTTTTTAAACCTGCTTCGATATCATATCTTGAAAGTTTATTTCGTCCATAAACTCAATAAATGTTTTTACTAATTTTAAATTATAGTCATCTTGGTTATAGAACATCCAAGTATGTCTGGTGATTGGGTTATTATCCTTGTCATTTAATGGTAGCTGATATAAATTACCTGTGTTTTTAATAACTAGGCTAGGCATAATTGCGTATCCTAAATCATGTGCTACCATTTCACGGCAAGTGTCTGTCTTATCTACTTTAATACCTACCTTCGGGGGTACAGAAAAGTTCTCTGACCACCATGTATCGATCATATCTTGTAGCTTAACATCACAAATATAATCAATACGCGGTAATGTTGGCAGGTCTTCTAAATCAACCTTACTATGCGCTACTAGCGATAAGTTCTCTTCTAATAATAATCTTTTACCGCCAATCCACTTATAATCACCTCGTACAAAGCCAATATGGATTTCGTGATTGTACACTTGATTAAAAATTTGGCTGCTCCATTTGCTTGTTAAGCTGAAATTGACCTTTGGATGTCTTGATTTAAACTCCTTAAGAACAGGGGGGATTTTTCTTGTTATAAAACTAGACACACCCAACCGTAATGTACCGGAAATCTCGTCATCCATATTAGCTAAATGATCCTGTACTTCTATATCTCTTTTTATCATTTCATCTGCATAGTTTACGAGGTATTCTCCTTGAGGAGTGAACTGAATTCCCTTTTTACTGCGATGAACAATTGTCACCTTATATTCTGCTTCAATTTGCTGAATTCTTTTTGTAAGTGCTGGCTGTGACATGAACAGACTTTCTGCAACTTTTGTTATATTTTTTTCCTTGTATAACTTCTGCAATATCTGCCAATCTCGTTTGTCCATGTTTTACCTCCTGAAATCATAACTTCTAGTTAAATTATATAGAACGTTAATCGATTTAGAAAGCGCACTTACAAGGAAGTTAGTTCCTTCAGGTGTGTAACCGCTTTAACAAGAAAGTCGGTTTTACCGAAACTTCCTGATTTAAGAACAATTAACATTTCCTTATCAATTACTAATCCAGAAGGCACACCTGTATCAATTTCCTTCACAATATAATTCCCTTTAATTTCTAAATGCCTGCATACAGTGCCAGAAGTGTCTCCGCCCGCAACGACAATTCTTTTTAAACCTAAAGAGTCAGTCAGTCTTTTAGCAACAGCGGCTAAAAAGCTGGAGATTTTTTTACTGATAATTAGTTCACTTAAGCCCTTTAGTTTTCCTATTTCCTTGGTTTCCTTCACAATGCTTGGATTATTTTCCGCCATAATTAACACATCTTTTCCGTCTTTAAACAGCAATTTTGCTTCATGATACACTTTTTCCAGTTCTTCTTGATAAGTGCTGTCTAAGATTTTTCTTGAATCAACAACAATAGCTGAAACGCCAGAGTCTATTAATTCCTTCGTCTGCTCCTTTGTTTGCGGAGTTAAGCTTCCAGATATTATTAATACTCCATTTTCATCCTTTATTGAGACAGTACTAGCTAAATGAGGAAATTCTGATTTCGGCAGTGCTTTAGGCAATTCCTCTCCTAAGGCAGAGCTTCCAGCGAGTACTTTATATCCTGCTGCAGCTTGGGCGATAATGTGGAGATCCTCTTGTGTTTCCCCATCAATGAGTACGTACTGATAATCGTTTTTTGCCTTTTCAATCGCCGTTTTTAATTCTTCGGGACCTTTTCTGACTACATCTAAATAAATAGAAGTCACTTTTCTTCTCGTTTGTTTTTTCAAGATGGATTCTAAGTTTGACTCTATCGTGGGATGAACAGGATCATGGAGGAACTCTGAATCTTCTAGTCTATTCCCATTAACCTTGTGAATCCCATTTACGGTAGTTCGGCCGTTTTGTGGAAAGGATAGTGAAATAATCGCAAAATCTTCTTCCAATTCATCGAGCATGGCGTCAAATTCTACCCCAATATTCCCTCTAAACACGGAGCATGTTTTATTGTAGTACATCGAACAATTTGCATTCTGTAAAATCTTAGTTGCTTTACAAACCTTATCATAAGCAGTTTTTGGACTGTCTAAGCGACTGTCTGTATCAATTATAACTACATCTGCATCTTTGACTATTTCCATATTTTCTTCAAAGGTAAGCACCTTTACCTTATAACCGCTTTTTGAAAACATAATGCCAATATCATTTGCGCCAGTTGTATCATCTGCTACAACACCAATCATCGTAATGCCTCCTTATCGTTTAATCCTTGGCTTATAAAGGGACTCTTCCAAAAACTCTGTCACTTTAAAGCTTGGCAGTGAATGTAATTCAACCCCACTGGATTTCGCTGTTAACATCATTCTGCACGTCATTTCTAATGTTTCTATTCTCATTAAAGCTTCAGAAATGGAGGAATCCATTACTACTACACCATGATTGCGCATCATGATGACATCCGATTTCTTTGCCTCTTCCGCTATCGCTTCTCCTAGCTCTCTTGTTCCTGGATGAAAATAATCTACATAGCCGATATTTTCCAGGTAATAAAAGTTTTCTATAAACAGGTTTGCCAGTATTGGTTCTTTACTGCATGCAAAGAGCGTTGTATAGAATGGCGATGAATGGATAACCGCTTGTACATCTGGCCTTGTTTTATAAATCCCTGTATGCATTGGCGTTTCTTTCGAGGCTTTTCGTTCACTTAAATTTTGTTCATTCTGAAGGTCAAATAGAACAAAATCTTCGTCTTTCAAATCCCCCATAAAGGTTCCTGAAGCGGTTATCAGCATTGTATTTTCATCGACTCTGCTGCTGATATTGCCTGATGTTCCCCATGCCAAATTATTATGGAGCATATATTTGCCACATGCTATCAGCTCATTGCTACTATTCATGAATTCATCCTCCTATAGAAAAAACCAAACAGATACCCGTTTGGTTTTTATTTTATTTATGCTTGCATTCTTGTGATAACAGCTTCTGTAAATTCTGTCGTAGATGCCATTCCGCCAAGGTCACGGGTAGTTGGTCCTTCGGCGATTGTTTGTAAGACAGCATTTTCGATTACTTCGGCAATGTCATTTAAATGATGATCATCGTGATGGTTTGCCAGCCACTGTAGGAGCATCACTGTTGAAAGCAGCATACTTGTTGGGTTTGCAACATTCTGACCGGCAATGTCCGGTGCTGAACCGTGTGCTGCCTGTGCCATTGCTTGCTCACCATTTGTATTGAGTGATGCTGACAAACCAAGACTTCCAACAAGTTCACCAGCAAGATCTGATAGGATGTCACCAAATAGATTAGTAGTTACGATGACATCAAACTCTTCTGCTCTTCTTACTAAGTGTGCTGTCATTGCATCAATATGAAAATCATTCACTTCTACTTCTGGATAATACTTTTCGCCAACCTCGTAGCAAACATCACGGAATAATTCATAGGCAAACTTGATTACATTGGCTTTGTGAACGATTGTTACTTTTTTTCGTCTTGTCATTGCCAGCTTAAATGCTTCATGGGCAATTCTTTCTGTTGCTTGTCTTGTAAATACGCCTGTTACTAATGCAACATCCTTATTTACCATGTATTCTCCTGTCCCTTTATACATATTTCTATCAGACAGGAAGCCCTCCGTATTTTCTCTAAAAACAACAAGATCTGCATTTCCTACTAAACTAGTAGTCCCAGGCAAGGCACGGCTTGGACGTACATTAGAATATAAATCAAAATGATGTCTAAGTTCACCACTTGGATTGCGCTTTGAGATTCTGTGCTCATCAGGGTAAGCTGCTGAATCATGTGGAGCCATCAGCCAGCCATTCGTATCCTCCAGCTCTTTTTTTGTTATTTCTGGAACAGGGTCATTATATTTTTTAATACCTTCCCAGCCCATAGGCAGCTCTTTATATTCAAAAGTCGTACCATTATTCGCTTGTACAGTGGCAGCCTTCAATACTTCTACAGACGCTTTCACAATTTCAGGACCAATTCCGTCTCCATAAAGAACACCTAATTTATAATTTGCCATCAGATAACCACCTTTATTGTTGTATGAATTAACTGGTTAATACTTACTTTCTACATTTATTCTATTACATTTAAACCATAATAAAAAATATACGTTTTTTATCAAAAATCATAAAAAAAAGTTATGGATACAAAGGGTTATTACCTCTATTTTAGGAGAGATTCTTTTCATAACTTTTCATTATCGCTGTTCATTCTTAATTAGAATAATGCATGAAACTGTTGGTATCACTAGGTTTCAAGGTTTGTATATTGTTGTTCTTCTAGAAAGGAATTGACGAACAGTTTGCCACTCGTTACATTTACTTTTAAAGGGAACAGGAGATTTAGTATCTCTTGTATGAAAGGAGATTAAATAATGTTTAAAAATAGTCATCAGAAGAAAACAGAAGCAAATTCTATTTTTACTCCTGCAGATGGAAAGTTTGTCTCTTTAGAAACTGTACCAGATCCAATTTTCAGTAATAAGCTTGTTGGTGAAGGCTTCGCCGTCCATCCTTCCAATGGTAAAATTGTTTCACCCGTTTCTGGTGAGATTACCCATATTTCTCATACGAACCATGTTATGACAGTAAGAAATTCAGAGGATATAGATGTTTTGATCCACATCGGTCTTGAAACCGCTTCCTTAAAGGGTGATTACTTTAAAGCTTTAGTCACACTTGGTGAATCGGTGAAAATGGGCGATGCTCTCCTTGAATTTGATCTGAATTATTTAAATGAAAATGCTTATAGTCCGCTAATATTAGTAATTTTGCCGAATATCAAAAATAAGAACTATTCGCTTATATGGCAGGATGCTGATACTTTAGCTGCTGGCGAGACAAAAATTGTTTCTGTTGTGGAAAGATAGTTAAAAAAAGAAGGTGCCGATTTGAAATTCGGCACCTTCTTTTTTCATCAAACCTTTGTCAGCTCTCTTTCCCGTTCTTTATGGCTCTCTATATTTTCGCCATTCAGAAATTCTTCAGGTTTTTCCTCATCCATAAAATCAATTGATTCCTTTACTTCAGCAGAAGCTACATCACCCGCTGGAATATCTGCCGCTTTCTTATTTTTATAAACCCCTATCCCAACTACCAATGCAATAACTAATAGTTCAAAGCCATACTTTAATAATGGGTTTTGGAAGTATGTACCTATAAAGGGTTCCGCGACGATCATTTTCGAGGCTGTCCACGCTAAAATCCCTGCACCAACAGTAATAATGACTGGAAAGCGCTCTATCCATTTTAATATTAATGTACTGCACCACATCACGACAGGAATGGAAATTAATAACCCAATGACTACTAATAGGATACTGCCATGGGCAGCTCCCGCAACTGCTAGCACATTATCTAAACCCATTAAGGCGTCTGCAATAATAACTGTTCTGACAGCACCCCAAAAATTATGGCTTGATTTTATATCACTATGCTCCTCATTCTCAACTAATAGTTTATAAGCAATGAAAACTAGCATTAACCCGCCTGCTAGATGTAGACCTGGTACTTTTAATAGCCACACAACCGCAAGCGTAGCTGCAATTCGAATAATAATCGCACCAACAGCCCCCCACATAATAACCTTTTTCTGCTGGTCTTTTGGCAAGTTTCTAGCAGCTAGCCCTATTAATATGGCATTATCTCCTGCCAATACTAAATCAATAACAATAATGGACAGTAATGCCATGAAAAATTCGAGTTCCATTTTCATCCTCCTTCATAATATAAATAGCCCTTTCGCAAGGGCTATTGTATGTGGTTACATTTAGTTTCTTGAACTCACAGGACCATTGCTCCTGTTAAGATTCCAACGATGATCATGACAACGGCAGTTAAGAGAATCCAGCCCATTGTATATTTTTGCAGTTTTCCTAAATCACTTCTGATTAATTCGATTAACACCCATAATGGTGCTGATGTTGGACCTATTAAGTGTATTGTCTGTCCAATCACAGATGCTCTTGCAATACTGACAGAATCAACACCATACTGACTGCCTGCCTCTGCTAATACTGGTAATGCTCCGAAGAAAAAGGCATCATTAGACATAAGAAAGCTAAGCGGCAGACCAATAATTGCAACAATGATAGTATAGTAGTCTCCAAACGCACTTGGAATAATCGAAACAATATCATTTGCCATATGGTCAACCATTTCTGTACCTTGAAGGATACCTGTGAATATACCAGCTCCCAGTACAAGTGATACAACTGGTATGGCATTAGAGGCATGTTGTTTTAGCACCTTTTTCTGTTCTTCAATATTTGGGAAGTTAACTACTAAAGCTATAGCAAACCCAATGATAAAGAGAATATACAATTCTACTACATCAAGGATTAAGACTCCCATTATTGCTAAAGTTAGAAATAGGTTAAACCAAATGATTTTAGAATTTTTCTTTACTGAAACTTCTGCTGTTGCTGCAATCTCTTGATTGTATTTAGCAATAACTTCCGCGCCAAGACGTTTACGCTCTCTTTTTCCTAAAAAGTATGCAATCGCTAGTGTAGAAATCGCACCAGCCACCATTACTGGCAGCATTGGAATAAAGTATTCATTAGCATTAAGTCCTAGCACACTTATTGCTCTTGTTGCAGATCCGCCCCATGGTGTACTTCCGGCAATAATTCCTAATGACATTATAGAGACAGTTGCTAATATTAGTGGATTCATGCCAATTTTTCGATACACAGGCAGCATCGCTGAACAAATAATCATATATGTTGTTGTCCCATCCCCGTCTAATGCTACAAGCAATGCTAATATAGCAGTCCCCATTGCTATTTTAACTGGATCTCCTTTAGCAATCTTTAAAATCATATTACTAACAGGATCAAATAAACCAGTATCCATCATGATACCAAAGTAAAGAATGGCAAATAGTAGAAGCACTGCCGTTGGAGCGGTAAGCTCTACCCCTTGAACCATCATATCCCCTAATTCTGACCCAAATCCCCCAAGTAAGGCAAAAATCACAGGAACAAATATGATAGCTGTAAAGGCAATTAAGCGCTTAGACATGACTAAGTACGTAAACACCGCAATAGTTAGAAACCCTAGAATTGATAACAAATTTATACCCCCAAACACACTGAATGCGTTTTCATTTATTTGACAGCTAACTCACCAATTCTTGCGATAATTGCCTCTGCAAACTCAGACGTTGAGGCTGTGCCTCCTAAGTCTCCAGTCATTGTCCCGTCTTTAAGGCAGCTATTTATTCCTTGTTCCACAAGCTCGCCAACCTGGTGTAATTTTGCGTCATGATGTCTTTCACTTAACCAATCCATCAGCATAACTGTCGACAGCATGATTCCAATTGGATTGGCAATATTCTTCCCAGCAATATCTGGAGCTGATCCGTGAGCAGCTTGAGCCATTGCCTGATTTTCATTCGTATTGATAGAAGGAGCTAATCCAAGGCTTCCAACTAATTCACCAGCTAAGTCTGATAAAATATCTCCAAACATATTCTCTGTTACTATAATATCAAAATCTTTTGCTCTGCGGACTAAGTGTGCTGTCATTGCATCGATATGATAGTCATCAACGGTAACCTCTGGATATTGAATTGCTACTTCTTTACATGTATTTAGGAAAAGACCTGTTCCTAATTTGATAACATTTGCTTTATGAACAATTGTTACTTTTTTTCTGCGCTGCATGGCCATTTTAAAGGCAGCATGTGCAATTCTTTCAGCGGCTTTCTTCGTAAAAACGCCTGCAGATACGACAACTTCTGGTGTTATTTGCCATTCTCCTCCGCCAATATGCATGTTTCTATCTGTATAGAAGCCTTCTGTATTTTCGCGATAAATAATCAAATCTGCTTCACCGACAACGCTTTTCGCCCCAGGCATTGTTTTTGCTGGTCTGATATTTGCGTATAAATCTAAAGTATGGCGCAGCTCACCGCTTGGGTTTCTTTTTGCTTTATGTTCTGGCGGATATGCTGCAGAATCGTGCGGCCCTAGTATCCAGCCATCACAGTCATTTAACATTTCCTTCGTATAGGTAGGTGTTGGATCATTATACTTTTCAATCCCCTCCCAGCCCATCGGAAGCTCCATCCAATCAAACTTAACATCTAATTCCTGTGCAGCTGCTTTAAACACCTTAACTGTAGCGCTTACAATTTCTGGCCCAATACCGTCACCCTGTAATACTCCTAGCTTATATGCCTTCATCATTCCATCTCCCTATTTGTTTTGTTCTTGTAGACTTTCAATATTGAATTTCTACTATCACTGTAATATAAAGCTAACGATAAATGAAATATCGCTTTTTTATGTTTATCCATAACTATTTTTTATTTTTGTTTTTTAAATATGAACATTTAACCATCACTTTTTTTTATAGATAACGATTACTTTTATTGATTTCTATCCTAATGTGTAAGTTTTGTATAATAATAGAAAACCATTATAAGGAGAGGTCTACATGGAAAAAATAATAGAGCAATTTAAAGGGATTCCTACTACATCCATTTCCGATACAATGAATGGATTAAATAACCTTGATCCTACTATAAAGCCTATTAAAGAGGGATATTCATTTGCTGGGAGAGCATTGACTGTTAAGCTTCCCGTTGGTGATAATTTAGCTGTATTAAAGGCCATTAGAGCAGCCAACCCCAATAATGTTATTATTGTTGATGCAAAGGGAGATACATATAGAGCTGCTGCTGGAGACTTTGTGATTGGTATGGCCAAAACGCTTGGGGTTGGTGCATTTGTTGTAGATGGTGCTATTAGAGATATTAATGGCATTAAAGAACTTGACTTCCCTGTTTTCTGTAAAGGAACAACTGTCGCAGCAGGAGGAAAAGCTGGCATGGGAGAGATTAATGTCCCAATTTCTTGTGGAGGCGTTACGGTAAAACCAGGTGATATAATTGTCGGTGATATTGATGGTGTTGTTGTAATTCCACAGGAGCAGGAAGAAGAAATATTGACAAAATCACTTGATAGAGTGGATAAGGATAAGTTAAGAGAAGAAAAAGTTTCAGGAAATAAAGAAGAAATTATTAAATACCTTGATCAAATGATCAACTCTGTTAAATAACTAGTTAGGAAAGGAAGACCACAGCTCTTCCTTTTTATTATGGGGAGATATAGATGATATTAAAAATTATTATATTTTCGGTTTTTGCGTTTCAATTAATTATTAATATTACTCGGCCAATTATCACGCTATATGCTTCTAACTTAGGCTCAAATACATTTGAAATAGGCATTTTAACAGCTGCATTTGCTTTTTTCCCACTGCTATTTGCCTTACAGGCAGGCAGAATAGCGGATAAGTATGGTGATCGCTATCCAGTTATTTTTGGGATGATTGGATTAGCTGTTGGAATGTTTTTCCCATACTTCTTCACCACGATCTGGGCACTTTATATTAGTCAGTTTATTGTTGGGATATCCAATATCTTTATCGCTGTTTCCCTGCAAAATGTCATTGGAAATATTGCTACGGAATCGAATCGTGATCAGTATTTCAGTATGTTTGGCATGGCAGTTGCAGCAGCCTCGTTAATAGGACCAATACTAGGAGGCTATATTTCCGAACATTATAACTATAATAGTGTGTTTCTCGTTTCCCTCCTATTAGCTATTTTCCCAATTTTCATAAGCTTTAAAGTTCCTGCCATTAAAAAGAACGTGAGTGAAAAGAAAAGCATCATCGAGTCAATCGGCCTATTAAAAATCCCTTTACTGAAGAAGGCTTTATTTTCAAGCGCTTTAGTCTTATACTCCAGGGATATTTTCGTTGCCTACTTTCCAATTCTTGCAAAGGAAGCACATTTATCTAATTCCCAAATAGGGCTCGTTATTTCCTTACAAGGATTAGCGATGATTATTATTCGGTTTGTTTTACCAAGGCTTCTTATACTAATGAGCAGGGACTTCATTTTATTTATTTCCGTAATCTTGGCAGGAGCCGCTTTTCTGCTTATTCCATTTACAGGAAGTCTGATTTTTTACTGTATATTTAGCTGCTTAATGGGGTTTGGGCTTGGCTGTGGCCAGCCATTATCCCTAACCACTACTTATAACGCTTCCCCGTTAAATAGAACTGGCGAAGTGCTTGGTTTACGACTATCTACAAATAGATTATCCCAATTAATAGCACCAATATTCTTTGGCCTTGTAGGATCGTGGATGGGCATTCTATCTGTGTTTCTGTTTAGCGGCTTTTTCTTAATTGGCGGGTCTTGGTTTATAAAAGAAGATAAAACTGGTTCTGTGCAAATAAAAAGATAAGCTGACCACAGCTTATCTTTTTTGTAATTATTTCTTCTCTATCAATGCAATCAGTTCGTCGAGTTTAAAAGACTGGATTGCATTTCGTGTCAATTGAATATCGAAATAATCCTTCACCTGTTTTTCGGCGGCTTGTATGTACAGTGCTACTTTTGAGATTTGCTCATTCGAACTAGTTGTTCGTTCGACCCAGCTTTGATATTCCAGTTGTTTTTTTCTTACATTCGCTTTCACAAGTCCAAAACCAGCTTCGTCTATCCAGCTTTGCCACTCATTTTGTGAATAGCAGCGAACATGGCTTTGATCTCTCAGCTGTTCTAAAGTATTAATAAACTCATCAAGCTGAGGTTCACTTGGTGCAATATTATCAACTAATAACAACCTTCCGTCTGGCTTTAATACGCGGTGTGCTTCTTTTATAAATTCTTTCGCATTAGGAAAATGATGTGCCGCAATTCTGCATGTAACTAGATCAAAGGTATCGTCTAAGAATGGTAAGCTTTCAGCATCTGCGACAATGTAATTAACATTGGAAACAGTTAAGTCTACAAAACGCTTCGCTTCTTGTAGCATTTCTCTTGTAATATCTGTTGCAATTACTTGGTGAACATGTGGAGCTATAAGCTTTGTAACATGTCCGCCGCCTGTTGCAATATCAAGTACAGTCCAACTCTCTTTCGGGTCAGTCCACTCAAGTAACATTTTTAAGTCTTCCCCTGATGAATGGCTTTTACTTTCTACATACTTTTTGGCGTTTGCTCCGAATTGCTGCTGCACTTTAAACTTTATTTCGTTGGAATTATGATTATTCATTTCCCTCACCTCTTTCCTATACTATATAACTAATTGATGATTGTTTAGCATCGAAATTTATTATCGTGAAGAATAAGTTTTTGTTATTACACAAAAAAAAGCTGCCAATATGGCAGCTGCAAATCTCCTATCACGAAGAAACATCCTTATCCTGTGTAAAGAAAAAAATAAAAATAACAATAGGCAAGGCAATCAGAAACAAACTTGTTTTATTTGCACCTTTAATTGTTGGTAAATCAGTTAAAGCCATTTGTGTCACCTCATTAGCACTTTTTTAATTTTTCCAATAACCTATTATCAATAATGTAGTTAGAGCTCACAATTTCATTAAGCTCCCTTTGATTCCTTTTCAAATATGGCAGTACGGGGACTACTTTCTCCCTGCCTAATAGTGGACCGCTTATACTTAGAGAGAATCTTGCATCAGAGGAAATAAAAAGCCCCACAAGGTTTATTTCGTCCTTTATTAGAAGAATGGCCACTAAGATATCAATAACATCTAACGAAAAGTTAAACAAATGATTCTTCCCTTTTCCCTCTAACCTCGAAACTCCTGTAATTGGACCACCAACAGTTACACCAAAATAACCTGGTCCAAAGTATATTCTTGTTAACGTTATTTGTCCCGTTAATAATAGGGCGGCAATAATGAGATCGAGATCTCGCTGTATCTCTCTAATGACAGCACTATCTAACATTGCTTTTTCTTCCAGTTTCATGATATTCAGCACCTGTGAACCGACATATGTTAGTTATATGCCTAGAACAAAAAATGGTTCCTTCAAGGTATTTAACTGTGATTATGTTATAAAGCTTACATAAAAACCAGGCTATTATCCCACACTGATAATAGGGAGGGTTTGCAAATGTTACTTAGTTGGATGCTTGCACTTTTAATTTATACGCAGCAAGAAAATGTACAAGATAACTTAATTATTACAAACAAGGGCGATGAAATGTATGTAGTAAATCGGTCTAACTTTTCAATGCAGTTCCCAGTACTGCCTTTTATAGACACGAAAAAAGTGAAAGACTTTATGAATGAAATAGATGAGCAAGTTAGCAAAAAACCTAAGAATGCTTTTTTAGACGCAAACGGCAATATTACATCAGAACAAATAGGCTATCGCTTAAACAGAAGAATGTTCACAGAAGAAATGCTGTCTTATTTTTTTAATAAAGGCACATCGACCATCGAACTGCCGATAGTCGCTAATTATCCTCGTGTGGACAGTGAGTTACTTGGAAACATTAGAGGAGAAAAAATTGGGGAATATATAACATTTTATAGTCCTTACAATACACAAAGAAAAAACAATATTGACCTTGCAGCAAAAGCAATCAATAATAATGTTCTCTTCCCAGGTGAGGTGTTTTCCTTTAATAAGGTCGTTGGAGAAAGAACAGTTGATAGAGGATATCTGCCGTCAACTGCAATCGTTAACGGGGAATACTCTGAAGAATTCGGCGGCGGAATTTGCCAAGTATCCTCTACGCTTTTTAATGCTGTCGATAGTGCAGGGTTAAATATTGTTAAGCGCTTTACACACAGTAAAGGCGTTTCGTACGTTCCAGTTAACAGGGATGCAACGGTTAGCTGGGATGGGCCAGATTTTATCTTTAAAAATGATTATAATCAACCTATCCTCATCCGTGCCAAAGCAGTTAATAACCATGTTAAAGTAGAGATTTATTCTTCTGATGTTATTACATATACGCCTAAAAAAATTCCATATCTCTAATATATCCAATAGGATTTGTTCAGACGTATAGTGGTTCTCTTTAAGATTCAATTATTTACTTGTTACAATAAGTTCTTTTGTATCAATATCATAAATTTTATAGCTTATTTCCCAAATATGATCTTTTGTGACTGTAACTGCACAATAATACGGTATTTTTCTTCCATAAGCATCTAGTTGGGGAATGTCCTTAAATGAAAATATTTCGTTTGTATCATGCATTACGAAGTCAGCCATTGAAGAACGACCAGCGGAATCCACATCTATTACACACTGTCCTTTAACAACATCGTATTCTTTTAACAGCATGTATTTTAGACTTGGTAAAAACACCATTAAGATTAAAGCGCCTAAAACAACTGCTCCACTAGCTTTTCCTATTTTTGAAATCGGATAGGCCCTTTTCCGATGCATTTGAAGAAAAGCATAAATAGCTAAAATGACTAGGAAGAAACCAACACAAAGTCCAAAATAATATACAAGCAGCATTTTCTCACCTCCTAACATAACAACAAATGAAGACAAGCTACCATAAAGCAGCTTGTTCAGTCTAACCATATAAGGAACTAAACCAAAGTATTATTCACAATCACTCACCAATTCATCAAGAAAAAGTGTTAATTCTTTTGCGATTTCTTCCACTGTTTCATCAAGTAGTTCTCCTGAGATCTTGCTGCCTGGTATCCTTCGTTCTATTGGTACACCAAAAAAACTACAAGTACACTCCCATATATAAATGATATGTATATCTAGAAGTTCTCCTTCGCTTTCAGTGATGCCTACTGTAATAGAGGAATTATAGCCGGGGATAAATGGATCATTTCCTTCGATTACAAATTCCGCTTCAAGAAACAGTCCTTCTTCCATTAATACAGGCTTCTTTTCCCTTACATATTCCTTTAAAAAGCTAGTGAAAACTAATTCTTTATTTTTAATCTGCTTCCGCAATTCATCATTAAATTCCTTTTGAGGATACTTCATCAACCTATCACATCACTTTTATTTAATTGACAAAAAAATTAAATATACTAGTCCACATAATGCTTCTTAAAGTCTGGATGGATGGAAAATTTGCGGCGCAGCTGAATGAGATTTTCCCCGAAGCTTTCCTCTAATAGTTCTCTGTGCTTCGCCATAATTTCCATAAGATATAAATCGTGGATCATCACTTCTGTTATTGGCATAACTAATCCAACATGCATCGTCCATGCTGCACGGCTGTCCTCGCCAAGTGAAACAATTCCTGCAACTACTTCCGAGTCATCGCCACTTATTACAATCCATCTTCCGCCATACTCATCTGTAATGGCATCGCCCATATAATGCAAATATACGTTAGCGAAATCAGAAACAATTTCTCCGTAGGCAATAATTGTTACGTTGACGCCTTTTTCTGCTGCTTGTCTTAGTTCCGCCTCCAGCACTTCGTAGTCCTCTTTCCAAACCTCAAGCAATATTCGTGTGGAAGTTGAGGAGATACAGGCTTTAACTTTATCAAGTATTTCACTTCTGCCCATAATGTTCCAAATATTCTCGCGATCATTTGCAGAGTTCTCAAACTGAGCTAATGATTTTTCGGCAAGCTCAAAGTTCTCTTCTGCTTTTTGTCTGCGGTTTTTAATTAGCTCTTTCGCAGGTACTGGTGTGTATTGTGGCGTATTACCTAGACTAACTAAAATATCGCCTCGGCTTGTTAGGTTGTCCAAAACTTCATATATACGTGAACGTGGGACACCGGAATTTTTTGCAACAGCATACCCTGTTAATGGTGAATCCTGTAAAAGTGTGAGATATGCTTTTGCTTCATACTCCGTAAAATGAAGATTTTTTAATGTTTCGAGAATGTTTTCTTTCATAAAGCCTCCATCTATGTTTGTAACTAATATTTTAACAAAATCTGTTGATTATTTCCAAATCAATCTGCTATACTCATTAAAAAGTAGTTACCTGAGTAGTCACTATCAAAAAAAGGGGGAAATGTAACATGGATAGCTTATTAACATATGTAACAATTGCTGCGATGATGGTTATAATTCCGGGAGCCGATACAATGCTACTTGTGAAAAACACGCTCGGTTACGGTGCAAAGGCAGGACGCTTCACTGTTCTGGGAATGGCAACAGGTTTATGCTTTTGGACACTGATTGCAATTCTTGGTTTAGCTGTTGTTATTGCAAAGTCTGTGATTCTTTTCAGTACCATAAAATATTTAGGGGCTGCTTACTTAATTTACTTAGGAATTAAAAGCTTTTTTACTAAAAGCGTCTTCTCTTTAAAGGAGATTCAAGCACAAGCAAACACACCAATAAAATCATCAAAACGTCATAATAAAGAGGCTTTTATGCAGGCCATGCTGAGCAATGTCCTTAATCCAAAGACTGTTTTAGTATACATAACGATCATGCCGCAATTTATCAATCTGAAGCAAAATGTGAACGAGCAGCTAATCATTTTAGCTCTCATTCTGACATCACTTGCTGTTGTATGGTTCTTATTTCTTGTGCAGCTTATTGATTATGCAAAAAAATGGTTGAACAATTCTAAGTTCCAAAAAGTCTTCCAAAAGTCGACTGGAATTATGTTAGTTGCTTTTGGAGTTAAAACAGGAATTTAAACCTAATGTTTATTATCTCCGTTCAGAGAAACTGGACGGTTTTTTTAAAACTACGCTACATAGTTATTCTTTACACCTAACAATAACTTTGTTATGATAAATTAAGTTCCAATATAAGGAAGGAAGGAAAGACATGGTTTTACTTATTATCTTTGGATTCAGTCTTGTATATTTTGTACCATTAGCTTATATGTTTTTTAAGACGGACAGTTTTTTTGTAAAGATTATTTCTTCATTCGTAGCATTTTCATCTGTCCCTGTTGCCCTTATTGTCATGTGTATTTTACAAAACTTCGCTATATTTTCAGATAATAGCTTCATTCACTTCTTTTATATAAATAATGTATATAATTAATTATATTTATTGCATTGCTTAGGGTTGACTGTCTCATTGACGGTTAAATGAAACTTACCGTATTACGATGCAATAGACTTTAAAATTCAGCGATAAAAAAGGATGCCTCATAGACATCCACCGTTCAAACCTCTTATTACAAATTTTTTTGTGTTAGGTTTAAGATAATACTTAGTTAACTATAAAACTGCCATGTTAATAGTAAAAAAATCAGCATGGTAATTGAAAATATTGTTAATACATAAAAGCACTTCTGTAATTTAGTTAATTCAACCTTTTTCCACTTAAATAATATGAAAGCAATAGTTATCACAGCTATAACGGTTAAAATATAATTCGTGATTATTTGTGGAAGTACTTCAGCATATCCTCTTTCACTATTACTTAGCATTCTTATTATTAATACCATTATGTTTACTATAAATGCTGTGCCAACAATGTTTAATAGATATATCCATTTTCTCAGTTTTGAATTCACCTGTTTTCGCTTCTTATTTATTAATTTTGTTATGATTAAAACAAATGGAGAGATGATAAAGAAAAGGACGCAATATGCGAATAGAATAGCGCTGATTGCTAGCCAGTAAGTGTTATTCTTCATCGGCAGATAATCAGAAATGGCTGTATGAATTTGATTAACTGAGCCATCTTCGAATGAGAAATAAAGAACATTTGTCGGAATAAACATAGAATGACCTTTATTCAATTTATAAACATTTGGATATATTTGCGTGTAATTAGCTGTTTGCCCTGCCAAACTAACCTCTATATCAGTTTCATTCACTGACTTCACAACAAGTGGCATTAGCTTGAAATACACATTTAAGAAGCCGCTTTCTATTTGTCTTGCGGTAATATATTTTCCTTCGGTTATTTTCGAATCTGGCAAGTCTGTTAATTTGACGTCACTTACTTCTCTCTCACCAACTAATTCTTTCGTAAGCCCATAAGTAAGATCAACCTCGCCTGCTTGGTTCGTTAACACAATAACAGCAAAGTTTTCTTCCGGAACTATATGAAAATTACTTGAAAATGATGCCGTATTACCACCATGTGTGAATCCTTTTGACTTACCATCATATTCCCAAAAACCGTGAGCAATACCAGGAACATTCCTATTAACAGCATAACTTTGCGCAAGCATGTTACTTAACGTATTTTCGTTCTTAAATAAAACGGAGCTCTTAACCTGCGGCATCAATGCACGTGCAAATTCTGCTAAATCCTGTGCTGTTCCATTTATTCCTCCACTCGGGTACATAGACATATAATAAGGTGTTGATGGTTTAAATTCCCCTGTTCCAAGCAGTTCATAACCATTCACTTTTTCCTTTGTTAACGGCTCATTTATACCTAAATAGAAGGTCGTGTCTGAAATCCCCAACTTTTGAAATATATGCTCATCCACATAATCACTGAAGTCTTGTTCTGTAATTAATTGAACGATATAAGCCGCCAAGCTTGTAGAATAATTGGAGTACGCCACAACTTCCCCAGGGTGATAAATTTGGTTCGGCTCAAGCATTTTCAATCCTTCTTCTAATGTTTTCAGATGGACATCTGTCGCGTATCCTAAGTCAAATATTCTTTCCTCAAAACCAGCTGTATGATTCATTAAATTCAGCATGGTTATGGGATCCTCATATTTCAACTTATGGAGAAATCCTTTAGGCAAGTAATTGCTAATATCTTCATCCAACTTGATTTTTCCTTGTTCCTCTAATTGCATTACTGCTACCCAAACAAACAACTTACTTATGGAACCCCATTCAAAAACTGATGTATCCGGATCTATTTTCTTTTTGCTGTCAACATCTCCATAGCCATATCCTTTGGAAAAAACCACTTCATTATCTTTAACGATGATAATGCTTGCACCAGCTGTCGTCTTACCAATATAATCACTCACATAGCCATCAACAAAGTTCTCTAATTTGGTAAGTGGAATTCCTGACGGAGTTGTTAGTTCCTTTGCACTAAGTGTCTTTGGTACGCATAATGCAAATATTATGATCAAAAATAAAATAACTATTTTTCGCATATTCCCCCCTTAATATTTAGCGAAAAAGAAACCGTTGCTATATCAAAATTTTCTGTTATTTATGAGTGCAGTGATAAATGTTCTTTTGCGCACAAATTGGCATTCTTCTCCCTTTAATTGTATCTGTAAATGATTTACAAGTAATCGACTACAAGACCTGTTCTTTTCTAAGCCTTAAGAAGTAGTAAATATATGATTTTAAACTTTTTTATTAGTAAGATGGTAAATAAATGAAGGAAGCTTGAAAATTTTTTATTATATTAGCGAATGCAGTAGGTTCATTGCCACAAAAAAAGCCGCAACTAGCTAGCGGCTGACAGAGAATTCTCTATTTTTTTAGAAGTCCAGCATTAGTTTATGTTTAAGGAATCGCTTACTTTAACTTTTGCATTTTTACCGCCAAGAACAGAAAGCAGAACTATGATAGCAATACCAATTGTCATCAAACTTATAGCTTCGTTGAGAAAAATAGCGGCAAATAAAATCATCAGAAATGGCTGTAAGTATTGTATTTGACTGACTCTGGCAATGCCGCCCAAGCTCATTCCCCGATACCAGGCAACATAGGCAAGAAATTGACTGACCACACCAAGATAAAGGAAGCTGAGCCAAGCTTGAATTGGTGCATGTATCATCTCTTGTGTGAAGTTTAAGCCGACAGGAATAATGAAAAATGGGGCAGCAATCAAAATTGCCCATGCAATGACTTGCCAGCTGCCTATTTCCTTTGCTAGTCTTCCTCCCTCTGCATAACTAAATCCCAACAGTACAACAGCTGCAAGTAAGGCTAAATCAGCGATCTGTAACTGACCGATGCCAAGAATTAGTGCATATATGATAACGGCACAAGATCCTATCATACTAGAAATCCAGTATTTAAGTGATGGCTGTTCTCCTGCTCTTAACATGGCAAACCCTGCTGTTGCTAAAGGCAGGAGTGCCACCTCAACAGCTCCATGTGAGACTGGTAAGGATTCCATTGCCCATGATGTGAGGAGAGGAAATCCTAACACAGCACCGAGTGCTACGATGAGAATACTCGTAAACTGCCGAAGAGAAGGGAGCTTTTCTTTGCGGATTATAAGGATGACAGCTACTAAAATAGCGGCGATAACTGTTCTTCCTAACCCGACAACAGTCGTTCCGAAATAAGTTACTGCTATACTTGTCGCAGGGAGCGTTAAACTAAAACACATAACACCGACTATCCCAAGTAAAAACCCTAGTTTTTCTTTAGCCATGTAAAGCCGCCCTTTCTTCTGTTTTTTTCTATACATAGTAGTATTTCTTTGTAGTGCTTTGTAATTATATCTTATACTCGTTTGCTCGTTCTTTCCGTGAATTTTCGATAATTAAATCTAGCAATTTACCATATGGAATCCCTGCGGCATGAGCACTTTTCGGGAGCAGGCTGTTTTTCGTCATACCTGGTAGTGTGTTAACTTCTAAAATATAAGGAATACCGTCTTTAAGCATCATGTCAATTCGCGCATACACACTGCACTTCAATGAATGATAGCAAGCCATTGCAGCAGCAGATACACGTTTTTCTATTTCTTGAGGAAGCTGAATCACCTCTTCAATCGTAGCCGTATCATCATATTTCGAATGATAATCAAAAAACTCTCCTTTATGTTGAATAGAAATAATCGGCAGCAGCTCCCCATTTAAGACAGAACAAGTAATTTCCTTACCGTTAATATGCTGCTCAATCACTACCTCATGATCCCATTTAAATACTTCTAAGATGGATGATAGCAATGTCTCCTGATCATAGACAATTTTCACCCCTACACTTGAACCACCTGAATTAGGCTTAACGACTAGTGGATAGCCCATTTTTTCGATTTCACTTAAAGGCAGTTCCTCCAAGCTTGATAGCTGAATCCAATTAGGTGTTAACAAACCTTCATAGCGAATGATTTTTTTGGAGAGATTTTTATCCATACATAAGCTGCTTGAGAGGATACTGCTTCCTGTATAAGGAATGCCGAGTGTTTCAAGTGCTCCTTGAATAACACCATCCTCCCCAAACTTACCATGCAAAGCAAGCAGCGCGATATCAAGGTTTTCTGCCTTTTCGACAATTTCCTGTTTACTGTTAAGCTCGATTGGGATTATTTCGTACTTATTTGTATCTAAATGAGCGATCATTTCCTTCCCTGTCATAATGGACACCTGCTTTTCAGAAGATACTCCACCCATAATAACGCCAACCTTCATTTTCTCAACCTCCATAATGTTCTTTTATCGTTTGCCCTATCAACTTAATTCCTCTGCTTATTTCTTCTTCCTTCAATCGAGAAAAACCTAAGCGCAGTGTGTGTTTCCCACTATTGTTTGTATAAAAATCATTTCCAAGTGCAAAGACAACACCCCTTTGAGAGCATTTTTTTAATAGCTCACGGGAATCGATTTTCTTATCCAGCTCAATAAAAAGATGCAAACCGCCATCACCGGTAATTCTTTTCATCGGGATGTATCTTTTCGAAGCATTTAAGGCTAATTCATACTTTTTCTTATAAACAGATCTGGCTTTTTTTATATATTTCTCAAAGTAACCATCATGTAAATACTGATATAAAACTGCTTGATCTAATGTAGATGTATGAATGGTGCGAGCCCGCTTCATACTTTCCAAATAATAAATTAACTCTTTATCCGCTAAGACCCAGCCGACCCTTAAACCAGGAAAAAGAATTTTGGAGAAGCTGCTTGTATAAATGACATTATTACCGCTTCCAGCAAATGCCGCCAATGGTGCAAGATGGGCTCCTGAGTATCTCAGCTCTTCATTAAAGCCATCCTCAACAATCGGAACTTGATAGACAGAAAATAATTCCATTATTTTTTTCCGTTTTTCAGACGAGGTTACAATACCAGTTGGATTATGATAGGAGGGAATTAGGTAGGCGAAATCATATTTGTTTTTTGATAAAACGGATTCCAGCATGGAAATATCCATACCGTCATCTTCCATGTCAATTCCATCGATTTCATAACCGTGCATGCGAAAGAGCTTCAGTGCAGAATGATGGGTTGGATTTTCACAAATAATTCGGCCACTTTTCTTATTTAAAGAAGATAAAATAATATCAAGGCCCTCGGTAAAGCCATTTGTTATCAAAATATCCTTCTCTTTAATGTCTACACCTTTAACTTCCATATAGTGCAGCAAGTAGTCAATCAGTGGCTTATAGCCCTTGGCATATCCATAATTCAGAACAATATCGCCTTCAATTGCCATTCTGTTTAAAAAAGCTCTTTTAAAATTTTCCACGTCAAAAAGCTTTTCATCTGGTGCAATACTATTGAATGAAATCATTTCATTGCTTCTGCGTACACCATGCTTCATTAAGTCGAGGTTTTCTGCTAAAAGTGCTTGCTCATTCATCTTTTCGCCCCAATTCACTTCAATAGAAGGGGTTTTTGCGGTTTCTACATTTTTAACAAAGTTGCCTTTTCCCTTAATTGCGTATATCAGGCCTTCTTGCTCCAAATCTGCATACGCTGTTAAAACCGTATTTCGGCTTATTGCTAACGAAACGCTCATTTCCCTTGTTGATGGAAGCTTTTGATTCTCAAGCAAATGCCCATTTGTGATCATCCTTTTCAGGTATTCCTTAAGCTGGATATATACAGGCCGCCCTTCGGTAAGCTTAAAATCATTAAACACAGCATTCATCCTCTCCATTACATTTTTGCATTTTCAGCGTTATTTCTAAAGGTCCACTCAAAGTGGATTTTTAGCGTAGGGTGGTATGTAATCCTTTTTAGCAACGATATAATAAATAGTTATTAGTTAAGTATAAAGCTAATCTAATCATTTTGGCATTCCCCTAATTATAAAAAAAGCCGCCAGTTGGCAGCCATATTCATTGCTCAATTATCGATGCTTTTTATAACTTTAGCTGGATTTCCTGCGACTACCGTGTTTGCCGGAACATCCTTTGTCACGACAGATCCTGCCGCAACAATAGAATTATCGCCAATTGTGATTCCTGCCAATATAACACAGCTGCCGCCGATCCACACATCATCGCCGACTGTAATAGGAATTCCATATCCGCTTTTATTTCTGCCCTTCGGTTCGATTGCATGTCCTGCAGTATATATTCCGACATTAGGTCCTATCATACAGTTATCGCCTATTCTAACTTCTGCCATATCTAAAATCGTGCAGTTGTATCCTGCGTAAAAATTTTCTCCTACATGAATATTGTAACCTAAGTCACAATGAAAATTATGTTCAATCGCAGGATTAGCCCCCACACTACCAAATAATTCTCTGATTACTTCTACTCGTTTTGCTGAATCCTCTACATCGCTATCATTACATGCGCGGACAAGCTTTTGTGCACGAATGCTTTTTAATTTTAACTCTTCTGTCCCTCTTTCATAGAAGACCTTCTCTTTCTCGTTCACAATAGCTTCCTCCCTTCCATTCTATTTATTTTACCATGCAGTGGTATATTTATCCTTTACGTTTAATTTATTTCTATAAGCGTAATATATTAATTTGAGATATTTTAATTGACACTTTTAGACTATGGGTATATTATTAACTTGTAGATAAGATACTAATTAATAGATAGACAACTTAGACATTATTGGAGGAATTAACATGACAAATTTACAAGACAAAGTAGCAATCGTAACTGGTGGTGCTTCAGGTATTGGATTAGCAACAGTTAAAGCTTTCCTAGATAAAGGTGCGAAAGTTGTTTTAGCAGACTATAATGCAGAAGCTGGCGCTGCTGTTGAAAAAGATTTAAAAGAAACTTATGAGAATGTATTGTTTGTAAAAACAAATGTAGCCGAAGAAAGCGAAGTTGAAAACTTGGTTGCTGAAGCGGTTAAACATTTCGGCAAGCTAGATATCATCTTTAACAACGCTGGCGTTGGTGTGCAAAAACCAACACATGAACTAACTGCAGAAGAATACAAACGTGTAATTGCGATTAACCAAGATGGCGTATTCTATGGAGCAAAATATGCAATCCGTGAAATGATTAAAACTGGCGGAGGTTCTATTATAAGCACTTCTTCTATCTTAGGATCTGTTGGGGAGCCTACTTCGATTCCTTACGCTGCAAGTAAAGGTGCAGTTAATCAAATTACAAAATCATTGGCGATTGAATATGCAGACCGCAATATCCGTGTTAACGCAGTTGCACCAGGATTTATTGAATCTGGTATGGTTAGTAAAGAAGCTTTAGGTGATTTCTATGATGGTTTAGTTGCAAAACATCCAATTGGACGCTTAGGTAACCCAGAAGAAATTGCACATGCCGTTGTATTCTTGGCAGAAAATGACTTTGTTACAGGCACAACACTCTTTGTTGATGGCGGTTATACTGCTATATAATTAAAAAAATCCCCCCGATTAATGAAATCGGAGGGATTTTTTGTTTTATCATTTTTAATAAATGATAGTCGGTTTAACTCAAGCTTCCACCATAAGCTATTTAGATCAACCCAATCAAATCATGAATACCAGTCAAAATAATACCGATTATAAAACCGCAAATCGCACCATTCACTCGAATCCACTGCAGGTCTTTGCCAATATTATTTTCAATCATGTCAATCATTGTCTCATTGTCTAGCTTATCGAGGTTTTCTTGAACGAGATCACCAATTTTCGAATGGTTTTTCTCGATTAATATGGATATTTGTGTTTGCATCCATTTATCAATCGCTTCGCTATTTTTCTGAATCATGCCTAAGAAATGCAGGCATAGTGGCATAACATACGTATCAATAAATTCTTCATCATCCAATTGAAGCAATATATTTTCCTGTAGTTTTTGTAATGCTTCCAATACTGTATTATCTAAATCCCATTCAGCTATCAGCTGGTTCTTCCACTTGTCGATACCCTCAATTAACTGTTCATTATCGTTCATTGCTTCGATTTCTTTACGAATATATTTGACGAGAGCTTCGCGGTTTGGCTGCCCTTTATGCTGCAAGCTTCTTACCCCGCTCAACAAAAGGTTTTGAACAATATTTCCGAGTTTCTCTTCGCTAAGTAAGCTTTCAATTGATCGTAATGCAAATTTAAGCATGCCATCCGCTTCAATTCTGTTGATGACATTCATAGAAACGCTGCCGAGCTTTTCCTTCGTATCCTCTTGTCTTAACCAATTGTCTGCTTTTTTCAGCACATGATCTAATACTTTTTCATCGAAATTTTCATTCACTAATTTTGAACTGATCATCTGCAGGATTTTTTTCACTTCAATATTAGAAAGAGTTAAAACAATTTGTGTTTTAATGAAAGGCACCATTTTTTCAATGTCGATATTGCTTACTAGTTTTTTAACTGCTTTAATCAATCCAGCCTTAAGAGAACCTTTCGTTATAAGTTCTGTTATGGTTGGAAGCAGTTTATCTGTAAATGAAATATCCTTAATTTTATCTTGGATGCTCTCCTTTGAAAGCCAATCATTTTTCAGGACTGTTACAAGTCCTTTTGTGACCCTTTTTCGATTATTAGGCAATAATGCTGTATGTGGAATTGGCAATCCAAGTGGATGACGGAACAGTGCAGTAACTGCGAACCAATCCGCTAATCCCCCGACAAGACCTGCTTCAAATCCTCCCTGCAGCAACCTGATCCAAATGGAATCATTAAACGGTGCTGTTGCAATATACCCTATTCCCATAATAATAAGGGAATATACAGCTAATTTTTTTGATTTTGTTTTCATAGACATCTTTTTTCCTCATCCTTAAATAATAGTAAATTTATCTAGTCTTTTTCTTATTATAACCTTCAATTGCCGAAAAAAACGTTGAAAAGGCATTGTGATAAATAAAAAAGCCGAATTTTTCATCCGGCCCCTTATATAATCTATAAAATTCTCTATTACTTGTCTAGTTTATTCAGCTTCTCAGAGATTTCTTTAAGAAGACTATTTTTCTCTTTTTGCAGCTTTAATAGCTTCAAAGCATACCAAATTGCGAAAACAAAGATTGCAATTTTCCCTAAAAATATAAAAGGAATTACTATTAAATTAGCATCCATCCAGCTCATGTTAAGACCCCACTTTTTTATCTTTTTATTTATATAACTGGCTAATTATAACTTTTATTCATCTTATTAACAAACACACAAGTACACAGATTCATTTTCCTCATTTAGTTTTTACGTTATAAACGATAAAAAGTTCCCTTCTTTTATTAATGAGCCATTATATCTTAACAAGCAAGTTTAATCAATTTATTTGTTAACTTACTTATCCATTATTGTATAATAATAACAAGTGTTGAAAAGAGGGGGAAGTTATGAATTCCATTGATTTAATTTTATTAAATTTCACTGAAGTAAGACGAAGAAGTATTAAGGTATGGACATCCATTCCCGCAGAAAAACTTTTATGGAAGCCAGATAATGAGGCGATGAATTGTATCGAAATGATAAGGCATGTATTAGAAAGCGAGCATTATTATCATCTAGCGATCAAAAACAGAGGCAGCTTAGCCGTATTTGAGTCTCCATTTGAGGGATTACCGTACACAACCGTTCAAGATGAATTAGAATTTGCTGAACCATATCGCAATGATTTTTTACAGACAATAAAATCATTCACAGAAGAAGGTTTATCTTCCATAAAGATTGATCGCTCAGAATCAGGCTACATAAGAGATTTAGGAGATATGCTGTTGCGAGTAGCCTATCATGAGTCCGTTCACACAGGCCAGCTCTTAGATTACTTAAGGTCAGCAGATGTTCCTAGAGTGCGGATTTGGGATTAAACTACATAAGATATTAATTCTTTGTTGACCGCTTTTATTTATATGGAAGCTTGTTGCTGCTCCTGTTATGCCATTATTACAAAATAAAAAGGGCTGCAATCTGTGATTATTTAACCTCTAGTCAAATAAACACAGATTGCACCCTAAAATATTATATTTCATCTATCAACTTATCATTAATTTGCGTAACCTCTGTTCCCTCTGGCAGGTTATCCATTAACTTCATAATACTTGAATATCGTTCTTCGTTGGAAAACAGATAAAATCCATGCCCATCAAAACCAGGTGTAATATAAAAAGAATTAGGTTTTTCCTCAATAACTGCTAGGCGTTCCTTATGATCGAACCGAACGTTATCTTCTGAAGAAATCGCAAAGAATTCGTTCATTTGGGCGATTCCATAATTGGCATTGATTATTTTTGCTAATGTATTAATGTCCATAAATTTCACACAAATGCTTGCAGGATGATAATAACGTCTAATTCTTCTCTGTGTGTAAAAAACTCTCTGTGAAGTTGTATACCTTGCCTCATATTCTAATCCTAACTCATTTAATTCCTTTTCATATTCCGCCATTATTAAATATTGAATGGAGTAAGTAACATACAAAGGAAAGGTTTTAGTAGCAGACAAAAATTTAATTAAATACTCCTCTTCCGTTCTATCATCTTTGTCATCAACACTAAGACAATAAACCTTAGGTTCTCCACCTGAAAGTTCAATCCTAACGGGCAAAGAATGCTCCTTCAACGCCTCTTGCAAATCCTCTTCTTGAATCCATAATTCATCCATTATTTTTCCCCTAAATAAGTAATAAGACTGTTTTATTCTAAAATCGTTCCATTCGGTAGATGGCATATCAGTTGTTCAACTGTCGAATACTTGGAATCATTCGTATAGAGGTTAAACCCTTGGCCATCATGCCAGATTTTGATGACAGTTGCTGGATGCTTCATTGTAAAGCACGGTACTAAGTATTGTTTCATCTTTCCGAATAACCCTTTTTTAAGGATAGGCTTATAGCTAGTATTATTGGAAAATGAGATTGAATAAAACTGATTTGATGCAGCAATCCAAAAGCTTTCCTCTAGAACAAGCTTTAATGCAGATGGACCATTAATTGTAATCGTTAAGACTGGAAACCGCTTAAACGATGAACCCTCATACCTTAAAGAATATGGGATACTCTCACTAATGTATAACTTCTCTATTTCTTCCGTTACATCACCATATGGTTCATACAAGACAAAATAGGGAAAAGCATTTTGTTCACATAAAAATTCATATAAAAATTGTTTAGTATCCTCATCGTAATTTTCATACTCAGAGGGTCCGATATATAATTTCTTCAGTTTTTGTGCCTTTTCAAAAAAAATATAATCCTCTTCAGAATCAAACGCTACAGCCGTTATTGATATTTTTGTCAAAGGGAATCCCTCCCAAAAAGGGACATTCAAAAAATCTAATGACCCTTTTATTAAGTATTAAAATATCCAGTTATAAGAGGGTTTGTCAGTTTTATTTATATCACCAATTAACGGAAGACGTGTTAGCATATTCGCCAATGCAACAGCCTCCCATGGAAAATGCTCTGTAATCCCAAGTCCAACAATGTCATAAGCCTTTCCAACATCTTGAAGGACCCGAATGATCGTTTCTATACTGGAACCTTTTGGCGTTTTTTCGACCATTTCGCTGTATGTTTCTGGGTTTGCTATAAGTAATGACCGAAACTCTCTTAAATCAAGTACGTCTAAATCAAAATGAACAATTACTTTTGAAACATTTCGCTTATTTAGCCAATTTAAAACAGAGCTGCTGTCCTTCACAATTTCCTCAGGCTTAACCACACTCAAATTAAATCGGTCCATCACTGCTTTTTCTGAAGCTGTTCCGTCATTTAAACCAACGTATAACACGTTTTTAGGGTCTACCAATGTTGGCACTTCTGCAACGAAGTCCTCATCTCCTACTCCAAGGAGATTCGCAAGCACATGTGCATGATGGTTTTCAAAATGCTCTGGAGTATTTACATCAGGATGAGCGTCAACCCAAAGTATTGCTGCATCTCCATCATACCTATTATTGAGATAGGCAAACGGAGCCAATTCAACGCCACAGTCTCCACCGAAAACAACAACACGATCGGGGTTATGTTTATCGAGTATGGCTTTCGCAGCATGTACTTGTTTAAGTAGTGTACTCCTTGCAAAAATCCCCTTCTCAACAGTAAGCCCTTCTGCTGACAGGTCAATCGGAACCTCTTCAAAGGCATCATTTGAACTTGGAGCAAGCCAATTAAGAAGCTGTGCACCGAGGTAATAAGCTGAATTATTCCCGCCTTGCCATTGTGGCATTAGTAGCCTTAATGTCTTGTCGCCTTCCGTTTTCAAGCTTTCATTCCTTTTCATCATACAGCCTCCTATTAATACAAGATTATAAAAATTAAACTATATTTTTATAGTAATACTCCTCCAACCAGCTTGTAAAATTTAACTCCTTGGCCTTTTGTCAAATATTGCAGCATTTTTTACATTGACATTGATAATCATTATCATTTATAGTTAGTTATAATGAAAATTATTCTCATTTAAGAGGTGTTTATGATGAAGGTACTAATTGGGTTTGCAAGCTTAACAAGCAATACAGAGGATATTATGATGATATTAAAAAATAAATTAGAAGCATTAAATTGTGAAGTGGCTGTTGAGGACTTAGACTTAATTCCTCTTCAAAAGCTATCACAATATGATCTTGTTTTTTTCGGAAGCTATACATGGGGTGATGGAGATTTGCCGTATGAGCTGGAGGATATGTATGAAGAATTAGACGAAGTGGATCTAACAGGGATGTCCTTCGGTGTCTTTGGCTCAGGCGACCGTTTCTATCCTGCCTTCTGTCAGGCAGTTGACCTGTTGGCAGACAAGGTGAAGGAACGAGGCGCAGATGTTTTTAGCTCTTTATTAAAAATTGAGTTTAGTCCAGATAGTGAGGAGGAAGTGCAGGAATGTGAACAATTTGCAGTAGGTGCCTATGAGTGGGCAAAGGAAAAGGATACTAGTCATGCACGCTAATGGAGCGACTGCTGTTGTTACTACCTCCCCTAATGAATTTTTAGTTTCCATTAAAGGAGAAGGCATTTATTCGTTCAAGCATAATCGTTGGAAGATAATAATTCCATTGCAAGACTCCATTTATCAACTGAAAAAAATTGGTGATTACATTATGGGTGTTGGTGAAAGAGGTAGGTTCATTCGAATCCATGAAAAAACAGGTAGATGGAAGACCTCCTTCTTTCCAACAAGTCAGCGCTTGTGGAATATTGTAGGCAACGAGAGTGGCTTAGTTATAACACATGCAGGTACACAATTACTTGTGTCTTTAGATTTCGGGGTAAACTGGAAAGTCATTTCGCTTTTTAAAGAACTTTCCGTTAGACCTATTATTCGCTCTTTAACATTGCATGGTGAAGACTTATATGTTGGCACACAAATACATAAACAACATGGCGGGTTGTGGAGATATACATTATCTTCCCAACAGCTAGTGCCAGTCCTTCATGATGAAGAAACGATGGTTTCCTCTATTCATGTCGATAATTCGTTTCTCTGGATGACAACAGGTGCGTGCCAAACAAAAAAAGGCACTATCGCCTTTCGAAATCATCGAGACAACAAGTGGCATTCCCTTACTTGCCAAATAGAAGAACGTGCTTTTCTGGGCATGGTACTTTCTGGCGATCATATTTATGTTTGTTCCAGCAAGGACGAATATGGATATTCACGTATTTATCATGGTGACTTATCACAAATGATATTAGAGCCAGTCGAAACAATTAAAGGTCATTGCTTTTGTGTAGCTGCCAGTGCCGGAAATCTGTTTTTGGCTGGCGGAGAAGAATGCAAATGGATGAAAGACAGCTTAACAAAGACAAAAATCCTTCATTAAAGGAAATAGGGGAGCGTCGCTAAGCAGGCGCTCCTTTTCTTAAGACTAGCCCTCCACAATGGCTAGATAATTAAATAGTCCTGACTCATTTTCCACAATTAGAATATCATTTCGTTCTTTGGCAGAAAAAATTTTTGACCCTACCTTCAGCTTATTTGCCATTTCATCATTAAAATCTGTGTTAGCTTCATTTAATGTTTTTATTTCCCCAACTTGAGCATCCTTCGTTAACGCTAGTTCATCTACCCAATCAATATTTGTTTGATATATTACACCTTCAAACTGAAAAATATCGGCTTCTGGGTTCAAACTTAGCACTTCCTCCGCATCAATTTCACCGCTGACCGCTGTTACTTCTTCCCCTTTCGCAGAGCATCCAGTCATAATAAGCAAGGCTAAAGCAGTCAAAACAATATACAGCTTTTTCTTAACCAAACCAATAACCCCCTTTTTATCCTTTAGACGCTTGTTTAGGACTTAAGGTTACTGGATTATTGGTTATTTTTGTAAAAAAAACAATTCTTCCTAAAAAAAGAATCGCTGAGAAATAAAGCTATTTATTTTTCAAACTAATGCTTTCCGTCTGATTATTCCACTCAACGGTTACATTTACTTTAGACTTATCCGTCACTTTTGCATTTGAGGCATTATTCTCATTTGTCTCTGTATAAATACCGTTCTCATCAAGGGTAGCACCGTTGCCACTATAGCCGCTTGCTTTAGTTGCTACAGTATAGATAATTTCACCAACGGAGTTCACGTCCTGCCCCTTATATTGCAATGTTAAATCTTGTTTTTCATAATCATCCTCTCCCTGCGTAACATTTAATTCAACCGACCAATTGCCTGACTCACCTGTAAAGGTAAACGTATCGGAAGAATTATTACTGGTGCATCCTGTTAAGACAAGGATGATTATGAACGATAAAGCAGCTAGAATTCGCTTCATCTCTTTCCTCCTAATGAAAAGACTTTGATAAACAATTATACGCTTGGGCTTGTTAAAAGTTTCCACAAAACTTTTGAACTTTCTTAGCAGTAGCGTCAATAAGAAGAGATCCTTTCACTTCATTATAAAGCATTATAAAATTTTCCTTAGCAATAAAAAGTTTATTATATGAACCAGCACAAAAAAGCTGCTTTTACGACAGCAGCTTCTTAAATAATAGTGTTTATCCGCTAATAATCTAATTAAGACTTAATACCGCCTCAAGAAAATTCACATAACGTTTTTAAACTTAAGCTCAATTTTATATGTACCTTCAGTAGTATCATCTAAAACATTCCATTGACTGTTAATCATAGATGACAATATTTCGTACTCAGCCTGTTTTAATTTTAATGAACTAATTACGAAGCCATCCTGTAAATAGTCCGTATCAGCAACCTTCTTGAATCTAAAGTTCAGCAGTTTTTTTAGTCCATTCAAATGGAGCCATTTTAATTCATAGCCGGATTTCACGGCTGTTTCCCAGTCTTCTCCCAATTGCTCGGCGACCTGATATCTTTCGTTAAAGTCCATGTCCTTGTCTTGGACATTGTCTTTAAAGATGGAGAATTGTTGCTGCTTTATAGAGTCAATGATTGTCTCTAACGGTAAACCACTTGTTAAGCAATTTTCAATGAAAAAGGCTACTGGCATGGATAATCTTATTGTATTCATTTTTTCTTCCTCCTCGTTAAATATATGCCTCAATCCAAGCTGTGACTTCTTCTAAAAAATGAATCCGATAGGATGGTTTTCCATTTTTCATAAATGTATGGTTTGATTTTGGATAACGAATAAGTTTTGTTGTTCGCTCCCACTTTTTAAGTGCTGTAAATAGTTGATCAGACTGTTCAACGGGACAGCGCAGATCCTCCTCGCCATGTAGAATGAGCAATGGTGTGCTTATGTTTTTCACATGTGCTAAAGGTGATTTTTCCCATAGCATATTTATATTGTCCCAAGGATTTCCTCCAAGCATTGCATCCGTATAAGAAATACCGATATCACTCATTCCATAAAAGGAAATCCAATTGGTAATACTTCTTTGTGATATAGCAACATTAAAGCGATTTGTTTGAGAAACAATCCAGTTTGTCATTAACCCACCGTAGCTTCCCCCTGAAACTCCTAGCCTTTGAGTATCAACGAAAGAGTAGCTGCTTAACACATAGTCCAGACCACTCATGATATCTTGATAATCTCCTTCACTGAACTCTCCTCGGCACGCTTTAGCAAAATCCTGACCATATCCAAAGCTTCCTCTTGGATTGATAAACATAACACTATATCCCTTTGACACTAATACTTGAAATTCATGGTTAAAGGTTCCCGTATACATAGCATGTGGACCTCCATGGATTTGTAAAATCAATGGTGTCTTTTCTCCTGCAGGCTTATGCTTTGGGCTCATCAACCAGCCTTGAATTTTTGTCCCATCAAAGGAGTTAAACCAAAAATCCTCAACCACAGCTGCAGCAAATGTATGAGTAAGTTCCTCATGATAATTGGTGAGCTTTACTTCTTCACCTGTATCCAAATCAAGCTTATACAGTTCGCTTGGACAGTCTTTAGTAATAGCTAAATAGAATAAATGTTTTTTATCTTCTGATTTGATGTAATGATAAATATCTTTATCACCAGTTGTAACAGCTTTAAAATCGCCATTTTGAGCATAGCGATATATATGGACACTCCCATGTTTTGTGCCAAGCACATATAAATTCCCTTCTAAATCAGCAAATGGCGCTGGATAGCCACCAGCAAATTTCATGTCACTTAATGCATAATTTCCAAATTGTAAATCAAGTGTGGGGGATAATAATGATTTAGGAGAGTTATTATCACTTGAAACTTTATATAGTTGGTTTTGTGTTCCACTTCCAAACTCTTGATTATTAGCAACTAGTACTAGTGTTTTTTTATCCGATAAAAAGTTATATTTGCTAATTAATAAACTGGAATCTGTTTTTTTATCGATTAACTTTGTTGTTATATTAATGGAAAAAACATCATTAGTTTTATTATTTTTCTGCTGGTCTGTTGATGCACTTTTTGTATTGCGCAAATACAATATTTCAGACCCATCTGGAGACCAAGCAGGACTTGAAATTTGGAAAGTTCCCGTTGTTAATTGTGTGCATTGGCTTTCTTTTGTATCTATAAGGAAAAGGTGGTTATACTTTTCATCCTTTAAACCAATTCCTTCACTTTTAAATGGTAGATCCTCATATACCTTTCCTTGATCAGTGTTCACATTTACTTCAGGCACTCTTGAAGTAAACAAAAAACAATCTCCACGAGGGGACCATTGGAAACTGCCGATTCCATGGCTGTGATTTGTCAACTGGACAGCATGATTATCATCTTTGACGATAAATATTTGTTTTTTTCCGTCAACGTTTCGTAAAAACGCGAGGCTTTGTCCATCAGGGGACCAAGCAGGGAAAGAATCCTTTCCTTCGTTTGAAAGCTTGGCAATGCTTCCTCCGTTACTAGATACAAAACAAATATTAGTAGAATAATTGTTTTTGTCCTTGTTGATTGTACGTTCCACATAGGCAATTTTGCCTTGAGGATTGACAGTAGCATCACTAAGCCACGTGTATTTATAAAGATCGTCTGGTTGCATCGAGCGATTTTCCACTTGTATCCACTTCTTCCTTGTATATTTGTTTTAGATTATGCTAATGGAAAATGGCATGCTGCAAAATGCCCGTCTGCATGCTCCATAAGTGCTGGCTGCTCTGTCTTGCACATCTCGCGGGCATATGGGCATCTAGTATGAAATGTGCATCCACTTGGCGGATTAGCAGGATTAGGAATTTCACCTTGCAAGACAATTCTGTCCTTCTTCTCAAATGGGTTCAAAACAGGAATTGCAGACAACAGTGCTTCCGTATATGGGTGTTTGACATTATTAAACAGCTCATTTTTATCAGCAAGCTCAACAATTTTGCCCATATACATAACGGCAATCCGATCACTTATATGCTTAACAGACGGCAGCCCATGAGCAATGAATATATAGGTTAGATTGAACTTTTTTTGCAGTTGCTTTAACAGGTTAAGTATTTGCGCTTGAACAGAAACATCAAGTGCTGATACAGGTTCATCACAAACTATTAATTTCGGCTTTAACGCAAGCGCTCTTGCAATTCCAATCCGCTGACGCTGTCCGCCGCTAAACTCATGCGGGTGCCTGTCTGCGTGATGCTCTCCTAGACCAACTACTTTAAGCAGATTCATTACCTCTTCTCGCAGTTTCTCCCCTTTCGCAATTCCATGCACTCTAAGAGGTTCAGCTACAATATCAAATACCTTCATTCTTGGATTCAAGGAGGAAAATGGATCTTGAAAAACAATTTGTAAATCCCTTCGCAATTCCCGCTTCTTCTTTTCATTTAGTTGATTTAAATGATTTCCATCAAACCAAATATCGCCCTCTGTTTGTTCTAACAGCTGCGTAATCATTAAGCCCATCGTTGATTTACCGCATCCCGATTCACCAACAACTCCAAAGGTTTCCCCCTTGTTAACTTCGAAATCTAAGCCATCCACCGCTCTAAAATAGCTTTTTTTTGAAAAAGCACCCTTCTTTATTGGATAATGTTTTTGTAGATTAACCACTTTTAAAATGGCTTGACTACTTTGCTCTGAATTCATTGTAAACCTCCTTAGCTCGTATGCACCTAACCGAATGGTTCTCCGCCTTTTTCACTAGAGCTGGTTTTACTGCTTTACATTCGTCAACAGCAAAAGCACATCTTGGATGAAATGGACATCCATCAGGCATTTCCAATAAATTCGGAACCGTTCCTGGAATTGAATCCAAGATTTCTGTATCTACATCCATTCTTGGGATTGATCCTAACAAACCAATTGTGTATGGATGGGAGGGGTTTTTAAATAACACTTTAACCGGCGCTTCCTCTACAATTTCACCAGCATACATAACTGCTACCTTATCTGCCATTTCTGCTACAACGCCAAGGTCATGCGTAATTAATATGACTCCAGTATTTTCTTCCTTGCTTAGCGCTCCGATTAACTCAAGGATTTGGGCTTGGATCGTAACATCCAAGGCAGTCGTTGGCTCATCTGCAATTAATAGTTTAGGAACACAAGCTAAAGCGATCGCAATCATCACCCTTTGCCTCATTCCTCCTGATAATTGATGTGGAAAGTTGCTTGCAACCTTTGCTGCATTTGGAATTCCAACACGCTCAAGCATTTCAATACTTTTTGCTTTTGCCTCTTGCTTATTTAAACCTTTATGTCTTCTAATAACCTCACTAATTTGAAATCCAATTGTAAAAACAGGATTTAAGGAAGTCATTGGCTCCTGAAAAATCATCGAAATGTCATTGCCGCGGTATTTATTTAATTCTTTGCGGGACATATGCAGCAAGTCTTCGTTATTAAAGTTCACTTCCCCGCCAATAACCTCACCAGGATCACCAAGCAAACCCATAATGGATAGAGAAGTAACACTTTTGCCGCTGCCCGATTCTCCTACGATTGCTAATGTTTCACCAGTACTAACAGAGAAACTAATCCCATTTACTGCAGGCAACACACCATCTTCCACATGAAAAACTGTTTTTAAATCTTTTACTTCGAGTAAATTTGATGGCATCGTATCAATCCCTTCTGTATCATTTTTTTGCTTTTAATCGAGGATCAAGCATATCTCGAAGCCAATCGCCTAAAAAGATTACGCCTAGTACTGTAATTGTTATCGCAAGGCCAGGGAAAGTAGCTACCCACCATGCTGTAGCAACGTACTGACGTCCATCACTCAGCATTCCGCCCCATGAAACGGCAGGTGATTTAATACCTAAACCAAGAAAACTTAAGGAAGCTTCTAAAACGATGGTGGTTGCTACGCTCATACCAGAAATAATGATGAAGGAGGAAATGACATTAGGAAGAATATGCAAAAATATGATTCTACTTTTCCTTGCTCCAATTGCAACGACTGATTTTATAAACTCACGCTCTTTTATACTTAATACTTCCCCGCGGACAACCCGTGCATAAGAAACCCAATTTGTTATCCCAATAACAAAAATTAAAGTGGATAGTCCCGGACCAACAACTGCTAACACAACGAGCATTAATAAAATTGTCGGGATTGCTAAAAAAGCATCCGCAGTTCTCATGATTATGGCGTTAATCCAGCCACCATAAAATCCGGCAAGCAAACCTAAAACTGCTCCGATTAAACCAGAAACAAGTACGGCACCGATTCCGACAATAAGTGAAACCCTTGAGCCATATAAGATACGGCTTAAAATATCTCTGCCTAGATTATCAGTACCTAATATATGTTCAATCGTGCCGCCCTCCATCCACATTGGTGGTTTAAGTCTCATTAATGGGGCTACTTTTCCTGGATCATAGGGAGCTAATAACGGGGCAAATATGGCAATAACAACCGTAAACAGAACAATAACCGCCCCAACAACACCCGTCTTGCTTTTCAATAATTGTTTTATCCAACGCTTCAGCTCACTTTTTTTCGGACGACTAGAATTTATCGTCGTGTTTTGCCCTTCTACTACTGGTTTTGAAACAGAAGACAAAGCTACCCCTCCTTAGCTGTATTTAATTCTTGGATCCAAGAATCGATAAATAATATCTGTCAAAAGGTTTATTAAGATAACTAGAATTGCAATAATAAATACGGATGCTTGTATAATTGCCATATCCTTGTTGTTGACTGCTGTCACTAGTAATTGCCCGAGTCCAGGCCATGCAAATACGGTTTCCGTTATAAGAGCTCCTGATATTAAGCTAGTAAATTGTAAGCTCATTACTGTTACAACAGAGATTAATCCATTCCTCAATGCATGCCGTCCAACTACAACCATCTCCATAATCCCTTTACTTCTTGCCGTTCTTATATAATCTTGATTTAAAATTTCCAGCATATTCGCTCTAATCAATCTAGTCATCTGTGCAAACAAACCTACACCTAAAGTAAAGGCAGGTAAAATGATGTGACTAAAGCCACCTCTTCCCGACACAGGGAAAATCCCGAGGATAACAGAGAACAATAATATGACCATAATACCTACCCAGAAATTAGGCATTGCTTTACCAAGAACGGAAATTCCTGAGATAATCAAATCCAAAAAAGAATTTCGTTTCAAAGCAGATAGAATCCCTAGAGGAATGGCTACTAATGTGGAAAAAAGCATTGCTACAAATGCTAGTTCAAAGCTTGCTGGTATACGCTCGAGCACTAAAGGCAGAGCTTGTTGTCCGTAGTGATAAGAAATTCCAAAATCTCCTTGTACGGCACTTTTTATAAATACGCCATACTGTACATATAGTGGTTCATCAAGTCCCAATGCTTTCGTTAGCTCAAGACGGTCTTGTTCTGTCGCAGTTTCTGGAAGCATTAATGCTACAGGATCACCTGTAACGCGCACTAAAATAAAGACGATTACCGTAATTAAGAATAATACTGGAATCATTTGCAGAAGTGACTTGATAATATACTTTCCCAATTTTCTCATCCCTTCAAAAAAAATTTAGACCAAGAGGAAGATTACCTCCCCTTGATCTAGTTATTGTTTAGTTGGCTGGAGTAATTTCTTGGGCATAATACATTTCATCTTCTCTTGGAGAATATTTAATGCTGTCCGTTACTCCGAATACACCTTCCATTTGGAATAGGTATACTGCTGGTCTGTCTTCTGCAAAGATTTGCTGTACTTTTTGATACTCTGCCTCACGAGATTCAGGATCCATATTTACAAGAGCATCCTGCAGTAATTTCTCTACTTCTGGGTTATTATAGTCAGTTTCTCCTGCGGCTTGATCAAGCATGTAACGACCATAGTTGTTTGATGCATCATTTAAGGAGTTACCAATCCCAATCATGAATATCTCGCCGAATGACTTAGAGTTGAACTGCTCATAGAATGCAGTTGCTTCTAAAATATTAAGGTCAACCTCAAAGCCAACCTCTGTTAGCATCGCAGCAATTACTTCTGCATATTCGCCATATTGACTAGCTACAGAGAAGCTTATCTTAAGGTCATCTTTTGTATAACCTGCATCTTTTAATAATTTCTTAGCTTTTTCTACATCATATAAAGAAGTTTTATATAGTGATGGATCTGCACCAAAGTTACCTGGTGTCACAGATGTTCTTGTTAGTACACCTGCTCCGCCTGCAATGCTATCAACAATTGATTGCTTATCAATCGCTAAATCAATCGCCTCACGAACAACGGGATCTGCAGTCACTGTTCCCTCTGTATGACGAAGGATAAGCTGCAATACTCTTCTAGTTGGTGCAGAAGCAATCGTTTTACCATCTGTTTCTTCAATACGCGCTACATCTGTTGTTGGAATTGTCGCTGCAATATCAATCCCACCTGCTAGTAATTCTGATACTCTTGTAGAAGCTTCAGGAATTGTACGGAAAACTACTTTTTCCCATGTAACATCTCCACCGAAATAATCATCGTTTTTCACTAGCTCTAAGCGATCGTCTTTTGTCCAGCTGCTGAATTTATATGGACCTGTACCAACAGGATTTTTCAGAAATTCATCCATACCTTTTTCTTCAATATATTTGGATGGAAGCATACCTGAACCCATTCTTGACAGTCTATTTAGCAGAATTGGATCTGGAACCTCTGTGATGATATTAACTGTATAATCATCGACAATTTGTACTTCTTTAATTTGCTTATACAGGTAGTTTTGTTTTAAAGAACTATCCTTAGCAACTCTTTCTAAAGTAAATTTAACGTCAGCTGCTGTGAATGAATCGCCATTGTGAAACTTAACATCATCACGCAGTTTAAACTGCCAAGTTGTATCATCGACTTGCTTCCATTCTGTAGCAAGTACAGGAATTTTATTTCCGTCACTATCGTTTTGAATAAGGTAATCAAACATATTAACAAGGACAGCTTCACTCATTGTATTGTTATTATTATGAATATCGAAGCTTTCAATATCTGTTGCGTTAGCAAATGTTAATACATTGTCTTGTTTTTCAGTAGTAGTGCTATCTCCACTTGAATTAGTGCTGTTACTGCAGGCTGAAATGATTAGAACGGCAATCAAAGAAACTACTAAACTTAAAAATTTATATTTTTTATTTTTCAATTTAATCTCCCCTTCTCAACTGAAACTTCTCTAATTTTCTAAATATTTAAGTGCGGTGCCTGTTAACATTGCTACCCCGTAATACAAGCCTTCCTCGTCTAAATCGAAGCTAGGATGATGCAGCGGATAGGATGTTTCTAAAGAACCATTGCCAACTCCTAAGCGGAAAAAGGCACCAGGAATTTGCTCTGCATAGAAACTAAAGTCTTCTCCGCCAGTTGATGCATTCAGTAACTTACATTGTTCTGCACCAAGAATTTCAGCACTGGTTTCTGAGACCAAATCTATCAGGTCTTTATTATTTTCTAGTGAGGGATAGTTCAGCTCGTAACTAAATTCATAATCAGCATCAAATGCGCTCACAACTCCTTTTATTACTTGCTCCATTAGTTGCGGAATTTTTTCCCTAATGGCTGGTGACAGTGTTCTCACTGTTCCCTCCATCTCAACACTAGTAGCTATTGCTGTTCCAATGGTTCCACCATTAATTTTTCCAATAGACACTACTACTGGTTCTAGCGGATCTATCATTCTGCTGCTGATATTTTGCAGTGCGACGATAACCTGGGAAGCAATTAAAATTGAATCTTTCCCTTCATGAGGTCTAGCTCCATGACCTCCTTTTCCGATAATTTTGATGCTGATATTATCAACAGACGCGCATACAACTCCATATGTAATACCAATTTCACCCACTCGCAAACTAGGGTTAACATGCAAACCGATGATAGCATCCACCTTAGGATTCTCTAAGACTCCATCGGCAATCATCGCAGCAGCACCTGCTAATAATTCTTCTGCTGGCTGAAAGATAAATTTAATATTGCCTTTTTTCGGTTTGCCAAGTGAGGTGAATAGCTCTGCAGCTCCCATAAGTATACTTGTATGTGCATCATGGCCACATAGATGTGCAACGTTAGCATTGGAAGAGCGATAAGTCACCTCCTTTTCATCTTGAATTGGCAATGCATCCATATCTGCTCGAATACCAATCGTTGGGCCCGGCTCTTGCCCTCTAAGCAAACCAGTAACGCCAGTCTTACCAACACCAGTTTCAACCTCTAGGCCAAGTCGTTTAAGATGCTCTTCTACTTTAGCCGCAGTGCGAAGCTCCTGATAACCCAGCTCTGGATTCGTATGAAAATCTCTGCGCCATATGCTTAGCTGCTGTTTTAATTCTTCTGCTCTTTTGAGCAAATCAGATAATTCCAAAATCAAACCTCCCATTTCTAGATAAATCTATTATTCTTCTGAGGAAAATACTTTTGAATAAATGGCATTTTCTGAATTGGAAATATGTAATCTCATAATCTCTTTTGATTGTTCTCCATCCTGCTTTTCTAATGCTTTAAGCAGGCTTATGTGGCCTTCATAGTTAACCGTCTTCACCTTGTCGCTATATGGCATTAAGTCAAGGGCAGGATTAATTTTCGTTCTAATCATTCTTACAGCCTTTTCGAAATATTCATTGCCAGATGCCTTAGCAATTGCTAAGTGAAACTTTACATCCAATGAACGAAATAATTCCCGAGAACATTCTGGTTCTATGCTCATTCTCAAATAGTCTCTTAGCTTCATTAATTCTTCATTCGTTATTCTTTTTGCAGCAAGATAGGCGGCCTCTGGCTCAATTATTGATCTAAATTCAAATATTTTTATCATCTGATCCCAGTCTTTTCTTAGCTCTGCCTTGTTTCGCATATGAGAATTTAGCGTTAATGGAAGAACGAATGTCCCCCCTTTTGCACCAATTCTTTTCTCAATCAAGCCTCGCTCTTCTAATATGGACAACGCCTCACGAATAGCTAAACGGCTCGTTTTGAAGATTGTTGCCAGTTCACGCTCTGTAGGTAATTGCTCACCAGACAGAAGCTCCTTCAGGATGATAGCTTCCTCTAGCTGATCTAATATAAAATCACTCACCTTCTTTGGCGAAACTGTCTCAAATTGAAATTCTGACTCCGGAAACATTAACTTTTCTCCTTTCAAACCTTAAAACATTAAGGTTCAAACCTTAAACCTTTATAACATAAAAAACATTAAGGTTTAAACCTTAGACCTTTAAGTTCAGATTAGCCTTTTCCCTACATCAAGTCAACGAATTAAGAATTTTCTAATATCACATAATATTTAATAAACGTAAGACAGTTAATACTGTATCCACAATCAGGCCTATAAAAAAAGGCACCTAATAAATTCAATCATATGAAAATGATGAATAGTATAGGTGCCTTTGGTTGTCCAATCGGCTACATTTATTAAATAAAAGTGTAAATAGAATTTTATTTTATTAACCAAATCTTAATCATTTAATTCTTATATGTCAACTAGGAATTTAAATTATTAAGAACTTTTTTTAAAATCAAGTTAATTAAAAATTAAGATTACCTTGCTTTCCAGGAAAATTATAAAAGATTTTCATATATCCATCAAGAAATTTTTTTTCATAAAGAAATCAATCCCGCCGCGATAGGAACACTTATGCTCCTTAGTTTTGCATTTAAACTACAACAAGGAGCTCTCTATCAACTAAACTATCGAGAGCTCCCTAACTATATACAGGAAAAAATTTAGTTATTAAGTAAGTTCTTCCCTTCTAAAAATGTTTTAGCAACATCGCTTGCTTTTTTCTTATCCACCGCAACTTCATAGTTCATTTCTCTCATTTCATCATCCGTTATTTGATCGGCTAGTTTATTTAGTATGTCTTCCAGCTCTGGATATTTCTCTAACGTCTCTTTTTTCAGGATTGGTGCTCCTTGATATGGTGGAAACAGGTTCTTGTCGTCTTCTAAAACAGTTAAGTTATTTCGTTGGATTTCGCTATCTGTTGAATAGGCATCAACTATATTTATATCGCCTCTTTTAACAGCAGCATATCTTAGTTCTGGCTGCATGATATTTACCTTGGAGAACTGTATGCCATAGAGATTTTGAATGCCAACATATCCATCTTGACGTTCTGGAAACTCTGGTGTAAAGCCTGCTTTTATACTTCCTTCGATTGCTTTTAAGTCGGAAATGGTCTTTAAATCATATTGTTCGGCAAGTGCTGCGGGAACAGCTAAAGCGTATGTGTTATTGTATTTCATTGGCTTCAGCAAAACTAAATTCAATTTAGTTAAAGCTCCTTCTTTCGCTTGATTGTAAACCTCTAGTCTATCCGTACTTTCCGGCTGGTCTTTTAAAAGATCGACTATTACGGTTCCTGTAAATTCTGGATAAATATCTATACTTCCTGATGTTAAAGCGTTATAGACAAAAGTAGTTCCTCCCAAGTTTGGTTTGATGTCAACTGTTAAGGAAGAATCCTCTTCAATCAGCAGCTTATACATATTCATTAATATTTCCGGCTCTGGTCCCATTTTGCCGCCAATTGTTATATCTGCACCTTTAGGCTGGTTTAAAGCAGATACAGTTATAATTAAGAAAGCAATTACGATGACAGATACGATTGAAATAAATGCTTTCTTAAAGGAAAGCTTTTCAAATTGCCTTAATAAGAAGTCAAAAAACAGTGCTAACAGAGCTGCTGGAATGGCTCCTAATAAAATAAGACTAGTATCATTTCTGCTGATCCCCACTGTAATTAAATCACCTAAGCCTCCCGCACCAATAAGTGCAGCAATTGTAGCTGTACCAATGATAAGAACCATCGCTGTTCTTATCCCTGCCATTATTACTGGCATGGCAAGAGGTAGCTCTACCTTAAATAACAGTCTTCGATTATTCATCCCTAACCCTTTTGCTGCCTCAATTAAATTTGGATCAACCTCTTTTATGCCTGTATAAATATTCCTTAAAATTGGAAGTAACGCGTAAATAACCAATGCAATAATTGCTGGGATTGTCCCGATTCCAACAATCGGAATAAGTAAACCTAATAAAGCTAAAGATGGTATTGTTTGAAATACAGATGTGATGCCGATAATGATTTCGGCAGCCTTTTTCTTTCTTGTTAAATAAATTCCAAGTGGAACTGCAATAACTAATGCAAAAAAGAGCGCAATAAATGATATTTCAATATGCTGAATTAAATCCTTTAATAACTCCCCTTTTCTTTCTAAGAAGGCTTGATATAGATTACTCACTCTTTTCCACCTTCCTTCATGCCATTTAATTGATATTGTATAAGCGATTGTCTATCAATCATGCCAATGATTGCTCCATCCTTTTCAATCCCTACTTGATTATTTTCAGACAGTGCTTCTAAGGTAGCTTGTAAAGAGCTTGTGACCGGAATAATTGATCCGTCAAAGTCACTGATCGTTAATGGCGACAGAATTTGTTCAAGATTAAAGGCAATATGTTCATGACTTACCCTGCCAATAAAATCTTGAACAAAATCATTTACAGGATTATTTATTAATTCCTCTGGAGTTCCAGTTTGGACAATTTTCCCATCTCTCATTATGCAAATTCTATCGCCTAATTTTAAGGCTTCCTGCATGTCATGCGTGACGAAAACAATTGTCTTTTTTATTGTTTTTTGTAAGCTTATAATATCATCTTGGAGCTTTTCTCTGCTGATTGGGTCAAGTGCACTAAAAGGCTCATCCATTAGGATAATTTCTGGATCTGCGGCTAGTGCTCTGATTACTCCAATCCTTTGTTGTTGCCCGCCTGACAGCTCATTAGGTTTTCTGTTTTTATATGTTTGCGGCTCTAATCCAACCATTTCAAGCAATTCATCAACTCTTGCCCCTATCTTCTCTTTCGTCCACTTTTTCATTTCAGGTACTACAGCTATATTTTCTCCAATAGACAAGTGAGGAAACAACGCAATTTGTTGCAATACATAGCCAATATTCCAGCGCAGTTCATGAATATCGTATTCACTTATTTTTTTCCCATCAATGAGTATCGTTCCATTTGTTAAATCTATTAACCGATTTATCATTTTTAAGGTGGTCGTTTTACCACTCCCGCTTGGCCCAATCAGTACAAATAGTTCACCTTTATTAATTGTGAGATTTATTTCATTAACAGCTGTCGTACCATCCTGGAATAGCTTTGAGACATTTTCAAATTGAATCATATGTAATCTCCTTATGTTTTTATGTATTTACTATTACAATCTTTCCATTTGCACGATTACTTTCCATTAAAAGATGTGCTTGGCTAATCTCCTCTAAAGTAAATACCCTTGCTATCGGTACTTCTATCGCAAATTGTTCGATATGTTGAAATAATTTAGTCAGCAATTGGGGTTTGAAGTTAACGCCACTGTCAAATTGGGTAAAATACGTGCCAGAAGGGATATCTACCATTGGCTCAAAGCTATCCATCTCCCATTTACCGCCCAATATGCCTGTCATACAAAGGATTCCTTTTTCATCAAGCATCCTGAGCGAATTCTTTAAGGTGACAGTGCCAACTAGTTCTAATATCTTATTAACACCATTAGGGAAAATACTATAAAGCTGTGGCTGGATATCGCCTTCATCTAATAAAACGTAATCCGCGCCAAGCTTGTTCAACTGTTCCACCTTCTCTTGATTACGTGTTGTTGAAACAACTGTTACTCCTATACTTTTCGCTAACTGAAGTGCAGCTAACCCTACCGAACTCGTGCCACCACGGATAAGCAGGGTATCCCCTGTTTTCAACATTAAGCTATCAACTAATGATGCATAAGCTGTATAATACATTTCTGGGATTGCCGCAAGCTTTACCCAATCCAGCTCATTGTTTATGGCATATACTTGGCTGGAAGGGATAAGCGCATATTCTGCATAACTTCCATTAAATTCACGCCCAAGCCCTCCCATCAAGGAAACAACCCTTTGCCCTTTTTTCAGCGTACTATCTGATGGATCAGCAACCTCTCCTGCACATTCAATTCCAATAATTCGTGGCAGCTGTACAGATGGTGAGTGCCCTTGTCTTGTATAAATTTCCGAACGATTGATTCCGAAGGCTTTTATTCTAACTAATACCCATCCTGGCTTCACTTTAGGCATCGGTACTTCCTTTACATATAAATCCTGTGGTGCACATGCTTTTTCTAACACAACTGCTTTCATTTAAGCACACTCCTTTGCTTTATCAATTTATGATTGGATCTGGCTTTTAATAGATTTTGCTTTTATAACATTCTTAACCAGTACGAAGTAGATAAGCACAGCAACAAGACCACTGCAGAAAATAATTATCCCGAACGGCAGGGCAGAATTTTCACCGGCTATTCCTACAAGAGGGCCAAAAATTGCACCTAATAATGTCGGACTAACACCAAGTAAGGCAGAGGCACTCCCTGCAATATGTCCTTGCTTTTCCATCGCTAACGTAAAAGATGCGGAGCTAATGATACCTGTCGACCCAACAAACAAGAAAAGAGCGCTAACTAATAGATATAAAGGGCCTTGAATAAATACTATCCACATGACTGCTGCCCCAGAGATAAATGCAACAGCTAACCCTATAAGAACAATTTGTTGTTCTGCGATTTTTTCAGCCATTTTTTTAACAAATTGAGAGCCAAGAATTAAGCTGATTCCATTTAAAGAAAATAACAGTGAATAAAGCTGTGGAGAAATACCATAAATCTTCTGGTAAACAAAGGGTGATCCAGAAATATATGCAAATACCCCTACGAATATAAACCCTTGCATTAAGGTATATCCCATAAACGTCCGATCTTTCATCAATATGGTAAAATTACTAAAAAACTCTCTTAAATTATTAGGAACACGCTTCTCGGCAGGAAGTGTTTCTGTTAATCCCCATGCTGTTAAACTTGATAATAATATTCCCAGCACACCTAAGAACAGAAACACACCAGTCCATAAAGAAAAAGCAAGAACTGCACTGCCTGCAAGTGGTGCAAGTAATGGTGCCAAATTGGTAAACATCATAAGCAAAGAAAAAAACTTAGTTAGTTCAACTCCACTATACAAATCACTGACTATTGCGCGTGAAATAACAACGCCCGCCGATGCAGCAAATCCTTGAATAAAGCGTAAAGCAATTAGCACCTCGATATTTGGTGCGAATACACAGGCAAAAGAAGAAACTAAATAAATAATCATCGAAATTAATAACGGTTTTCGCCTGCCATGAACATCACTTATGGATCCCATTACAAGCATCCCTATACTCATTCCAATCATACAAGCGGTCAAGCTCACCTGTATCATCGAGGCGGTTGTTCCAAAGTACTTCATCATTTGCGGAAATGCAGGAAGATAAGTATCAATAGTAAACGGGCCTAAGCTAGAAAATACAGCTAATAATATTGCCAGTCTTAATGATTTTTTGTTACTTTTATCTAGTTTCGGATATTTATCGCCAGTCTTATTCATGTTGAATTCATTCCCCTTTCGATTTAAATACCTAGGAAGATTTTTAATTTTATAGCAGCATATTGTGTTTACATCTAAATTGACAATGCAATAGTTACATCATAAAATCATGATAAATGTCATTGTTACTTTTGAAAAGTAGGCACCTTTAGGTTGTATAGTAACCTTTTAGTAACTAATGGAGGTCTTATGATGGAAACAAAAAAAGAACTACCTGCTTGCCCTGTCGCAACAACAGTTGGACTGATCGGCAACAAGTGGAAGCTGTTAATCTTGCGGGAATTATTAACTGGCACAAAAAGATTCGGTGAACTCAGAACTGGCATTGAGGGAATTAGCCAAAAAGTCTTAACGCAAAATTTACGCTCAATGGAGGAAGACGGCATCATCAAACGCCAAGTTTTTGCAGAGGTCCCGCCACGTGTCGAATACTCACTTAATGACTTGGGAAATAGTCTAAGACCAATAATAAGTGTTATGGAGGAATGGGGATTAGGCTATAAAGCAATGATAAACGGGGAAACAAATGAACTTATAGGGAATAAATAAACTTTAATATAATAATGATAAAACAAAGAGGCTGGGACAAAACAAAAAACCGAACTATCTAATCGAAATTAGAATGGACAGATCGGTTTTTATACTGATTCATATACTTATGTCCCAGCCTCTTTGTTACAAGATTTTTACACTTTAACTCTTGGACCAATACAATCTAACTTTACTACTATGCTAGTTTCCATCTGTACATAGAGCCAGCCGATATTGTTGCAATTTTTTTTATTCACTGTTTGTAGCCTTCTACTCTAGTTCTACCAGTACATCCTCCAGCTCATAGCTGTACGGATTAGTGCTTCAAAATAATAATAATCTCCCCAAATACAACATTCATCCACTCCATTATTATCAGGCTTCGAGTAAACTGCATGTTGCAGTATGCCATTGGAAGGAACCTCTTTCGTTGTATAGTTTTCGGCAAGTGATTTAATCATTTTTATGGCTGCATTTTCATACAATTCTCTGTATGGATTGGAAATCGGCAGATGCTTGCTTAATTCAAGCAGCCCACATGCCATGATGGCAGCTGCTGAGCTATCACGTTCCTCCGAACCCTCTGTAAATATCAAGTCCCAATAGCAGACAGCATCTGCAGGAAGACGATTAAGAAAATAGTTTGCTAGTCTTTCCGATAAATCAAGGAATGCTCGATTTCCGGTATGCACATAGCTTAATACAAATCCGTACACTCCCCATGCTTGGCCACGAGCCCAGCATGATTGATCCGTATAGCCTTGCGCCGTCTTTCCATATAGGGGATTTCCTGTTGCCGTATCCATGTAAAAGGTATGGTATGTGGAAGAATCCGCTCTAACAATATATTTAGCTGCCTGTTCAGCATGATTTACGGCAATATCATAATACTTTTTATCACCTGTTACCTTTGAAGCAAAATACAATAACGGCAAGTTCATGTTGCAATCTATGATCATTCTTCCATGCTGCTCAGGGTCGGATAAATCACCCCATGCTTGCAGAATTTTCGCCTTATTATGATAGCGAATGATTAACTTATCAGCCGCTTTTATGGCGGTTTCCTTTGCTGTGTTGTCATTCAGCACTTCATATCCCGCTACACTGGATAACGAGTATAAAAAGCCGATATCATGTGTTTCTAGCTGGATATTTTTTGTTAATCGGTCTTTAAAGCTTTCAAGCTGTATTTTTATTACTTGAAGATACTTATCATCATGTGTATATTCATACGCTAGATAAAGCATGCCTATCCAAAAGCTCGCCGTCCAATCAGTGTTTTCTTCCGGGATATAAACTAAGTTTTTTGACGCAGCAGGCGGTACTTTCGTTTTAAATATATCGAGATTTCCATCTATTTTGCGCAAAACGAACTGAATCTCCTTATCCAACCACTCTTTATTTAATTCAGTTCTGATTTTAAATTTATCATGTTTTATCCCTTCATTAATGCTTGTCATATTTTGGCTCCTTCCATGCTTTCAATTTATAAGGTCATAATGACTGTTGAAGAAAAACTTCTACAAACACTGGTCAATTGGGAATGCCTTTCCTGACCAGGCTCTTTTTGATGTCCAGTCCATTGCTGGCTGACTCCAGAACGGGTCTGACTCTGCCAGACCTAATGGCAGGAATATTGCGGCACACAAATAAACACTGCCTGTCGAGATATAGTCTTCACCAATCTCTGGTTGATGACCGCAAAACCCTATAGTCAGCCAGCCTGTATCGGTAAACGTATCTGGGGCTTCAAGTGACCGTTTCAATACTTGAGTTAGCGCACTTCTGATTTGTTCAGGAGCTAATTCTCTCGGTAAATCCTGACGCAATGCATGATGAGCTAATGTTTGAAAAACACCGAAACGATAAGCAATCGACCTTCCTACTGGTGGAAAAGTCCCTTCTGGTGAAATTAAACGCTCTTGTATAACCGCATACCGTTTCGATCTTTCTATAAAAGTACCCTTTCTTTCAAGCCAGTCCTTGTACTCTTCTCCAACCGTTTCCAATAAATCTACAAGCATAGGATGGATAACAAAGCTATTATAATAATCAAAATGAAACTCAGGACCATCGCTATAGACTCCGTCACCCAAATACCATTGGTCAAATTGCTTAACAGCAAAATCAATCCGCATCGGGTCCCAGTCCTTCTCACCAGCCTTATATAAAAAGGCCTCTATCACTGCAGAAAATAGAAGCCAATTCGAATAAATCGGTTTCCTTGTCCTGGTAGCTTTCATCGCGGTAATCACATTTTTCTTAACCCTTTCATGAAGTGGCTCCCATAACTCATTTGGAGCTCTAAGAAAGGAATGGGCAAGAAAAGCTGTATCCACAATCGGCTGAAGATCCTCAGAAAAATTCATGTAGTCTGGAGAATGTGGATCAGTACCTGCATCAATCGCTAAGCGTGCTAGCTCACAATACTGGATACGAAGTGCATTTTCCTCACTATTTTCGCTTTTCATTTCTAACCACGGAGCCATTCCAACAAGCAGTCGAGATAACGCTTCCAAATGAGTGAATTGATCACGGTTCGTGTCTTTTTTCATCTCGATCGGCATTACTTTTTTTAGAGTCCCAGCCTTTAAATTTTCAAGTACCGGGTTTGCAATTTTAAGCATGGCTTGAAGCCAATATTTGCGAATTTCATCGTTCTCCTCTATCACTTTTTCACCCTCCTATTTCTACCATTTGCTTTACTAAATTATAACTTACGTATTATTCTTAAAGTGTTTGTTAAATAACCAAAAATGTTGTTCTATTGCTCTATATTGCCAAAGATAAATAGTTAGAAAGAATATCCTAGAGATTTCGAATAGTAAGCTCTCAATGATTGATTAATAGGTGGAGGAATTTCGGTGAATAATTTATTTGAACAAATTGATCTTAATCCATTTAACTGGGTTTATCGCAGGGTTTCAGAGAAGGATTTCCAAGGTTATTATCACTGGCATCAAGGCTGTGAACTATTATTCGTCTATCGTGGAAAAGGGCGGGTAATTGTTAACCAGCAGACTTATGAGATGAAAAGAGGGATGCTTTTCTTTTTTCAGCCTTTTCAATTACATAAAATATATGTAGACGTATCACCTGAAACTCCGTATGAGCGAAGTATTCTTCATTTCGATACGTTGATGCTCGGAGAAAGTAATCTTAATCATGTACCAGGTCTTAATAGTCTGTTAAAACAATTACAATATGGTGTAAATGAGCTGCAGGCATTTGATTTAGAAGATGTCTATAGTTACTTATATGAGGTTTATGAGATATTTAACAAGTCTTTACAAACAAAAAACTGGGAGGAAGATGCCCAGCTCTTTCTAATGCAGTTACTCTCTTGCATCCGCTTAAAAGACTACAGTACCTATACTAATGCAACCTCTAATCTCCCTTTGCGGCCACTGCTCTATTCGGAAAGGATGATGAACTGGATAGAAGCACATTATATGGAGCCCTTTAACTTAGAACAATTAGCTGATGAGCTGCATTTATCAAAATCATATTTATCAAGAAGCTTTAAACGTGAGACGGGAAGCAGTTTAACAGAATACCTTACAATTCGAAGGATAAAGGAAGCATGTCAATTACTTGAGATGACTCATAAATCGGTTGAATTTATTGGTGAAAGTGTAGGAATAAAAAATACGTCCTATTTTATTCAGTTATTTAAAAAAGTGGTCGGAATCACTCCGCACCAATATAGGCTAACGCACCAGAAGGCCAACCATTAATATTAAGAATATAAAAAAAGGATATCATAGCCTCAGTAGGTAATGATATCCTTTTTCTGTTACTTATTTCTTCCTATATATGCTCTTCCGTTTTCAGCTTCCTTAGCCCATCTATCTGATGGAGTGCCAGGTACTGCCCCTTGTAACAGGGGATCGTTAGTTTCCTTCATCCAGTTGGAAACTTTCATCCTTAGCTGTTCGGCTACCTTCGCATATTGTGGCTCATTAATAAGATTTGTGTATTCTAATGGATCTTTCTCCAAGTCGTAAAGTTCTTCAATATCATTAGGAACATAATAATCTTTACGTACCTCAGCACCAGAAATACTACTGTGAATATCCATAGGCATATATATTTTCGGGCCATCCTCAAAATTTTTTACATATTTATACTTTTCTGTACGAATTCCACGCATCGGATGATAGTTATCATGCCAAGTTAGTTCACAGAAAAAGTCTTCCCGAATTTTCGCTGCTGACTCTGTTAATAACAGTGGCGCAAAGCTCTTTCCGTCTAAATCCTCTGGTACAGGTAATCCTGCTAACTCTAGTAGGGTTGGCATAAGATCTACATTACAAAGTAAATCATTAGAAACGATGTTTGTTCCGAATATCTTAGGGTTATAGAAAATTAATGCGGTTTCTAAGCCTGCTTCTTTCATTGTTCCTTTTGCTCTTGGGAAAGCTATTCCGTGATCTGTCGTGTATACAACAATTGTATTATCAATAAGACCTGTTTCTTCTAACGTTTCCATAATCTTTTTTACCGCAGCATCTAATACTTTCACAGAGCCGTTCATTAATGCAATCTCCTTACGAATTGCTTCTGTATCTGGCAAGTAATCTGGAACTTCTACGGCAGCGATTTCATCTGCAAATGGTTCATACTCATCAAATGTACGATGCGTTTCCCAGAAACCAATATTTGCAAAGAATGGCTTGCCATCTTTACTTTTTTCCTGCAAATACTTAACAGCACTTTCGGCTACTTGTGGAGCTCTTGATCCTTCTATTTTCTCATAGCGGTCATATCCTAGCTTATAAGAAGAAGTCCAAGTACCTCTTTCTGTATGACCAACGGTTTCGTGACTAAAACCAATCAATGCAGACTCATATCCACTTTCGGAAAATTTAGTAGGCATGGTAGAAACACTTTCATCAATCCCAAATTCGTAATGTGCTAATCCAATTAGTCCATTATTATGCGGATATAACCCTGTTAAAATACTGCCGCGACTTGGGCTGCATTGGGGTGCAGGGCAAAAGAATTGATCGAATCGTACTCCTTCAGCCGCCAACCGATCTATTTCAGGAGACGCAACAGCCTTCCCATAGCATCCTAAATGTCTTCCAGTGTCATGTGAAATCATAAATACTATATTTGGATTATTCATTTGAATCACTCCTTCTTATTCTCCTACAATTTCTTCAATTTCTGTTTTTATAATTGGTACATGAGGTCCATAGATGACTTGTACTCCATTTCCACGAAGCATTACGCCCTTTGCTCCTGTTGTTTTCAGGTCTGCTTCTGATACTTTAGACGAATCCTTAACCGTAACTCGTAATCTTGTTGCACAATTATCTACCTCAGATAAGTTGTCTTTTCCACCTAATGCGGCAATAATTGTTGCAGCTCTATTATTTTCTTCAACAGTAACAGCCGCTTCGGCTTCTGCTTCTTCATCTTCACGACCAGGTGTTTTGTAATTAAACTTTGTAATTAAGAATCTAAAGACAACATAGTAAACAATAAAGAATGCAATTCCAATAAGTGGTATTAAAATCCAGTTCGTTTTATCATTCCCTTGAAGAATACCAAACAAAGTTAAGTCGATTAATCCAGCTGAAAAAGTCATCCCTACTGTTATATGGAAAATATGAGCGATCATATAAGCTAGTCCCCAAAGTGCAGCGTGTGCAACAAATAGTACTGGTGCAACAAACAAGAATGCAAACTCAAGTGGTTCAGTTATACCAGTTAAAAAGGAAGTCAACGCACCTGTAGCAAGCAAGCCGAATACTTTCTTTTTATTTTCCGGTTTTGCTGTATGATAAATAGCAATCGCTGCACCGATTAAACCAAACATCATTGGGAAGTACTTACCTGTCATAAAGCGAGCTGTACCGATGTAGTATTGGTCGACATTAGGATCTGCTAGCTGTGCGAAAAAGATATTTTGCGCACCTTGCACAACATTACCTGCAACCTCCAATGTGCCACCAAGTCCAGTTTGCCAGAATGGTAAATAAAAGATATGATGCAGTCCAAGTGGACCCAATAATTTAACAATAAATCCGAATAGGAATGTACCAAAATAACCTGTTTTATCCACCAAGCTACCAAGCTGTGCAATCCCATCTTGAATAGGCGGCCATACTACATACATGGCAATTCCTAGAAAGATGGAAACAACGGAAGTAATAATTGGGATAAAACGAGAACCGCTGAAAAATCCTAAAAATTGCGGAAGCTGAACTTTATTAAATCTACTGTGAAGCAAATACGTAACTAAACCAGAGATAATTCCGCCAAAAACACCCGTTTGTAGTGTTTGAATACCTAATACCATCCCTTGCCCGACACCAGCTAAATTCTCTGTTGCTAAATTATCCGTTATTATTAGCATCGCATTTAATGAAGCGTTCATGACAAGATAGGATAAAACGGATGCTAACCCTGCAACTCCCTTATCTGATTTCGCCAGCCCTACGGCTATGCCAATCGCAAATATCAATGGCAGATTTCCAAATATAATGTTTCCTGCTGAACTCATAATAGTGAAAATGGCTTGCAGGATTGTATGATCTAAAAAAGGATAAAGTGCAATTGTATTAGGGTTTGAAAATGCTCCCCCAATCCCTAATAACAGTCCTGCTGCTGGCAATACTGCAATCGGAAGCATAATAGCCTTGCCAAACATTTGAAATTTGCTGAATAGCTTGTTAAACATATTTTCGTCTCTCCCCTCTTCATTCCCTGAAGATTCTAATTCTGTCTTTTCTCTAACTATTTCTTGATATAATTGAAAGGTAGTTTCTTTTCCCAGCAATATATGCAGCTCATGTTCTCGATAAAGAGCAGCATATACACCTTTTAATGCCTTTAGTTCTTCTAGGTTTGCCTTGTCATTTTCAGCTAGTTCTAAACGTAATTTGGTTGCACAAGCTTCTACATGCCGGATGTTTCTAATTCCGCCTATATGATTTATAAAAACGGGGTACAAATCATTTTGTTCCACTTTATCCCCCTCCAAGGTGTTTGAAATTTTGCAAAAAAGAGATATGAAGTATAAAAAAGGCAAGACCTAAAAAGACAAAGAGGTATACTCTCTACCTTTTTAGGTCTTGCCTGATTTAACAGTAACAATCCCCGATATTTAAATATTTTTGTCCTTAAGCCTTTGGATATGCAGTGTAAGAAAACCAATTTCTGATTCTGGAACATCATACTTATATTCTTCATTTAGATAAATGGCGAGTACTTCTGCACATTGATAACTTTGTTGATATTTACTTTTCACTATTTCCAACATATCAATGTCCATTTCATGAAAAGCCTCATTCTTCTCCATCCTGCTTATTACAAACTCTAAGTGTGTTAAGAAGCGATAATAGCTTAATGATTCCTTGTTTATTTCCATATTAAGATGACTCGCTACAATATCCATTAAGTCTTGTAAAATAAATGTTCTTTTTAGCGGTACATCAATATTACTTTCATTTATTGTACTTGTATGAATATGCAAAGCAATATAACCAGCTTCATCAATTGGCAGTTGAACACCTAGTTTTAATTTTACTTGTTCAATAGCCCATAAACCTATTTCATATTCTTTTGGATAAAGAACCTTCACTTCACTTAATAGCCTATTCCTAATTGCGATACCCTTTTTAATACGATCTATTGCAAATGCTAGATGATCTGTTAAAGCAATGTGAATATGGCTGTTAAGCTCTGCTTTTAATTGTGATTCCGTATAAGAAATGATGTCTTCTGCAAGCGATACATACGACTCTGGTAATGACTGTAATAATTCTTGAAATTGTTTTGTCTCATTTTTCAAAATAAAAACCTTTTCAATTTTCTGTTCCTGAATGATATCATTTTTACTTTTTTGGAATGCGATCCCAGGACCAAGAACAATTTTCTCCATACCATCTTCAATTATAATGACTGCATTATTATTTAAAATTTTATTGATTCTCATATAGTTCCATTCCCACCCATATAGGAAATTAAGGGATAATAAGTTAAATGGAAGCAATTAATACTTCTTCTACTCCAGCTTCCCCTTGCTGTTTATATTGTTTCTCTAGCTTCTTCACTTTATCACTATTTATTATAACTAATGGTGTAATAGTACTTGTAGCATTTTCCTTTACTAAATCTAAATTAAATTCTATAAGCAACTCACCTGTTTTGACGTAATCTCCGGGATTTACATGAACAGTAAAGCCCTCTCCATGCATATTTACTGTATCCAAGCCAATATGAATAAGAATTTCTAAACCGTTTTCACTTTCTAACCCAATTGCATGCTTCGTTGGAAAGACTTGCAGAACCTTTGCATTAAGTGGTGCTACTACTTTGCCGGCTGTTGGGATAACAGCAATTCCATCTCCCATCATTTTCTCAGCAAATGCCGGATCTGGAACCTCTTCAATCGGAATAATCTTTCCAGTTAAGGGCGACTTAAAAATTTCCTTTATTTCTTTTTTTCCAAATAATTTACCTAAACCCATTGTTAACACTCCTTTTAAACGTAAAAAGACCTAAAACAAGCTAGAGAAATACATCTCTAAAATGTCTTAGGTCTTGCCTGATTTAACAGTAACAAATCCTCAATATATTAATTGATTTAATCATATAACACTATTAAAACGCTGTCAACGTTTATTTGAATTCGCTTTCTATTCTTCCTTAACTATATCTTTAACACATCTAAATCCTAAATTCCCACTAGAGCTATCAATAGTATTATGAGTCCTGGCAGCAACACGATATCGATTACAATAGGAATCATGGCATAAATAAGATCCACCTCTCATTGACTTTGTATTGCCATTGTGGGGCCCTTTAGGGTTATTAAGGGAATCTGTCTTGTGATAGGTTGGATGGAACCAATCAGCGCACCACTCCCATACATTTCCTGCCATATTAAATAATCCATATCCATTCTCTTCAAAGCTATCTACAGGTGCAGTACCGACAAAACCATCTTCTTCAGTATTAACCGTTGGAAACTCTCCCTGCCAAATATTACACATATGCTTACCATTTGGATGAAGGTCATTCCCCCAGCTATATTTATTCTGTACAAGTCCTCCTCGTGCAGCATATTCCCATTCAGCCTCAGTCGGTAGCCTTTTTCCTGACCATTCACAGTAAGCAAGCGCATCATTCCAAGAAATATGAACGGCAGGATGGTTCATACGGTCTTTAATAGAGGAGTTTGGACCCTCTGGCTTTTCCCAGTAGGCTCCTTCCACAACACGCCACCATGGCGTATTTCGAGGGGCTTTTCTATATACTGACATATCTTCCTCAGATAATAGCAAATGAAAAACAAATGACCACCCATATTTCTCTGCATCTGTAACATAATTTGTTTCTTTTATAAAATGTGAAAATTCCTTATTTGTTACAGCATATTTATCCATATAGAATGAGTTCACGTTTACCTTTCGAATTGGTCCCTCTCCGTCAAGTGGAAATCCATCACTATCCTCTGTGCCCATTAAAAATTCTCCACCCTCTAAATAAATCATATTCTCGTTAGAGGTATGGCTGGTTTTTATTTTATTTATTTTTTCTGTACCTATGTCTAGTGAAACAATTGATTCTCTGCTGACTGAACAGCAAGAGCTAACTTTTAGTTCTTTTTCCATGTACATCACACCTTCTAAAATATAATTATGCCTACAATCCCTGCTCCCACTATAACAATCAAAGGATGTGCCTTCCACCTCGTCAAAAAATATAAAGAAACTAAACATATGCACAGGAGACTAATCATTTCTAAATTAATAGTCAGAGAAATTACATGATTTGAAATCGCCAGTTTAATTGCAGCAAACACAATTAAACTTGTTACAATCGGCCTAAGTCCATAAAATCCCGCTTTAACCAGTTTATATTCATTTACATGCGTAAAAAAAACTGCCAAAAGGAGGATAATAATATAAGATGGAATAGTCATGGCTAATGAAGAAATAATCCCACCAGGTATGCCAGCTAGTTGATAACCAACTAAAGTTGCACTATTAGTTGCTATTGGACCTGGAGACATTCCCGCAACAGCAATAATTTCGGTAAACTCGCCAGTGCTTAACCATCCTTTCTCTGTAACTCCATGCTCAATAACTGGAATCATCGCATAACCGCCGCCAAAGGAAATCGCTCCTATTACAATAAAAAACAAAAACAACTGGATGAGCATCAATGATTCCCCCTTTAACTAGCCTGGTTTGTTTTTTCTGGTTGTTTTGGTGTTTCGTTTCTTTCAAACTGTACAATTATACCCAGCTTTTCTTTCACTTTAGTAATAATAATTCCTAATACTGCTCCCAGAAAAATAACGAGAATAGGATGAAGATTAAGCACAATCATAGCAACGACCATAAGGATAGCAAGACTTGCTGTTGACTTATCTATAATAGAATTTTTGCTGATCTTAATTGCTGCATAACCAATTAAAGCTACCACAGCACCACTAATGCCTTTAAACGCTGCATTTACGTACTCATTATCCTGAAAGATTAAGTAAGCACTGCCTAATACAATAACAATAATAAACGTTGGAAAAAGTGCTCCAAACATTGCTGCTACAGCACCTAACATACCACCAACTCGATAACCTATAAATATGGCTGAATTAATGGCAATAGCACCAGGTGCTGTTCCGCCAAGGGCTAACGTATCTGATACTTCTCTCATATCCATCCATTTTTTACGTTGAACAATTTCTTTCTCTATTATAGGAATCATGGCATATCCCCCGCCAAATGTAACTGGGCTCATCTTAAAAAATAACCAAAACAATTCTATAAAAAGCTTATTAGATTTCATTTTATCTCCCTTCTGTTCAAGGTAGCACACTTTCATCCAAAACGGATAAAAGTATCTAAAAAAATTACCTGCTGTAAGCAATCCCCTATCTGAAGTCATGTGATATTACCAATTTCATTTAAACTTTCTTCAACCGCCTTAAATACATTTATAATCATAACACACTTTCATCCAAAATGGATAAAAGTGCGTATGTTTAATTTGATTATTTTTTTACTTGTTACTTAAAGATATGACCTGCTTATAAATGTTCAGAATTAGCAATAATAAGATTCTTAAATTCTTCAAAGGAATTTATTGAATTTATTTGTATCATCAATTCTTTATTGTGTACTAATTTTTGAATAAACAAAAGCAAATCCCTAGTTTCCGTGCTTTTAGCTTGAGCAATAGTAAAAATTATTTTAACTGGAACCCCTGACCAATTAACAGGCTTCTTTAGAATACCGACTCCGATTTTTGTAACTTCTGAACAAAGCTCAATTGGGTGCACAAGTGCAATTTGATTGCCAAATGCAGTACTTGCTAGTTTTTCTCTTCTAATACAAAGTTCCTCAAAATTGGTTGGAGTAATGCCTGTTTTCCCTATTAAATCACACATTTTTGTAATTGCTTCGTGTTTATTATCACACTCTAAATTGCTATAAAATATATCTTTCGAAAAATATTTATCTATAATATATTGATTCTTTACCTTTGCTTTTTCGTCTAATAACTTACGTTGTTCTTCATCCGTAAAGAATGGACTAATAACTTCAATTGGAATATTTGGTATATTGACAGGAACAGTCGAAAAGATAATGTCTGGGTTAAAATTAATAACGTCTTCTTGATTATATAACGCAAAATGTTGTATATGATGTGCTCTTGGAAAAGTTTGCTCTATTTTAAATTTGAGTAACTGAGCGGTTCCTTGACCTGTTGTGCATATAATGGCTATGCGCTTAAATTCTCTTTCGTCCGCCTTTTTAAAGCCCCGCTCTAAAGCCAACCCTATATGCATCGTTATATAAGCAATATCGTCGTCTGTTAATTGACATTTATAGATTGAATTCACCTTTTCAGCTAATAATACGGCAAGACTAAAAGCAAAGGCGAATTGTTTTTTAATATCATGGAGAATTGGATTTTTCAAATGAATATCCTTTGTTATTCTGCCAAGCAGCTGACGCAAGTGAATAAGCAGTCCTGTTCTTAACTCCTGATCCATCCACAATGATACATCATACATAGACTCTATTTTTTCTAAAAAACTATCAATAATCATATTTATTTTGGAATCAGAAATTTCTAATTCAGTTAAGTAATCCGTTAAAAACAATTGACCGATTATATGCGAATAAACATAAATGTATTCAGAAGGGTGTAAATTTACTTCCATCAAAGTCTCTATTTTTCTAAGAATAGCTTTCGAAATTTCATACTCTAATGAATCGTCCATGATATGTTCTGCGGGAATATCAATAGGATGTTGCTCAGAAACCCGTTTCATCATAATTTTGATATGATAGATAATATTTTGCAGGACAATATCTGAACATTCCCCTTTTCTTTTTTTCATCTCAGAGATAATAATTGATTCAATGAAGGAGATGTCGTTTTTATCATTTAGATAAGCTTCTTGAGTTAATAGATTAGCAATTGCTAGTCTTTTTCCTAATTCAGAACCAATGATTTTGAGTCCATAATGAGGTTTTGTCTTTAGCTCTAATCCGTATGGTTTGATATCCTCCTTTAATGTAGAGAGGACACTGCTAATTTTACTTCTGCTCACATAAAATACATCACATAGTTCTTCTAATCTAATATATTGAGTTTCCTCAATTAATACTTTAAATATGTTTTTTGATAAATCAGAGGAAGAAATGAAAGATTCGGCTGTCTCATTATTAATGTTGTTGATAATTTCTTGTTTGTTGCTTGTTCGTAAATAATACCCTTCTCCCCGTTTAGCTACAATCTTACTATTATATTTTTCTAAATAAACGTTGAGAGTGCTGATTGAATTTCTTATTGTCTTTTCACTTACTCCAAAGACAAACATTAAATTCTTTATGGGTATATATTGCTCATCTCTTATAAACTCATTTAGCAATTTCAAATCCTTCTCTAATAAAATCATTGTAAATCATCCCTTTTTACTGCAGTAAAATATTAAGTCCGTTTATCATATCTTTGCGGAACAATATCGCCTGTTTCAAAAAAATGCTTTAACATTTTTTCTTTGAAGCTTTGAATAATTGAAGCATATCTTTCATCATCTATTTTATTGCATTTTTCAGTTGGATCTTCATTTAGCACGTAGAATTCATCCTTTTCATACAACCTATAAATATATTTATAGGAATAGTCTCTAATCATCATCGCTTTCGTATGCTGTGGCATTTTTGTTTGCTCAATTGTCCTTGCCCAATACTCGTTACTTGGATCATGACCAGCATCCATGCAATGATCTTCGCCCTCTAGCCTGCCACCTTCAGAAAATACCACTTCACGATGTTCATTGTTTCCTTCTAATACTGACTTTAATGACTTTCCGAAATGTGTATAATCAGGTTGAATTCCTGCCATGTCAAGTATAGTCGCCTGGATATCTATTAACTCAACTAATGCCTCTGTGACCCTATGCTTTACAGGCATGCCTTTTGCAGGCTTAATAACTAGTGGAACATTTGTCAGCATATCTTCGAAGGTGTTTTGGTTTTTCTCTGCAATTTCGTAATCCCCTGTATAATCACCATGATCACTAAAGAAGATAAATAACGTATCATCATAAACATTTTTTTCTTTTAACGTATCAACTAATTCTCCAATGTATGAATCAAGTTCAGACCCCATTGCGTAATAAACATGTTTCATTTCTTTTAGTTGTTCGTCCGACCAATTATAAAGCTTCTGATTCTCTCTTATCCCTCTTAATATACTTGGTTTTTCCTTCCACTCTTCTTCAGTTAACCGAACAGGATTAGGAAGCTCATCCTTGTTTATTTTATCAAGCCATTTTTGCTCTACTTGATAAGGAGGATGTGGTAGACTAAGTGCTAAATACACACAAAAAGGCTCGTTTTCATACTTTTCATCCTGTATAAATTCTATAGCATTATTTATCTGCTCCCAGTCTAGTTTTGGATAATCTTCCTTTTCGCCAACATAATGAGAGTAATCAAATATATCAGGTTGTTCTGCTTCATTTTTGTCTTTTTTAATATTTTTAAAGAATTCTGCATATTGATTATCTCTTGTGGAACAGTATTTTGCAATGTCGGCATCCGCACGCAAGAAATCGTTTCGACCGCCCCAATATACATGATAACCTTCCTTTTTTAACGTTTTTAATAAATTAGGGTCTTCTTCACCCATTAAGTGATGCATTGTTCTGAAACCTTTCGTATGTGGATACCATCCAGTTAAGAAAGAACTTCGACTAGGCACGCAAACAGGCAACTGGCAAAACGCATTAGAAAAACCTACTCCCTCTTCTACTAATCCATCAATATTCGGTGTGTATGTTGTCTCATTTCCTGTGTAGCTAATAGAATCAGCTCTCCACTGGTCTGCAACTATCATAACTATATTGGGTTTTTTCATTCGTTTAACAAGAAAGAATTTAATAACCTTTCCTGTTATTCACCTCCTGTGTCCATCTATTAAGTAGATATTGTGGTGGAAAGTGAGAAATATCCCTCACTTCCCTCCTTTGTTTTATGATAATAGTTCTTCTGCTCTTTTTAGTACTTTATCACCTTTAGCTAAAGCATAGTCTCTGCTGTCAATAACTTCACATGGTTTACTGTTTGAGTCCGCTACTTTTTTTACTGCTCTGAACTTATGACGAATTTGGGGTCCTAACAAGATAACATCGAAGCGGTCTATTAAACTTTCCAGCTGATCAACAGGATGTGCTTCAACTACCCAATTAGCTTTTTCCGGCCCAAAAGCATCTCTTATATTTTTTTCTAATATACTAGTTGAAATTCCGCCTACACATACTAATAAAATATTCATTATAATACCTCCGTTAGTTTTTCTACTAAATCTCTCATCGTAATAGTTGTCATTAAATGGTCTTGCGCATGAATTAACAATACGCTTGTTTGAGCACCTTTACCGCTTGCTTCTGCTGTTAATAAAGCTGTTTGATGCTGATGAGCCTGGTTTAATTCGTTTTTGGCCAAAGTCATTAATTCTGTGATTTTCTCTTCATTCCTTGGTTTCATATAATCCATTGATTCAAGAATAAAGCCTCTTGCATTGCCGCTATATAGAATAATTCCCATACAAATTTGTTCCAAATTAATTTGTGTATTTTCCATCTCTAACTTCCTCTCTGATTATCACTCAGCCTTTAAATCAAGGGCAGAATTATTATTTATTTGTGTTAACGCAGCTTCTTCTTCCTCTTCTTGTATCAACTCTTTTTCAAAACGTTTATAGAATGGGTAATATACTGCAATATCTATTAAAATAATTATTAAAGCTACTAATCCTGCTTTTACAGATGCTGATGCCGCCATAGCAATTAAAATTACCGGTGTTTGACTTGGTACATTTAGAATAGGAGCATTTATTAAGTTAAACCAATCAAAAGCTGCATAAGTAATTATGGTATTAATTACAGGCACCATTACAAATGGAATAAATAGCTTTGCATTAAATGGGATTGGTGTGCCAAACATGGTTGGTTCACTGATGTTAAATAAGGAAGGAATGAAACCAACCTTTCCAATTTGCTTTAACCCTGTAGATTTACTAAATAAGTTAAGAAGAGCTAATGCGAATATCCCCGCACCACCAATCATAATAAATCCGAACTGAACAGGACCGGTAAACACATTATCATATGGCAAGCCTGCAGAATAATTATTAAGGTTTTCTACGATATTCTGAAGTTCAATCGGCAATAGAATCGGCATCACAATACTGCCGCCATGAATACCCATAAACCAGAATAAATTAACAAGAAACATAAAGAAACCAACCATAAATACGTTATCAAAGTTGTTTACTAACGGACTAAAGATAGTAGTAATCATCTCTGGAAGCTTAACGCCGAATAAACTGTTAAGAACACCATTTATTAATATAAACACTAGTACATTCGCAATTCCAGGTAAAATGGAATTAAAGGACGTTTTTACATATAAAGGAACTGAATCAGGAAACTTAATGCCAATATCCTTAGTGTGGAATAACCGGATGATTTCCACCACAATGACAGAGATAACAATACCTGAAAAAATCCCAGTGGATCCAAATGCACTCATATTTATTTGCAGTGTAGCAACATCGTTAATTAAGACAGATGTCGGTTGACCCACTATAAAAAAGTAAATCATCACACTTGTGACTAACGCACCTATCTCATTTAACTTGTAATGCTTGGCTAAATTGTAGCTAAAACCCATTGTGAAAGCGATGCCGATTATACCTGTTGAAATATCATTTATTCCTCGTAGCCAAACATGCTCATCGCCCCACTTTGCCCATCCTACTAACATTTTTGCTATAAAATTGTCAGATTGAAAGACTACTTCAGGAATAGGCGGTTTACCAATTATTACAGCTAGAGCACCAACTATCGTTAATGTAAGCGTAGCCAAAATTGCTGTCATGATAGCCTTGAAATAGCGGTTATTCGAAGCCCAATCAGCTGCAGGCCCTAAATATTTTTCTATTTGCTCCATAGCTTTATCCAACATGGCGATTAATCCTCCTTTGTTTTTTGTAATTTCTGTATACTTTAATTATAGATGACTACAAATCATGTTCAATTTGCAATTTTACCAGATAAAATGGAAAAGGAGGGGTTCTAATTAACCAAAGAAAAACAGCCATTGCTTAATTTGGAAGCAATGACTGTCTCTACTCTCTGCTTTTTAGAAATTACTTTTTCTCTAAACCCAAGCGTACATATTGTTCGTCTGGTGCATCACTTTTTTGCATAAGATCGACTAATTTATGGCTCATTTCTTTTTCCAATTCATTATCAACTATAGGATTTTCCTGCTTGGGATCACTTTTAATATCAAATAATAAATTACCTGACTTATAAGTGTTATAGAGACTATTAACTGGTATTTTTAAATAAGGAGACTTATTTGTAAATTTTGATTCTGGCATCAGTTCTGCTTCATTTATTGATTGTTGACTTAAGAAACCTCTTATATTTGTAACCGCTAAAGTATGATTGAATAATGGTCCATTATTTTGCTGAGCAGCTGCTCTCATATAGGTGTATTTTCCATCATGGATATTAACATAAGAACCATGTGTGCCAAATAATATGGAATCATGATTAGCTTTTTTTTCTTTTGCTAAGATTGGAAGAAGCGAATTCCCCAAGACCATAGTGCTCTCAAATGAAACTTGAAAATAATCCATTAATGTAAGAGGAATATCTATTGTTTGTGATAAAGCTGAACATCTAGTGCCGCCAATTGTAATATTAGGAACATGAATAAAAAAAGGAATGTGAATAACTTCTTCATATAACGGAGCGATATTCTTACCAACCCAATTATGCTCTCCTAACAAAAAACCATGGTCTGTATTAACAATAAGAAGTGTATCTTTCCACATATCTTGCTCGTCCATAAAATCAAGCACTTTCCCAAGGTGATAATCACACATACTAATTAAGGCAGCATATTCTTTTTGAAGGGCATCTATGTCTTCCTCTTCATAGTCGCCATCATTTAACTGTTGATATGCCGGCCAGTATGGTATATCTTTTTTATCCTCACAATCATAAATTTCCCGGTACTTTTCTGGCACATAGAAAGGTTCATGCGGATCAAAACATTCAATTTGTAAGAACCAATTGTCTTTTTCTTTATGTGTTTTTAAAAAATCAAGACCTGCAGTAATTGTTTGAACACTGGACATATCTTCTTCACGCTGTTGTCTAGTTCTATTTGCGAAATGCTGTAAGACAGATAAACCTTGCTTATTCATTTTATGTTTATTTTCATTTGGCAAAGCTTCCCCTCTGGCAATCCATCTATCACCTTCCTGACCTCTAAAACCTTCCCATGTTGAATACCGGTTATGGTAGGTAGCTCCACCATCCTCAAAGTAATGGGAATGATCTGTTACTAAATGTGTGTATACTCCCTTCTTCTGTAACTCTTCGAAAACTGATTTATCAAATGATTCAAGAGGTCCCCATTGACGGTGAAGGAAATTATAATTTCCTGTATGCAATTCTCTTCTCGCTGGCATGCATGGCATACTTCCACCATAAAATTGATCAAAAGTAACTGTTTTTTCCTGCAATCGTTTGAAGTTAGGAGCATGCACCCAATCATTATGATAATTCGGAAGAAAATTCCGAGATAAAGTATCAAACATTAACATTACTGCTCTCAATTTATTCCTACTCCTCTCAAAATGAAAATAGTTATACACTACTATAGTTATCATTATATTATTGTTTTGCTTCTTTTTTAGCTAATCTAAACAGATTGGGAAATTACCCGCGACTTTGGGAAAAAGTGACCACTATACATTTTACTTAGTGAAAAAAAGGGGGTAATGTCCCCCCTCCTTTTAACTCTTATACATGTAAAGAAATTATATTGCCTCCAAAATCTATTGGTTGTTCGTTAGCAACCTTAATTTCTTTGTACTGATCCTGATTAGTTACTACAACCGGTGTCACAATCGGATAACCCGCTTCCTTAATTTTCTCAATATCAAACTCAATTAATAACTGTCCTTGTTCAACTCTATCTCCTTGTTTAATATTAGTTGAGAAGAACTTCCCTCCTAATTGCACTGTATCCATTCCGATATGCATGAGGATTTCTGCTCCAGAATCAGTAGTAATTCCGATTGCATGTTTTGTTGGAAATACTGCTGAAACTATCCCGCTTACAGGGGACATTAATTTCCCTTCAGTCGGAGTTATCGCAACTCCTTTCCCAAGTAAACCAGAAGAAAAGGCAGCATCATCTATGTCAGATAGATTTTTCACTTCTCCTTTTAGTGGACTGAAGATAACTACATCTGTAGGAACATTCTTTTCTTGCACTTGCTGAGCTTTTACGTTTTGCTTTAACTCTTCCTTTTCTTTCTTTTTATCTATTCCGAAGAAATAAGTTAAGATAAACCCAACGATTAAGTTTGCTGCCATCGCAATGACCGCACCCCAAAATCCCATATCAATTCCATCAGGACTAATTTTAGTTGGTAAACCAAACACACCAAGTCCGCCCATCATATATGCTTTTGTCCCCATAATCCCCATTATGCACCCACCGATAGAGGAGGTTATAAGAGTGATAATAAATGGTCTTTTTAACGGTAGTGTAATCCCATAAAGCGCTGGTTCTGAAACTCCAAATATTGCGGATATAAATGCTGGTATACTTAATGTTTTATATTTTTTTTGCTTAGTAGCAACTAATACTCCTAAGACAACACCAGCTGTTGCCATTGATGTGGCAGAATTAAATGCTAATATATAATCACTGCCATGAACACTAATATTATTAATAGCAATTGGAACTAATCCCCAGTGCAAACCAAACATAACAAATACCTGCCATAAGCCTCCAACTACAAGACCAGTTAGAATTGGACTTAAATCATAGACCCAGAGAGTTCCTTCACCTAAAAGCTTACCTAACCAGGTTGCTACAGGACCAATCACGATGAACGTTAATGGAACGATTACTAATAAAGTAAAGAAGGGTACCAAAAAATTCTTAACAACATCTGGAATTACTTTAGCAAACCATTTTTCTAATTTCGTTCCTACATATGTCGCAAGTATAATAGGAATGACAGAGGATGAGTAAGACATTAGAATAACAGGAATACCTAAAAAAGTTATATGAATGGGTGATTCAAAAATAGTACCTGTAAATAAAGTGTAAAGCGGATCACCAGAGCTCAAACCCGACAGCGTTGGATAAACTAACGCAGCACCTATTGCCATCCCAATAAAATGGTTGCCTCCAAATTTCTTCATGGATGTATATCCTAAGAAGATAGGGAAAAAGTAAAATAATGCATCACCAACAGCATTTAAAATTTGATAGGTTCCCGTTGTATTTGCATACAAACCAAGAGCAACAAATAGCGCATTAAACCCTTTAATCATTCCAGTAGCTGCCAGAACTCCTAAAGTAGGCGCAAAAATACCAGATATAATATCTATAAATTTATTAAATAGTCCTTGACTCTCTTCTTGAACATTTTCTGAACCTGATGTATTTGACTCAAATCCTCCAACTCCAAGGACTGCTTTATAAACATCTGGAACATGATTTCCGATTACGACCTGATATTGTCCTCCACTCTTCATAACCGTGATGACATCATCCATGTTTTTTAAAACCTCTGTATTTGCTTTGCCTTCATCCTTTAACTTAAATCGTAACCGAGTTATACAATGCACAACACTGTTAACATTCTCTTTTCCCCCGACATTTTCAATGATGTCTTTTGCTAACTGTTCGTATTTCATATTTTCCCTGCCTCCCCTTAATTTACTGCTGAGACAAAACCTTTTTCTAGATAATTTAAGTCCCTAAATTAACTTTGTTATACAAGTACTGTAATTATGGCCTATATTATAATAAGACTATCTTGCACACATACATTTACTGTTTAATCATCTTTCCTTTGTATAAATAGTGTTAAAGAAAAAAACAAACTATGAAAGCGCCCTCTTTACGTATTATAAGTTATAACAGCTACTTTAGGACTCTTTTCAGACACATTGGGAAAGCGCTTCATCGTTTTGGGAAAGTGTTAACTATCTAAAAAAAGATAAGAACCCTTGCCAATAGGCAAGGGTTCTTAATGCAATATGTGTGGTAGGATTTATTTTCCATTAAGATATTCTACATAGCTATAAACCAACATTTCAATAATTACATGAATAGGGCTATATAAAGAATATATACTAGTTACAGTTGTAGGTGAGTCAATATTTGCATAAAGACTAAATGTAGAGTGATCCATTAACCAATTGTTAGCATTTGCAGTGATTCCCAGTATTTTAACGTTTTTAAGGATAGGAGTTGTCAAAGCTTCCTTTAACACCGGATTATTACCTGAGCCTGAAAATACAATCAGCAAATCCTTCTCGCACATTCTCTCAATCATAATTTGATAGAGACTAGTATGCCCAAATGGGAGAACTTGCATTTCTTTGCCAATCCCCAAAAACATTCTCTGCATTTCTGAGGCTTGATTTTGTTGGGCCCAACCTGTGCCAATAATATATATATGTTCGCTATTTTCAATCGTTTGAAATATTTCAAGCATGCTTTGATTTTTTAGAATCTCTACTGTGTTAGTGACACTCTTCACTATTTGCTCACCCAAATTACTTTTTACATCTGGATTTTGAGAAAAGTAGTTTCCCCATTTCATAAAGTTTTTTAATTCTGTAAATCCTGAAAATCCTAATTTTTGAGCAAATCTTAACACAGATGATTTAGATGTTAAACTTTTAGATGCAAGTTGGTTTATGCTTAACTGATGAATGATTTCTTTATTTTTAAGTATATATCCTGCAATGGCAAGTTCACCTTCACTGAACGAACTATATCTTTCATTAATTAGGTTCTCAAGTTGCATAGCGTCTCTTCTCCCCTTCCTATTTATATATTATGTCCCCGTAATTTTTAAAATAAATTCCTTTTTTTATTCCATAATAACACACCTTTTATCCAATTCGGACAAAAGGTGTGTTAGGAAAAGCATCAATTGTTTATGTATATATATGATTTTAAATACTTCAGGCATGCTATCATTTAGAAATTGTTATAATAAAATAATAAGACACCGAACAATTGTTAAATTTACCATAAAACAATTGGGTGCCTTTTATGTCTAATACTTATAAAGCTATTTAAAATACGCATTATATATCTCAATAGCGCCACCTAATGCAACCGATTTCTCTCCTAATTTACTTTTTTGAATGATTATATTAGAGGTGATGTTTATATTTTCCTTTATTGTTTGTACCACTTTTTCATAATAAGCAGGGTACTGATAAATCAACTTACCATGCAGAAATACTTTGCTTGGATGCAAGATATTAATCATATTACTTATACCTACACCGTAGTAATAAGCTGATTGCAATACTAGCTCTTGTACTTCTAAATCATTATTTTTTAATAACTTCATAATAAAATCAAAGGCGTTATCCTCAATTGTTAATAGCGAGATATCTTTTTTCGCTACAATCTCATCCAATAAAGATTTATATGTTGTGTAAGCAGCTAAGCAGCCTTTTTTCCCACAAATACAGTCTTTTCCATTAATATCAATCACAATATGTCCAGCTGCACTTGAATCGCCTGCTTGATTATTACCTGGTACACCACTTTCTAAAAAACCTGTTCGCACACCATAACCATTAATACAGAATAAAATAGAGTCATTTAACAAACTATTTAAATAATATTCAGCATAGGCAGCTGTATTTGCTCCATTATTTAAAGTAATTGGTAAAGAAAATTCCTTATTAAGCATTTCGACTATAGCTACATTATTCCATTCAGTTGCAACAAAACTATCTGGATTTAAAATTATTCCTTTTTCCCTATCAAGCGGCCCTACAGATCCTATTCCAATACCTAGTAAAGCTTTATCTTTAATCTTATACTTTATTAATAAGTTTTTTAAATCAAAAATCAACTTAGGTATTACCTTTTCTGGAGTATCTATTGCATGTAATTTATATTGAATCTTTTCTACTTCTTCAAATAATATATTTGTTAAAATAGCTGTTACATGAGTTCTAGATATATCAATTCCTATTACATAGGCGGCATTAGGAACAATTGCATAATACGTAGGTGGTCTTCCACCTGAAGGTTCTCCGGTTCCATCATTATAAATAAATCCTTTATCCTGTAAGTCGTAAATTATTCTTGTCAAGGTAGTTTGAGGTAAATTAAAAGCTTGCAAGAGTGCAATTTTAGATATCCTTCTGTGTAAGTGAATATATTTATAAATTTGTTTCTTAATATTATTTTTTTCCGAGTTATCTAATAAGAAATCCTTTAACATTCTATCACTCTGTTCCCTGTTTTTTACTAATATATCATATATCTTTAAGAATGAAAAAGATAAATTCATAATATTCACTATGAATAGTAGGATTAAATATCGACCATTAAAAGTTTATTGATATGTAATAGAAACTTACTATTCAAACCACCTTGTTTATTTGCTTCATTTATGAAGCATTAATAGTTTAATTTCTTCTCTTGTCTTTCATTTGTTACCGCTTCAGATGAACTTCGCATCAAGTAAAATTTCTCACGCAAAAAGGAGTAAAAAAACTACTCCTTTTTCGCGTGATTTTCCCGATATTTATTAAACGTTATATAAACCACCATCAATAGTATAGGAAGATGAAGTAATGTAAGTAGATTCATCAGAGATTAAAAACGCAATAACATTTGCTACTTCTTCAGGTTCACCATATCGCTTCATTGGAACTGCATCATTGTAGGCATGTTTTGCTGCCTCAGCGTCTTCTGACACATTTGATTCAATATTACGCATCATTTGTGTATTAATGACACCTGGATTAACAGTATTCACACGCACATTATAAGTTGCTGCTTCTAAAGCTGCTACTTTATTAATACCCATTACAGCATGTTTAGAAGAATTATATAATCCCATACTTGGTGCTCCAGTTAACCCAGCTACAGAAGATGTATTAACAATGGAACCAGCATTCTGCTGTTTCATCACAGGCAATACATATTTAAGACCAAATAGCACACCCTTCACATTAATACCATATACAAAATCAAAGTCTTTTTCTGTTATTTCTTCAATTAGTTTAGCTGGACCTTCAACGCCTGCATTATTTACGAAACCATCAATTCGACCAAATTTAGCTATTGTTTGATCAACATAATTTTTAACATTCTCTTCATTTGAAACGTCAGTTTGTACAACTAAACTGTTATTTTGAGTTAATTGAAGCTCTGATTGTACTGCTTCAATTGCTTCTTTGTTTAAATCGACTAGTACTACCTTTGCCCCGCCACTAACTACTTTTTTCACTACTTCTTTCCCGATACCGCCAGCTGCTCCAGTAACTATAATAACTTTATCTTTAAAATTCATTTTCAAATCCCCTTTAAATGTATTTAATTAAGATATCTCAAATTAATAATAACATAGGTTATTTTAAATAACCAACAATTTAACTCAGATAATTTAATATGTTTTTAGTTTATGTTATTCTTTTCAAGTAAATCGTTAAAAAATAAAAAGGGGCAAAAATAGAGGACCGAGCCAATTACAGGCCAAGTCCTCAATCTTTGTCTATCAACTTTTGCTAGAATGATGGTTATTTAATTATTTTATCTATTCATCAACAAGATCTAGTCTTCCCTCTTTCATAACTTTATTCGAACTTTTTCTGTGATCAAAATATTTAGAGATATGAATTTTATTTTCAAGGTTATGCTCGTAATTTAATGAAAAAACACAAGCATAAAGGACATTTAATAAAAAATTAATTGATTCGTTTGTGGTAAAGCTGTCAATTTTGGAATACAATCTTTCTCTTGTTGTTATCCTTAAAATGCAATCAGCATATTTAGTTAAAGTATTTTCGCCAATACTTGTTATAGCAAGGATAGGAACCCGCTTTTCCTTTAAAAATGGTAATAGTTCAACGGTATTTTCACTTTCTCCACTATAGGAGATAACTATTGCACAATTATCCACTGAAGAGTTTGCTGCTTCAAAATGGGGATCAATAGTACAAAGACTAACGTATTTCCCAATCCGATTCATCTTCGCTTTAAAGTCATGACAAATCATTAAATTATGATAGACAGAAAAAACTTTAATATGTGCTGCTTTTTCCAACATTTTAGTTGCTTTTTGCAAATCTTCATAATTTATAAGAGACAAAGTATCACTAATGGTTGTCTGATTCAGTAATGCCATTTTACTTGCAACAGTCATGATATTATCCTGTGCCTCAAAAGGATAATTAGCATCTACATTTGAATAATGACTGTTTAAATACTCTATCTCTTCTAGAAAGACTTGTTTCAATTCAATCCAACCACTATACCCCAACTTCTTTGCGATCCTGATTAAGGTAGACGGATGAGTGTACGTTTCCTTCGAAATTTCTTGTGTTGTTTTATCTTTTATCTGCTCCCTCTGTTCAAATATATAAGTAATTATTGCTCGTTCAGATGAAGAAAACATATCCTCCCGCATTTTTTCTGTCAATAACATATTTAATCAACTCCATCATCTTTTCCACTTGTAAATCACATTTACATTTAAACATATATTTTGTAAACAAAAATGTAAATACCAAATGATTTATCTCTAAACCTATTGTTAATAAATCTACTTATTTTATACTACAAATAACAAGAAGGAAATGACCTACTGATTTCCTCTTTGATTTAAATTTACAAACTTTTTAACTATATGTAAATATATTTACCTATTTTGGAGGGAAAGATTGATGGCTAAAGGCATAAAAATTGTAACTATAGGTGGAGGCAGCAGCTATACTCCTGAACTAATGGAAGGTTTTATTAAAAGATATGACGAATTGCCAATTAGAGAAATGTGGCTCGTTGATGTGGAGGAAGGAAAAGAAAAACTTCAGATTGTTGGTGAGATGGCTCAAAGAATGTGGGATGCTTCTCCATATGATGTAAAAGTTCATTTAACATTAGACCGGCGTGAGGCACTAAAAGAGGCAGATTTTGTTACGACACAATTTAGAGTTGGTTTATTGAATGCACGGATTAAAGATGAAAGAATTCCTTTATCTCATGGAATGGTAGGACAAGAAACAAACGGAGCTGGCGGTATTCTAAAAGCCTTCCGAACAATTCCAATCATACTAAGCATTGTCGAAGATATGAAAGAATTATGCCCAAATGCGTGGTTAATTAACTTTGCTAATCCAAGTGGTATGGTGACAGATGCAATTATTCGCTACGGTAAATGGGAGAAGGTTATTGGTTTGTGCAACGTACCGGTTATGGCTATGATGGCAGAACCAAAATTGATTGGAAAGACATTAGATGAGCTTGTCTACTCTTTCGCAGGCTTAAACCATTTTCACTGGCATAAAGTACAAGATACTAATGGAAATGACGTGACATCACAAATTATTGACAAATTATACGAAAATGAAAATGGAACTCCAACAAATATATTCGACATCTCGTTTTTCAAAGAGCAACTAAAACAAATGAATTTAATTCCTTGCGGCTACCACCGTTACTATTATCGATATGATGAGATGTTAAATCATATGCTTGAAGAATATAATGACCCAGAGATTGGTACAAGAGCACAACAAGTTAAAAAGACAGAAGCAGAGCTATTTGATTTGTATAAGGATCCTAATTTAGACGAAAAGCCTGAACAATTAGCAAAACGTGGTGGAGCATACTATTCAGATGCTGCTTGTGAAACAATTGCATCGATTTATGCGAATAAAAATACGCACATGGTAGTTTCCACTAAAAATAACGGTGCTGTTCCTGATTTAGATCCAGATGATGTTGTGGAGGTTTCAGCATATATTGGTTCTGCAGGAGCAAGACCTATTGCTTTTGGCAAATTTCAACCTGCTGAAAAAGGCTGGCTGCAAGTAATGAAGAATATGGAACTATGTGTAGAAGAAGCAGCAGTTACTGGTGATTACGGCTTAGCATTACAAGCTTTTACCATTAACCCCCTTATTCCTAGCGGAGAAACAGCTAAACGTGTATTAGATGAATTGTTAATCGCACACAAAAACTATCTCCCGCAATTTTCCGATAAAATTGCTGAGTTAGAAGCGGAAGGAATTGTCGTTAAAGACGAACTTTCTAGAAGTTTAATCTAATAATCCATCCTAGAAAACATAGACTTAATCTATGTTTTCTAGGCAAATTAAAAGCTGATCTATACATAAAGGAAGATTTACATGATAAAAAAAACATTTAAGTTACATGCTAATACTGGTTTTGCTCGTCAAGCAAGTTATTTATCAAATGCCTCCTCTATGTTCAACGCTAAGCTATTAATTACATATCAAGGAAATTCTGTTTATATAAGAAAGTCTCCTGATTCTATCATGGATATTTTGTCTTTATATATTCTACCTGGTGCATATTTTAGTATTTGCGCAGATGGAATTGATGAAAAGATTGCTCTTGAGACAATAGAAGATATACTTTTTGATTAACTTAGCAAAGACCGGTGAAGTAACATATAATTCTCCTGTCCTTTTCCTTTCCCCTAGAAAAGAAAGTCCATGAAATTTCTAGCGCTACTTAGACAATTAAACGGCGGCAATTTATACAGTTAAAGAATAGCATCCAACAATGTATTTGCTTTATAAGTTAGATAGCGCTACTTATATTCATGTCCTGCTACAACTTATTAATTACAATGGAAACTTTATAATTTACATGCTTATTTAAATCTGTTAAAAACTGATCTAGTACTTCATTGGAGGGAAATCTGCTTTCTAAAAGATAACAACCATCTCCGCTGATTTTGTAATTCGTTAATACATAGTTTTTTTGTTCTGCTATAAAAGAAAGATAAGGCTGATGCGATGTACTTTTTGTAAAAATTGTAATCCAGGCATGCACCCAGCAGCCTAATTCCTTTTGATTCACTTGGATGGTATATTTTTCGATAACTCCATTATCCTCTAATTTAGCGACTCTGGCTGCTGCTGCTTGACCAGTTAAATGGACTCGCTCGCCTAATTCTTTCATTGTAATTCGGCTGTTATTTGATAATTCTTCTAGGATAAGCTTATCTGTTTGATCTAACATTTATAAAATCCTTTCATAAATCAAGTTAAACGACTAAAAGACCTGATTTTATCTGTGTATTTAGGTTTATCAAAAATATAAACTATATGTAGCTTAAAGAAAAGGAGTTATTATCATGAAAATTACACAAATCCGAAATGCAACTATTATAGTGGAATATGCAGGGAAAAAAATCTTAATTGACCCAATGCTAGCAAAGAAAAATACCTATCCAGCATTTCCAAATACAATTAGACAGGACCAAGGAAATCCTTCTGTAGATTTACCGATGTCTGTTAACGATATTATCAGTGGAGTAGATGCCATTATCCTAACACATCTTCATTTAGACCATTTTGATGATGCTGCTAAGGAACTTTTGCCAAAGGAGATAAAAATGTTTGTACAGAACCAAAATGATGCTGAACAAGTGAAAAGCTTTGGTTTTCAAGAGGTAGAAGTGTTAACAAAAGATACAGTATTTGAAGGTATTCAATTGATAAAAACAACGGGGGAACACGGCAGAGGAGAAAAGCTTTTAGAATTGATGGGTGAGGTTTGTGGTGTTGTATTGAAGCAGCCTACTGAAAAAACTCTATATATAGCAGGTGACACTGTCTGGTATAATGGTATTCAACAAGAACTCGATACACATAAACCTGATATTATCGTTGTTAACGGTGGAGATAATCAGATAATAGGGTTTGGTTCTCTTATCATGGGTAAAGATGATATTTACGAAATGTATAAAGCAGCCCCACAATCTAAAATTATTTCTGTTCATATGGAAGCAGTTAACCATTGGGGGTTAGCAAGAGCAGAGTTAAAAACCTTTATTAATGACAAAGGAATATCCGATCATATTTTAGTTCCAGATGATGGCGAATCCTACATTTTTTAAGTTTTAAATATAAGAAGCTCAAGATTATTTTGTAAATAATTATGAGCTTCTTCTTCATTACTGCTTTTAAAACAGCATAATCATTAGCTTAAGTATTTTTAATTTAAGATTGTTAGCTGACTAAAAATAAATCATAAAATATGAGGTACTGTTTATGAATGTTAATACAAAGGATACTATTCAAGCAAAACAGCAATCTGCTTGGTTGCAAGAATATATAGATTCACCTGATAAACAAAAACAGCTCTATGCAAAAACATTAAAAGTCGTAGTTTTTTCACAAATGCTTGGGGGAGCCGGACTGGCAGCCGGGGTAACGGTTGGCGCGTTAATCGCCCAGGATATGCTTGGAACAGACAGTGTATCAGGAATCCCCACTGCGCTACTCACTTTAGGATCTGCAGGTGCTGCCTTACTCATAGGTCGGTCTTCTCAGCGTTTTGGCCGGAGAGCAGGATTGGCAGGCGGGTTTCTTGCAGGCGGCCTTGGAGCAATCGGAATAATTCTCGCTACCCTGTTCAGCAGCCTAACCCTTTTCTTTATTTCCCTTCTTATTTACGGGGCAGGTACTGCTTCCAATTTGCAAGCCCGCTATGCAGGAACCGATTTGGCTACATCGAAGCAGCGTGCGACTGCAGCAAGCATGGCCTTGGTGTCAACAACCTTTGGAGCTGTAGCAGGTCCTAATTTGGTTAATGTTATGGGGGAATTTGCTAATTCGATTGGCGTACCAACACTGGCTGGTCCCTTTATATTATCAGGAACGGCATTTATCTTAGCTGGATTAGTTCTCTTAATCTTTCTTCGTCCAGATCCGTTAATTGTTGCGACAGCTTTAGCAAATGCTCAAAGGAAAGCTGATACAACTGGTTTAAAATCATATCAAGATAGTTCTAAATTGAACAAACGAGGAACAATCGTGGGGGCTACCATTATGGTGCTGACCCAACTAGTGATGGTAGCCATTATGACCATGACACCAATACACATGCAGCACCATGGTCATGGACTAAGCGAGGTAGGATTGGTTATAGGATTCCATATTGGTGCTATGTACTTCCCTTCTATTGTGACAGGCATCCTAGTTGATAAAATCGGGCGCATTGCGATGGCCTCAGTCTCTGGTGCTACCCTTCTCGCTTCTGGTATTGTAGCAGCTTTTGCTCCGCCAAGCTCAATGACAATGCTTATCTTGGCATTAGTACTGCTTGGACTTGGCTGGAACTTTGGTTTAATAAGTGGTACAGCTCTCATAATCGATTCAACTCATCCTTCTATTCGTGCAAAGACACAAGGTTCTGTTGATGTCTTAGTAGCATTATCCGGGGCTTCCGGCGGAGCGTTATCAGGAATGGTTGTCGCTCATTCCAGTTATGCAACACTGTCCATTATTGGGGCCATTTTATCACTGGTACTTATACCAGTAGTTGTTTGGTCGCATAAAAGCAAAAGTGATATAAATACTGCTTCTAGTTCCACAAGTATTTAAAAAAACCAACAAAGGTAATGCAAAAAGGGTCTGTTTAACATGATGCAGACCCCTTTTTGCATGAGCCACGCTAACTATATAGATTCATCCTTCGTGATTTTCAGCATGATGGCAGCATCTATAAAATTATTTGTTCTGACACTATTAAAATCTTTATATTCATACGAAATTCTTCCAAATATAGATAGCTAGACCAAAACCAAAGGTACAAAGCTATTAGCCGATACATTTAATGACCAAATAGCCTCATAAACTCATGATTTGGTATATCTTGCGACAACTCAATAAAATATTCTAATTGCCATGATTGTGTTTTTATAGCTTGTTTGCTGACAGGTTTATCCCAGCTAGGGTAAACTCTTATTGCCATTTTTCCGTTTGTTGTGGCAGTTTTGAGGATTTTTTGCTTAAGAAGGGCGTCCTTTGGAAATATAAATTGTCCAAATCTATTAGTTGTAAATGTATTAATAATTAATAAATCGGGAGCCTGCTCATAGGAATAGGCTTGGTTTTTATTTGCCTCATCTTTTTCCCAAAAGGCAACAAACTGGCCTATCTTTGTTGGTGTTGTCTTTGCGACTCTAAATCTAACTGATTTTGTATTAAGCTGAAATGTACCTGCACCGTACTCTGAATTTTGAGCTTCTTCACAAATATCTTCTATCATTAAGTGATTTGGTGCATAAAAGTTTTCGTTAACAAAGGTTAGTGCCCGATAAAATTCATTCACTGCTTTGTGCTCCTTATTTTCACTTATAATTTTCTCTTCCAATTAACTTAATAACTAAACCAATTAAACAAGCCGTCTACCATTTACCTCTAATTTTTAGGTAAATCACATTTCTCTCAATATCCGAAAAAGATGAAATAATATTATTTCAACTATACCATAAAATAATAAAAACAGAAACGTTTGTTCTTGTTTAGCCAAATTACAGGATAAGCCCTCTTCCGTATAAAGAAGAGGGCTTATCCATATTCAACTTACAGCCACTATTAATCTTTCTTTAACTCAACAACTTCTTCAACAGCACTAGCAATATCCTTTGCTGTTAACTGATAAAAGGCTTTTAAATATTCAAGCTTACCAACCTGGCCGAATTGCTCTTTGACGCCAATTCGTTTCATTGGTGTTGGGCAGTGCTCGCTTAAGACCTCTGCCACAGCACTTCCTAGCCCGCCGATTACATTATGATTTTCTGCAGTAACAATTGCTTTTGTTTTTTGAGCGTACTTAACAATTAAGTCTTTATCAATTGGTTTAATTGTGAACATATCAATAACTGCTGCTTTGATTCCCTCTTGCTGAAGGATGTCTGCTGCCTTTAATGATTCAGCCACCATAATACCGCTCGCAATAATCGTTACATCCTCCCCTTCACGAAGAAGCTTCCCTTTTCCCGCTTCGAAGACTTCATTTTCTGGGTAAAGCTTTACCGCGTTTTTGCGGATGGTGCGGATATAATGGATACCATGCTCTTTTTCCACCTTTTGAAGCAGGTAGCGCAGCATAGTAGAATCACTTACTTCATAAACATGACAATTTGGAATGAGCCTGACTAGACCGATATCTTCAAAAGCCATATGTGTACCACCATTATGCTCTGCCGTTACTCCTGAATCAGATCCTAATATTTTTATATTCGTTTTAGCATAAGCACCTGAAATGAACAGTTGATCGAAGGCACGACGAGTAGCAAATTGACCAAATGTATGCACAAAGGGAATTCTGCCTGTTAACGATAAGCCGGCGGCAACTCCCATCATATTCGCTTCCATAATTCCAGTATTGATTATTTGATTTGGTATTTCCTTGATAATTTTATTCGTTGAAATGGCGCTCATTAAATCTGCTTCTAAGCCAATTACCTGTGGATTCGCCTTAGCCATTTCCATTAGAGTATTAGCATACACCTGGCGCATTTCTACGCTTTCTAATTCATAGTTTTTAGATGCTGTGATCATCAGTTCACACCCTTTTCAAGTTTCATTTCTAATTCTGCAACTGCACTTAAAATTGCTGCTTCATCTGCTTCACTTGGACGGATATGATGGTTATCAGCCTTCTCCTCTAAATAAGGCACTCCTTGCCCTTTGACTGTATCTAAAATAATCGCAATCGGCTTATCATTTTGCGCTTTTCCTTTTTCGATTGCTTCATAGATTTCTTTTACAGAGGCACCGTCGATTTGCATGGCATAAAAACCAAAGGCATTAAATTTCTCTACGAAATCCAGTGGATCAATAATATCCTTCGTTAATCCGTCTAGCTGTTTTTTATTATCATCCACAAATACTACAAGCTGATTCAGCTTATGATGTGCTGCAAATTGAAATGCCTCCCAGCACTGTCCTTCGTTTAATTCGCCATCTCCCACAATGCAATACGTGTAGTTGCCTTTATTAGCTAGTTTATGAGACAGAGCTACTCCAACAGCCGCTGAGATTCCTTGCCCGAGAGAGCCTGTTGTCATATCAACACCTGGTGTTAAATTTTTGTCTGGATGTGAAGGCAGCTTCGTTCCATTTTGATTTAGCGTATACAAAAGCTCTTCAGGGAAATAGCCTTTTGCCGCTAAGGTTGCATATAAACTCGGTCCACCATGGCCTTTTGATAGAATAAAATAATCTCGCTCATCCCAGTTTGGATTTTCAGGATCTATCCTCATCACTTCTCCATATAATACGGCCAACGTTTCAACAATGGACAAGCTTCCGCCATAATGGCCAAAACCCAAATGGTTTAACTCTTTTAATGTTTTTAAGCGTATCTCATCTCGGAAAAGCTCCAACTTCTGTATATCCTCACTCATGCTTATTCCTCCTTCTTGTAAACAAATGACCTGCTTGATCAAAGATTCATCAAAAGCCCTTTGCGATTCTTAACTTCTTAGCATTAAACACCAAGCTTTTGTGAGTTATTGCTGTCTTTGTTTTTCTTAAAAAAGCCAAATACCACAGCAAGTAAGACAAGACCAACAACCGTAATGGTAACACCAGTAGCGCCAAATGATTTAGCGACATTTCCAAGAACAACTCCAGATACGGCGAAGTCAGCATCAGAAAATGTTGTGCTAACGAAGCCTAAATCTCCAAGTACAGGCATTAAGAATACAGGCAGGAAGGTGATTAATAATCCATTAACAAAAGAACCGACCGTAGCTCCGTGCACCCCACCTGTTGCATTTCCAAAAACACCGGCTGTTGCACCAGTAAAGAAATGCGGGACTACACCTGGCAAGATGATAACAGAGCCTGTTAGAGCAAGAATGACCATCCCGACAATACCGCCAGCAAAGCTTGAAAAGAATCCAATTAGCACTGCATTTGGTGCATATGGAAACACAATTGGACAATCAAGGGCAGGCTTAGAATTCGGAACTAGTTTAGTAGAAATCCCTTTAAACGCTGGGACGATTTCTGCTAAAACAAGACGAACTCCTGAAAGGATGATAAATACTCCTGCTGCAAAAGTAACACCTTGAATAACAGAGAAAACAAGATAATGACTGCCATTACTTAGTTCCTGCTCTACATAGGAAGGACCAGCAAAAAGCGCAATGATTACATAAAGAATTACCATCGTTAACGATATAGTCACAGAACTATCGCGCAGGAAGCCTAATCCTTTTGGAAAGTTAATCTCTTCTGTTGAACGCGATCCTTTTCCAACAAGCTTTCCAATAAGACCAGATGCAACATAGCCTAAGCTCGAAAAATGGCCAAATCCAACATTATTGTTGCCTGTAATTTTCCGCATAATCGGCTGACAAATCGCAGGAAACACTGCCATGATTAAACCTAGAGCAAGGGAACCAATAATAATGAGGGGAATTCCTTTTAAACCAGAAACGACTAAGATAACAGCGAGCATACATGCCATATATAATGTATGATGACCAGTTAAAAAGATATATTTCAACCTTGTAAACCTTGCAATTAAAATGTTGGCAATCATGCCAAAGAACATAATAAAGGCTGTCGTACTGCCAAATTCGTTAAGTGCCACTGCAACAATCGCCTCGTTATTCGGAACAACACCTGTTACATTAAAGGCGTGCTGAAACATCTTTCCAAACGGATCGAGCGACTGAGTTATGATTCCAGCGCCTGCTGAAATGACAAGAAAGCCAAGAAACGTTTTAGTTGTCCCCTTCACGATTTCACTTGTTGGTTTTTTCTGTATAATAAGTCCTACTAATGAAATTAATGCAATTAAGACAGCTGGTTGGCTCAAAATATCCATCATCAATTTGAGAATTCTTTCACCCATCATATATGCCTCCTTATAGTTCAGCTAAATTAGCAATTTGAATAGTTACAGCAAGCCCTTTTGTTGCAAGACTTCTTGTAGTTTCGCCCGTAGCCCATCCATATCTATGATGCTATCAATGACAATAACCTCACCTAAATGGCCCATTCCTGTGGCAATGTCCTTTGCCGCTATAAACAGATCTGCTGAATCTGGCGTTGCTGAGCTAAGGTCACAATGATCTACCTCAATCCCATTGATCCCAAGCTCTGTCAAAATTTGCTGCACGTTCATCTCCAACATAAAACTGCTTCCTAATCCTGTTCCACAGATTGCTAATATTTTCATCGTAATTCCTCCTAATGTTTGTTTTTATTAAACCGCTTCCGAATATAGCTCGAATAACTGAAGAATGCTCTCGACTGACTCTGTTTCCTTTAATATTTCAATATTATTTTTATCGCTCAGCAGCTTCGTCAATTGCGAAAGTGCTTTAAGATGTGTGGTATTATCGCTAGCCGCAATACAGAAAAACAAGCGGACAGGGTACCTTTCATCATTTAAAATATATACAGGCTCATTAAGCTTAAGAAAGCTCATCCCTACTTGATTCACTCCCATTTCCGGCCGTGCATGCGGGATGGCAACTTCCGGACCAAGTACTACATATGGACCTAATGTTTTAATATTGGCAATCATCGCTTCTATATAAGAGGACTCAATTGTGCCTTTTTCTAGCAACGGATTTGCTGCAAATTTTAAAGCTTCCTCCCAATCGGGCAGTTGTTCGACAAGTTGAATTGTATCTTCTTTTAATAAATCGCTTAACACAGGTTGGTTCCTCCTCCTTTGAATATCTGTTTTTTTATGAAAAGTTAGTTGACTTAAAGCACTTGTTAATCCCTTTTCATCATATATATTTGCATGCCGCCCAATTGTTTGGACAAGCTCTTTCAAAGATATATCGTGGTATTGTATATTAAAAAGCTGCTGATATACTGCATTAACTAAGCTGTTCTTTTCATTTGGCGTCATTAATGGCTTAACATAAAAGCAAGGCAGCTTTGACTCGATCTCTACTGTCGAAAAAACAAGATCGTATTGATTAACATCCTCTTTTTGGTATCCTTGTAACGATAAGGTTTTTTCGACAGTAATCTCTGAGAAAAGCGACTCGACAAGATGTCTTACCATTAACGACGAGCTAACACCACTTGGACATACGACAATCGCCCGTTTTTTCTTCGGCATGACTTGCTTTGGTTTTGCTAATAATGCGCCAAAATGAATCGTAATAAAACCGATTTCTTCCTCGGGAATATTTATTCCTAATAGCAAGCCAATCGGCTGGATCAACTCCTGCACAATGGTATAAAGCTCGTTATGCTCATTTTTTATTTGTTTGATTAACGGATTATTTATCGGAATGCGATATTTCATTCGATAGTAAGCTGGCTTTAAATGCTGATACAAGGTTTGAACAACTTCATCCTTTTTCTCAAACACAATGGCTGCTTTGTATTCGAAATCAAATACTAGCTGTTCACATAGGTTGAAGAGTAAGTCCCTCCCGCTACCTTGAGTAGAATAACTTCCTAATGAGAGACCCAATAATTGAATCGTAAAATAGCATAATTCATTTTCATCTGACTCTAAGTCAAGAACGTGAAATAACTCCTGTGCCACTAACCACATAGGGTCATTTTTTAATAACTCGATTTCATCATGATGAAATTGAATTAATTTCTGTTCTTCAAGCCGATAAGAATAGAAGATAAGAAAATAAGCAAATTGATGCAATCTTTCTTCCACAAAATATAAATCAAACACCTTTTCTATTTTGGTTAAAGCACCGTGAATGGAACCTAACTGAATTGGATTTGTTCGGTCGGTACCTAAATAACTAATAATGGTTGAAAAATAAGGAACTTGCAGCATCTTAGCTACATGATGCTGGAGAAGGATTCTCTTATCAGACTCTGTTCCAGAAAGATGGTAGCCCTTCTGCCTGGAATATCGAATTTCGACCAATGATGGCTGATTTTTTTCATTCGCCTTTTTCACATCTGATATAACTGTATTTTTACTAACCTGTAAAAGCTGTGTTAAGTGCACAGATGAAATAGGTTCCTGCCGAATAAACAAATAGAAATAAATGAAGATTAAACGTTCCTCTTCTGTTAAAAAAATTGCTTGTTCCTTATTATCTGTTTGCTGTTTTTTATAATGAAACACCACCTCTTCTGGCACTTGAATATAATTTATTCCTTTGTACGCAATACTCGGAAGCTCTTTCTCCTTTAACCAATAATTGATTTTATCCATATCATAGGCAATTTGCCGTTTGGATAATTGAGTTTGCTCGATAACCTGATTCATAGTTGTACTCTTCACTTTTAAAAGATATTCAAGTAAAAGTGCAGGTCGTTTATCAATCATCATTGAAACTACCTCCTGAAATAATCATATAATAAAACGCTTACATTTAGAGATATCATTGGGAACAAACATTGGTATGCAGTCTTTAGCAAAATTGTGCTGAACCCCTGTCGAGACAAAGTTTTGTTTCCTCCTTATGCTTTATTGTCTCTATCTTACAAAGTACATTTGAGTATAACCATTTAATCATCCAGCCTCAAGAGTATTTTTTATTTGAAGGACTATTAGTCATTTGCAGCAAAACATGGCAGATCTTCACAATTAAACCGACCAAATAAAAAAAGGCGTTCTCCAATTAAGGAAAACACCTGATTACACTGCTCTGCTATATTTTTAGAATTTCATTCATTTATAGATTAAAATAATGCTTGAATCCCAATATAAAATTCATATAAGAAATAGAAACCGAATCCAAACAATAAAATACCCGCAATAATAGAGGTCCATTTAATCATTTGGCGGTTCATTATTTTTCTTGTAAATGACACAATTGTTAACAAACCAATATCGTGCAATAAGATTCCTGTAATAATTCCTAATGCGACAATGATAAAGCTGTTTGATTCACTGCCTTTATAGGAATCTGCTAACACAGCTCCAAATACAGATACCCAAAACACTAAATTCCCCGGTGATACCGCGACAAGCAGGCCATTGCGATATGTTTTGAAAAAGGATTTGTTGACCTTTTCACCCGCCATGGTAATATCCTTATCTGCATTTTTAATAGAATCATAGGCGAGAAAAAATAAAAATATCGCTCCGACAATCCATAATGGCATTTGTATAAAGGGAATTGCTAATATCTTCGCTAACCCTAAATACAGTGCTATTATCAAGATTAAATCAACAGTCATACCTCCGATACCAACTGCCCATCCATGCAAAAAACCATTCTTTAAGCCCTGCTTCGTCATCTCAACTGTAATTGCTCCTACCGGCATTGCAATCGCAAGCCCAACCATAACATAAGCAAAATACAAACTCACATAAACACTTCTTTCAACTCATAAGATTCCTTCTTACGTCCGTTTATATGAATTATTATACATTATAATTTATAAAAATGAAATATTATCCAATAATTTTTTCTAGTAATTTATTAAGTCATCTTAAATGATTCATGTGCTTTTAGTTTTAAATGTTTCTTCTGCTAACAGATTTCTCCTCCAGGAACAGTGAAAAAATCCAGTCCGTTATCACCAGTCAATACCCACCCCTCGAAATAAGTACTATTATGAAACAAATCGAAGTACAAATCATTCTCTAACTTAACGGAAAGTAGAAAAAGCTCCTCATAAAAAGTAATTTCCACTATCTTTCTATTCTTAATTAGTTTTTCCAAACTTTTTCTAGAGAATTTATCAGGGGCTGACACACAATCTGACTCACCGATAAGTATGCCACCTTTATCTCTTAATCTCCAAGGACATTCAACTGATAACTGAGAATGCTCAAAAATCAGCCGGAGAAATCTCCTCTTTTCTGTGTCAACATCTATTAGTTTTTGACCATAAAAATACGAAAAGTCTAAATCACTCATGTAAATCACCTTTTAATTATTATTTGAATTTAGCAGTAAATAAAATCTTACAACATCTTCTTCTACCTTAATTCTAAACCACCATACCATTTTTATCCAATATTACTCCTTTTACAGTCTTCTAAGGGCCAAGGATTGTATAATATTAAATATTATGCAGGAATCACTATCTGATAAGGTACCTACCCTAATTTACGCTTAAACTCTTTACTAGCAAAAACGTAAGCTATAATCGTTATCCCAACACACCAGGCAAGCGCGATCCAAATTTCATTTCCAACAACACCATCATATAAGAGGGCACGAATACTATTCACGATTGACGTCACCGGCTGGTTCTCTGCGAACACCCGAACAATTGTAGGCATCGTTTCTGTCGGAACAAAGGCAGAACTTATAAAGGGCAGGAATACTAGTGGATAGGAATAGGCTGTTGCCCCTTCCATTGAAACTGCCGTTAATCCCGGGATAATCGCCAGCCATGTTAGTGCCAGAGTAAATAAACCTAATATTCCAGCAACTGCAAGCCACTCGACGATATGAGCGCTCGTACGGAAACCCATTAAAAGTGCGACAAGAATAACCACGACGACAGTAATTGCATTCGAAACAAGTGATGTTAACACATGAGCCCATAATACGGAAGAGCGCTTGATAGGCATGGTAATAAATCTTGCCATTAAACCGCTCTTAACATCATTAAACAGCCTTACAGAAGTATAAGCGACACCAGATGCAATCGCCATCAGCAAAATTCCCGGTAATAAATAATTAACGTAGTTATCCGTACCTGTCTTGATGGCCCCACCAAATACGTAAACAAACAGCAGCATCATCATTATCGGCGTAATTGCCACAGTAATAATCGTATCAGGGCTACGCATGATATTTCGCATTAAACGCCCAAGTAGCACCCCAGTATTGTTGTTCATTTATTTCTCCTCCTTTTTGCTAATGATTGCGAGGTAGATTTCCTCTAATGTCGGCTGCTTCTCGATGTATTCCACTTCCGCTTTCGGAAACATCTGTTTAAGTTCCGTTAGGGTACCTGTCGTGATGATCTTTCCGCCATGCAAAATGGAAATACGGTCTGCCAGTTGTTCGGCTTCCTCTAAGTACTGGGTTGTCAGCAAGATCGTTGTGCCACCGCCAGCAAGCTCTTTAACGGTATTCCAGACTTCAAGTCGTGCTTCAGGATCAAGTCCTGTTGTCGGTTCATCGAGAAAAATGACTTCAGGATTCCCAATCAGGCTCATGGCAATATCAAGCCGGCGCCTCATCCCGCCCGAATATTTGTCAGCACGAAGATTGGCCGCTTCAAGCAGACTGAATTTTGCAAGAAGGTTATCAGCGACTTGTGCTGGATTGGATACTCTCCGCAGCTTAGCAATCATCAGCAGATTTTCTCTTCCTGTCAGCATACCGTCTAAAGCGGAAAACTGACCTGTCAGACTAATGCTTTTGCGAACAAGATCAGGTTGAACCACAACATTGTTGCCACATATAGCAACCTCACCACCATCAGGCTTCAGCAGCGTTGACAGAATATTTACCGTTGTCGTTTTACCAGCTCCATTTGAGCCAAGCAGTGCAAAAATTTCACCACGCTGGACTTCAAAATTTACCCCTTTTAAAACCGCTTTGTCTTTAAAGGATTTCTTAAGCCCTGAAACAGAAATTATTGGATTGCTCATTTTTTTGCCTCCTAAAGAATAATTTTAGAACTAGCTATATAGTCTGACTAATATTCAGTATTACTTAGTACCAGAATAAAAATATAACTGAATAACGAGCGACAATAATACCAGCTATTCAGTCTGTATTTAGTCTATTCCATTTCACTTTTTACCCAATTCATCTTTGATACTCTTATTCAAATCTTCACGGTACTTAGCAACATATGTTTTAGCGTTTGCGACAAGCTCGTCAGCAAATGCGGCGACATCTTCACCAGTTATCTCCAGCACTTGTCTGCCTTCTGCTGCACCACCTTCGAATAAATCTATTAATTCATACTGAATACGCAGCATATCCATTCCGTTGCCTGCTGAGAATTGCCACATATAGTTTTGGATTTTCTTAAACACAAACTGGTAGTTCTCTGGCAATGCCTCAACTCGTGCCATCATCATCTTATATTCTTTTTTATCACCAAGCATTTTTTTAAACATTTCCAACATTTTATTTTCCTCCTTGTTTTAAGGCTAATTAACCATTTCGATACTAATCAGCAGCATATCTCATGATGCTATGTTGACTTTAAGACACCAATTTTTGAAGATACGAAATCCCACTTTTTCCAAAATAATTCAAGCTCTTGCCGCCCAGCCTCATTAAGTGAATAAAACTTTCGCGGCGGTCCCATATCAGATGGTTTCTTTTCTATGTTCACTAGATTTTTCTTCTCGAGTCGAACAAGAATGGTGTAGACTGTCCCTTCCACAACCTCAGTAAACCCAAGCTCATTTAAGCGACGGGTAATTTCGTAGCCATAGGTTTCTTTACGGCTGATGATTTCCAACACACAGCCCTCCAAAGAACCCTTAAGCATTTCAGTTAAATTTTCGATGTTCAGCGCCTCCTCTATTTTGTACGACTTATATTCAGTGTTACTTAGTACTAAATTAAAAATGATACCGAACAGCATTTAGTTAGCTATTCAGTATTACTGATTACAACTACATTGTAGCACCGAGTAGCAGAGGAGTCAATGGGAGCTTTTAAAATAACAAAAAATAGTTAGATGCCCATTTCACTCATTACACAATGGATTTATAAGTATTACAAAGCAAATTTCTTTCCATTTCCTTTTTAGCAACTCCATTACTAACAGCAAAAAAACACTACCTCAAAGAGGTAGTGGCTTTATAAGCATTTAAAATTCAAACCGAAAGAATGATATTATTATTGTGCTTTGCTGCCATTATGTGGATAACAACGATCATGGCACTCAAAACTATATGACTCAAGCTCGTTATCAATTATTTCTGTTTGATAGTTGTTTTTTTGTAAATAATTTAATAAATCAGGGAGTTGTTCGACAGTTCCACTGCGGTCATGCATTAAAATTATTGGCGCATGTTTAGATGGATCTAACGTTTTTAACTGATCAATGACGTCTTGGACATAGTTTTTATTAGAAGCACTCCAATCATCACTATCCACATTCCAATCCCATAGCATAAATTTATTATCGCTTAACACCTTTCTAAATGAATCTGTTAAATAAGGGATGCTGCCATAAGGTGTGCGGATTAGATTTGTTTTAACACCTGTTATGCTAAGTAATGTTTCTTGAGCAGTTTGCATTTCCTTTAAAGCCGATTCTGGTGATTGATAAAATTTACTGACATCATGTGTAACACCATGCAAACCAACTCCATGCCCATCCTTCACAGTCCGTTTTACTGCGTCAGGAAAAGCCTTCATTCCAGGTTCTAACATAAAGAATGTTGCTTTAACCTTGTACTTGTCGAGGATATCCAAAATTTCTAAAGTTGAAGCAGTTGGTCCATCATCGAAAGTAAGATAAACGGTTTTTTCATTCTTTTTATTTTCTGTTGCATTGTTACTCTTATTTTCCTCTGTTGGTTTTTCAACCGCTTTATCTTCTGTTACTTTTTCATCTTTTGTATCTTTTGTAGTCTTTTCTTCCTGATTTTCTTCTGTTACATTCTCGTCCTGTTTATTTTCTGTCGTCTTTTCATTCTGCTTATCTGTTGTCTGTTCCTCCTGCTTATCCTCTGTTACTTTTTCGTCCTGTTTTTCTTCCGTTGTTGTTTCATTCTGATTTTCTTCTGTGGGCTTTACATCCTCATTATCTTCCTTCGTATTTTCAGCACTCTTATTTTCAGTCGTATTTTCAACGTTATTGTTTCCCTTTATTTGAACTTCATCTTGTTTACTTGTCATAGTGTCTTCTTCCATTTGTTTTGGCGCAGTATCACTTGATAATATTCTATTCTTTTCGGCCATGACTAAAACTAATAATATGGCTAATATACTAAATACGATAACTTTGATTTTTTTCATTTTACTGCCCTTCTCTTTCTATCTTTTAACTTATGACATTATGTATCTTAACTCTATTCCCTTTTCCATTAACAAAAAACGCCAAAATAAAAAAAGGCAAACAACTACTCAAAATAAGAAATTGTTTGACCTTCTTTTAAAATTAACTTCAATTTATAAAGATAAAAGTAAAAACAAACACTTCATTCTGTTTCTTGCAGGTTTTTTTGAAATTTTATTGGTACTTGTCTTGATTCTTTCTATGTATCTAAAATAACTTTAATTTATTATATTTATGTAATATTTTAGCATATTATTGAAATAATTTCTGCATCACTAATGTACTATTCTTAAAAATAAAATAATTAATTTAACTAGTTATATGATTCTAAGTGGACATAATGAACAATCATTTACCTAATAATAGAATTTCTGCTGCAGAGGTTTATCCTTATTAAATGTAAGTAAATAAAAAACTGCCCCTTAATAGAAATAAACTAATATACAGAAGTGTAATACTAAATACATGTGAAGGTATAAGGTAAAATTCTTCTTATACCTATACTATTAAAAACGAGTTTTCTTAAAGAAAAGTTTCACTTTTTTTAAGAAAATTCCACAAAATTTCATTATTGTATCAATCCCTACTATGAAAACGCTTAAAAAACATCAATACTGTAACAAAATAAATGTTAATGATGTGATGACAAAACTGCTGTTGCCAATTGGTATTATTGCCTAAATACAACAGATCTTATTTCTGACTCCTCAGGTAATTTCATCTACCTTCTAATATCAAGCATTATATAATAGTTTGCTCAATTAGTTCTTATCAATATTATTTTTCAAAACACCTTTTATGAATAATAAAAACTAAAGAAACGAACCCTAATAATAAAAATATGTGAGGGTTTGACTATGTCATTTAAGTTTCAATCCATCCTTAATATTTGTATGGTTTCTATTTCTTGGTTGTCGCTGTATTTTATTGGCATTAAAAATATAAAACGATTTCTTCCCGCTACATTGATAATCGGTATTATTGAAATTTTGCATGCGAAGATTGGAAAGGATCGCAAATGGTGGGTTTTTTATAATAAGCCAAACACTTATATTGTCGATGAATTACCTTTTAATTCTGGACCGTTTATTTTCATTACGATGTGGACATTAAAGATTGCCTTTGGGAATTTTAAAAAGTTTATGTTAATCAATGCGCTCATACATGCGTTTTTTGCATTTCCTTATACTTTTGCTGCAAAAAAACTGAAGTACTACACATTAGTTCGCTTTAATAATATCCAGTTTTTTATTTATTTCTTTATGAAAGCACCACTTTTGTATTTGTTACAATATCTTTTTGAAAGAAGCAATAATAGTTTACCGAAGAATTAATATGAGGATAAAACAGCAAAAAAACTGCCGACAAACGAAATTTGTCGGCAGTTTTTTTGTTTAATTGCGAATTAGATAATCAAATGCACCTAGTGCTGCAGTTGCACCTGATCCCATGGAAATAATGATTTGTTTGTAGGCACTGTTTGTACAGTCACCTGCCGCAAATACTCCAGGAATGTTTGTAGAGCCGTGTCTATCAACAACGATTTCACCGAAACGAGTACGCTCGATCGTTTCACCTAACCAGTCAGTATTTGGCACAAGACCAATCTGAACGAATACACCTTGAAGCTCAACATGGTGAACCTCTTCTGTATCGCGATCGATATAAGAAATGCCGTTAACTTTATCAGTACCGGTAATTTCTTTTGTTTGTACGTTCTTTAATACTGTTACGTTTGGAAGGCTGTATAGACGATCCTGCAATACTTGATCTGCTTTTAATTCAGGCATGAATTCAAGTACTGTAACATGCTTAACAATTCCTGCTAAATCAATTGCAGCTTCAATACCGGAGTTACCGCCGCCGATAACTGCTACGTCTTTTCCTTCGAACAATGGTCCGTCACAGTGAGGGCAGTAAGCAACACCTTTGTTTTTGAACTCAGCTTCTCCAGGAACGTTAACGTTTCTCCAACGAGCTCCTGTAGAAAGAATGACAGATTTACTTTGAAGAACAGCTCCATTTTCCAGCTCTATTTCAATTAAATCTTTCTTTTCTAAACGTTTAGCACGCTGTAAGTTCATCACATCGATGCCGTATTCCTTCACATGCTCCTCAAGGCTAGCTACAAGCTTTGGCCCTTCCGTATGCTTCACACTGATGAAGTTCTCAATGCCTAGAGTATCCATAACTTGTCCACCAAAGCGTTCAGCTACAATTCCAGTGCGAATACCTTTACGTGCTGCATAAATAGCTGCACTTGCACCAGCTGGACCGCCGCCGACAACTAATACATCATAAGGGTCTTTGTTAGAAAGCTCTGAAGCATCTGGACCGCTGCCGATTTTATTAAGAATTTCTTCTAATGTCATACGGCCGCTTCCGAATGGTTCACCATTAACGAAAACAGTTGGCACTGCCATAATATCCTTGCTTTCAACTTCCTCTTTAAAAGCGCCTCCGTCAATCATCGTATGTGATATTTGCGGATTAAAGATACTCATCACATTCAATGCTTGCACAACATCTGGACAGTTGTGGCAAGTTAAGCTGATATATGATTCGAAATGGTATTCACCTTTAATATTTTTAATCTGATCAAGCAAGCTTTGGTCTACCTTAGGAGCTCTTCCGCTTACCTGCAGCAGCGCCAAAACTAATGAAGTAAATTCATGGCCTAATGGAATCCCTGCAAAGATGACACCAGTATCTTCTCCAATACGGTTAACACTGAAGCTTGGTGTTCTTTCTAAAGTAGTTTTTTCTACTTTAATTCTTGACGACATTGTAGCCAATTCATCTACTAAGGAAAGCATATCACTTGATACTTTATCAGTACCTGCACTAACCTTTAATAAAACGTCGCCTTCCATTAGCTGAAGATATTGTTCTAATTGTGATTTAATGTCTCCATCTAATATCATTGATGACACTCCTTAGATTTTCCCTACAAGATCAAGGCTTGGCTTAAGTGTTTCAGAACCTTCTTGCCATTTAGCTGGGCAAACTTCACCTGGATTGTTGCGAACATATTGTGCAGCTTTGATTTTGTTAACAAGTGTGCTTGCATCACGGCCAATTCCGTCTGCATTGATTTCAACTGTTTGGATAACACCATCTGGATCAATGATGAAAGTACCACGATCTGCAAGGCCTTCTTCTTCATTTAACACATCAAAGATGCGAGAGATTTTTTGAGATGGGTCACCGATCATTATGTATTCAATTTTTCCGATAGCATCAGAATGATCGTGCCATGCTTTGTGTGTGAAATGAGTGTCAGTTGATACAGAATATACTTCTACTCCAAGATCTTTCAAAGCACCATATTGATTTTGAAGATCTTCTAATTCAGTTGGGCATACGAATGTGAAATCTGCTGGGTAGAAGCAAACTACACTCCATTGGCCTTTAAAGTTTTGATCTGAAACATCGATGAACTCACCGTTGTGGAATGCTTTTGCTGAGAATGCTGCTACTTCTTTACCGATTAATGACATAAAAAATTTCCTCCTTAAAATAGGTTATTGTAAAGTTAATCTATTAAAAATTATTTTTCACTTAACAACACCAAGTTATAATTAGTATTATAAAATAATTACTATTTATAATCAAATAAAATATTCTTTAATAATTAATTTAATTATAAATTACCCAGGATATAACAGAGTTGATTAGCCTTCAACATAGGAAATCCCTATATTTTTAAATGATTCCACACTTATCTTCTTCAGTTAAAACGGCAAATCGCAGCAACCTAATGCCATTAATTTCTTCCACGATTTTTTCAATTACACTGCCTTAAATAATAATGTGGTTCATTCGTATGCTCTGTTCTAACTTATGGAGAACCTCTTTATTTTTCCCTATGGAATTATAATCATTCATATTTGATATCACTTAAGGAATGTACTAAACCTAGCATTAAAATATATTGATTTTAGGAAAAGTACACACACTTAAGAACCACATATTTATAATGCCATACTTAAGTACCCTCTATATGTTGCTGTTGTAAATATAATAATACAAATTGTTATAAAAATAATAATAAACGGCTTGAACACTCGAAAATTCAAGGTTCAAGCCGCATGGATAATCATTCCTAAGGCAATCAGCAAGACTTTATTATATATAAGGAATTTTATTGTATACACTTCAGTTAGTTTCATCCATTAACGACCAATTTTTAACGGCATATAGTAATGTATCAATAATACAATGAGGTGACTATACGATGAGTTTGTTTAATCTTTTTTCCCGTAAATGTACCATTTGCAAACGAAAAACAAAGCCATTACGAGATTATTATAATGAAGAAGGAAATATAATTAATATTTGTCTCCCTTGTTCGGAATACGCTGAGCGGAGAGCGTATAGACTTAAAAATTAATGAGATTTTAACTTATTATTTTTAACAGCCTTCTCTAACAAAAATATCATTAGCTAGGTAATTTTGAATATGCTATACTTTTCGCTAGTTAACTTCTTAATATTAATGAAAGAAAGAAGGTTTACTTTATGAAAATTACAGCACCGAAAATTTCGTTAGAGTTATCTGAAAAGAAATTTGATGATATTTTTTACGAAGAAGATCCAGTCCTTGAAATGTGTACAATCACAAACTCAGATTTTACAAATGAATCCCTTTATCGGGCCCGCCTTGAGAAAGCAAACATAAAAAATTGCAAATTCAATCATACTGATTTTAGTAATATTAGCATTACCGATGTTCGTTTCGAGAATTGCGATTTCTCTAATGCTGATTTAAGTGGTTCATCTATCCATCGAGTAGAATTTATTAACTGTAAATTATTAGGAACCACGTTTTCAGAATCTAGCATTGGCAATGTGAAATTTGACAATTCAATATTAAACATGGCTACTTTTGGACATTCAAAGCTAGAAAAAGTAGTTTTTCAAGAAGCTGTCTTAAGAAGTACTGATTTATATGAGTGCAAATTAAAGAACGTGGCGTTCGAGCTATGCGATCTTAATGGTGCAAACTTTGAACAAACATTGCTAAAAGGAATAGATATAAGTACATCTAAGTTTGAATCACTTGTCATTTCAATAGATAATTTAAATGGCTGTATCGTTTCAACTGAACAAGCTATTCAGTTCGCTGCCTTAATGGGACTAGTGATAAAAAATTAGGATGCTTTAACTCCTTAAAGGTACCTTAAGAAAAATACACTGATAAAATATTTTACCTATATAGAAGGTTATTTTTTACTATTTAAATCTTATGTATAAACGCCATACTCTATTAATGCAGGAGCAAACGCTGGCAACCTTAGAAACATGCGTACGTTGTAGCTCCTAGCAATAGTAGGGTGCTTTCCTAACTGTATCCCAAAGACCTTTGGTTATATTTATGATTAAGATGGATTATTATCGTTCCATTACTAGGTATTACGATAAAGTCATATAATAATGTTAAAGAGTCTAAAATAAATAGTCAGATATATTCTAGCTTTAAACCAACTCCAACTTCTTTTATGTTTGCAGCAGTCGCAAGCGCTAATTTAGAATGCAAATCAGTACAATGGCAAGCATGAAGGCTCTCTGGTTTGAGTTCTTTTATGTATTGAACAGTCTTTTCTAACTGGTGCATGGATGGTTCTAACAGATGAAATCCTCCTATTACATCCACTACTCTGCTTTCCTTACAAACCTCTTTAGCATACTCAATGATATTGCATATTCCAGAATGTGCGCATCCTACAATAATTACTAGTCCATTATCCGTACGATATGCTAACGCCGTGTCATCCAGAACGAAGTCATCAAAATCCCCTTGCTCCGTAATCCTTTTTCCGATAGACTCTTTCCCCTCAAAATCAAATACTCTTTTTATTTCACCTAAAAACACTAGTCTATCTGTTAACCATACTGGTTCTTTAGACAAATGTATGGGAAAGTGCTTATTTAACTTATCATAAGATAATACACTTCCTATTTCTCCAACTGTATCAAACATTTTGCTTTCAAACACTTGTGGATGCCCCGTAATTGTAGGTGTTTTATGTACCAATCCCTCGTTTTTTGCCTCCATATGCAGTCTCAATAAATGTGTTAGACCCCAAGTATGGTCTATATGTCCGTGCGATAAAGCAACAACATCCAAATTCGCTAAATCAATTTTCATTTTTTCTGCATTTCTCATAAAAATATCAGAATAACCTGTATCAAAAAGAATCCGCTTATCACCTTCCTCAATAAAGAAAGATAACGCAGGTTCCCCTAAGAAATACCTGTCAATAAAAGTATTATTATCCACTAAAACAGTTAGCTTCAAAAATAATCACCACCATTACCATTTTCTCCATTGTAACAAAAAAGATTTGCTTTTTTACCATCTCAATATATTTGGCTCCAACTTATAAAAACTTGCTTCTACCAATTCAAACTGGAAACAAACTAAAAAGTACACTCTAAATGAATTTTCTACTATACCTACACTTAAATATTAGTGAATAATTTATTTGGAAATTTTATCAATAATTACTTATTCTTCTACTTCTTTTTACTAAATAAAAATACTTTTGCAAAACCGGTAGGAATATGTAATTCTATTAATAAAAGTGAGAGGGAGAGTGTGCTTATGCTTAAACTAGGTGAAAAGGTACTTCATTGTTCTGAGAAATACGAAGTAGTATACATTTATGATAGCGGTTACGTAGAGATTAAAAAGAATCCTTTTTCTATTAAATTAGTTCATGTTTCTGAAATAACTCCTAGTGGAACTTGCTAGAAATTCATGTTGAATTTGTATTTATATTTTTCTTAGGAGCTATGACAACCATTTTAATTACATAAAAAAAGCTGCTATAGGCAGCTGTTCAAGACTAACAAAGATAATGTCCTTCTGTCCATTTCAAGTTAATGTTTCGCACACTCTAAAATTCAATATCATTTGTATCCGATACACTAGCAAACCAATCTTTAAACACTTTATTATGATGCATTATAATATGCTCTGCAGCAAGATTTTGACTGTCATATGTGCTATTACCATCTTTAACAATAGTAACAGCAAATCCTTTACTAAATGCTTGACGACAAGTTGAGTCGACACATATTTCTGTTTCAACCCAAGCATAACAAGATGATTAACAGCTCGTAACTTTAACTCTGCTTCCAAGTTTGTTTGTTGAAAGGAGTCCGGATAATTCTTTTCTATTATAATTTCATCCCCCTCAAGCTCCAACGAAGGATGAATAGACCAGCCTGGTAATCCTTTTTGACTTGGACTGCCTAATTTCCCATTATGTTTCGTAAGAAAAATAGGGATATTTTTTTTACGCGCTCTTGTTACTAATGACTTAATGTTGTTTTTAAGATCCTCACTATTATGTAATACTTCGGTTCTATTGAAGTCTACAACTTGGTAATCAATAATTAATAATGCCGTTTTACTTTTGTCCATATGTACCACACTCTAACATCATATATACCCTTTTAACATTGGCTTATTGTTATTATGCAACGATTTTTTGGAGTTATACTGTATGAAAAGTAAACTATAACATTACATTATTACTAACCGCTTATTTTCTGCCAATGATTATCATTGCATTACCTAATATTTTTTTGTTTAATAAGAGCTTTGGCAAGTTCATTTCATCAGCAAGTTTATAGCTTTTCCATTCTGATACGCCATGTTCCCTTAAGTCATTGAAGAGCTTGTTTTGGTCTCCAAATACTTTTTCATCTGCAAACAAATCTAAGAAAACTAATTCACCACTTGGTTTTAACACTCGCATTGCCTCTTTCAATACTTCCGTTTTATTGCTATTATCTTTTACTTCATGAAACGTAAGACAACTTACAAGTAAATCAAATTCAGCATCTTTAAAAGGAAGTACTGCAGCACTTGCTTTTTTAAATTCAATTCTACTAGAAACCTCTTCTATTTCAGCATTCTGCTGGCATTGAGCTTTGGAGTACTCCCAATTACCGCCCCAATAATCTATTCCGGTTAAACAGGTTTTAGGAAAGGTATTTGCAAGTTTAATAATTAGTGAACCACTACCTGTCCCAATATCTAATATTTTCCCTTTTCCGTCCAAGTTCACCTTGGCAACAATTAACTCATGTATTTTTGCCTGATAATTCCCTCCGAACGCTGCAAATTGGTATATAGAATAAGTAAGGATAAAGGTGATATAAAAAAACGGCAGGGCTAATATACCTGACAGAACTCGCCAATATAAAGAAATAGGTAATAATGTACCCAAAAGAAAAAGGAGTGAAATAATTAAAAAAATAAGAAGCTTATGAATTCGAATCCAGGTTTGGTATTTTGCTTTTTTTTTCATGTTATCAGCTGCCTTTACAGAATTCATTTCTTGTTTAAGGAATTTAAGAATCCTTTGTTCATGTTTAATGCTCAAAGCGGGAAATAAAGATGCTTTTCTTAGCATTGTAACTATCTTAAAGTTAACTTATGAAAAGATTCATGATTGCTACAAACAGAAAAACAAATGCAGATACATTTTTAATACTTCTGCACAAGCTACCCCTTTCCTGTTCTCAAAAATAAAACAGTTGCCATATTTGACATCTGTCTATTAGAGCTTTAGCATTTTAATTCGATTTCCTAACAGTTCATTTCAGCAATTTGCTTAAATGCTGTACCTAATGGAGTTGTTTCTAAACGCGTACCGATTGCAGCTGCACATTCTTCCGAGCTTAATATCGATGTATCCAATTCCATATCATAAATACCAGGCACATGAACAGAATTCTGCCATCGGTTTACAGCTTCTGGTACTGTTCCAGCTTCTGTATAACCAGTACCCCAGGTTGCCATTCTTCGTTCCATGATAACATCCACATTACATTTAACACCTATAAATAACACAGGAAAGTCCTTCAAAACCTTAGTACATTTTTCCAGAATACCTCTACTAGTTGCATAAAAATCATGGTGCCCAACATCAACGACAACATTAAGTCCTAAGCGGCTATGTGCAGCAATAGACTCATACATAGCTTGATACAAAGTAACAATAATCGGCTCAAGGTCAGGACGCTCTCCCCCAGGCCTTAAGCCGATCCCTGGTTGATAACGCTCTGGCGTCATTTTCATGAAGTTATCAACACCTAAATTCATCCATACTCCTTCAAAGGAATCTTGAATAATCGCAGCTATACTTGATTTTCCTGATCGAGGAGTTCCATTAAGGATTACAATTTTACCAAGTTTTTTTGAGTTTCCCACTGACTACTACCTCCATTTTCAAAATGCTGAGTTGCTTAAGGCCGATCACATAATTCATCATAGCGAATACTTGATATGAAAAAAGATAACTGTATTGAATCGGTGGTACAAATGGAATTTTGGTTCTCTAGCTATAAATTGCAATATCCATCCCACCTTTAAACAAGATGGATATTCGCTCCAGTATTGTGACTGGCCTATAAAAAGGGTGTACCATTTCCGGCACACCCTTAATCTTATATAGCAATATTCATAAGTTTATTAATTGTAAAAATTGTAGTGTTAATGTCGTCACAGATTTCAACAACGGAGGTATTTAAACTTCTTAGTTCGTAACAACCATCTTTAAAACATATTGAAAGTAATGGTTTTTCGTCATTACCGTTAATAATCATGTTAATGTCAGATGTATGATATTGCTTTAATGTTTGCAGCATCGTTTTGGTATACTCTAAAGACATTTATAGTATCCCCCTTCCCGATTATAAAGGGAAGGTGACTAAATAAAGTCTGGTAGGACCCCAAATAATATTAAATTTTGATTACTTTTACCTTAACATAGGACATCTTATTAAGTAAAGCGGGTTAGATACCTATTAAGCCGATCTTTTTTCATCTTGTCTGACATGAGCAGATGGAGTTTTAATATATCTGCCAAAAAAACTTTGAAGTTTCTTTTTCTTCTAGTTAACACACCTCAAAAGTAATATAGACATGAATATTATGCTTTCTTCTGTAGCCATGTTCCTTCAGCTAATTTTTCATCGATAAAATCTAAAACAGTCTGTAATTGAGCCATTTGATTTTTTACTTTCTCTTTATGCTGGTGCATTCCAGCTAGCATTTCAGGACTCATATTATTAGTTTCTGCAATATCAAGATATAATTTTATTTCATCTAAACTAAGATTAGCTTTTTTCATACAGGTGATCATTTGCAGTCGTTCTATATTAGGTTGGGTAAAGACTCGATGTTTATTAGGCAGCCGTTTAATATTGGGAAGCAACCCAGCTTTTTCATAATATCTTATCGTATCAATGCTTAATTTGGTAAGCGTACTTGCCTGTTTAATTGTATACATTTGCCCGCCTCCTTCTTGTAACGCCATTATAAAACATGGAGCCAGCTTTAGGTCAAGCAGAAATCTTTCCTATTGACCTGAAGTTAACTCCATGTTTTATACTACATTCATTCACCAATAGGAGGCTATAAAATGATCATATCAAAAAGAAAAACAGCACTTGTTACTGGTGCTAACAGCGGGATAGGACTTGAGTTGACGAAAAAATTAATGGAAAACGGTTGGGAGATAGCTGCTTTAATTCGCTCAGACTTTCCACAGGAAGAGCTTAAAATCCACCAAAAAATTCGCCAAGGTATAATCCGTATTTACCGTGCCGATTTATCTGATTTCACAAATATCAAATCGGCATTGACACAAATTAAGGAGAAGGAAGCGAAGCTTGATGCTCTTTTCAATAATGCTGGAGGCAGTTTCCCAAGCCTTCTTTTTTCACCGCAAGGACGTGAACTGCATTATGAAATTCAAACAGTGGTTCCCTATATTATCTCACTGGAAATGCTTGCTCTTTTGAAAAAAGGTGATCACAGGATGATTATTCAAACAAGTTCAGACGCGTTTAAATTTAAGAAAGCCTTTGTACCAGAGGAATTGGCCAATCCGCCTAAATTTCAGAAATTAATTGGTCCATATGCAACTACAAAGCTAGCAATCACGTTGTGGACACATGCATTGGCACCAAAGTTAAGGCAAGAAGGCGTAACAATTGTCAGCATTGATCCAGGGAATAATAATACAATGCGAAAAGGCAGAAATGGTGGATTGCCTTTGCTTATCCAGCCGTTCATTAAAGTATTTGGTCCCCATCCAAGTGTTGGTGCAAGTCGATTGTATGCTGGACTTGAAAGGCTGTCGGAAGAAGCGGGATTATATTTCTCAAAAGGAAAGCCCGCGGGATTTCATTTCAAACAGCACGCAGACCAAGTACTAATGCAGGTACAATCTATATATGAAAATGAATACTTGACTTTATAATGAAGATAAATAAGCTGTCGAAGCTTTCCGACAGCTTGTTTGTCTTTGTTAGACAAATGTTCCACTTATTATTAAATCCTACTATAAATAAAGTTGCTTACTTTTCCATTTGTTATTTAAAACATCTGATCTTTGAATGTGGAAGTCTCTTGCCAATCTTTTGTAATAATTAGTTTGGTTTCATTTGAAACGGTTAATTCGCCTTTTTTCTCAACATTTTGACTGGAGGAATTATTAACATCCGTCAATTTTAAAGATAAATTGTATGTATAGATTACTGTACCATCATCATTTTCTTTCTTTTTGCTTACATTCACATTTGTTAACTCAATAGAATGATTCGTATTCTTTGCAAAGTCTGGAGCTAATTGAAAATTTCTGTTTGCTTCTTGTTCTTCTAAAGCATCCTCAGTTAAATATTCTTTTACATTTGTTGCAATTTCAGCTCCTGTTGGAGTTTCTTTCGGGTCTGCTATCGTGTATTGCTCTGTTTTATACTCTTTCAGTAGTGAAAGGACATCCTCATCTTTTATTTTCTCGGTTTTGCTACAACCCACTAAGCTGATAACTAATAAAATTAAAATAATTCCTATCCATTTTTTCATAGAATCCACTCCCTTTCCAATTAATGTATACGATTCACCAAAAATAAAGTTTCATGGATAAAAAATAGACGAAGGCACTCCATGGTAAAGACGAGTATGACCATATTTTTTAATCCATCTTAACCATTTCAGTTTTAGATGGATTAAGTAGTTTATCTGCTTGCTTTTATAATGGAATTGGAATTTACTTCAGGTAATTCAGAATTTGTTTTGTTTAGTTCTGTGAAGCGTTAATTTATGTATAAAACCGGGAAAAGTTCTGTTATAATATTCTAAAAAATTCTCAATTAAGAATTTTTGGAAACAAACAATTTGCTGAAGAGCTTGTAAATCGTCTTAAAGAACTCCGGCTCAAAAGAGACTGGACTATCAAATATACAGCTGAAAAGATCGACATAGGAGCAACTATGTATTCTGGATACGAGTCGCAACTTCGTCTTCCACCAATGGAATTATTACCCAAGATTGCAGAAGTATTTGATACTACAACTGATTATCTATTAGGAAGTTCAAAAAAAGGTGAAACAACCATGCCTCCAACAGATTTAGAGTTGATTCTATCACAAGAAAACATTCACTTCAGAGGAGTTGAATTAACATTTAAGGATAAAGAAAACGTGAAAGTGCTATTAGAAATGCTGTTAGAAAATAGAATGGAAACAATTAATGAGGTAATTTGCCCCTTAGATGCACATCAACAATCCGATTAGATTGAGGATTTAACATACATGAGGAGTTAGGCGGGTTATTCACTGAACACTATTTTGAAAATCTGGTTAAAAAAGATATAAATCATGTAAATGAGTCCAAACTTGACTAAAGAAGACTTAAATTTGTGCATTGCACTACTTGTTCAACGTGATACTAAAAAAAATATTTAATCTCATTATAAACTAAATTATCCTTACTATAATTATTTATTATATTTCGCTAATACTTTTGCAAAAAAAAAGGTGTACTACCGGCCAGCGGTTGGTTATACACCTTTTCATTTTCAATTTAACAAGTGAAGAATAGTGAAAAAACCGCAGCAGGTTTATCCACGTCTTCCTCCTCTTCCCCCTCTTTTTCCTTCCGCGTTGCGTTTAAGAGATGTTAAGTTCTCCTCACTACTCTTTAAGAATTGGGAGATTTTATCTTCAAACGTTTCTTTTGGTTTAAAATTCCCTTTAGAACGATCATTTCCTCTTCCGTTAGTTGGACGGGGACGTTGTTTAGAAAAAGCAGGTCTTTCTGGTCTTTCCGGTCTTTCTGGTCTATCTATAGTTTGCTTAATGGATAATGCAAGTTTACCTTCTTTTTCACTTAAGACTTTTACTTCAACCATATCACCAATTTTAAGATGATCATTAACATCTTTTACATAATTATCAGCAACCTCACTGATATGCACAAGACCTGTTTTTCCTCCTGGCAATTCAACGAATGCTCCAAAATTAGTGATACCTGTTACTTTACCTTGTAATTTACTACCTACTTCGATTGACATTAATATAATGTGCCTCCTCTATTTATTAAAACAGTTTATTATAACAAAGATATAGTTTAACATCAAACTTTTCACATTGCATCATAATAAGCAATTTACAATGACCTAAAACATAAAAAGATTTTTTAACAGTTTTAGATATATTAATTTATAACATTTTTTCAGATTTTTTTCATCAAATTTAAATAATTAACCCAAATACAAACATGTATTAAAGGGAAAATTTTTTAGTTAAATCAGCCTTCTTTGCCATTTCAAATAATGTCAGGTTTATTTATAAACTTATTTTGTACCTGATGGATTTGGAATATCTAAAGCAATTATTGGGATGGACAGCGGGAACATTTATTATTAAACAATTGCCCCCGTTCTTTTAAGCACAAAATTTTATTTTCACTTTTTTATTCAAGTGAAAAAATACTACCTTATTAATTTCTGCCACCCTTTAATCTTAAAAAGTTCTTATATTAATACAAAAAGATATGTAAAAAAAGAGAATTACCCTACCGTTACATAAATTCTCTCTCTATCTTGTAATAGGATTATTACTAATCAACCCAGAATTATTCAGTCTAAATAAATTAAAAAATTATGGTTACTGAAGCATAACCATATGGCTTAGCGAACCAATATGGGGTTCCAACATAACCTATAGGAGCAATAGGACCTACATAGCCATGATGCGCAATTCCACTGATACCAATATGTCCAATTGAACCTACATGCCCAAAATGACCAACACCTATATGTCTTGTAAAAGACAACCATAATAACGGCAATAAGAGCTAAGATTCCATAAACAATATTTATTCCAGTCTCCGGCATATGAGTAGAACTGAGTCCCCCAATAAAGCTTCCAGTTACAATGCTTACTCCCATGTAAATGATTAACGTTTTATTTAGAAATCCATCCTTACGATAGGCTAAAACACCTCCGAGTGTTGCAAAAAACACTTGAATGGCAGTAATCCCTGAAACTTCATGTGCTGTAAAATGTCCTACGCCTAACATTACTGGTATATATAGCAACATGGGATAGTTGATGATAACACCACCAATTCCTAACATCCCAGAAATAAAAGAACCAACAAATCCAATAACAAAAATTGTAGCTATAATAGTAATATCCATGTTGTTACACCTCTTTAGAAAAAGGGAACCTTATTTGGTCCCCTTTATTTTCAACCCTTTTTAATCCAGAATTTTAATACTCCATTTTCGTCTTCATGTTTTATTAATTCATGTCCTCCTGATTTAGCCCAAGCTGTTAAATCGTTTAGCGCTCCTTTATCTGTTGTATGGACTTCTAATACTTCACCTGTTTCAATATCTCCCATTGCTTTTTTTGTCTTTACAATCGGCATTGGACAAGCTAAACCTTTAGCATCTAATACTTTATTTGAATTCATTTGTTATTCCTCCTATTTAATAATTAACGAACGGCACAACGGTTAGGTCCAATTTCCATCTCACGTTGTTTATCTATTTCCGGGTTTATTTTCCCCATATTTGTCTCACGAATTTCTTGATATGCATTTGGTTGTGGCGGCAAGTTTTCAGTTACTAATTTTCTAAACTCGTTTTCATTATCGATATTGAGTCCATGGTTTTTTGTAAACAACTGTCCTAGTTTTTCTGCTACGCTACCATCCTCATTCAACTCGTCAATAATCATAAAGTGTGCTGGTAGAACAATTAGTTCATCTGATAATTCTTTGTAGCGTTTATATAATGTCTCTCTTAAATCACTGACCCAGTCTTCTGCCATACCTGCAAGATCAGGCCTTCCGATAGAATCAATGAACAAAATATCACCTGAAAGCAAGTATTTATCATCTACAATAAATGAAGTTGATCCAATCGTATGTCCAGGTGAATACAATGCTGCAATATTAATGGTTGTATTACCAATTGTTACATCATTTCCATCTTCTAATGGCTGGTAAGAAAAAGTCACTTCCGTTGCATCCTTAGGTGGTAACCAATAGACAGCACCAGTTTTCTCAGCAATTGTACGTCCTCCGGAAATATGGTCAGCATGGAGGTGCGTATCAAATACGTGTCTAATCTTTACTCCCTTACTTACTGCAAAATCAAGATAGATATCCGTCATACGCGTTGAATCGATTACTACTGCTTCTCCTTCCGATAACACCATGTAGGATAAACATCCCTTACCTACTCGAACAAATTGATAAATTTCGCCACCATCATTCAAGTCACCAATCTTAACTGGTTGTAAATGTTCACTCCATGCCTTCATTCCACCCTGTAAATAGAAAACATATAATCCAACATCAGAAAGCATTTCTGCTACCATTACAGATGAACCTTCCTTTGCACAAACAACTAGTACTTCTTTATTAGTGGAGATTTTACCTATAATTTCATCAACGCCATCAAGTAATTCAAAATAAGGAATATTTAAATATTCAAAGTTCTCTCCTTCGATCTTCCAATCGTTAAAATCACTCTCATTACGAACATCCAGAATAAATAACTCATCTTTATTCAAAACTTTTTTCGTCACATCTTTTGAAGTCATTACATTAACAGCCACCAATATACCCCCTATGGTATTAATCTGTTTAAAAAAATAGAAATACATAATGTTAAAAAGTTAAAGTTACATCTGCATCTTTTGCAAATTTCAAAAATGTTACTGCTCCGCCTACTTCCAATCCATCGACAAAATTTTCTTTTTCTAATCCCATAACATCCATTGTCATTTGACAACCAATAAATTTAACTCCCATTTCTTTTGCCATAGCCACTAATTCTGGAATGGGAGGAACATTTGCTTTAATAAATCCTTCTGCAAACTGCTCCTTACCTTCAGGCATGATTAATTGCTTATATGCTTCCTTATGAATCAAATTCAACCCTTCAAAAGTAAAGAAAACAGATACTTCTTGATCCGTTGCAGCTGCTGCAGTTGCAATGTTAAAAACCTTATAAGCATCAAATAATCCACCATTACTTGCAATAATTGCTACTTTTTTATTCATCGTTAATTCCCCCGTTTTTTAATCATTTATATTACATGTTTTTCCACTCCATTGACTCATACCAGGTTCAACATTAATTACATTATTAAATCCATTTTCAGCTAACTTTTGAGCAGCATGATCGCTACGATTTCCTGTTCTACAAACTATATAAATTTCATCATTTTTATTTAGAATATTCAATTTGTTTTCCAATTCACCCAATGGGATAGAGATAGCGTTAGGAATATGGCTAAAAGCAAATTCTACATTTTCTCTAACGTCAATAACTACAATGTCCTTATCTACTTCCATCCTCTTCTCTAGTTCTTCATTGCTAATAACATTTGGGTGTTTTTTTTCATTTGATTCTTCATTAGAAGATTTTCGCAAATAATGCTTCAGCACTTCCCCTTCTTCAATTGTTCCTAGATAGTGATGTCCAGTGCTTTCAGCCCAAGCTTTCATATCTGCTTTAGAGCCTTTATCTGTCGCTTGAACTTCCAGTACTTGCCCTGCCTCTAAGTTATTCATTTCTTTTTTTGTTTTAACAAGTGGCATGGGACATGCTAAACCTTTAGCATCTAAAATTGTATTAGCTTTTAAATTCGTCATTTTTCCATCCTCCATTTTTATACCCATAAGGGTATTTTTAACCTCAAAAAAATTTATTCTACTTTTCCTTCCCAAGCAAGCATTCCACCAGTCATATTAATTACATTAAATCCATAATCTTCAAGGTATTGTGTGGCCCGACCACTTCTTGCACCAGAACGGCACACCATGATATATTCATAAGTCTTATTTAATTCTTGCATGCGAAACGCAATTAACCCTAATGGGATATTAATAGCACTTGGTATTTTCCCAGTGGCAACTTCATCCACCTCTCGTACATCAATAATATTTAATTTCTTTCCTTCATTTATTAAAGCCTCTACTTCTTTTACGGTCATTTGTTTCATTAGTTAGTTCTCCTTTTATTTATTTTAAAACCAAGCATTCATGCCGCCCTTAACGTTAGTTATGTTTATAAAGCCTAAGCTTTTTAAGACTTTACTTGCTCGTTGACTTCTCATTCCACTTTGACAAATTACGATAACTTCTTTTTCCTTCGAAAGGTCTTTTTCTGCAACTTGAGCAAGTTGATGGAGTGGTATATTTCTAAAACCTTTAATATGGTTACCTTTAAACTCTCCATTTGTTCGAACATCAACAAATTGTTTGTTCTTATTTTTTAATTCTTTTTTTAATTCATTAGTGGTAATATGGTTAACTCCCTTTATCGGTAAAAACACTCTCATTAAGAAAAATAGTAATAATGCAAGGACAATATAATTTAAATATGCCAAATTAAAACCTCCTTTAAACAGGGGAACTTTTACTTAGTTAGATAAACAGATTAACATTTCCATTCTCTGCATCCGCTAAATAAGCAGCAACACCTGCATATTCTATGTTACCTAATAACTCCTCTTGTTTTAGTCCTAATAAATCCATTGTCATAGTGCATGCTACAAGTTTGACATCTTGTTCTTGAGCCATTTCAATTAGTTGTGGTAAAGGCATAGCATTATGCTTTTTCATAATATCCTTAATCAGCTTAGGACCCATTCCAGCAAAATTCATTTTGGATAGTCCCATTTTATCAGCACCTCTAGGCATCATCTTGCCAAACATTCTTTCCATAAACCCTTTTTCCACAGCAATATCCTCATCCTTACGTAAGGCATTTAACCCCCAAAAAGTGTGGAAAATAGTTACCTCATGATCATAAGCTGCAGCACCATTGGCTATAATATAAGCAGCCATTGCTTTATCATAATCACCACTAAATAATACTATTGTTGTTTTTTTCTTTTCAGTCATGTTGTTACCTCCACTACTTAATATAACCAATACCCGTATGGGTATTATTAAAAGCAAAAAAATTATCCCTTTTTAATCCAAAACTACAATACACCATTTTCTTCTTATTGATTCAAAAATTTGACCTACTGTTTTAGACCACGCTGAAAGATCATTTGTTGCCCCTTTATCTGTTGTATGAATTTCTAATATTTCACCAGTTTCAAGTTCAGTCATGCCTTCTTTGATTTTATAATTGGCATTGGAAATGCTAATCCTTTTGCATCTAACAATTTCTCAGTTTCAAAAGTAATCACTCTTTCTTATACCATTACCCCTATAGGTATAAAACTGATTAAAAAAAGAGAAAGTGTCAACTCTTTTTTATCTGCTTTTTACAAGTAGGTTTACAGCTTCTTTTACTAATTCCTCTGTATTCTCGCCATTTTTATCAGCTTCCCTAACACATTCAATCAAATTTGAGCTAACAATTAATCCTATTGTTCGGTCAATTCCAGTTCTTGATGCAGATAATTGTGTAATTACTTCCTTGCAATCTTTATTATCTTCCATCATTTTTAAAATTCCTCTTAACTGTCCTTCTATACGTTTAACTCTATTTTTTATTTGTTCATTATAATCCATTTTTTTCCTCCCTTTTTATAGTAAATAATCATGTAATGATGATATTTATAATTAGTGTTTTAATTTTTAGCATTTTATATCAGTTTCAATTTTAAGTATTAGCAAATGAAATATTTTATTTTCACTTACAAGCTTCATGATATACCCCTATAGGTATAATGTCAATAATTAATTTTATAAAAAAGACCGCAATTAGTTTGGCGGTCACATTTAATATATAGTGCGTTAAGAATTAATTTCATTATAATGATACACTTTTATCAAGACATCTAATTAAACGCTCTTTTTTTCTAAAATATCCCAATAAACATTTTCCTCTTATATACGCAGTTTTTCTCAATATACCAACTCTACAAACCACATATCTCCTAATTAGCAATTAATGATTCTCTTTTATCTCTAATTCTTCTTACGTCAAGAAACTAAAGAATTTTCACTCGCTGTGATTGTTTCTTTTACCGATGTTTAGAGATTAAAAACTTAGCAGGAATGAAAAATTTCCTTTACTTTATGATAAGCAAGCTTTTCTCTTCGATAAGTATCTACTAGTCCTTTATTATTCTGGGATTTCGGCCTACCATGAAACCACCCCTTGTCTACCCTACAATCTGCATACTGCCAGATTATTACCCCACTTAATTCTTCATCCGATAAAATAGTAGTTACTTGTTCCGTTAAAGCAGACTGCTGGTATTCTTCCGTCCACTTTTCCTGATTATTATTCCTATAACCATAAATTGCACCAGCTCCAATTTCACTGATTAGTAATGGTTTACCCGCTCCAGAAGTACTATTAACGAACTTTTTAAGATTATATAAGGAATCTTTTACTGATGTTTCATGATACCATCGCGGGTAGATATTAAAAGAAACTATATCAACCAAATCTAGGCACAAATCTGACCCTATATGAGCTTCAAGACTTGCAAAGGATACCGGACGACTAGGATCTAAATGTTTAATAAGTTCAAACTGTTTTGCGTAGCAGGACCTCCCAAACTCTGTGTTACTCACACATTCATTTAATATTCCCCATACATAGATAGATGGATGATTTATATGACTATCAATCATTTCTTTAATACAATCCAAACTTTGTTTCTCAAAGTTTTTGTGTCTCATCTGTTCTTCACTTAATCCTCTTGCATGTGCCTCTTCCCATACAAGTATTCCATTCTCATCACATAAATCCAGAAAACGCTCATCATTAGGATAGTGACTAGTTCGAATACAATTTGCACCTAATGACTTAATAATTGCAATATCTCGATACATTGCTTCCAGGGGAAGTGCACATCCAAATTCAGCATAGTCTTCATGGCGATTTACTCCTTTAATGATTACCTTTTCTCCGTTTAACAAAATGTCCTTTCCATTGACTTTTACTTCACGAAATCCTACTCTGTCTATAAAATCGTCCACTTCTTTTTCCTTGTCAAATAGCTTTGCTTCCAGCATATATAATTTTGGATTCTCCAATGTATAAGTAGTTGCAGCAGGAAACGCAAAGGTATTCTCTAATTGTGTTTCAGCATTAGAAGGAAGTACTTTGCCAACAAAGGAAATCTCATCATCCCCAACCTTAATTTTCAGCGTTACAATCTTTTTCTCATTGGAAAGATTACTTAGCAAAGTTCTGATTGATGCATACCATTTACCATTTTCCTGATAAGGAATAAAGTGAGTATTTTTAATAAACATTTCACCAATTTCCTCCATTACTATCGGTCGGGTAATTCCACCGTAAGAATGATAATCGTTGCTCACATGCAAAGCAGACTCCTCATGAAAGGAATTATCCACAATAACCTCCAGTAAATGTTCACCATGAGATATATCCTGTAATAATATATCGAATTCTGTATAAGCATTATAATGGTATCCAACCTGCTTCTTGTCCAGGTATACATATGCCGTATGGCTGACTCCTTTAAATACTAGACGGGTATTTCCCCCAAAGGTTACTCTCTTTGAATACACTGCCTTCCCTTTATAAGAAGCAAGCTTAGGATTGCTTTCCCAGCAGCTCGGAACAAGCATTTTGTATTCCTCTTGTTTTTTACCCGATGAACTTAAGATATGAAAATCCCATATAGAATCAAGTGGTACTTCTCTACGTACCATGTGATTTTGAAATAACCTCGTATACATGAATACCCTCCAAGCTTCTTTTTATTAGTTTTATTAACATCTATTAAAATTACTACAAATATCGCCACTGATAAAAAGTAAGATTATTACTGATTCATCAAGCACTTGATAATGGTTTCAATATAATACTTTAAAGGTATATCTTCAATAATATATAATAAGATGAAACTGATATATACTGAGGTGATATAGATATGTTTAAAATTCTGCGTATGGGTTGCAATACTGCACACGGTAACAACTTTGCTGTTAATCGCCCTAAAGGGTATGAATGGTGTCTTCTCTTGTTTGTTAAATCTCCGGCAGTTTTTATTATTAATGGAGAGGCTATATCTACACCAGCTAATACTCTTATAATTTTTGACAAGAATTATCCTCATGAATACAGATCGAGCGAAGCTGATTACAAAAATGACTGGATACATTTTGAACTTAATGCATCATTCTTTGACCAATACCCAATTAATTTGAACACCCCGTTGTATATCTCGAACCATTTATTTATATCTGATTCAATCCAAAAAATAGCAAATGAATTTTATTCTAACAATTCTTATAAGGAGCAAACCATCGAATATTTAATGCGCGTTTTATTCTTAAAGACGAAAGAACTGGTTGAGACAAATACTCTCCAACCTTGGCGCTCAAAAGTTCATGAGGAACTTATTAAACTTCGAAGTGAAATATACAGCAACCCTCAAAATGACTGGTCAATAGCTTTAATGGCTAGTAAGCTACATATAAGCTGTGGCCATTTACAAAATATTTATAAAAACACCTTTCTTATCTCATGTATGTCTGATGTTATAAACAGTAGAATTACTTATGCTAAGGAGCTTTTAATGGAATCTGATTCACAGGTGGGGGAGATTTCAAATTTATGTGGTTATCAAAATGAAGTTCATTTTATGAGGCAGTTCAAGAAGTTAACTACTTTAACTCCTTCTGAGTATCGTAGGTTGAACAGTATGACAGGTAAGTAAAGTTTATGTTTATGCTTCCAAACCTTTTTCTAGCAGTTTAAATGGCGTCATTCTCGGCGATAAAGTGAAGTTTTCATTATAGGTCAAACTATTACCTCTGCAAGCTTAACCAAGTCACCTGCCTTCTTTATATTCTGGTCATTACATCTCTGAAGCCCTGAGAGTCCTTAATTAAATGAGCTCTCCGTTTAATTGGCACCCTAACTGCATTAACCAGTAACATTAAAGGTTTCTTTACTGATTTTATTAAGCGTTAATTACTTAACGCAGACTGGAGTTAGTATAGTTTCATGGACACAATTTAATTAAGTCCTTACAATTATTTTGAGAGGATGTGTCCGAATTGGAACGTAAACCTGCAGGCAAAAAATATAACGATGATTTTAAGAAAACGATTGTGGATTTGTATCATTCCGGCAGCCCGGTTAAAGAATTAAGCAGCGAATATGGCGTATCAGAAGTAACAATTTATAAATGGGTGAAAGACTTTACCCCTATTGGTTCAGAAAAAGAGGCGCTGACACCAAAAGAGTTAGCCGAGATTCAGAAAGAAAACCTTCGGTTAAAACAGGAGGTAGAAATCCTAAAAAAGGCTATGGCCATATTCGCGAAAAAGTAACCGAATCAGAGCTCATCGATTTTATCGAGGAACACAAGGATCATTATCCCGTCCAGAAAATGTGCGAAGTACTGGCCGTGCCAAGAAGCAGCTACTATGGCTCCCTTGAAAAAACGACGTCAAAACGTGAACTAGAAAACCAGGAACTCACGCAGGAAATCCAACGGATTCACTTGGAAAGTAAGTCGCGTTATGGCGCACCGAAAATCCATAAGACCCTATCGAACAACGGGGTTTGTTTAAGCCTGAAGCGTGTCCAGCGCTTAATGAGAAAGGCAGGCATCCGTTCGATTACCAGGAAAAAATACCGTCCTTTCCCCTCAAAAGAAAAGGTTGTGCAGCTGGGTAATCTTTTAAAAAGAGACTTCTCTACCTGCACGATCAATGAGAAATGGGTGGCGGATATTACGTATATTCCTACTGTAAAAGACGGTTGGTGCTATCTGGCCTCAGTATTGGATCTGCATTCGAAAAAAATTGTTGGCTATTCTTTTTCTCGTTTTATGACTTCGGAATTAGTAATCGAAGCACTTCAAAACGCCTGTTTTTCTCAAAAGCCCCGAAAGGGCTTAATTCTTCATACCGATCTTGGCTCACAATATACCAGCAGTGAGTTTACTCAGCATGTCCAAAAATACGGAATCAGGCAGTCTTTCAGTCAGAAAGGCTGTCCTTATGACAATGCCTGTATAGAGTCATTTCACGCCATATTAAAGAAAGAAGAAGTCTATCATACCCAGTACACAGACTACCGGGCAGCGAAGCTAGCCATGTTTCAGTTTATAGAGGGCTGGTACAACAGAAACAGAATTCACAGCAGCATCGGCTATCAAACACCTCAAGCTATGGAGGATCAGATTAGAAGAACCGCTTAATACTTAACTTTTTTGTGTCCAAATTATTGACTCAAATCCAAGACTTATAAATTTATATATTTCTTATTTATGCATCTTCTCCTGTCTGTTAATGAAACTGCATACTAACTTATAATTAATTTTACTTTTCCTTTTGTGAAAATATCATATTTTCATGCAGCCTAAATGCATCTGGTTGCAAGAAAGAATCTTGAAAAACGGGGTCATACTAAATTCTAATAAACCGAAATAAAGAAGGCCTAATTTGCTTATTTTATTTCCATATTCACCAATTCCATTGGAATCAAAACGCATAGAGATACTACTTGGTAACGATGACCACTTAATAGATAGTTAGATAATGTAGTAATAAGTACAGTCCACGAAATCAATTGCTTCTCATAAAAAAATGTCCCCATAAATTTTGGGGACATTTTTTTATTGATTCTATTCTGGACTTCCATTAAATACTTCCTAGAGTTTATACATCCTCGTGTGCCAAAGACACGGAAATCTTTCGGTAGGCGTTTATTTCTTTTTCAAGATTGGTAACCTTTTGTTCCGCAATACAAACTGCATCGGTGCCAGCAATAAAGCGACTTGGAGGAGATTCTTCATTTGAAATCTTAATGAGCATCTCTGCGAGTTTAGCCGCGTCACCTGCCTGTCTTCCATTTTGGGCATTGAAAGAATCCTGATTTCTTTCTCTTCTGCCTGAATAGTCCTCAATCGAAGGTTTAGCGTAAGTCGACGACTCTTTAGTTAGAAACTCGGTGCGGAACATCCCAGGATTTATTATTGTAGTATATATACCAAACGGAGAGACCTCAGGCTGCAGCGATTCCATCCATCCTTCGAGACCGAATTTTGATGCGGCATAGGCAGTATTAAACTCGAACCCGGAAAGGCCAGCACCTGAAGAAATCGTGATAATGTGACCAGAACGATTATTACGCATCACAGGCAACACTTCTCGGGTAACATTCATTGGACCAATAAGATTAGTCCTCAACTGCGAATCAATTTGTTCAGGAGTAAGCTCCTCAAAGTATCCACCTAAAAAATTAGCGGCATTATTTATGAGAACATCAATCTTTCCAAACTTGTCAACCGCAGCCTTGACAGCTGCCTTGGCATCAGAAGGACTAGTAACATCCAGCTTAACAACTAGAAGGTTTTCATTCTCTTCCATGATTTTAGAAATCTTATCTGTATTACGACCTGTAGCAACCACTTTATTACCTTGAGCAAGTGCAGCCTTAGTAAACTCTATGCCCATTCCACGACTAGCTCCCGTGATAAACCAAACTTTTTCCCTATTCCTCATATTTTTTTTCCTCCCAGATCGCTTAAAGAAGACCTTCGTCCCACTTGTAGTGCGGACTTTTGATGATATTATTCAAACTAATAACAACTACTATATCTATATTGAAGACGCTACCAATTCTTGTTACTATGGTTATTACATTTTATTTTAGCCATTCGCTTTTGATATATCCAATACTTATATCTAATATCATGATATGCTTAATAAGTATTTCACATAAATATATACTAAAACCTTAATAAAGAAGGAATTTTAGATGGAATTTAGGGTTTTACCTCATTTTCTTACTGTTGCAAGAGAAGGAAACATTACAGTTGCTGCAAATTATTTACATGTACCCAACCTACCTTATCAAGACAATTAAAAGACCTTGAAATAGAGTTAGGAAAAAAAACTATTTATTCGCAGTAGCCATAGTATCATTCTTACAGATGAAGGATTGCTCTTGCAAAAGAGAGCAGAAGAGATTATCGATAAAAATTTATCTCGTGTTTTTTGTTTTAATTTATTATTATGTATTTAAATATATATATCTTTTAGTTAGTTGTGAGAACATAATTGAAAAGTTATAATGCTACAACATATGCAATATTAAGTACTGACTGAAGTCTGGTTATGCAGTAAAACAGTTTTTTGATCAGAGTTTAATTCATTTGTGGAAAATTAGTTATGGACAAATTTATCCGATACTAAAATTAATTGCCCAAGACGAATTAACATAAATTCGTACTTCATCTGACCATGGAAAACCTGATAGTAACGATCTCCTTCTTCCTACTATTCACTAATTGTTATTTTATAGTAAACTATAATTATAGTTGTTTTACCTGATTTTTTGTTTTCGCATCCATTGAGTAGCTACCCATTTTTCTCCTTTGATAACAGGAGCTCCACCGTGTAAAGTTAACTCGTTCAAATCTTGATTATTATAAAAATACTCAAAATAGACAGCGCTTCCTTTTTTAGGGGATATGGACAGATTTAGTTTTGGGAAATAGGTTTCTCCACCTTCTTCCACATCATTCAAATAAATAACGAGTGTGCTAATTCTATTGTTTTTTGCAGCTTTACTAGCAGAATTGAAAAAATCAAAATGTGCTTTATATTCTTGACCAGGTGTATATTTAAGAATTTGGATACCTTCAGCATGTTCAATAGGAATACACATTATAGCGGAAATTCTTCTTTCTAATTTTTCAAGAAGATCAATTTCGCTCCCTTGGAAAAACATACTACTACTTGTTCTAATATCATTCACTTCTCCTTCTCCAGAAGAACTAATCTTAGAGCGTTTTAAATTATCTTTAGAAAATTCAATTAATTCATTGCATTCTTGATCACTTAAAACATTATCTAAAACAACTATTAGGGGTTCATCAAATTTAGTAACAATATTTATTTTTCTGTCATCTGCAATAATGTGATCTCCACTTTGATAAAAAATAGTTTCTTCATTGATAATTTTTGTCATTTGTTTCACTCCTTATAACATTTTTATTAAATTAATGGCTTTTACAAGCCCTTATTTCAGTCATGAGCTGTTGCCAAACATATTTATATCAAAATCCTATTTTAGCTAAAAGAGGTCTTGTTTATAAAGTACCATAAAAAACAAATCATTCCTATCTTATTCAAAACCAATATCTCTACTAAATTAATCATTAAAAAAGATATGATATAGGTTTGCGAATAGGCTTAATCGGTTCGTTAACCCCTAAAACTTCATTGATAAAACTTCCTCTCTTCTTCTAAAGTCATTTCATTTTCTCATTTTACCCTTTTGGTTTAACATTCTTCTTTTCTGGAACCAGCTATAATAACAGAGAAAGCACCAAATCCTAAGATTTCTACTAATTCACCATTTTTCAATGCTTAAATTCAACAAAACAAGCCATAAAATCACCAACACAAACAAATAAATCTAATTAGTTTTTCAATTACAATTTCCCGCAAGAGAAATTACACAACATGATAAAAAATACCTTATAATTAAGTTAAGAAACTGCTGAAGTATTTACTCTTATTAATCATTCAGAAAGGTTTGATGACGATGACGAAATTATATTATAGTGGTGTAAAATATGGAAAAAGTGATGTTGATGTAAAATTATTGGTTGATATACAAAATGATTGGTTTGAGGTAACGCATACCAAGGAAGTGTCTCAAGTAATGAATAAATCAACAGGTGAATATATCACAGTAAATCGAAACAGCTTAAAAATTGAGGTTGCTTCATAATACAAAAAAAGAATTTAATTTAAAGATATAGCCGTAACGAAAATCTAGTATACGGCTTTTTTTTGTTAATTTCACAGGCGAAAATATATCAGTGCAAAGCTATATGAATTGAAAAAACCAAATGAAAAAAATGCATAAATTCAATTCCATTCTTTGTATCAATATTAAATACGTCTGTAATAATCTTCTCTTCTTAAAGGAATTAATTTATATTTTTCTATTAATAATATAAAAATCCTTCTTCTACTTAACTCCTAAAACAAGCATTAATCCTTCTAAGCTTGATTCCCAACACAGAAAAAACCGCCTAAACCCAGATACCAACAGTTTAGACAGTTTTTTAAAAGCATTATTATCATTCACCAATGCTTTTCTACTAATTAAATCTAACCAACTATCTGCTTCTCCTTACTAATAAAGAAATGATACAGAGCACCATAAAGATTGGCATCATTTTGAAATTTACAAGCTACAACCTTAGGATTCGCAACATGCATCGGATTAGCTTTTGTCACTTCTGCCAATGCCCAGTGTATTCGCTCAAGTAAGACTGGTTGAGCGCTTATTCCTCCACCAATAGCAAAAGTTTCAGGGTCTAAAATATATTGCAGATTTAGAATCTGTGTTGCTAGATGGATACAAAACTCGTCGAATATAACCATTGCCTCTTCATCCTTATTTACAATATACTTAAAAACACTTTCTCCATCCGTTTTATCCGTTAGCTTCTTTAATTCTGCAATCCGGCGAATCATTTCTACAGCAGAACAAGCAAATCCAAAAAATTGACCAACCCTTGTTTGTATTTCTATATTGTCCATTACATAGCTGACTTCACCAGATGATTGGTGAAAGCCTCGGTGTATTTTCCCATTCATTATAATGCCGCCGCCAACACCACTGCCGAGAACAAGCACTACTGCATCTTTAACGTTTTTTAAATTACCAAGCCATAGTTCAGCCAAAGCTGCGCATTTTCCATCATTCTCAATTGAAACTTCCTTCTGATACTTTTCTTCAATTCGCTGTTTTAAGTTCACCTTATGCAAAAAGGGAAATGAACCTCCATGATAAATCATACCTGATTCTACATCAATTGTTCCTGGACAACTGATAGCGATCCCTTTGACATGTGTTGAATCATATTTATCAATTATCGAAAAAATAACATCCTCAAACTCTGCTCTATTTTCTCTTGATGCAGGTGTCTTTCCCCTGTGTGTAATCTTTCCAGAGGCATCCATTAAAGCAAATTTAACAAAGGTGCCACCAATATCTAAAACTAAATACATGCTTATTCTCCTCATCAGGCAAGTTATACATTATGAAAATATTACATTCATCAAATGAATGTGCTTTGTTTATCAGTTTATCTATTGTTGTGCTCTTCTTGCTTCTAGCTCTGTCATAATTTCTTCATGTGGCTTCTCCCACTTATAGATAAAAATCATCACAAGAATAGCTACAACACTCAAAATCAATGGTAACCAAATATAACTTAACGCAATCATATTTAATGTTGCTGAGGATTGAGCTTGATTTGCAATGTAACCACCTGCAGCAAGTAACCAAACTGGGATGGCACCACCAAGTCCTGAGCCTAATTTATTGGCAACACCAGAGGCTGAAACTAGGATACCAGGGGCACGGACACCTGATTTCCATTCACCATAATCAACAGTATCCGCCTTTAAAACAAATAGTAGTCCTGTTGGTAATCCTAATCCAATTGCACCAATAATTGTACCTATAATGATCAATGTCACATTCGATCCGCCCATAAATATAATTAAATGACCAACTATATTAATAGAAAGACCTGTTATTATTAATGATTTTTTACTAAACTTTTTCGTTAAGAACGGGATGGCTAAAACACCCAAAAGTGAACTCATTGCAAGAGTATTAACGATAGAGATTATTTCAGGCTTGTTAATGTAATACGTCATATAGTAAATCCCTGCTGATAATCTCATTATATTTAGTGTGTAAAAAGTAATCCCAAATAAGACAACACCTAACCACGGACGATTACCTTTAATTGCTTTTATACTTTCTTTCACAGGAATAGATTCATAGCCAGACGCACTTTGCACACGTTCTCTTGTATTAAAGAAGGTAATTAAAAATAAGGCTAATGCTATGACAGAAAATATGATCATTGTGTAGAAAAAACCTGTTTGCTGATTACCGGCCCCTAAATAAGCCACTAATGGAAGCAGTGTCAAGTTAACTATTAATCCACCTATTTGACCGCCAAACATACGGAATGTGTTTGCAACTGTTCTTTCTTGAACGTTATTTGTCATACTTGGGAGCATTGTCTGCAATGGATTATTAACAGCAGCATATAGCACATTAGCTGCGATATAAAACACATAAACATAAGCCAATTTCCCGGAAGCGCTTAACTCTGGTCCCATGAAAAGCAGAATGGATACAATCGTAAACGGGAAACAAGACCATAAAATCCAAGGACGAGATTTCCCCCATTTCGTGTTTGTTTTATCAATTAATATTCCTAATATTGGACTGTCAATCATATCTACTAATCTCGCAACCAACATAAGGGTCCCAACAGCAGCTGCACCTATACCGTAAACATCAGTGAAGTAAAATGTTAAATACGTTGTCAAAACAGTATATATTAAATTAGATCCTGTATCGCCTAAAGCGTAGCTTACTTTTTCTAACATAGACATTTTTTGATTCGTAGTTGAATTATTTCTATGCAAATCTTGTTCTCTTAACCCCATTGTTTTCACTCCCTTAAGATATTGAAGCGTTTACATTTTATCGATAAATATTAGCCTTGACTGTTTAGATAGTTGCAATCGATAGTTTCTATCATTAAAAATTTTTCATAAACCAGAAGCAAATCAAAAAATTTTTTTTAGCAACATAAGTAAACAATCCAATTATATTTACAGGATTTATTCATACAAATAATCACATCAAGAGATTAGATTGGATACACCAAAATCTTGTCACTTACCTCATTATTAACAGGCCAAAATTCTGATATATCCATTCTTATGGGGAATTTTTGCTGTAAATTTTATGCATACCTTTCATTCATCCTAATAATGAATAGAAGTATCCCCAGATTTTAATACAGTAATCGTTGCTCTTACATGCTTTCTCATTAATTCTTCCGCCAAATCGCCGTCTCGTTTCTCTAGTGCATCAATAATCGCCATATGCTCCGGGTATGTTTCATCAGGTGAACGATATAGACCTTGTGTTAAGCTAGTTTGGATAACTTTACATGATTCCAAAGATCTCGAAAGGTGGAAATCCTTCGTTTCCTCTGCTATAAAATTATGGAACTTTTTATCTGCTGCATAATAGGCATCTTTATCATTTTCCTGTCTTTTCTGATAGGCACTTTGGAAAATCGCTCTCAAATAGATTACTTTCTCGTCCTCAATTACTGGAGCTATTAATCTACATGCTAATCCTTCCAAAACAGCCCGAAGCTCGAATATGGAAATCATATCTTCTAGAGTAAACCTCTTGGCGTACCAACCCTTTGGCGTCCTGTACAATAAGCCCTCCATCTCTAATTCAGCCATTGCTTTACGCAAAGGTGTGCGACTAACTCCCAATGTCTCAGTCAATTGGTTCTGAATAATCACTTGTTCTGGAGGGAATTCACCATTTATAATCATTTCACGTAATTTTAAGTAAACAGTTTGGTCTAGCGTATTTTTTGCTGCCTCTAAGTTATGCATGGAATCATCCTTCTATTTTATGGTTTTATGGTTTTGATATCATATTACCATAAACGACGGGGCTTGTATCCGGCATGATGAAGGAAATCACTTGCCGTATCCGTGTTTAATATAGCAGGATTTAAACCAGACATCTTAGACATAACAGCCATTTTGCATGTCATTTCAATTGTCTCTAGACACATACGGGCTTCCTGCATCGTTGCGTCAAATACAATAACACCATGATTTTTTAAAATTAATACATTTGCCTCGCTAGCCTTTGCACCAACTGCGGCTCCTAGATCTTTACTGCCTGGATGATAATAGTCCACATATGCTATCCGTTCGGCATAGTACATGCTTTCAATAAACAATTTACTTTCAATCTGTAGGTCTGTACATGCTGCTAAAGTTGTCCAGAATGGAGAAGCATGTATGACGAAGCCTGTATCTGGTCTTGCTTGATATATCGCAGCATGCATGGGTATTTCCTTGGAAGGCCGCTTTTTATCGCTATTAAATTGCCCAGAGGAAATTGTTACCTCTACTAAATCTGACTTCTCTAAATGCCCCATATACGTGCCAGATCCTGTAATAAGCATCGTATCTTCATCAACACGTTTGCTTATATTGCCTGAATTCCCCCAAGCAAGTCGAAAGTTCATCATATATTGGCCAACGTCAATAATATCTTGCTCTGACTTCCTAATTGTTCTCACCTCCTTTCCATCTATAAAGATTCCTGCTTCACTCTTACAAAATAATCTTCCTGACCAAGCTGGCCTCCTTTAAGAGCTAATTCGATTCCATTAACAGTAGAATCACTTGAGTAGCATATATTCAATGGCGCTCCAGGTGAAATAGGTGCAGCAATTTCCAGCGCTGTTACTCCGAGTTCCCTTGTTGCATACCCAGATGTATCCCCGCCAGCAACAACAAATCTTCTAGTACCATTACGGGTAGCAATACCTTTCATTATTCGCCCCAACAGCTGGCCAAGTAATTGTCCGCTTTTATCCTTTGAAATCCCCAGTGATTTTAACCTTGCTTTCGTTTCGACTATGGATGGATCATGCGGACCTTTTGCAGTATAGAGAATTAAATCCCGACCTTCTGCAAGTATCGTTTCCGCTGTATTCAACAAATTATGTAGTTCGGCCTCCCCAGAAGCTGGATGCAATAGCTCCTCAATCGGCAATTGAATGGAAACAAACCCTTCCCTTACTGCCACTTCTATCTGTTTTCTCGTTATTTCAGAGGCACTACCCGAAAGAACTAACAGCGGTGCAGCTTCACTGGATACCTTATTATCATTCGGATAATTCGGGGAACGTCTGTTTAATTCAGGTATCAAATCCCAAGCTTTCGCCAATGCATACTCAACCCCTGAGGAACCAACTATAAAGAGTGGTGCTGTTGTCTGAGCAAGTTTCCACAGTAACTTTCCAGAAGCAGTAGTATCAGTTTGATTTAAGGAATCAAACAATAATATAGAATCCTGTTTTTGCGAGAAACGCTCCCAAACCTCCTTATCGTTCCCTTCAAGCTCAAGTACGGACATTAATCCAATAGAACGGTCTGTTTGTTTGGAAAGATGTACTCTAAGATCTGCTTCATCCATCGGAGTAGCAGGATGAACGGACATAATCGGATGTCTATCCAAGCGATGAATAACATCTGAAACTGCAGCAAAGTGCTGTCCGAATACAGTATATCTGGCCAAAGGAGGTGCTCCTGCTAACACTGGTGTTATCTGCTTTTGAGGAAAGTACCTTTTTCCAATGTCCAACACACGCCCAATACTCCCTAACTCTGGTGTAGAATCAAAGGTGGAACAAATTTTATAGTGTATAACAGTCGGGTTATAATTCAACAAACGTTCAAAAATCGGAGCAAGCTCTGCTTCCAGTTCTTCAGTAGGCAAGGATCGACTTATACCTGCAATTCCAATACAATCGACATCTGGATAATTTAACCTCAGCTCCTCTGGGTCTGGCGGATCGAGAAATAATACGGTGCGATATCCTTGCAGTGCCAGCATTTCCATTGCATCTGTTGATCCAGTAAAGTCATCCCCATAAAATGCTAGTAGCAATGAATGCAATTTATTCACCATCCTTTATTGGTGCGTCTTCAAGAGCTTGGAGAGCCTTTATTAATGTTCGCTTTGCACCGGCCATCAATAAACCTGGTTCCTCACCTGCAGTGGTCATAATTTCTATTCCTAAACCTGCTTTTCCGCTTCGGTTTATATAACCAACCTCTATAAGATCTTTCAAGAATGCAGCAACTTCTGGCACACTATGACAGCCATTTTGATATCCAAAATACGGATGTTTATCTCCAAAGCGATCATCTTTCCGATCAATGGAACAATTGCCGATGTGGACATGACCAAGCCAGTTATTTGTGTTATGAACAGTTTCTTCAATATCCTCCCCAAGAAGAGGTACATGACTCAAATCCACTAAAAGTGATAAATTCGTTGTATGCTTTTCAAGCAAGTTCATTAAATGTGCTGCCATGTTACTGTTACCAAAAAAACGATTTTTGTCGATGTCAGTATCAAATAGTTCCAAGTCAAGTTGTAGGTTGCGCTCTTTTGCGGCTTTATCTAATAGCAATAATGAATCACAAAGACGTTGTAGTTCATCTTCGTATTGTTCATTCAAATTTTTGGGACCGCTGATTACAGCGACACGATCTGCCCCAGCCTCAACAGCATCATCCATCGCCTGCATGATTTGGTTGACCGCCTGCATTTGCTCTTCCTTATTGGAAGAATGCAGATTTAACTCCTTACCGAATATAAGCGGTTGTAAGAGATAACTTGCATTCATATTGGCAACTCGCAGCCATTCTGCGAATTGCCTCCTTCGATTCGAATTTGCTATTGGAGCTATTTCTATCCGTTCAAAAAATGAATCCTCTAACACAGTACGAATGGAATGCTCCCACACTTTTTCATCATTTGCAGCATTTGGCCAGAGCCCAGGATGAACTAGACTAATTTCTAGCATTTCTTGCCATTGCTTCATATGTACCTCCTAAACAAGAAACGACGCGCTGTTCCTTAGCAGATTGATAGCATGCATAAACAATCCGTTGGGAGATCATATATTTCTCTCCTTCTGTTTCAAAATAATCCCTGTCTCCGGATAGCAGTCCATCAATAAAATGCTGATGTGTTGAAATGACGCTGCCGCCTTTCCAGCCTTCCGGTATTTCATAAACATGTTCTTGTTCTGTTGCGCCACGCAAGGTAATGAAAATCCGGCCATCTTCAGCCAATCTTAAATTTCCAAATTCCCCTTCGACATTCATCCAACCATATGTTGGGGGGCGTACCTCTTCCGTATAAACCACTCTATTAGCATCATATATACCTGTCATTCCATTAACAAAGTTAAACAATACGATAGCCGCATCCTCACCCTTTATAAGTGGGTTCCAAGTATTTGTTTGGCAGTATACTCTTTCAATCTCACCAAACAAATATCTAAATGTGTCCACCCAATGGACACCAGTTTCATACAGCAAAAACTTTTCCATATCTTTAAAATATGGCTGCATTGGGTAAGGAGACTGACCGAAGCCATCGCCAGGTCGCATCGAGAAATACACTCGGAACAAGCGTCCAAGCTGGCCTGAATCTATTATTCTGCGAATCTCTCGATACCAGCCTTGCCAACGCCAGTTTTCATTAATCATGATTGGTACACCTTTATCTCGGCAATAGCTCACCAATTGCTCACTTTCCTCTTGGCTTGGAGCGACTGGTTTTTGACATAGAACTGGGATACCATAATCAGCAGCAATTTTAGCATATTGAAAATGAGTGGCTGGTGGTGTACAAATATCCAAAAAGTCAGGATTCAATTTTTCTATTAAACTATAAATATCAGTATCTGCTCCTGAGAATGGGATTTGATGCTCCATTGCAAGCTTATTTGCACCCTCAACATCTTTGCTGACAATCGCTACAATTTCACCGCCTTTAACATGTGCCCAAGCATCCATTTGGATTTGTGCAAAATGTCCTGATCCGATGATAATACCTCGAAGGCTTTCCATTACTTTGCCCCCTCATATAGCTTTATTAATGATTGAACTACTGCGTCTCCCACTTCTGACGTCGAAGAAGTACCACCAATATCTCCAGTGCGAATTGTACCCGCTTTCAATACTTCTGCAACTGCTGCCTCAATGTCTTTTCCTGCTTGAATTAAACGATTATCTTGATGATGTTCACCTAACCAATCCAACATCATTCCTGCTGATAGAATGGTTGCAACAGGGTTGGCAATCTGTTTCCCTGCAATGCCTGGTGCTGACCCATGAGCAGGTTGGAACATAGCGTGTCGATCGCCGATATCACCTGATGGTGCAAGACCAAGCCCGCCAATTGTCGCTGAAGACAGATCGGACAAGATGTCAGCAAACATGTTTTCAGCTACTAAAACATCGTATTGCGAAGGCTGGATTACTTGATAGAAGGCCATCGCATCCACATAAGCATAATCCTTGTTAATATCAGGATAATTCCCCGCTACTTCATCGTATATTTTTCGGAAGTAAGCATACGAGCTTAAAACATTGGCTTTATCCACACATGTTACTATTGATTTACCATCCACTGGACGTCCTTGTCTCTTTGCAGCTAAACGAAATGCATAGTCAACGATTTTTTTTGTACCATTTTTCGTAATGATGATAGTATCTGTTGCTACTTCATCACGAACATTGCAGCCTCCTGTTCGTGAGGCATACAAGCCTTCAATATTTTCACGAACAACAACATAATCAATGCCTTTGCCACTATCGCGAAGTGGCCCTGGAACTCCTTCATACAGCTTTACTGGACGCACACCCGCATACAAATCCAAGTCAAAACGTAAGCGGAAGATTACATCACCATTTACTTCCCTTCCATCAGGGTGTCGCGCTTCAAACAAACCGATAGCACCCATCAGCATGGCATCTGCTGATTTACATTGCGAAAACTGTTCTTCTGTCATGGCTTTTCCCGTTTTCAAAAATTGTCCAGAGCTAGCACCATTGTGTTCAAATTCAAGATCGAATGTGCCATGCATCTTTTGAACAGCTCGTAATACCTTCAACGCCTCTGCTGTAACCTCAGGTCCAATTCCGTCTCCATCTAACACAGAAATATTATATCTACTCATTACTTTAACCCTCCCCGTTTTATTTAAGTACTGCTTTCTTTTCCAATACCTCTCCAGATTTCAGATGTATAACTGCCTTCCATTCCTTATCCTCCGAATTAACAACTGTTGGTCCTTGGTACCAGTTAAATACAAAGTTTATGAAGAAAGGATCATCATAGCTTAAGTGTTCCAGCTCACCGTTTTTGAAAAACTCTACATAATCAATGGTTTCCGGATATAAACTAGCCAACCTAATCCAGCGCTTTCCATCTACAGTAATGTCTTCTTCAAAACCTTGTAAGTAGAATTGCTCCTCAAACGGTATTTCTGGAAGCGAAATACCAATAAATTCAGCCATACGCTGTGCAAAAAAACGATCTTCTCCTTCCGTAATTCTCCAATCTGTCGGTGGTTCTTGTTTCGTTAAGTTATTATAGTATCCCCAAGATGTTGTCTGACGGACTGCCACTTCCATATTGCCAAGCGCTTGTGAATCTTCGTTACATACAATCGGAGAATTCGGCGCCCAGCTCTTAAGCTGACAAATATCATTGTAATACTGCTGCCTTGTGCGGTCATTGCCATGATAGAATACTACATCGCTTTCTTTAGCAACTTCCTCACTGATCATCGGTGCAGTTGAGCTGCAGCCCACTGGAAGTCCGCCTGATTCATTACGGGCTATTTCCATAAGAGAAACAATTCCCTCAGGAAATTCTAGTAATGAATGCTTCTTCGTCAAATCATGCTCATTAGCCACCTCGATTATTACATTCGTGTAGCCGCCACTTTTTAGAAATCTTGCCGCTGTTCGTGTTGCTTCTATAACTGCGCGGCCATTCTGTAATCGTTCTGCCTGAAAGAAGTAGAAGAAGCTAACGATTACGACCATGCCAATGTCATCTGCTGCACGAATCAATCGGTCCAATCTATTCGCATAAGCAGGGTCAAAGCTTGTGCCATCAGTGCCGAACGGGTTATTGTTAATCGGCTCATTAAACAAGGTAAAGCAAGGGCCACCGCCTTGTAATCCAACTGTAAAGGCACGCAAACCGTGGGCGTACCAATCTGGGAGTGCTGCTATTAGATCATCTGTGTTTTTTTCTGCATCAAACGTTTTACCAAAACGGTTAAAACGGCTTGGATTTTCACTATCATCGAAAATCCCTTGAATAAATCTTGCATTCATTAATAAGCCATGCGCTTCTTTTCGACTGCCAGTAATTCCTGCGTATACTTTTTTGTCATTAATATAAAAGTCAGTTCCTTCAATACTAAGTACAGTCTTTCCCATAAGTACCACTCCTTTTACCAGTATCCATTTCGGTTAATTAAGAATTAAATTTCAACTCATATGGCAGGCTTTATGTATTATAATTTCTTTAATTTAAAAATCCTTTTTGGATTCAAATAAAATATTGTTTCCAGCTGCTCATCAGTTAATCCAATATTATTGTATTTTGCTAACTCCACTGGAATATTACTGATATGATCTGAACCCATAATGATTTTTTCTATCCCTACTTGATCAATCATCTTTCTAGTCATATAGGTTTGACACCATGATGGTTCAAGAAAAATATTCTCACAATGCTTTGCAGCAACCAATGCTTCATCGGCATACACAGCAAAGCCCGCATGACAAAGGATAAATGACACATCTGGATAACGCTTAGCTGGATCAATCATTAACGACGGTAACGAAAACGGATTACCTGTTCCAGTATGAACCAACACCGGAACCTGATATTTACTCGCCAACGAATAAATCTTCTCACAATGTTTAGACAACGGGCTGATGTTATGTCCTAAAGGATGCAGCTTTATGGCCACAAAGCCCAATTGTTTAATGCACCGTTCTACTTCATTAACATAAATCTCTTCTGCTAACCAAGGATCTAAACTTGTCATCCCAAAAATACGATTTGGATATTTCTCCATCATTGTACCAATCGCAGTATGCACATCAAAAACATTCTCTAATGTTGGCTGCGGCATGACAAAAGCAGCTTCAATTCCATACTTATCCATCGCATTAGTTATATCTTCTTCCGTTGTACTAACTCCTGAAAACTTGGAAACTCCTAAATGCATGTGAGTATCTATTATTTTTATTATTAACACTCCTTTGAAATATAGTGGTGTATACATTGTATACAAGGTATACACATATATTAATCGCTTACATAATGTATTGTCAAACAATTTTATTAATTTCTTATCTTTCGTTAGGGAACAATGCAAGAATTCATATATAAAAGAATCATGTATTAATACTGCTTAGCATAAATATCAATAAAATAAAAAGACGTCAGATCCCTTGGTTATATAGGAGTCTGACGTCTTTACAACAAATTTAAATTTACCTTGTTCTAAATAAAATGAAAGATAAGTGAAAATATAAAATTGCTGCGGCTAAACTATAAACTATAAGTGGAATAACATCTACTAGACTAAACTGTACATTCCCATTAAATAGAATAACTAAAATAATACCAACCAAAACACCTGCTAAGGAATATAACCCTAATCCAGCAAAGTATTTTGCTACCTTTGACTTTATACCTCTATTATCTACAAAGCTGTCAATCCATTTAGAAATAGGGATTCCAGCTAGAAAGTAAACGGGTCCAGCATAAATAATGGCAAAAAGAAATATTTCAAAAAATCCAAAATAATATGTATTAATTTCCCGATATGAAACAGGTGTGTAGGCAATCCAAGCGTATATTGTCGCAAATAATACAACTGATACAGCAGCTGTAAATATCCTCTTCATATTTCACTTCCTGTTAATAAAATAAAAATACCATTCACTTATTAGTCACTAATTATAAAAAACTACGACAAATACATTTTTTGTGTTTTACCTACGAAGCTACTTTTACCTGTGTAAGCTAACATACTTTCCAGAATTGATGATTAACACCTCAGACTAATAATAAGTGTAAAAAAACATTAACCATTAGATTAATGTTTAAAAAATCCCTTTATTGGCTTATGGATGAAGCCAATTGCAAAAGCACAGTAACAACATTCGATCCATATTCTAGTTTTGCGAATCCAGCAAACATTTAATACACTCAGCAGTCCGCTTACCATTGACAGACACACTAAAGGATAACTCTCACTATATTAATGGCCAATATTATCGCTATCACCACTAATTGGTTCGATTATTTCCCCATTTTTATCTGTTATGACACTTTCCTTTTTCTCATTGGGTTCTTTCACAGTTGAATAATAACCAAAGGACACAATGATGATAGCAGCCAACACAATAGAAATGATCTTCTTCATAGGAACTCCTTCTAAACGCTTCTAAGATATTTGTTTGAACAAGCAATTACTTTTAATAAACTGTATTTTACATATTTACAATAATATCTCCAGTTCTAAATCGTCAATAAATCGCATTGAATTTACTATAAATTATTCTTCTAATCGGTTTTTATTACCTATAAAAAAAAGAGATTTATACATATTATAAAAAGAACCCAACATCAAATGGATACAATTTGTTGCTGTCGGATTAGTTTAAATAAGCCTTCTACGAAAGAAATCTGTTTACTAAAGATTGTTACTATCTCCACCCTTGACTTCTTTATAATCTTCATCTGACCATACAAAATTACTGATAGTGAAGACATTAAAACTATAGTCCTTTAATAAATCTAGCGCTTCATTTGTGAAGCTATAACCTATGGCTATTTTTTTTGTATCAGAATCTTGTTCTATTCTTTTTAACATTTTTTTCACATCCTTCTCGAGGATAACTCTGTCTGGAAATATCAAGCCACTAACACTTTCATCGCTGTTAGGAATAATTCTCCTATACTTTAGCGAAACCATTTTTTGAAGTTGTTTGTAGGTCTTATTTTTGATAATAAGAGGTTTTATTATTGTCTCCTCCCTCTATCTGAAAACCGGACTTTCCTGGCTCTCACGTTTTATAATTTACACTAGCACATTCCCTTTCTCAGTGCATGATTTCGGCCAAATATTTGACACCTCCATGTCAAAACTTGAGGGTTAATTTCACTTTTCTAAAGTCAACTCAGGATATATAATGAGATTAATCGAAAGGAGGAGTCATAATGAAACAATTAACTCTTCATCAAAGGCACAATAAGCATAATAAACGCATAGCAGAATTTCATAAAAACCATGAGATTGAAATTCAACGTGGTGAAAATGGGAGCGGTTTGTTAGCTAAATGGGAAAGATTTTTTTATAATAATGTAATTTCTCCGTTAAAGAACGGGAAGCAATAACTAACTATTAAATGAACTGTCACCTGGTACAGTTCATTTTTAATTTAAATTTCGCGTCATATACGAATCAGCTAAACTGCTCATTCAATTTGATTAACTCCTCTTTTTATTCCCGGTTCTCTTACTACTTCATTCTTATATAAAAAGTTCATGTAACTTTTACAACTCCCTTAAAAAATAGGCACTTCCTACATGTAGTAAAAAGGAGTTAAACCTTAAAACAAGATTTAATTTTTCTACGTTTAACTTAATAAATAAAAGTATATCTAATCCTTTATTTATCAAGGCTCCTGATGGATTTACTTATGCCTATTGATACCTGCCATAACTAAAAAGTTCATTACATTATGTTTAACATAAAATACATACGGGTATCTAGTATACATAAAAATTTATGGTTTTATAAAAAGAACTATTGTATTGAATGATAGCAATGTCTGGATATAGTTAAATTTATTTTATGATGGGAGGAATACACCTATTTACCTGTGTTAAATGACTTACGTTGGTTGTTGTTTTTAACCTGAAGATTTTGGCACTTATAATTATTTATACATACAGTATGCTTCAGATGCTTTTGCACACAATATGATACATAAGCAGTACCATGAGTAACATTAGTTTAACTCATTTGTTCTCTTTGTATAACCACACATCACGGAGTTGAAAAAATGAAATTTAATAAGAAGAAGATTAACGTTGTTGATATCCAAACAGCGAAGAAAAGTGTGTTCGCAACAGGAGTAGGAAATGCAATGGAATGGTTTGATTTTGGTTTATATTCCTACTTAGCTGTTATTATTAGTCAGAACTTTTTTAGTGCAGTTGAAAATGACGAGTTAAAATTAGTATTTACTTTCGCGACTTTTGCCATCGCCTTTTTAATGCGTCCATTAGGCGGTATTATCTTCGGTAAAATTGGTGATAAGGCCGGAAGAAAAGTCGTCTTAACTACAACAATTATTTTAATGGCGTTTTCTACATTATTGATTGGGTTATTACCTACTTATGATCAAATTGGAATATGGGCTCCTATCCTGTTATTAGTCGCAAGAATTATTCAAGGATTTTCAACTGGAGGAGAATATGCCGGTGCAATGGTCTATATTGCCGAGTCATCTCCTGACAATAAGCGCAGTATCCTTGGTAGTGGATTAGAAATCGGTACACTTACAGGTTATATATTGGCTTCACTTGTAGCCAGCATACTCTTTATTACCCTATCAGATGAACAAATGGCCTCATGGGGATGGAGAATCCCATTCTTGCTTGGTTTACCGCTTGGGTTCGTCGGAATGTATTTGAGAAAAAGCCTAGAGGAATCACCTATTTTCGAGAATGAAATTTCTACAAATGAGGCTGAGGAACAAGTAGAAGAAGGCTTCTTCTCTATCCTAAAAAATCATAAAAAAGATATTATTGTCTGTTTCGTGTCTGTAGCCTTCTTTAATGTAACAAATTATATGTTACTATCCTATATGCCTTCTTATTTGAACGAAATCATCGGTTTATCAAGCACAACAGGTACTATTTTAATTACACTTGTTATGGTTATCATGGTGCCACTAACATTACTTTTCGGTAAGTTAAGTGATAACATCGGAAATAAAAATGTCTTCTTAATTGGTTTAGGCGGATTATCGCTTTTATCTGCGCTAGCTTTTTATCTCGTGAACATGAATGGTTTAATATTCATTTCATTAGGTATCCTGATTCTTGGCGTGCTGCTTGCAACGTATGAAGGCTCCATGCCAGGTTCGTTACCAGCAATGTTCTATACTGACATACGCTACCGAACATTATCTGTAACGTTTAATGTGTCTGTTTCCATATTTGGTGGTACTACACCATTAGTTTCTACATGGCTCGTTCACCAAACAGGCAATAACTTAGCACCTGCTTGGTATTTAACAATCGTAAGCGTAATTGGATTCTTTGTTATTCTATTCTTATTTAAGAGTACAACAGGAAAGTCCTTAAAAGGATCTTATCCAACAGTTGCGACGAAATCTGAATTTAAAGAAGCTGTTGCAAATCCGGAAGATGCCTTATGGTGGAAAACGGAACAAGAATAAACCACTTGGCTAAGGCACTCTTCTAATACAGATGCTAATGCCCAAATAAGCTGCCGTATGGCAGCTTATTTACGTAATAAATGTTCAAGCTTTTCTAGATTAACAACTCGCCTGTAAAAACCAACTGCAGAATGTCTGGTAAATGATTTTTATATATGCTAACCCATTGATATCAGGCTATCTATTCCTTTCATACTTTAACAAGTACAATTTAATTACCTGTTGCAATTGCCTTTACCGGATGCCAATTGTCACCGTGTTTCTCAAAATACATTTTCATCCTCATCGGCCATGTCCTTCTAAAACCATAAATTCTTGCATCAAGCTTAGTATCACAATCTAAAATGGCAGTATTTTCATTTACCTTGATGGAAGTTTTCTGTGGCATAGTATGGAAGTATCTCATTTCTTCGTTGTCAATTTGTTCGAGCCACTCTTGTTTATTTTGGTGGTATCCAGTCATATGAACTAATATATAATCTTTATCAAGGATACCTTCCAATGTCTCCGTATCTTTATTAACCATCGCTTTATCAATTTCTTGATAAATGGATAAGATGATTTTATCGTCAATCATATCAATAACACCTACTTAAGAAGTTTTCATTTGCTGATAATAATGACTGGAAAGTTTTATTAACTAGTCCAGCCATTAAATCCGCCACACTTTTACGTGAATTTTCGTGCCCTCTAACTGGTTCCCTTTTTAAGGAATCTCAATATCAGTTTCATCTTTATTTAAAAAGTGAAAACATTATTCCACTGGTTTAAGTGGTCCATAAAAATAAGAAGCTGTTGCTCCTCCGTCAATTAGGAAATCAGAACCGGTAATGAAAGCACCTTTAGGCTCCAACAGCAGCTCAGCCAAATTTGAAACCTCATCAGCAGTTCCTGGACGGCCAGCAGGGCTCTTGGCAAACATACTCTTATAGAATTCTCCTCTTGGACCATTAAACTCGTCTAATGCCAATGGTGTTACAATAATACCTGGTGAAATAGAATTGATACGAGCATTTTTTTCACCCCAACGTATAGATTCAAACATAACGCGCTTCACATTGCACCGCTTCGCCATTTGATAAGCGTGCAAGGTATCTATAATATTTGCTGGTCGCAGGACTTCCAAGCTAAGGAGTTCTTCCGTTGGTGTCGTGGCCAGCTGCTCATCCATTTCAATTCCTAGTTGTGGCAATCTATGCCCAGACTGACTGGAAATGGTCACACCAACGCCTCCTGGAGCAATAACCTTACCTACTTCCTCCAGCAATACTGCCGTTCCGTACAAATCCACCTTTAAGATCGTTTCAATAGTCGCCTGACTAGGTGACACCCCAGCTGCATTAATCAGAGCAGTTATTTCACCAAACTTCTGACCCTCCCCAATCAAATTCAAAATAGATTGTCGGGAAGAGATGTCCGTCTCGACAGGTATTATATCAAATCCAGCCTCTGTCATAATTTTAGTTATAGCCTTAGCGTTATCTAGGTTTTTATCACCAACAATAATTTTCTTACCAAACCCAATTCTTCTAGCTATCGCCATGCCAATCTGCCCAGCACCTGTCCAAAGTACAACTTCTTTCATGGTTTTGCCTCCTTACTTTTATTCCATCATGTTTGTTAAATTTTGTGTGGTCTCTTTATTTGTTGATATAAGACATATAACTTTACCAAAAATCACCCAGTTTTTTTCAGTAAAATGCTGGTTTATCTCCCTCTGTACTAGGCTTACTTACACCAATACTGTGGCGAACCTCTAATTCAGGAGATTGCATTAATTTTACTACTAGTGAGGCGATACTCTTTCTAGATATTTCCGTTCCCTTAAACAATTCCCATTTTTGCGTCAGTTCGTAATCTACTTCATCTTTATCAGTGAACCAGGCACCTCTTAATATTGTAAAATCAAGACTAGAGCTTTCAATTATATTTGCCGCTCTTCGAAAATCAGGCAGACTACTGCCACACATTCTTTTATTCCATTCTCCAAACTTACCTGGGACCTCATCATAAATACCAAGAGCACTTATAAAGATTCCCCTTTTAACACCTGCAGCTTCCATTGCTTCGACAATGCTTTTCGTGTTGTTCGCGATATCCGGGCTTCCTATATTAGAATAGACAATATCCTGATCTTTCATTGCTTTAGCTAGCATCTTTACATCTAACACATCTCCTTCTACAATGTGTTCGCGACTTGAGTCTGAAAGCTTAAGTCTCCGTGAGTTGCGTAAATAATGGGTAACTTGAACGTTTTCTTTTTTCAACAGCAACTCAGATACAAGCCGTGCGATTTGGCCATTTGCTCCCAATATTAATACCTTTTTCAATATAAAGTGCTCCTTCCTATTATCCTCTTCTATTAAAAAATGGATTATCCAAATAAGATGGAAATCCATTTTTTAACGACATTACAGTGTAGACATGTCAATTACAAATCGATATCTAACATCACTGCTTAGTACACGTTCAAATGCATTATCCACTTGATCTGCACTAATTACTTCAATCATTGGAGCAATACCCTGCTCAGCAGCATAATCTAGCATTTCCTGTGTTTCTTTTATTCCGCCAACGTTGGAAGCAGCAATACTTCTACGCCCAGCAAACAGAGAGAATACACTATATTGATCTGGTTTGTTTGGCAGACCAACATTAACAAGTGTTCCATCGACTTGAAGCATAGATAAATACGCATCGACATCAAGATTTGCTGACACTGTATTTAAAATAAGGTCAAATTGACCTGCCAATTTTGTAAATGTTGCAGCGTCACTTGTTGCATAAAAATAATCAGCACCTAATTGAAGTGATTCCTCCTTTTTATTCATAGTTTGGCTCAAAACTGTTACTTCTGCACCCATTTTATGTGCAAATTGAACAGCTAGATGACCGAGGCCTCCCATTCCAACTATCGCTACTTTTTTACCTGGGCCTACATTCCAGTGCTTCATTGGTGAATATGTCGTAATACCTGCACATAATAAGGGACTAGCAACATCCAATTCTAAGCTATCCGGGATTTTTACAACAAAGTTTTCTTTCACAACGATTTTTTGACTATATCCTCCATATGTTAAATTGCCATCATAGTCAGTGGAGTTAAATACTACTACAACTCCTTTTGTGCAAAACTGTTCTTCCCCTTTCAGACAGTATGGACATTCCATACAAGAGTCAACAAAGCAGCCAACTCCAACACGGTCACCTACCGCATACTTTGACACTTTCGACCCTACTGCTGATACAACTCCAGCAATTTCATGACCTGGAACCATTGGGAAGACCCCGCTCCCGAAATCATTATGGGCATTATGGATGTCTGAATGGCAAATCCCACAATACATAATATCGATTAAAATATCATCTGGTCGTAAGTCTCTTCTTTCTATTGTTGTTTGTTCAAATGGAGCTTTTGCACTCGGTACACTTAATACACGACTTGTAATGTTTTGATAATGATTACACATACTTTCCATTCAACCCTTTCTTTATCCTGTTGATTTAATTACTAGTCTTCGTGATTTATTAGGCATCTGTCTATTATTATATATAAGTTTAAAATGTTTCCTATTGTTAGATTCAGCTAATTTGTTTAGTAATGAACAAATCAAATTAAATTGTTCATTAACCTATAATGTCATCTCCTGTAAAAAAATGATAATGAAAATGGCCCTCATCCTCACAATGAGAGCCACTTTGCCTATAAATTCAAGGAAGATTATCTTCACTAGTGCCCTATACTACACTCTTTTACCAGAAAATAAATAAGTACAAATAAACCCAAAGATGATTAATAGAGTAGCTAAAAGTCCTCCTTCTAACCCAAAAGAACCACCTGTCAATATATCATTCCCACTACTAACATCAATTGTATAGACACCATATGGCGTTGTTCCACTTACAGGAAAGCCGAAAATATTTCCTTGAAAATAGTTCCATGTAATATGATAGCCGATTGGCGTCCACAAACTCTGTGTTTTGTCATACATGTAAGCAAATAGTATTCCGACTAGGAAAATATTAAAAATTCCAAGTGGAGTCACATTTTGATTAGCTAAATGGGCAATTCCAAAAATCAGGGCTGAAACAATGTAAATCGTTCCCTTGCGTCTCCCTCTATCTGCAAGGGTAGACATGATATAGCCTCTAAATACAAGCTCTTCAAACAAACCAACGAAAATAAAAAAGATTAAGTAGGTAATAGAATACGTAGAAAAGTTTGGGTTGGAAAGTGTGTTGATTAATTGTATATTTTCAGTAAATAACAGGATAAAGAAAATAATAGCAATAGATACTGCTCCTAATAGTAAACCAAATAGTATATTTTTTAGGAATGAACTAAAACCCATTTCATGAAGTTTCTTTTTGTTTAAGAATTTCCATAATAAAAGCAATGAAATTAAAGCAGCTGTATAACCAAGTGCATAAGAAAATAAATCTAACCACGGTCGTTCAAACATAATATCACTTCTATCCATTCTTAACACATCTGTACTGTCTGAAGACACCGTCCATAATGCGTACATTTCGACTGGAAGCATAAAAATTGCCTGCACAATAAAAGTAACTAGCAGTGTTACAAAAATAAGCCACCCTGGTCTTACCTGACCATTATTGTTTTTAAACAAGATGCTTTCCCTCCTTCTGTTTAAGTTATAGGCCACTACTTGTAAACCAATCTACTAAAAAAGCGAAAGGATTCTTCCTCTTTAAAAGCCATGTAAATTTCCGTGCAACATGAAGGTTATTATGAAACTTAATTCTTTTCTTTTAAAACTTACAAATATATACATATTATACAGTATATTTCATTACTAAACATAAACATTTTTAATAATCAAACACTTTTGCATCAGCTGAAAAATAAATAATCAATTCCGCAAGCTTAATACTTTTCGTCCTCCATATAGATTATGGACATTTTCTAAAATTATGTTCATTACTATACACATTGCTACTTTTTGACAATTGAAAGATTCACATATAAATTTATACTAGTAATGAAAACTAAAAAAATGTGGAAAGTGAGGAATTGCAATGGAATATACTAAACTTGGTAACACTGGATTAGATGTATCTAGACTTTGTCTTGGTTGTATGGGTTTTGGAGTAAAGGAACGCTGGATGCATCCTTGGGTAATTGATGAAGAGAGCAGTCGCACAGTTATTAAACAAGCTCTTGAGTTAGGTATCAACTTTTTTGATACTGCTAATGTATACTCAGATGGTACGAGTGAAGAATTTCTTGGACGTGCCCTTAAAGACTTGGCAAATCGAGATGAAGTTGTCATTGCAACAAAGGTTTACTTTTCATTAGGCAAGGATTTAAACAGCAAAGGTCCAAATAGCATGGGATTATCGCGCAAACATATTATGAGTGAAATTGATAAAAGTCTTACACGTCTTGGAACAGACTATATTGATCTGTATCAAATCCATCGTTGGGATTACAACACACCTATTGAAGAAACAATGGAAGCCCTCCATGATGTAGTGAAGGCTGGCAAGGTAAGATACATAGGCGCATCAGCCATGTATGCATGGCAGTTCTTAAAGGCAAATCATATCGCTGAGAAGAATGGCTGGACAAAGTTTGTATCGATGCAAAATCATCTTAACCTTATATATCGGGAAGAGGAACGGGAGATGCTGCCATTATGCAAGGAAGAAAAAATTGGCGTAATTCCATACAGCCCGTTAGCATCAGGCAGATTAACCCGCGATTGGTCTGAGGATACTCTCCGTTCTGAAACAGATGCAACGCAAAAATCGAAATATGGTTCAACAGAACAGAATGACCGTTTAGTTGTGGAACGAGTTGCAGAGCTAGCCGAAAAACATGGCGTAGCAAGGTCCCAAATAGCACTCGCTTGGCTGCTACAAAAGGAACCAGTAACAGCTCCGATTATAGGTGCTACGAAAGTTTCTCATCTGGAGGATTCTGTTGGTGCTTTAGCTGTGAAATTAACAGCAGAGGAAGTCTCCTACTTGGAAGAGCCTTATGTTCCACATAATGTGGTTGGAGCATTAAAGTAGTAAAGCTTTGCATTTAACCTTGATTTGTTGATTCAGCAGGAAACTTGAACAGAACATAAAAAAGCCGATTTTCTAAAAGAAAATCGGCTTGAACTACTCTTTATTTTTGTAGGTTATCTCACTAGTCCTGTCAAAAACTCAACTGTTTCTGGATCAGAATGAGAGAAAAACAGACTTTTTTCTTGATCTAGCTTTTCAATCTTATTCATATCCTCATTGGTTAATTCAAAATCAAAGACTTCAAAGTTTTGAATCATTCTGTCTTTCGATACCGTTTTTGGGATAACAACAACATTACGCTGGATAAGATAACGCAGAGCCACTTGGGCAACAGATTTACCATAAAGCTCTCCAATCGCTTTAAGGGTTTCATTGTTAAAGAAGTCATTTTTACCTTCTGCAAAAGGTCCCCAAGATTCAATTTGTGTCCCATACTTCTCCATTATTTGTTGAGCTTGCTTTTGTTGGTTAAATACATGTGTTTCGACTTGATTAACCATTGGCTTGATTTCACTAAACTGAGCGATATCAATGAAACGGTCAGGATAAAAATTACTAACACCGATCGCTTTGATTTTACCTGCTTTATAATACTCTTCCATCGCCCGATATGTACCGTAGTAATCATTAAATGGTTGATGTATTAACATTAAATCAATATATTCTGTTTGTAGTAAACGCAAAGATTCGTCAATAGATGCTTTAGCTTTCTCGTACCCTGCATTTGAAATCCATACTTTTGTTGTAATGAAGAATTCCTCACGAGGGATACCACTTTTACGAACTGCATTTCCAACTGCTTCTTCATTTCTATAGGCTTGAGCAGTATCAATTGATCTATATCCCACTTCAATTGCTTCACCTACGACACGCTCACATTCTTCTAAGTCACTAATTTGATAGACTCCGAAGCCTAAAATAGGCATTTTTATTCCATTAGCTAACGTTACAGTTTCCATTTGGTATTCCTCCTATATGTTTACTATCTTGCACTTCAAATCTTACTTCCTTCGTGTTACACTAAGTCAACTCTTAAGTTTCTACAGCAAAAACTCGCAGAGAAAGTGATTAAAAATGTGTTTCATTAACATCAATTTTTGATAATGCATTGTTTAGGCTGGCTAATTCTTCAACTGTCAATTCGATATCTGCTCCGCCAAGGTTTTCTTCTAATCTGGTTAGCTTGGTTGTACCTGGTATCGGAATGATAAAGGGTTTTTGCGCAAGCTCCCATGCTATTACAACTTGAGCAGATGTAGCCTTTTTACTTTCTGCTACTTCAGCAATTAAATCTAATAGCTTCTGGTTATGATCTATCACTTCAGGTTTAAATCTACCCATTAAATTTCTAAAGTCACCTTCTTCATATGATGTATCCTTTGTATATTTCCCGCTTAAAAAGCCATTTCCTAATGGACTGTAAGCAACAAAAGCAATATCAAGCTCTTCACAAATATCAAACAATTCGCTTTCTGGTTCACGCCACATCATAGAGTATTGATTTTCAATGGCAGCAATCGGACATACAGCATGTGCACGCTTCATATAGTCAACCGGTGCATTCGATAAGGCCCATGCTTTAATTTTCCCTTCAGCTATTAAGTCCTTCATCGTTTCTGCAACTGTTTCTGGTTCTATATTTGGGTCAATACGATGCTGATAATATAAATCAATGTAATCAACCTTTAATCGTTTTAATGAGCCTTCTAGTTGTTCTCTTATAGATTGCGGTGAGCTATTTAAAATATTTTGAGGGCGATCGTTTATGATTTCTTGACCCGTAATTCCAAATTTAGTTGCGATTACCACCTGATTTCTAACTGGAGAAAGTGCTTCACCTAATAATTCTTCATTGGCTTCGCCATAAATAACTGCAGTATCGAAGAAATTACATCCAAGTTCAACAGATCTACGAATTAATTTAATCATTTCTTCACGATTAGCCGGTTTACCATAAGCATGGTCCATCCCCATACACCCTAAGCCAATTGCCGATACCTCTAACCCGCTTTTTCCTAATTTGCGTTTCTGCATAATTTCCCCTCCTTCGAAAAATCTCCGCTTCTAAAATGGTTAATTGCTTTTACACCTTAAGAATACCCTATTTTTCAAATAATACCTTTACCAATAACTATCAAATGATTGCCTAATCCTCTTAGAATTATCCACTCGACATAATTTAAGCCCATCCATTCTATTATGTATGGTGAGCTGAACATATTAATAAAATAAAAACACATCTAATCCCATATATATCTTTGATTTAGTCGTTTGTTGTATATACCAAAAGCAAATATTAGATTAACTATTTGTGCTAATCAAATACAAAACCCATGCCTGAAATGGTGGCATGGGTTTCAAATATATTTACGATAATCTCTTGCACAAAGATTATCATTTCAAAGCTAATATTAGTTTGTGAGTGAATGAACCGGCTGTTCTAAGCCTAAATTTCCACGCAGTGTATCACTTTCGTACTCAGTACGGTAAATCCCTCTTGCTTGCAGCTCAGGAATGACATGGGTAACAAAGTCTGTTAGTGAATCTGGCAGCAATGCAGGCATAATATTAAAGCCATCTGCCGCGCCTTCTCTGACCCATTCCTCCATCTTGTCAGCTATTTGCGACGGAGTTCCGATTGCTATATGATGTCCGCGTGAACCTGCAACCCATTGATAAGTCTGGCGCAATGTCCAGTTTTCTTCCTTCGCTTTCTTTAAAATCATTTCATGTTTACTTTGAATAGCATTAACCGTCTCTGGAAGTTTAATATCTATAAACGGTGTGTCCAATGAAATTCCTTCAAAGTCGATGTCTCCAAAGTACCTGCCCAATATGGCAAGTCCTGCTTTTGGAATGATTAACTCCTGCAATGCCTCATATTTTTCTTGTGCTTCTGCTTCTGTCGCACCGATAATCGGCATAAAACCAGGCATAATACTTAAATTGCTTTGCTTGCGATCATATAATTCCATTTGACCTTTTAGTTCCTTGTAAAAGCTAATTGCATCATCTTTGTTTGCTTGGGCAGTAAACACAATTTCTGCATATTTAGCAGCAAAGCGTTGACCATCACCTGATGACCCTGCTTGGACAATGACTGGATGCCCTTGTGGTGATCTTGACACATTCAGTGGTCCTCTTACAGAGAAGAACTCACCTTGATGGTTAATTTGATGGAATTTGTTTTTATCAATAAACTGCCCTGATTCCTTATCAATCACTAACGTGTCTTCTTCCCAAGAATCCCATAGCTTTTTTGTTACTTCTATAAATTCAGTTGCTCTTCGATAGCGGGCACTGTGTTCTAAGTGCTCTGTCTTATTAAAGTTTTCAGCAGTAGATGCCAGAGAAGTTGTTACAACGTTCCAACCTGCACGACCTGCACTTATATGATCCAATGAAGCAAACTTTCTAGCAACATGGAATGGTTCTTCATATGTAGTGGATGCAGTTGCTACTAACCCGATATGGTTTGTAGCAGATGCCAGATACGATAACAACGTCATTGGCTCAAATCTAGTCAGAATATTTGGATGTGAGTTTTCATCAACTGACAGGCTATCTGCCAAGAATAATAGGTCGAATAATCCTTTTTCCGCCATTTGTGCAATTCCTTTAAAATATGTTAGATTCATAGAGGCATTCTCAATAGCATGTGGGTGTCTCCATGAAGCAACGTGATGACCCGTTCCAGCTAGAAACAAGCCTAATTTCACCTTTTTTGGTTGATCGGTCATTTAGAATTTCCTCCTTAGCTTTTTAACCCTCTTTAACAATACAAAAAATAAAATCTTTCTTCTGTTAACAGAAGAAAGATCAAATAATAATACATAAAAATTAGTCATGCACAGCAAGCCTAAAATAATCTTTTACGCTTGCAAACCAGTTATGACATATATTATTTACTCAATACATTAACTGCTAGTTGAGCAAAATATTCAGATGCAACTTTAATTGCTTCTTCATTCAAATCATATTCAGGATGATGCCACTCTTGCGGTCCATTAACACCCATCCATACGAAAAAGCCTGGGATGTAAGTTTGATAAAACGCAAAGTCTTCTCCACCTGCACTTGGCACGCCATCAACAACAGTATAGCCAGCATCTGCTGCAGTTTTGCGCACGATTTCTTCCAGGCTAGCATCATTGTTAACGACAGGTAAATAATCATCCCATATAAATTCAACGGAACCACCATTTCCTTGCGCAATGGATTCAGCTAAGTTCTTCATTAGACTAGGAATCGCTGCTCTTGCTTCAGGCTGGAATGTCCGGACCGTGCCTTCAAGCTCAACAGAGTCAGGAATCACATTCCATGTATTTCCGCCGTGGATGCTTGTTATACTTATAACTGCATTATCAAACAAGTTTAATCTTCTTGCGATGATTGTCTGGACAGATGTTACATATTGACTAGCAATCACAATCGGATCAATCGCATTATGTGGTATGCCCGCATGTCCGCCAACACCATTGAATTTAATTTTAAATTTATCGACACTTGCCATTAATCCACCTGATTTAACACCAATCGTACCTACTGGCAAATCAGGTTTATTATGCATCCCGAAAATGGATGAAACACCTTCTAATGCCCCTTTTTCTACAGCTATCTTCGCTCCTTGAGCAATTTCCTCTGCTGCTTGGAAGATAAATCTAACACTTCCGTGTAAGTTATCCTTTTGGTCATTAAGAAGAATCGCCGCTCCTAATATCGAAACAGTATGGAAATCATGACCACATGCATGCATTTTTCCGTCTGTTTTCGATTTAAAGGGTACCTTTGTTTCTTCTTTTATCGGTAAAGCATCAATATCTGAGCGAATTGCAATAGTAGGTCCTGCAAATGCACCCTTGATTTCTGCAACTACACCTGTTTCTAAATCAAGTGGCAGAATCGCTATATTGTTTGATTCTAACCACTTTTTAATATGAGCAGTTGTATTGAATTCCTCAAAAGCAAGCTCTGGGTTTTCATGTAAATATCTTCTTTTACCAATTAAATCCTCTAATAGTTCATTAGACATTTTCATGATTGTTATTCATCTCTTTCCAGTGATTTTAAAAATTGTTTCGTTCTTGGATTTTTAGGACGATGGAATAATTCCTTTGGATCATTTTCCTCGACTATATTTCCATCTGCCATGAAAATGACACGATTTGCTACTTCCTCAGCAAATTTCATTTCATGTGTTACGATAATCATCGTCGTATTTTGCTTGGCAATTTCCTTGATAACCTGAAGTACTTCAGAAACCCATTCCGGGTCAAGTGCAGAAGTCGGTTCATCAAATAAAATTGCATTTGGGCTAACTGCAAGCGCACGAGCAATCCCGACACGCTGCTGCTGCCCTCCAGATAAAGTCGATGGATACTGATGGAATTTATCCTCAAGCCCAACCTTAATTAACAGCTCTTTTCCAATCTTCTCCGCTTCCTGCTTACTCATTTTCTTTGCAACAATTAAAGCTTCCGTTACATTTTGCAAAGCTGTTTTATTCTTAAACAAATTATAGTTTTGGAAAACCATCGCTGTTTCCTGACGCAAATTATGGACTTCTTTTCTGCCCATTTTAGCTACGTCAACATTTGTTTCGCCAATATGGATAGTGCCTTCTTCAGGTACTTCTAATAAATTTAGGCAGCGTAATAATGTTGATTTCCCTGATCCAGATGGTCCTATAATCGCCAAGACATCGCCACGGTCGACGTGTAAATCAACACCATTTAAAACGGTATTTTTACCAAAACTCTTTTTCAAGTTTTTTACAGATATCATGGTAATACTCCTTTAACTGATGTACGGTTTTTCCATTCGCTTTTCAACTACTTGTTGGATTAACGTAACTAAAATAATCATTACCCAATATAGCAATGCCAACGCTAAGTATGTTTCAAAGAATTTCAAGGAGCTTGCCGCTAAGATCTTTCCTTGCGCAAATAATTCTACGATACCCAGTGTAAAAGCTAGGGAAGTCTCTTTAATTAGACCAATAAAAACGTTGCTGCTTGCCGGAATCGCATTACGAGTTGCTTGTGGTAATACGACCCTCCGCAAAGCTTGAGCTTTTGTCATTCCGACAGATAAACAAGCCTCTACTTGCCCTTTATCGACAGAGTTCAGTGCCGCTCGGAAAATTTCCGCTAAAAATGCCGATTGCTTTAAGCTAAGTCCCAAAATAGCTGCCGTAACTGCAGTCATTCCTGTTAAACCTGGGAAAATTTGCGGTAATCCGTAATAGATTAAAAACAGCTGTACTAATGTTGGGATTGCTCGGAAAAATGAAATATAAATTGTTGCTAGCTGTTTCAAAATAGGTATATTCGACCTAGTAATTAACGCTAGAATTAAGCCGCCAATAACGGAAAAGAACATAGATATAACAGCAAGAAATAATGTGAATGGTATTAATTTCAATAGTGCCGGAAAAATTTCTATAAAGTAACCAAAATCGAGTTCAAGATTCATTTTGTTCCTCCAAATTATTCCTTAACTGTGATGTCTTCACCGGCAAAATATTTCTTAGATATATCTGCTAACGTTCCATCCTCACGCAGCTTCTTGATTTCTGTATTAAATGCTTCCGCTAATTTCTCACCATCTTCAGTTTTTGCAAATGGGAATGAAACATCTTCATACACAAATGGGTCTCCAACGAATTTCAATCGCAGATCGCCTTTTTCAATCTCAGCAATTAAAGATGATTTTGAGTTAACATAGCCATCGACACGGTTGTTGATTGCGTCATTCATTGCTCCGTCACGTGTTTCATATGTTTTTGCGATAATTTCAGGATCGAAGTTTTCAAGATTCTTAACATTGTTTGACCCTAATACACCAGAAACTGTTTTACCTTTTAAATCATCTAAACTATCGAAATCATTGTCTTTATTTGTAACAATTGTAGCCCCTGCATATGCATATGGCTCAGAGAAATTGTATTTTGCTTTTCGTTCTTCTGTTACAGCAACAAAGTTTGCTACAGTTTCAATCTTTCCAGTTTCTAATTGACCCATTAATCCAGCAAAATCTGTTTTAACCCACTCTACATCGTAGCCTAAGTCTGAAGCGATCTTTTCAAACACTTCTACGTCAAATCCAACTAATTTGCCATCTTCTTCATAACCGTTAGGATAACTTTGTGCCGTTGATCCTGCACGAAGAACTTTCTTTTTGCTATCCCCTGATTCTTCATTTCCACTTCCGCAAGCTGCTAATAAAAGAATAACTGTTATAGTAATAAGTACGAGTAATTTCTTTTTCATGATGTCTTCCTACCTTTTCTTATAAGTTTTTGCTAATAATAGCTTTTCTAAATAGATGGTTACATGCCCTTTGCCTAAATCAGACTCGCCAACCTTTTCATAACCACGCTTTACATACATATCTGCAAGCCAAGGATGCTCCTTTGCTGTACCCAATGATACAGAAGGACAATGAAGCGTGTCTTTCAAGTAATCATTTTCAATGAAATCTAGAAGCTTTGAAGCATAGCCCTTTCGCTTATACTCAGGTGCTACTGCAACCCACCAAATATGTGGTATTTCATACGGGCCATGATGGCTGCTCCATGGCATTCGGATGGAAGCTGTCGCTACCATTTCATCGCCATCCTTCATATAAAAGCAAATATTTTCATTGATATTTTTTTCTACTAGCTGCTCATCCGCTGTTGCCGCTGCAAAATTAATACCAAGCTCACGTATTGTTGCATATCCGCGTAACGATAAATCTAGTAATGCTTTAATGTCCTTATTAGTTGCTTGATGAAAGGTTAAATTACTCATCTAATAATCCACCGCCTTTAATGGATTGAATGACCTCATCAACCTTTTGGCTTGCAAGACCTGTATACTGACTTGGATCAAGTAGCTCATTAATCTGTTCGTTAGACAGCACCGAACCTACTTTTTCATTTGATGCCAGCAATTCTTTAAATGGAACTTTTTGTTCAACTGATGCCATCGCAAGTTCATAAACAAGGTGATGTGCTGTTTGTTTCCCTACTTTTTCCGATAAGGCAAACATAACTCGTTCAGATAGGATTAGACCACCTTGCATTTCCAAGTTTCTCATCATGTTTTCAGGTTTTACTACTAAACCTTGTAAAACATTGATCGTACTTTTCAATTGCGAAGAAAGGTATAAGCAAATTTCCGGCAAAGCAATCCATTCACTTCTCCAGCTCATTGCATCACGCTCATGCTCCATCACTAATGATTCATGAAGCAGTGCTACACTGTGCAGAATAGGTTTTGTTAAGCTTGCGATCCCTTCGAAAATAGCCGGGTTGCGTTTATGAGGCATTGTTGTTGAGCCAACATTCCCTGTTTTAAATGGCTCTTCAACTTCATCAATCTCTGTACGCATTAAATTATAAAATTCATTCCCTAACTTCCCTAGAGAACCACTTATTAAACCAAGCACAGAACCATACTCAGAAACTCGGTCACGAGAAGAATGCCAGCAAATATCTGGAGTATCCAATTCAAGAAGCTCTAACGCTCTTGCTTCTACTTTAGGACCACTACTGCCTAATGCTGCATAAGTACCAACGCCACCCGCTAGCACTCCAGTAAAAACTCTCGTTTCCACAGCAAGTAATCTTTCTAAATGACGCTGGAACTCACTTAATACAACTGCCATCTTAAAGCCAAATGTAGTTGGTAAGCCTTGCATTCCATGCGTTCTTCCAGGCATCGGTGTATCCTTATAAGTAGAAGCTAGTCCGATTAACAGCTCCGCAACCTGCTTAACATCCCGCTTAAGTATTGTATTTGCTTCTTTCAACTGAAGAATCATCCCTGTATCCGTTACATCCTGTGTAGTTACTCCAAAATGAACAAATTCTCCATACTCTCCAGAAAGTGACTGTAAATGATTAACGGTTGCCATTAATGAATGCTTTAATTTCGCAGCCTCTGCTGCAATTTTGTCAATTTCAAAGTTTTCTATTTTGGCAGCAGCTTTAATTACATTCCCTGCTTTTTCGGGAATGACTCCGAGTTCACTTTCTGCCAATGCTAATGCTGCTTCCACATCAAGAATTTTCTGTAATCTATTCTCATCATTCCAGACAGCGCGCATTTCCTCTGTACTAAAATTATTTTGTAACATTCGTAAATCTAAGACATGTGAACCCATTATGTTAACACTCCTAAGTTGATATCCTGAATATATATACTAGCGTAACTTTTCGAACAATTAATTTATACAATTCCTACTTTTATAGTGTGAATTATATCATAGAGATTTTAACTTGCAACAATTATTTTAAAATTGAAAATGCACACACAACTTAGCTTGGTTAAAATATATTGGGAAATGGACATTGCGGAATAAATAAAAAAACTGAGTTTGATGGAATATCAAACTCAGCATGCAAAGGTATTTTTTTCAGGGTTTTACACATATTCCAATTAACGCTAATTGCTCCGTTATCTGCATTTGTTCATCTCACTTCCAGCCCAGCGATTGCCAATCCGTTGTTCTTGGTTACCGGAAGGAATTTACTCATGCATTCAAAAATACATCTTACTTTATGGAAGCAAGCTATTGTGGTAAGTTCTTTAAACCCACATTATATTTAATAATTTACCAATTGTAATGAAGATAAAGCACCACACTAATGCTCCTATTCCGCCATACAACATATATGTTCTTAATCTCATATGCGCGATACCACAAAAATAAAATGTTAAATGACGAACACCTGGGATAAAATAGGCGATTAACAGGGAATAAGGGCCAAATCTCCTTATCCATGCCTCTACTTTTAGGATTCTACTTTCTTTTATTCTTAGCCATTTTCCAAGTTTATTTATTAAAGGCCTTCCAGCTTTTTTACCGATGATATAGCTAATTACCATGCCAAGAAAAGCTCCGAGCGTTGCGATGAAAATGGTTAGTCCATAATTGAGCGTTCCTATATGTGTAAAGTAGCCTAATAACGTCATAAGTGCTTCATCTGGAATTGGCAATCCAAAGATCCCTAATGTCAGCATGATAAAGATGGCAAAGTAACCATATTGACTGATAAGGTGGTTAGCTATTTCCATCCGTTTATTTCCACTTTTTCACTGTCTTGCTTCTTAAAATTAGGAATTTCCAGCTTACTTACCATTAATAATGACAGGATACACATACCTACAGCCACTACAAATGGACTATGCACAGAAATTAACACTAACAATATCAGGGCCGCACATGGTGCTGGCAATCCAATAAATACAGACAAGTTACTTTGTTCGACATTAAACCGTGCTAATCTTAGTAGTCCACATATGCTGAATATAAGTGTACATATCAAACCGACATGAGCTAGTTCGTGTAAAACAACACTGTATGCTAATATTGACGGCGCAATACAAAAAGTCACTAAATCAGAAAATGAATCAAGCTCTTTTCCCATCTCTGATACAGTGTTAAATCTTCGAGCTACCCTGCCATCAAAAAGATCAAACACCATTCCTAAGCAAATAAATACCATCGCAGAAAATGTATTATTTGAAACACAGGAATAGATAGATAATACACCACAAATAAAGTTACATATGGTAATTATATTAGCTAAATAACTCAAAATATAACCGACCTCCAAATAGTCATTAACCTATTCATTCTCTTAAGTATATTCTCTCCAATTTACTATCTTTTCAATGGTTAATTTGTATTAACTACCGTTTACGTAGTGAATGAAAAGCAGTTTGGATTAAAACTTCCAACTCTTTTTATAGGAAAAGCTATCTTATTATTCTTCAATATTATAAAAATTAGATGTGTATTCTATGTGTTTTCCTTAAGAATATGATTTTTATTTAATTATTTTATAATAAAATTAAAAGGGTAACTCCTTTTTTTGCTGACTTCCATTCTAATTCTTTTTGTTGTGATACCTATATTAGTCTCTGACAAAGTGCGAATAATAAATTCGGCTCAAAGTGGTTTAGTTTTTTTAATCTCATGAAATATATGATTTCGTTGACGTTTCGACAATGTATTTTTGTTAAAGTGGCATGCTCATATACCATTAAATTACTTAAAAACTCTTAGAAATTTCCATTATATAGTACACTAAAATATGACAATTACGCTTCTGCTAATTCAAGTAGAATTTTAACTACGGTATACAGAGAATCTAATGCTATTGCTGAGGCATTATTTTTGTTTAACCAACAAAAAAAGGTTCCTATTTGTAAGGAATCCCTCTTTCGTTTTAATTTAGTGCTATATGAACTATTGATTGGATACTGCCTGTCACTTCTACTTTACATATAATATCTAACTATCCATCCCTTTATGAAAATTCACATAATTATTTCCAAAGAATATCAAGCTTCACTTCAACACCGAAGTGATCGGAAACAATTGGTTTATTTATGTTATTAAAAATGACTTTGGAATACGCTACTTTAACTGGTTTATTTGTTAGAATTAAGTCTATTCTTTTGCGCAAAACATTCCCCTCCCAACCCGCAATTTCGCCTCGAACCGTTACACCATCATCTTTTCTTTCTGCAAGATTATATGTGTCAATTAGTCCATTATTTAGTAAATATTCATATCCCTCATTGCTAATGAAGGCATCATTATTAAAGTCACCCATAAAAAAAGAAGTTTTATCCATATTAACATTTTTAAAAAGCATTTCTGCCTGATGTATAAATGGTTCTTCCTTGTCATGCCACCACCCCATATGACAGGAGTAACAGGTCAATTGTTGTTCACCATATTGAATGGTTGCTCCAACTATTTTTCTTGTCTTCCAATTATTAAAGTCTTTTATTGATGAGACATAAAAGGAATGCTTTTCTACTACTGGATGTTTTGTAATAATAGCTAAACCTTCTTCAAAGCTTTCATACAAATGACAAAAATCCCACAAAAGAGAATACCCTTCTTCTCCTAGTTTTTTAAGTTCCTCCAGTAAAGCTACTGCAAAATTATTGCTTTTAAGCTTAACAATTCCATTTTTAGTTCTGTCTTTAAATACTTGGTTCACTTCCTGTAAAGCAATAACATCATATGAATTTTCCTTTATAGCTTGTACTATATGTACTATCTTTTCCTCTTGATTCTCCTCCTGCCACGAGTGACAGTTAAGTGTTAAAAGCTTCATGTATATACTCCTTTTATTAACTTGTTAGATGAAAAGAGCGCCCCTTATTTAACTTGTTTAATAAGCGTCAGCGTTTCGGTATACTAGTTTTCTTGTATCCACCAAGTTAAATGTATTGGTGGATACATTTATTTATTAAATAAGTGACTTATTTAATCCTTTAAAATTGATATTGCATATATATGAGGTGTACGATACCTCATAACTGTTAGTCTAAAAACTCACTAACTTTATTTTCATTACTTAAATTACTTTGGATTAGTTTTTTCAGCTCTTTTTCGGTTGCAATCTTATTGAAGTCTTTTCCGTACCACTTTTGTAAGTCTTCTTTCGTAACTGTATATTCATAGTGTTCAGATTTAACCGTTATCCAATCAACATTTTTAACAAGAGTAAATAAAAATGTTGTATTGTATATTACTAATTCTTTATATTGGTACTCAGATTTTTCCCAACCATAATTTACGATTATGCCATACGGTTCTTCTTTTGTTTTAAGCTCCAAGCCCGAGAATTCCTGTGCACCTGGTAACTTGTTGATAATATTTCCAACCGCACTGTTATCACCAACATATGAATCCTTATATTGAATAATATCTTTATCTGTATGCTCTGCATTGCAACCACTTAAAAAAAGCAATATTATCACAGAAGCGAACAAGTATTTTTTATTTTTTATCAATTTTAATCCTCCCTTCATAGAAAACCACCACATGCATAGCGAACCTTTCTTCAATCGTACGCAGTGATTCTACAATAGACACATTTTACCAACCATTTAGTTCTTATTATTACCTACGTTTCAAAGTTAATAATGGATTCAAAGCATTTATTTTAGACCCCAATACCTTTTATCAAAATTTTTAATGATGAAATTAAATATTTTAAATATAATTAACTCAAACCTTATAATTTTTAATTTACATATTCATTTTTTAAATAAATTGATGTATTATTAAATTATTAATAACGAAGGAGGGAATTATGGCATATCCTCTTATTTCAGAGTGCCCTGTTTGTAGTAAACAATTAAAAATAACAAAGCTGCAGTGTACTCATTGTCATACTACTATTGAAAATGAATTTGAGCTTTCTAATTTCGCAAATCTTAACAGTGAACAGCTTAGTTTTATTGAAACATTCCTAAAATGTCGCGGAAACATTAAAGAAGTCGAAAAAGATCTTGGAATATCATATCCTACCGTACGCGGAAAGTTAGATGACATTATCTCTGCACTAGGCTATTCAACAGCTAAAAAGACGGAAAAAGTTGATCGTAAAAAGATAATCCTAATGCTTGAGCAAGGCGAAATAACGGCTGAGGAAGCTATTGGGATATTAAATGGGGAGGAAGCGTAAATGAGTGAGGAAATTTCAAGAGTATTAACAATGCTGGAAGACGGAAAATTAGATAAAGAGAAGGCTGCTGAATTAATTGATGTTCTGCAAGGTAAAGGAAAACAAGTTACATTAACCAAACAAAACTCTAATTCCTATTTAAATAAAATGCTTAAAATCCGTGTTATTTCAGAAGAAGGTGACAATGTAAATGTTAATCTTCCCATCAAACTTATCAAAGCTGTATTAAACGTTGGAAGCAGTATTGCAGAAAGGATTCCTCAATCTGAAAAATATGTAAAGGATATTGATATTGAATTGTTAATTGATGCAATTGATAATGAATTGGATGGGCAAATTGTCGACGTAACGGCAGCAAACGGTGACAAAGTGCTGGTTACAATTGAGTAATATGATAAAGGTTAAAATCAAAGTTAACTCTAGACGGTTTACTATTCCCGTTCCTTATGCCTTATTACATTTATTCGTTAGAATTATTACATCAAAAAGAATTCTAATGCTGGCAAATCGTATCATTGAAGAAAAAGCTAAGAAGAAGTTTCAAATTCCGTATATAAACAAGGATGATTTGAAGCCTTTTCTGAAGGAACTTTCCAAACAAAAAGGTCTCCTGCTTGTTGAAACAAGTCTAAAAGACGGAACAGAGGTATCTGTTAGATTATAAAGCATACTTCCAAATGATTCTGGAATTGTGCTTTTTTTTGTTTGTATTTTGGTACATTTCTCTTTATTTTTGGTAAAGGGATTATTGGCGAATTTCTTGTTATGACAGCTTAAACACACTGAATATTTTTCAGAACAAAGAACAAAGATAAAAGTTACTTCTTCATAACATAGGTAATTTTTACTATATAATGTCGTCCTAATAGTTATTTGCTATAATTATTGTAAATATAATAAAAGGCGGTTTTTATTTGAATTTAACAACTAAAAGTTTTGTGGATGGGTTATGTAATAACATTACTAGTGACAAAGCTAACTTAGCAAAACAAAGATTTAATTCTGATCTGAATCATTATTCGAACGAAGTCGATATGAAATTAAAAGCGTGGAGAGAAAATCTTATAGATATTTTTGCAAAATCTATTTCTGATGACTTGGAGCAGACTTATGCTCATTTAACAAGCTGGGGTAATGATGGCGTAAATTTATTAGTTGAATTAAACTTGCCATTAGACTTAGGAATTGAAGAGGTCAGATATTATCGTAATACAATTGGAGAAATCATAAAAAATGAAGCGATTCATCATGAAATATCAATCGCAGATTTTTATCATATCCTCTCCAATTTTGATTCAATTGTTGACCGTGCGGTACATTTACTTAGTCTGTCCTATTCTAAAAGCTATTTATCGCGGATACAAGCAGCAGAAATAACTGCTATTGAGCTGTCGGTACCAGTCATTCAAGTTACACAAGAAATGGGAATAATTCCGTTAGTTGGAGATATTGATACAAGGAGATCTCTAGAGCTTATGGAAAAAGCATTGTCTTCTGTTTCCAAGCTAGGATTATCTCATATTTTCATCGATTTATCTGGTGTGCCAATTATCGACACAATGGTCGCGAATCATCTTTTTAGAGTAGTCGATGCATTAAAATTAGTTGGTGTAGAAACAATCCTTTCAGGCATACGTCCAGAAATAGCCCAAACGATGGTGCAGCTTGGTCTCTTTAAACATAATATCATAACCTATTCAAGCCTGCATAAAGCAATTAAAGCGATTCAGGCTATATAATAGTTGCTAGTGTGTACGTCTTTTTGTATAACACTAACAACAAAAATAAGCTACATCATTGTACAAAGTCGAATAATGTATGTTATGTTTGAGTAACTTTAAAATAATATTATTTGCAGACATACGAATATGCCCTTTTTTTGTATCTACAAGTATTATTTTTCTGAATCTATTTATTTAGGATGATGCCATATTGAATTTGGTCAGAAAGTAATATATCAGGGTAAAATTCATCGTATTTTCTTTAACTATGAAAATGGACTATTAGAAATTCAGAACACTGCTACTAACTCGATAATACTTGCCAAATATGAAGAGATTATTGTTAGAATAAAGTAAAAACACCATGCTGGGATGGTGTTTTTTTGTACAATTCCCCTGCCAATAGGAATCGCCAAACACTTGAATTTCTGATTACTACACTTTTAAAGCTTACTTTCCTTCACATACTTTATTATTGTTTTATGAAATAGCATTAACAGGATATATAAAACAGGATAAGTAAAAACAGAGTAAATATGCTTCCAGCCGTTTAAATAAAAGGTTCCAGTCAAAATAAACAGTTTTTCATAAAGCATGGCTAACGCACTCCAAAGTAAAATATATATCGCCTGTTTATACAATTGCTTTCTAGATGGATAATAATTTAAAAAAATCACATTGATTGCAGGATATATGCCCAAAATATAAATAAACGCACCCCAATCAGCACCTTTATCAAAGTAACCATATAAGTCATATTTAACGTCCAAATAAACATCCGTAATAACTTGCAGGTAGGAAGCAAACAAAGTTGTCGCTAAGAGTTCAATTTTACTAATCTTCTTTGGAATCAAAAAGGCTATTACATTTAGCATGATGACTGTAAGAAGTAGAAACAGCATATAAATACTCCGTCCGATCTGTGACCTTTATACTGCTATATTTTCCCCTAAGTTTTTTTATAAAATACATGTGCAAGTATAGTTGAATATGTTATTTAAATAATTATGTAAAAGGGTCAACCTTTAATCGGTTGACAAAGTATCGTATTATCGAGGAATACTTCCATTACAGAAGTACTCTACATAGTATTCCTTTGATTAATTAATGTGTGGGCATATTTGAATATATATACTAATAATAAAGTTGTGCAGCTATTTTAAATCGGATTTATTGTTGAACTTCTACCTTATGTTTATTGCCCTCCCATTTTCCAGGGTTCATATCGTCTGGTATATCACGGTTCATGATACCCTGATAATGTTTTGCTTTCGCCTCCATTTGCTTTGCGATGGCAGTTGCTTCCTCAAGCCTAGCAAGTGCAATCGCTTGTTGTTCCATAATAATTTGATAACGTTGTGGAATCGTAGCATCCCCTTGCAAGCACAATTCAATATAATTCTTAATGGATGCGACGGACATCCCCGCTTGTTTTAAAAACTTTGCTCCTTTAAGCCAATTAATAGACTCCTCATCAAATAGACGATTATTATTTTTATCACGCTTCAAGCTCGGAACTAATCCCTTATCCGTGTAGTAGCGAACAGTATGTTCCGTTATATCCAGTAAATTAGCAACCTCTTTCACTGATAACATAATAAAATCTCCTCTTTATAAATTAGATTTTTAGTGTAGAACTCCTTGACTTCGTGCTACACGAAGACGTTAGGCTAATATTAGTTGAAGTTACTTCAGATGTAAACAGCGGACCTAAGACTGCAATTAAAAAAGAAAGGAGAAGCTGCCTGTTACACATCTAAAACAGATTTAAGCAGTTAGACAACTTCAGAAAATATTTATGAAAGCCGGTGTTTTATGCCTACACGAAACAATTTGTATATCTTTATTTTAGCTCTAGGGGTTTTTGGTATTTTAACAACTGAAATGGGTATTGTTGGCATATTGCCTTTAATTGCAGATTATTATCAGATAAGTATAGCTAAAGCATCTCTTCTAGTTAGTCTCTTTGCCTTAGCTGTGGCAATTTCAGGGCCTATAATGCCGCTATTATTTTCTGGTATCAATCGAAAAAAAGTAATGATACTAGTACTCGGTCTTTTCCTTTTAGGGAACATCGTTTCGATATTTGCTTCAAACTTTACTGTTCTCTTACTCGCACGGGTTATACCTGCCTTTTTTCATCCTGTCTATTGCTCTTTAGCCTTAACAGCCGCTGCCGCTTCCGTTCGTAAAGAGGAAGCACCAAAGGCGGTTTCTAAAGTAATGATGGGTGTGAATGCAGGAATGATTCTCGGTGTTCCAATCACTAACTTTATTGGTAATGGGACTTCCTTAGAGGTGGCAATGTTATTCTTTGCTATCCTTAACGCCTTAGCCTTACTTGCTACATTATTCTTTGTTCCCTCCCTGCCAGTTAAAGAAAAGCTGTCTTACGGAGCTCAATTAAATGTGTTAAAAAAGCCACTTGTTTGGACAGCGATAGCAACTGTCATTTTTATAGGCAGTGCAACATCAGGTGTAAATAGTTTTATTGCAGAATATCTCGAAAACGTCACCAATATATCAGGTAATTTTTTAAGTATCATGTTATTTATTTTTGGTTTAGCAAGCCTTTTAGGTAATTTTATCGGCGGTAATCTGTTAAGCAGAACTCCAATAAAAACGACAACTTTATTTCCAGTTGTATTAGGAATAGCCTACCTATTGTCGTTTGTTACAGGAGAAACTCCCAGTACGATGATCGTCACTATTTTTTTATGGGGGATTTTATTTTCTGTAGGTAGTATGATAAATCAATATTCCATGACCCATGCTGCCCCTGAAGCCCCAGATTTCGCTAATGGTCTGTTTTTATCTGGTGGTAATCTAGGTATAACGATCGGAACTGCAATTGGTGGCCTTTTCATATCTGGGTTAGGAACACAATATATTGTTATTGGTGGTATCCTATTCTTAATCTTAAGCCTTGGTTCTATCTTACTTACTAATTACATGATAAGACCCGGCAAACAATTAACCGGAATTAATTAGTACAAATAGGTTCAGCACTATAAATAGGGAAATGTTTTTAATCCTTATCAAGGAATTAAACCTAAGGAGAGATGCTTTATGGAACGCCTCTGGACGAAGTCATATATTTTCATGATAACTGGCATGTTTTTTCTATTTACTGCCTTCTATATGCTTTACCCCACTCTCCCTTTGTTCATTAAGGAAAATGGGGGCACAGAGTCGCAGGTAGGTCTGGCGATGGGGGCGTTTATGCTTACGTCTGTTTTATTCCGTCCTTTTGTAGGTGGACTGCTGGACCGGTTTGGCAGGAGGCCATTTATTATTTGGGGATTGCTGCTTTTTGCTGCAACAATGTTTATGTACAATTGGGTTAGCGGACTTGCTGTCTTAATGGCGATTAGAATAATACACGGATTTACCTGGGCTGTTTCCACAACCTCCATAAGCACGGCAGTTACTGATTTAATTCCGACTACACGCCGAGGAGAAGGCATGGGCTGGTCAGGAATGGCGATGACTGTTGCTATGGCAATCGGTCCCATGCTTGGTCTGGCAGTCGCTAATAATCACTCGTACGAATCACTATTTGGATTCGCCGTTCTACTCTCTGTTGCTGCACTAGCTTTAACCTTTGGCGCAAAAATAAAGGCCACACCTAAAGCTAATACAAGGAAAATAGAACTCTTTGATAAGTCAGTGTTTCCTATTACACTATCCGTATTTTTACTATTTATTTCCTATGGTGGTATTACTACATACATACCTCTGTTTGCTGATTCCATCAAAGTAAATTCAGGCACTTTCTTTCTTGTCTATGCAGCAACCCTTGTTTTAACTCGTCCAATTGCAGGAAAGCTCTCTGACCGGCACGGTGAGGCCTTTGTTATTATCCCGGCTCAAGTAATTACAATCTCGGCTTTGATTATCTTAAGCTTTTCAACTAATTTATTAGGAATAATCATATCAGCGATTATGTACGGAATTGGCTTTGGTTCTGCACAGCCGGCACTTCAAGCTGCAACAATCCGTCTAGTAAGTCCAGACCGCACAGGCGTTGCCAACGCATCATTTGCCACCGGTGCAGACCTTGGCATCGGGCTTGGTGCCATGATGCTAGGCTGGATTTCTCAGTATATGAGTTATCAGGCATTGTTTACAGTTAGTGCTGTTGCAGTTGTATTTTCCCTACTGGTGTTTATCTTTTTAGTAAAGCGTTTATTATATAATGACTCTATCCCTCATAATAATAAAGCAGCTAAAAGAGCTTTATAAAAAAACCGATTCTCCCTTTTCTAGGAGAGAATCGGTTTTTTTAATCAAAATTTCTATCTAATAAAATTCCTACTTGTGCTGCCACGGCCTGAGTAGACTCAGATAATTCATTGGTAAACCATGCTTCTACTATTTCTACTATTGCTGCAGCAAAAAATTTAAGGATTAAATCCTTACTTAACCCCTGATTCTGACCATTATCTACATCCACTTCAGCTTCTAGCTCTTCCATCACAAACTTTATAAATTGACTGCGAAAAACCGGTGCCCCTTTACTTGCAAACATAGCCGAAAAAAAGGAGGAATGACGTTCAAAGTATTCAAACCACATAAGATTTCCTTCTGCAAAGCTCAATTCTGATGCTGATTCGCATAGTTTTCTTAATTCGCCGATATGCCCTTCAATCAGCTTTTCGAGTAAATCATATTTATCTAAATAATGCAGATAAACTGTTCTCCTGCCAACATTTGCTTTATCGGCAATATCTTGGATCGTAATTTCATCAATAGCTTTTTCAGTCATCATTGCAATAAAAGCATTCTTGATAGCTTCCTGTGATTTGATTATCCTTCTATCCACCTTGTTCTCCTTCATACATATCACCAATCTTTCTATTAAAAAATGCACAATTCACCATAATCCGTGCATTAAAACACAAATCTATCGAAATTGGTCATTGTAGGTATTCTAATATCGATTATAATTATACACAAATGTGCGATAATGCACCAAAATGTATTTTACTCAATCCATTAACTAACTGCGCAAATGTTAATGTGTAAATTTAATAGCATAGGAGGGGTAAATATGGACCGTATGGAAAAAAGTATGGAAAAATACGAACAACTTTTTGGCAAGGGAGAACCTGCCTCCTATTCTACAGATCCTGAGTTTCAAAACATCTTAAGCAGGTTTATTTTTGGCGAGGTGTTTTTTCAAGGGAAGCTTGATGATAAAATGCGTGAACTGATCACTATAGTTGTTTTAACTACTAATCAGACACTTCCCCAGCTTAAAGCACATGTTAATGCTGCATTAAATATTGGCCTAACACCTGTTGAAATCAAAGAGGCTGTTTACCAATGTGCACCGTATATTGGATTCCCAAAAACATTGAATGCTATCAATGAAGTGAACGAGGTATTTAAAGCTCATAATATTTCCTTACCAATTGAAAGTCAGACAACTGTAGATGAAGATACGCGACTTTCAAAAGGGCTTGCTATCCAAGTAGAGATTTTTGGTGATGTAATTACAAAAATGAGAGAAAAGGCTCCAGCAAATCAAAGACATATTCAAGATTATCTTTCCGCTTTTTGTTTTGGAGATTTCTACACACGCAATGGACTTGATTTAAAAACAAGAGAGTTATTAACCCTCTGTATTGTCAGTTCCTTATGTGGGGCAGAAGGCCAAGTGAAGGCACATGTGCAAGGAAACTTAAATGTGGGCAACGAAAAGGAAACGCTAATTACCGCTATTACTCACTGTTTACCATATATGGGGTTCCCAAGAACATTGAATGCATTAGCTTGCATTAATGAAAGTAACCCTTGAAACTAGAATATTGCTTTCATTTATTTTCATCTTTTACCTCACGCACGGAATCATTAAAAAAGAAGTTACTTGTACAAGCAGGTAAAGCTTCAATGAATCCTGTAGAGTATAGCATTCAATGTTTCTAAAGAAAGTTTTAATGAAAAATGAGATACCAAATTATAAAAGACAAGTACTCTAAAAAGTAACAATGCAAGGAGACAAAGGCATGTTTAATGAAACTTACAAATTAGCAAATGGGATAGAAATCCCCAAATTAGGTCTTGGCACATGGCTGCTTAACGATGCACAAGCAGCACAGGCAGTCGTGGACGCGATAGCTATTGGATATCGTCATATTGATACTGCTCAAGCCTATATGAATGAGGCTGGCGTAGGAGAAGGTATCCATTCTTGCGGTGTTGCAAGAGAAGAACTTTTCATCACAACAAAGGTTGTGGCAGAAGCCAAAAGCTATGAGTCAGTTACGCAGTCTATTGATGAGTCATTAACAAAGATGGGACTGGATTACATTGACCTTGTGATTATCCACAGTCCACAGCCTTGGAAGGAGTTCCGCGAGGAGAGCCGCTACTTTGAGGAAAACAAGCAAGTATGGGCTGCTTTGGAGGATGCTTATAAGAAAGGCAAGGTAAAGGCAATAGGGCTTTCTAACTTCCTGCAGGATGATATTGAAAATATTCTTGCAAGCTGTGAGATTAAGCCTATGGTAAATCAAATATTAGCGCATGTTAGCAATACTCCTTTGGAGTTGATTGAATTCTGCCAGAAGAATGACATCCTCGTAGAGGCATATTCACCAATCGCACACGGTGCAGTTCTTGAGAATGCTGAGGTTAAAGTCATAGCTGATAAATATGGCGTATCTGTTGCTCAGCTATGCCTCCGTTATGATATCCAGCTTGGTCTTGTAGTAATTCCAAAAACGGCTAATCCTAATCACATGAGTATAAATGCAAAGCTTGATTTTGTTATCAGCGACGCAGATATGGAGCTTTTGAAAAATGCAGAGCCTATTCAAAATTATGGGGAGCATAGTTTTTTCCCAGTATTCGGTGGAAAACTAAAATAATCAAGTAGTCACTGAATTGGAAAATAATGTTGAAAAATCAATAAATTGGTTGCAACAAATTAAATAATGTATTTAGGAGGAATATTAATGATAAAGCATGAAAACGTTAAAAATGGCGTGATTTTCCCAGCGGGTGAAAAAAATGAAGCATTCTCCCAATTTTTCGTTGGACAAAGTTACCTTAAGACATTAATTGCTGACCCTAAAGTGAGTGTTGGTGTCGGAAATGTAACTTTTGAACCTGGCTGCAGAAACAACTGGCATGTTCACCGTAATGGTTTTCAGCTATTACTAGTAACTGGCGGTGAAGGCTGGTATCAGGAGGAAGGAAAACCAGCTCAATTCTTACAGGCTGGTGATGTTATTATCACACATGACGGAGTGAAACACTGGCATGGCGCTGCAAAGGACAGTTGGTTTGAGCATATTGCAATCACTGCAGGTACACCTGAATGGCTAGAACCAGTAACAGATGAGGAGTATAACAAGTTAACATAATAAACGAGAAAAAAAGCCCTGCAGAGCAAGGCTTTTTTTGCATTATCCAAGACTGCTATATAAACGAGCATTTCTTAAGACAGACCATTTATTTTTGCTATCTGACAGCTTCGCTAGACTGAAAATAATAAGAACTAAGAGCTAAAGACTGCTTTGTACAGGACTATCCATAGCCGTAATGGAAACATTCTTGTGGGTAGTTAGTACGAAATAAAGCAAACTCTGTTTGGCTTCGGATATTCATTATTTATGGTGGTAGCCTGTGTCTCTTTTATTTATGGAAGAGTTTATTACGGTGCATCAATTAAGTTCCAATTAATTGTAGCGGTATATTGCCCTTTATACACATATGGTTCGATTAATAATAATGGCCCTTTATCTTCCTCCCAGTTCACGGGGATAATTTGCTGTTCCTTTGTAATAGCTTCATAGACTTTTGTCGCGATGCCAATTTCCATATTTATTTCCTCACCATTATTGTCAATATACTTTAAGGCATTTTCTAATTTATGGCCTTCACTGGTCGTAAACTCGTCCGTTAAAGTCGCTGTTAAACGAAAGGTGCTTCCTTGTCCGCGAGTATCCAATACCACAATTCCCCAATTATCGCTTCTCTTTGAAAAAACGCGCTCTCCGGAAATTTCTGTGTTGTCAAAACTCACATTATCCGGTACATGGTCAAACTTCAATTCACCAACTACCTTAAGCGTTGTTATTCGAACATTAGATTGTCTATCTGTATCATCAATAGCATAGATTTGCAATTTATGTGTACCAATTGATAGCAGTTCAGCTGGAATTTCAAACTCAAAATCAATATCATTCCCTTTGTCAGTGTCGTTAAGTACATTATCAGCAAACATTATAGGACCGTTTTTACCAAGAACATAGTATAAATCAACTTCATCACTATCTAAGTCCTTCCAAGTTCCTGTAATAGTATAGCCGGCTCCATTATCAACGGTGACTTCATTATTTGCATCCTTGAAAGTGATGGAAGGAGGACTTTCGACAATGATTGTTAACTGAACATTTGAAACTCCACCTGACGGATCTGCTAGTGTTATAACCAAGTTATTTTCTCCTAAATTCAACTCACCTGCATGAATAGGATAACTCCATTCAAGCGACTCTAATTCCCCCCCATTATCTAGTACCTCTGTTCCAAGCATAATACCATTTAACTCAGATGAGATGGTATTTGTAGGATGATCTAAATCTTTCCAGGTTCCCTTTACTAAGTATTCTTCACCAACAGATAGATATATTGGTCCCGCTACATCAATCGTCAATTCGGGGACAAAATTAAAAGACTCCGTTATAGTTTGATGAACAGTTCCATTAAAAGAATTATTACTTTCGAGATTCCAAGTTGATACATTTTGTCCTGCTGTATCCCATATTAACTGATTGTGATTGTAATTCCCTTGGCCAATTTCGTAGGTAATATTAGGTACTGACCCGTCTAAGCCAGCCAATACAAGATCTGTAGGATTACCCGTTATTCCTTCCGAAAGATAAATTTGTTGACCTCCAGCTTCAAAGCCCTTGAGATGCAAATCTTTTAAAGTACTTATATCACTTATTTGGTTGTAAGAAATACTTAACGAATTTAGATTCCCTAAATTCTTCAACGAACTTATGTCTTTTATTTGGTTGTTTGTAAGATCTAACTCCTCTAGCTGAGTCAGCCTTTCTAGTCCTGTTATATTTTGTATTCCTTTATCAATCAGCACTAATCTTGTAATACCTTGTAATTCTTCCATTGAAACAGGAACACTCGTATTCTCGTTTTTATTTAAAATATTTGCCATCTCTTTAGCTAAGTAATCATCTGGGAAAATCTCGTGGATTGTCTGGTCTGCCCCGTATGCTTGATGGGGAGGAACGAAAACTGTCATTATTGATAATATTACTATTAAAGCTGCCATCAAACATGAGATAACCCGATTACTCAGCAAGCTTCTTCTATTTTTGCGCATTTGGTAGTCTCTCCCTTAAGAAATGCTTTCACTTAATGAAAACAAAAAAATCTAATCCTCTTCTTTAGGTTTTCTTTTGTTTTTTACAAGTAAAATAGTGATAAGTAGAACTGCTGCTAGTACGGAAGCTGACCAAATAATAATTTTGCTATATTCTTTTTTTGCTTTGACTGCTGTTAAATTAAGTTTTTCTGCAGCAGTATCTTTAATTTCAAACATTTTGTCAAATTCCCATGTGTCCTTGCCGGCAGTCGCAGTTATATATAAATGATATTTTCCAGGTTCAAACTCCTGATTATCCCAGCTTATCGGAAAATCAAAGTTGGAATTAGGGGCCATTGATAAGGATTGTTTTTTCGTTAGATGGAGGACTTTTTGTTCTCCTTCTTTCGTAATACGGGCATCCACAGTTAAGTTATTAATAATGACTGGTTTAATATTTTGTAAATTTGCTGTCACTGCATTTCGATAATTTAATAATTCCGGCTTCACCTTGTTTAACTGTAATTCCGGAGTAACCAATTTATTTGTTTCCGTTAATTTTACACCAATGACATAAGAAAATTCGTTATTAATTTGCACACTTTTGTCTGAGGTTTTTTTGTCCTCCTGAATAACTTCATATATATAGAAACCACCTAATATCACACCATCAAGTGATTTTTCTGGCATTTTAATAGTAAATGGAAGCGTTTTTGTCTCGTTTGCTTCCAAAATAACTTTTTGACTTGGAGAAATAAGGTCTGAAAATGCATACTTTAAAGAGCTGTCTTTCTTGCTGTCAGCTTTACTATAGTCAATGACTCCATTTTGGTTTGTAGTGGCAGTATTTGTTTCAATCATCAGTTCCATTTTTCGGTCAGAGGTATTGCTAACTGTTATTGTTATCGTTTGTTTATTTCCCGGGCTCATTTTTAAATCAAAATAGCTTAGATTTTTATTTAATTGATTTTCTGGCAGGTTCGCTTTCACTGAGTATTCCATCGTTGCAGCAAATGCTCTATCATCCTGCGAATTAATTCCGATACCAATCAAGATTAAAACGAGTAACAAAAAAAAGCTTCGTTTCATTCCTTTTCCTCCATACTTTAACTTTCTAAGAAAAACGAAATTATCTTAAAAAAACTAATATTGTAAGTTCATGTGCAGAAATACTCCTGAGACTTAGCTTTTGTTGTCTTGATAGAAGACGACAATATCTCAGATGAGGGGGCACAGCTCTCGCACATTCATGTGCGAGAGCTGGACTATCTAACGGTTGATACAGCCTCACCATCTCAACTCGAGTCGAAATTTTAAACTTTATTATTGCGGCGCGGCAATAAGGCTCCAATTTAAAGTAGAAACATAATCTCCAACATAGTTGCCTGTTGGTACAGATAGGGTAACCTCAATTGGATTGAATTTATCAATCCATGTACCCATTCCTTCATCTTTTTGAGCTTGCATGAGGATGTTTGTTTCTTCACTTAATACGACTTTCCTTAAATCTTTTGGGGCAGGAGAGATATTTTCGGGAAGCGTCCGGGCGGACCCTTGAGGTAATGTCAATTGTGCTCCCTTTAATGTTTTATTGGTATTTTCATCAACAAATGGTGTTGCCGATACTTGTAATGACCAGCCTTCTCCAGTTCCACGTCTATCAGTTACTTGGACATTAGGATTGTGTGCTGTCGTTATATACACTTCATCTTTTTCAGATATTTTACCCTCGAACTTTAAAGGAGTGACATAGTCGATTGTAAGTTCGCCAGTATTGCCTGTTCCTGGTGGCTCTGGCTGTGGTTCGGGATCAATTGGCTTTGTCGGTCCGTTTCCAGGACCAATAATGATGCTGCTTTCAGAAATAGCAGCATCATCGGCAAAAGCTGGTGTTACCAGCAACAGTGATGCTGCTAATGCTAATCCTCCAAATAATAATTTTTTCTTCTTCATCTTCAATTCCTCCTCTTGAATTCACCTAAAAATTTGTTCGTTAATGCAAGAAGGATTATATCACGGGGAATTTGCAATTCATTCTCAATAATGAAACAAAGAATTTTCTATTTTTTAGGTCTTAAAACATAGTTTTAGATAAACCCGTATGATTCTGCTGAATTTTTGGAAAATATCGTTTTTTATTTAATTTATTTACTATGCCAAACTAATATTTTATTTCAATCATGAAACTAAACAATTCCTAATTGTATCTATTTAACTATAATTTTTAGCAAGGTATTGTAGTTAGTACAGTTTTTTCAGCAAATTTTTGAACACTTGGGTAATGTATAACAATAAAACATTTCACTTCTTATCTAGAATCAAAAATCATATTTGACTGTCTTTATTAACATTTTTTTATTAAGCTCGAATAATTCGCCAGTTGCTTAACTTCCTCGGCAGCTACAGCAAGATACTTTCCTGATTCTCCTGCTCGGGCAGCTTTAATTCCAGCCTTAAATGCCAATAAATTCGTCTGTCTGCAATACTCGTAATAACAGCATTATTTCTATCAACCATCTGTTCACTTACTTTACTAATTACACTTTTCTAACCATTTACCTATTTGTTGCATTGTCAATATCGATGACCGAATTTCCCGATAAATAATTAGTAAACTATGCCTTATTGTGTTGCTTATTTTTTTAATCAATCACCTGCCTGTTTTTTTGCAGTGTATTATCTTTTGAAAAATAGTATTCTAAAAGATTAATAATCGTAAAATCAACTCCATTTACCAATACATTGCCTTCACTGTAATCACCATACCGATTATTAGAAGTAGTATTTTGCTTTATAGCTTCTCTATTTAATTTAGAAACATTAATAGCATCATCCGCGGTAAAGGAAATAAAATTCTCTCCCGCCTGATAAACTACCAAGCTTAAAGGTAAGGAATATTCTAAATCGCTCTTAAATAACAACTTACTTGTATCAATTATCGCAGTATCAATTGTTAGCCTATTGCTTTTTGTATTAATTTTAAAAGGTGACAGGTATGTCAATTGTGTCCATCCAATAAACCAATTACATGTATGCGAAGAATTATCAGCTATCCTTATATCATTTGTAGTATCAATCAATCCTACTATCTTTATAAATTCAAGCTTTAGAGCAAAGTGCTCCTCTCCGATTCTCACCAATAAAAAGTGTTCTTTTTCCATCTAATCTCCTATCCCCTCATACATAATTGTCTATAGAGAATCAATGTTATTATTCTTTTTCAACCTCTAGAACCTGCTGCAAAGCTTGATATATTTATTCAGAAGTTATATTAATTTATTACTTAGTTTTAATCTATTCATATTGAAAGGTCTCGATATAAACTAACCTTGGCAATAATCTACTCCCAATTGCTTTGCTAGCTTTAAATCCTGATAATTTTCGATTCCCTCTAAAACAATGCTAAATTTACGATCTTTAAACTTTGTAATCATCGAAATTACCCTTTGTTTTTCTTTTGAAGTATAAAGGTTTCTAGAGTATGATTTATCTAGCTTTATATAATGTGGATTTACATTACATACTTTACTTATATTTGCAGCCCCAGTGCCAAAATCATCTATAGCTATTTTAAAACCCTATTTTTTCAAAGCAATTATATGCATTTTATATGCAAAACTATCCCATACCTCTTCATCTTGAATATCTTCGTTTAATTCAAAAATAATATTTTTCATTATTTCTGGGTATTTATTGCTTATCTGATTAATGAATTATATAAATTGAGGTTTTGCAATAGTAGACGGAAATACATTGAAAAAAATATTAGTCCAGACTATCCCTAATTCATTTAACTTACTTAAAGCACAATCAATCGCACTACTGTCCAATTGATAAAGATAGTTTTGTTCTCTTGCTGCTTGAAAGAGGTTTAATGGAGAGCTTTCATTAGCACGCAATAATATTTCTTAGCCAAAGGTAGTATCAGTATGACAACATATTATAGGCTGAAATATGAAAATCCATTGAATATGAGATTTGATCACCTTTAGCACTTTTTAGTTCCTGATTTAATCTCATAATGTCTCCTTTTTTCTTTAATTAGTCCAATATTCAAGCATTTCTAATTATTAGCCACCTCTTTAAGGAGTTTCATCGCATAACTAAAGCACTCGTTCCTATTGATAATTCTATGATCATTTGTGTACGGAGTAAATTTAATCTTTCTATACACTGTGTTAAGTATTACTAACTTCATCATTACTAATAATTAAAAACATTGGTCTTATAGTATTTATAGACCTCAACAATTTTTCAAGCAGAAAAAAGCCGATTAACTTTTTGAAGAAACCCAGAAAAAATACTTAAGATTTATATAATCACGAGAAATGTAAAATCTAGCCCAAAATAAAAGGCATTATCATATGCATTACTGATAATGCCAGCAGCGTCTTCTCTTACTCCTTGCTTAAGTTCAAGAAAAGAGCCTCTTGTTCTAGAATGCTTTAATAGCACCAAGGATTTGCATCCTATCCAGTAATCACCATTTAATTAAAAATGAATAAATATATCGGAGTTGATTCTCCACTTATTTAAGAAGAAACTATTTATAAAATCCTCAATTACATTTAATTCACCTTTTGATGGAAAGCTAGATATTTTTATTATTGGTAAATGTTCAAAATTTAGCTCATCTGTGTCTATTACTGCTACAACTAAATCATACTCATTATTTTTTTTTAGTTGCTCATTATCTATATAGTCCATTACCGTTAAACTCAAATTACTTCCAAATTGGTAGTGTAAAACTTGTTTTATATACTCAGCTTCGATAAATGTTCTACATATTAATGCAGCTGTAATAACGGTCTGCGCCTTTTTTCTTAAAAGTGCTGCTTGTACTAGTAAAAAAATCTCAAAAATCCCCATCCTATCTACACTTATATTATCTGTATAATCCTGGTCAATTAAAGATTTGTTAATGATGTCATCAATTTTCTTATATAGTGGATTCGACTCTACATAAGGAAGATAAGAAACCATAGCACTGTTTATACTATTAGTACCTAATTGTGAATCAATATAAATTCTTCGAAAGGTTTGAACAAGCTTGTACAAAAAGGTATCATCTTGAGCTATATCAAACCCTAAATAATCTGAGAGATATCCCATAAAAATCGACAGAAGATTTGCTCGATCATCTGCATTTCCCCTCATTCTGAACCTAACCTCCATAATATCCTTAGATTTATTAACAGGTATTTTTTCGTTAAGAATATTTAAGGAGAAGTAGAGAGCTTCGTTCATTTGGGTTTCTCGATTAGGGCATTTCCTCATGAAATTAAACATTTCACTAGCTACTTTATAAAATTCTGAATTTCCGTATTCCTTATGGATATATTTCGGAAGATTCATGTAACACCCATGAGAAATACGCAGGTTTATAACATCCATTATTGTTGCAAGTCTATGTAATGCGCCCATATGTAAAGCTATTGAATATTTTTCAGTAGAAAGAAGTAATTTACTTTTAAAGTCGGCAATATTAAATGTATCTACTATAGAAGGATCGATTAATTTATTAGAGAACTCGAGATATTGGACAATAAATCGGCGGATTTTCCTTTCATCTCCAGTAAGCCGTAAGCGATTATTTGAGATACTGATGCCATTGAAGCTTGTTACCTCTTTAATTTTTTCAATGTGGCGATAAACAGTTGCTCTACTTAAATGAATCTTTTCCATTAATTCTGCGACTGTTATCCCATTATTAAAAATAATTAGCCCTATAATTTGAATATATGTATTATTTTCTCTTAAATACGTTAGGACATCCTCAATCGTACCGTTACTTGGTTTTTTTAAACGTATTCCCCTTAGCTCATTTTTTTCAATACTCCAATTAGGAGGAAGATTAAAATTCATAAAGCCAATCTCTCGCCAAATCGTACTTTTTGAATAACTAGTTTTTTCCGAGAGATACCCTATACTACACCATGTGTCTTCATGGAATAACTGATATATTATGTCTGAATATCTTTCATTAAACCTGTTCATATTATATTCCTTCTTTATTCATATTTAGTAAGCAACTCCTTATTACTTTTTTCCAATTAATTTTTTTTATTCAAATCGCTTCTATCCCAAACTAGAAATTATGCATTCCATCATCGAGACAGTTTTCACGCAAAAATTTATTAATATAAAATATGTTTTTAAAAGAACTATTTTTAATACCCTGTTCAAAACTTCAAATGCAGATGGACATAATGATTCGTGAATGATAATTTTGTAACAATTTGTTTATGGTATCTTGCTTTAATAGTCTCTCACCGCTTGTGCTGCTCACTTCCCGGTGGGAGAAATGGAGCTTATTTTTGGGATATCAATCATTTCTATTTCCCTCAGAAATCGAGTGTTCTCCGCTCCATTCAACTAAGTTTTTTCAGTCTTGTGTTTAAACCAAAAAAACTGAACTATTAATCGATAATCGATAGTATACTTCAGTTTTTTACTTTAGTCTTACATACTAAGGTTTCTAGCCTGTTATCTTTTTAGGTTTTTAAATTCATTAATCAACTTTTCAGCGTGTTCTCCAAGCTTATTAGCAAGGTCATTCATTTGTTCCATGGATGCTGCTTGTTCCTCTATAGATGCAGAGACTTCTTCAGTGTTTGCAGCTGTTTCTTGTTTAAAAGCAGTAATATCCATGCTTGATTGAATGATTTCTTCTTTTTTCGTTATCATTTCTTCAATGGCTGTAACCACGTCATCAATATTTTGTCCATTTTGTTTTATCGTATGTTCAATGGCTTGAAATGCGCTTTCCGCCTCATTAACAGTCACATTTTGAGCCTTAACTAACTCATGCGTATTCTCTATAAGACCAACAGTATTTTTAGTTTGACTTTGCATTTGTTGAATTAGACCAGCTATCTCCTTTGAAGATTGCGCTGATTTCTCCGCAAGTTTACGAACCTCGTCAGCAACCACAGCAAATCCGCGTCCCGATTCACCAGCTCTGGCAGCTTCGATTGCAGCGTTTAACGCAAGTAGATTAGTTTGGTCGGCTAGCTCTTGTATGGTCAAAATGATCTCGTTGATGTTGTTAGAGTTATTTTCCAACAAATTAATAGCCCCTACCATTTCATTCGTCATACTATTTGTTTGTGCAGATTGTTTTCTAAGCTCAACAACCTTTGTATATCCCTTGTCTGTTTGTAGCAGCATAGCCTCAGAACTGGTTCTGATTTCGACACTTTGCTGCACTACTTCTTCCATCTTCTCCGAAAGAAGCGAAAGATTACTTGAATCTCTTTCGGCAAGGTCGGCTTGTGTTGTAGCGTCATTAGCAATCTTATCCATTGCAGTAGATGTTTCTGCAATGGCACTAGCATTTTCATTCACGCTTATCACTAAGGTATTGGATGCTGTCATTACTGCTCCAGATGCTTCTGCTATCGTGCTCAACATTTTCCTAACTTGCTCTAACATATGGTTAAACCCATTTGTTAGACTTCCGATTTCATCACTCGTTTGTACATCAACAAAAATAGCGAAGTCCCCAGCTCTTACTTTATCCATCGCTGTGCTCAAGTCTTGTAAAGGACGCAGCATCCTTTTGATTACAAAATAAAAGATAGTTGCTATGACAATAACAATAATGCCAAGGATTATTAACATAGGTTTTATAAGATCCCTAGCTTGTGTAGCAAATTCCTTTAAAGGTATAACACCTACTATATACAGGCCTGTAGTTTTATTTTTCACAAAGAAAAGTTCTTTCGCGTCACCTTTATATTCATAACTAACGTTATCACTATTGTTATTGGACGTTATAATCCTTTGAGTGAACTCTTCCGAACTTATGTCCTTGCCATTCGTATCTTTATTTGGATGGTACACAGCAAGTCCCGTTTCATCTAATAAGAATGTATAGCCTGTCTTTCCTATTTCTGTATCCTTCAACAATACGTTAAAAATAGATAAGTCAACATCGATAGCTAAAACTCCTAAAACCTTTCCTTCGGCGTTATTAACCATTTTCGCAACAGTCATCGTTAATTTCCCACTACCTGCATCATTATAAGGTTTAGTTAAAACTATTTCTCCATTTTGCTCAATCGCTTTTGTATACCACGAGCTTTCACTTGCGTCATAATCATCAGGAATATTCTGTTCTGGATATAATAACAATTTGCCTTTGTTTAAATGAATATAAGTATTAAGGATAACAGGGTTATTCTCCTTAAAACCAGCCAATGCCTTCATACCTTTAGCTTCATTTTCTTCTATTCCTTGTATCGCCGGGACTTCAGAAAGTTGAGCCAATGTAGTGCTAAGACTGTTAAATAGACTATCGAATTGTCTGTCTGTTTGTGCAACTACATTTATAGCATTATTAACCAAAATCTCCTTTGTATTTTCTTTGACAAGATCATAATTTAAATAGGTTAAAACAGCTCCGCCAATAGCAAGCAAAGCAATAACTGGTAATAATACTTTGCTTACAACGGATCGTGGTTTCTTCATTTAAGCCTCCTCCATAGCCCTCTTAATAAAAATTAGAATGGTGTTCATATACTCAGGTTTTTAAAATAGTTCTTTCTGTTGCGTTCTACAGCGGGGAGGTATGGCTACTCCTCATCTTTGCTTGCCGGGTCTAAATTATCACTGTTTTCCGCAGCAGTCAGTACACAGTCTCTGCCTCCTTCAACATCATTTCATAGTTAAATTCTAAACCCCAAATTTACAAATAGTAAAATTAAACATTATATACACGATGTTTAGAAAAACTTATTCCCCTGTTAAAGTCCTAACATAACAATCAATGGCTAACTAATAGATGTTCACGTATAAATATGTTTGTTTTGTGCCAATAAAATCTAATGAAATTGCAAAGTTCCGTTACCTTTCACGGTAAATTTTTATCTCATATCTGGGACGACCAGTTTTAATTTTGAGACTATTTCTTACTCGGGATATTGTACTATATTGCCGTAGCAACAAATCTTCAACTTCTTAGAAAACGAGAATTAGAGAAGTAACAAAAATATATAGGAGTTTGGAGTATAAAAATGTGATTATGAAAGCTATTTAATCACCAGTATGTAAAAACTTTCAAAAGAAATAGACATTTTTATCTTTACAATTTTATGGGGTTATTTTTTATCATGTTCAATATCACCTTCCCTCGAAAATATTCCTTCTTTTGTTCACAATTTGTTGCCTATTTACTTTACGAGAGCGGTTCATTAAACATAAAAAACATCCTTCCCTAATAAACCCTAGGATTTATTGGATACCGGGAAGTTTATCTTTGAGAGGAATAATCAATATTATTTTCAAACTATCTAATGGAATTTTAATCCACTTACATTCAGGAGGTATTTAGGAGGATGAAACTAAATTTAGCGATGATGAAGAAAGAGAATCAGAATTGTCTTGAGGAAATTTCACTTGAAAACAGATTACTATTAATTTCCGAAATGAATATAAATTACATTAAATATAATCTAAAAAACGAGAATCCCTTTAGAATTTGTACAAATAATGGAATTGTAGAATTAGAAAGTGCGGAATTGATTAACCTGATATTAGAGACTCACTCAACAGATGATATAAGAGCACTTGTAGCTAATATTAGAAAGATAAAAAAGAGAAATATGCCGATACGGCATTTTTTTCAAACAATAGCTACTGGCCTTATTTAATTTACAATACGTATAGAATAAAAAATTGCATTAAACAGAGGAAAGTATGTCTTTTGACAATGAAGGATTTTTCGTTAGCATAATAAGAAATATTACAGGTTTTTGTACAGAGTACTCTTCTTATTAACTTCAAACTAAATGGAAATGGATATCTTGCCCTTCCATACTACTTCGCCTTGGGACAAAACATAAGATAACCTTTCTAAACACGAATAATAAAATTACATCTAAATTTGAAAAAGGAAACACGTGACTAAATAGAATGCGGGTTTAAAATTAGTTCGTTTCATTGCGCGCTCGACCTCGCGCTTTCCGCGGGGAGGAAGCTGAGCGCCTGCGGGGTCTAAAGCGTCCTCTATTTTCCCGCAGGAGTCGAGTGACCTCCGCTCCATTCCACTAAGTTTTCTAATCAGGTATTAAAACAAAAAAAACGAACTATTTTAATCATTGATTGATTAAGTAGTTCGTTTTTTACGCAGATTCACTTACTTATGTCCCAGCTTCTTCTCTTATTACTTATGATTTAGTCTTATTTGCATAAATGTATAGCAGCATAGATAAGACAGCGCATAAAGAAATGATGACAGAATAGCGAAAAATAGTAAAGAAATACTCCGAATAGGGAATCTCTGTGTATGATGTCCAGCCCTCTTCATCTATGTCACTTATTTCCCGTTTCTTAAAGATTACTAATAGGAAAAACGAAACAATAAATGAGTAAATTCCTGTTTTAACTAGAATTTTTTCCAATGTGTAATCCCCCTTTTCAATACATTTTCTTCCTTTGAATATATTACCAAATTATTATAGTTTTACATACTCATTTTTGAACTAGGAGCGTTCTATTAACCTCAGAATCCATCACCAGTTTAGTCACAATTAGCAGTCACTATAGTTAATTCACACCTTAAAATTGAGTTAAATCGAATGAAATATTCCTAGTTATCATCTGCTATTAACATAGAATATAAGCGCATTTGTTAATAGACACTATATAAGCCCACTACTATTAGTGGGCTTACATAGTGTCTATACTTGTCTATCAACCTAAAAAGTGCTGGCTCAGATCTGGTGATTACTCACTTATTAATTTTTATATGTTTAGTTATTTTAAAATAGTCACATACTTGGCAGAAACATATCCAGTCTTTGATCCGTATTTCACCTTATACCAGGAACCTTGCTGTGATTGAATGACAACTGTTTGCTTTTTCTTTAGCTTAAGAATAACCTTTGAGGAAGTGCTGGGCTTCTGTCTTAAATTAAGCACAGACGGTTTAACACTAGCTTTTTTCACCTTAACCGGTTTTTTAATTATAATTTTCTGCTTCATTGTTTTCTTGTATCCATGTAAATTTTCTGTTGTGATTTCGGCTGTATATGTTCCATTTCCCACCTTGCTGATATTCCAGCTAAATGATAGAGATCCTGTCTTTACCTCTTTATTTTTCACTAAGGTGGATACTGTCTTTCCTTTAGGATCCTTTAAGACAATAGTGATTTTTCCAGCTTTATTGGTTTTCATACCGATTTTGACTGTATTCTTCTTATTATCTGTACTAGCCTTAAGGCTTGATATGGCAGGAGGTGCCTTGTCCTTTTTTACAGTTACCTTATGAGAGGCTGTTTTTTGATAACCATCTTTATTACTTGCTATGATTTCAGCCGTATATGTGGCATTTTCCACTTTGCTAATATTCCAGTCAAAAGAAAGAGACCCAGACTTCACTTCTTTATTTTTTGCTATTGTGGCTACTGTTTTTCCTTTAGAATCCTTGACGATCATTGTCAGTTTCCCTGACTTATTTATCTTCATTGACAGCTTAGTAGTATTTTTCTTATAATCTATACTCGCTTTAAAGCTTGATATATTAGGTGGCACCGTATCGTCCATACCTTGTGAATTGCTTGCTGTACCACTATATTCTTTCATAAGAGCGGCCTTTGGGTAATAGAACTGCAATATTTGATTAAAGCTATGCCCAGCCTCGGCCCTGTTTCTGGCCCCATATTGACTAAGTCCTACAGCATGCCCATTGCCTCTCCCCTTCATATAAATGCTACCGTTTTTCGTTACTGTCTCATCGATTAAATAGCTAGTCATTCTGTCAATACCGACTATTGCGCGGATTTTAGATGCTGCAGTCCCATTCATTTCTAAAACTTTCTTCTCGGCAGTCTTCCCATTAGCCATTAACAAGTAATCCATTTTTAATGTTCCTTTTAACACTCTTCCGCCAGCAGATAATGAAGTTAAGTCTACCCCTAGCTTGTGAATTTTAGCTATTTTAATCTTAGCAACATCATTTGTATATCCTTCGCTTACAAGCCACTTCTTAATATTAATCAGTACAGCGTTATCTGCATCTGTCTCCTTAAGTGTGTTCCACCATATATCCGCTATCGCCAAATTCAATGTAGCGGGCAGTTGCTCTTGTTTCAGTTGAATCGCCCAAGTGAACTTTTCCTTTGTTGCAGGGTTAAAATCAAATGTATCCTCCTTAACTGCGAAGTAAGATAATGCTGCACCACCCCATACACTGCTATTTAATTCTGTCCAACCTCCATTACTTGCAGAAAACACAGCATCTATTAATGCTCCATTAGATTTTAATACCATTCCTTCTGTTTCCTTAACAGCAGTATCCGATTGAGCATGATTTGCCGAACTTCCTCCATATACTTGCTTTGCAATCGTATCTACCATATTACTATCATTCATATGTTTAATTGCATACGTTCTTGCAGCAACGGTTTGTGCCTTAAGTGCCTCCATGCTCCAAAGCGCTGGCATTTCTTGAGGAACCACTCCTCTTAAATATGTTTCTATATCTACTTTGTTAATTGGACGAACATATAAATTACTGTTTTTTGTATCTTTTTCGATAACAAATTGAAAGGAACCATTGTATTTGCGACCATTAACAGAAAGAGTTCCATCTGTTTTAACAGGAGCTGCAGAAATGGTACTATCCTTTTCTATCAATACCTGTCCTTTGCTTGTTTCCATACTCAACTTACTGTTACTAAGCTTTATGACAGCTTCTGTTCCTGAAGAGACCTTTATACCGTTCGAAAGCTTATATTCTCCATTAAAAACTACAGTAATGGACGTTTTATTACCGAGATAATTAACTAATTTCACTTCAATTGTTGGTATAGTTGATGCAGCCTTTATCTTTTCAGGATAAATAGCTGCTCCAAAAAATAATGTAAAAAGAAGCAATATCAATCTAACTTTACGCATCTGTTTTCCCCCTCTTATACTAGTAGAATATTGTCTGACTATTTAATTCTATAGCCTTATAGATATGGTTACTAGTTTTAATCGGTGGAAGAAAACAGGTTCTTATGACCTATATTTATACGATTTTAAACATAATCATAAGCATCATTTCAATTGTTTTAGCACGCCCTCTTAATACAAAGTGATAAAATCTCATAACGAAGTTTGGTTCCGGTATGTAACAAAAAAAGAGTAGTAGATTTCATGAAGGTTTAACTAGCATTTTCCTTAGAAAGCAAATAAGGATATTTATCTCCTCCATTTATAATAAAAAAATAACCCGTTAATAAGCGGGTTATGATCTTAGTATTCTTGAGGGATAGAATCTAGTTTAAGATTGACTGTCTTCAACACAGACAACCACTTTCCCTTTGGTTTTTCCTTTTCCCAAATAATCAATTGCCTCAGGAACCTGATTTAAAGAATATTCTTTATCAATTACAGGAACTAGTTTACCAGCAGTATATAGGTCTTTTAAAAAATTTTGATCCTCCTTGCTTGGTTTGTGAAGCAGAATGGTCATTTTCTTCCTTTCTGTTTTATTAATAATTGGTCCAAGTAATAATAACTGCAAAATTAAGAAGGAAGAACCACCAATCATCACATACTTTCCTTCTGACTTTATTGCTCTTTTATAATGAAAGATAGACCGATTTCCTACAACATCAAGAATCAAGTCATACTTCTGGCCATTTTTCTTTGTGAAGTCTTCTGTTCTGTAATCAATCACATGATCCGCACCTATTGACTTCAGCATTTCTAATTTCCCCTTGCTGTCCACACAAGTTACTTCCGCACCGTATAGCTTAGCTATTTGTAACGCAAAGGTTCCGACTCCTCCTCCAGCGCCATTGATTAATACCTTTTTAGTTTCATGAACCCTTCCTTTATCACGAAGTGCCTGTAAAGCAAGAACTCCTGCCTGGGGAATCGCAGCAGCTTCCTCAAATGTCATATGAGCTGGTTTCAATGATAGTGCCTCTTCAGAAGCACAAACATATTCTGCAAATCCGCCCCAACCGCACCCGGATATGTCCCCGAACACTTCAGCTCCAACAGAAATATTCTTTACGTTTTCTCCAATCGCTTCAACCCTACCCGCTATATCTGCCCCTAAAGTTTTGTACCTCGGCTTTCTAATTCCCCCTAGTCTTGTCAGAAACGGCTTTCCTCGCAAAAGGTCCCAGTCCCAAGAATTTACAGAAGCAGCATACACCTTCACTAATACTTCATTTGCTTTTATCTCTGGTATGTCTACTTCTTTGAGCTCAAGTACATCTGTCAGTCCATATTCACTGTAAACCATCGCTTTCATACAAATAACTCCTTCACTTTAGCTTTGCATATGGATGAAACCATTAAGCATATGACTGTTCATAAGGAATATTTATTTTTAGACCTTTGCATTTATGAGCAGAATTTATTATAAGTTACAGAACCAGTACTTAGAGAACAACTATTTACTATCTACACAATCTTGTCTTTTGTACTACTATTATTCCAGACTTCCCTTTCTAAAACCTTCTTCTTTCTGTTTTCACATGATTTTTGCCTCTCTTTACACATAAAGAAAAGCGCCTCGTTATTTTTAACAAGGCGCTGTGTTAAAACCAGTCTGTTTAACCGCTATCAATCCTCTAATGAATTATAGCCCGACTTCTTTCTTGTTCCTCTTTCAATTTTTCTGGTGTAACATCATTTCCTAATGGATCAATAATAGTTGTATTTAACAGGATACTATCCATGGAGCCACGAAACTCTTTTATATAATCATTAAGGAGGAGTTTGCGTTCGTCTGTTTCTTCTTGTGTTAAGTTTCTTATTTTAGAAGTTCTAGCTAATTCGTTTATTCTATTCAATTTCTGTCTCATAATTGTTACCCCCATGCTCGATTTATTTTTGTCTTCTTAATAATTTATCTTGATTTCGAGATAAATTACCTTTATAAAACTCCTCTTTTAATTAAGGAGTTGAAAGGAAGACTGAATTAAATTATCTTTAATTCAAGATAATTTTACAATACAAACAATCATCTGTCAATAACTTCCTTTCTATTAGAATTTTTTACTGGAGTCATCAAAAAAACTTTCCTCTGCTTAAAGGAAAGTCCTGTTACTATGCTTTTATTCTATACCAGTATTGATAAGCTTCCTTAAACCCTAGTTTTGAGTAAAGCTTTATTGCTGGCGAATTATTTACCATCACTTGAAGATAGGCCAACTGAGCTCCATTATCCTGTCCCCATTGTAAAATATTCTGGATGAGTTTATAACCATAACCTTTATTTCTATGCTGTTCAGATGTGACGATATCAAACAATCCTATGCAGTCATTTTCCAATACACACATCCCACAAGCAACAACCTCATTACTTTTTTCATTTTTTAATTGAAAATAGCGAGCTTCAGCGATTATATTTTTTAGCATAGCGTTCAATGTTAATTGGTCTTGTTTCTTAACATTGTTTAGCTTACAAAAGTTGCAGAACCAATCGTCTTGTAAATGTTTATAAACAACAGCATGATGTTCTAATTCTGTCTGAACATCTTGTAAGGATAAAACTTGAACACTAGTCAAACTGTCTTGAACATAGCTGTTTTCATCCAGTATTAAATCTAGGTTTTCAGGTGACACTTGCTTGGTCATTTTATAAACAACCTTTAAATTCTTATTACGATACATTTGTTCAACAGTCTTTATTTTAAAATCCACATCCTGATTTGAAAAATAAATAGGATTAATAGAATTTGCTCTTTTCGTATATCCACCAGCAAAGCGGATTATCCAGCCATCATACAGCTGTATTTGCAGTGCAGGTAACGCATTCATTGATAATTCCTCTATTTTTTGGATAAGTTGCTTGTTTGTCATTTTCCTATCGCCCCCTTTAAATTGTATAAAAATATACAATATTAAATAATTATACATAAATTCCATAATTCCTTCTAAACATAAAAAAGATGCTTCTTTTAAACAGAAAGCATCTAAAGTTTATCTTTATTGGTTTATACAGTCTTTATCAGGATTCAATTTCAGCTGCTTCCATTTTCCATCGCCATTATTACGGTAGGAGGCAATTTCGATGTCTGTTCCATTTGTCAAAATGAAGAAAATAAAAAAATAGCTTGCACCATCGTTGCCGTAAAAAAATATATACTTCACATAACCCTTTGTTACGGCTGGATATCTCTTCTTAATCAATTTACACCAATCTCCGTATTTCACATCAATTACTGATTCTGCATCATGCTGCCACAGATGATATGGTGCACATAGAAAGTCTTCACGTTCTTGTTGTATATTGTTAATTCGATACCCGCCATTTTCATGAATAAGGTCTATAAATCCATATGAATAACCAAAGTATTCCTCATTTGGCTCAATTAAGCTGATAATTTTTTCAATCTCATAAAAGTACCGTATTCCTTGTGTTCCATCAGGTAGCTTACAAAGTTTAATTAAGTTAATATGTCCAACCCCTGCAAAAGAGTTTAAATAAGCTTCATAATTCAACTTTTTTTGATACGTTTTCGATAAAAAGTTGTATGCTATCGGATAAGGAATATTACCATTTCCAATCGAACCACAATATCTAATCGCAAGATTTGCTGCTTCACGTAAAATGCTAAAGTAATTTATAACAGTATCTTCAGGGGTTTTCGTTAACTGTGCAGGCAAATGTATTTGATCGTACGATTTGTCATAATATTCATCAAAAAATTTCCAATCACTAAATCTTAAATTTAATGCTTTTAAGCAAGACGGCCGAAAATATTTCTGGTTACGGGCGGCTTCTTCCTTCTCGTTTCGTAACACCACATGAATCACCCCCTTTATTGTATGGGTGATTCACATATAGGTGATAAAAAGGCATTGGAATTACTTTGTTGGGTGGTTCTTAAAATAGGCTCGGAACACCCTTTGACTTATGATATTTGCTGCACTGTGCGGCTGTGTGAAGCCGTCAAGATAAGCATTCGGAACTATAACGGCTATAGCAATTTGCGGATCTTTATAAGGGGCAAAACCTGCAAATGAAAGATTCCAAGTCTTCACACCATGTTTATAAGATTCAGAGGTGCCTGTTTTTCCTGCCGCATCATATGGTTCATTGGCGAAATAACTTTTGGCTGTACCTTGGGAACCATGGGTTACAAGCCGCAAACCTTGCTGTACCCGCTCAATCATTTGATTACTCATGTCTACTTTATTCAATATGACCGGTTCTATTTCGTCTACAATCTTTCCTAATCCCTGTTCATCATTAGTTGATTCACGTATCTCCTTAACAAGCTGTGGCTGCATGCGGTACCCACCATTGGCAATCGTTGTCATATATTGAGCAATTTGCATTGGTGTATATGTATCTAGTTGTCCGATAGCAATTTGAAAATACGTGCTGATATTGTTACCTTTAATTCCTGCCGTTTCATTATCAAAACCAATCCCTGTCGGAACGCCCAAGCCAAACTGGTTAAAATAATAGCGAATTGTTTCAATTTTTTTGGAATCAATATTTAATGTGCCATTAGGGATATACTTACCACCCATCATTTCAATCGCTGTTTTCCACATATATACGTTGGATGAGCGCTCAAGTGCTTCCAAGTCATCAACAAGCCCCATAGTTTGATAAGAAGAAAAGGTTCCGGAGCCTTTAAATCTCATTACTTCATCACGCTCTGTTTCGCCTATATTTCTTACACCCGACTGAAAACCAGCTAATACTGTTGCTCCCTTCACAACAGAGCCCTGTTCAAACGCATAAGTAAAGGTTCCCGGCGTAAAATCGCTAAATTCCTTTGACTTCCGATCATACACTTGTCCAGACATAGCAAGTATCCGGCCAGTTCTTGGCTCCATCGCAACGACAAAGGCTGTGTCGAGCAAATTTGTATGAGGCTTTTGGATGGCAGCGACAAGCTCCTCCTGCATTATTTTTTCAACTTGCTCTTGGAATTCCATATCAATTGTCAAAACTATATCATTTCCGTTTTTCCCTTCGGTAACTACATCTGTGTTTACAACCTCTCCATTTCTGTCTGTACTTACGTTTACAACTTCATTTTGGCCCTGTAGCACACTATCATAAAGCTCTTCTATATAGCTTTTTCCAACCCGATCATTAAGTTTGTACCCTTTGGAAGTGTAGAAATCTAACTTTTCTTCTGGCAGACCTTCTTCTGTCGTCGTTACTTTACCAAGCATGTTGTTAAAAGTGTTTCCGAAGTTATGCGCTCTTTTCCAATCTGTTGTTACATCAATCCCCGGCAGATTTCCAAGCGATTCAGCGGCAATTGCGTATTCTTGATTTGTCACATCTTCATTTTTTATAACCGTTTTGGAAAATGCTGATGCAGTCGATAACTTCCGGTATATAGCCGCCATATTTTTATTAATAGACTTTAAATCCTTCTCTGTTATCCGGTCTAATTTCAAGTTATATAGTTCTTTATCATTCACTTTATCATCTTTGAATAATTTTTCTTCCTTATCTGTCAGTAGCCCCGCTCCATTGTCATTTACCAGCAGCCAAATGTCCTTTAAGTCCCTGGTTGTAACTTTTTTTATATCCTTTTTATTCATCGTAACAAAGTCAGCCAACTTTTTGGCCAAGAGCAGCATTTCTTCCGGTTGTGGATGTAATCGCGGCGTATAAACAATTGCCTTTGCTGGAATATTGTAGACTACTAATCTATTATTAGTATCATAAATTTTCCCCCGCGGAACAGAGGCACTAACTGGAGTTACTACTTTATTTTTTACTTGTGCAGTATACTCTTCCCCACTCACAATTTGAATTAGTCCAAGGCGTATAATCAGAACCGAAAACAGAATAAAGACTGAAAAAAAGATACCCGTGATTCTTATTCGGTATTGATTATTTGCTTTTGGTGTTTTTTTGGCTTTTTGCTTCACAGTAATTTTCCCTTTCTATATGTGTGATAGCACTAAATACTACAATTGTAGTATTTAGTGCAGAAATGAGCCAAAAAGAACGCTGAATTCTTTTCGGCTTGCTATTCAATATATATTTTTATCCTTCAAAATTTGCTTGGCTATCTCCATAGCTTTACTTCCACTGGCTTCTGTTCCCTGATTTTGGATATTAATTGCAAAATAGTAACTATGCCCTTCTTTTTTCACAAAGCCAATAAACCAGCCATTTACATTATTCCCGTTTATCGTTCCAGTACCAGTTTTTCCATACAATTGCTTATCCTGTTGGTCATCAATTAACATCGCTTCTTTTATTGCTTCAACATTTTCTGCTTTGAAGCCAAACTTATTTTCTGATAGCTCCTGCAATAAAAGCACTTGTTCAATCGGTGATATTTTCAGAGAGGATTCCATCCAATAGGTATCCAAACCTCCAGACAAGTCCTTATTTCCATAGTTGACCTTATCGAAATAAGCTTGCAGGCGTTTATCTCCTACCTCTTGATCCAGATTTTGAAAATACCAGTTTACTGAATTTCTCATGGCAGATGTTAAGTTATGATCTTTATCCCACTCTTTAAAAGGGTTGCTTCTCCCGTTCCAATACTGTTCAGAGTTATTTATTGCTATAGCATTTGATTCTAATGCAAATAACCCAGAATAAATTTTATACGTGCTATCTGGTGAAATCCTTTGTTCACTTAATATACGATTGTATATTTGAAAATGGCTATTGTCTGCATCGTATAAAACAAAACTCCCTTTATAACCTTTAAAATACGCACTTAAGTCCTCATAGGCTGTATTCCTCCCATCAAAATGATACACATCATTAGAAGTAGCCAATACAGTCGTAAGTGGTGTAATCACGAGTACAAGTATTCCTAAAAGCATACAAATAACCTTACTTTTCATTTTCAATAAAGCAGATGCTTCAGAGAAGTTAGCAATACTTTGAATTCTTTGTTTAATTTGTTGATTAGTTCCGCCAATTCCTGAGGCAAACAATTCAAATGACTTCTCCTGTTTGTTATGGGCAAATCGAATAATTGTATGACCATATTCAAGATAGCCCTTCTCATCTAAAAGATTTAGAACAGAGTCATCACAAGCCAATTCGCGGTCCATTCGGATCCTTTTTAAGGAATACCATATAAATGGATTAAACCAATATATGATTTGAAAAATCCACATCACATAATGAACTAGCATATCTTTGTTTTTATGATGTGTTAGCTCATGCAGTAATACATATTTAATATCCTTTAAAGTAAATACTGTTTGTAAGTTTGATGGTACTAAAATATAAGGCTTGAAAATACCAAACGTAATTGGTGTGGTAATAAAAGGTGTTTCTTTAAGGATAATATTTCTTTTAATCCCAACAACCTCTTTGCACTCTTCTAATAATAGATTTACTTTAATGTTCTTAATAAAAACAGCAGACTTTTGTAGTTTATGAAGCTGATAGTTTGAATATATCAGTATTGCAAGGCAAAGAACCATGCCTATTATCCAAACAGCACATATGAGCTGGTAAATATATTCTGGTGTTGAGTTGTGCACAGATACGGAAAAATCACGGATTAAATCTGTATTAGCACCATTTGACTCTGTTAGGCCACCACTTTTGTACTCATTCTGAGCTGCTGTTTTACCAGTAAACGTCAGCAAGTTTTTTATATATTGTATTCCTTCACCTAACCCTAAATAATTCCATGGTAAAGTGGAAACAAAAAGAGGGACAAACAGAAAAAACCAAATTTTATAATGCGTTTTAACTGACATATGTTTAGTTAATGCCTTTTTCATCAAGAGAATAATAACAATTAGGAGGGATAACGCTATTGTATTAAGCAAAAGCCGTTGTACAACGATATCCATTATTTTTCCCCTCCCTCTTTCTCTCTCTGTGATAGTATTTTCTGTAATTCAGAAATATCTTCATTAGACAACTTATCGTTTTCAATGAAATTTAATACCATTGAATTTAATGTGCCATCGAAAAATTGTTGAAGAAAGGTTTTGCTTTTTTGCTCTATATAATCGTGCTTTTCAATTAGTGATGTATAAATAAACACTCTGCCATTTTTTCTTGCGTGCAGTGCCTTTTTCTTAACAAGACGTGCGAGCATCGTATGAATAGTATTCGGTTTCCAGTCAAACTCTGCAGATGACAGCTTCTCGACTACCTCAGGTGTTGAGATGGGCTCATATTTCCATACAATATTCATAACTTCATATTCTGCTTCTGATATTTGGGGACTCTTCGTCATGGTGAAACCTCCTACTTTTACAATTGTAGTATTTATTATAGCATGAAGGCTTCATTGCTTAAAGTATACACCTAATACCAATTACTGCATTCCAAAATATACATACAGCTTATCTATGAATGATTTATTCAACTGAGTTGCTGAGCTTCCTTGTTGATAATTTTCAACAAGTGAAAGCATAAGAAAATTATCTTGCTCTGTATCAAAGGCAAGTAAGAAACTATTTTCATTCCCCTTTTCCCCTTGTTTCAATTTTAATTCTGCTGTTCCCGTCTTTGCAGCTAGCTGATACTGTTGGTTATATAGGAGATGGGCTGTTCCATTTGGATTACTGACAACCTCTATTAAACTTTTTTTCATTTCATCAGCTGTTGCCTTTGTAATAGCTGATTTTGTTTTGGGGCCGTCTTTACTTTTAACCAACATTGGATAAACGATATTCCCTTCATTTTGAAAAACAGTATACATCGCAGCCTGCTGAATAGGATTTATCAATAATTCGCCTTGACCGTATGCTGTATCTGCCAGGAGAATTTCTGAGTTAAATGTACTTTCTTTTGAGATTTGTGCCGGATTCATGGCAATTGGCAAATCCAACTCCTCCCCAAAGATAAACTGCTTTAAGCCATTTCTAAACACGTCTTCCCCGAATTCAAGCGCCTCTTGGGCAAAATAAATATTATCCGAATAGATTAAAGCCTTTTTCATATCGACTTTTTGTACATCTGAAACACGCGTCACTGAATAACCGCCCCAGCTCCCATCCTTTTGCCAGCTTCGTCCATTTATAGTTCTTTGTTTATCTGGATACGTCACCTTAGTATCAAGCCCAATGCTAGCAGTTATCGTTTTAAAGGTAGATCCAGGCGCATATCCAACAGCAAACCTTGAAATAAATGGCTTTTTATCGTTATTTGCATATTGATCATAATCCTGTTGAGAAATCCCTTGAACCATTTTATTAGGATCATAGGAAGGGGAACTAACTAAAGCAAAAAGCCCGCCTTCTTTAGGGTTCATTACAACTGTCGAACCAGAATTACCTTGCAGATGCTCAAATGCTTCTGATTGAATATAGGAATCTATTGTCAGCTGTATATCTTCGCCATCCGCTTTATCCACAGTTTGAATTTCCTGTTTATTGTCGCCTTCTTCATCAACAATCCATATTTCTCCGCCATCCTTGCCGCGCAGTCGCTTATCAAAAGCCTTTTCCAATCCTGCTTTTCCAATGATATCGCCATCAACTAAATTTGGGTGTTTTTCGATATCCTCTTTCGTTACATTTCCAATATAACCAATTAAATTAGCTGCTGCTTCCTTTAAAGGATAATATCGCAGCTTTATATTCTGATAGGATACTCCCGGAAGTTCTGTTGCTTTATTTGCTTCGATTGTTTTTAAAGGGACAAACAGCTCATCTGTGACCCAGCTTTGATTTAGTTTTTTATTTATCTCTTCTATCGTTAGATCAAATTGTTGACTGATTTTTTGGAGATTTGCCTCCTTTACATTGCCCGCACCTAATTCTTTCGGAACAACACCCATCGACTTAAAATTTTCATTTATCGCCAGACCATTGCCTAAATGATCTTGAATTTCTCCCCGTTCTGCTTTCAGTAATTGATACGAAATTTTATCTTTACCTTCCATACCAGGAAAAATTAACGCAGGTTCCCATTTCACTAAATATTTATCATCTTTCTTCGTCATTTCTGTTTTATATTCCAGCTTTTCTAATGCTCCTAATGGCGTAGTAAAGCTTAGTTGATAACTTAATCCATAAAGATTGGTGTTCACCTTTTCTAATGAAACGTGAGAAGCATGAATATCCGTTATATTAATCCCATTAAATATGCGATCATACTTTTGTTCGACCTCCGCTAACGTATATTTTAAGGACTTATACGACTCCTCATCCAAGACCTTGCCTAAGTTCTTATAATCTCTATTTTCTAAAATCCGAATAAAATCATCTGCGGCATCAGCAAATAGTGCTTTATCATTCTTTTTGATTAATAGGTAGGAAGCCGTGGCTCCGCCCACAATTACAATAACGACTAACAATAATAGTAAAGGCTTGAATCTTCGTCTGTTGTTCTCAACTCTACTATTCAACTTATATCACTTCATTTCATATAGTTTTATACTACATGCGTAGTATTTCATTCAGAACTACACTTGTAGTATTTAGGAAATTATAGCACATTTTTTTGCTAAGGCAAATTATCTTTGGAAATATGCGTAAGAATTACTGAGCAGCACAGGTTATTTTATTCAACGAAAGAAATTCACCATACATAGTTCCTACCGCACATATTACAGATTCAAGTTTGTAAAAAAGCATCCTCTTCAAGAAGATGCCCCATACACTTACTTCTTACACTTAATCACAATAAAGTTAATCGACGGTGCGTTTTCATGGTGCTTATTAGGTTCGTCTATGGTTGAAAACTCTGTCAGTCCATATTCACCAAACTCTCGTTTTACACTATCAGCATCATAAAAGAACATTTTTAAGCCTTCCATGATTTCAAAATAATCTTTATCTATTTGTTTGCCTTTGCCAAACATTGGCGCATCTTGTGATACAGTTGTAAAAATCATATAGCCGTCTGGTTTTAACTGGTTATAACAATCGCTAATAAACTTTTCTCTCTCCTGTTTGTTTAATAAGTGGATAAGTCCATGGCTAAATATTCCATCATAAAGCTTATTTTCAAAAGGCATATCATTAACTGAACCATGAAAGATGTTAATATCGAGCCCATTTTTCTGCGCCAGTTCAATCGCTGTTTTTGAGATTTCAATACCTGTTACATTTATGCCGTTTTCCATAAATACCTTTGCATTTCGGCCATAGCCAATTCCTGGTATCAGTATATCCTTCATACCTTTTTCGAGAAAAAAGTCCTTCGTTAAGATTGCTGAGTCTGTTGGATCAAATCCCCACATCGTTTGTTTTTCAAGAAAGCTCGATTCCCAGAATTCCATTATCTCTCTCCTTTTGTTTTTAGTTTGAATACTTGAACAGCTATATTCCAATTAACGATAAAACGACTCTTTAATAACTATAATAGGTGTTAGCGATTTTGTAAATAATTATTCATTAAGTGTTCTTTTTACCTATTCTATTGAGTTCTTTAAGTAAAAAAATAGTATGCCTGTTAGAGACATACTGTTTTTTAATCTACTTTATTCATTTCACTACTCAATTCTTTTTATCTGTTGATGCTAGTGGGCTAGATAAGGTAACACGGCTCTCACCTGGCAAATTAACTAACCAGATACCAAAAAGAACGAAAGATATTCCCAGCAATGTAATCACTTTAAGCTCCTCATTAAGAAATAAAAATCCTGATAAAGTACCAACAACAGGAACAATCAGTAAAGAAACAGATGCTTTACTAGCTTCTGTTTTAGAGAGGACATTAGACCATAAAACAAAAGCTAATGCAGAAGCTAAAACACCAGAATATAATAGATACAATACGGCCATAGGACTCCAATCTACTGTTCCATTCTCAAAACAAAAGGAATAAAGAAACAGCCCTGCTGCTCCGGCCCCCATCTGCCACGTTGTAAACTGGACATTATCACAGCCTTGTAATTTTTTCTTAAAAATCAAGCTGGATAAAGCCCACGTTATTGCGGAACTTAAAGCGAGAATCGGTGCCCAGATTGTTGCTCCAAGGTGTATATCCATTGCTAGAAACAAGCCTATTATGCCGATTAATATTCCAATCGTTTTGTTGAAATTTAGTTTTTCGCCAGGAATGAAGTAATGGGCGAAAACAGATAAAAACAGTGGCATGCTATATGTTAATACAGAAGTAAGCCCTGCATTTATGTAATTCAATGAAATTTGGATAGCGATATTGAAGTATGTTGTCTGCAGCAGTCCACATAGTATATACCATTTAAGCTGCCCTTTTGCTGGCATAGGTGTTTTTTTTAAGAGAGTTAATCCAAACAGCACGATGGTGCCCAGAAGGAAACGATACGCTGCAAACAATACTGGCGGAAATAAGTCATTGCCCATTTTCATGATTACAAAATTAAATCCCCAAATTAAACATAAGAAAAGCATAATACCCTTCATGACCTATATCCTCCAAGTCTATTATCCTTATGAATTGCTATGACAAAAAGGACCTAAAATGGCCCTTTTTGAACACAAAATGATAATTAATCTAATTGCTCTCCATTACTTGAAATTACTTTTTTGTACCAATCAAAGGATTTCTTTTTTATACGGCGCTTTGATCCTCTGCCTATATCATCTTGATCAACATAAATGTACCCGTAGCGTTTAGACATTTGGCTAGTTGAAGCGCTTATCATATCAATACAGCCCCAGCTTGTATATCCGAATACATCTACACCATCTGTGATGGCCTCTTTTATTTGTAGAATATGATCTCTTAAATAAGAAATGCGATAATCATCATTAATAACGTCGCCTTCCTCCAATTCATCCACTGCTCCTAGTCCATTTTCGGCAATAAATAATGGCTTTTGATAGCGATCAAATAATTGGTTTAAAGCAGTACGTAAGCCCTTAGGGTCAATTTGCCATCCCCAATCACTTGTCGGCAAATAAGGGTTTTTAATACCGCCAGTTATTAAGTTCCCAACAGCTCCTTCAAGATTTTCAGGATGGGCACTAACTGCACTAGACATATAGTAGCTAAAGGAAATAAAATCCACCGGGTAATCACGGATAATCTGTTCATCTGAAGCCTCTGTTTCAAGGACAACATTCTTATCAGCCAGCATTCTTGCTGTATAACCAGGGTAGTAACCTCTCGCTAACACATCAGTAAAGAATAAGGACTCTCGCTGTTTTTCAACTGTTTTTTGAATATCATCTGGGTCACAGCTGTATGGCACTAGAAGCTGATAACTGATCATGCATCCTATTTTTGCATCAGGATTGCTTTCTAGACATGCTTTTTTTGCCAATGCACTAGCAATAAATTGATGATGTGCGCCTTGATATTTTGCTTGTTCGATATGGGGATGGTTTTCCTCGACAACTCCGACACTTACAAACGGATGATGCTTTACACAATTGATTTCATTGAATGGAACCCAATATTTGACCTTATCTTTATAGCGCTCAAAAACCGTTGAGGCAAAACGAGTATAAAACTCAATTAATTTTCGGTTTACCCAGCCTCCATATTCTGTTGCAAGATAAAGAGGCATTTCATAATGAGAAAGAGAAACGAGTGGCTCAATGCCATGCTTATTTAATTCATCAAAAACACGGTCATAGAATGCCAAGCCAGCCTCATTTGGTTCTAACTCATCTCCTTTTGGGAAAATGCGTGTCCAGGCGATCGACATTCTGTACACTTTAAAGCCCATTTCTGCGAACAAAGCAATATCTTCCTTATAGTGATGATAGAAATCTACTCCATGCCTTTTTGGATAGTATTTTGGACTATGCGGGTCTTGTGCCTCTTCTACCTGCTTGTGGGTCATCATATGCCACTGATCTGTCCACTGCTCTTTTGGCATGTTCTCATCAAATATATATACATCCGAAACAGACAGGCCTTTCCCGCCAACTTCACTTGCCCCCTCTACTTGCATTGCAGCTGTAGCGCCACCCCATAAAAAATTTTCTGGAAATGTTTTTTTCATATTAAACATACTTTAATAGCCTCCTATATTTTTTAGTCTATTTTTATAATAATAAAGATAATGCCTCTTCCCCATGTATGATTTGGTTTTTCTTTAAAGGAAGAATATCTAAATATTTATCTGAATTTGTGACAACAATTGGTGTTGTTATATCATAGCCAAGTTCTTTTAACATCTGAATATCGAACTCTGCAATTAAATCTCCTTTTTTCACCTTTGCTCCTGTCTCAACAAAACTAGTAAAACCTTCTCCGTTTAATTTAACGGTATCTAAGCCAATATGAATGAGGATTTCTCCCCCAGCAGTGGATGTAAGCCCATATGCATGTTTTGTTGGGAAGGCCAAGGTTACTGTTCCATCAACAGGTGAGTAAACTTTGCCGTCTTCAGGTATGACAGCAATTCCTTTCCCCATCGCTCCACCTGCAAAGACAGGATCACTTATTTCTTCCAATGGCTTGGCATAACCTGAGAGCGGACTGATAATACTTTCTCTTTTTATCATTGCATTCTCTACAGTTACAGCTGATTCATCTGTTTTTTTCACATCTTCTTCGCTTGCTTCATCTTTAAAACCGATTAAAATAGTTAGAATACAAGAACCTATTAAAGCAAAGAAATAAGCAATAATATATCCAGTCATACCATGAGCAACTACTGGTATTGTCAGGATACTTTTTTGTACTTGAGCAATAGCTGCAGATCCAAATCCACCAGCAATTCCTCCGCCAATTGCTCCCATCGTACAAGCAATTATAAATGGTCTTTTCAGCTTTAAGGTAACCCCATAAACAGCCGGTTCCGTTATACCCATTAACCCTGCAAAAAACGCGGAGAGAGATAAGCTTTTTAGTTTTTTATTTTTTGTTTTAAAGAATACGCCAAGAGCTGCTCCTGATTGAGCTGCAACAGAAGGACCAATCATAGCATTGATAGAGTCTTTTCCATAGACAGTAATATTATTAAGCATGACAGGTACAAATCCCCAATGTAGACCAAATATAACGAGAATTTGCCAGCAAGCGCCTAAGACGATACCTGAAATAATTGGACTTAAATTATAGATAAATAGATATCCTGATGCTATTAATCCACTTGTATAAATGGCAACTGGGCCGATAGCAAGCAGGGTTAAAGGCAGCATTATTAGCAAACAGAAAAATGGCGTTAACAGGTTACGGATACTTTCGTGAAGAAACTTTGTGAAGAAGCCTTCCACATAGTTCAATATCCAAATCGCGATAATAATAGGGATTACCGTACTGCTATATTTTGCTAAAACAACCGGAATTCCTAAGAAACTAAGCGACTCGTTTGCGTTAAGAGCATTAACTAAATCTGGGTAAATTAAGCCACCTGCTAAAGCAACGGCTATAAACTGATTTACTTTAAACTTTCTTGCCGCCGTTATGGCTAAAATAATTGGCATGAAATAATAAAAACTGTCTCCTGCAGCGGCAATAATTCTATAAGTACCTCCAGCTGGGTCAAGAATTTCATACTTTCCGAGTACAAAATTTAATCCTTTAATTAAACCTGAAGCCGCTAATAATCCGAGCACAGGGCTAAATATACCTGAGAGCAAATCAATAAATCGCTCAAATAAGTTACCCTTTTTCCCATCTTCTGCTGTTTGCTGTTTCGTACCTAAACCTGTCTGATCGATAATGGCATCATGTACTGATGCCACATTATTGCCGATAACAACCTGGAACATGCCCCCACTCTCTGTAACTGTAATAACACCATCTAATTTTTCGATTGCATCTCTATTTGCTTTATTGTCATTTTTTAAAGTAAATCGCAACCTTGTAGCGCAATGATAAAGGTCAGATATATTCTCTTGACCGCCAATATGCTCCACTATGTCTTTCGCTAATTTTTGGAAATCCATCTATAACGCCCTCCAGATAATAATAAAAAAAGACTTGGATTCAACTAAAAATTCATGTCTTTAACATGAGTTTCGAGTATAAATCCAAGTCTAGCCTCCCGCAGAGTAACAAGTTTGAATAATAATATTTAGTTTTTCCTTTCTAACAAGCGCTGAATATGAATGGTAAGATAAGTAACTTCCATATCAGATACTTTATATGAATACTGCAAATTAATATGCCTCTTCACTTTTTGAGCAATTTCAAATGCTGCAGCGTACCTTTCCTTGACGACTTCATATAAAAAGGGGTCATCTGAGCTTTCATTAACCTCTTGAGAAAACATCCTATTTGCGAAAAATTTCAAGTGAGTAATAAACCTAAAGCCACTTAATGATTCTTCATCTATCGTCATTTTTAACTGGTATGTTACAATATTGATAATCTCACTAATAAATTTAGTGATTTTTGCAACCGTGTTCATTCCGCTGTTTAGCTGTGCATTTACAAAGTGAAAGGCAATAAATCCAGCCTCATCATCACCAAGTTCAATGTTAAATCGTTCATTTATTAATTGTACAGCCTTTTTAGCAACCAAATATTCTTCTTTGTACAATTTTTTTATTTCCCAAAGCAAACCATTTTTAACATTTAGGCCAGTTTTTATCCGATTGACAGCTAAACTAATGTGATCAGGTAAAGAAATATAGATACTTTCACTAAGCTCTTTCTGTAATTCTCTTCGGGCTAAACTAATAATATCGTCCGCTATATCTATTTCCTCTACAGATACCTCTTGTAGCAGTTTTTTGAATTTAGCATATAAACCTTTGTCCTCTAAATAAAATCGTTTTTCGATTTTCTTATTATCAATCTCATCTCCTTTTTTCTTGCTAAATGCCAGGCCTTTTCCAATTAGGATGACTTCATCCCCTTGGGAATCAATACTTATGGCAATATTATTATTGATAATTTGATTTATTACCATATTACTCCCTCCAATGAAACGTAAAAAGGCAAAACTTCAACAAATAAAAGGACATTAATCCCCTGCATTTGTTGAAGTCTTGCCTGCATAATCAGTAACAACCTTCAATTGAATTTATTTACTTGAGTCCATAATACAATACATCGTGGTTTATGTAAACCTTTTCTTTTGAATTTTGTATTTACTTATGTAATAACCCTATAGCCATGCTGCTCTGTTAGCCGTAATAAGGCTGTCAGTGATACTTTATTTTAATCCTCCACTTTACCTGATTGAGCATTAAAAAGGCTGAGAATTAAGGACAATCCTGCAATAATTCCAACAACATTCATCGAAAATATTTTTTGTAGTTCAAATGAAATGGAGGAACTTTCAAGTATTTCCGGCAAATGCCCACCAAGGGAAAGACTCGCTAAGATCGGAAAGGCAAATGAAAGGATTAGACATGGTATAGCAACACACAATAATAAAGAGAAATTTAGTTTAAAAGACCATTTTTTTACTAAAATAAGTGAAATATATAGACCAAATATTATTGAGATGACCAGCTTAGTCCAAATAACAGGTAGTAAATTGAATGTTTCACTTGCAGATTGTTGAATGTGATTATCTAAATTAAAAGCTATAATGGCTAATGCGACTAAACCTATGAACCAAATTAATTTTAATAAATAGGATACCCAATTATTCTTCACTTAAAATCCTCCTTTTATTTAACTACGTTTGAAAAGTGAATATAGTTTCAAGTAATTGTATAAAACGAACAGGATGTCTGCTCTGCTTAAAAAGGAAGGTTGCTAAAATAACAACATAATAAATAAATTAGCTGAACAATAGGAATATGTAAGTGAAATTCCCCATTAATTGCGGGTCTATATAACTACATTCGGTTCGATTTCCCTTGAAAAAATAATTTAGTTACCCAATACATAATTAACAATTTTATTAAATGAATATACAGGCTTCTAATAATACATAATGGTATCTTTCTTCAAATAACCGCTCCTATCTATTTGCACGCAGAAATAAAAAAAGCAAAAAGATGCTAAGAGGCTGAGACTTTTAAAACCAGATTGCAATTCTTCATCCTCCCGCTTATTTAGGGAAGTATCTGAAGTCTCCTCAGCCGTTCCGTAGATTTCCCAGCACCATTCCATCAGCATCCGCTTAAATAAATAAACAGATAAGCTGAAGCCTTACCAATTACCACAATAAAGAACCCGGAGATTATGCAATTTTTCACATAGTCGTCCGGGTTTATTAAGAGTTATGTCCAAGGTCACTTCCTGTTAAGGAGTCTTGGATCCACCATTTAATGTAGTTAATGCTTCAAGCACTTCTTGAAGCTTAAATTCCGTAACAATTTGTGATTTGACTACAGTGCGCAGCGTTTTCTCCACGCTTTGATTGACAGCTAATAAATCGTATGGAGTTGGGTTAGTACCTTCACTAAAAATAGCCGCTTGGATTTTTTCCCCTTCTGCATTAATAATATGGGAAAGCCCGATCTCTTCTAATGCAATCGAGACTAATACTAAAGATAAAGCATTCTCAGGGCTAATGTCAGGCAGATTTGGAATTGCAGGTATATTTGGTAAACTCATATGAACCACCTCTCATTTTTTGTACCCTGTAATTGTATGCTTTATAAATTTATTTGGGATGGGCAATTGCCCTAGGATAATAGGATTATGTTTCGTATTTAGAAGCTACTTGTCATTTAAGCCTTTGCGTGTTCTAGGTGTTATTTCCTGTTTTTTGTTTTTGCATGGTATTTTATATATATTTAACGTAAAATTCACTTTTCAACAAAAAAATAGCTGCCGAAAAGCAGCTGTTCAAAATAAGTCAATTAAAAGAATATTAACAATAAAGCTCCGACGATAAAACAATAGTAAGTAAAATACACAAGCTTACCTTTTTTCATAATTCCCATAAACCACTTCATGGCAAGATAACTCATGATAAGCGTTGCAATAAATGCTGATAAGTAAGGTAAGGCTAATTCAGCTTTATTTGGTTCTCCAAGAAAGTCAGAGAATCCGAGGATAACTCCACCAAGACTAACGGGAATATACAATAAAAAGGAAAATCGAAGTGCTGTTTCCTGTTTTATCCCTACCGCAATACTTGAAATAATGGTTGCACCTGAACGGCTTATTCCAGGAGTCAAGGCAATCGCCTGCCCTAAGCCCACAATAAAGGCATCTTTAGCTGTAATATCAGCCTCTCCCTTAACTCCGTTCATATTTCTAATGAGAAACAGAGCAATTCCTGTGACAAACAGCATGATAGCAATAGTAGTCATGCTTACATTTGCAGCAATAAAATCACTTAACAACACGCCTAGGACTCCTGCTGGAATCGTACCGATAATGATAAAGCAAACAAACCGAAAATCGCTTTTATATTTATTATCTTTTGTCTTTAAGTACTGAAGCATATTAAATGCTAGTCTTATAATATCTTTTCGATAGATAAATAGGATTGCCAGCAAGGAAGCTGTATTCGTTAAAATCGCAAAAGTAAAGCCCTGTTCTCCCAAACCTAAAATTTGACTGGCTATCATAACGTGTCCGCTTGAGGAAACAGGAATCGGCTCAGTAAATCCTTGTACTAATCCGATAATGATCATTTTAATGATTAAGATTATATCCATTTTCTTTGTTATATCTCCTTAAGTATTATTCGTTCTAATTAAAAAAGGATTTAATAGCATCTTTATTCATATCTAAATCTGTTTTTAAAACAGCTCCTACATTCACTACATCATTTTCATAAGAATCTTGAACAGGGATTCTTAAACTTTCCAATCCTTCTGAGCCATTCATAATTAGCCCTTTGCTCAATGACAATAATGATTGAGTATCTAAGTTTGTATCGATATAAGGTGTTGAGAGCCCAATGATTTTTGGCAGGTTATAAATACTATGAACTGATATTGCTTCTTCCTTAAGCTTTGACATCACTTCCTGCTGTCTTGCGACACGGCCAAAATCACTTAATCTATCATGGCGAAAACGGACATATCCCAACAAATCTTGTCCGTGGAGTACTTGATTACCTGGTTTTAAAACCGTTCCAATTCCATACGACATTTCATATGGAATATCGACCTGTATCCCATCTGGAGCAATAATGTCTACTAACTTAGAAAAACCAGTGAAATCAACTATTGCATAGTAATTAATATCTAAATCAAAGTTTTCCTTCAATGTTTTTCTCACCAATTCGGGACCGCCAAATGCAAATGCTGAGTTAATTTTTTGAAGCCCATGCTCTGGTACTTCAACATATGTATCTCTCATTATCGAGGCTAGTTTTATTTTGTTATTATTAGAATTATAATGAGCAACCATTAAAGTATCAGAACGGGCATGTTCTTCTCCTCTTGAGTCACTGCCAATCAATAATATATTTATTTCTCCTAATTGAGGTTCTGTAGGCAGAAAATCATAATCCTTATGCCCTTTTAAGTTTACATCCTTAGAAGACTCTAATACTCCACTTCTAAATTGATAAACACCAAATGCAACAATAACAATCATCAGCAACACTACGGCAGATAGGAAATACCGTAATCCCTTTCGTTTCCTTTTTATTGAATTTCTCTTTTCCAAATAGCTCCACCTTCTAATATTTCGAGTAATAAATTGATTTTTAAAAAACAGTTTCCACTTTATGTAGTGGCACATTCCCAAAGATAAATCCTTTGTTTACCATGGCAAAGAATCCATTAATCTTCGTTTCTTTGCATTCCAGTATAAATAAGAATTAACCGGATCAGCTCTAACACCGCAACCGCAGCTGCTGCCACATATGTTAACGCTGCTGCGTTCAACACTTTTTTTGTTTGTCGTTCTTCTTCATTATTAATGATTCCAAGTGAAACCACTTCATCCATTGCTCGGTTGGATGCATTGAATTCAACAGGCAATGTAACAAACTGAAACAAAACAGCTGCTGCCATAAAGATAATGCCTAATAATAAAAAGTTAGTTAATCCTGCAATTATACCTATCATGATTAAAATCCATGAAAAGTTACTCCCAATATTTGCAACAGGGACTAATGCATGCCTTATGCGTAAAAAGGAATAAGCCTGTTGATCTTGAAGAGCATGGCCCACCTCATGTGCTGCAATTGCGGCAGCCGCTAACGAATGCCCATGATAATTCTCACTGGATAATCGGACTACTTTTGCTTGCGGATCATAATGGTCGGAAAGCACTCCATGTGTTTCTTCAACATGAACATCGAATAATCCATTTGCGTCCAAGATTTTCCTTGCAGCTTCTCTGCCTGTTAAGCTCGAAGACGAGTTTATTTTTGCATACTTTTTGTAAGTTCCCTTCACTCTCAATTGTGCCCATATAGGTACAATCAATATGATAATAAAAAAAACGAATAACATTTTCCTTCCCCTTCTGCGTAAAAGTATGTAAATACTAATCTTTAAATAAAACTGCTAAATAAATCGTAAATATTACGCTTTTCTTGTTATCTCTGTAATTAAATATTAAACTAGTATCAGCTTAGTATAACCGTTGACATCTTGTCAACATTAGAGTATATTTCAATTGTGAAAAACGGAGGCTGAATTTCAATGACGAGTAAGGATATGAGTGAAAATAAACTCGGACAACTTTTAAAGATGACACTAGAAAATCAAAATATTTCAATGGGCAGGCTAAGCATAGAAACAAATATTGATAAAGCAACCATCTCAAGAATCATTAATGGAAAGCGCAGGGCAACACCACAACATCTGCAAGCAATTTCTGATTCTCTCAAGATACCTGTCTATGAATTATTTACTGCAGCAGGCTACACAGAAAAATCCAGTCAAGCCGAGACTCATTTTGATCTGCATTCGAAAATAGATGTGATCCAAAATATGATTAATTTATATAGTGATGACTTTAAAGTGGAAAAAGTAGAAGACCAATTAATTGGTTATAAAAATCAGTTTGAATCACAAATTGACCATAAGAATTTATTTAGTCAATTTAAGAAAAAAGTTAAAAATTTGGGCGGTGAAGGTCCTTTTATAAAGCAGTTGGAGGATTTATATAACCGATTAAAATACAAAAAAGGAACTCCGGCTCAACTTATATTAATCGGGAGCGGACTGTTGTATTTTGTTAGCACAATAGATGTTATTCCAGATTATTTAATTCCAGTTGGATACCTTGATGATGCTATAGCTATTAATATCATTCTCGATAAAATATCAAAATTATAATGAATTAGAATACATTCATTATTAACAGTTTAGATAATATCCTGTTATGCAACATCCATAGGCTTGGGGTATATCTGTCGTGCATTATCGTATAGGAGTATAAAATGCGAAATTATTTTATTAATTACATTCTGTTAGTAGGAATCATACTTTGGATTTCATTCTTTGGCTGGATTAAGCTAATCAGACAAGGATTGGCCCATTATTTCGGATAAATGCAGAAGAAAAGAAGTGCGGTCGCTTGCCAGAGGATGAATTATTTGTTTTTAAAAGTTATAATATGTGATATACAAATAGGATAATCACTTAGATATGGGCGACCGTTGTAATAAAAAAGGGGTATGCCTGTATCAGTTTAAAATGATCATCTATTTTTCTGGAGTCATAAGGTCACCTTAGAGATAACTTTTACATAACGGAAGAGGTAAGCAAAAATGAAACTGCAAAAATATATAACATGGAAATTATTATTAAGATTAGGGCTACTTGCATTGATTCTTTATTGGTATCGTGGCGAATACAACGCACACTTCCAGGAAATAACCATGTTTCATCAAATTTTATTATATATTTCCTATCTTGCCGTCATACACTTGGCCTTAGAAGTAATGAAGTGGAAATTCTGGAATAATTGGTTTTATGAAGAAGTTATTAAAAACAAAGGAATACACGAGTAAAATGGAGTATGGGCTTCCTGTTATATATATAAATTGCGATTTAAGGGAGCTCGAAAATATAAGGGAGGAATTTCATGCTAAAAAAAGGCGATATTGTTTTATTTCAAATGAAAGAGTATGAAATTCTTTATGTGTATTCAAGTGGGTTTGCTGAGTTAAAAGAACAAAATAAAATTACTAACTTTTTCGAGGTACAATTAGTTTCCCTATCACAAATAAAAAGGAAACTAACCTGATATAAGTGCCTGCGTTAATTTCCTCTGTAATCGCCATACATTTAACAATAGATTTAGAAATTACCATTACTTATTAACCGAAGAATAAATCAAGTATGTTTGATGCACCAGAAGTTTGTTTATTATAAAACTCCGAATAACCACATTTTTTACAATACACCACGATAAACGTATTATGTTGTATATCAAACATCTTAGATAACCCTGTTCCCGTCATTGCAACTTCCTATTTGTCAGCATCTTTGCTTCCACATTTTAGACAACCTTTATTTGTCATTATTAATCCCTCTCTAACAAGTTCAAGTATTTAAATATAGTACGGAGGAAACTCGAAAAGGTTTCGGGTGAAATTATGATTCTTTATTGTTCTTTCGTTCCTTACTATATCTCCTCTCAGCGAAAAATAAGATGACCCCTGCCAAAACCGAACCAGCATAAACAATTCCATAAATTATTTTATTTTTCATTTATCTTTTCCTTTCGATAAGCATCGTCCCATCCCAGATCAAATTAAAATTATGTATAGCTTAATTATAAAGAAGTTCTAAATAGAAAAATATAGTACAATTGGGTATTCACTTTTTTCTAGTTAGGTAAATACTCTTTTCCTGTTACAATTGACACTTCTTCTGTCCAAATAATTAGGATGTATTCCCTCTCATTCTGCACAAATATTTATGATAACTTACCTTTATAGCGAAAAATAGGACAATAATAGCTAAAAAGCTTTGTATGGTGCTTATCAGTTATTGGATAGAACATACGAAAACTATAACAATGCTAGTGGGTGCTGTTAAACAACCTAAACAATATAAGTTTTCGCATAACTCTTTGCAAGTGCTTTAATGATTAATTAATTGCCTACACCTTTTCCATGCATATCATGCATGGTTTTTTTCGATTTTCCGATTCTAAATGAATTAACTGCTGTTAATAATGCTATTAATACGGTAACTCCGCCAATCCATCCTAAATTTATGACGGAGGTATACTTAATCACTAGTCCTCCTATTAATGCTCCTAATGTCATACCAATATTCATTAGTGCTGTATTAAAGCTTAGTACAATTTCTGATGATTGTGGTTTTAGTGAAATTAAATAAAATTGGTTGGCTGGCGTAGTTATCCACGCTGATGCTCCCCAAATCATAAGTGCGATAAGTATTCCAATCATTGAGGTTGCAACTGAAGTAAACACGATTAATATTATGGAATGAAGTATTAAACTCAGAGAAATAGCTCGGACTGGCCCCCGTTTATCGACTGCATATCCACCAATACGGGATCCAATAAACGCAAACACACCAAGGACAAACAAGGCAGTACTTATTTGTTCTGTAGAAAAACCACCTAAGTTACTTAATAATGGTGCAATATAAGCAAACACCATTGTATATCCAAGAATCCAAAATACTGTTGTACATAAACTGCTAATTATTTGTTTATCTCCAACTAATATTAATTGTTGTTTTAATGAAATAGTGCTATTGCCTGCGAGTTTCGGAAGCAATTTAGCCAATAATAGTAAGCTAACTAGCGTTACTGCCGCGATAAATAGAAAAATATAACGCCAATCAATATAGGTAGCAATAAATGTTCCAATCGGTACTCCTAGTACTAAAGAAACAGTGAAACCAGTTATTATAGTGGCAATCGCACTCCCTTGCTTTTCAGGTAAGGCGAGTTTAGCCGCATAATTGGTTGCTACGACAAAGTATAAACCGCCACTCATTGCCATAACGATACGAGAAAGAACCAGTACAATAAAGCTGGAACTTAAAAACGCAACAATATTTCCAACAATAAAAATAATCATGGAAAAAGTTAATATTTTCTTACGCTCATATTTGGAGGTCAGCATCACAAGAACTAATGCTCCAAATGCATGTGATAAAGCATATACAGTGACCAATTGTCCCGCAACAGAAATAGATACATCTAGTTCATCAGAAACTATTTCTAAAATTCCAGAAACAACAAACTCTCCAGTTCCCACACCAAAAGCACCCAGTGCTAACAAAAAAATTGCAAAACGATTCATCTTATTTTCTCCCTCTTATTTAAAAATGTAATAGTGGCCTGCCTAACCAATGTCACTTACTTTACAATCAACAACAACTTAAACAGTATATTAAAGACACTTTATATCCTTAATTAACGTGCACTTACCTACCCTTTATTTATTAATCTGCTAGTATATACTCATCACCTCCTCAATTAATACATTAAAGACTCATTATATCCCTAATTAACGTGCACTCCTCAATTCATAACAGATACAATATCGATTTTCATACCTTTAATCTAAGGAGGAATGTATTTCACTGAGATTTTGCCAATTATTTTATTGACTGTTTGTGCGCAATGTCAACAATTTTAGTCTCTTTTAAATACTGCAGCATTTTTTGCTCTGCATTTTTCATTTCTGCTTGAATGAGACATTCGTCTCCGTGGACAAAATCGCATTCAAACATGGAAGAAGTGCCTTCAATTGCATGAATTATATCTAAAAATGTTATTTCGTCTTTGTTTCGCGTTAATCGGTATCCCCCTTGAGCACCAGAAGCAGACTCAATAATACCGGCCTTCGCCAACTTTGTTAAGATTTTAGAAAGGTATGTTGTTGAAACATCCTGAGATTTCGCAAGTTGTTGAACCCCAATTGGTTTAACGGAAGAAGCAGAAACGAGAGCAAGTGTTGTATGCAGAGCATAATTTGTAGCTTTTGAAAATTTCATTCTAACACCTCATAACAGACTTATTGACTCTATAATATCTTCGTTTAAATTTATCTGTCAAGAGGAACGCAAAAGTAAAAGCCTTTCTTAGGTTAGTTTTACCTACAGTTGTATTTACTTTAGATAAGCTTAAAAATCGAAATTTTGTGGAATATACGCTAAGGAGAACTCGTAAAAATTAGGAGATCCCCTTCCTTAAAGTATCATTAGACTTCTCTTATACTACTCTAATAAATTTAATAAAATACTCTGCCTATACTGAGTGATTTGCTTTACGCGTAAAAATATTTATCAAATATTGAAATACTGGTCCTTGCGAGCTGCTTTTCCGATAGAGTAATTGACTATAAAAATGGAAATCTTCATCCTGAAAGGGAATTCCAGTTACTTGATCCTGCCCCTCTATACTGAATTCAGGCAAAAAGCCTATTCCCCATTTATTGTGCACAGCTTTCTTTATTGTCTCTATACTGCTTAACTCCATTGATAAAGTGAAATCAATATAATTTCGTGCTAATTGGTTCAATAAATAAGCTCTGTATGTACACCCTTCTTCTGTCAGAATGATGGTTTCGTTTTTAAAATCGGCAAGTGTAAGAAATGGTTTTTTTGTGTATGTATGGTCAGGTGGCACGATGACTTTCATCTTTTGTTTTTTTATAGAGAGACTTTGAATTCTTTCAGAAATAAACGGTTTGTCAATTATTAGCCCAAAATCAAGTTCTTTATTATTAAGTTTCTCTATTATCACTGCTTCTGTATCAGGAATAATTTGTACCATTACTTTAGGATATTTTTTCTTAAACTGTGCTAAAACATGGGGCAGTTCGTAAATTGCTAACGATTCGATCGTCCCAATTCTTATTGTTTTGACTTCTTGATTGTTTAATATTTGCTGAGATTCTTCAAATAATGCCAGCATTTTCTCCGCATAACTATACAGAACCTCGCCTGAAGGAGTTAGTTTCATTGCTTTTCCGTGTCTCTCTAACAGACGCTTTCCTCCATACATGGCCTCAAGCTTTTGAATATGGGTCGTAATACTGGATTGTGCATAATCCAAAACAGTTGCGGCTTTAGTATAATTCCCACACTTCACAACTTGAACGAATGTTTTGAAATATAACAGTTCCATCACTTTCCCCTCCCATAACTATCGATATTATTGATAGTATATATCAATAACTATCTAAGTTGTTAAACTATTTCCACCCTATAATGAAGAAGAGAACAATAAGGGAGGAAATATCATGAAAACAGAACCAAAATACTCGTTGACTTTGAATATCCAGCCAAGTGAAACAGAAGCTGCCTATGAGCACTTTATGAGTAAATTATCCTTTGAAGCAGATGTTGCTGATTTACTCATTGACCTAAAAAAGGGGTATAAAGGCATTACAGTTATTGATGTTAGGGATGAGCAAGCTTATCAAGAATGTCATATCTCCCAAGCAATCTCGTTTCCTGGAAATACAATATCAGAAAAAACGGTTGGAAAATTATCTAAGGATCAGGTTATGGTTGTCTATTGCTGGGGTCCTGCATGTAATGGTGCAACAAGAGCATGTGCCAAACTTGCAAAATTAGGGTTTCAGGTAAAAGAACTAATTGGTGGACTTGAATACTGGAGGAAAGAAGGCGGGGAGGTAAGTGGTACTTTAGCCGAAAATGCTCCTATGTACTGGTCATTTGAGCGGTAAACTGTATGATATATATCGCTGGCAGAACAAATAGTAATAATGCTCCTACCTTTTTTAGCACTTTAATGAAGTATCTCTAACCTTCGTACAAAAAAATATACCTTGTTACAATATTAAACAGGAGTATATAATTGTATGTAGATTTTATTACTTAAAGTGGTGATACTAGTGGCTAAAGTAGATAGAAGAATCCTAAAATCGCAGGAAGCAATTAAAAATGCCCTTATTGAGCTTATGTCTGAGAAGAAGTTTGATGACATTACAATTCAAGATATTTCTGATAAGGCAAATGTAAGCAGAGGAACGATTTATCTTCATTACTTAGATAAATACGATCTCTTGGAAAAGCTTATAGCAGAACATATTAATAGTATGCGAGACTTATGCGAAGCTACTTCAGAGTCAGAATACAGTGAAGCAAATTTACCTTGGTTTAACTACCTTGAAAGAAATTACCTTTTCATTTCAACTATGCTCAAAAGCAAAGGTGCTCCTTATTTCAGAAGCCAATTTCATGAATTTCTAATCGAAGAATTCAAGGATGAGGTTGATACTTCTAAAGAAAAAAATACCGAATTGCAAGAAGAGGTTCTTCTTCAATTCATTGTTACGTCATATGTTGGATTAGTGGAATGGTGGGTTATTAAAGGCATGCCAATCTCACCTCAAGAAATGGCGTTACAAGTGGGGATTTTATTAGAACGAAATTTGTAAATACGAAGAGTTGGTGGCATCAAGTATTAAACTAGGTTAAAACTGAACTATTTTATCGATTATCGATTAATGGTTCAGTTTTTTTAACGTTGAAACAATGAACCGTGGAATTTTAAATAGTGCTTGTCTTTAAGATTAGTTCGTTTCATTACGCTCGTCCTCGCGCTTTCCTCTATTTCCCTTTATAGTCGAGTCGCCTCCGCTCCATTTCACAACAAACACAGAATAGTAAAAAAATATTTATCCAAGCCTCCTTCGCATTACCGATATAAATTCGGGATTGTTTCGTTTATGTTTGTTTTGAATGAATGCTATCTATTGTTACTTTCAAACGATTTGTTTATTAATGAACAAATCAGTGTGAATTGTTCATTAACCTGTATTGACTATAATGCGTAAAAAAAGAATAATAAAACTGTTCCATTTTAATAAACAACCAATTTCAACCTTTTATTGATAACGTTTTCTTTTAATTACTAAAAAAATCCAAAAACGACTAACTTTATGGATAATATAATACAATTTTCAAATTATAAGCTTTTTTGAAACTAATATACACAACAAGTAAGGGGAGAAAACCGATGAAGCTTATAGCACTTGATTTGGATGGTACTACTTTAAATTCGAAAAAGGTAATTACCAGCGAGACTATTCAAGCAATCCAGAAGGCACAAGAACAAGGGCATATCGTGATGGCATTAACTGGAAGATCGGCAACGCCGGTGATTGCAGAGCTCGCAAAATATCAATTAGATTTACATGTGGGCGGAAACAACGGAACAGAAATATACGCTAATGGAAAATTAATCGAGTTAACCTCACTACCGCTGCTTCAATGCCAAAAGATTGTGTTAGAACTTGAAAAAGAAGTAATGCCATATAAAATATGTACAAATATAAGTACATTTGCACATATTGATTGGCTTGACCGCTTTGAAAAGGTGGTAGTATCCGGCCTTGTCCCAAGTGAATATTACGACCACAAGGATTATACAATGTTTACGACACCTCCGCATGTGTATGGTCAGCCCGTTTTTAATCAACCAGAAGAAGTACTAAATATTGAATCTTCCGTAATAAAGTTTCTTATTTTAGGTCTTGATCCCATCCAAAAAAACCGGGTTAAAGCACTTTTAGAAGCAATTGAAGACACTTATGTTACCTCCTCCTCTCCATTTAATCTTGAAGTCACTCACGTTAATGGACATAAAGGAAATGGACTAAAGGCAATGGCTCGCTTTTTTAATATTCCTATTGAAAATACGGTAGCTATTGGGGATGAAATTAATGATATCCCCATGTTTCATGCGGCTGGTTTGTCTATTGCAATGGGGAATGCAGAGGAAGAAGTAAAAAAACATAGTGACATAGTAACACTATCAAACGATGAAAACGGAGTAGCTTACGCTTTTGAAAAATATATTTTAACGGATTAATTAAAGGTGGTGAAAAGGAATGCTAATACGCATAAGGAAATTGTTCACAATTAAAGGGTATAGCCTTTTCATGATTTGTATGCTCCTCGTCGGCACAGGTATCTCTATAACCATGCCCTACTTATCATTGTATTCAACCGAAGAATTGGGAATGAACGCGGGAACCTTTGGGATTTTCATGGCTGTGAGCTCCCTTAGTGGCGTATTCATAAATTCTTTTATTGCCAAGCAGTCAGACAACGGCATTAACAGAAAATCAATCATAGTAATAGCAATGCTTTCTTCTGCTATTGGGTATGTATCCTATTTACTATTTCATAACTATTTTGTTTTGTTAATTGTAGTTACACTATTTAACGGCTTAGGGGCTGCTGCTATGCCTCAAATCTTCGCATTCGCACAGGAATCGGCCAATGCTAGCAAAAGTGATGATAAAACATTTGCACTTTCTACATTACGCTCCCTTGTTTCACTTGGTTTCCTTATTGGGCCGTTGGGAGGTACTTTGATCTTAGGAATAGCTGGTTATAATGGACTATTTCTTGGTACTTCAGCCATTTTCCTGATTATTGCAGCACTCGTAGTCTTTTTTCTCCGAAATCAAAGTAATACTATCGCTACTGAAAAGAAGAATAAATCACAAACTCCTGTTTCTATATTTAAAAACAAGCAAATAAAATTCCCTTTTTTCGCCTTCATTCTTCTCTTTGCAGTTAATGCTATTAATGCAATAAATACACCACTTTTTATTGTTAATGAACTGCATGGCAGCCATGCTATCGTGGGCATTGTCGTCAGTGTTTGTGCAGGCTTAGAAATTCCAATAATGATTGCGCTTGGTGCCTTAAGCAAAAAAATAACTAATCATTCATTAATGATGATGAGCTGTTTTATTGCCGGTCTTTATTTTATTATTCTAACAACCTCCACAACTTCTTGGATAATTATAGCAGCACAGTTACTTCAAGCTGTTTTCGTTGCAATCGTTATGGGAAATGGGCTTAGTTATTTTACCGACTTGCTTCCTAATTCACCTGGTATGTCAGCAACTATCTACTCAAACGGCTCTACTATTGGAAGATTAGTAGGCAATCTTGGTGGCGGTCTTTTTGCCACATTGATAGGCTATCGGTTTGTTAACATAGTTTGTCTGCTGCTGGTAATGCTCTCCTTCTTTATCCTTTGGAGAGTTAATGCAGATCGAAGGATAGATAATACAGCAGAGAGTGCTCCTACTTTATAGTTATCTATAGCAACTTAGACAGGATTTATCCTGTCTATATTATCACTAAAGTTTCATTGCTTGAATTTTTATTGCCATGCTAATAGCCCCGACTGTGTGAGAGTTAATATACGCTTATTAAATAAAGATGAAAATATATAAAAAATCCAGTTGCAGTTAGCATCTGGATTAATCGTAGATTGTTCTTCCTTCTAATATTTATCTCTTAACAATCTATCAGCCATTAAATCTAATTTATTCAATAACTCTGATCTTTGTTCTTCGTCTCTTTCTTTCTCTATTTGTTCTGCCACTTCCGCTGCTTTTTCTAATTGTTGTTTTGTACTTGGATTTTTTTCTAACGCAGCATAATGTTTAGCATACGCACTTGCTGCATAGCCGATATTTTGTTCGAAATCTCCTCTATCAGCATATGGTTTATAGGATTCAGAATGGATACTTTCTTTCAAACTAATTAACCAATCTTCCATGTTTGCGAATTCCAGTTTTTCTATTATGTTATTTCTCTCATCTTCAATACCGTAATTCTCAGCAATCATTATTAATTGCTCAACAACGTCATCTAGCTCTGTCATAATTTCACTTCTTTTGTCATCATTATCAGCCTGTTGGAGATATTTACTCCATTTACCTATCTCTATCAAACCGTCAATAAGCGCTGTTTCCTTTGAAGTAGAAGAAAATTGGTTAGAATAATATTCAGCAAATTCTCCAACTTGTTTTGCATAATCTGTTTCTTTAACATGAAGATTATTCTTTTCTTGCAACTTAACGTTTAATTCATATAAAAAGCTTGCTAGATTAGGAAATTGTTGATTATTTTGTTCTTCCTTTTCATTATCAATAGGAATCACCTGGTTATGCTGATTTCCAGAGTTACCTGTTTGGTTTATTATGTATCCACCAAAAAATACAACGAAGCAAGTAATAGCAGCGATAGAAAGTACTGGTGCAAATGAGAAACCTTTCCTTGCTTTTCTATGTAGAAGCACTGCTTTATATAGTTCTTCTTTATCAGTAATACTCATTTTTCCTTGTTGTAAAATGGAGTTGCTCATGCTTTTTCTTAATGACTTCAAGTTACTCATTTCCCTCGCTCCTTTCCAGCTTCTTCTGAAGGATTTGTTTTCCCCGTCTTAACCTAGTTTTAATAGTACTTATATTCAAATTTGTTAGATTCTCTATTTCTTTGATTTTTAGTTCTTCGTAATAGAATAATATAATAATTTCTCGATATTTGGTCGGCAGTGCTAATACCTTCAATGATAGTTCTAAATCATCTAACTTGGTTATTACTCTGTCTTCCACAGAAAACTCATTGCTGGTTACTAACTTTTCCTTCGTAAAGTCTGTCGGAATAAATGCACGATACCATTTACTTTTCAAATAATCTTTACATTTATTTCTGGTAATCTTATAAAGCCATGTTTTATGTGAGCTTTCACCTCTAAATTCATTCATTTTTTCATAACATTTTATAAATACATCTTGTGTAATATCTTCAGCTGCTGACCAATTTCTCACATATGTATAAGCTAACATTTTGATACTCTCAGCATAGAGATCAATAAGTTCTTTTAAATTATCCTCATTTCTATCTAGATGTGACTCCCTATTGCTTAATAACATGGCGAGGTTAATCCTCTCCTTCCTGTAGGTTTATCTATTGACGACTTAAAATGCGATAAGGTTTCTTTTTTTACCATATATGTTTTAAAAAAATTAAAAGGCATGAGTTAGAAAAAAGCTTAACTCATGCCTTTATATTGTTACACGTGTTTTTAAAACATGTAATACATTAAGAAACTACAGAAAATTCATCTCTTATATCACTTACATTAGGATCTATTATTTCAATAAGGGTGAATTGATTGTTTTCGTATTCGAATTTTAGGATGCAGCAATTTCCGATTTTCACTTGTTGGTTGATATTACTTGTATATTCCCAATATCTCATGAAGTTTCGGCAAGCTCCACTATGTGACACAGCTAGAACAATCGCATTATCTTCGTCCATTATTTTTTGACAAGTCGTAACCATTCTCTGTTGTACTTCCTTTTGATCCTCTCCGCCATACTTCACAAAAAAATCATTGTAGGGCAATGGTGGATTTAGGTCTTCACTTTCTCCTTCAAAGGTGCCAAAACTGCATTCCTTTAATCCTTTTAATCTTGTATATGGCATACTAGTTATAAGCTCAAGTGTGTCACAAGCTCTTTCAGAAGTAGAACAGTACGCATGATCGAATACAATATTGCGCTCTTTAAAGTATTCTGCAGCAGCCTTTGCCTGATTTATACCTAATGATGTTAGTGGTGAGTCACACCAGCCTTGAATCTTCCGTCTTTGGTTAAATAATGTTTGTCCGTGTCTCATAAGATACAGCGTCTTTTTCATGTAGTTCCTCCTCTACTTTCTTGAAAATCTGATTTGAATATACTCTATGTAAATTATCCACCAAGACAAAAGAAAGCGCTATCATATTTTTGTGTTTGCCTAGCAGACTTAGGGTAACAAATAGCGTCATATTAAATATCTATTTACTTATGTAATAAATAATGACCTAATTATCGATGAAAATGCCTAATTTGTACTTAATAAAAAAAAGCCAGTAGCGAATAGCAGCCGGCTGATTCATTTTCTAAATGTTGCTGGCACGTTCGGCCCAACATATGGAAAGAATATTTGTTCCCCTGGAGGTCTTGGTGATATCATAAATTGATATCCGCCAATATTATAATGATACGGCGGGCTTCCAAGCAGTTGTTGGTTCCACGCTCCATATGCTGGATTAGGAAAGTTTTGATAAATAGTTCCTCCATTAAGTCCTGTAATGATAGTAGGATGCAAAATAATCCCCCCTTCTGTTTGTTATTTTATGCGGAAAGATGCAAGCATGCTTTAGGTCAAATACATGTGACAAACCAAAAACAACCTCCACAGGACAAAGTGGAGGCTATGAGCATTTCAACATGAAACTTTATCTTTGCATCAAGTTCTAATAAAATGCACAAATATCAACATCAAGAAAGAGATTGCTATTATACTCAATACCCATAACCAAGCCATTTCCATGTTTCCCGAATCAAGTGCAACATAAATGGCTGTCGGAATGGTTTGTGTTTTGCCAGGTATATTCCCCGCAAACATTAACGTTGCTCCAAATTCCCCTAAGGCTCTTGCAAAGCTTAAAATGGCTCCTGAAACAATTGTTTTACTGGCTAGCGGAATGGAGATAAACATTAATAAGCGGTATTCACTTGCTCCATCCACTCGAGCAGCATTCTCAATATCTTCATCCACTGCCTCAAACCCTGTTCTGGCAGATTGATACATTAGCGGGAACGCAACGATAGTTGAAGCAATTAACGCAGCCCACCAGGTAAACATTATTGGCTGCTTAAAAAACCACTCAATAATTTGACCTACTGGACTATTTCGTCCGAAAATGATGATTAATAAAAAACCTACAACGGTCGGTGGTAAAACTAACGGTAAAAGGAAAATCGTATCAACTATTATTTTCCCTTTGAACTTCCTGACTGCCATAAGCCTTCCTAAAAACACCCCAAAAATAATGACTAATAGCGTGGAAACAGCTGCAATTTCAATGGATAATTGAACGGGTGTCCAAAAATTAGTTGCCATGTAGAATTAATTTAGTCCCTTGAATCCATATTCTTCTAAAACTTTCAGAGCGGCATCACTTTTTAAATAGTCGTAAAATAGCTCAGCCTCTTTATAATGAGAGCTATTTTTGATAACCCCAACTGGATAAATAATTGCATCATGTGTCTTTTCCTCTGCAACAGCAGCTATCTCAACTTTATCAGAGGATAATGCATCTGTTTTATAAACAATACCTGCATCCACATTATTCGTTTCCACATATGTAAGTACTTGCCTTACGTCTTTTGCATATACGACTTTCCCTTCAATCTCACTCCACAGACCAAGACTTTCTAACGAATCCTTCCCATATTGTCCTGCTGGAACAGATTCCGGGGTACCAAGTGCTATCTTATCGGCTTTTGTTAAATCCGCAAAGGTACTTATTCCTTTATCTGCCTCTTTAGGTGTGACAAGGACAAGTTCATTACCAACTAGATCTGTACCGTTCTTTTCATCAATAAGTCCATCATCCACTAGCTTTTGAAATTTATCCTCTGCAGCAGAAAAGAAGATGTCTGCTGGCGCTCCTTGAGAAATCTGCTGTTGCAGTGCCCCAGATCCTCCAAAATTAAAGCTAAGTTTAATATTTTGATGTTCCTTCTCAAAGTCTTTCTGAATATCAGTTAAAGCATCTTGTAAACTCGCAGCAGCTGAGATTGTCAGTTCAACATTCTCTTGAGTTGATTCTTGATTTTCTTTTTCTTCTGTTGCACCCGATTGCTCATTAGTAGCACAACCAGTAATGATGATTAATACCATAAACATTGAAAATAAAGAAAGCCCTAATTTTTTCATTTTTTTACTCCTTATTATAATTGGTTATATTTAATTATAACTAATTATAACTAATATGAAAGGTCGAAATCTGTAAAAATGAGGAGATTGTGTGAATTTTGGGAAATTGATTTACACTACAGTGGTCCGCCCCATTCAATAGCTATTTTAATAAATCCTCCTTTTCTTACTAAATTACGTTAAAATACAAAGTGGAGGGATGCATATGTCAAAAGAGTTTTCCTATACAATTGAAGAAGTATCTCAACTATTAAAAGTATCAAAATTAACTATGTATGACATTGTTAAAAAAGGAGAAATTCCTGTATTCCGTGTTGGCAGGCAAATGAGAATCAACGCAGAGGATTTAAATACGTACATAAACAGTCAAAAAACAAACCAATTGAGACCTGTTAAAGCAACTGAACTTAAATCTTCCATTAGTGAAACAAAGGACCTTAATACAATTGTTATAAGTGGACAAGATATGGTTCTCGACATACTAGGTAAATATCTCGAGAAAGAGTCTACCTATCAAGCATTACGATCTTATTCGGGAAGTTTAAATAGCCTTGTAGCTATGTATAGTGGTAAAAATGATATTGTTAGTTTACATTTGTATGATGGAGATACAGGTGAGTATAATCTGCCCTATTTACAAAAGATATTAGTTGGACAGCCATATATTTTACTCCATCTCTTATCAAGGAGAGCTGGAGTGTATGTTAAAAAGGGGAATCCTTTAAACATAACCACATGGTCTGATTTAAAGGATAAAGGAGTTAAGCTTGTTAATAGAGAAAAAGGTTCAGGAGCACGTATTCTCCTTGATGAACAGCTCAGACTAAATAATATTCTCTCTAGTGATATTACAGGCTACCATCATGAAGAATCGAATCATTATAGTGTTGCGTCTGCTGTTTCAAGCGGAATCGCAGATGCGGGAGTAGGCATTGAAAAAGCGGCCAGAATGGTTGGCATAGATTTCGTACCATTAATAACAGAAAGCTATGATTTAGTAATGTTAAAAACTTCCAAAAATCAACCACTTATCGAGAAAGTAAAGACTATACTATCCTCAGCGCAATTTCAGGCAGACATTCATTCTTTAGGAGATTATGATATTTCAAAAACCGGAACTATAATTAATGAAACGTTTTAAGACTTCTCAAAAAAAGTTACCCCTCGGTAACTGAAAGTAAAGCTTATTATGAGTATCTTCATAAGCAGCTGATTATAGGTAAGCCTCGTTTGGATCTGATGACAGTTCTTGAATGGAAAGGAAATCAAAATGAACAGCTTGATCCTTTCCTTGAGGGCTGCAAGCGAATAAGCCAGCTGAAATAAGGGCATTCTCAGGGATGTCCAAGTGAGCTATCCGTATTTGCAGCCACTCTTTTCCGTCCCAAGAAAAATCAACATAGCTATTTTGTGCAATTCTTGAAATGCGAAAGTATAACTCAACCTCTTTTGATTCCATATGTTGTGTTGACCAATCAGAGTATCCTCTATTTGTAACAACTGCACCGAGTTTACTTAAGCTACTTGTAATATATTCTAAAGACGTTTTAACCCAGACATCCTTTGAAAAGCGAATCATTAAACCAGAATGGTCGTATTTCGATTTTGGAAAAGCTTTAACTTTTGTGGTCATTCTAAAGTTCTTATCTGTTTGTACATACAGAAAATGTCCGTTATCTACTTCAAATCCGTAATGTGTTTTTTGCCAGTAATCTGTTTCTAGATCAGTTTCTACCTTCAATTGAGAACTGCTTCTGTCAATAACCCATGTCTTAGGTTCACACCGCCATTTAAGTAAGCTATTTAACTCTGTGCCTTCAAAATTCTCCTGTAAAATCCATTTCCCCATACCGATAACCTCCATTTTTAGAAATATATAACATATATAGTATACTATCCTTTTATTAATAGAATAAATAAAAGTAGATTTTTTTCTTAAATAGTAGTTATGGCAAGGTAGGAAATGAATTTCTTAGGGGTATACGTTATTACTTGTCTAACAGAAAATTATTTAGTGTATCCATACAGGTCATTTCATTTTCACCATTAACATATAAAGTAACTTCATCGCCATTGCTCACATTTAAGTCCATAACCTTCATTATTTCTTTCCCGTCTGAAGAGTTACTGCTTTTTGAAAGAATGACATCACTGTTAAAGGAACGTGCTGTAAAGACAAAAATAGTTGTATTTCTTGCTTGAAGTCCACGAGGCAATCCAACTGTTAATTTTGTTACCAACAATTCACTCCCTCCTAAATGTTAACTGGCAAGTGGTTTTGTTTGAGATTGCTTTGAGTAGTTTCTTACAATAATAGATATTAAACCTAATATTAAGGATAATATCCCAACAAATATGACATATTCTGTTCCGATGCCTGAAATAAATAATCCACCTGCTGCCGTACCAATTGTTGTTCCTACATTACAAGAAGAGATAAATAAACCGTTGGCAAAATCAGGTGCTTCAGGAGCAGAAGACATTATCCAATATTGATTGATATTACCACCTATTCCAGCTAAAACTCCCCAAGCTAAGATAATAACAGCGGCAGGAATCGAAAACTGTCCAAACAGAAATAACGCTATATAAACCGCCACCAATGCGAAGGGAAAAATCATTACAGATTTCGCGGCATTATTTGTTAGCAGCTTCCCTGCGACAATATTGCCAATTATATTAGCTCCTCCAAATACGACTAACATGATGGTAATACTATTGGAAGACATAGCTGTTACAGTTTTCAAATATTCAGCTAAGTAACTGTACACGCCAAAAACTGCTGAATTAAGGAAAATAACTGCAACAATCGATTGCCACGTTATTAGTTTTTTTAGCACAGATAATTGACTGCCGTAAGAAAGCTTCTCTTTAACAGGCATGGAAGGTATATATATCAGCGTAGCAATGAATGCGATTGTATTAACAAGCGCAAAGAAGGCCATTGCCATTTGTAAGGAAGCTGTATTGGCAAGAAAGCTGGCAATTGGTACACCGATAACCATGCCAGCGGAAACTCCTATAAACACCTTTGAAACAGCTTTTGGGGCTTCTGCTTTGCTGACAGATGCAGCAGCAACTGAAAAAGCTAATGAACAATAAATCGGATGAAAAAAAGCTGGTACAATCCGGGCAAGTAATGCCACTGTAAAGTTAGTAGTAAATATGGAAACAACGCTTCCTAATACGAAAATTCCTAAAACTAGGAGCATTACCTTCTTCCGATCAATGCCTGCAAAAAATAAAGGCATTGTCGGACCAGAAACAGCAATTACGAGTGCAAAAAGACTAACTAACAATCCTGCTTTTGATATACTAACACCAAAATGTTCTGCCAATGATGGCAGTATGCCAATAACACCCATTTCCGTATTAATAATGCCAAACACACCAATCGTTAATATAAATATAAGTAGCTTGTTTTGTTTAACCAAAAAAATTCACCTCTTATGAGAATTGAAAACGGAGATAATCTAAAAACTGCCACAAATTATTGTTAGATTTTTGTGGCAGAATTATTATTTACTAGAAGTTTTTATTAGTCTTCTTGTTTTGTTGGACGTATAATAATTTCACTAACTGCGACAGTTTCAGGAGTACTAATTGCATAAGCAACCGCTTCGGCTACATCGCTTGCTTGCAGACCGTTCGTACGTTGAAGATTCTCTACCCAATTTCGTCTTTCTATATCATTAATGGTTGTGTGAAGCTCTGTATCTACCGTTCCTGGAGAGATTAACGTACTGCGGATATTGTGATGACGTTCCTCTTGACGCAAGCCTTCCATAATGGCTCGAACTGCAAACTTAGTTCCACAATAAACTGCTCCTTGTTGAAAAACAACATGTCCAGCGACAGAATCCGTCGTCACAATTTGTCCAGATTGTTGTTTTTGCATGATAGGTAACACTGCAGCAATCCCATTTAACACGCCCATAATATTAATATCTAATAGTTGACGCCATTCAGCAAAGCGTTTTTCCGACAGAGATGCTGTTGGCATAATACCAGCATTATTAAAAAGCACATCTACCCGTCCATATTTTTCCACCGCAAGGTCAACCACTGCTTGCACTTCATCTTCTTTTGTCACATCTGCAACTGTATACGAAACGTCAGCATTAGGTATTTTGTCAACAATAGCCTTTAATCGGTTTTCACGGCGAGCTGCTATTACCAACTTAGCTCCTGCTTCTGCCAGTCTTTTAGTGGTCGCTTCACCAATTCCGCTTGATGCCCCCATGATTACAACAACTTTGCCTTGAATAGAATACATATAAGCTAACATTCCTTTCTTCTTATTGACTTTTATTCTGTTGGTATTTATTTTAGCGACTGCACCTATATATAACAAATACCTATATCAAATAACAAGATATGCTTGAAAAGCATTTCAGATATATATATACTAAACAATTAAAAGGAGGCTGTAACAAAATGGAGCTAAGAGTATTACGTTACTTTCTTGCAGTTGCAAGGGAAGGAAGTATAACAGCAGCAGCGGACTCGCTGCATGTTACACAGCCAACCTTGTCCAGACAATTAAAGGACTTGGAGCAAGCCTTAGGAAAAAAACTGTTTATTCGCAGCAGTCACAGCATCATTCTGACAGATGAAGGGTTGATATTAAGACAAAGAGCGGAAGAAATTGTCAATATGGTCAGTAAATTAGAGGCTGAATTTACCGCTATGGAGGATACCGTTAGCGGTGATGTTTACATAGGTGGCGGAGAAACGAAAGTTATGAAGCAAATTGCAAGTGTAGTTAAGGAAGTACAGCTAAAATACCCTAATATCCGCTATCATCTTTACAGCGGCAATGAAGAAGATGTAACAGATCGACTTGATAAGGGCTTACTTGACTTTTGCCTTTTAATTCAACCCGCCGATTTGTCCAAATATAATTATATCAATATCCCTGATAAAGATGTTTGGGGAGTTGTCATGAGAAAAGACAGTCCACTTGCAGTTAAAGCCACGATTCAATCGGCTGACCTACTTAATGTGCCGTTAATCTGTTCACGCCAAGCCATCCAACAATCTTATTCAAAAAATGAATTTGCAGACTGGTTTGGAGAGGATTTTGAAAAATTAAATGTAGTAACAACATACAATCTCGCCTTTAATGCTGCCATAATGGTTGAGGAGGGCATTGGTTATGCTATAACCCTTGATAAGATTGTGAATACTTCTAGTGACAGCAATCTTTGCTTTAGACCACTTAATCCAAAACTAGAATCAGGATTAAATATTGTTTGGAAAAAGCACCATGTCTTTTCCACTGCTGCTTCCGTATTTTTACAAGACATCCAAACTAAATTTTCAAGTATGTCATAAGGAATTATTTTTTTTGTCACAAAAAACATAGATTGCTGAGCTGTTTTCCTCAACTATCTATGTTTTTTTTAAAACGTAATTAGAGCATTTTCATTCCAGCTTGATCCCAACAAAGCAAATAATTATTAGAGTACTTTATTCTTAAAGATACGAATGGATAATAACCAGGAACAAGCAAACAAAATAAGAATGGAACCCGAAGTCATCAGATAAAAAGACAGAGTTTGCAAGGATAGCAGCTTTTCTACAAAATTTATGATAACTTCGTTCAGATTGTAAAATATCATATTAATTACTACCATATAAATAACAAACAACACAATGGAGGCTATCAGCAAATATTGACTTTTAAACTGATAAGAAAAAGGAAGAATAAAAGAAGCAACAATCATCACTAAACTAATGATAAGCATTATTTCTTTCCAAGCCATTAGCTCCTGGTTAAGAATTAAATTTCCAATAAATAGACCAGAAACAACAATTAATGTAAACACTAATACGCCAATATATTTAGAACTTACCATTTCTTTTCTGGTGTATGGCAGTGAATTTAGCAGTGTATTAATGGAGGACTTTTCATCCATGGAAAATGCATTCATAATGATTACAATACTAAATACAAACCCTATCCAAACATATCCGATATTAAGAGACAAATACACTAATTGAATTGGTAACAGTATCCACAATGTTTTCTTCTGCATTACTATATCTTTTCGAATTAGATTATACATCTGTCACAGTTCCTTTCTTTGTATAAAACATAATGTCTTCTAAAGTCGGTTTTTCCATAACCACTAATGACCCAAAAACCTCTTCTACTCTCCCTTTATTGCTAGTTAATGCCTCAAAGCCATGAGGAGACGTTTTAATAGAAATAAATTCTTGCTTCGTATCTTGATCTAATAAATCCAGCCCACCCTTTACAAGGGCATACTCCTCTTCTATTTGATAAGATTTCTTAGTGAAAACATGTTCGCCATCGTGAAGGAATGTGATATAATCTGCGATTCGGTCTAAGTCTGTTGTAATATGCGTGGAAAAAAAGATTGATTTCTCCCCATCTTCCATTATTTCATGAAGGATTTCCAACAGCTCTCTGCGAAAGATTGGATCTAATCCTGATGTCGGTTCATCCATAATAATTAACTCTGCTTGATGTGATAAAGCGATTGCTATGGAAGTCTTCATCATCATGCCTTTAGAGAATGTTTTTAGCTTTTTCTTTAACGGCAGTTCAAACTTCTCAACATATGCTTGAAATATACCGTCATCCCAATAATGATAAGATCGACTTATTATTCCGACCATCTCTTTAAGTGATAGATGCTCATAAAATACATTACTATCGAACACAAAACCAATTCGCTGTTTAATTTCTTTTTCATTTCCCTTGTAATTTAACCCGAAGATAGATATATCACCGCTATCTGGCTGCAATAAATTCATAATTAACTTAATTGTTGTTGACTTCCCTACACCGTTTCCGCCAATAAGCCCTGTAATATATCCCTTTTTCACAGTCATTGTAAGGTTTTTCAGCTGAAAATCACCAAATGATTTGTTGACGTTTTGTAATTCAATAACATTCTCCACTAAATTTCCTCCTTGTATAAGAATGTAAGCAGCTCCTTCAATTCTGTCAGTGAAACACCAATTTCTTTACTGTTATGGATTGCTGCTATTAATTGCTCCTCAATTACCTTCATTTTTCTTTCTTTAATCATTTCATTATTTTGCTCTTGAACAAATGAGCCTTTCCCAACAACTGAATAGATGAACCCGTTTTTCTCAAGCTCTTCATAAGCACGTTTCGTTGTTATTACACTTATGTCCAGCTCCTTAGCTAATTGGCGCATGCTTGGGAGTGGACTTCCTTCCGGTAATTCAGCTGAAAGGATATGCTTCTTTATTTGAGCATAAATTTGTTCATATATAGGTTCTTTTGATTTGTTTGAAATAATTATTTGCATGCAAAAACCTCATTTACAATATTGTATATATACTATATATACAATATATACAAAATACTAACTATATACAATAGTTTTTTTGGAAATTTTTACTTTTTTTCGCAAGCACAAAAAAACCAGGAGCCGCTTTCCGGTCCCTGGTTTTAAACAAGTTAAATTTCCCTATTATTTTGAAGCCGGTGCTAGCGAAGACTCTGGTGTAGTTACCTTGTCATAGAAATCTACAAATTTATCTCTGTCTTCACTGTCACGGTATGCCATTGCTACACGTGGATGCTCATTAAGCACACCAGAAATCATGTAAGGAATAATATAGCCCCATTCCCACTTTTGTCTCATTTCTACCATATGCTTTTCAATAACTCCAAGAACTGGCTTAAGCTCATAGCTTGGTTTTTGGATATAGCCAACTAAAAGCTCTGTATTACAGTTTCCTGCAGCACGGCCCATTCCATATACAGATGAATCAAGGAATGTAACTCCGTGTTGATATGCAGTTAATGTATTGGCAAACGCCAGCTGCATATTGTTATGAGTATGTATTCCCAGCTTTTTATTTGGAAGCATTGCTTTAAATTTATTAACTTGATGCTCAATATCAGAAGGATCTAAGCTTCCAAAGGAGTCCACAATATAAACAACATCCACTGGGCTTGCTTTCACCATCTCAAATGCTTTAATAAGCTGTTTCTCAGGTACACTTGATAATGCCATAATGTTTAATGATGTTTCGTAGCCTAAATCATGGAACAGCTTTACAAGCTCTAAGCCTTTATCAACTTCACGAATATAACAAGCAACTCGTATCATATCCAGCGAACTTTGCTCACGAGGCAGGACATCATTTGGGTCTACTCGTCCAATATCAACAAGTGCAGAAAGCTTTGTGAACTTTTTCTCTGGGATAATTTCTTTCAAGAAGTTATCATCAAGAAATCTCCATGGGTTGGGCTCAGACACATTCAGAAGCTTTGCAGAATTTTTATAACCGATCTCCATATACTCAACGCCAGCTTCACTTAAACCATTATATAAATCCTGAACAAATTCTACACTGAAGTCCCAATTGTTAACTAAACCTCCATCACGGATGGTACAGTCGATAATTTTACTATGATGTTCCATAATTCTACCTCTCTCCACTAATTCTTTTAGGGTCATAATATAATACGTTATCTATGCTTATATCATGTTTATTGCAAGGGAGTCAACCTTATCATCCAAATCCATAAACTTTCTACAATTAACAACGTAATAATGTTCTTAATGTAAATTGACTATGATTTATAAAAAATATCTGAAGGATATTCGATACTAGGAATTAACTTACAACTAACCATACATCAACCCTCTAGATAGTGCTAGAGAAAAACGAAAAAAAAAGAAACCCTTATTAAATGTCTTCTACGAAAAAGATATATATAAACAGCAGAAAAAAAGAATAATGGATAATGGTGACATAACGATCCTTTCTTTTTTACTTTTAGAAATTAAGTTTGTTAATGTATTTAAACCAAGGAATATGGTCATAACCCATACTAGTATGTTTGTAGGTAAAAAATGAAAACCATTTAATACTCCAGCATGGAGTAGAAAAACAAAGCCCATAAATAAAAGAATAATGGCATTTATGAAGCTCACAATGCGTAACTTTTTAGGTAAAACCTTGTAAAATCCCCCCATTGCATACTCACCGAATGAATAACCAAGTGAGAGCAATACTTGAAAGACTGATATGGACACGAGCATAAGCGCAACAAGAATGGATAATATGAACACAATTCCCATACATTTATTCCCCCCTGTTTACAGTAAATTTCTAAGTAAGTTCAAAATAGAATACGTTTGACCAGTCGTCATTATTCCTGATAACAGCTTCACTTGCTACTGTAATGATATAAATTTCGTATATTGCTATGGAAGAAAAAAAAGACAATGCCTGTTTTTGCATTGTCCCTGTACATTCATTTAGCCGTGAAATTTTTATCATTATCTACTAGCCCAACTGTATCTTTTTCTGTTATTGGTCTGATGACTCTACATGGAACACCTGCGGCAATAACATTAGCAGGGATATCCTTTGTTATAACACTTCCTGCTCCTATAATAGTATTATCACCGATAGTTACGCCTGGAACAATTGTAACAGAACCACCAATCCAAACATTATTTCCTATTGTAATAGGCAACGACCTCTCGTATCCTGCCTTACGCTCAACTGCATCCATTGCATGGTTTGGCGTATACAAACTAACATTTGGGCCAATCAGGACATTATCGCCAATCGTAACTTTGGCGCAGTCCAAGATTGTACAGTTTGTGTTTGCATAGAAATTATCACCAACTGTAATGTTATATCCATAATCACAATTAAACGGTGACTCAATCCATGCGTTTTCTCCAACAGAATGAAACAGTTTCTGAATGATTTGGTTTCTTTCCATGCGTTCTGATGGTTTCCTACTATTAAATTCATATACCAAATCCTTTGCTCTTTCTCTTTCTGCTGTTAACTCTTCGTCCCAACAAATGTAATATTCTTGATTTAACATTTTATGTTTTTCCGTTTTCATTCTTTTCATCTCCTAGTTAGTTCATTACACGCATCTACAAGTTATTCCAAGCAAAATGGTTGCCCCGGAATATATACTAATGGTTTTGGTTTTCTATATTTCAATATGTTTAATGATTCTTGCCGGATTCCCGCCTACCAATACATTTTCTGGTACATCTTTAGTAACTACTGCACCTGATGCGATTACAACATTATCTCCTACTGTTACTCCTGGATTTATTATTGCACTGCCCCCAATCCATACATTGTTTCCAAACGTAATCGGTTTTGCATATTCCTTACCTGAATTACGTTCAGCTGGATGAAGTGGATGTGTAACTGTATAGATTTGCACCCCAGGTCCAAGCATACAATTGTCCCCAAATCGCACTTCAGCAACATCTAAAATGGTACAGTCATAGTTGGCAAAGAAGTTTTCTCCTACATATGTGTTATATCCATAATCAAATCGTATATTAGGACGCATATGTACATTTTCTCCAGTAGAACCGAGTAATTCTTTTAATAATGCAGTCCGTTTTTCACCTTCTGTTTCCAATGTGTTATTAAACATACTAACCATCGTTCTTGCTTTCCTTCGTTCCTTAGATAAATCTGGGTCAGCAGGATTGAACATTTCGCCAGCCAGCATTTTTTCTTTCTCTGTTTTCATATGAATCTCCCTTTTATCCTGTGTATGATAGCGCATACAATTAGTATACTTGTATATACAAGTTAGTTCAACAATCTTTTTCGCTTTTTTTCCATAAAAAAAGGACTTTTTATAAAAGAAAGTCCAATTCCTAGCTTTACTCATGCCCTTTTTGCATAGGGATTCTGATTGTAAATATGCTGCCTTTTCCTAATTCACTTGATACACGAATGGTTCCTTTATAGCTGTCGACAATCCATTTGGCAATGGATAATCCGAGGCCATGGCCGCCAATTTGTCTTGTTCGTGATTTATCTGTGCGATAAAAACGGTCAAAGATGCGTTGCTGGTCTTTCGCTTCGATTCCGATGCCTGTATCTCTAACTTCCACAATAAGCTCCTTTTCACCGGCTATAAGTGCAAGCAGTACCTCTCCGCCGTTCGGTGTGTACTTAATCGCATTTTCAACCAAAATGTACAAAAGCTGTGTGAATCTTTGAGAATCTCCACGAACAATCAAGACTTCTGGTGCATGAAAATTCAGTTTAATCTGTTTTGAATTGGCTAGTGTCTTTAATGAATCAATTGTTTTACCTGCTATCGGACAAAAATCAAAGGTTTCATTTACGAGTTCAATCTTTTCCAAGTCAGACCGCGCTATTGTTAATAAATCTCCCACTAAACCTGCCATTCTCTTCACTTCATTTTTCATATTAACGAGAAGCTTATGGGAATAGTCTTCTTCCTTGAATTCCGCGGTCATTTCCATTGCATTGATGGAGGACAGCATAACACTTAAGGGTGTTCGCAGTTCATGGGATGCATCTGCGACGAATTCCTTTTGTCTTACAAAAGTCTTTGAAATAGGTATCATTGCTTTTTTGGACATATAGTAGCTAATATAAATAGCGACTCCCATAAACAGAATAGCTATTCCAAATAAAATAAATGGCAGCATCTTAAAGAGCTGGTATGCAAAGGAGATTTCCTTTCCGATATATAACATGCCAATTTCTTCACCGTGCTGATAGATAGGCTGTGCGGCAACAAGTAATCTGACAGTTTCTTTAGTTTGAGATGAGTGAAATTCCTCTCCCCTGTCTCTGCTTTTAAACCGTCTTTCTGTTGTTATATTAGCTACCTTTATTGATTCAGTACGGATTTCATTTCCAGCCGGATCCCAGCCGGCAAGCTTGTTTAGTATGGCAGACCGAGAGTCAGAAATAGTTTCATCCCCCAGAACAAGTGAACCAGATGTATTAACAACATAAAAGAAAAATTGGTCAACATCCTTCTCAAGGGATTTCTGGTACTGAAATTCAACAAGGCTTGATTGGTTTGTCTGGCTCAAATATGTCTCAATGTTTGCTGCTTCCTGCACAGCACTCGCTTTCAGCTCACGCTCTTGCTCCTTAAAAATAGTAAAATATAATAACAAATACACAACAACAATAAAAAGGAGCAAAAACAGCATAAGCAAGCCGCTGTAAAGCACCGTCAACCGATATTGAGTACTTTTGAAGACGTCTTGATTTTTCCGGTCATTCCATATAGAGAAAAGTGATAGCATTTTAGCTTTCAAATTTATAACCAACCCCTCTAATGCTATGAAGAAGCCCCTGCTGACCGATCATATCAAGTTTTTTGCGGAGAAGCTTAATTGTTGCATCGATTATTTTCATCGATACATCAGCATCCAGGCCCCAAATTCGATCGAGAATTACTTCCCTTGGCAAAACTTGCCCGCGGTTTTGCACAAGCAAGTCAAGCATCTGAAACTCGCGCGGACTTAGCTGGATTTCTTCTGCTCCATTACTGATCGTCTGGCTGAGTCTATTTAAGTGCATTTCATGAATGGACAGCTGTTCTTCGAGGATTGGTGCATAATTGCGACGGGACAAAGCTCGTAAACGGGCAAGCAGCTCGTCAATTTCAAAGGGCTTTACAAGATAATCATCTGCTCCCGCATCTAATCCGATGATTCGGTCAACAACTGCATCCTTGGCTGTAAGCATAAGAATTGCTCCTAAGTAGCCGCTGCTTCTCAGACGTCTGCAAACGGTCACACCGTCCTCATTAGGCATCATCCAATCCAATATCAATATATCATAGTGAGAGGCTTTCGCGTAATCGTATGCGTCCTCTCCATCCATGACCCAATCAATATTATAGCTGCCCTTCTTTTTCAGCATATATTCCACTAACTCACCAAGCTGCAAATCATCTTCTGCTAAGAGTATGTTCATGTAAAGCTCCTCCTTTTCTTTTCCGTTTCTATTTAGGTCGTCCCTGTATCTCCAACTACTTAACTACTGTTTGCATATTACCAGTCCTTTCTTAACATTAACTTAAGAAAGATGTGACGATATAATATCCTGCATACAGGGATTGGCTAAGCAGTACTAAACCAAACATCATTGCCGGAATCCACTGAAATCTTCCGAAAAATCCTTTCCCTCTGTTCACCTTTCTATTGGAAACACTACTCTTCATTTCACTTAATGAGCGAAGTACAGACTGAATGAGAATGACAGAGCTGAGGAAAATCGCAACATGCATAATAATGATGCCATCGCCATAATAAAGGGGTGCGGCAAGAATGGTGAGTGAGGCTATTGCCCAGAAGAACCCAATAAACGTTCGAATCCAGAACAGCAAGGATAAAGCAAGCAGACCAAATAACACGAATAGAATTAGTTCGTACTGTTGTCTCGAAACGAAGTAAAATAACCCGATTGCTGCTACTAAAGCTCCTGTATGGCCAACATATCTGGAGAAGGCTTCCTTAAATGTGCTCCCTTCTGCCTCAGCCTCGAGCATTTTCTTATTCCGTATCGCACGTATTTTCCTGCCTGCCGCTAAATCACCAAAAATGTTTAACAGCAATGTATTCCATATGGAAAAACAAGCCTTCACGAATGGAAAGATAGAGACCACTAGTGCTAATGCTAGATAAACAAAAATCGGCAGTGCTCTATCATCATTTAGAATTGCACTAGGATCTGTGTGAAGCAGATTTTGGATTGTCTCTTTCATTTTTTATACTCCTTCTCTTTATATTAGAAAAGAAGCACCTCTTATATATCCTGGTGCTTCTCACGCTTATCAACCAATCATTAAAGGTTTTCTTTTTCTGCCTTTAGCTTTTCTAATTCTGTTGTGATTTCAGCATCACTCACATAGGAAAAGCTTGTCTTGGCATAGCCGCTGTGATGGTTAGCTGTATAGCTGCCAGCCTGAACTTCTGCTTCCACATAGAGGATTTTCTCCTCCTGCTTTGCAAAACCTCTTAAAATGTTATCGGCATTGAATTCCATTGATACCTTTTGGATTTGCTTGATTGATTTTGCTACATTGACACGAGAAGCAAGCAAAATCTTTTTATGCTGAAGCTCATTATATGTTACCTGAAGCTCATTGAACCTATCTTTCAGGACATTTGTTTGTCCATTAAGGGTAAGCTGCTGCTGTTCGTACAGATGCAACTGTTGCTCAAGGTTTATTTTTTCCTGAATTGCTAATTTAGCAATACCTTCGTCCCCTTTTTCAAGGGCAAGCTTTGCTTGATTCGTTCTTTTTCCGATAAGCTCCTTTGTTTGTGCAATAAGTGCTGCTTGTTTGTTTCCCACAAAAATCTGTCTCGATAAAGCTGCCTGCGCCTGGCTCAGGCCCTGTTCCATTTCTCTGGTGTACTCATTCAGCATGGCGATTGGATCTTCTATACTGTCCAATAAACTGTTGATATCTGCCTTTGCGATTGTTTTTATCCTTTTAAAAATGCCCATTTAAATTCTCTCCTTTTGCTCTGCTGTATTCTTTTCCCATTCATCTAATATCGTTGCATTGCTATAGTTAACAGTTGGCTTTGGGGTATTCATAATGGAAGTGTCGATAAACTGCTGCATCGATGAAGCTTGCGATTTCTTCCTGAAGAGTTTGACTGCAAGAACAATCACCGTAACCAGGAAGAGAATAAAGAATAGTGTCCAAATCCATGAAAATGATGGTTCATTATGATAGCTGACCAATACTCTTTCATGGACCACTACATCCTGGTGATGCAGCACGGCTTCCCCTGGACCTCCTCGGTCGTGAAAGCCTGCAGCCATTGCAGTTGAAGCACCTCCAATCTGATTAAAGATAAAGCTAATCGCAAGCGTCATAGAAGCAACCATTGCTCCCCAGAAAATACCTTTTTTCAATCTAGCATTCACTGTTCTCCTTCCTCCTTTTCTTTTCATATTTGTAGTTTAGTAGCCTTTGGTGAAAAGATGGTGAAAGCAAACTACTATTTCACTCTATTAAAAAAATAAAAAAAGACAGCACAATCTTTGTGCTGTCCCAAACGATTAAATCACCCTTTTAAACTGACTAGTATACAGACCATAATAGAAGCCCTTTTGTTCAATCAATTCATCATGGCTGCCACGCTCGATAATGTCCCCGCCATTAAGCACAAGTATCGTGTCTGCCTCTCTGATTGTACTTAGCCTGTGGGCAATAACAAAGCTTGTTCTTCCTTTCATCAGCTGCCCCATAGCTGCCTGTATTTGCATTTCCGTTCTTGTATCAATACTGCTTGTTGCTTCATCCAGTATTAACACAGAAGGATCAGCAAGTATTGCTCGGGCAATTGTCAGTAGTTGCCGTTGTCCTTGGCTTAGGTTTCCTCCCTCAGCAGTCAAAACAGTATCATAGCCTTTCGGCAGCTTCCGAATGAAGCTGTCAGCATTAGCAAGCTGTGCTACGTATTCTACTTCTTCGTCTGTCGCATCCAAACGACCGTAACGGATATTCTCCCTGATAGTATCTGAGAACACATAAGCATCCTGTAGAACAATCCCAAGCCTCTGGCGGAGACTATCCTTACTGATAGATTGTAATTCGGTACCGTCAATGGTAATTCTTCCGCTGCTTATCTCGTAAAATCTCGTTAACAGATTAACAATCGTTGTTTTCCCAGCACCTGTCGGCCCAACAAGTGCAATCGTCTCACCAGGCTTAGCTGTTAACGTGATATTCTTTAAAATAGAATGACCTTTCTGATAACCAAATGAAACATTCTCAAAAATCACTTCGCCTTTTATTTCCCGCATATTATAAACTGCTTGCTTTTCATCATACTCTGATTCCTTATCCATTATTTCAAACACACGCTCTGCTCCAGCCACCGCAGATTGAAGCATATTAAATTGATTGGCTACTTGGTTGATTGGATCATTAAATTGTCTTGAGTATGATAAGAAGCTAACGACTACACCTATTGTGACCATATCCTCAAGAGCCATCCAGCCACCTGCTGCTGCAATAATTGCAAAGCTTGCATTCTTCATGACATTCATAACAGGACCAATAAATCCTGAGTAAATTTGTGCCCGAATAGACGCTTCCCGCAACTTTACATTAATATCCTGAAATTCCGCCTTAACCTTTTCCTCACGGTGGAAAACCTTCACTGCCTTCTGGCCGGAAATCGTTTCTTCAATATAACCATTCAGCTCGCCAAGGTGCTGTTGCTGGCTTGTAAAGTATTTTCTCGTAAACTTCGCAATTTTCGATGTCAGGAACATAACAAATGGGATTGTCACAAAGCTCAACAATGTTAGCCATATATTCAGACTTAGCATAAAGCATAATGCTCCGACAAGTGTGATTATGCTTGAAATAAGCGTTGTAAAGCTCTGGTTTAATGTGTTGGAGACATTCTCCATATCATTTGTAGTTCTGCTCATTAATTCTCCATGTGACTGTCTGTCAAAAAAACTCAAGGGGAGCATCTGAAGCCTAGCGAATAAGTCCTTTCGCATCCCTTGCACAGTATGTTGAGAAACGGCTGCCATGAAAAAGGATTGAAGCCATGTTGTAATAGAACTGCATACATAAACTCCAAGCAAGGCTGCACAAAACAAGATAAGTCCATTCGCGTTGCGAGTAATTATATATTTGTCGATGGAAACACCAATTAAGTAAGGACCTAAAAGATTTAAAATGGCTGTTGCCATTGTCAGGAATACGACAAGGACTAACCCTTTACGCTGCTTACCCATATAACGCCATATACGCAGGCATGTTTCCTTTGTGTTATTTGCTCGCTGTACAGGCATGTTGCCGCGGAAATGCTTTGGTCCTCCTCCTAATCCCATCTGTTGTGGAGGAATGTTGGTTTTTCTTTCACTCATAGACTACATCCTCCTTTCCAAGCTGGGAACGGTATATTTCCTGATATACTTCACTATCCTTCATTAACTGTTCGTGTGTGCCCTCAGCACAAATCCTGCCATCCTCAAGCACCATAATTTTGTCTGCTTCCAGCACAGAAGATATACGCTGAGCGATGATAAATGCAGTGCTTTTCTCCAGCAATTCTCCAAGCGCCTTTTGAATGCGGGACTCGGTTCCTAAGTCTACCGCGCTTGTGCTGTCATCCAATATTAAGATGCTTGGCCGCACTAATAGTGCTCTTGCAATGGAAATACGCTGTTTTTGACCACCAGACAAGTTTATTCCCCGTTGACCAAGCATCGTATCATATCCATCTGGCATACTCATGATAAATTCATGAGCACAAGCCGCTTTCGCTGCTAATTCTACCTCTTCCTGTGCAGCATCATGTTTTCCATAAGTGATATTATCACGGATTGTTCCACTGAATAAGATGGACTGCTGTAAAACCACACCAATAGATGTGCGTAGATGCTCTAAAAATATGTCACGGACATCAACCCCATCAATGGAAACACTACCAGCAGTTACATCATATAGTCTCGGAATTAACTGCACGAGTGACGATTTTCCAGAACCTGTTGCTCCTAATATCGCAACCGTTTGCCCTGGTTTAGCTCGAAAACTGATGTCCTTAAGTACATCCGCTTGTCCATCATAGCTGAAAGAGACACGATCAAACACAACTTCCCCACTTGTAACCGCCTGATGATCTGCTTGCAGATTGTCAATAAGAGTAGAGTCTGTAGTAAGGACTTCCTGTATCCGGTCTGCCGATACTTTAGAACGAGAAATAGTAATCATCATCATACCTATCATCATTACAGCAAACAATACTTGTGTCACATAGTTGATAAATGCAATCAAATCGCCAACTGGCAAGGCACCGTTCCATGTCTCGTGTGCTCCAAACCACAAAATACCTACTAAGCTGAAGTTAAGAATAAGCATTAAAACAGGCATATTTAACGAAACAATACGAGCTGCCTTAATCGCATATTTTGTGTAATCACCATTCGCATTCCCAAACCGGTCATTTTCAAAATCTGTCCGCACAAACGCCTTGACTACTCGTATCCCCATTAAATTTTCCTGAAGAACTGTATTCACCTTATCAAGCTTTTGCTGGACAACTGTATATGTAGGAAATGCGTGACGAATAAGGAAATAGAGGACAATAAACAATATTGGAATCGTTACTGCGAAAATGATTGCCAGTTTAAAACTGATTGTAAAAGCCATGATGACACTTCCAATTGTCAAAAGTGGCGAACGAATGCTGCGAAGTACCGTCATAATAAACATTTGCAGCTGGACTATATCCGCAGTCAGTCGAGTAATTAAACTTCCGCCCTTAAATTGATCCAAATTTTGAAAAGAGAAGGTTTGAACTTTGTCAAACACACTCTGTCGCAAATCAGTCGCAAAATTTAAGGAAGCAGTACTTGAAAATACCGTACAGCCAGCACCGCCAAGTAAGCCAATAAAGGCTACAAGTATCATTAGCCCTCCTGTTCGCTTAATCGTCTCCAGATCCCCCGCTATAACTCCTTCATTAACGATTTTCGCCATTAAGATTGGCTGAAGTAAATCCATCGATACCTCAAGCACCATAAACATTGGTGCAAGCAACGTGATTTTCCAATAAGGCTTAAGATAAACCATTAAATTTTTCATCTAACTCCCCCCTTACCAAGAAAACGGACTGGATTACTCCAATCCTTCCCTATCTTCCAAACCGTGAAATTCAGCCTTCTTTTCGAAAGGTTCCTCTGCTACTATCTCTTCTTGTACATTGGCTGACATTTCATTCTCTTGAATTTCAAACAACTGGATAAACTCGTTTATCACCATATCAATAGCCTTCAATTCTCCAACTAAGATCGGCTGAATTGTTTGAAATTCAGGTGCCTCCAGCTGCTGTTTGATTGTGGAACGCTTAAGATTCATCATCTCAAGAAAAGCAATTGCCCTGCCACGACGAAATGTTTTTGCACCTTTATGCCCTCTGTCCTTCCGCTTATGATGGTCCCCCCTGTGATGCTTTTCTTTTCTGAAGTCCTCATGCTTCATTTTCATCCCTCTTATCTGTATACATTTGTATACGTTTTTTTATAAATATAATGTATACGTTTGTATACATTATGTCAATAACCAACTGATGAGGAACTAATTTATGTTACACCGAGATTTCTCAAGAATAAAACAGTTACAAATAGGTCTTTGTAACCGCTATTTTGACATTATGAGATTTAAAAGTACTGATACCTCTTAAACCGAAAACTTTTGATATATTTACCTATTATTTATTACGGTTATCTATGTAATTTTGAGGATAATTATATTTGATACTATTATTTTTCGTTCAAATAATAGTTCTTTTGAAAGAATAAATCCAATTATTTTTTCGTTAATAAGAACCATTGTCCAATATTTGGATGATAGTATAATTGAATTTATAATATTCTAACAACGGAGTTGATTTACTTGTATTTAGGTAAATTATTATGCATGTTAAAACGAAAACATAAATTCCATTATTTCCGGCATACTTGTATTCGATGCGGTAAATTAAATAACTTGTAGTCTCCCTGCAAAACTTGATGATAATAACCTAAATTAATCCATATATTAAGTGATCCCCTAGAATTTATATTCTAGGGGATCACTTGATTTTATTCTTTTTTAAGTTGGTAGTTGCACACTAAAGTAAACAACCACATAGTTATTTACCTTAATGTGCAAGATAGATTCCAAGATTCCAAATAAAAGTCAATTTAATTTGTAGGATTGTTTAGGCAATATCTGATACCTTAACTAGATCTTCCTTCCATAGGACTTCTAAAAAATTTATTACTTCTTTTTCACATTCTTCTTTTTTTACGTCATATTTTTCAGTTAAATTGACGATAATGCCATCAAATGTTATAGGTGTACTAATAAGTTCCCATATTGCTCCACCAGTAGTGCCTAAATTATAGTATTTTCCGTTTGATATGCTTAGCATTACCTTTTCACCATTCATATCACTAACTATTTGTCCTTCTGACTGACAGATTGTTCTATTTTCTTCTAATAAGACATTTTTCAATTCACTCACTTAGAATTCCCTCCATTAATCGCTTTAAGTATAACCGCTGTTAACTCGTTTGCTGTAAAACGGGACATTGGCCTAATCAGCTTAAAGACGTGTATATTTTCAATTATTTTTGCTGATAGCTGAAAATGCCAGTTCAGCAATCCTAGTCTTTGAATAAGAAAATTCCGATACGTATGCTCAGATAGTTCTTGGATAGCATTGATACTATTCAGCTCCGTTAATTCTACGTTTTCTCCTTGTTTATTCAATACAAAGATTCCGGCTAACGGGATTGTTTCACGTTCAAAGAGATCATCAATTGGCACAGAATATTTTGTTTCTCTATAAACAATAGGTTGATAGTTTTCGGATTTCATATTAAATTCTGTCAGACTTTCCTCCCAAAGCTTTTGGTAAGGGTATGAAGGAATAACGTGTGGAACATTATTATTAAGTGTAACTGGTATTAAATCATCGCTTAGCAGTTTATACCCTTGTTTTATGAATGCTCTTGCTAAGGTGGACTTTCCTGCACCACATTCACCAACAATTCCATACGCCTTGCCATCAATAGATAATACACTTCCATGAAGAGGTAAAATATTATTCTGTAATAATATTGCTCCCATGCATGTTCCTAGTATATAGAGACGAATTTCATCTTCCTTATTGGTCTGCATTGGTGAAACAACAATTGCATTACCGGCTTTAATTAGAAAGATGGCTACTCCCTCTACTCGGAACATAATATGTTCCTTGGAGACAACAAATGGACCAATGCTATCATCGCAAAGTTCAGACCACATTTCTGAAAGATCGTTTATAGAAATGTTTATCTGCCCTTTAACATTTGATAAGATCCCTTGCTGTAATTCAGGTAAGTCTATTTCGCTAGCTATGTTAAAACCAAATGCTTGATATGACATTATGTTCTGTAGCTTCATAAATTACACCTCAATTATTGCATTGAAATCAATTTGTAAGTATTATCCCACAACCCCCCATTTTAGAAGATTGTGGGACTAATAGGTAAGTATTAATAATGGCTTCTTAGCTCCAAGTTAATTCTGGGAACGTTGTACCAGCATTGAAAGAAGCATCAAGGCGCGTTCCAGGGTTTGGTGCTGCCATTGTCATTTTTACATCCAATACTTCTAATTCAGGACTTTTCCATTCTAGTTTCATTAACTTTCACCTCCTTTCAATGAATATTAGTTAGAAATCGATATACAATTAAACTCCTCATTAGTATCCGGTAATCTAAATCAGTATCTTGCTCCACCATCGGGCCTTCCTTTATCTTCTCTAACCCAGAGAGAATGGCCTCTCGATTAAGATACTCCATCATCTGTTCGTTTTGGCTCATCATTTGGACTTCATTCACAAATAACTGCCAATCTGGAACCATTCGGTGAACCCAATCTGCTCCCTGTACACCTCTAACCCGTTGGTTCAAACGAACATCATCTGGTAAATAGCTTTTGGTGGATCGCCTAATCAATGCTCTGTCTAATCCATCTTGGACAAATTGGTCTTCTGGTAGTGATAAGCAGAAATTAATGACTCTCAAATCATTAGTAGGGTCCCGTTTCCATAAACCATGTTTCAATGATAATTTTGTTGATAAGGAATTCGTTGTATTCCATTGAAACACATCTTCAAAATGCTTCGCTCTCTCATCGGTTACCCTAGAATCATACCAACCGCTTTTATCCATACCTTTAGCTGCCAGCTTTTCATATACTGCTGTTTTATTTGCAAAATTAGGGTTAATTAGGACAGGATAATTATTACTTGCTACCCCTTTTTTTGATAATGCTGATTTACTAATAATGTTTAACTTTTTTAGTCTAGATCCTCCCACTCTCTTAGAATGGAAGGTAAGTTCTTTATAAAGCTTTATCCATCGTGCTTTTTTGAATAGAGAAGTGTAATAGTCAAGAGCTGTCCCCCAAGAAATAGATAAGTTTCCTCTCTCTCCACTTAAAAGCACTTTCAAGTTTTCCTTTTCAGCTTTTTCAAATATCCCCTTAATCCAAAAGGAATTCTCAAAAAATTTATATGGCATTTCCATAATATCGAGCACTTCATCTATATCTGTATAAGAGTTGCTCCCTTGGAAATCTAAATAATAATCATTAATTCCACCAACATATTGAACAGTAGATTTTATATATGGTGTCTCATCTGCCAAAAGATGTTTTGGTGTAAAGTCATGAAAATCTTTAGGCGGTACATAGCTGAAGGTATGAAAACTTTCATTTGTTTGTTTTAGGCTTTTGGAAGCAAAGCTAACTACTGCACCTGAGTCTAATCCCCCGCTCAGTTGTGCACCTACCTGACCATGTGTTCTTAACCGTGAGTTGACTGCTTCCTGAAAGACCTCTTGAAAAGCTTCTATATATTCTTCATTAGAGCTTAGTTTTAATGTTGATTCAGCTTTTAGGGTCATATATCTTGTTACCTTAAGAGAATTACTTGTTACAATAATGCTATGGGAAGGGGGCAGTTGTGCAATATCCTGATAAGGTGTGATAGAAGCATCCGCCGTGTCAGTAACAGCTGATACTGCCAAATATTCTGCCAGCCATTCCTCATTTAATTTTGAGCTTACATGACCACTTTTTAATAATGGCTCTAGTAAAGTGGCGAAGGAAAAATGACCATTTTTACGATAATAATAGAGCGTTCGTGATCCTGAAAAATCTCTTGCCCCAAATAGTCTTTGCCTTCTTCCATCCCATATCATGAAAGCAAAATCTCCTATTAAATATTTTGGGGTATCTTCAAGCCATTTATCATAAGCAAGCAGAATTAAACGGCTGTCAGTAATCGACTTACTTTCTAATTTATCTAAACCCAAAAGATCAGCAAGTTCCTTGCGATTATCAATAATAGCATCTGCTGTAATTGCATATTGGCGAATAGGATCATAGAATGGTAGCTGCTCACCTACAGATTCTGGTGTTATCCATTGAGCCATGCAGCCAAAAAGAACTTCATTATGTTTCCATACTTGAGTTACATCAGAAGGAAACTTTTTAAAATACTTTATTATTTTATAACCTTGTTCGTCCGTAGCATGGACGCCATTTAGATGATAAATACCAACGATCGCACTCATATCTGATCTCCTAACACCAAGTATCCGCACTAACAATTCTTTATTAAGAACCAATGCATAAAAAAAATATTTTTTAAGTTGTTTTTTGTTCTATATAAAGAACATATCATATTTCAACAACATACGCAATTATTAATTTTCACCATCAATGAACAAAGTACGAATGCTTATGCTAAGGTTTGATTTAAAGCCAATTCTTGTGTATTCAACAAGTTTCTTAAAGCACCTTGAGACTGAGACAAGCGTTGATACGCCCCCTCTTGAATTACTTTTCCATCCTCCAGCACAATAACATTGTCTGCATTACGGATGGTAGACAGCCTGTGAGCAATAATTATTATTGTCATTTTCCCTTTGAGGAGGTCAATTGATTCCTGGATTTTCTTCTCATTTTCACTATCAAGTGCACTTGTGGCTTCATCCAATACAAGGATGGAAGGTTTCCTTAATATTGCTCTAGCTAGTATGATCCGCTGTCGCTGACCTCCAGAAAGCTTCATTCCTCTGTCGCCAATTACAGTGTCCAAACCTAAGGGCAGTTTCTTTACGAACTCAGCTGCTGCGGCAAAAGATAAAGATTCCCATATTTCTGCTTCTGAGGCATCAGGCCGCACCATAAGTAAATTTTCTCTGAGTGTTGTATGAAACAAGTATGGATCCTGAGAAACATAACTAATAGAACTTCTAAAGGTAAGTAAATTATCATCATTTAACGGCTGATTATTAATTCGCACCTGTCCATGTTCTGGTTTTAGCAAGCCCATAATCATATCAACTAGTGTTGTTTTTCCTGCCCCTGATTTCCCTACAATGGCAGTTGTTTCATTATTCCGGATACAAATATCAATATTAGTTAATGCCATTATCTCTTGACTTGTATCATAACGGTAGCTAATGTTTTTGCATTCTATTACACCATCATAATATTGATTTTTATGGTGGTTTTTTTGACTGCTGATTTTAAATTCTTGCTGCTTCTGACTTTCCTCCTGTACATTTAACACATTTTCTACAGCAGGCAGCATTGCAATAATCTGTTCTAAGTTAGTTTGTATAGATGTGAATTTGGGCCATAATCTAGAAAAAATAAGAATAATAAGAACTACTTTTTCATTGGCAATATGCATCATGTTAAGTGATACATACACAAACATTACGATAAGTAAGGCTGCAGCTATACGGTAGGCTAGTGTTGATGTTGAACTAAGTCTGACTAACTTCATAACATTAGATTCAATCGCATTTGATTTCCCTCGGAACCAATGGAAATAAGATTCTTCTAGCATATTGCTTTTCATATCCTTAATGCCATTAAATTGGTCGGTTATACCACCAAAGTATTCATTCATTAAATCAGTTGTTTCTCTGCCAAGTGTTTTTGAGCCTTTCAAAAACTTTTTCATATAAATCGCTAATACTGTCCCGCTTACTAGTACAATAACAGTAAGTAACGGAGATAATAAAAAGGCCAGCATTACTTGTATTAAGGTGAAAAATATCAGACTGGATAACTGGATTACACTATGAGTCCCAGACCCTACCCTTGCAATCTCTGTTGTTAATATGTAGTTGAAATCAGACTTTCTTTTACCAATAAAGAACTCCCATTTTGCGCCGTTTAAGGATTTATACAAATCTAACCTTAATTTTTTGATGAAATTTTGCTGTATCCATGTGTTCGTAATTGATTGATATCTCTGGAGAAGTGCTTGACCTGTTATCAAGAAAAAATACAAGATAAGCACAAATGAAATGCTAACATCAAAAGGTATTTTCTCCATCCCTTTCATGATGTAGTTTATCGGAAATACATTATCCATTTGCATATCAAATACTCCAATTACAGCTAACATAGGTACTAATAAATAAATACCTATACCCTCTAACGCACTAATTAATAGGCTCAAAAAAAAGTTAAGATAAATCTTTCTCCCAGTGACCTCAACCAATTTCTTGAGAAAAAGCAAAAGATTATTCATAAAATATACTCCTAATTTTCCATTTTTCGATGGTTTTCGCCTTTACTGCTTATGCCCTTTTGATAATAAGGACCCTTGGCAAAAGTTTTCACAACAGTAAATTGGTTCATCGTTTCAGCACCGGTAACAAATAATGAACCGCTGCGCACCCATGCATGCGCAATCATACTCCCATCCTCATCCCTTGCTATTCCCATATAAAGTGTACTTTCTATTTTCCTTTTATTTAACATTCTAGTTGCTGCAATTGCCTGTACGAGACAACTGCTATCCCAAAATGTATGCTTACTTGCTGTTATCACTGCATAAGATACGTCTGTTATCATTTGATCATGTACAGATGAACTGATTGATGTTTCGGTAGACTGTTCTCCTAAAGAAGGTGCTACCTTTTCAAAAGGCAATAATTTCAAGTACCTTGCCCTTCCCAAATAAAAAAATGCTTCTATTAAAAGAGTTCTTCTTTGCATATTTAACTGCATAAATTTTTTTATTTTAGAAAACACTCCTAACATCCTTTCTTATTCATCTGAAATAAATCTACTATGCTGTTTTAGAAAATCCCCCATCTTTTTCTATCAAAACATTCTTTTATAAGAACAAATTTTGCATTTAACGAATAATATAATATATCCTTATGTAAGAAAAAGTACTTTTTTATACTATTAGGTGCTGCCTGGTGTTATTTTAGCACTAATAACAAAACGTTCTTTATAAAGAACTTATTGCTATTTTAACTTCTTTTTAGATAGATTTCGATAGGAAATTTTACCCTATTTTTTACTTTATATACCTAATCAGAAAATTCAATACTTTAGAAAGCGCTTTTGATTATTAAAACAGCTCTATTGGCGTTTAAAGCAAAAAAACAGTTCCCAAAAGGGGAAACTGTTAAAAGGAGGAAGACATGTTCTCATTCCAAGGCTTATTAAGGTTGTAAGGGGATGGAGAGATAAGCATTTATAACATTTGCTTGTTGGGAATTGCCAGCCTTTAAGACCTTGTACTTAACGTTCGTAAAACAGATCATTATTACAGACAGAATTTTAATGCCTACCGTTCTTACTGACGTTGCCACAAAACACTTACAACGCCCTTTCCCAGGCACTTAGGGGTATGCTAGGAGTTATGATATTTCCCGGTCTGTATAACGCAGCAAAGTGCCCAAAAAGGTAACACTACCCAAGGACTAGTTTCTCAGAAATAATTGGCAATTTATCCTGTTTAATTAAAAGCACATCTTATTCCCATAAACTAAAAACAGGAAGCAAATCTTACACAAACTTTCTGATCATTAGTGATTACTGGCTACTTTATCACTTTCTTTTACAAATGCTTATCTCAAACTTCCCCTGACAACTTAACCTTATCAATTCATCACAAAAATCCCTATACCTTCAGCTGTTTGTTGCGATTATTGTCAATCTTTTTAGGACTTTTACTTTAAATGCTCCTAGTATTTTTTACTTAAATGCAATATTTTTACTCTCACTCACTATTACGTGGAGCAGTTAATATCTCTCCTTCATTTTTCGAAGAGTTGACAAGTGTTGAAACTTCATATTTTATCATTGCTTCTGTGTCGTATGGGACGAGCAGCTGTTTTAGTTGTTGATAATCATCCATTCTTGGATTAAGCCACTGATTGTAGTCCTCCTGCTTTAATATCACTGGCATCCTGTCATGGATATCCTTTGTTATTTCGTTAGCATTTGTGGTAACAATGGTGCATGTCGCAAGCGGCTTTGTACCGTCTCCTTTTTTCCACACCTCATATAAACCTGCAAAGGCAAATGGTTTACTGTCCTTCATGACAAATCGAAAAGGCCGTTTTCCGTCCTCTGTCTTTTTCCACTCATAATAACCATCAGAAATAATTAAGCATCTTCTACTTTGAAAGGCTTGCCTGAAGGATGGCTTTTCGTCAATACTCTCCATGCGAGCATTAATTAGTTTATAGCCTACTTTTTCATCCTTTGCCCAAAATGGGACTAGGCCCCATCGTAAATAACTCCCAACCCTGCGTCCATAGTTATAACCAACTGCGAGAATATCCTGTCCTGGTGATATATTGTATCTTGGTGAAATTTCCTCGTAAAATTCGAAATTCATTTCAGTTTGTAGAAAGTCAAGCTCACTTATTAAGGAATATCTGCCGCACATATTCATTACTCCTTTATATCTTTTACTATAGTTTCGCCGAAACAAGCAAAAAGTAATATATTATTATGTAAACGAATAAAAGCTAGGAGCAAAGTCAGATTGTTCCTAGCTTAGTGTATTAAACTTTGGCAGTTAAATTTTGAATAAACTTCGCAATCCTATCGAAGCCTTTATGGATATTATCAACAGACGAAGCATATGAGAGCCTCACATACCCTTCTCCCATTGTTCCGAAGCAGTCACCAGGCGAAACGACTACATGCTGTTCGTGTAAAAGCTTAAGTGCAAACTCATCAGAGCTTAGCCCTGTTTCCTTTATGTTCATGAATACATAAAATGCTCCCTTTGGCATTAGACACGATATCTTATCTATCTGATTAATCCGTTCCACCATGATGCTTCTGCGCTCTTTATATTGCTCATTCATGTAGGTATAGGCATCCGTTGGCCCTGTTAATGCCTCAATCGCAGCATATTGCGCTGGTGTATTTACACAGGACAGCATGAATTCTTGGATTTTTTGCATTTGGGCAATGATTGGTTTGGGAGCCAGACAATAACCAACCCGCCACCCTGTCATTGCAAACGACTTCGATACAGAATCAATAATAATTGTCCTGTCTTTCATACCGGAAATCCTTGCAATATTATAGAAAGGCTCATCATACGTCAAATATTTATATACCTCATCAAAAATGACATATATATCATGTTCCATCGCAAGCCGAGCAATCATTTCCATCGTGTCCCTGCTAGCGACTGCGCCTGTCGGATTCGAGGGAGAGTTTAGAATAATTGCTTTTGTGTTCGGCGTTATCGCTTCCCTCAAGCGTTCTTCTGTGAAATTAAAGCCTTCCTCCTCAAATACAGGAACCGTTACAGGCACAGCATTATTCATTTCAATCATACCAAAATAATTTGTATAACAAGGATCACTAACAATCACTTCATCACCTGGATTAGTGAGGATTAACAATGATAAAAATAAGCCTTGCATTCCTCCAACTGTGATAAAAATCTCATCCTCTGGATTGTAGCTGACCTTATCGAATTCTTGAAAATGTTTGCTAACTGCAACACGCAAAGGAAGTATACCTGCATTTGGCGTATAGTGTGTTTCGCCATTGTCCATTGCCTTCTTTGCGGCATCGATAATGTTTTTGGGTGTGTCAAACTCAGGCTCCCCTATTACAAAGCTGACTACATCCTCCAAGCCTTGTGACAACTCATACATCTGTCTAACTTTAGCAGCTTTAATTCCTTGAATCTTCCTTGATAAATCCTTCATTGCCTTTCCTTCCCGAATGGAATCATTCTGCTTATTTAATTTTCATAATATTCAATCTTATATTTATTAGATTCTACCATATTCACTGTTATTAATTAATAATTATTTTTATAATCGAAAAATACCTCTAGTTTTACGTCCCTCTATATTGTGTCTAACTGATTGTTACATAACAAAAAAGCACCTATCCAGTTAAGGGTAGGTGCTTTCGCTTATTAATCTTCGCTTCTTTGCATTCCTGTATATATAAGGATTAATCGAAGTAATTCAAGGACAGCAACAGCTGCTGCTGCTACATATGTTAACGCTGCTGCGTTTAGAACTTTTTTTGTTTCTCTTTCTTCGTCATTACGAATAATTCCGAGGCTGACTACTTCATCCATAGCTCTGCTGGAAGCATTAAACTCAACTGGCAATGTCACAAACTGAAATATTACCGCTGCTGCCATAAACACGATTCCCAGCAATACAAAGTTGCTTAAGCCAGCAAGCATTCCAATCAAAATCAAAATCCAAGAGAAGTTGCTACCGATGTTTGCAACTGGAACAAGTGCATGTCGGAAACGCAGGAAAGCATATTCCTGCTGATCCTGAATTGCGTGGCCTACCTCATGGGCAGCAATCGCTGCTGCTGCCACAGATTGGCCATGATAGTTGTCAGAAGAGAGACGAACTACCTTTGAGCGTGGATCATAGTGGTCTGATAATACTCCTCTTGTTTCTTCAATAGATACATCATATAAACCATTAGAATCTAGGATTCTTCTGGCAACTTCTCTGCCAGACATATGTGAAGACGTCTTAACTTTTGAGTATTTTTTATATGCGCTTCTCACTCGAAGCTGAGCAAATATAGGGACAATCAAGATTATCAAAAAATAGATAAGAAACATATTTCCCTCTCCCTTTCCTTTTATTTAGCCGGTACAGCATCCAGAAGGTCATCTCCAATTTCACCGACGATTTCTTCCAATATGTCTTCCATCGAAACAATACCTGCTGTTTGACCGTTCTTATTTTTCACAATGGCTAAATGTGTGCTGCTTTGCTGCATTTTCAAAAGAGCGTCCTTAATAGGAGCTGTCTCCATAAAACTTGGGAGTTTATGGATGAACTTTTCCAACTTAAGCTCTCTTCCTGCAACAATATTTGTCAGCATTTCTTTTGTATTAATAAACCCGATAAATACTCCGTTTTCGGTAACAGGATATCGCGTATATTCATGCTCATCCAAAATTGTAATTAATTCCGCAAATGGCATGCCTTTTTCTACAGAAACAATGCGCTCTTTCGGTATCATAATATCTTTTAAAATTCGCTCATCAAATGCAAAGATATTCTCCAAGTACTCCAGCTCTGTTCTGTTGATTTCGCCACTTTCATAGCTTTGTGTAACAATCAGCTTTAATTCTTCCTCAGAATGGACTGATTCATGACCAGCTGGTTTTACCCCAAACATTCGAAGAAGAGCACGGGAAGAGCCGTTTAAAGCAGCTATGAAAGGCTTAGTTACTTTACCAAACCAATATAATGGTGGCGCAAGCATAAGCGTCATCTTTTCAGCATATTGAATGGCCAATGTTTTAGGTGCTAGCTCTCCAAGCACAACATGGAGAAATGTAACGACTGATAAAGCGATCGCATAAGACAGCACTGTTGCTAAAGCTTCTGGAACATTAAACCTTTCAAATAGAGGATGAAGCATTTTCTCTACTGTAGGTTCGCCTAATGCACCAAGTACTAATGCAGTTATTGTAATTCCCAGCTGACAGGCAGACAGGTAAAAATCGAGATTTTGAGCAACTTTTTTTGCTATCAAAGCCTTCTTATTACCTTCTGCTATTAATTGATCGATCCGTGACATCCTTACCTTCAATATCGCAAACTCAGCACCAACAAAAAATGCAGTCAATCCAATAAATACGGCTACTAAAAACAAATTTAATACTATAAATCCGTCCAATTCATGCGCTCCTATTAATAAAGTTTTTCTTGCTAATTAATTGATTAGTTAAGAACTTCAATAGCATCTTCACTTGATTCTAAACGTGTCAATGTAACTTGCTTAATCTGATAATTATCCATTTCGGTGACTGTCCATACATACTTACCATATTCGACTTGATCATCCAGTTGAACATTATCAACTAACTGAAACTGCATCCAGCCTCCGATTGTATCAATCGTTTCCTTTTCATCAAAGCTGATGCCAAATTGCTCTTCCAAGTCTTCCAGTAATACTCGGCCATTTACTATATAACGATATTCTCCGATGCTTTGAATATCTTCCACTTCATCTGCATCAAATTCGTCCCTAATCTCGCCAACTAGTTCCTCCAGAATATCTTCCATTGTCAAGATTCCAGATGTACCTCCATACTCATCAATGACTAATACCATATGAATTCTTTCTTTTTGCATTTTATACAAAATATCCTGAATTCGAGTAACTTCTAATACAATTGGTAAGTCACGGATAAATTCCTTGAGCTGACGGTTCCTACCTGTTGCCATATTGGATAACATTTTTTTGATGTTGACCATTCCGACGATATTGTCTTTATCACCATCTATTGTTACTGGGTAACGTGTATAATTAAACTCATCCAATACTTTAATGATTTCTTCTCTTTTCATCTCTTGATCCAATGTAATTAAAGATGTCCTTGGCACCATAATATCTTTTGCAACACGCTCATCAAAGGCGAAGACATTTTCCATATATTCAAGCTCTGTCTCATTTAATTCTCCACCCTGATAGCTTTGTGCCATGACTATCTTCAACTCTTCTTCTGAGTAGGCATGCTCGTGTCCTGCAGGTTTAACACCAAAGATTCGCAGAATTCTTCCAGACGCACCGTTTAACGCCCAAATGAATGGGTACATGATTTTACCAAACCAATACAATGGTCCTGATAACATCAATGTTAGCTTTTCTGGAAACTCAATTGCTAAAGTTTTAGGCGCCATTTCACCGACGACAACATGCAAGAAAGTAACTAGGATAAATGCAATCGCATAGGAAGCGATTGAAGATACAGACCCAGGCACATTCAACAAATCAAACACCGGGTATAGAATCCGTTCTATTGCAGGTTTTCCTAGTGCACCAAGTCCTAATGCTGTCACCGTAATACCTAGCTGACAGGCTGAGAGGTAATAATCGAGATTACCGGCCACTTTTTTTGCCATTACTGCTTTTTTGTTCCCTTCTGCAATCAGCTGATCGATTCGCGACATTCTAATTTTAACGACCGCAAACTCAGAGCCGACGAAAAATGCCGTAAGCACGATCAAGATTACAAGTATGAACAGATTTGTAAGAGTAATTATGTCCAATCAGTTCCCTCAAATTGAGGGATTCACCTCCGTAAAAAAATAGTTATAACAATGCTAACAGCGTCATAATTGCTGTCATTTTCGGTTCAATACGTTTATATACCTTCAGTTTCTCTTCTGGCGGTACATTTTTTAGTTTTTCTTCAAGAATAGACAGCTTTTTTTGTAAACAGTTTATTTCATCCTGTACATCGCAAATAATCGGTTCGATGTCACCTGAAAATTCTGAGTGGAGTACTTCCTTAATTTCCTCCATGGACATTCTTTGCTGTTTTAGAATTTTAATTCTTTCCAGTGTTTCAAGTACGTCCTCTGGATATAAGCGGTAATTAGAGGAAGACCGCTGTACCTCCAGCAACCCAATTTGAGTATAATAATCAATTGTCCTCGATGATAAACCGCTTAATTCCGCCACTTTTCCGATACGCAATAACGCCTCCCCAAATTACTCACCCTTTCTATACGTTATTATTTATATATAATGATAACATGCTTTATAAAAACTGTACAGTATAACGTTACGGTTTTCGTTTTCAATAATTATTGCTTTTTATTTTTACCAGCTTATGCTGTAATCATTTACTTTTCTGCCATTTTTATATGTATGTAAAAATTGGTGTATTAAAACTAAAAAACCGAACTATTAGTTCGGTTTTCCCAATGGTTCATATACTTTTGTCACAGCCTCTATCTTAGGCTGAAAATACTTATTTCCAGTCTTTATGTGAAAATGGAGTGCAAGCTCCTTAACAATAACTTTTATATATTTTTCGGTTAATCTATATATTTATTTTTCAGCTGATCTGCTCCAATTCCACCAACAAGCATTAACACTAAAGGTAGGAATGAAGTTCCTGTTGGCAACCCTTCTAAACTTATATTTGTCCAATCAAAATAATTGAACAGCATAATAACAATTTTTCCAACCATTAACAGAACACCAATTGTAAAGATGCTCTCAAAGAACACCTTCCACTTTGGATATGCGAGCTTCTTACTATCTTTAATCACTTTGTCCTTCAATTCTTCATCACTCCTTAGCATTTCATCGATTGTAACGCCAAATAAATCACTTAAATGAATGATTATTTCAATACTGGGATAGTTCTTGCCAGTTTCCCATTTTGAAACAGACTGACGGCTAACATGAATCTTCTCAGAGAGTTCAAGCTGAGACCATCCCTTTTTTTCACGTTCTTGTTTCAAACGCTCACCAAAAATCATCTTCTCGTTCGCCTGCCTTTACATTTTTTATATTAGTAAAATTAGTAACAAAGTAAAGATAGTTCTGTGCGCATCAAGGTGCAACCTATGGTTGCACCTTGATTTTCCTTTGTTTTTTATAAGTGAATACAGGAAACTAAAGAAAAACCATTTATAAGATATACGGAAAAAAAGTTAATGCATAACAGGTCTACGCATTAACTTTAATAGGATTTATTCAATAATTTCCTTCACAGGAGAGTCAGCGTTCAGCGTAAAATCACCACTGTCTGCATCAACAAAATCAGGATCCATATACATGGAATTACTGTCACTATTTGTTGCATCTTGGAAGTCAGTAATGCTTGTATATTCTTCGTTTTTCCAAACCCAAAGCGGCTCCTTCTCCTCTTCCTTATCATAGATATTGCTTGCGAGAGAATTTTTTGTATTAGCAGTGAAATAATTAACAATGAATATTCCGTTATCACTTGAGGAAAGGATATTTTTTTCGATTTTATTGCCGCTCGTATCATGCTGCAGCATTAATTGTCCGCCGTCCAAACCTTTGATATCATTTTTGTACAATATATTTTTAGAAATAGTCGAGTCCTTTGTGCCTCCTCGGTCCGTATCATAACCGCCAATTGAAATCCCCGTATAATTATTTTCATATACAGTATTATTGGTAATATCAATATTAATGGCATATTTCTTAAGATGTTCAGACGTTGCTTCAATCCCAAGGTCATTATTGTAGATAGTATTTTGGTCTACCGTAATATCCCTGCCACCATCAATATAAATTCCCCCAGCACTGTAGTCTTCTCCGTAAGCAGGGTTTCCATATGATGTATTATTGGACACAATATTGTGACTGACCGTTCCATTTCGAACATAATCATTCTCTTCACTTGTGCCCTCATAGCCAATCATATCAATTCCAATATTATCATTGTTGCGGACAGTATTATGCGAAATAACAAATCCATCAATGTTTCCGTTTAAAACAAGCGCTTCACTCGCACCAAGCTTTAAATTTTCTACAAGGTTATTTTCTATTGTTATGTCTTTCATAGCTTTGGTCGCATAAAAGGCAATCCCATGACCGTTTCCATCATCATGTAATGTTTTTATATTTCGGACCGTATTATCCTTAATCGTAATATGACTGCTGTTTCCTGCAACATATATTCCGATGACCGTTTCATCTGCAAGCCTTGTAGATAAGTCAGAAAACGTTAGCCCTTTTAGAGTAATATAGCTTTTATCGATAATAGATGCGAGAGCAGTGTCCTCCTCTACATCCTCCATATTTTCACCACTGATAATGACTTTTTCTCCCTTATACGCTTCAAAAGTAATTGGGTCTGTTTTCGTTCCACTATGGTTCACATCTAACGCCTCATAATAGGTTCCTGCACGTATATATACAGTAGTGCCAGGAGTAGCTTCTAAACTCGCCTTTTCCAATGTCTTGAATGGTTCCTCAATGGTCCCCGCATTTTCGTCTTCCCCATCTTCTGCTACATAAAGTGTCTGTTTAGCTGCTGCTACCTTTGTTTCTTGTTCTTCTGTGTCTGTGTCATCCTGTTGTAAATAAACGAACAGACAGACAGCAGCGATAATAGTTGCCAATAGTAATAATATTTTTTTCATCATAACGTCCTTTTCCTTTAATATGCTTCGCTTTTTATCTTGAAGGAAGATCCGTCGTTTGGCAAGGAAGGTTATTGTAACTCTTCGTTAATTACACCACATAAGCATTAACAATAGATCACACAATGCCAATCTCTATAGACATGTTATATGTTCTGTAGCCCAGCCTGTAATAATGAATTAAATCAGTAATAAAATGACATCTCCCAGCATAAAAATATTTTTGTTCTATGTACGATATTTGTTTAGCTAGCCATTTTTCAATATATACGAAAACATGTGTTGTTCTGGGTAACTATAAAGGGGTTTTCATCATATAAGTAGGATGTTTTTCCATTAGTTATTAAGAAATGGAGGTAGTAATAATGATCAAATTTTATTCCCATCAAGGCATTGTCAGAAGTATAGGTGATTATCATACCGGAGAAAATGATGGCTGTTATAAAATCTTTGCTATCGAGGACAGTTCAGGCGGGATTGTCAATTTTATCGTAAGCCCCTCCACCTTTTTTGTCGACCATATGATTGTGCAGCCTGGCGATCGTATAACTGGATTTTATGATGGTAATGCCCCTGTTCCACTTATTTATCCCCCCCAGTACCAAGCACTGGCAATTGCGAAGGAGGTTCCTTATCAAAATGTTAAAGCAGACTATTTTAATAGTAATTTAGTAAGCAGTGATGGAAGTCTGAAGCTGAATTTATCACCAAGCACCCCAGTACTTTTAAAGAATGGTCAACCCTTTTCCAAGCTGCCGATAAACCGAAATCTTATCGTTCTTTATGGTCCAACTACAAAAAGTATTCCAGCACAAACTACCCCTTATAAAATTATTGTTTGGTGCTAATCACTATAATTCCAATTTAATTGTTTGATAGTCATACTTATAACCTTCTTTATAGGAATATCATTTGCGTTTTTTAAGCGCTTACATTATTATTTTAATGTAGTGTAAAGTTAACATTTTTGTTCTTATTTTTAGCTTTTATTCTCATAGCTAGAAAGACTCTTTGTTTATTTTCAGCAAAATGGATAGTTTTGAAGGGAGCTGATTTACGAACTGGTTTGATAAGCAGCTTTTTTATTTTAAGCCTTATTGCTGGAACAATCACACTCTATTGATTACTTCTGCTATTGCCTGTTTCATATGTTTGGCTTATAACACTTAATACTTAATGGGAGTGGATTTGATGTCAATACCGAGCGGAGCTAGCATGAATATTATTATTCGCATACAGTTGGAGACTAGTATTATTTCTTTAGGGGAAATCGTAAATGTAATCGGAGATGAAGCTGGAGATATTATCGGGCTTGACGTCATATCATCAAGCAAAACCAGTACTGTTCGAGATATAACCGTCCGGGTTCACAATAACAATCACGGCCAACAGGTAGTGAGTGCCATTTCCAATTTAGCCGGAGTTAATATTGTCAATGTATCTGACAGTACTTTTCTTCTTCACTTAGGCGGCAAGATTGAAATGAAGCCAAAGGTTCGGATTAAAAACCGTGATGACCTGTCAAGGGTTTATACACCTGGAGTCGCTGCCATCAGTGAAGCGATACATGCCGATCCAAGCAAGGTTTATTCTCTCACCATGAAAAGCAATACGGTGGCGATTGTCACAGATGGAACAGCAGTGCTTGGACTTGGTGATATCGGTCCAGAAGCGGCCATGCCCGTTATGGAAGGGAAAGCGATGCTGTTTAAGCAGTTGGCAAATGTCGATGCATTTCCGATTTGCCTTGATACAAAAGACACAGAGGAAATCATTCGCATTGTCAAATCGATTTCCCCTACATTTGGAGGAATAAATCTTGAAGACATTGCCTCTCCCCGCTGCTTTGAAATAGAACAACGACTGAAGCAAGAATTGAATATCCCTGTATTCCATGATGACCAGCACGGAACGGCTGTTGCCATTTATGCCGGTTTGCTTAATGCTTTGAAAATCGTCCAAAAAAACGTCAAAGATATTAAAGTAGTCATTAATGGAATTGGAGCAGCAGGAATTGCCTGCACCAAAATCCTTTTAGCTGCAGGTGTCCAAAATGTCATCGGTGTTGATCGCAATGGTGCCATTTATCGCGGCGGAGAATACAGCAACCCCCATTGGCAGGCATATGCAGAAATGACAAATCCAGCAAACCTCCAAGGCAGCCTTTCAGACGTAATAGGTGAAGCCGATGTATTTATCGGTGTTTCTGCCCCGGGTACTTTGAAGGTGGAGGATGTTCAGAAAATGGCGGCAGACGCCATTGTATTTGCCATGGCAAATCCAGTTCCTGAAATTGATCCTGATTTGGCATCCCCTCATGTACGAGTAATGGCAACAGGACGCTCCGATTTTCCTAACCAAATCAATAATGTGCTCTGCTTTCCAGGCATTTTCCGCGGTGCATTAGATTGCCGGGCAAGTGAAATAAATGAAGCCATGAAATTAGCTGCTGCAGAAGCAATTGCTTCGACCGTCTCTGACGAGGAATTAAGCGAATCCTATATTATCCCGTCTGTATTCAACAATAAAGTAGTAGATAAAATTCGCGATGCAGTCGTCAAGGCAGCTGTTGAAACAGGTGTGGCAAAGAAAATACCGAACTCAAATAAATAAACTGTAATAATTTCAGGCTGTCAGGACCTACTTGACAGCCTTTTATATTTAAATATTAATCTAGTATAAATACTCTCCCATTTGGTTATCCTGCTTTTATAAGGGAGAGTTGAGACGATGAAAAAAACAATATTAATGGTTATATGCTTTTTACTATTAGTTACTATAACAACAAAAGAAACAAAGGCTTTTTATCAGGATAATGAATTAAGTCAAATAACAAAAATCGCTGTTCAAAACAATATACAAGTAAACACTTGGTCTATGTATATCAAAGAGCCAATTAAACAATTTACTAAAATGAGCGACCTTGATAAAGCTGTAGCAGTTTATATGAAAACGGAAAAGGAGTATACATGGTCCAAAAAACAAGCAGAGAAGGATTATTTTAAAATTGAGGGACAAAAGAAGTCATCGAAATTAGGATTGAAAGAAGAAAAGGCTTTAATTACTATTTACTCTCAAAATGGCAAATACAATTTAAGCATTACATATGATATAAAAGGTAAGTGGAATGAACGTAAATGGCCCGCAATTTATAACTTATATAAGCAAAAAATAGAGGATTATTCCGTCTTTTACACTATTCAAGGAACTGCCAATATAAATCAATCCTTATATTCAGAAGCATCCAAAGTTTTGGCTAGCTTTTCAGGAGAAGAAGTTCAAAGCCTCAAGGAGGAAAACTTTGTATCCTTGTCTGCCTATACGAAAAGATGGGAAAATAAACTATCTATTGGTGACAATGAATATATGAATCTACATATTGCATACAGAGCGACTAGTGACTCAACAGATCAAGTAGATGTTACGATTGGAACGCCTATCATTACTTCAGAATATTAGGATAAGTTAACGAGATGTCTAATTTAGACATCTCGTTTCAGCATTTATCAATGATGATGATGGGCATGCACAGGCTTTGTCTTCGCCTGACAAAGGATGGTATTCTCATGATTATGAGTTCCTGTTTCCAATTGAATAGTCATATGTGTTATGCCAATATGTTCGAGTTCATGCTCTAGATGTCGCAGGATTTTTTCACTTTCGGCAACTGTTAAGTCATTGGCCACGACGGCATGACAGGAAAGGGCATTTAGTTCACTCGTAATGGACCAAATATGCAAATCATGAATTCCTTGTATTTCATCTGTCTTTTCTAATACTGCAATGACTTCCTTCACATCTATGTTCTGTGGTGTTCCTTCCATCAGTATATGCAGGGCATCCTTCATAACGAAATAACCGCTTCTCAATATAAGGATAGCCACAATAACGCTGGCAAGGGGATCTGCCCAACCCCATCCGAATACCATAATTAAAATGGCTGCGATAATTGCTCCGACAGACCCGAGCATGTCACTTATCACATGGAGGAAGGCTCCTCTCATATTCAAGTTATGCTCTGTATCGCCGCCGCGCAGCATAATCCAAGCAACAATCACGTTAACCAATAAGCCAATAATACTGATTATCAGCATCCCTGTTGTGGCAACCTCTGGAGGGTTAGCAAAACGGCCAATTGCCTCATAAATGATATATAGCGAAATGACTATTAATGTTACCCCATTAATCATAGCTGCGATAATTTCAAAGCGCTTAAACCCATACGTATTGTTAAAGCTTGCTGCCTTCTCACCTAACTGGAAGGCAAGGAGCGCAATCACTAAAGAGATGGAGTCGCTTAACATATGGCCTGCATCTGATAAAAGGGCAAGACTGTTTGTAATAAAGCCTCCAACAGCCTCAATAAGCATATAACTCGTAATAATGATAAAAGAGAGCAGCAGTACCTTCTTATTTGAACTATGTCCATGGCTATGACTATGATTATGTCCCATGTAAATCCCCTCCTGATTACATTATGCCGCTTATTTCTAATAACATAAGCGAACAAGCCTAATTGAAAATCTTTTATTTGTTTATATGAGCATCTATTCATATATAGGATACAGCTAAAAAAACTGTAAGTCAAAGTAATTTCATATTACTTTTCCCTAATTCTTTTTATTTAAACTTGATGCCAATAATTCATTAAGTGACTCTGTTACTGTTGCTGAAACAGTATGTCAAAGATAAAATAATGACGACTAATGATAACAACACACTTTTTCTCATGTTAATTTCTCCTTCCTCTTTATACTTCATGAGACGATCAACCCCTAATAAATGTTTCATTTGGAAAAAAAGAAAGAAGCGCATATATCATCGCACCTCTTTCCTTCATGTTAAACTGTTTTAATTTCTATAAATTTACGTTTACCAACTTGTAGAATTAAACCGTTCCTTATTGCAACCTGTAGTTTTGTATCAGTAGCTTTAACTCCGTTTATTTTGACCCCTTTGTTTTCAATCATCCTGCGAGCCTCACTTTTAGAGCTTAATAATTTCAATTTAACGAGCAAATCAATTAAGGATATTTCGGTATCTCCTTCCCATTGAACTGCTGGAATTTCTTCTGGCATTGCTCCCTGCTGGAAAACAGAGATAAAATGCTGTTCTGCTTTCTCTGCTGCCTCCTCTCCGTGGTACATTCTAACAATTGTCTTGGCAAGGAGCATTTTTGCATCTCTCGGATGAAGTGTGCCTGCTTCTAATCGGTCTTTCAAGTCTTTAATTTCAGCTGGTTTCAAATCTGTTATTAGTTCAAAGTATTTTCCCATTAATTCATCTGGAATAGACATTGCTTTACCGTACATTTCCTGTGGGCTTTCATCAATGCCAATGTAGTTTTTCTTTGATTTGGACATTTTTCCAACACCATCAAGACCCTCTAGTAATGGCATTAGTAAGGCTATTTGTTTTTCACTTCCGTACTTTTCTTGAAAATGTCTCCCCATTAAAATGTTGAAGTGCTGGTCTGTTCCACCAAGTTCAATATCACATTTTAAAATAACTGAATCATAGCCCTGCATTAAAGGGTAGAAAAATTCGTGTAAGGAAATAGGTTTATTAAATGCCATTCTTTCTTCAAAATCATCTCTTTCTAACAATCTTGCTACAGTGATTTTTCCTGCGAGTTGAATAACATCCTCAAAGTTTAGCTTAGAGAGCCAGGTCGAGTTGTAATGAAGCTCGACCTTCTCCATATCAATAACTTTGGCGAACTGTTCAAAGTAGGTTTTGGCATTATGCTTGACCTCTTCATCTGTTAGCTGCTTTCTAGCAATCGATTTGCCTGTCGGATCACCAATTTTCCCTGTAAAATCTCCGATAATTAATTGAATCGTATGACCATTTTCTTGGAATTGTCTCATTTTATTAAGTACCACTGTATGACCCAAATGGACATCTGGTGCTGATGGATCGAGACCCAGCTTAATTTTCAGCGGCTTATCTTCCAAAATAGATTTTGCTACTTTCCTTTCAAGCTCTTCTGTCGGAATAATCTCTTGCACTCCTTGACTGTAAAGGGTCATTTGTCGCTTTACTTCTATTTGTTGTTCCTTTGTCAATTGTTCGATTAACTTCTCCATCTCAAATTCCTCCTAAATGAAAATATAAAAAAACCACATCCCCAAAAAAGGGACGTGGTTTCTTGCACGCGGTACCACCCTTATTAAAGGACATAATTGTCCTTTCACTCAATCGATTAACGGCTCGCCCGGTCTTTGCTTTCACAGAGACAGCTCCAGGAATGTAATTCGTGTTATCTTTGTGTCGATTTGCACCAACCATCGACTCTCTGTCAACAGGGAGATAACTACTACTGGGTTTCCTTTCATTGCATTTCTCTATTAAAAATTATTTTCACGGATTACTTTTCTAAGCAATGCTGACATGTATTTTTGTTCATCCACTGACATACCAGCAACAAGATCTACTTCACCAATATGAAAGCGTGGATACAACTCCCCCATCACTTGCTTGCCTTTATCTGTTATGGCGACATAAGTAATTCTTCTATCCCTCATGTCAGTTTTCCTGTAGCACAGCTCTTTTTTCTCAAGTGTTTTTGTAATATTGCTTATTGTTGCTTTCGAAACACCGTTTGATTCAGCTAATTTCTTTGTTTCGATCGACTCCCATACCCACAAATCATAAAGCATAGAAAATGCGGTCCACGATAGGCCATATCCTGATAACACTTCTTGTTCCATTTTATTTCTCAACCCTTGGGCAACTCGGTAAATGTTAGTAACTACTGCTATCGCATCAAGGTTTAAAGACTCAATCGGAATATTAGTGATTCGATTGATTGTGTCCACTTCTTCAGGAAGCAATTCCCCTTTTTCATCAAATGAATAAATATCGAACCACCTCTTTGAATTTTCATAATCATTAGCTTTGAAACGATATTATCAGATTCAGTCAATGAATGCAATATTTTTTGTTTAAGCTATTTGTATTTGTGATAAAAGATAGAAATCAAGAAATCAATCCCTAGGCAAAATGGATGATTCGTAATGCGAAAAGTTTTATAATAAGATATGTGTTAATTTTAAAAAAATTTTTTATTTTCTGGAGGGATTTTGGGATGAGTTTTTCAGGAAAAGTTGTTCTAATAACAGGAGCTGCCGGGGGTATCGGTATCGCTGCTGCTAAAAAGTTTGCTAACGAAGGTGCAAAACTTGCGTTAGTTGACTTAAAAAAAGAAAATTTAACAAAGGTAGCAGCAGAAATCACTAGTGATCATATTCTTTTGCTAGAAGGAAATGTTGCAGTTGAAGAAGATGTGCAAAGCTTTGTTGAAGCAACAAAAGAACATTATGGCCGCATTGATGTTTTCATTAATAACGCTGGAATTAACGGCAAATTTGCTAATTTAGTGGATCAAACAGCAGAAAACTTTGATGCAGTTATCAATGTTAATTTAAAAGGTGTTTTCTACGGTCTCAAGTATGTACTTAAGGTAATGAATGAACAGAAAAGCGGTGCGATTGTTAATACTGCTTCAAATGGCGGACTTCTTGGAGCTCCAGGAATGGGTCTTTATGTTGCATCCAAACACGGCGTTATTGGTCTAACAAAAACAGCAGCACTTGAAGGCGCTCCATATAATGTTCGTGTTAATGCAGTAGCTCCATCTGGTGTTGATACGCAAATGATGCGATCTATTGAGACAAATGCTATGCCTGGCGATGAAGATAATGCAAAAGAGCAGTTTGAAGCTTCTGTACCAATGAAACGTTATGCTACAGCCGAAGAAATTGCTAACTTGATGGCCTTTTTAGCATCAGAGGATGCATCCTTCATTTCCGGATCTTACTACCGTATAGACGGTGGACAAGGTGCTACATCAGCTTAAATTTAAGGGGATGCCATTATGGCATCCCCTTTCGTTTCCTTGTAGGCTGGCCTTTGATAGCCAATTTATCCTTTACATATATTTTTGAAGACGTTCCACTCCTTCTGTCGCATCCTTCATAATTTTATCCAGCAATTCTCTAACTGATGGCACATCATTAATTAACCCAATTACCTGTCCAGCCCATGCAAATCCATTTATTTGATCTCCGTCATATATATATTTTAAATTGGATTTACCGCTTATCTTATCCTTTAAATCCTCGTATTTAGCTCCTTGCCTTTCATTTTCAATGATATCTAACGTATAAGCTGATTTTAAGACCCTTCCTGGAGTACCAAATGTACGTTTTATCACAACCGTGTCCATTTCTGTACCTTCTACAAGTGCAGCCTTATAAGATTGAATAGCGTCGACACATTCAGATGTCGCTATAAATCGTGTTCCCATTTCAATTCCTTGTGCACCAAGCGCTAATGCGGCCAGAAAACCTCTTCCATCGCCAATTCCACCGCTCGCAATAACAGGGATTGAGACCGACTCTGCAACTCGGGGAATCAGAACCATTGTGCCAATATCATCCTTGCCAATATGTCCTCCGCCTTCCTGCCCAACTGCAATGACAGCAGATGCTCCTAGCAGCTCTGCTTTAAGTGCTTGTCTGACAGTTGAAACGAGCACAAGTGATAAAATACCTTCCCCTTTAATTCGCTCTAAAATAGGCTGTGGATTACCTCCTGTGATGGAAATGACTTTCACTTTTTCAGCTATTGCCGTTTCCAAAAGCTCCATATACACACCATTATAGGAACCAATCGCAAAATTGACTCCAAAAGGCTTATCTGTCAGCTCCCGTACTTTTTGAATCTCAACCCTCAGTCTTTCTGGTGTGTTCAATGTCATTGCGGTAATCTGACCAAGACCCCCTGCATTTGAAACTGCAGCCGCAAGCTCCGCATTACCTAAATAAGCTAAGCCACCTTGAATGATTGGGCGCTCAATTTTCAGTAAATCCGTTATTCTCGTTTTCATACTTACCATTCCCTATGCTAAAATTTACGTTCATTTTAGCATAATACTAATTAAGCCCGCTTCTATTTGCACTTTATGATGCTTTAAAGATTCAAGACTGGGAAGATTAATATAAAGCAATTTCAGGCAGATTAATGTATTAAACAGTTCTGTTGAACTATAATTATTCTTATAATCCAATTACATGTTTCTTTAGGTGAAGGAGCGATTATGATGAAGCTAACAATAACAGATAAAGCAGCTGAAAAACTGCGTTCATATGATCAGCCAGAGGATGCTGCATTTAAACTAACAAGTGTTTTCAGTGGCGGCTGCAGCTACACGTATAATTATGACCTTGCTATCGATCATAAAAAAGAAGAAGATACAAAATTCGAGGACAATGGAATTGTTTTATATCTTGATAAGATGACAATCAGTCACATTAACGAGGATTTAAAATTAGACTACAATGAAGGCCAAGGCTTCCGCTTGGTTGGTGCGAGCCAAATTTATACCTTTAGACTCGATGTGAAAAATAAAGTGAAAGCTTAAAAACAGTGGGAGCCTAAGTTCCCACTGTTTTTTTCTATGGGCACCATCTTCCACACCTACCTATTCTTCAAGCCCCATATGATAGATGATGGCTTCTTGCAGCCATTTTTCCTCCTCCTTTGTAAACGGAGAATGCGTCAGCTCCTCAAGCTCATCGATATTTATGTTTTCCAGATCGACACCAGCCAAATTTTCTAGTAGGTCCTCCCCGAGAAATGCAAATGACGCTTCTAAATAGGAAGTGATCATTCTCTGTACTTCTGGATTCTCTACCGGTCTACCGTAGAGTAGCTTCAATTCATTCGCCAATTGAATATAAGTTTTATCAAGATCCTGTATTTGTTTTTCTGATTTTTGATAAAGTTTTTCCCCTATATCTGCTAATTCATTTTTTTCCAGCCGCTCTTTTTAAAGAGGTTCTGTTTTAATAGCTTGGATTAAGGTAAATAATACGCTGCTGTCAATTTCAGTCTCTATCTCCAGTAAGGAGACCACTCTTTTAATGGCATGGATAGACTGCTCCACTTTTTCCTTCTCTTCCTCCAGCGCTTGTAAATGAAGCTGCAAAGTATCATTTAAACTAACAGTAAAACTTGCTTCCCTTAATAAACTGGCGATACTCTCTAGGCTATAACCTGAAAATTTCAAGCTTGTAATCTTTTGAATGGTAACTATATCTTGATTTTTATATATACGGTGTTCAAATATAGGATGTTTTTCTGGCCTCAACAAGCCAATTTCATCATAATAATGTAAAGTGCGAATAGATATGCCGGATTTAGCCGAAAATTCTCCGATAGCAAAGCTTTCTTTCCCTTTCATTTACACATATCCCATAAATAGTATGTTTCTATTATAAATCCTGACGTTACTGGAGGTTCAAGTGGTAAATAAGGTACTTTTTTGTGTTATATTTCTACCCTTGAGCCTATTCATCATTTTTGTGTATAATAAAATGGGTTAGACTATGGTATTGCCTGTGTTACTTTGCAGGAAATATATATCTCTATAACTATTTCATTTTTTATAACATTTACACAACAAGGATCTGGCACATTTCTTTAAATTAAATTGAGGCGAGCAAACATTGCGGTTTATAATAGAGCTATGGGAGCAACAAAGGAGTTGGTATTATTGGCCTTACCAAAAAACTATCTAGTAGACGCAACACTTGAACGTTTGGGAACATCCTTTCTGGATTTATATAACAGCAAAATAGGCGATGATGTTAGAGAATTTTTAGCTGTCATCTTTTTTGAAGAACTAATTGAGCCAGAAACCGGCAGGCAAAGGAACTTAAAAGAGCTGCGCTCTCTCTATTATCGAGATAAGTTTAAACGAACGAAGAAAAACTGGCATTCTGCTCTAATTAAAAGCATAAACAAAACAAGCAAAAATCCGAAGGAATTGATGGCTGAAGTAAAATTCATCCGTGAAGGAATTGAGAAAGGATTTATTGACTTAGCAAATAATTACCATGTTACAGATATCAAGGACTTAATTGCTGATCGCTTAAGCGAAGTCGATAAATGGGTCAATGATGATACAAAGCTCTTGTCAGATTATAAATATATTAAAGACAAAACCAAAAACCAAATTAAAAACACTTTAAAAATCGACTCCATCATAACCGTAACAAGCCTTGTAATTGAAGAGTTTGGCGGTGATTTTAACCGAATTGTTAAAGAAGTAAATGATCTTTTCAGCGAGCTTCCCCTGCCAGGAAAAACAGGCAGAACCAAATTCATGGATTTTCACGAGGATCTCGCTGTTGAAAATAGTGTAACAGCTGAAATTTATGAAGATGGTAATTTGTCTATCCGAACACTTCTTGGCAAAACATTGATTGAAGAAAAAAATTCAATCGCTTTGACTCCAATGGATTATGAGATATTTAACTTTATTCTTTCCAGAAGAGATTATGAATTTGTAGAAAAACAAAAAATTTATGTCGATATTGGCGACATTGTTAAAAACATGTATTCCTCCAGAGGTGTTAAGGAATATAAGCGAATAAGAGAACGCCTCGAAAAGCTTAAGCATCTTAGCTTTGACATTAAGGCTGATGATGGCAAAAAGTATATATTTGACCTTTTTGACCATATAACTTATTTAGATGAAGCAGAAACAAAAGCAGAAATTAAAATAAATGAATTCATGCATCAGCGGTATATCGATAACCAAGTGACGAAAATATATAGTGATAAAATTCAGAATTTCCAGCTTGAACTATCTGAGAATATTGTATTCATTCTGCAAAAAGAGCGATTTGCGAAAAACTCCCTTCTTGATGACTCCATTGATCGAAAGAAAGGTATCGCCTACCCTCTCGCCTTTTTTACTAGGCGTCTACGATTACCTACAAGAAAAAAGGATGCTTTAACGAAAGTGGAAAACTCACTTCATGAATTGGTGGAAAACCATGTAACAATAAAAAGCTTCCGGCGAGTGAATGATGTGTTCCATATTGAGTTCCTTCCTATCACGGAGCATGAAGCGGAGGATTTAATTGATGCTAAGCATCAAAAGGTGTTATTCCTAGAAACATAAAAACAAGAGCATTCCCATTGCCTTAACACTTGGGGTGCTCTTTATCTTCTCTTAAAGTTAGATATAAAAAAATTTACACCATTTCTTCGTGCTTTTTTCCTCATTTGTACCACAAATTTTTTTCACCATTTTGTCGTGCTTTTTTTAAAACTCTTTTTGTACAAAAAACCGGTGATTTTTTTTCACCATTCTGTCGTGCTTTTTTCACGAAAGGAAATTAATAATAAAACCGTTCTTTTTTTTCACCATTTTATCGTGCTTTTTTAAAACACATGATTTTTTTCACCATTTCTTCGTGCTTTTTTGTACTTCAGTAAAAATAAACTGTTATTAAAGCTCTTTTTTGTGTTTTCTGCGGTTTAATGCTACCTAAATCAAGAAAACAAGTTTCTACGTGATATACGGACGTCTCCTAATATATGCTCTAAACGAAATACTTTTTTATTAAACCGCAAATTTTTTTCACCATTTCTTCGTGCTTTTCCTGAAACTCAATAAATTTTCACCATTTCTTCGTGTTTTTCTCCATAAATGCACCTAAATAATAAAAATAGTGTTTTTTTTTCACTATTTTATCGTGCTTTTTTTTCACTATTAGCCTTTTTATGTGAATGTACGTAATCACTGGGTTTATCCACTTCAATTCTCAACTTTTTTTCACCATTTCTTCGTGTTTTTTTATTTTTTTCCCTATTCTATCGTGCTTTTTTTTCCCGCTTGTCAAAAGTGTAAAATTTTCACCGTTTTTTCGTGCTTAAGTATAAAAATACTAATTTTATTTTCGACAATATTCGACAAACATAGTACCGTTCTTCGCTTTTTTTCACCATTTTATCGTGCTATTTCACTTTATTGATTTTTACTTAGAGTGAATGTACTATCTTTTCACCATTTCTTCGTGCAAAAATATTTTTTTGTTACAAAAAAGACATTAAAAACCGCGCTATTATAGTCTTCTTCAAAAATTTTCACCATTTCTTCGTGCTTCATTATTTGTTGTAATATAGCCTTCTACATCATTTTTTCACCATTTCTTCGTGCCATTTACACCTCTTTTTTTTGGTGTATATAATAAATGATATATAAATATAGATATTAATTTAAAGACTTCTACATACATAATTGCGACAACGTTTTTATACTCTTAAGATGACCCAAAATAAAGGGAAAGGAGGTTAAAATAAAGTGATTTACGAGGAAACGTATCAGTATTTATTACATAATGTATCATCTAAAGAATTTGATGTATGTCTATATTCCCTTCTGCATACTGATTGGGACGGCATTATCCAGGCACCAGCTTCTGTCATTGCAGCAAAAGCTGGTACAAAAAAGAAATACTTACGGCAGATCATACATAAATTCACATCATTTAAACGTGGAAACATCTATATTCCTGTTGAAACAGCAGAAGGAACTAAATATAAATTTAAGCGTGGACTTACACGAAATTTAGGCTTTAACAATAAGACAGATCGATATTGCAAAAAGTATTCCTTCTTTTATGAAGATTCCTTTCAAAGGCTATCAATAAATTCTAAAAGATTATTGTTAATGGCTGCATATCGTATGTCTGTACAAAAAGCGGAATCTGTTATGTTTGATTATCACGATATCGTGCCTTCAAAATATACATATGGACATCCCTATTTTACAAAAGGCCGCCTTTATGAGGCCATTAGTGAACTCAATAACTCTGAACTTTCAAAAATAGTGAAGGTTCATTTAGTGAGCAATATTTACACTAGAAAACTAGCTGTCTCCTTTGAATTTAAACAAGGAACCTTGGATGAATTCGCAAGCAATTATACAGAAAGGCAGCTTCTGCGCAAAAAAATGTTCGAATCAGGCTTCCATGGATATCTTAATGACAGTTTTTGCATGGAAATCGAAAGCGTCGGCAAGTATTTATACAACTCTCTCTTTAGCAATGAAAAAATAATGGCTAAACAGGGGGTTATTAGTGATGCAAAGGATGAAATACTATCACTAGCCAGATTTATTTATGATGCGGCAATTGAACAACTGGCAGCTGTACTCCCTTCTAATATACATTTTTTGACTGAGCCTAAACAGGCTTCAGCTTATTTCAGCACGATTATTTATAATGTATTATTAGATGAAATGGGCAAATATGGTCATCAAGCAGAAAGCATCAAATCTCTGTTGGATAACCATTACCTGCATAAGACGATTGTAGAGAAAGAAACTGGCATCGATATTATGCATATTGGCATTGAAGATCATGTTAAACCGATCAAACAACGTTTTGAGAAAGCACAGCATATTTATCTAGTCCTGAAAAATTGGTCTGAAAACTGGGTTATTTCTCGTACTAAGTCGATAATTGAAGACTCAGAGACACTATTAACCTCAAATAACGAAGATAAAAAACAGGCAATCCAACAAAAACGCGGCTGGAGTGATATAGAATCTGCGAAAAACCAATTACAACTATTAAAGGAGCAGTCTTACGAGCAAATTAACAGGCTAATAAATCAATGTTTAACATATGGTAACAGAGCCATAGACATGAGTGACCGCATCCAGTCTTTAACAACTGCCAAGGACTCAATAGCTTCGTTTTTTGCCATACACACCGAAAAAATTTTCAAAACTCCATAATGACACGGGTTAACACTGGCTATTAGGCGAGTGGATCTTGTGCTACAATGAAAAGTCCCCTTTTTTTCTTTTGCTTGTTAAGACGTACTTTTTCCCCCTTCTTTCATTTTTCAACCATAGCGAAATAACCATATGCTGGAAAAGCATATTTTTTTTGATTTTTTTTAAGGCTGTGAATTGTAGTTTTATGGATGTTAATAAATTTTTTCACTATGTTATTTGTAATCTCATAAATGTTATTTGTTTTAAATTAGATGTTATTTATATTTCATTGTTTGTGAAAAAAAAAATTTTACTGTTAGCGTCTATTAATTGCCTGTTTATTTTATGCTTGTACATGTGATATGCCGCTTCGAGCTTTTTTTTATTTTAGGAAACTGGATAACATGAGGGTTTTTAGAGGATTTTTATTAAATGTTCTAAATAAATGTTCTAAATAAAGTTCTAAATAAAGTTCTAAATATTAATCTAAATAAAGTTCTAAAATAAGGAAATAAAGCTTACATCCTATTTTATGTAAAAAGTTATACAAAATATCTATTTTAGATGAGTTTTGATACTTCGGTTAATTACTTAATAGTGGGCACATACAAGCAGTTAAAATATGTCTCTATGTAGCATATTCGTCTACCAATTTATATATTCCTTTTTTTAATAAATATGTAATAGCACAAAATACGATTAGCTTATCTAAAAAACGAAAAATCCATGCTTGTCCTATTATATTAATCTATTACTCTTTTTCACCTGAGCATAGAATAAAAATAAATAATGATTAGGAGGAAATAATAATGAGTAACGTATGGTTTCCAGGTGGAAGAAGTGGCGATAACAATCAAAAAAACAACTCAAAATCTCGTTCAGGTGACAGCGATAGCCAATCAAAATCTAATGTAGATTTTGATTCTGATAATGACTTAAGAAATGACACTAATGTCGACAACCAAAATGATTTAAAAAATGTCGATAAGAACACTAACATTGCAAAGGTTAAAGATTCTGGAAATGCTAAAATCGAGTTAAAAATCGACGTGGATTCTGATTCAAATGCTCGTGTACGCTCTCGTTCTAGAGCTAATGCTGATACAGAACAAGATCAGGATAATAATCAAGAAAATGACCAAAACCAAGAATAAAAAACGATGGCGAGCAGGATTAACTGTTTCGCCATTTTAATGTAAGGTGAGTTGTTCATGTCTCCCAAAAGAAGATTTATAGATGATAAAAATAATATCTATCATTTCCGTAATAACGGTATTGATGAAATCGATACGAACAACGCAGAAATAGGTCAGAGCGGTAATTCCGATGTGGATGTATATGTTAATGTAGAAATAGATACAAAACCAATAGCTCATGCTATGCTGTGTACTTTATTAGCCACTAAAAAAATCAGCAAAAAAGAGTTTGAGGAAGCATTAATTAACTTAGAAGATATTACAAAAAAACATAACAGCATTCCTGGCTTACGACTTTTTGGTCCATTAAGTAAAAAATGACAGTAATTAATCAGGTTAAGAGCTGCATTTTATGTAACTTCTTGATAGCAATCTATAATTTAGCTGTATATTCATGCCCATACTCTTGCTTATAACTGTCTCACACCTCCTCTAACTCCCCAAATATGCTCTATTTGATAGCCTTAATCCATTTAGTTTGTCATAGTTCAATAGCATTTCCTATAATGTGAGGGGTAATACAGCGACATTCTTTATTTATATTTACACTTACCAATATCTAATAAAAACCTCATGATATATTTCTAAGGGTGATTATAAGTCACTAATGGGTACTATATGCCTTCTAAGTAGCTTTTAAGGAAAAGATACTAATAATATTCGTTCCTGCCGTTTCAAGAGGATATGGTGTATCCTATGGAGAAGCAGCCAATAATAAAGGATAATAGCAGCCTGCCTTAAGAGCACTATTATCCTTTTTCACTGGTACATTATTGTGACAGCCTTTGTATAATATTATCCAACACATTGGACAAGTTACCATTTTTATATTGAAGAATGAAATCACTGTACAGCATTCTGAGCACATCCTTTACTTCAAAGCTATATTCTAAATCCAGCTCCGCAATATCACTTAGCATGACCTCTAATCTCAAAGCCTGTTTTCTATTTATAAGACATTTAATCATCTTCTTTTTTGGCGAATTTGCTGGGATAAATATAGCGTCCTCTTCCTCGTGATAAGAAGTGATTTTTATAGCCTTTTGACTTCTCGTTGTCAGCTCGTGGTAAAGATCAACGGGATTACTTCTCTTTTTAGCCTGATATAAAAAATCATCTAAAAGCAATGTCACTAAATCTATATGTGTAAACAGTTCGTTAGCCGCTTCTGTCACATCATCACAAAATAGCTCGCCACGTAAATACTCAGAAACAGGAACGTAAAAAGTATATGAAAGTAATGTAGGTGTTGTTAATTTCCTTGTGGCCTTCATAAACCATTTATCAAAGAAATTATATGGGCTATATGAGAGCTCCTTAATTTCATCCTCGTAAATAGGAAATCTGCTTTTTTTCACCGGTTCTTTTTCACCTCTTCCTCCAGCATAAAGGCAAGAATCCGATATGCTGCTTCTTTTAAACTACAATCCCATTTAACTTTCATTTCAAATAGTAATTCATGATATACCCTCTCCAACTTTGCTGGATAAGGCTGCCCCTTAGGATCATATGTGCGAATTGGAAAATCCTGATATTCCTCTAATCCCTTCTTCACTAATAAAGAACAATAAGGTGTGGGATCAAGCCCTCTTTTTTTTGCCAAGACTTTAAGCAATCTTCTTTCTTGTGGAGTGAAAGGAATTTTCACATCCTTCTTTTTATCAACTCGTTCTTTACGTCCCTCTGTTTTCGTAATTGATTTTTTCCGAACAATTTCCTTTTTCGTTTCTATTTTCGGTTTATCCATCTTGGTCGTAAATATCGGATTTATAGGTTTCATCTTCTCCCTCTCTGCCTCCCTTTTGTCTTTTTTCCTTCTTTATCTCAGTGTCAAATTGTCAAAAAGTTATATTGCTAGATTATGAAGGAGGCTATGAAATTAGAACGTTTAAACTTCAATCATTTGGACAAACTATATAACAACGAATATTGAATAAGTTAGAGGAGGAAAATATATGACTTCTGGAAAAGGCAAAAATACAGGGATTGAAAATGAGAAACTAAAAAAATTAGCAGAGTTAGCAAAAAAGTCAAAAACAATAAAAAAAGGCATCGTAAAATAACATAAGCTTTATGATTAACATTATCTTTACGATGTGAGGACTATTATAAATATGCGTCAGCTTTACGTCATAATAAGCATGTACGAACCAAGTGGAAATAGAAATAAAATAACTAATAGCAGGATCGGAATAAAATAGTAACCTTGTACATAACATTAAATGAAGTCTATAAACCTGGTTCGTAAATGACATGTAAAAGAGCAATTTACGTAAAAATATAGCACATAATTATGTAATTTACGTACATACTATTCATTATTATTTTTGGTGTTTAATAAAAAGATGTCGTTTTTACGTAAACAGTTATATTTCAATTTTTTTTTAATAAGAGATAGTAGTTAATGGGAGAATTACTGACTAACTTTAAATTGGTCAATGTATATCCGTAAGTCACATACATTTAGTATATAAAGACACTATATAAGCCCACTACTATTAGTGGGCTTATATAGTGTCTTTGTTAAATTGTAAATATAAAATATCAACAAAACACTTATATAACAACGTTTTATTATAGACACTATATATAGACACTATTATAAAATAGAATAGAGTTTTTTAACTATATTTACATCGAAAAAACGGTAAAAAACACCCGTTTTTTATAAAAAGTGCATTTTCATCTGAATGTGATCTATATTTCATGAAGGTATCGGGCTGAAAATCATAATATTATAGATATAGTGACTTTAAATAGACACTATATAAAACCCCTTTTATCAAGGGTTTTATATAAAATTATTAATTTATAAGTCACAAAAACTGCCATATAGACACTTGTATTAGAGACTATATTTAGTTATTATATAGTTTATAAGTATATGATAGGAGGAAGATTCTTGGATCATACCCTTCATGAGTTACATAAGCATGTTAAGTTTAGTGATGAGGTGCTGGAAATGTTCATTGATATTATTGGACAGGATCCCGGCTTGCTTAAGGTATTCCAGTACATAGCAATTGAAGAACAAAAGAATAAAGAGCGAGGTGTTTCAATAAGCCACATCATTGAAAATGTTAAGGTGGAACGTCTTGTTAGGAAAAACGTTGGAAAAAACAAGTACGTATATGAAGAAGTATTTACGAACATTGAACGTAAAAACGTCGAAAAAATGGTAGATAAGCTTATGTTTATGTCGCTTATTTATCATGAAGCAATTAAACCCTATAAGTTTCTATTTCTAACAAATCGTGGAAAACAACTTATAGCTAAACTAGTAGAGAATAAATCGAAGAATAAGGAGCTGCGTAAATAATGGCAAAAACATTTACAAAGAACCAGCCTGCAATTAACATCACAATGGTAGGTTTTGGACAAGCTGGGACAAGAATGGCAGACCGCTTTGCTGCTTTTAAAAAAGAAGATAATACGTCTGTTTACAACTGTATCGCTTTAAATAGTAATGATGGTGATTTGGCTGGATTAAAGAACATCTCAACAAATAACAGAGTAAGCTTGGAGCTTGGTGGACTAGGTAAAAACCCAGAAGAAGCTATACATATATTGGAGAGAAATGACAAAGCAAAGGATAAGCTGAAGTCTTTTATACAAGAAAGAATTAGACCGCAAGATGATCTTGTTATGTTTTTCGCTGGCCTTGGCGGTGGAACAGGTACTTCTACTATCGTGAAGGCAATTGAGGAATTTTATGATTACAATAATAAACCGAAAATCATTGAAGAATTTAACCTTATTCGCAAAGAGCTTGGTGAAGCTGAAGTTAAAACGAATCCAAAGAAATACTTAAAAGAAGCTTCTATCCGTGCAAGAAAAAAATTCATTAAAATTGGTATAGTTGTGACGATTCCAACACGTGCTGATGGTCCAGATGCTCTTCGACAAGTGAATAATTTTGCGCAGCAAATCTGGGATATTGCGAAAAACCCGAATAAAGGTGTTGCTTTCGTAGTTTTTGCAGACAATCAGCATTTCTACGATGAGTTTAAACAGTTGCCAGAGAACAGCAGAAATGGCATTGATAACTATAGAGATTATGCTAACAATGAAATTGCAGAAATTTTCCATGAGTTAAATACAGCCACAACTGGCGGTGGTACAGCGGTTACCTTTGATAGTGCTGACTTTAGACGAGTAATCCTGGAGCATACGGGTTCACTTGTAATCAGCAGGTTCTCAAAGTCTAGCAACACTGTTAGAAACGGCCATGATGTGACTGCAATGTTTAAGGATGCAATTGATAGCAGTAATCTTCATCAGCCTATCCAGTTATTTGATAAAGAAACGAACACATCAGCTCGAATCCATCATATTGGACTACTTGCTATTCTTGATAAATCAAATGATATCGGCAGTTCTTTCATTGATGATGCTAGAGAGGAAATTATTGAAAAGCTTCCGTTAAATGGTACGGTATTTAGTGGGTATTTAGAGGAAAAAAACAATTTTTCAACTAGTGTTTATACTTTCTTTAAGGCAGATGCCCTTCCAGAGCGTCTTGCTAAAGGTTTAGTGAAGGAATATGAAGATTTTAAAGCAAGACAGCAAGAAGTAAGCTACCAACAGTCTGTGATCAGTTCTATTGCTGCTGCAAGTGATGACGAGGATTTTGACCTTGATTTTGCTGAATTAGGCTTAACAGAGTACTTGGGTAATGATAAACCAGCTGAAAAAACGGAACCAGAGAATGATATTGACTTAGATGATATTGATTTAAGCTTGCTTGATGATTAATTTACGTTCTAAAAGCTCTATTAATCCCCTTTTTTGGTTCAATTAAAATAGAATCTGCTCTAATCAATAAAAAAGATGCTTTAGGAACTGCTCCTGAAGCATCTTTTTTACATTTAGTTGTATATTACCCCACCATTGATGTATTTTCCGTAAATTACCGTATCAAGTTATAATTCTTTTAGTAATAGATCCTATAATTCGTCTTTAACGCCCTTTTTTTACGTTGTAAACGGTTCGTAAGCCTTCCTTTTACGTAAATATACAGATTATTTCCAATAATATCCTTGGAATAACAGTTTTCTCTCGTACATCCACGTAAATATTGCATTTTATGTACATAGTAAATACGCTATTTTTATGATTTATGTACGTTAATGAGGAAAAATACATCTCGTAAATAATTAGTAAACCACTAGTTTACGAAAAAGATAGTTACATAAAAGGGCAAATATATATAAATTTTACGTTCAAATTACATAAACAAAGTAAGTACAACCGTAATTTTTACATAAAAGCTATATGCAGTATTTATGTATAATTATTAATAGTACTTGTAGATGTACCGTGAATGGATAATCTATGTAAAATGAACGTAAATATTTACGTAAACAAAACAACTCGATGTCATAAACGCACATTACAATTACATAAATAATTCGTAAAGCGATAAACCTTAACGTAAATATAAAATATATTCACGAAAATGATTCATCGTAAAAGGTTCGTAAAAATAACACTTACGACACCGTTCAACTAGAATAATGTAAAAATTACGTCGATAAATACATGTTTTTCTTGGGTGATATAACATTTACGTAATCAGTACGTAAATGAATCAGTTGGTATTAGATATTTTACGTCGTAAACAGGTTGTAAAAGAGTATGTTTACGAATATCCGGATTAAAACAGGTGTTCTTGTGGTAGAATGAACGGAAATTTACGTAAGGTTACGTTGAAGATTTGGTATATTTTTTGTAATGTGAAAAATGTTTAACGTAAATCTAACGTAGTAATTATATTAATAAAACAGAGGGAAAGTCGTAAATGATTCGTAAAAATACCCTTTACAAGCTTTGATTTTTTGCAAAAGTAGGTGTAAAATCAAATAAAGTGTATTTTTTGAGCAACTGGAGGTGAGCAAGGTGGAAGACAAACATCAACGTGAAGAGTTGAGAGAATTATTATTGGAAGAATTTCAATATGATCAAATATATAATCTAGCATTGTCGCATACTTCGGAAGAGGATATTTGGACAGACTCCATTTTATCTATAAATCCTGATACACATTATGTAGCGATAAAAGCAAGTGAATTCATAGGCAGGGATGATGCCACAATTAGGCATTATTTACGGAGTGAGCTTTCTGATATATACATTAAACCACAAAAGCACGGCAGATATTACCGCCTTAATTACATAACAATCTTTAGGATACATCTTATTTCATTATTAATGGAAAAGGTGGGCATGACTACAAACCAGCTGTTAGTGGAATTGGGTGCAGAGCCAACATTTGAATCGAATAGAAAGAGTTCAAATGATGCTTTGATTGAACAAATTTCGAACTTTAAAGAAGCTGTTAATTATTTATATAACAGCAATATGAATTATCAGAACTTATTGCTTGAAATCCTTGCGATGGATCGTTCTGTTAATCAGCTAAAATATGAAATTACTCATCTCGAAAGAGAAATGAGTGAAAGCAATCAAGAAATTAAACAGTTAGAATCGACTGCCTATCAGAATTATTTGCTAGACAGGCAGAATCACATTATGGTTGCAAGCTTAAGAAAAAAACAAAAAACATCTATTTTTTCTTTGTTTAAGAAAGAAACGGATGATGAGCCGCTTATTACAGAGGAAGTTGATAAGCAACTAAAGGATAAGCGCTTGGATGCTATTAAGGATCAAATTGCCCAGCTGAAATCAGATATTGAAGCATATAGCGGCAAAAGAGAAAACCTTGTCAAGAAATTGACAGAGGATGAGAAGAAGCTGCTTGTACTTACGGAGCAGCAAAAGTATATGCTTTCTGACAGCAATAGTGGCAGAATGATTGAAGCTGCAGCCGATTTTGAAACAGTTGAATAAATAACTGCAAATTTATAAGGACCCAGGTGACGGATAAGAGACGATGATTCTCTTTCTGTTCATTCTGGTTTTTTTTTATTTTCTCCCATTCTATAGTATGTTATTAGGTTCTTGGTTATGATAAAATGTAGCATTTTATTAAAAAAGGGACATATGTCCTTTCTAACTTATCCATTTTTCTTTTTAATAAGAAGAGAAGGGTGGAAGGATAAATGAAAGGTATACTGTTTGCTTTACTTGGTGGAATGTTTATAACGATTCAAAATATAGCTAATGCCCATATTCGTGAGGATATTGGTATATGGCAAACGGCAAGCTTAACCCAGTTTTCCGGCTTTTTATTGGCAGCCGTAATCCTTTATGCTACTAGAGATATAAACTGGAAAAGTGTCGGAAGTGTTAATCCAATCTATTGGTTTGGAGGAGCATTTGCAGCCTTTATACTTTTTAGCAATATGGAAGCAATTCTGCAGATTGGGGTTACATTTACGGTTTCCTTTGTGTTAATTTCGCAGCTATTAATAACCTTTGTTATTGATATTAATGGATGGTTTGGGATAAAGAAACGGAAGTTAAAAATTGCTGATATTATGGGTATTGTGATGATGATTGGTGGTTTACTATTATTAAAACTTTGACTGGCGGGAGAATATGAAGGAAATCAAGGACATAAGGGAGCTTCATGCCTATTTAGAGCAACATCAATTAACACATATTTTTAATGACCGTTTAAAAGAACATGCTGTATTATGTGAATTTGAGCAAGGAGAAACAATTTGTACACAAGGTGAGTCTGCGCGCTCTCTTTACGTCCATGTTAGTGGCAAAATAAAGGTATATACAACATCACAGGATGGAAAAATTCTCATCTTATCATTTAAGCAGCCTTTAGAAATAATTGGTGATGTAGAATACGTCAATGGTGCTGAACTCCTTAATACAGTTGAGGCCACCTCTGCAAAAGTAAAAATGATTAGAATTGATTTTGAATGGTTGAAAAAGCACGGGAATGATGATGCTGCATTTCTACTTTTTCTGCTGGACATAATTGCTCATAAATTTTACCGGAAATCGACAGCTATGAGCTTTAATTTAATGTATCCGGTTGAAGTCAGACTCGCAAGCTATTTGCTATCTGTTTCGGCAGTGAAGGAGCATACATTTATTGATAGGCTTGATTGGCTTGATTTAAAAGATGTAGCTAATTTTATCGGCACAAGCTATCGTCATGTGAACCGAATAATAAAGCAATTTTGCCTTGAGGGGCTAATTGAGAAACATAAAGGGGTTATCGTTATTAAAGACAGAGCAGGACTTCAAATAATGGCAAAGGATAATATATATGAGCAGTAAGGGGGAAATGAAATGCTGGGAATATTACTTGCTATAATGGCAGGAGGATTAGTTGGGGTTCAAAATATATTTAATAATAAAGTGATGGAGAAAGCAGGCTCTTGGACAACGACAACACTTGTGCTTGGAATGGGATTTTTGGCTTCTTTTATAACTGGACTTGTTGTGGAGGGCGGAAAGCTGTTTGTTTTCACAAACATGGAGCCGTGGTATCTGGTAAGCGGCTTTATCGGTGTAGGAGTGGTTTATTGTATAACATCAGGAGTTAAGCTGCTTGGACCAACATATGCAATTGCAATAGTAATGTTTGCACAGCTTGGCTTTGCTTTAATTTCTGACACTTTTGGCTGGTTCGGTACGGACCCAATTCCATTTACGCTTAAACAAAAAATCGGAGTCTTTATCATTATTGGCGGAATCCTTATGTTTAAGTTAGGTGATTTAAAAGGACGAGAAACATCTGCAGTGTTAAAGAAAGCAAGCTAAAGGGCCATGAACAGCCCTTTTTTTGTTTTTAAAAATACGTTTTTTCTTGCAGTGTATGTTTTCTGGAAAAAGACTCTTCTATTAGAGCTAATAAATGGGAAGAAGCCTTTCCAGTTAAATTATTAGTCCTTCTTAACAATCCGATTACTGGTGCAGCATCAATTCCGTTGATTTCTAATACTTTTGTGCCAGGAAATGGGAAGGAATGGGCAGTGCGTGTAAAGAGGGAAATTCCTAGTCCTGCTTGAACATAGTGTTTATGTGCCATGCTACTGGATATTTCCAGTTTTTTATAATTAGAACCGATAGTCTCAACAATCGTTTGCTCGATTTTGATCCGAATTGGGCAATTATGAGGTGTAAATAATATTGTTTCATTTTCAAGATCCTTTAATTCCACTAATGTTTTTGTGGATAGAGGATGAGAATCAGAAACAAGCAGCACGATATCATCATAATAGAGTGGCTTAAAAACATTCTCCATGGAAACTTCAGGTGCACCGCAAATAGCAAAGTCAATTTCATCCTGATAAAGCATTGTACTTAAAGTATTGGCGTCAGCAACAAGAAGGGAGATTTCTATTTTAGGATATTTTTGGATGAAATCTGCCATTATTGCTGGCAGTTCAAGACTGGCTGTAGGCTCGGAAACCCCAATTCGAATCAAGCCTGCTAAGCCTCCCTCTAAGTCTTGTAATGTCTTATCTAAACGGTCGTATTCGCGTAACAGTGCATTGGCTCTTTCATAGAAAAGGCGGCCAGCCTCTGTCATCTTCAATGTTTTTCCTCTTTCCAACAGCTTCTCACCGACTTCTTCTTCCAGATGTTTAATATGAAGAGTGATGGTAGGCTGTGAGTAGTTTAATGCTTCGGCAGCCTTAAGGAAATTGCCGTATTTTACAATAGTCGTGAATGTGCGAATTGCACGAATCTCCATGTATAAACACCTCTTTTAAGTCTTAATTTAGTAATTCTGAATCCTGACATTAATTTTACTGATTATACTTTCTGAATTATTTGCTTTATTATAATCTATATTATCAACTAATCCAAGTGGTTTAGAAGGAATTTTGAAAGGGGAAGTAAAAATGCCAACAATTACGATTGTAGCTGGTGGGAATTCCATCCACTCTCGCCTAACGGGTGTGTTAAATTATGCAAAAGAATTTTTAGAAAAAGAAAACATTGATCCAACTATTATTCAAGTCCATCAGCTTCCAAGTGAGGCACTAATAAAAGCTGAATTTAATAATGAAAAAATTACAGAAGCAAACCAAATAATTGAAAAAAGTGATGGAGTAATTTTCCTAACTCCTGTATATAAAGCTGCGTATTCAGGTATTCTCAAAACATATATTGACTTACTTCCACAAAAGGCACTGAAGGATAAGGCAGTGTTGCCGCTCGTTCTAGGTGGTACATATGGCCATTTATTGGTGATAGATTATGTCCTTAAACCTGTGCTTATTAACTTAGGAGCTTCCAATATTAATAGTGGAGCGTATATCCAAGACACCCAAGTAACAAAAAATGAGGATCATTCCTATAGTTTGGCAGATGAAACAAAAGCAAGGCTTAATGATGCATTAACTACATTTATAAAATCAATCGTGAGGTGAGAAATTTGACCATTAAATTAAGCATTCTCGATCAGAGTCCAATTGGTGAAGGAGAAAAAGCAGAGCAAGGTCTGCAAAACACAGTGAAATTGGCTCAGGCTGCAGATTCTTTTGGGTACAATCGTTTTTGGGTTTCAGAGCATCATAATAATGACCAATTAGCAGGTTCTGCCCCAGAAAGTTTAATTGGATTCCTGCTGGCATCGACAAAAAATATCCGCATCGGATCTGGCGGAGTTATGCTGCAGCATTATAGCCCATTCAAAGTGGCAGAGGTATTTCATGTGTTATCGGCACTGGCACCTGATAGAGTTGACCTTGGTGTTGGCAAAGCACCAGGAGGCCTAAGCCTTTCAACAAAGGCATTACAGGAGGATAAACGAGAGGAACAAAAGTCGTTTGAAGAAAAGCTGGCTGATCTTCATTCATTTATTAATGATGAAGAAAATGTACTTGAGTTAAAAGCGGCTCCTGCACCGAAAGTAAAACCAGATATTTTCCTGTTAGGTGGTAGCGCAGAGAGTGCTGAGCTTGCTGCAAAGCTAGGAATTTCCTTTGTGTTCGCTTACTTCATTAACGGAGAAGAAAATATTCTGAAGGAAGCAAGAGACAGATTTAAACAGTTTTCACCAAATGGAGGAGGTGAATTCCTGCTGGCATTAACAGTTGCCGTTGCTGACAGGGATGAACAAGCGGATGCTTATATCAAGCAAAGGGAATCTGTCAAAGTCATTTTTGCTGATGGCAGGAAGTTAAATGTAGGCTCATTAGAGCAGGCAGAAAAAGTAATAAGTCAAGCAGGAGAAGCAGAATATCAGCTGCTTGTGCAAAAAGCAGGCTATGTGGCTGGTACAAAGGAAAATGTAAGAAAAGAACTAACTTTACTTGCTGAAAAGTATGAAATTGATGAAATAATTTCCTTATCACCAATTGTAAATATTGAGGATAGAATTTATTCTTATAAGCTACTTAAAGAAGCATTTGCAGAAGATAGTAAGCTCAAACAAAAAAATAATCAAGGAGTGGGAATATAATGAGTCAAAATAAAAAAGTAGTTGTGTGGAGCAAAGTTGGATGCAGTTATTGTGAACAGGTTAAATCTTATTTATCCGAAAATAATATTGCGTATTCTAAAATTGATGTAACAGAAAATGATTCTTTAAGAGATGTACTTGAAGTGAAATATGGCATCCGTTATGTACCTGTAATTGAAATCGGTGATGGTGTATCCCCAGAGTATAAAGCTGTCTTTAAAGTAGATTTAGAGGCATTAAAAGAAGCACTAGTTTAATTTTTTAACTTAATACTGAGTATTTTTATAGGAATAATTACTTTTTTAAATAGAAGAAGGGTGGCTAAATGATGGCAAATGATAAAAAAATAAAGTTTGGTGCAATGATTCACGGTATTGGCGGAACAACAGATGGATGGCGTCATCCATCTGTTCCTGCAGATGCTAGTGTCAGTCTTCCATTTTACAAAGAAAGGGCAAAGCTTGCTGAATCAGCAAATTTTAGTTTTATCTTTGTTGCAGATGGACTCTCCATAAGTGAAAAGTCCTTACCTCATTTTTTAAACAGATTCGAGCCGCTTACGTTGCTCACTGCCATCGCGGGAGCAACAGAAAAAATCGGACTTGTCGGCACATTATCCACATCCTATAGCCAGCCTTTCAATGTTGCAAGACAATTCCTGTCATTAGATCATATTAGTTCAGGCAGGGCAGGCTGGAATGTTGTCACATCTCCATCAGCAGGAGCGGCTCAAAATTTCAATGGCAAGGACCTTCCATCACATGAGGACCGTTATAATAAAGCGGCTGAGCATCTGCAAGTCGTAAAGGGGCTTTGGGATTCATGGGAAGATGGCGCCTTCGTCAGAAATAAGGAAACAGGGGAGTTTTTTGACAGAGAAAAGATGCATGAATTAAATCACGAGGGGGAGTTCTTTTCTGTCAAAGGACCGCTGAATTTGGAAAGATCGCAACAAGGCTATCCTGTCATATTTCAAGCTGGCTCATCAGAAAGAGGAAAATCCTTTGCTGCAGAGTCTGCTGACGCTATTTTTACAGGACACGAAACGCTGGAGGAAGCGATTGAATTTTATCGCGATGTAAAAGCAAAAGCAGCACAAAATGGACGCGGACATGAAGAGATTCTGATCTTTCCGGGAATTAGCCCGATAGTTGCAAACACAGTGGAGGAAGCACACAAAATATATGAGGATTTTATCAGCTTAGTTCCAATTGCTAATGCCATTACCTATCTTGGCAGGTTTTTTGATCATTTCGATTTCAGTACTTTTCCACTAGATGAGCCATTCCCGGAAATTGGGGATGCAGGTAAAGAAGCTTTCCAGAGTACAACAGATAAAATTAAGAAAATGGCAAAAGAGCATAAGCTGACACTCCGTCAAGTAGCCCAGCAGGTTGCTGTACCGAGAAGTACATTTATTGGTACTCCGGAAATTGTTGCAGATAAGATTCAAACCTGGTCTGAAAGCGGTGGAGCAGATGGTTTTATTATAAACTCTGATATTCCAAGCCAATTTAGAGAGTTTGTGGAAAGGGTTGTGCCTATCTTACAGGAAAGAGGCATTTACGAGAAGGAATATACAGGCAGCACATTACGAGAACATTTAGGGATTAAAAAGCCAAGCAATCAAAATAGTACAAATACAGCACTAGAAGTATAATCGGGTAATTAGTCTATGGGGAAATTTATTGTAAATAGAATGATTGCTGCCGGTTTTGTACTGCTAGGGTCTTTGTTGTTAGTGTTCTTCATCAATTATTCCCTCCCGGGAGATGCGGTAGATCAAATGTTGGAAGGAACAGGTGCCACACCTGAAATGGCCGCTAATTTACGGATAGAGCTAGGTTTAGACCTGCCTTTCCACACTCAGTTTTTTGAATATTTAAAAAATATTATAAAAGGAGATTTTGGACACTCCATCGTTAATAATGCGCCAGTTTTAGACAAAATCATTACACAGTTTCCTGCCACCATTGCCCTAACCATCGTAAGTGCGATACTTTCCATTATTTTTGGTATTACATTAGGGGTTTTTTCAGCCATTCACCATAACAGTGTTATCGATTATGTTGCTAGATTAATAGGTTTATTTGGCATTTCAATGCCTACCTTTTGGTCAGGTATTTTATTAATTCTAATTTTTTCTGTCACACTCGGCTGGTTCCCCTCAATAGGATCAGACGGTTGGATTACGCTAGTTCTGCCTTCTATTGCATTAGGGCTTGTCGGTTCTGGAGCGATTGTCCGCATGGTCAGAAACAGCATGCTGGAGGTTATGAATGAGCAATATATTCTCACATTAAGATCAAAGGGGCTATCAGAAAGAGCTGTTATGTATAAACACGCATTAAGAAATGCGTTAATTCCATCCATTACGATTATCGGAATGATGATCGGGGATATGCTGGGCGGAGCAGTTGTTATTGAAACAGTATTTTCAAGGCAAGGAATTGGAAGATTGGTTGCAGATGCGATAACTGCGAAGGATCTGCCAGTCGTCCAAGGAGTTGTGTTTTTTTCAGCCATCGTATATATAACCATCAATTTTTTAGTAGATATCTCTTATTCTGTTATTGATCCTCGTGTCCGAAAATCATTTTAGGAGGTGTAACTCACTTGAAAGAAACGGTATTGACCGGCCAAATCAAAAAGCTTTCTGTTATTAAAAAGAGAAGCAGGATTTTTCTCCCGGAGCATGCTTTTATTTATGCGGCTTGCGGCATTATCCTTTTTTTAATGATTTGTGCAGTTTTTCCACAGTGGATAGCACCATATGCACCAACAAAAATGTTTACAGATGAAATAATGCAAGCACCTTCAGGCGTTCATTTCTTAGGAACAGACTATTTTGGCCGTGACGTTTTCAGTTTGATTGTCTATGGAAGCAGAACGTCCTTAATAATTGGTTTTCTATCAGTAATTGCTGCCGCTGCTACAGGGATGATAATCGGTTCTGTTGCTGGTTATGCAGGAGGAATAGTTGATCTTATTTTCATGCGGATTATTGATATATTAATGACAATCCCAGGCATGCTCCTATCCCTTGCATTTGCAGCCGCATTGGGACCAAGTCTAATGAATATAATACTGGCCATATCTATAGCCGCTGTACCGGGATATGCAAGGTTGATGCGCAGCCAAATCCTTACTTTAAAAAGCCGTAACTTTGTGATTGCGTCAAAATCAATTGGAGTAAGCAATTTCGTTATCTTTTTTCGCCATATCCTTCCTAATGCCTATTCACCACTGCTCGTCATGGCAACAAATGGGTTAGGTTCTTCCATACTGCTTGGAGCAGGATTGAGCTTTTTAGGCTTGGGTGTTGTCCATGAGGTTCCTGATTGGGGCACATTATTGTCACAGGGTAGAGGCTATTTGGCAGCTGCGTGGTGGATTGCTACATTTCCAGGTATTGCAATTACATCCTTTGTGTTGTCAGCAAATATAATCGGCGACAGTCTCCGCGACTTCCTTGATCCGAAGAAAAAGCAGAAAGGAGACAATGCTTAATGCTTGATATTAACAAGTTAAACATAGAGTTTAAGACGAAAACAGGCAGCATAACGGCAATTTCTGACCTTAATTTGTCTATTAAAGCTGGTGAAACGGTCTGCTTAGTCGGTGAATCTGGAAGTGGAAAAACAATCACATCGAAAGCCATTATGAGATTAATAGAATATGAAAATGGAAGAATTTCTAATGGAGATATCTCTTTTCAAGGAACAAATCTAACTTCTATTGACGAAAAGATGCTCCAGCATATAAGAGGAAAGAAAATCGCGATGATTTTCCAGGAGCCGTTATCTGCCTTTGACCCAGTTTTCACAATTGGCCACCAAATAACGGAAATGATAAGAAAACATCAAAGTTTATCGAAACAGGCAGCTTGGCAAAAGGGAATCAACTTACTCAAAAAAGTCGGTATTTCTGAGCCAGAGCATCGAATGAAGCAATTTCCTAATGAATTCTCAGGAGGAATGCTGCAAAGAGCCATGATTGCTATGGCCATTTCCTGTGAGCCCGATTTGCTAATCGCTGACGAGCCGACTACAGCATTGGATGTTACGATTCAGCTGCAAATCATTGAGTTATTAAAGTCATTAAAGAATGAATTTAATATGGGCTTGCTTCTGATTACGCATGACTTAGGAATTGCGGCAGAGCTTGCCGACAGAATTGTCGTAATGTATGCAGGTGAGGTTGTGGAGAATGCAACTGTCTCTCAGTTATTTCACACACCACATCATCCTTATACAAGAGGACTGCTTAAATCTATTCCAAAGATGGACACAGCAAATAAAGGAAAGCTTTACTCAATTGAAGGCAGTATTCCTAGCTTAAATGAGCTGCCGGAAGGATGCCTATTTCATCCGCGCTGTCCATTTGCGAATACACAATGCAAGCGGGTGAGACCAAATCTTGAAAAAGTTAATGATCGCTATGCTGCTTGTTTTTATTCCGAGGAATTAGTCACAAAGCCCGAATGGAGCTTGAGTTATTCAGAAAAGGAAGAATTTGAGGTGGTTAATGTTACGAAACCGGAGCCAGCTAGCACTGAAATATTAGTGGATGTTCATCATGTCAGCAAGCATTTCCCGATTGGTAGAGGATTTTCATTAGCAAAAAAACAGGTGAAAGCTGTAGATGATGTGTCATTTACTATTAATAAAGGCGAAACATTTGGCTTAGTTGGAGAATCTGGAAGTGGCAAATCGACACTAGGAAGAGCCATTTTGCAGCTAGAAAAATTGACTGGCGGTGAAGTGCTATACGCGGGTAGTCCATTATCAGGTCTCAGCAGCAAAAAAATGGGCAAATACCGCAAAGAAATGCAGATGATCTTTCAAGACCCTTATAGCTCTGTCAACTCTCGTCTAAAAATAGGTGAGATTATCGCGGAGCCGTTAAAGTGGCATTTAAATCTGTCAAAACAGGAAATACAAGCAAGGGTGGAGGAGCTGCTTGAACAAGTCGGATTAAAGCGAGAATGGGTATCCAGATACCCTCATGAGTTTTCAGGTGGGCAGCGACAAAGAATCGGAATTGCTAGAGCGATAGCACTAAATCCAGCATTTATATTGGCAGATGAGGCTGTTTCCGCTTTGGATGTTTCTGTACAGGCTCAAATAATTAACTTGCTTCAAGACCTCCAAGCAAAATTGGGTTTAACTTACTTGTTCATCGGTCATGACTTAGGTGTCGTCCAGCACATTTCTGACAGAGTCGGTGTGATGTATTTAGGCAAGCTTGTGGAGATTGCTCCAAGTAAAGCCATCTTTCAGGAGCCAGCACATCCATATACAAGAGTGTTGATTGACTCTATTCCAAATGGAAAAAGGACAAAGAAGCTAATAGCAGAAGGAGAAATTCCTTCACCTGCAAATCCGCCTTCAGGCTGCCGCTTCCGAACAAGATGCCCTTTTGCTACAGAAAAATGTGCTAAGGAAGAACCGGCATTAAAGGAGATTGAAATAGGTAGATATACAGCTTGCCACTATCCGTTATCAATTAATTAGTGTTAGAGCGAAAAAACAATTGTTTCAAGGGGGAATAGATGATGAGATTAACTCGATTGCGAAAATCAATCTTATTTTATATGCTTGGAGTTTTGCTGCTGTTAACAGCCTGCCAGCAATCAAATGAAAATACATCTGCCAGTGGAGATGCTGTACCTAAAGAAGGCGGAGAATTGGTTTATGGCTTAGCAACACCGCCTGATAGTCTTGATCCTCATACTAGCGGAATGGCTGTTTCAACAAGGGTGAATAACAGCATTTATGAAAAGCTTGTTTACCAGACAGAGGATAACAAGATTGAACCATGGCTTGCGACAAGCTGGGAGGTTTCAGATGATCAAAAAACCTTCACGTTTAAATTAAGAGATGATGTTACCTTCCATGATGGCAGCAAATTTAATGCCGAGGTTGTCAAATATAACTTTGACCGCATTGTAAATCCTGAAACAAAGGCTGCAAGTGCCTATGCACTTATTGAAAATTATGAGTCATCAGAAGTGGTGGATGACTATACCGTGAAAATTCATTTCTCTGAGCCTGCAGCGACCTTCTTAAGTAATTTAAGTCAGCCAAAACTAGCGATTGTTTCCAAAGAAGGTGCTGAAAAGTATGGATTGTCGCTTGCAACAAATCCAGTCGGTTCTGGTCCATTTAAGTTTGTCAGTCAGGATGAAAATAATGAAATTGTGTTGGAAAAATACGATGATTACACAGGCAAGGCACCATTTGCTGAACATGAAGGAAAAGCTTATTTAGATAAGCTCATATACAAAATTATTCCAGAAGAGGCAACAAGAATTGGCAGTGTTCAAAGCAATCAATTGAATGCTGTTGAAACAGTACCGCCTCAAGACTTGAAGTCTATTAAAGCAAATGGCAACTTGAAAATTTTTGAAACAGAAACGGCAGGCATGCCATATGGCTTGTTTATTAACCCAGAAAATGCACCGTGGAACGAGCTTGATGCCAGAATTGCATTGCAAGAAACAATTGATGTCGATAATATCGTCAATACGCTCTATTTAGGAACATATCAGCGGGCATGGTCTGTTATAACACCAACCATATTAGGGTATGACAAATCACTTGAAAATACAGGCAAGGTTGACGTAGAGGATGCAAACAAACGCTTAGAAAATCTTGGCTGGAAGAAAAACAGTGAAGACGTAAGAGAAAAAGACGGTAAAGAGCTGGTACTTCGCTTAATAGACAGTAATGTCAACAGGGAGAAGCGTCACGATATTGCTACCATCATACAGCAGCAAGTAAAGGAAATAGGAGTTAAACTCGAGATTACTACATCAGCAGAATACTATAATATTACAAAAAATGGTAATGATTATGATGTTATCGGCAACAGCAGGGTAGCGGGAGATCCGGATGTTCTTCGTCTATTCTTCCATTCTGATAATCTTCCTGAAAATGGCGGGTCGAGCCTTGCTAGACTTCATGACGATGAAATTGATCAGTGGCTTGAAGAAGGCGAGCTAGAAACAGATACAGACAAAAGAGTGGAATTATACAAACAGGTCCAGCAAAAACTAATTGGCCAAGGATATTTTATTCCTATCTATGTATTCCCATATACTGTAGCAACCTCTAATGATGTGGAAGGTCTAACTTTTGATTCACAAGGATACCCACTTTTTAATGATGTTTTTATTAATAAGTAATAATAAACCATAATAAAAGATGAAAATGGGGGAGTATGATGAAGTTTATCTTATTTTCGCTAATTAGTAATAACACCAATCCAATCAGCGGTGAAACATTTACTACCCATCAGAAGCTGGAAAATGTCATTAATCAAGCTGTATTGGCTGAAAAGCAAGGATTTGACGGCTTTGGAGTTGGGGAAAGGCATGGTCCGCCATTCCTTTCCTCTTCACCTGCTGTAGTGCTTGCTAATATTGCCGCAAAAACAACAAAAATACGTTTGTTGACGACCGTAACTGTATTAAGTGTCTTGGATCCAGTCCGGGTTGCCGAGGATTTTGCGACAGTAGATCAATTATCAAGAGGCAGACTAGATTTGATTATAGGAAAAGGGAATGATCCACGTCATTACCCTCTATTTGGAATTACAGAGGAAGAACAATGGGAGTCCCTTGCAGAAAGGTATGATTTGTTAAAAAGATTATGGTCAGAGGAGTCTGTTAATTGGAGCGGCAAGTACCGAGCACCACTACAGAATGTCACAATTGAGCCAAGACCATATCAGAAGAGCATTCCTATTTGGCATGGAAGTGCATCTAGCACAGCTTCGACCGAACTAGCAGCTAAAAACGGCGATCCGATATTTTCTTCCAATGTCTTTCACCCAATTGCAAAATATAAGCAGCTAATTGACCATTATAAAGAAAGGTTGGCATATTACGGTCATGACCCGCAGAAGGCAATAATCGGCTCTGGGGCAGGCAGTTTATATATTGCAGACACAAAGGAAGAGGCAATCAAAAAGTATCGGCCCTATTATAATGCTTTTATGAATACGGATGCTTCTAAGCATAATAATTCACCATTTAAAAATTTAGAAGACTATGTTGAAAATGGACCGTCCTTAGTCGGATCAGCAGATGCTATTATCGAAAAGATTCTGCTATACCATGAAGCATTTGGCCATCAAGTGCAAGGATTGAGTCTTGATGGTCTTAGTGAAGCAGAACAGAAGGAGCAAATTCAGCGGTTTTCCGAGGAAGTACTGCCTGTTTTACGAAAGGAAATACCTGATTTTATCTGGGAAGAACCAAAAAAAGTGGCCCCAAACGGATTATAAACCAAGTAAACACATAAGTTTTAATTGATTATTAGTTTTATTGAATGAACACTTTATTAATACTAATTAGTCAAGAAGCGAAAAACATATTATATTATACATATCCAATCAGGATACATGGATATAGATAGATAAGAACAAGGAAGGAGCGGAGGCTTACGCAAATGGTTGGCATTATGCTACTTGACTTTCAATAACTAGAAGGAAGTAAACCAATATCTTTAAAAAAATACACAGAATGGAGAATTTGTATGAGTGAAGATATCTTTCGCATCGCAACAAAAGAAGACGCCCCAGCATTTCTAGAATTATTGTCTAGTGCATTCAAGTCGGTTGGAGAACTTGGCATCAACTGGCCATCCACAAGAGCCACGCTAGAAATGGTAACAGAGAATATCGTCAATTCTACTGCTGTTGTTTTAGAACGGGACGGGAGACTTATCTCGACTTTAACAATCCGCTTTCCGTGGGAGAGTACAGCACCAGTGTCAGGCTATCCATTTGTTTGGTGGTTTGCTACTGCACCAGACTTGAGCGGACAGGGAATCGGAAATAAATTATTAGAATATGTAGAAAATACACTGCTGCGTGACACATTTAAGGCACCTGCTTTTACGCTTGGAACTTCTGGCAAAAAGCATCCTTGGCTTTTGGATATGTACAAACGGAAAGGATATAAGGAATATTTTCAGCATGAAAATGATGGCGACATTGGGATTCTGATGTATAAAGTATTGATTCCAGAACGCTTCGATGAAAATATTCTTGGGACACCGCCGTTTAGCGATGCCAAAGCGGAAAAGACTTCTGTATAACAAGAAAGGAGGCAGCCCATGGGAGAGTTTTTTAAATGGGAATACGTTATTACCCTTTTCCCAAAAGTGTTGAGTGCCCTTCCTACGACCCTTTTGATCGTATTATTCGCAACCTTAATTGGAGCTGCTATAGGTTTACTGATTGCTTATCTCCGGATAGAAAAGGTGCCTGTATTAAGCCAATTATGTATTGTATATGTTTCCTTTGTAAGAGGAACACCAATACTTGTTCAAATGTTCATCGTTTTTTATGGTCTTCCCAGTTTGCTCGGTTCTATTGGGATTGACCTATCACAGTGGGAAAAAATCTACTTCATCTATATAACCTATGGCTTGAATGCAGCTGCATTCTTTTCTGAAATTTTCCGATCTTCCCTATTGAGTGTTCCTGCATCACAGTATGAAGCAGCAGCCTCAATAGGGCTAACGAAAGGGCAGACTTATCGAAGAGTGCTGATACCCCAAGCAAGTAAGATAGCGATGCCGAGCCTTGGAACGTCTATTATCAACCTGCTGCAAGACACGTCTCTTGCCTTTTCTTTAGGAATATTAGATGTAATGGGCAAGGTTCAGACTTTAGGGGCTTTATACTATCGAGTCATGGAAGGCTATTTCATTGCCGCTGTTATCTTTATCGTGTTGAGCATTGGCTTAGAGCAGTTGTTTGGTTTGATCGAAAAGAAATATCGGTACCCGAAAAGAAGCAAAAAAAGCATTAGAACACCAATTTTACCAAATGGTAAGAAGCTGCTGCTGTTGCCAAATGGAAAAAACAAAGTAAATTAAAACAGATGAAAGTGGGAAATAGCATGAGAATACTGCCGAAATATAAGACTTGGAAGATTATTGGAATAACTGCTGCGCTTGGATTAGTACTAGCAGGCTGCGGAAAAGGTGAAAACACAGAAAGTGCCAGTGTTGGGAACAATGATTCTGATGCAAAAGAAATTATCGTCGGAACTGGAAATGCCTATCAGCCGTTTGTCTATTTAGATGAAAACGGAAAACTGACAGGCTATGAAAAAGCAGTTCTTGATGCAGTTGATGAAAAGCTGCCACAATATAAATTTAAATATGAGTCATATGAATTTAAAAATATATTACCAGCACTTGATGCGAATAAAGTTGATTTGGCAGCACATCAGTATGAAATCAATGATGAAAGACAGGCCAAATATTTGTATGGGAAAGTAGGCTATACAGATTATACAAGCTATATTGTTGTTGATGCAAATTCAAAAAACAACTTCCAGTCATTAGATGATTTGGCAGGAAAGACAGTTTACACATCAACTGGAAGCAATCATGCCTATATATTGGAACAATACAACAAAGAGCATGATAAGAAGATTAATATTGTATACGGCAGCGGATCAAATGAAGTACTTGTCAAGGATCTTCAGACAGGCACAATAGATGCAACATTGCTGACTAAGTTCGATGTAAACAAATTAAATGAGCAATTTAAAGCAGATTTAAAAACATTAGGAGAGCCTGCCTATGTTTCTAAAACATATTATCTTTACAGCAAAGATGATACAAAGCTTCAGGAAGATATAGACGGCGCCCTTGAAGAATTAATTGATGAAGGAAAGCTTTCCGAAATATCTGAAGAGATTCTTGGAGCAGATTATACGAAATAAGAAAGGGGGAGGTATAAATGGACTTCGATTTCCCATTTATGTTTAAGGCATTTACAGCTGCATTGCATTATCTGCCAACAACGCTGCTGTTAGGGTTCGTGCCGCTCCTGCTAGGATCTGTTATTGGTCTTGTTATTGCACTTGTACGATTTTATAAAATTCCTGTCCTTTCCACATTTTTCAAATGGTTTGTGACTGTTTTTAAAGCAATTCCCGTCATTCTTATCTTATTGGTTACGTATATTATCAGTTCAGACATGCTGGAACAGCTGGCAAAGTCCATGTCCTGGGACATAAGCTTTAAGAATATTGATAGGAGATGGGTTGCGATTTTTGCCTTGACCTTATACGCAACAAGCGGTCTGTCAGAGATATTCAGAGGGGCGCTTTCAGCCATTCCGAAGGGTCAGTTCGATGCTGCCTATTCGGTAGGATTATCAAGAGTGCAGGTCATCAAGAGAGTAGTGATTCCACAAGTATTTCCTATCGCCTTTCCGATGATTAACAGCACATTAATTTCTCTTATTAAGGCTTCTTCATTAGTTTCCATGGTTTCGGTTGTGGATATATTAAACGGTGCTCTGATTGAGGCAAATGTTAACTACCGTTTCCTTGAAGCGTATGTGGCTGTATCGTTAATCTACTGGCCTATGTGTGCAGCACTGGAAGGGATATCATCCGGCTATGAGCGTTATTTCAGCCGCAGCAAAAGGAGAAGCTTCGCATGATTACAATTAAAAATATCTCCAAACGGTTCGGTAAAAATGAAATTATTAAAGGCGTTGACTTGGAAATTAAAAAAGGTGAGGTTGTTGTCATTTTAGGTCCAAGTGGTTCAGGAAAAACGACTTTTTTAAGATGCTTAAACTTTCTTGAACGGGCAGATGACGGTGAGCTAACAATTAGTGATAAAAAAGTCCACTTCAAAAAGGCGACCTCCAAGGATATCCTGGAAATTCGCCGAAAAACTGCAATGGTCTTTCAGCAATATGACCTTTTTCTTCATAGGACAGCAATCGAAAACATTATGGAGGGTCTAGTCATCGCAAGAAAGGTGTCAAAGGCGGCAGCATATAATAAGGCATTAGAGCTGTTGGAGAAGGTTGGTTTAAAGGGGAAGGAAGACTCCTATCCACACCAGCTTTCCGGCGGCCAGCAGCAGCGTGTCGGCATTGCAAGAGCATTGGCACTTAATCCAGAGGTTATCTTGTTTGATGAGCCTACTTCGGCCCTTGATCCTGAACTTGTTGGAGAAACATTAGAGGTAATTAAAAAGGTTGCTGAAGAAGGAGTAACGATGGTTATCGTTACACATGAAATGAGCTTTGCTTATGATATCGCTGATAGAATCGTCTTTATGGAGGACGGTGTCATCGTCGAACAAGGTACTCCAAAAGAAGTGTTCGAACAAACAAAGGAGGAACGGACAAAGCAATTTCTAGCCCGTTTTGCTTATGAAAGATAATAAACAAAGCTTTATTTCGTTGGAAATAAAGCTTTGTTTTGTTTGAAGAAAGGGAGTTTTTTCATCTAATTAACAGCACTAATAAGTACGATACTAAGTTATTAAAACCATGCGCAATAATGGACGTTTCGATCCGATTTGTTCTTATATACACGAGTCCTAAGAAAAACCCTAACCCGCTATACAAAATCATTCCAGTTAAAGAGAAACCAGCCATCATATGCATTCCACCAAACAAAAGGGAGCTGAAAATAAGGCCCACATATTTGTATTTGGAAAAAACATGGCCGATAATCACTTTACGGAAGAAGAATTCTTCAATTATAGGTGCAAGTATAGTAACTTGAATAATTGTAATATAGCTAGTATGAATTAATACCTCTACCGCTTGTTGGTTTTGGGGAGCTTCCTCCATATTTAAACCAAACAACAAAGCAATAATGACCATAACAATGACGGTTACAAATTTTCCTCCGATGAAAACAAAAAGGGCATAAAGGAAATCCTTCCCCTTTATAATCGGTTTTCTCCATTGAAATAAAGATGTTTTGAAATAAAGGAACATAATAAAGCCTAAGATGATAAACAGAATGAGAAAGTTAAGGATAACGCTCATCATGGCGGTACTAATTTCGTAACTTCCAAATGAAATGCTCTTTGTCGTCCCCACTCTAAACAAATCCAAAAGCAGTTGGATTCCGATTGGCAAAATTGTCATGATAAACAGGTATGTCAAAAATGACCATATATATTTATTCTTGATGAGCTTCTTCAATTGCATATCTCCTTAAATCTAGAATAATACAATTATACTAAATTGTTTTTCCAGTTGATAGAAATTAGTATGTAACAACAGTATCAAACAGTAGTAAATAGTTTTCTGGAAATAATTTTATAGATTTATGGGAAAAATAGTAGCCGAAAAACTAGTAATAAAGTAACATGTAAGAGAAAGATTACCATTTTATTATATTTTATTGGGGTGCTTAATTTTGGAATCATTGGTTTACATCGGTTTATTTCTTTTTATTTTTGCTATTTGTTATTTGGTGTTTCATTTTATTCGAAAGCTTAAAAACAGACAAAAGAGAATTTCTAAGCTTCTGCTACTAATTCCTTTAATTGGAGGCATTTTATTTTTTTCTATAGGGGTTCCATATATTGATAGTGGAGAGACTCAAAAATTAAATGAATCTTTAGAGGCTAATACAAAACTGCAGGCAGAAGTTAAAAAGCTCAACACTAAACTGACGGAGTTTGAGTCTACTAATGTTGAACTTACTTCAAAAAATAAAGAATTGACTGCAGATAATAAAGAACTAAGCGCAAAGGTAGAGGATGGCACGTCTGCGGAAAAGGATCTAAATGTTCAAAAAGAGTCCTTGGAAAAAGATAAACAGAAGCTAGAAGATAATGTAACGGATTTAGAGAAGGAAATTAAAACGTTAAAGAATAATGTAAGTGACTTAGAAGGTGATTTAGCAAGCGCAAAAAAAGAAGCAACAACCGCTTCTGCTAATGTTTCAAGTCAATCATCTTCAAACCAAACTACAGCGAGTACAACATCTTCAAGCAGTGGGTCTGAGTACTTTGCAAACTGTACGGAGCTTCGAGCAGTATATCCAAATGGAGTAGATTCTTCCCATCCAGCGTATCAATCGAAAATGGATAGAGACAAGGATAACTATGCTTGTGAAAGATAATAGTAGATAACAAAGGCATCAGAAAAAGCGGTTGAAAAGGGTCATAACGCAGGCCGTTTTTGATCGTAGAAAGATCAGGTTTTGTAACCTGGTCTTTTTTTAATTGAGGGTCTATTCTATTCTAAAGTGGATGGTGAAAACAGTGGGTGATATATTAAGATTAGTATAAAAAACTATAATAGCTGGAGATTTAAAATATGGAATGGAAACCAGATAAAAATAACAGTAAGGCAGTTTATAAACAAATTGCAGATTATATGGAAAAAGGCATCCAAAATGGACTGTTTCCGATTGATAAACCATTACCGTCCGAGCGCAAGCTTGCAGAGGCTTATAAGGTTAACCGCAGTACGATTGTTGCTGCGTATGCAGAGCTTGAGGCAAATGGACTTGTGGAAAAAAGAAGAGGCAGTGGCACGGTTGTCAGCAAGGATATTTGGGGACTTGCGAAAAAACGTATTCCAAGCTGGAACAAGTATATTGAAAGAGGGTCTTTTCAGGCTAATATGCCTGTTGCTCAGCACATTAGAAATATTTCTGAAGAAGAAAGTCTTGTGAATTTTGCCAGTGGTGAGCTGTCCGATGAACTTATGCCAGAGGAATATGTTCGTAAGATTATTAAATCTGGAGAATTTTCAGGGCATTTAGGCTATGATCATCCTCAAGGGAATATCTGCCTGAGAGAAACGATTGGAGAGCATGTGAAGCGATATAAAGGGATTAATGCCAATCCAGAATCTATTCTCGTTACCTCTGGAGCACAGCAGGCAATACACTTGATTATTGAGTGTTTGCTTAAGCCAGGAGATGCAGTAGTGATCGAAAATCCGTCTTATCATTACAGTCTCCCGATATTCAAGTCAGCAGGGCTGAATGTGTTTCATTTGGATATAAGCAAAAATGGTATTAACCCAGAGGAATTAATTGATCTGCACAAAAAGCATCAAATAAAAATGATTTTTCTTAACCCTATTTTTCAAAATCCTACAGGAACATTGCTGTCTGTCGCAAAACGAAAAAGAATATTAGATTTGTCCTCTGAGTTTGGCATACCGATTGTGGAGGATGATCCATACAGCCTCCTTAACTACACAGGGGAAGATACAGCATCATTGAAGTCTTTAGATGAAAATGGAAATGTATTGTACATAAGCTCCTTAACCAAAATTGCCGCATCAGGCTTTAGAATTGGCTGGGTAATCGGACCTCAGCCAGTTATTGAAAGACTTTCCGATGCTAAACAGCAATTTGATTTTGGACATTCTATTTTTTCACAGTGGTTAGGCAATGAATTTCTTCGTTCTGAATACTTTGAAACGCATATTCAATCCTTAAAGATTAGGCTCGAACAGAAAAGAGATATAATGATAAAAAGCATAACAGAGTTATTGCAAGACCAAGTTGATTATTTCTTTCCACATGGCGGAATACACTTGTGGTGCAGGTTAAAGATGGGCATTGATGAAATTAAACTATTGGAACA